>JAFABI010000079.1 GCA_023426125.1 Bacillota bacterium
TTTAACCAGCTTATCCAGGTCATCGAAGGCACAAACACCCTTAGATACACCTACAATGCCGACGGGCTTAGAGCCAGTAAAACGGTTAATGGGACCACAACAAAGCATATCTGGGATGGCAGCCAGATTGCATTGGAGTTGAATGCCGCTGGGGCTGTAACGAATAAGTATATTCGTGGGATTAATCTGGTAGCCGCAGACAATACTGCTGGAGCACGCAGCTACTATGTCTATAATGGGCATGGTGATACGGTGCAATTGACAGGTGCTTCGGGAAATGTGATAAAATCCTATGAGTATGATGCATTTGGCAATGAGTTGAACATTGACAATAACGATACCAATGTGTTCCGGTATGCCGGAGAATACTTTGACAAGGAAACTGGGACCATTTACTTGAGGGCTAGATACTATGATCCGACTATAGGAAGGTTCATTACTGAGGATTCTGTATGGGGCAATGCAAACGATCCTCTCTCTTTGAATTTGTACACCTATTGTTATAATAATCCTATCAATCTCCTTGACCCTGATGGTAATTCGCCAACAGCAGGTAATTTTAGAGTTTTAAAGCAAATGTTAGAAGAATCTGTTGCATATCATGAGCAGGAATTAAATAGTTTATGTTCTTCTCTTGATAGAATGAGTGAATCAGATCCTGCCTATGACAGTACCATAAAAGAGATACAAAAACATATTGATGAAAGAAATCAAAGTATAAACCAGTTAAGGGGACTAGATAAAGCAACACAGTTTTCTTCGGGTATTGTTTTTGGTGTCGTAGGTAAAAGCATAGTCGGTAGAATTGGCGGGCTATTAAAGCCTATAATATCTTCAATTTTCAAAGCCCCTGTTTATAAGGCAATTACAGCTCCAACTAATAGAAATGGTTTAAGAACTGCAATGAATAATATTGGAGGACCGCCAGCAGGATTGTTTAGTCCTCAGGTACATCATGGATTACCATGGGAATTCAAAGACTGGTTTGCTCAAAAAGGTCTGAATGTAAATGATATTCAATTTGGTTCATATGTCAGAGGCGGTGGAAATGGAGGACATCAATCATGGTCAGCGGCTTACAGTAGAGAATGGCAAGTTTTCATTAATAAAAATCCTAATGCTAAAGCCCAAGATATAATAAAGTTTTATAATCAGTTAAGAAATGATATACGCTGGGATGGAGGATTTTAGCAGCAAAGGAGAATAACTATGTTTTATAATATGACTAATAACACTTTTTTTTCAAAAGGATGGGCACGGGCAACGAAGATATATCCTAAATCTGAGGAAGTAATAATAAACTGTGCTAGTTGTGGAAGTGTAGGAAGGTACCCTAAAAGAGAATTCGGAGTAGATATAGAGGGTGGTACAAAATATCCGGATATTTTACTTTGCGGTGAATACCCGCTTACAATAATATCTGAGAAGGTTCTTGAAGATTGGAAGAAAGAAAACATTACTGGATATAGCTATTACAAAGTTGATATCAATAATGTTTTTACAAAAAAGCTTCAAACCATTACTCCTCCACAATATTTCCATATTGTAATTAACGGTAGATGCAATGCTGATTTAGGAAAGATGAAGCTTAAAGTTAAGAAAACTTGCAGATGTGGACAGGTTACTTTTGATAAGCAACTATGGGAGATTAAAGAATTTTATCTGAATCAAAATACATGGGATGGTTCAGACTTATTTATAACAGATTTCTTTTCTTCCATCGCATTATGTACAAATAAAATACTAATATCTGCCTGCAAGAATAAACACACAAATTTTCTTTTTGTAAATGCAGAAGATTCAATGAATGCCAGTGCAACGCCTATTGATTATTTAAAACATTGTTAACAGACAAACGTATAGACCAACAAAGATAGGGGCTTGAGACTAAAAACAAGCCTCTTTTCTTGTCTTTTTTCAAAACGCTCCCTCAGGCACGGCTCCGCCGTTGCCATATGGTCGCTTAGTTGACGCTGCGCTGCATGCGAAACGCTGGTAGTCCATTGCCAGTAACTCTGATTATATATCTGCAAGTAATAACAGGGATATGTAAGACATCTGAAATTTCAAACAAGACTTCTAAAGAAAAGGGTTTATCACAGTTTTAGGCTTCAACCTTAGTAAGTTAGCTAACACTAATAGAAATCTTGTTGGCAAGCTCCTGCTGGGTAAACCCCGCCTTTTTTCTATAGGTATTGAATTCTCTGTCCTATTCTTTTATATCTATCAGAGTATTTGCCTACCATTATACAACACCTCATAGAAATTGTATCCAATTGGCTCGTACAAAAAGTTTCGCTTATAGTGAAATAGGTATAATATAAATGGAATTTTTCATGGGAGGAATAAAAAATGGCAGATTCACTCACAGCTTGTAAGATATTCAATGAAACAGTAGCAAAGAAAGCATTGATATGTCCACATTGTTGCGGTAGGTTAAGAATGCACCCATTTACAAAATTCATAGTTATTGTACTTGGGGGATTCGGAGGTTTTATTCTTCTAATGATAATGATGTATGCTCTCTTCATTTTTATTAAGGTGGGATGAAACTGCAATACCCGCCTGTTTCTGAGGATTTTAAGAGAATGACACTAAGAAATTATTTCATATCGAGAAGTCATTATATATTTCATATATATGAATCATTGGGCGGATACTCTATTATAGTAGATTTTTGAACAGGGATACCCGCCAACTATTCATGGTGCAGTTTATATGGAATTTATGGAGGATATTGCACTGCCTTAAATCCTGTAAGCCGCATAAGTTCATTAAAGAGTTGTGGAATGGTGTGCAACAAATCAGTAGTGTTGCAGTTATCTGATTGCTATAGATAAAACTACAAGCACGAACAATGCTATTAAATATATTGGCGGTATTGTATCACGTATCTTATTTATAATCTTCAAATACAATTCTAAAACCCTATAACGCATCCTGACCACCTCCATTCCATGAACACTCCATATTAGTTTATGGTCGGTCGGCGTTGTTTTAACTGAAATGAGAAATCTCCCGCCCGCCATTTAAAAAATATTGAAAGTCGCTTAACTATGCACCCCTGACATCGTATAGATGTGTGAATAGATTTTTGAAGGGGGATAACGGTATGGCTACTAAAAAACAAATAAATAACAGAAAATTCCTGGGAGATATTCGTAACCAGTATGATTATATCAGTGCGGAGGGTGCTGTGTGTGAAGAAGCATCTACTGCAGGTGATATTGAATTGGAAGGCGTTCATAATACTTTCTTTGTAATTGTACCTGATGTATTAAGACGTTGCATGTTTCTATCTTCATCCGAAAAAGACATACTTTGGGAGTTGTTCTCTTGGGCGGGCAATGATGAAGGATACTGTGAAGTACTGCAAGACATAATTGCTACTAATTGCAACATGTCTGTAAGTACCGTAAAAACAGCACTTAAAAGCCTTTTGAAGAAGGGGTTTATTATAAAAAGGATGGCAAGCAGGAGGAAGAATAGATATAAGATTGCCAATTTGTCGAAGAACCCATATGTACTTCTAAGTGAGATGCTTTACAATATAATTCAAAATAACTATAAGAAGTTTGATGAAAACAATGATTTACTTTTCAATGTCGAAGAAAATTTTGATTTGGCTCTTTATAAAAAGGAAATAGTGGAAACTATAAGAAGATTTACTCATGATGAGGAACTTTATATGCCAGTAATAAAGATTTTGCTAAAGCCTTGTGATGATTTTCGGGAAGTTTATACCGCCGCACAAGAGGAAACCTATAAGATAATAAACGAACATTTTAAAAAAGTTCAAAGCGAAATGTTGGCAAGCAAACTGTATCCAAAGAAAAACTGGTGGTGATTTTATACTATGGTGGTTTAATTTTTATATCATTAAGGTATAAATTCTAACCAATAGTCAGAATTTATCCATTGTAATGGTTAAAAATCAGCTATCAAATAGGATGAATTTTATACTATACAGGATTAAAATATGCCTACAATTAATAACAATGTGTAATAGCAATATGCAATAGCAATTATATAATAACAACTAAAGGTAATTTAATATCAATCCTTACTCTCATTTCGCTCCGCTCAATGAGATTGGTGGGGGGACTTCTTCTGTTAGGACAAAGGAAAGAGATACCCCACCCCCTATTCCGCTCACCCCCCTCCCCATACATAAATCCGTAACGAACTTTTGAAAAATTTTCTCAGGTGTATAAGATGGCAACCGACCTCCGAAACAGTAAAATGAAAAGTTCAAGGCACTGGGGCGGTTGTTTCTATTAGAATTCGACATGCTCTTTTCAAAATTAATCTGGAAGCTTGTATAGGATTTGCTTCATTTATGGCTTCTTGTGCTACTGTAAATTAACGCTAATAAGGTTTTGATGGGGCAGTACGCTCACTATGACCTTTTGGTGTTACAGCAATTCAAATTCGTGTAACGAGGTGATGGAATGAAGGCTAAGGTATTCGGTTATGTCCGTGTAAGTACTGAAAATCAGGCACGTGAAGGTTATTCGATAGCTTTTCAGCAGGATGAAATTCGGCGGTATTGTGAACAGAACAACCTTGAACTATTAGAGATATTTAAGGATGAGGGAATTTCTGGAGCTAAGATTGATGAAGATGGTTTAACAGTAGACCGCCCTGCCCTACAGGAAATGCTTGCAGAGTTACAGATAAAGGCAGTTAAATATATTGTCTGCTTGAACACAAGCCGATTATGGCGGAGCGATACCGCCAAAATATTAATCCAGCGGGTTTTAAAGAAACATGGGGTTGATATTAAAGCAGTTGAGCAGCCGACATATTCAGTCTATGCGAATGACCCTACAAACGTATTAGTCAATGGGCTTATGGAGCTTTTGGATGAGTACCAGCGTTTGGAAATAGCATTAAAACTGAGCAAGGGCAGAAAACGGAAAGCAAAAGAGGGCAAGTATTCAGGCGGCGGGATTGCTTATGGCTATAGGAGCAGGAAGTCCGAAAAGAATATCGAGGTTGACGAGAAACGGGCTAGAGGCGTAAAAAGGGTATTTGAGATACGGGAACAATACCCAGGCTATTCCCTTGCTCAAATAGCTTTAAAAATCAATTCCGAGGGCCACAGGACAGCACGGTGTAAGGAATTTACCAAGGTACAGGTAAAGAGAATACTAGACCATGAGAGCTTTTATCGTGGACAATATAAATATGCGGGGATACAGGCAGAAGGCAGACACACGGCGATAATTTAAAAATTATCAATACCGCTTAACTTTGAGTAGTTAATATCGTATAGATTTGAGGGAGGCATTTTGTAATGGATGAAAAGAAAGCGACGATTACATTATCCATAGACTTTGATTTATTGCAGGAACTAAACATAAAATCGGAGGAACTTGACACCAGTTGGGAGACACCGGTAAGTCATGGCATTAAAAGGCTTTTAACTGATATTGACTTTGTGCGAGACCTTATACTATGAGTTCAGGATGTTATATAGG
The DNA here is from genome assembly GCA_023426125.1 of Bacillota bacterium. Lineage (GTDB taxonomy): Bacteria > Bacillota > Clostridia > Acetivibrionales > DTU013 > MnB-11. The sequence goes on from JAFABI010000079.1 coordinate 5,484, forward strand.
GGAAAGCACTTGATGAGGGGGAGAATGACGAATGAGAATTACAAATGCTGTAGCGCAGAACGGCTCAATAACAATGAAAGAGGCTATAGAAGCTTATTTAGCTAACCTTGATGATATAGGCAGAAGCATAGAGACTGTAGAGACATACAAGGACAATCTTAATCGGTTTTGTAGATACCTTTGCAACAAATATAATTATCAAGTGTATGTTGATGATGTTACCGCCACCGATTTTGAAACGTATTTACAGGAGGAGCATGCAGAATGTTCTTCCGCTTACCGTTTCAATTTGATAACCGCCTTTAAATGCTTTTATGGTTATTGTTATAAAAAGGGCTATATCAATACCAATATAGCAAGACAGGTAAAGCAAGTAAGAAGGAGAGTAAAAGAGCGTGTATACCTTACCCCTCCTGAATTTGACAAACTTGCATCAGCTATTGATGTTAAATTGATAGGTGCGGCGGTACAGACTTTATATTATGCAGGGTTACGGATAAATGAACTACAGAAGCTTACCCTTGATGATGTGGATTTTGACAAGAATTGTATAACCGTTAACAGGGATAAGGAAAAGCATACCCGCATAATCCCTATCAACTATAAATTGAGAGCGGTATTGCTGGATTATTTGGATAATTGCAGAGTAGACAAGGATACAGACCTGTTTTTTGTTAGCCGTAGAGGAAGCATATCACCGAGCTATATAAACCTTATACTGAAAGATGCTTCCGAAAAAACAGATATTAATAAGTCTGTGACCTGTCATATCATGCGGCATAGCTTTGCAAGCAATCTTGTCGCAAAGGGTGTAGACCTGAACAGGATACAAAAGCTATTAGGACATACCGACATAAAAACGACAAGCATATACCTGCATACCAACATGGACGAAATGCGAAAGGCTGTAAATCTGATGAAATAGGGGGACTTTATGCTGTTAACAAAGGCTATTGAGCTATTTAATGAATATCTGGAAGTAACGGACAAGAGTATTGAAACTATAAGCCTGTATATGAAATTCCTGGGGCAGTTCAACAAGTATACGGCTATGCAATACAACCGACAGGTATATATAGACGATATAACGCCTGACGATTTGGAACGGTATATATTTAATGAATTGCCTGAAAGCAAGTATTCAAGCTCTACCCGCCATAATATGATTACTGCCTTCAAAAGCCTCTACAGCTTTTGCCATATGAAAGGTTATTGCAGTATCAATATCGGTAGGCTCATTAGGAATACGAGGGTTGAGACAAAAGAACGGGCTTATATAACAGAATTGGAGTTCAGGAAACTGGTCAAGCATATAAGCAGTCCTACCGCTTACGCTGTAGTCCATACACTCTTTTATACGGGGCTAAGAATCAGGGAGTGTCTTAACCTTAGCCTTTCAGATATTTACCTTGATAACGATTATGTGAGCGTCAAACAGGGCAAAGGGAATAAGGACAGGAACATTCCCATAAATGACAGACTAAAGAAAGTATTGCTGGAATACCTTGAAAAATACAGGCATGACGAGGGAACAGAAAATTTCTTTTCAGGTAAAAGCGGCAGTATATGCAAGCAATATGTAAACAGGGTATTGAAACAAGCAGAAAATAAGGTAGGATTGGACAAACATGTATCATGTCATATATTAAGACATAGCTTTGCCTCAAATCTTACAGAACGGGGAGTTGACATTCTGAAAGTACAGAAGCTATTGGGGCATAACAGTATAAAAACAACCACGGTCTACCTCCATACAAGCATTGACGAGCTACAAGAGGCGGTAGACCTGCTATAAAGGGAGTACAGGGGAATTTAAATGTATAGGGATAATACCGCTAGAAAAATTGAAGAGATTCAATATCAATTGGCATTAGGAAAGACCAGACCAGAAGTAGCCAAATCACTGGGTTTTACTGATGTTACAGGGCTTTATCACTTTGCTTCAAGGCATAAACTGGTATGGAATGCCGATAAAAAGAATTATGATGCTACTGGTAATGACGGTAATCCCATTGAAGCAGTAAAGACTCCCGACAATGTTCCGTAAGCGATGGAACACCTACCGTATAGTATAAAAATAGCTCCATGAGTTTTGTGGAGCTGTTTTTACCAAAAACCTTCTTTTGCAATTTTCTTTATGTAGTTATATTGTTTACGGATCAGCTTTTT
>JAFABI010000011.1 GCA_023426125.1 Bacillota bacterium
ATCTTTTTAATGCCGGGATGCATTTCTTTTTATAAAATCTTATCAAATATTACACTGAAATGGTGTATTTTAAAAAAATCTTATGATTTTCTTAATTAGGAGATGTTGTTCATGATTTTGCCGTGAAGGCAATAGTCTGACTTCTTGCAATAGAATGACAATTAGATTATTATTGTATTATATCTCTAATGCCGATGTTCTGAAATTCTAGGACAATGCCATCGAAAACGGCCGGAACAGTCGGACGCAAAAGAATATCCGGATATGCTGATATTTAAAACCTGGTATCATAGATGGTTCGCAGGCTTGTGTAGCGGGATATTGGCGGCATCACGGAGGAGGCGAATGTCATGCGGAATTTTTTTATGGAAGCCCGGAGAGGAATTGCACGCTTTTACTATGCGCTTTCCATAAAAAAAAAGATATTCATCTTGTTTTTCATGGAGTCATTTGCGCTTCTGGTTGTGCTGGCGGTACTTTCCTCGGTGATTTCATCCAACCGGATGATCAAAAAAACCATCGATAATACCGCTCAGTACTTGAATATGGTTTCAGGCAAGTTCGATATTGTTTTCGATAACGTGGAGAATTATTCCAAGATTGTGATCCGAAACCGTGATATCCAGGATACCCTTTCGCTGACGGTGTCCCGGAAAAGCGTTGTTTCCTATAATGAAAAGAAAACCGTGGAAAGAGTTCTGCGGGGGATGATTGAGCCTGCGACAAATATTGATGCGATGCTCATTTATGATTTTAACAGGAATATCTATGATTCTGGCAATGTGCAATTTACCGGCCGGGATACGGAGGCGGGCGGCCTTTCGGATGCGCATCCGGATGCCGCGGAGTGGGTCGGAACACACAAAAGCGCATACCAGAAGCTGCAATCGGAGCAGAACGTCATTTCTTTTTTTAAAAACTTTGTGGATGAAAATACGGGAAATCCACTGGGCATATTGGAGATTTGCATTAATGAGAAATATATTGCAAGCCTTTATTCCGGCACGATAATGCAGAACGGCGGCAACATTTTTATCGCAGATAAAAACGGCACGGTTGTTTCCGATGCCGACAAGAAACGGTTGTATGGGACCATCAGCGGTGAAACGTATTACTCCTGGGTTACAAACCATGAGGGAGGGAAAATATTCAAAGACAAGGGGGGCAGCTTTCTTGTCGTATGCAAGCATTATGACAGGCTTAACTGGACGATTATCGGAGTGGTCCCAATACAAATCGTCGTCGGCGACAGCATACTTTTGGCGGCTCAAATCATTTTAATCGGGATGATGTGTGTTATTCTGGCAGCCTTTATAACAATCCTGCTGTCCTCGTCCATTACCCAGCCGGTCATTCGCCTTAAGGACACGATGAAATCCGTAGGAGAAGGGAATCTTGAGGCAAAAGCGGATATCCGGTCGGAGGATGAAGTTGGAATCCTTGCCATGGAATTCAACAAAATGGTAAAAAAGATATCCGGACTCATGAGAAAAAACATCATGGCCGAGCAGCAGAAGAAGAAATATGAGATGGCCCTGCTGCACGAGCAGATAAATCCTCATTTTCTATATAATACCCTTGAGAGCATTTGTGGTCTTGCCGAATTGGGGAAAACCGAAGATATTATTCATGTGGTTGAGGAACTGGCGCTTTTTTACAGGGGGATATTAAGCCAGGGCAGCATGATTATTACATTTAAAGACGAATTTATGATTGCGGAGCGGTATTTGAATATTATGAAAGCCCGTTACGGAGAACAGCTGGCCTACCAATTCAACATTGATTCCCGGATCTACCGGTACTATACCCTGAAATTGATGATACAGCCTTTGGTGGAAAATGCCATTTATCATGGCTTGAAGTATATAAGGGATAAAGGGATGATCCGAATGGAAGGATTTATAAATAATGACGGGGATATCAATATTATGATTATCGACAATGGAATAGGTATTAAGCCGGAGGTGATAAGAAGCATCTTTGACAAAAATGAAACCAATGTCCAAAAAAATTTCGGGTTGAAAAATATCGATGCAAGAATAAAATTATATTTTGGGCCGGGCTACGGTCTGACAATCAAGAGCGTGTATAACGAAGGTACGATGGTCTTGATTACGCTGCCTAAAAAGGAAATTGGGGAAATAAGCGGATGATTGACGTTATCATCGTAGAAGATGAATATCTGGCCAGGGAGCATATAAAAAGATGCATTGACTGGAATGAGCTTGGCTGCCGGATTTCGGGAGAGGCGCCAAATGGAGAGGACGCATTGGGGCTAATACGGGCATTGCGTCCCCAACTGGCTGTTGTAGATATCAATATGCCCTTTATAAACGGTTTGGAATTTGCAAAGATTGTCCATGAAACGCATCCTGAAATAAAAATAATAATACTTACAGGGTATGGGGAATTCGAATATGCAAGGGAAGCACTGGCCGCCGGTGTTGTGGGCTATCTTTTGAAGCCGGTGAACAGGGAGGAGCTGACAAAGGCGGTTATTAACGCCAAAATGGCAATAAAGAAAGAGCTTGATTTCAAGAGGAACATTGAGCAATTGGAAATGATATCATCAGAAAATGAAAATATTGCCAGACAGAAATTTATCAACGGTGTCCTGATGGGGAAAAAACCGGAAGAGGCCGCGGGCTTTAAGCGATACTGCCCGGATGTCGGAAATGAAGGTCTTGTTGTTGCGGTGGTTTGGATTGGTAAGCTTTTTGAGTCAAACGAAAAAATTTCCAGAGATGCGCGGAAAATTTCGGCCGGCAGCATCCTTAACGGGATATTTGTTCCGACAGGCTGTTTTGCAAGTGCTTTCGACATGAACGATCGATTTGTGGCGATTATGAATGTACGGGATCGTCAGGGGCATGCCATTGATTATTTAAACCTGTTTTGCAAAGCAATTTGCGCCATCCATGCCGGGCTTGGCGGAGAAGCGGCCGTAGGGATCGGGAGGCAGTACGATGATACCGGCATGATATGCAAATCTTATAAGGAAGGGCTGGACGCATTAAGGAACAGGATTATCCTTGGAAATAACAGGGTCATTGAGTCCGATACGCTGAAAAGTGCCGCAAAACCCATGGCGCTGGTGGAAAAAATCCGGAAAAACCTCCTTTCGTATTTAAGAGCAGGCAATATTCGCGATATACAAAGGGAATTGCACGACATTCTGGAAGGTGCCGTAAAAAATGGTTCCGGCATTGACAGCCTGTATTTCGTCCTATCGGAGATCGGTTTGAATCTGAATTACTTTTCCTATGAAAACGGAACCAGCATCAATAGTCTTATGGGAGAAAATTTTGAGCCTTTTCATCTTATCGATCAATATGAATCCCTGGCGGCCATAGAACAATGGGTGCTCGAGGTGATTGGCCGGTTGTTGGAGCATACCGACAAATACAGCTCCAATGCCGCCAAAATAGTGAAAATGGCCAGGAGCTATATCGAGGCCAATTACGAGAGTGCCGAATTGTGCCTTCAGAATATCGCGGCCAATGTTTTTGCAAGCCAATGCCACTTGAGCTTTATCTTTAAAAAAGAAGCGGGAATGTCAATTGTGGAGTATATTACCGATATACGGATGGTAAAGGCCAAAGAGCTGATGGATCTTGGCGGGAATAAGCTGCACGAAATTGCGGGCATCGTCGGCTATAAAGATCCGTATTATTTCAGCAGGTGCTTTAGAAAACGTTTCGGGGTATCGCCTTCGGAATACATCACTTCAAAAAAATTTATGAATTCGAAAAATTTTACCACCCAAGAAAAATAGTTTATTTCACTATCCTGCGTTTAAAGCTATAATTGTGCCTGAATAGACGGAGTAGGGACTTGCTACCGTAAAAAAACAAAAAGGAGAGAAAAGCATGAAGAAAAAGTTTTTGTGTTCCGTACTGGCAGTGGCAATGTTTTTGATGGTGTTCACCTTTGTCGGCTGCAGTGGTACCGAGAGTTCCAGTCCTACCAGTTCAGCCGGCCAGCAGTCGGGAAAGGCAGTCACCATCAGAGTCCTGGCGAATTTTTCAGACGCGGCGCAATCCGCAAGCTTTGCCGAGAGGTTGAAAAAATTTCAGGAGGAAAACACAAATATAGTTATTGACGATTGGTCTACCGGCGACGAAACAGTTTTTAACGACAAGTTTAAAACAGCCGTAGCCCAGGGGGATCCGCCGGAAATCTTTGTGAATTACGGCGGCGTCAGTCAGGTGGATTATGCAAAGAACAAAATAATGGCGGATCTGACCGACGTATTGAACAGCGATAAGGCATGGTCGGACAAAATTCCCGTTTCTTTGTTCAACGATTGGAAATACAGTGATATTGAGGGAGTTTACGGCATTCCTTACGCATCCTTCGGCATAGGGATATTCTATAATAAAAACCTGTTTACACAAATCGGCAGCGAGCCCCCGGAAACGATCGAAGAATTCATGGAAGCCTCCGAAAAGTTTATTGCAAAAGGAATCACCCCTCTTGCCATCGGCGATAAAGATATCTTCAGGGGAGGCCATTTGCTCAGCTCCCTTTCAATGAAGGCCTACGGATCTCAAAAAACCCTCGACCTTTGTTCAAGACAGGCAAAATGGAATGACGCGGATATGCTGAGCCTGTTCCAGCTTGTCAAAGACATGCAGGATAAAGGCGTCTTTGGCCAAAATGTTGTGACGCTTGATTATAATGCGGAAAAAGCGGCCTTTGAAAGCGGCAAGAGCGCAATGCATATGGATGGGACATGGTATTTCGGTTCGGCGCTTTCCAGCTCAATCGCAGATCAAATAGGCTTTATTCCCTTCCCGTATTTCAAGGACAAGCCCGAGTACCAGAAAAGCTGGATGGGCGGCGCCACAGGCGCGTTTTGCATGTCGGGCCTGGCCAAGGACGGCAAGAAAGACGCGGCTGTTAAGCTGCTGAAGTTTATTTCTTCGCAAGAGCATTTCAAATATATGTGGGAACAGACAAACGGCGGGTTTATACCCCCCATGAGCCTGGACGACCTCGGGATCGATCAGAGTACTGTTCCGGCGTTAACAAAGAACTTTCTGGAAAAATTCTCAGAGGTGACGGACTTAAGAAACGAAATCGGTGTATACGATCCCATGAGCCAGCTTACCACGAAGGTTCGTGAGGAAATACAGGGACTGTTCGCGGGGAATACCCCAAAAGGGACTGCGGATAATATTCAAAAGGAAATAGATAATTACGAGGCAAACAAGTAACGTCAATGATCCAATAAGATGCGCGCTGCGCAGCCGTTCTTTCACAATGGCTGCGCAGTGCAAAATGGAGTGGCACGAATGGTTAAACTAAAAAAATATTATTCCTCGGTATTGCTGCTTTTGCCGGCATTGCTGATTCACACGGTACTTATGGTGTATCCCATATTTAAAGCAATCTATCTATCTTTTTTTTCATGGAACGGGATTTTGACATCCGCGCCTAAATATATCGGACTTAACAACTATCTGCAGATGTTTACCAGCGAGGCCTTTTTGAGGGGCCTATACAATGTTGGGGTCTTTATCCTGTCGACGTTTCTGGTAACCATGCCCGTTGCTTTTGTATTTGCGTTGATCATTACCAGCAAAATCAAGGGGAGCGTTTTTTTTAAAACTGTATTTTTTATACCTGCGGTTATAAGCCAGACGGCGGTAGCGCTCATGTGGAGCTTCATTTTTTATCCGCAGGGCGGGCTGCTGAATAATTTGCTAACCTACGCCGGTTTGTCAAGCTGGATCAACGACTGGCTTGGAAATCCGCAAATTGCCATATTCTCGGTAGTCCTGGTAAATTCATGGGTTTCCGTAGGGCTAAACATGATTATCCTTGCGGCCGGGCTTGTGAGCATTCCGGAGGAAACATACCAGGCATCCAGGATTGACGGCGCGGGGTATCTGGCGACCTTATGGTACGTTACGATCCCTATGATGAAAGATACCTTTAATATTTATGTCGTATTGAACCTTATAGGCTGCATAAAAGCTTTTGAAATTGTTTTTGTTATGACGCGCGGAGGGCCGAACGGAGCGACGGATGTTCCCGTAACGCTGCTGTATAAATATGCATTCCAATACAACTATTTTGGGTATGGAAATAGTATCGGGACCTTTGTTTTGATTGCTGCCATAATCATAACCGTAACCGTTAACAGACTGTTCAGAGAAAAAACTTGATGACGGATACCCTATCGGACGGATATCCCATCGGAAAGTGTGGTGATATAAGCATGAAACAAATCATCAGAAAGATCCTGTACTACTTTGCCGTATATTTTGTTGCCGGCGTCGGGTCGGTTATTGCCATTTATCCGCTGCTTTTTACGCTGAATTCTTCGTTTAAGAACAATGAAGAGGTTTTTTCCTCCATGTTTGGGCTTCCAAAGGCTTTACGGCTGGAAAACTACGCGGATGCCTTTGCCGTGGCAAATATTGACAAAGCCCTCCTGAATTCTGTCTTCATATCGGGTGCTTCGGTGCTGCTGCTGCTCTTGATAGGTTCCATGGCATCGTATGTTTTATCCAGGTACAAATACCGGTTCAACAACGCCCTTCTGCTCTATTTTACCATGGGGATCATGATTCCTGCGCAATGTGTGCTGATCCCTGTTGTGGAAATCGTAAACAGGGCGCAGGGAAGAAACAGCTACCTTGCCATGATTACTATCTATGCAGCGCTAAATCTCCCTTTAACGGTATTTATCATCTCCGGCTATATGCGGACGATCAGCAAGGAAATCGACGAATCGGCAATTATAGACGGGTGCGGCCCCTTTCGGCTGCTAATGCGTATTATTATGCCAATCGCAATGCCCGGCCTTTCTACTGCGGCGATCATATCATTTCTGTATATCTACAATGAACTGATCTTTGCTTCGGTGTTTCTTTCCCAGAAAAGCATGTATACCGTGCCCATCGCGCTGCTGAGCTTCAAGGGGAAAATGGACCTGCAGATAGGTCCCACCTTTGCAGCGGTGATGTTGTCGATTTTCCCCATTGTGGCGTTTTATCTGATTTTCCAATCCAAAGTGGAAAAGGGCCTTACGGCAGGCGCCGTTAAGGGGTGACTGTGCGTTATGCCGCCGGATGGGGCGCATGCAAGAGGTCAATAAAAAATTTGTAATGATTGCGTTTGAAAAATCGGATAAGGGAATATATTTACGGATGAGGTAATATCCATGGGTGATGAAAAAATTTTGAAGGAAGTACTTGCCTTAAAACCGGTCCTATGGACCAACAAAGATCTGAAACCGGCCGACGAAGCGCTGCGGGAATTGAGCCTCACGTATGCGGACATGCTTGAGGCCCGGGAGAGGCTTGAAAGGTTCCGCCCCCTGATAAAAAGACTGTTTCCGGAGGTGGAAGACGGAGTGATTGAATCCGCTCTTGCGCCGGCGCCGGAGATGAAGGCTTTGCTTGAAGAACGGTACGGACGGAAGATCCGCGGCAGGGTTTTCGTGAAATGCGACAGCCATCTCCAAATTGCCGGATCGGTAAAGGCCAGGGGCGGAATCTATGAAGTCTTGAAGCATGCGGAGGATGTGGCGGCAGCGAATGGGCTTTTGTCGGGAAGTGACAATTATGCAGGGCTTGCGGATGCGGATGCGAAAAAGCTTTTTTCGGAGTATAGCATTGCGGTAGGCTCTACGGGCAATTTGGGCTTGAGCGTAGGCATTATGGCGGCGTCCCTTGGCTTTCGGACGGTTATCCATATGTCCCGGGAGGCAAAGGCGTGGAAAAAGAAGCTGCTGAGGGACATGGGGGCAACGGTGATTGAGCATGAGGGAGACTACGGCAAAGCGGTCATGGAAGGGCGAAATGAATGCGGAAAGACGAAGAACGCCTATTTTGTGGATGATGAGAAGTCAAAAGAGCTTTTTCTGGGATACAGTGTAGCCGCATTAAGGCTCCGGGGACAGCTTGAACAGAACGGCATCCGCGTGGATAAGGAGCACCCACTGTACGTGTACCTTCCCTGCGGCTGCGGCGGCGCGCCGGGAGGCATTACCTTCGGGCTGAAGCAATTGTTTAAGGATAACGTACACACCTACTTTGTCGAACCGACGCATTCCCCCTGCATGCTGCTGGCGCTTATGACAAAGAAATACCATGGGCTTCACGTGGGGGATTACGGTATCGACAACAGGACTGAGGCGGACGGCCTGGCGGTAGGCGCTCCTTCCGAAATTGTCCCCTTGCTGGTGAACAAGCTTGTGGAAGGGGAGTATACCATCGGGGATGAGGAGCTGTTTAAGCTGCTTGTGCTGCTGAAGGATTCCGAGGGGATCCGGGTCGAGCCTTCTGCGGCTTCCTGCCTGTATGGTCCGTGCCTGATGGGAGAATGCAGTGAAAATGCGCTTCATTTATGCTGGACTACAGGAGGGCTGCTGCTGCCCGACAACGAGTACGCCGGGTTTTACCAAAAGGGCAGGGCGCTGTGGGGGAAATAAGCACCGTGGAAGGGTAAGAAAAGAGAATGTGAAATGCTGCCAATGACAATCAATGAGATAGAGACTCCGGCGTTGTTAATCGACCTGGATGCACTGGAACGGAACATTCAACGCATGGCCGGCTGCATGAAGGGCAGGGGGGCGGTACTGAGGCCTCATTTCAAAACGCACAAGTGCCCCACGATTTCCCACAGGCAGCTTGACGCCGGTGCCGCGGGTATTACCTGTGCGAAGCTTGGAGAAGCGGAGGTTCTGGCTGCTGCGGGAGTGAAGGACATATTGATCGCAAATCAGATTGCCGATCCGATGAAAATTTACCGGCTGGCCGGGCTGGCGCGCAATGGCGCCCGGATTACCGTACTGGCCGATAACCTTGAAAATATCGCCGTACTGTCCCGGGCGGCTTTAGAATTTAAAACGGCTGTCCACGTGCTTGTGGAGCTGGATGCAGGCATGAAACGGTGCGGGGTTCAGACAAAGGAAGATGCATATGCGCTTGCCGACAGGGTCAATGCATCCGAAGGGCTCGTTTTCGAGGGGCTGCAGGCATATGAGGGGCACCTCAGCCATGTTGCGGACAGGCTAGCCAGGTACGACGGTGTGAAGAAGATGGCGGACATGGTTTTGCAGGTGAAGTCCTATCTGGAAGCGCGGGGTATTGCGGTCCGCCAGGTTAGCGGCGGAAGCACGGGGACTTATGACATGACCGGCGATCATACGCTTTGGACGGAGATACAGGCAGGCTCCTATGTTTTCATGGACAGGGCGTATGAAGAGCTGGAGCTTAAATTTGAAACCGCCTTGACCCTCCTGGTCACAGTGATTCACAAAAGGCACGGGATGGCAGTTACAGACGCCGGCCTAAAGGTATGCCCTTCGGATCAGGGGCTCCCAGCAGTGATGGGCAGGGTGGGGCTAAAGGTAGCATTGCATGAAGAACACGGCATTATTTCGGATGAAAAGGACGAGCTTGGCTATCTGGAAAAGGTGAGGTATATCCCGGGGCATTGCTGCACCATGGTCAATGCCCACGACAGATATTACGGGATACGCGGAGAAAGGGTGGAGGTAGTTTGGCCGATCCTGGGACGCGGCGGCTGGTAAAAAAGTTCAGGCGGAAAATACGGAAGATTGCGGTGCAAAGGACAAAATTATGAATGGAGGTATTGTTATGATTAAGGATACTCGGCAGCCATGGTTTAAGGAAGCAAAATACGGACTTTTTATTCATTGGGGGCTTTATTCCATTTTGGGAGGGGAATACAACGGAAAAATCACTCCGACAATCGCGGAATGGATTATGAATACGCTCGACATTCCGGCAGACGAATATGGGAAGCTTGCGTCGAAGTTCAACCCGTCCTCCTTTGACGCAGATAACTATGTGCGGATGGCAAAAGGATGGGGAATGAAATATGTGACCGTCACTACAAAGCACCATGACGGCTTTGCCATGTACCGTTCGGAATGCGACCCATACAATGTCGTGGATGCAACGCCGTTTGGACGCGACGTTGTCGGGGAGCTTGCGGACGCATGCAACAAGCATGGACTGCATTTATGCTTCTATTATTCGCAGGCGCAGGACTGGCACGACCCGGACGGATATGTGGCAAACCGTGACAACAGCAGTAAAAATTTCCGCCGCTACATGGAGAGAAAATGCTTTCCACAGCTGAAAGAGCTCCTTACACAGTATGGAAAAATCAGTATGATGTGGTTTGATACGCCGATGGGAATGACGACGGAGGAAAGCCGGGAAATTTTCGATTATGTTAAGAAGCTGCAGCCGGATTGCATTATCAGCGGAAGAATAGGCAACGGCCTGGGGGAATACATGACAACGGGGGATAATTTCATTCCTGCGCTGCCTTACCCCGGCGACTGGGAGGTTCCGGCCACGCTGAACGACACCTGGGGATTTAAAAAAAGTGACCACAACTGGAAAACGCCGGCGGAAATACTGCGCCTGATGGTAAAGATCGTTAGCCGCGGCGGCAATTACCTTCTGAATATCGGGCCGGATGGGGACGGCGCTATCCCGCAGGAAAGCGTGTCTGTCCTGGAGAGAGTGGGGGATTTCCTCAAAAGCAGCGGCGACAGCATTTATGGTACGCAGGCTGTCCCTCTCTACGTCTATGACGTGGAGGGATGCATGTTTACGACAAAACCGCATAAGCTTTTTATCCATCTTGCAAAGCCACCCGAGCACCTTCAGCTTTTAAATATTGCAAATAAAATTGAGAAAGCATATTTCCTTGCCACAGGCGAACCGGTGGACATCATAAGCCGGAAGACCTGCGAAAGTGACAGTGCGTGGGAGATATATCCTCACGGGCGGTGCACGGATGACATAGACACGGTGATATGTGTTGAAACAGCGGAAGAAAAGCCTGTTTTTGAGCCCATCAGGGACTGATACAGCGTTGAAAGAAGTCAATGTGGAAAAATCTGCCGGACATCCAGCCGGCAGATTTTTTTCGAAAATATGCAAATGCAGGCCGGCAGCTAATTGTCCGGTCTTGTATTACTGTGTTCATAGGCGTTGTTAATCCCCTGGTATTCACTGACAGTTCTTTCTATAATCACCCGGAGATATGCCGGCTTCCTGTCTGAACACCCTGCTGAAATACAGGGGATTTTCATATCCCACGATTGAAGATACCTCGCCTATACTTAATCCATTGCCTGGGCTATCTCCGTAAAAATAACTCCCAGCCCATAAGCCCCTGCATCCGGGTATCCAATGCTTCTGTTTCCTACAGTTCCTGCTCTTCCCATGCGCGCTGCGATATTCTCTGTCGCCTTTGCACCTGTTACAGCTGCTTCCGCCGCTTTTACAAGAGCTGCTTTCACATTATCGCCATTTTCAGAACTGATTTTCCATGAATCCGCACAGGGAATCAACGCATCAATCAGTGTCTTGTCTCCCATAACCGCACCGCGGCCGAAGCTCCTTTCTCCCGTTGACTGAATACCTTTTACGGCAGCCTGCAGCATACCGGCAAATTCGGAAACGGTCAGCTTTGTTTTTACTCCTGAATATTTTCCGGCGGCTCTGAAAGCCGAACCCCATATGGGACCAGAAGCTCCGCCGCAATGTTCCATTATGACCATAGAGCATGCATCCAGGAAACTTCCGATACTTTTTGCTTTCTTTCCCACGATGTCCGCCCACTCTGCTTTTAATTGCTTAAATCCTTTGGCCACACTCATGCCAAAATCTCCGTCGCCCGCATGTGAATCCAATTCACAGAAGCGCACTTCATTCCGTATAATGCAGGCGCTCATTTGATCTACCATATATACAATATTATTTAAGCTAATCTCATATGGGTCAAGCAAGGCGTATGCCTTATCGGTCTCCACTTCATAGGAAACAGGCTTCTGACCTGATCCTTTCGATGTTTCTACTTTATGGACCTCCGGAACCTCCCCGTTGATTTTTAATGCCGGGGTATCGCAGACATCTGAAAGCAGCCCCCTCAGTTCATCATCCACTTCCATAATTGATACGGAAGCCCCGGCCATATCAATACTGGTCATATAGTTTCCTATTAATGTTCTGCAAATTGTGGCGTGATTTCTGAACAACTCCTTGCAAACTGCATAGTTCAATAAATACAACTCTTGCAAAGGAGTAGCGCCAAAGCCGTTTATCAAAACCGCAATGTTTTTCCGGGCTTCCTGCAATTTTAGCTCTTTTAACAATGCGGAAACCATTATTTCTGCAAGTTCATCCGCAGAGACTATTTTTTTTCGTTGAATTCCCGGCTCTCCATGAATCCCGACTCCATATTCTATCTCATCTTCCGCCAGTTCGAAGGTAGGCGTCCCTTTTGCCGGTACAGTACAGGAAGTCAGGGCAAATCCAATACTTTTCACACTGGCTGCCGCCTTTTCTGCAACAGCCTTGACTTCAGGCAATGTATACCCTCTCTCTGCCGCCGCACCGGCAATTTTATGTACAAAAACAGTGCCCGCAACTCCTCGCCTGCCAACAGTATAGAGGCTGTCCTGTACGGCAATATCGTCGTCTACTTTTACATAGTCTACTAAAAATCCATCTTCCTGAGCCATATAAGCAGCATTTTTAAAATTCATCATATCGCCGCTGTAATTTTTTATTACGAGCAATGTTCCTTTATTGCCGGCGGTCTCTTTTATTGCCTGAAAGACCTGAATCTGAGAAGGTGATGCAAATACATCGCCGCATACTGCCGCATCCAGCATGCCTTTTCCCACAAATCCTGCGTGGGCGGGTTCATGCCCGCTTCCTCCTCCGCTTATCAGGCTGACTTTATCTTTATTAATGTTCTTCTTTTTGATTACTTTATATTTTTCCAATAACTCCAATTCCGGATGTGCCAGCACGATTCCGTTACACATTTCACTTACCACATTCTCCGGTGTATTGATAATTTTTTTCATATAGAAACCTCCATCTTACTCAACAATCCGGACAAATCGCTCTACAGCATACTTTTTACCTAACGCATCAGCTACTTTAATTGCAGCTGCTACTGATTCGACAGTAACAGGAAACGGCATTGCATGTACCGACTCTTCGGGTATGCAGGCCTTTTTAGCCACTTCGAGCAGCATTTCGTCGGATATACCGGGTACTCCGATATCTGCAAGCCTTATAGGCAATCCAACTTTTATGCAAAACTCAAGCACTTCTTTTAATTCTTCTGCAGGCGCATTTTCTAAGACTAGTTGCGCTATTGTTCCAAAGGCTACTTTTTCTCCATGGTAATATTTGTGAGTACCTTCTAAAATGGTCAATCCGTCATGAATGGCATGTGCTGCTGCAAGACCGCCACTTTCAAAGCCCAGTCCGGATAATAGAATATTTGCTTCAACAATATTCTCCAGCGCGGCTGTTACCTGATTCTGATCACATGCTTCCTTCGCTTTTGCGCCATCCTTCAGCAATGTCTGATAACATAATGCTGCGAGAGCGAATGCTGCGTTAGTCCCTCTGGCTTCTCCACAAAGACCTTCACGGTATCCGCAGGGCAGACCTGCATTTACTTTTGTAAAAGACTGTACATTCGCACGTGCTTCAAAGTAAGTAGATAAGGCGTCACCCATTCCGGAAACTAAAAACCTGGTAGGCGCATTCGCTATTACCGTTGTATCGACTAAAACAACACTTGGGCTCTGGTTAAAATATGCGTAATCATCAAATGAACCGTCCGGTGTATATAAAACAGCCGAATGGCTTGTAGGCGCATCTGTCGCCGCAATGGTCGGAACAATGATCAGTGCATTACCTTCTGCTACACATTTTGCTGTGTCGATGGCTTTACCGCCGCCCAAACCAATGATACAGTCACAATTGGTTTCCTTCGCTATTGACTTAAGTCTGGCCACTTCCTGGCGTGAGCACTCCCCTTGAAATCCGCTTTCCACAAATTCAATATTGAAGTTTTCTGCTGTTGCAGTTAATTTGTTTCTTTGGCGGTTCACATCCTCCGGATGTGCGATCAATAACGCCGATTTTCCAAAGGTTCTAACAAAATAGCCTAAATTTACAATTTCGTTTTCACCCTGAACATATTTTGTCGGGCAAATAAATGCTTTTCTCATAGATATACCTCCAAGTCATGAATTTTACTGTGTTTCAGACGGTCTATAGCTATTTACGGTCATTCTACATTAACCATTCTAGTATCATTCCGCGGATATGGCATTAGACTTATGTGACGGAAATTTACAATTATTAATGGTTTTTTTTTGACCTTTCTGCTGGAAATCTCATTTTTTTTACAAAGGCGATGATTATTTAACAACTATTTTCATTTTATGTAAATGGATACATTTTCATTTTGGGGTTTATATAGTATTATATAGAATAGATTAAAAATAATTTTCCGTTCATTTCAGTAAAATAGCCGGGGGGAATTTCGTTGATAACCAGTTACCTTAATCTTAACAAAATTCTTGATTTGAAAAAGTGGCAAAACCTGCAAGATTCACTTGCGTTAGTTACCAAATTGGCGATTATAACCGTAGATTATAAGGGTGTGCCGATTACTGTACATAGTGCTCCGCGCCCTTTCTGCAAATACGTCCGCAGCGATCCTGACCTGGCAAAGAGTTGTCAAAAATGCGATTCCAGAGGGGGACTGGAGGCAGTCAGAATGAACGCTCCTTATATCTATCTGTGCCATTGTAATATTGTAGATATTGCTATACCCATAATCATTGATGACAAATATGTGGGCGCAGTCATGGCAGGAGAAGTAAAGCTTCCTGATAACGAAGAGAATACTCAGCTTGAGCAAATTCTCGTCACTCCTGCAAAAGAACTTCTTCATGCTTTTAAAAAAGGTGATATAAAGCGCATGTATGATTCTATCCCTACACTCTCATATGCAGAGATAGTAAATGTTGGCCAAATGCTGTTTAGTCTGTGCCACTATATCGTAGAGGAAGCCATGAACAAAAATTTAATTCTGGAAATGTATGAAAAGGTGTTCCCTCTGAAAGAAAGCCCGGCTCCTTCCGGTCTTTACAGCGGTTATTCTTTGGATAATATTGAACAAATAAAGAAAGAGATGGCTAACGCGGTTACCAATGCTTACTTGAAAACTTCAATAGAAGACCGGTATTTAGGCAAGGACTCAACCTTGAAACCTGCATTTCATTATATATTTAAAAATAAAGGAGAAAATATATCCCAGAAAAAGATGGCGGATTTATGTCACATCAGTACCGGTTATTTCAGCCGATTATTTGTAAAAGAAACCGGTAAAAATTTTTCTGCTTTTATTGCCAGACAAAAAATTGAATGGTCAAAGCAGCTATTGGAAAAAACAGATCTTCCCATTTCACAAATCAGTGATGAGCTGGGATTTAGTGAACCGGGGTATTACATTAAGACATTTAAAAAGTTCGAGGGTATTACTCCTTTGCTCTATAGGAAATATTACAAGGACGATCCGAGACAGGCTGGAGCTTCTAATTAATGAAGGATTAAGAGGGTGGAGGATATTGACGATTGGATTGACTTATTTAATCTAATTGCAGATGCTCGCCCCGGAGTCAAAGGGGACGGTTCTTTTTGACTCACAACTGGACTCACAACTGAGTATCTGGTATAATTTCCCTACAGGAAATGTTGGGAGAGTATATTTTATGCCAAGACAAAGCAGAAAGCTCAGCAAAACCGGAATTTATCACGTAATGATGAGGGGAAATGAGAGAAAAGATATCTTTCAAGATGAGGAAGATAAAACACGTTTTATAGATACCTTGTTTGAAAAGAAAAAGGATAATGCATTCAGTTTATATGCATATTGTGCTATGGATAACCATACTCATCTTCTTATTAAAGAAGAGAAAGACCCAATAGCAAGGATTATTAAAAGGATAGGGACAAGTTATGCTCATTACTATAATAGAAAACATAAGCGGGTTGGGCATGTCTTCCAGGATCGGTTTAAGAGTGAAGAAATTAAAAGTGACGGACAATTGCTGGAGGTTATAAGATACATCCATAACAACCCGGTAAAAGCAAATATTGTGAAAAATGCCTTGGAGTATAAGTGGAGCAGTTATAATGAATATATAAACCAAAAAAATAGTGCATTTGAAACGGATGAGATGCTGGAAATATTTACAAAGGATAGAAACAGGGCAATTAAATTATTCAAGGAATTTACTATGGAGAGAGTAAACAACAGCTTTATTGATTGCGATGAGCAAGAGCCTGATAATGAGTTCATGAAAGAGCAGGTTATTGATATTCTCAATAAATCGAAAGCCAATTTGGAGGATATCAAAACGAATAGGACTGTTCGTGAAGGTATTATCCGGCATCTAAAATTTGAGAAGAGGTATTCAGTCCGTCAAGTCGCAAAATTGCTTGATCTTAATAGAAATGTTGTCCAGCGGGTGAAATCGGAGTGAGTCAGGAAGAACCGTCCCCTTTGACTCCTTTATCACACCGGCAGCTGGATAATAAACTCCGAGCCGCGGCCGGGCTCGCTTTCTACTTTGATATCGCCATTATATAGGTTAACGATATGCTTGACGATGGACAACCCCAGACCGGTGCCTCCCATGTTTCTTGACCTGCCCTTGTCCACGCGGTAGAATCTTTCGAAGATCCGGGCCAGGTGCTGCTGTGCGATTCCGATGCCTGCATCCTTTACCGAGAGCACAATCCGTCCTTCGGCTTTCCAGGCCTTCACTGTTACACTGCCTTTTTCAACATTGTATTTAATGGCGTTGTCAATAAGGTTGATAAGCATCTGTTTTATCCTGTCCCTGTTGGCTGTGATACTGATGCTGTCTTCGATATCGCACATCAGCTTTATGCTCTTCTTGTCGGCGGCGCCCTGGAGAATGGAGAAGATTTCGTTGATGATGCTTCCCAGGTCATGGGTCGCAATGTTGGAATCCTTTTGCTTTGTCTCTATCTCCGACAGCTGAAGGATATCGTTGATGAGGATATATAACCTTTCGGCTTCGATATCGATGATTTCCAGAAACTTGTCGGACACCTCGCCGTCGTCGATGGCTCCGCTTCTCAAGGTCTCAACGAATCCCCGGATGGAAGTCAGGGGGGTTTTCAGTTCATGGGTCACGTTGGAGACGAAATCGGTCCTTATCTGCTCAAGCTTTTTAAGGTTTGTAATATCCATGATGGAGAGTATACCGCCGGAATTGCTGCCTTCCGACTCCAGGGATTTGATGGGGTTGGCGTAGATCCTGTATACCTTTTCCTCGGGCAGGGAGATGCTGATTTCGTGTATGGAGGATTCATTTCCTTCCACAGTCTCCAGCAGCAGCTTGTTTATTTTGTGGTTCCGTATTACGTCAATAAGATTTTTACCGGGAATACCCTCATCATAATCAATATCAAGAAAACGGCAGGCAATTTCGTTGATCAACAGGATCTTCTGTTTTCTGTCCACGGCAAGAAAGCCGTTGGTCATGCTGTTCATGATGGAGTCGAATTTGATGTTCTTGTCCTTCAGGTCAGCCATGGTTTTTTCCAGTTCCCCGGCCATCTCATTGAAGGTGCCGGCAAGCTGGCCCAGTTCGTCGGAGGATTTTATCGAAACCCTTCTGGAATAGTTGCCTCTGGAAATCTCCCTGGATACCATGTTCAGTTCATTGACAGGAAGCGTAAGGGAGGCACTGAACTTCATGGCCAGCAGGATTGTGAGGGCAAGTCCTGCCAGAATGCCGATGCCTGAATAGATCCATATGGTCCGGTGGATATCCTTAAGCTGTGTCAGTGGAACGGAGATCCGGATTACGGTTTGCGCAGCCTTGATGGAAGTGGCGACATAGATGAAATCCATTTTCAAGGTCTCGCTGAACCTCACATCCGTGCCGAATCCGCCATCGATGGCTTCTATGATTTCTTTCCTTCCCAGATGGTTTTCCATGTTGTGAAAATCGGTATTGGATTCGCCGATAACTTCACCGCTGTAATTGATGAAAGTAATGCGGGGCTCCAATTTTTGCGGGAAGTCTTCAACAAACGAGGCGTTTTTCAATATTTGCGCATAGGCGACGGCCTCCAGGTTGAAATCCATCACCTGCCCCTTTTCAATGTCTTCCGATATCTCACGTTCCATCAGGGAGGCGGTCGCTTTTAACCGCTGCTCCACCTCCTGCCTGTACAGCCCCTGGGTAAGCTGCGACACGAAAAGGCCTGTCGTGGAGATACCGATGACGATCAAAACCAGGTAGGATAAAAATATCTTTTTTTTCAAACCGATAACACCGCCTAAACCTATGAATCAAACCGGATTGTATCAGAGTTCCTTGTCGTTAAACCTATAACCGATCCCCCGGATGGTCTCGATATAAACCGGGTTGCTGTCGTCATCCTCGATCTTCTGCCGCAAATAACGTATATGGACGTCCACGGTCCTGGTTTCGCCGTAATAGTCGAAGCCCCATATCTTATCCAGGAGAAGCTCCCTGGACAAAACCTTGCCCTTGTTCAAAATCAGCATTTTCAGCAGCTCGAATTCCTTCAGGGGCATTTCCAGGAGCCGCCCTTTTTTATATACCTCATGCCTGGAAAAGTCGATGGTTATATCCCCATGGTGCACGTTTTCGGATTCTATCGGCGCCGAAGTGTTCATTCTTCGAAAGATTGCCTTTACCCTGGCCACCAGTTCCCTTACGCTGAATGGCTTGGCGATATAGTCGTCGGCGCCCAGCTCAAGGCCCAGGACCTTGTCAAATTCTTCGCTTTTGGCGGTCAGCATGATGATGGGGATATTCCTGGTCCTGGGATTGCCCCGCAGCTGTCTGCAGACCTCCAGTCCATCAATTCCGGGCAGCATGATGTCCAGGATGAACAGATCGGGAATGGTGGCCTTCACCTCGTTTAAAAGGTTTTCACCGCTTTCAAAGGCCATAACCCGGTATCCGCTGGACTCCAGATTGTACTTCACCAGCTGCTGGATATGAACTTCATCTTCAACTGCAAAAATCAATTCCTTTGGCATAGTCACCATCAAACCTTTCGCTTATACATTTCATTGCCAGCCATCCTACCGGATACCATGGCGGGCGGCTGTGGGCAGCCGCGCCTGCATTTTTGCCGTCCCTACTTCACATGGGGATAATCGGGTTTGCCTTCCTTATGGAAAAGCCTCGCAAGATGATCGTGCTCGCCGGTTACGTTGAAAACCACCCATTCTCCGATATTTGTAGCATGGTCGGCCATTCTTTCCAGGTACTTGGCAATGAACATGAAATCAATGGCCTGCTCGACGGCTTCGGAATTATTCTTCATGATATTGACCAGTTCCAGCAATATTTTATTGAAAAGGTCGTCAACGTCGTCATCGCTGGCGCATACCTCCTGTGCAAGCTTTATATCCTGGCGGACGTATGCGTCGATGGACTTGTTCACCATCTGCTTGGCCATTTCCGCCATTTTGGGTATGTCGATCAACGGCTTTATATATTTCACATTGGCCATCCGGAGGGTCAATTCGGCGATATCGGAAGAATGGTCGGCAATCCTCTCCATATCGGTGATGATTTTAAGGGCGGTGCTGATTGTCCGGAGGTCCTTGGCAAGAGGCTGCTGCCGCGCAATAAGGTTCATGCACTTCTTTTCGATGGCCTGCTCCAGGTCGTCGATGATATCGTCATTCAAAAAAACCTGCCGCGCCAGCTCCACATCCTGCTTTTTCAAAGCCTGTATGGTATTGTCGATGGATTCCTCAACCAGGCTTCCCATCTTAATAAGCTCCCGGTGCAAATCGTCCAGTCCCTGATCAAATGAATGTCTTGTTACCATTTTATGTCACCTCATACTTTTATTATTAACCAAATCTTCCGGTAATATAATCTTCCGTGCGTTTGTCGGCAGGTTTGCTGAAGATGTTTTCCGTGTTGTCATATTCCACAATCTCGCCATGGAGGAAAAACGCCGTCCTGTCGGAGATTCGTCCCGCCTGCTGCATATTGTGGGTAACGATCACGATGGTATATTTCTCCTTTAACACATGAATCAGATCCTCAATTTTTAATGTCGAAATCGGGTCAAGGGCCGAAGTCGGCTCATCCATCAGGACGACCTCCGGCTCCACCGCCAGCACCCTGGCAATGCATAATCTCTGCTGCTGGCCCCCTGAAAGTCCCAGCGCGTTTTGCTTCAGGCGGTCCTTCACCTCATCCCAGAGAGCTGCATTTTTAAGGCTCTTTTCAACAATCTCGCCCAACTGGGACTTTGACTTTATACCATGGATCCTGGGACCGTAGGCTACATTGTCAAAGACCGACATAGGGAAGGGGTTCGGCTTTTGAAAAACCATTCCCACTCTTTTCCTTAAGTCCACTATATCATACTCCTTATATATATTCAAACCGTCGAGAAAAACGTCTCCGGATATTACGACGCTCTCTATCAGGTCGTTCATACGGTTCAACGTCTTGATAAAGGTGGATTTTCCGCAGCCTGAAGGGCCGATGAGGGCTGTAACCTCCCGTTCCAGAATATCAACGGTTATGGCTTTTAATGCCTGGACATTGCCGTAGTACAGATCCAGATTCTTTGTATATAGCTTGATTTTATCCTTTTCCATAGTCATCAGCCTTTCGTTTGCATAGAATTGCATACCATGTTCACTCTATACTATCAATTATAATTTAATGTTGCGTTAAACAAATGTTAACTTGCTGTTAATTGCATAATACTACCGCGAAGAATAAATGTTTTTTTCGCTGTAGCAATAATTATCCTGCCGGCAGAGCCGGCCTACTGCTTTCCCATTTTAAATACGCCTACCAGGTTTTTCAGGTTTTGCGCCAGTGAGTCCAGATTGTCGCTGGCTGTCGATATTTCCCCGATGGAAGCGGCTTGCTCCTGTACGGAAGCGGAGACATTTTCGGTACTGGCGGAGTTTTGTACGCTTACGGTAACCAATTTGTGAATTCCTTCGTCAACCTCCTGCCGCATTTGGTCGATCATCCGGCGGGATTCGTTCAGCACCAGCACCCTGGATTCCGCCGCCTTTATGGCCTGTGTAATCTCCAGATATTTATCCTTTGTCTGGTTGACGCATTCTTTCTGCTTTTCCGATATATCGATCAGTTTCTCCACGTTTTTCTCCACTTCCGAGGTGTCTTTGCGCAGTCCGTGAATGATGCCGTTAATGGTCAGGGTAGACTCCCGGGACTGTTCTGCCAGCTTCCGTATTTCATCGGCTACGACGGCAAAGCCTTTTCCATGTTCAC
Organism: Bacillota bacterium; assembly: GCA_023426125.1. Taxonomy (GTDB): domain Bacteria; phylum Bacillota; class Clostridia; order Acetivibrionales; family DTU013; genus MnB-11. The sequence goes on from JAFABI010000011.1 coordinate 21,176, forward strand.
CCACCCTTGCGGCCTCGATGGAGGCATTCAGTGAAAGCAGATTGGTTTTATCGGCGATATCCATAATGAGTTTACTGGCTTTTGCAATTTCGTGGGAGCTTTGATGCGATTTGAGTATACTAAGGTGGACATCCTTGTTGGCTTCACTGGAGTGTGTGTTTATTTCGGACAGGTTATCAATCACTTCCAGGCCGTATTCCGCCAGTTTGCTTACCTCATCGGTAGCTGCGGTCATCTGCTTCAAATACTCATAATCCCTTGTGATAATATTGCTTAATTCCGTTGACTTGTTGAAGCAGGCTTCCGCGCTGTATGTTTGCTCCAGCGAGCCTTTCGCTATTTCACTTACGCTTTTGGCTACGATATCGGCTGTTTCGGAGGATTGCTGTGAATTTGCCTTTAAATCCCTGGAAGAAGCCGCCACTTCACCGGCAGACCTGTCGACTTCCAAAAGGATGCTTTTTAAATTATTGACAATTTTTACGATAGCCCTTTCCAGGTTTCCGATTTCGTCTTTCCTCCTCAGCTCATTATCGCTGATGGGTATTTCCAGATCATAGCCGGCGATTTTGCCGGTTATTTTTATGACTTTGCCAATGGGCCTGCTGATGGTAAATGCGATATTGACCGCAAGAAGGGAAGCTGCGGCGATAATGAGAAAGGCAATCATAAAAAGACTTTTTCGGAGATTCCCGATGGCTCCCAGGGCTTCAGCCTCTTCAACTTCTATAACAAGTCCGGCAAAGCTGTCTCCGATTTTTGCAACGGATAAGGTACCGATTACTGCCGTGCCCGTATAGCCGGAGTAGCTTATTGTCCGGCTGAAGGCCAAATCACCGTTGGCTACCGGCCCGGACAGGAAGCTTACGGCTTCGGTTTTGATTGCCTCCTTCAAGGCTGCGCCATCGGTATAAGGCTCTTTCATGGTATTTGTAAGCAGCAGGCCTTCGGAATCGATCAAGTAGGAATCTCCGGTCGTACCCAGTTTTTCGATGCCGTTTTGGACGATATTGTTGATTGCACTCTGGTTTAAAACGATGTTTAGAGTACCGACAGGCGTTTTGTTACTGGTATCGGAATAGGAATAAACCGGAGCCGCCAGTACGGCTATGTTATCATCTATAAAGCTGTTGCGGAACACCCCCGACCAGTTTAGCTCTCCGGCCATTGCCTTGCCGGTAAAATCTCCGGAAAATACCAGCGGCGATATGTCCAGCTTGTCGTAATTTATACTGAAAGCTACTTCACTATATTTATTTGTCAAAAAGATATCCGTATACTTGTATTTGTCCAGCGGAATGTTCAGTAAGCTCTGAAAATCCTCCAGAATTTTTTGCTCCTCAGCATCACTGATATTGAAGCTGTTGATTTTCTCGATTCCTTCCCTTACAATGCGTGATCCCGTCAGCAGCAATGCGTCGCCTTCCCGGGCGTGGAAGTATTGATCGATTCTTTCATTGGTTAATGCCATATATAATTGATTTTCCTTAAAGACCTCATTTTTTATTTCTTTGCTGGAACTGCTTATATTTAGCCAGCTTAATACGATTATAGGCAGGAAACTGGTAAGAATAACCATTGCTAACAGCTTCGTACGAATTTTAAAATTCTTCAGGCCGACAAAATCACCGACCTTGAAACTCTTCAGGTCAATAGAATGGCCGGTTATAAAATTCTTCAGCCTGCTCAAATCACCGATATTTTTCATTGTGTAAATCCCCCGGAAGACTCTAATACCTTCTCTGAAACTTATTTCTTATTAGAATTGCCACCGAATTCATCAGGAACAAAAGCAAAAGAAGTACGATAATTGTTGCTGCGGCAAGATTTGCATATTCTTTCGTGAGTACCGTATCAAGGGTCCAATAGTAAATTTGAATGGGAAGGGCCGTAAAATCATCCATAAAGCCTGTGGGTGTCCTTAAGAGCAGCGCCGGTATCCCCAGAACCACCAGAGGAGCGGTTTCGCCAATGGCTCTTGAGAGAGATAAAATCGAGCCTGTCATAATACCCGGCAACGCGGTAGGAAGAACAATTTTTCTTATGGTTGTCCACTTGGTGGCTCCCAGGGCATAGGAGGCATCCCGGAGAAAGCCGGGTACGGCGCGGATGGCTTCCTGGCTGGATACAACGACGATGGGAAGCACCAGCAAAGACATGGTCAGGCCCCCTGCCAGCACACTGGAGCCCAGGTTCAGAAGCCTTCCGAAAACCGTTAGCCCAAGCAGCCCGAAGATTACCGAAGGCACGCCCGACAGGTTTGATATATTGGTATTTATCAGGTATTGCATTGCTCCCTTTTTTGAATATTCTTCCATGTATATGGCGGTTGCCACGCCCAAAAACAATGTCACAGGAGCCACGATGACCATCAGCAGGGCTGAGCCGGCCAATACACCCTTTATTCCGGCTTTTTCGGCATTGATTGACAATTTGCTTGTTAAAAACTGAATGTCCAGCCATCCAATGCTCTGGCTGATGACCCTGTATATCAACAGGCCCAATACCAGCAAAGAGAATATGATCGTAAATGAAAATACCACTTTTGCCGTCTTATCCAGCAGGATTCTTCTTTTCATCCTCTTGTGAACCAGTTCCGCATTGAAATAAGATTTCATTTTTAGTACTCCTTCCGGAATCTTTTGGTAACATATTTTGCAGCCAGATTCATTAAAAGCGTAAAGACAAAAAGGAGCAGTCCCACCGCATACAGGCTGTAATAGCCAAGAGTTCCGCTGGCTGCGTCTCCGCTGGTGAACTCGACGATATACGCCGTCATTGTTTGCATGGGTTTTGTGAAGTCCAGTGTAAAATTCTTTGCGCTCCCGCTGGCAATCGCAACAATCATGGTCTCTCCGATGGCTCTGGAAACTGCCAGTACAAAAGAAGCGATTATTCCGGAAAGAGCGGCGGGTACGACAACTTTTACCGTGGCCTCCAGCCTTGTTGAGCCAAGAGCCAGAGCGCCTTCACGGATAGAATCGGGGACAGCGTTCATGGCGTCCTCGGATAGGGAGGCCACAAGGGGAATGATCATTATACCCATGACTATACCGGGGCTCAGGGCGTTTTTTGCTCCCAGGCCGGGGATAATTTTCATCAATAACGGGGTGACAAAGGAGTATGCAAAAAAACCGTAAACAATGGTAGGAATTCCCGCCAATACCTCAATAACAGGTTTTAAAACCTTTCTCCTGTTTACTGTTGAAAATTCACTTAAGTACATTGCTGCGGTCAATCCGATTGGAACGGCTACCAGCATGGCGATTGCCGTAGTGACAAAGGTCCCGCAAATCAACGGCAGGAAGCCGAAGCTGGGGTTATCCTTCAAAGGGGCAAGCTCCGTGCTGAAAATCTCTTTTAAAGGGACCTCCCTGAAAAAATGAGATGCATCGACGATCAAGGTCAAAACAATTCCTATGGACGTCAATATGGAAATTGAGGCTATCAGTAATAATATGGCCGGTATTACCTTGTCCGTATTATATATTTTTGCTATACCGGTTTTATTTTTTTGCTTTATATCTGCAAAATTACTCACTTTAATACATTCCTTCCGTTATGTTTATAACGACCTGATTTAGCGCATAGTGCCGGTTGCTGTAACCTGCTTTGTTTGTCATTGCGAGGAAGCGTAGCGACCGCGGCAATCTCATATGATTAAAGTAATGCTTCCGAAGCAGGCTGAGATTGCTACGCTCCGCTGCGTTACGCTCGCAATGACACAAACCGACTGGCACAACAGACTAGTTTAAATGGAGGATATTTTTGCCGCCTCGTTATAAGTGCCTTAAGACGAGAAGAAAAATCTCTCCTCGTCTTAAGTAAGTTACAGGGTCTATCGTATGATGGTTTCCCATCAACATTATTTAATACCTTCCAACTGCGCCTGCAATTCGGTATAGGCAGCATCGGGAAGTGGGGCAAAACCATTGGCGCCTGCCAATTTTTTGGCTCCTTCGGCAGATACGATATATTTGGCAAAATCAAGTACCTGTGGTTTTTCCTTTGCCAGATTTACATTCAGGTAGGTGAATACCGGACGGGTAAAGCCGGCATAGGGAAGGTCTTCGCCGATGGTTTCAATGGTAGGCTCCACCGGACCGCTGCCGAAGTCGACTTTTACTGCGGTCAGCTTGTCTTTATTGTTTACATAGTAGCCGAATCCGAAGAAGGCAATGGCGTTTTTGTCGTTGGATACCAGATCGACAAGTGTGGAGTATTCCTGTTGCAGACTGACGGTTTTAACCAGGTCTGCTTTTTTAAGGATCGTCTCGTGGAAAAACTCATAGGTTCCGTGGTTTTCATTGGGGCCGTAGAATTTTATTTCTTCCTTGGGCCAGTCGGATCTGATGTCGGACCAGAGTACTTTATCGTCTGCTTTGAATTTTCCCGACAGATACATGTTGATAATTTCTTCTTTTTTCATTTCAGTTGCCCAGGTGTTATCCTTATTGATAACCATTGTCAAACCGTCAAGGGCCAACTTGATTTCCAATGCATCGACTCCTTTTTCTTTAAGCGGGGTTGCTTCTTCATCCTTGATCTTTCTTGATGCGTCCGACAGGTCAGTTTCACCGGGGATGAATTTCTGGAAACCGGCGCCGGTACCTGCTCTTCCCACCTGTACGCTGACATTGGGCTGTACGTTGGTCATGTATTCCTCAGCGATGTTGGCCATCAGGGGATATACCGTAGCTGATCCGTCGATGATTACTTTGCCTTCGAGCGGCGCCGTCGTTGTTTCCGCTGCCGTTGTTGTTTCATTTCCTGCGGCGGCGGTAGTTGTTGTTCCGCTATCCGAGGGGTTTTCCTTCTGGCACCCGGTTAGCATAAACATTGACATTGTCATTGCGAGTGCCAACACGATGAGTGCCGTTGATCTTGCAATAGATTTTTTTCTCATTTCTTAATGTACCTCCAAGATTTTTTTGTTTTTTATTTTATGTACTTATCCTATCCCTTTTTATTTAATAGCAAATTAATCACATGTTAAATCCATGTTAACTTAATTCCAAATTTCATTATTTCGCATTTCCATAGTTTTCTCCGACGATTTTCTGACCGTCGGCGCCAAGGATATAATTGATGAAAGCCTGGACCTCCGGCTTCGAGTCGCCCCTGGTGACGATAAGGAACGGTACGGACAGGGGATATGACCTGTCTCTCAAAGTGGCGGTTGTGCATTCGGCTCCCTCGACGCTGATCTTTTTCATGGAATCATCTGCAGACCCCATAGAGGTATAGCCTATGGCATTGTCCCTTGCCGAGATAATGGCCTGAACGGCTCCCGGCCCATCCATTACGAGGGCGTCGGCCCTTACAAGGGATACCTTTTTTCCGTCGCCGGTTTCCTGCAGCTTTAAAACGTCTTCAAAATCATCTCTGATTTCCGAGCCTTCTTCCCGGCTTACGACCAGTATTTCCTTGTCCGGTCCGCCGGCGTCCTTCCAGTTTTTGATCTCTCCATTAAATATCTTTGCGATTTGCTCCTTTGTCAGGTTGGCTATGGCAGCGCTGGAATGAGTTACTACCGCTATACCGTCATAAGCGATTACACTGCCGGTGAGACCGGCATTCTTCTCTTCCTCCGTAAGCTCGCGGGAGGAAGCGCCGATATCGGCTATCCCTTCGGTTACATCCGTGATGCCTTTTTCTGAGCTGCTGCCCTGTATGTCTACCGTAATTCCGGGTTCGACCGCTTTGAACGCTTCGCAAAGCTCCTGCAGCAGCGGCTGGACGTACATCGATCCTGAGACTGTTATGGTACCTGTCAATGCACCCGTATCCTGATTTCCGCCGGGGGCGCCTTCTGCATCTTCCGGTCCTGCGCCGGCGCATGCGGAGAGAGATATTGCGAATGCCAGGGCAAACAGTATAGCCAGTGTTTTGTAGTTGAATATCTTTTTCATTGCTATAACCTCCTAGATTTTGTAAATAAGTGGGTCGGGGTGCGTCAGTGCGACAGGGGAGGGTTCTCCTCTGTCGAAGTTAACTTCCTGCTACTTTAGACGGACGGTCAATGGCCGCCCCTATGGAAATAATGAGCTGCGGTAGGATAACATGCATCTGTAGGGGCGCGCATTGCGCGTCCGCTGGGGTAATTCTGCGACAGAGAACCGTCCCCTGTTGCACGTTTTTAGAAAGCTCCGTGCAGATAATTGGCCGTCAGCTTTGATTGCGGGCTTAAGAAAACATCCTGGGCCGGGCCCTGCTCTTCTATCCTTCCCTGATAGAAAAACGCCGCATAATCCGCAATTCTGGTGGCTTGCTGAAGGTTATGGGTGACAATGACGATGGTGAATTTCTCTTTCAATTCCAAAAGAAGGCTTTCGATCTTCATCGTGGAAATATGGTCAAGGGCTGAGCAGGGCTCATCAAAGAGGAGGATCTCGGGCTCGATGGCCAACGCTCTTGCGATGCAAAGCCTTTGCTGCTGCCCGCCCGATAATCTAAGCGCCGATTGGTTAAGCCTTGATTTGACCTCATCATACAGGTTGGAGGCTTTCAGCTTCTCAATGACAATCTCCCGGACTCTGCTCCTGCCGATGCCCTGGATATTTTCCACGATGGGAAGCTTGAGATTGTCAAAAATCGTCATGGGAAAGGGATTGGGCTGCTGGAAAACCATGCCGATCCTCTGCCGTATGTTTATGACATTCCGGCCCCTGTCATACAGGTCTTCGCCGTGCAGCCGGATTTTGCCTTCCAGCCGGAAGTCTTTCACAATGTCGTTCATCCGGTTGAAGCATTTCAGCAGCGTTGTCTTGCCGCATCCCGAAGGGCCTATGAAAGCGGTTATGCTGTTTTTCTTTATGGACATATTGATCTGGTGGAGCGCCTGGGTATTGCCATACCATGCATCTGCATTCTCCACGCGGATGACTGTCTCGCTGTCTTTTACGGGAGTCCCCTTCCGGGGCGCCGTATTTTTATAATCGATTGAAACGTTTGCCATCGGATTATTCCTCTCTCACCGTTTTATTCAAGTTTCCCAGCACGTCGGTAAATAGATTCAGCAGGATAATGATGACAATAAGGACGACAGACGCGCCAAAGGCTTTGCCGGTCATATTGCCTTCACCTGCAGGAGATGCAAAATAAATGTATGAGGTCAGGGTGCTGCCTGTATTTCTCAGGGTGCTTATCCAATTCTGCGGCGCCCACCAGGGCTGTATTCCGGTCATGCGCAAGGTTGCTCCCAGGGTTAGCATGACGATGGCCGTATCGCCGATGATTCTTCCCATACCAAGGACTACACCGGTGACAATACCTTTTGTGGCAGAGGGCAGCACGATCCGGGTGATGGTATGCCATTTGCTTGCGCCCATGGCCAGGGAACCTTCCCTGTAGGATTGCGGAACGGATTTGATCGCCTCTTCGCAGGTTTTTATTATAAACGGCAAAATCATGACCGCCATTGTCAGGCCGGCAATAAAAAACGAACGTCCGAAAGCCCTGTTGATTCCTTCCACACCTTCCACCATAGAGCTTAAAAATCCGAAAAAAGGATTGCTGAAGATGGCAAGGCCAAAAATTGCGATGACAATTGTCGGCACTCCCGACAGGACGTCGATGCCAAGCCGGAAGTATTTTGCAAGGGGATTCCTTTGGGAATATTCGGCAAGGTAGATGGAAGTGGACAGCGCCCAGGGAAGGGCGACCAGGATACCGATGAAGGTGAGCACGAAGGTGCCGATGATGGGAGTGCTGATCCCTCCGCTCAGTTCTTCTTTAAACGTAGGCTTCGGCTCGGTGAAGATAAAGGAAAGGTTCAATTGGGAAAAGCCCTTGATGAATATGTATAGGATAATTCCGACACACACCATAATTGCCAGGCTGGATGAGAACCAGGAAAGCGTTTGTCCGAGGGCATCCCGGATAGCTTTTTTATTCAAGTCCCTGCCTCCTTTTTACCGTGTATTCTACAATCTTGGTCAATATGCCCAGGACGGTGGTAGTGGCAAGCAGCACAACGCCGCAGGCAAACAAGGCTGCTTCAATGGAAGGTACCGACATGGCTTCGGCCTTTTTAACGATTGCAGCGGCAAGGGGTAAAACGGGCGTGAGGAAGAAGGGCAGGCCATGGGCCGGGTTTGGTACAAAGCCGATGCCTCCGGTCACCATATTGAGTGCGATTGCCTCACCGATCGCCCTTCCCATGCCAAGGACCACGCCTGCAAGGATACCGGATTTTGCGGCGGGAAGCATCACTTTTGTGATTGTCCGCCAATGGGAAAGCCCCAGGGCCAGGGACGCTTCCTTGTATTTCCTGGGTACGGCGTTGATGGCGTCCACCGAAAGCGCGACGATGATGGGAAGGATCATCAGGCTTAAGACCAGGATTCCCGCCAGCAGGCTTTTACCATCCATCTGAAAATATTTGATGAATTGGATTTGCAGTTCTGTGGTGATAAAGGCTTTTTTTATGAGGGGGACGACGATCAGCAGCCCTAATAAGCCGAAGACAACCGATGGGATGGAGGCTAGAAGCCGTACTACCGATTGCAGCAAATTCCTGATCCACACTGGAGCCAGCTCCGCGATGACAATCGCTGTGCCCATACCCATGGGGACGGCGATCAAAAGGGCGCCCAGGGTGGTAAGAAGGGAGCCGAGCAAAAGACCCAATGCGCCGAAGATCCAGACGGGCGTATCGCCGGGGGCATAGAAAGCGTCGTTGATCTGCCGGTCAAAGCCGGTTTGCGTGACGAAGCCAAGACCGTTGATTTTGAATATTTCCCAGGATTTTTGCAAAATAAAATAGAAGATAAATACGATGATTATTGCGCTTAATACCGTAAAAAACAGTATAATCTTCTCTGAGACGGCATCGGCAACTCTGGAGATTTTTACCCGGGTGCTTTCGCTTAGCAGAGCATCCGGTTGTTGTTTTTTTATCGTTTCGATTTCCTCCATTTTTAACACCACCTATATATATTATTATACCGCCAGCCGGAGCCATGTCTGGCTGGAACCGGTCTGGCGGTATGCGGGTTTGATGCTCCGGATTATTTATTTGGGCAGATATTTGTCAAACAAAGGCAGATAATGCTCATCCGTTAAAATCTTCTGTCCTTCGGGACTGCGGAGGTAGTTTATGAACTTTGCCGCAAGGCCTGTCGGCATTCCCTTGGTTATCATGTTCAGATGGCGTGTATAGGGCCATACTCCATAGAAGGCATTGTTATATGTGCAGAGGATATTGTCTATACTGACGGCATTGATGGTGTCGTCGACATAACCCATGGATATGAACCCGATTGCGTTTTCATTGTCCTTTACCGCTTGCAGCAGAAGACCGGTGGAGTTATGAGGAGTTGCAGTCTCAGTGACTTTTCCCTCCTTGCTGATTGTCTGGATGGCTGTTTTGTTCAAGCAGTCAAGAGTTCCCGAGGTGGATTCGCGTGTCTGGACGAAGATAGCGCCGTCAGCTCCGCCGACGTCCTTCCAGTTTGTGGTCGCGCCTGTGAAAATATCGTAAACCTGCTGTTTTGTAAGATTCTTTAGCTTATTGTTCTTATGGACGATAATGGCAACCGCGTCGTTTCCGATCTGGGTCTGCACAAGGTCCGGATAGGTGGTTTTCTGAGAGGAGGAGAGATCCTGTGAAGCATTTCCGATATTGAAGGTACCGTCGGCCGCACCTGTGATTCCGGCGCCGGACCCGCCTTCAGCCACGGTAACCGAAAGGCCGCTGTTCTTTTTCATCAGGGCGTCTGCCGCTGCGGTAGCCGGCGGATAAATAGTGGATGAACCGCCCAGCTTGAGCGAACCGGACATGTTCGAGAAATATGTAATGGTTACGGTCTTTGTGGAGTTTGAATAGCTTATTTCTGCGCCAAGGTTCCGGGAGATGAAACTTATCGGGACGAAGGTCCTTCCGCCGAAGCCTCTTAAGGGGACGTCCATCGTTGCGGATTTTCCGTCAACCGTTGCTGTTTTGGAATCGACCTTGAATGCCATTGTGTGGTCTGCAGTAGTTACGGTCACTTGTTTTGTGGCATTGTTGTAGCCTACTTCGCCGCCGAGGGCTTCTGCAATGACACGGATGGGCACCAGCGTGTAATCGCTTTCGAAACGGGGCTCCTGATCGGATGCAAGTTCCTTGCCATCCAGCATGATTTTAACGCCTGTGGTTGCGGCGGCGGCCGTAAGTCCCATACTAAGGACGATGGAAAATACCAGAAGGAGCGCCAGGGTAATCTTGATTTTTTGCATTTCAACAACCTCCTATTTTTTTGGTGGATTTTAAACTATACCGCTGACGAAAAAAATCTTTATCCAGCCTGCATAAATAACGCATCAAACCTTCGCAATTGTTTATGCGGGGTATTTCAAAATGGTATTTTTCGTTTGAGTACGAATCCGATTTTATTTTAGAAAAGTTATCAAAATATTAAGGATGGATAAATAGTATGTTAAATAATGTTAAGTTTAGATAAAGTTTTAAAATTTTATAATTACCGATCCGAATTGTTACAGAACTGCTTCCTTGATATATGCCGCATACCGTGGAAAGCATGCGCTCCGGACCACTATTCCAGAATATCCAGGATTTTTTTGATTTTGTCCAGATCCTTATGTTTCAGGATACTTTTTGAAATCGCCTTCACCTCGTAATTGGCTACAAGCTCATAGACAAAGGAAGCCAGCTCGCTGTCTTCCTGCATGACCTCCATCAGCCCGTCCATGCCATAGCGGATCGTAGACCTGCCCAGCAGAAAATCCACACTCACGCCGAAATAATCTGCAATCCTTGACAGCGTTGCAAAATCCGGCTCTTTCCTGCCGGTTTCATAACCGGAGATGGAAGTCCGTTTCATGTTCAGGACCTTTGCCAGCTCATCCTGTGTTACATTTTTTTCTTTTCTCAAGTTTTTCAAGGTTTCCCCGAAATTCATGAATATCCGCTCCCCGTTGATTTTTTTATTATATCAGATAATATATCCCGTTAAATACATATGATTCTATAAGAGTCAAAAATGCAAAATTTATATTGACAAGTATTCAAAAAGAATCTATAATTAGAAAAGGAAAAGGATGGAAATATCGAATGAAAGTTGTTTTTAATGCTGCAAAAAGAAATTATATGCGGAATGGAAAGCCCGATTCGGGCGGAAATATAACCGAGTGCGAGACGTTTTTCGAGCCTTATCCCAGGTCTCTTGAGATTGGCATTATGGGCCGCTGTGATACAGGAATGTCCGGTATTTGCATCAACTCGGGCATACAATGCTGTCAGGACGGATTGCATAAAAACGAGCCCAATATGAGCTTCCGCAATTACAAGCGGATTATCGACGAATCGGCAGGGAAGACTTTTCTGGTCTCTTTAGGCGGAAGGGGCGATCCGGACAGGCATAAGAATTTTGGTGATATGCTGCTGTATACCCGGAGAAAAGGAATTGTCACAAACTATGCCACAAGCGGCTTTTATTTGAACAGTGAGACCGTACAACTGTCAAAAGCATATTGCGGAACTGTGGCCGTCAGCTTCCACAATCAATACTATACCTACAGGGCTGTCAGAATGCTGCTGGCGGCCAGGGTTAAGACAAATATCCATTTCGTCCTCAGCCGGAACAGCATTAATGAGGCTGTTCGAAGGCTTGAGAATAACGGTTTTCCCGAAGGCGTCAATGCCGTTGTCTTTCTTTTGCACAAGCCTGTAGGCCTTGGAAGCAGGCAGAATGTCCTGGAGGCGGAAGATGAAAGGATCGAAAAATTTTTTAAAATCATCGGCTGGAAGTCTTTTGCGCATAAAATCGGCTTTGATATGTGCAGCGTACCGGGCATTATAAATTTTATGGATCCTATGGGCAGAACTGTTGTCGATCCGTGCATGGGAGCCAGATGGAGCGCCTATATATCTCCGCAAATGGAGATGATGCCCTGCGGCTTTTGTGTGGACAGTGCAAGCTGGTCCTGCGGGATAGCGGAGGATACGATAGAAAATGCATGGAGAAGCGAACCTTTTATCCGGTTCCGCAGCATCCTGGCCAAAAGGTGCCCGGAATGCAGCCGGAGGAGGGATTGTCTTGGAGGTTGTCCGGTAAAACCGGAAATTGTATTGTGCGACAGGAAGGAACGGGAGCATGTGCAATAAGGTGAAGCGGCAGCATTCTGAGGGCTTTCGGAAGGAGCAGGCAAAGACGGATAGATGGTAAAGCAGGGTGAATAACACTGTTTATGAGGCTGGAGGGACGGATCATGGGGATAGGATTTTATCGTTACATGATGAACTGCATGCTGGAAAGGGTGGATGACATTACCAACAATGTGGCGGCAAACAATGGAGCCTTTCGAAAGATGACAGAAAACATAATCCTGCTGTCAAATACCATGAATGACTGTTTACCGCCGGAGTACAAAAAGCTTTTTGAGGAATTGGAGGATATCAGGGAAAAGCGTGAACTGATCATGTATAAAAAGCTGTACTGGCAGGCAGTAAAAGACGGCGTCAGGATTTCAGCCATGTTTCATGGGTGGAAATAATCCGGCGGAGGACATTCAGGCGGAAATGTCCAGGGTTTTTTACAGGATATATTTGGAGGCTTCATAAACAGCGATGGCTATGAGGAATCCAACGGACACGTCGGTAGGATAATGGCAGCCCAGGTATATCCGGGATAATCCGACGACAGCTGCGATTGGAACCAAAAACGTCACCAGACCGGGAAGGAAGCATGAAACTGCAAGTGCGATGGAAAGCGCCGAGCAGGAATGGCCTGACGGGAATGAATACTTGCATTTGGGAGGATTCAGTGAGATCACCCAATCATGTGTCCGGTATGGCCGTGGCCTGTTGACCAGCCTTTTAAGGGATTGTATAGCAATCTGAGTTAACGTAAGGTTCAGTATTAGTGTGATGCCAATTTTTCTGTTGGTAAGCAAAAAGGCAAAGGTTAAAAATACTGCGAAGGCGAAAGAGCCGAGCAAGGTCACGCTTTTCATGAACATGCTCAGCAGGCGGCAGTTTAAGCGTCTGTTCAGGAAATAGAAAAAACCGATATCTCTTTTTTCGATAAATGCTATAATTGTCGACATGCTATCATCTCCATCTTGTTTCATGTTCCACTGCGATTACCTTCACCTATCAAACGGAAACATTTCCTCCCGATATTTTGGCCCGTGATTAGGAGGGTGTATCCTCGCACCTCATTTCCCGTGACTTAGGCCGATGTCCCCATCTATTATATCATTCTTTCTTTTAAATTTGTCTAAACGGAATGTTAGTTTATTGTAAAATTGCTTAAAAAAAGCGACTATTCAGGTACCCCGGTTATCATTGCGAGGAGCAAAGCGACGTGGGCTGGTCGCAGGCTTTGCCTGCTGCTCGCCCATGCAACCTGGCAACCTCTGCTTCTGACTGAGATAGCATTTATTCCATTGCCGCGCTCCACTTCGTTTCGCCCGCAATGACAGTATTTGAATAGTCACTGAAAAAATTGCTTAAGCAAGCTGCATTTGTTAACCGAAACTTTACCTTCAATTAATTCAACCTTAGTATTGGCCCACTATAATAAAAGCGGAAGGATAGCCGTATAAGAAGGATGCCGGGGGGGATTGCGATGACAGGCATTAATTATATCAGATGCAAGGTTAAGGGACATGGAGAAGTATTTACAGACTTTGATAAAAAGGGAATGCATTTCAGCATCATTGAGATGTCTGCAGAAGGTGTGCGGATACTTTCATCCTACGAATTTGAAGTAAATACCAATGTCAGAATGAAAATCCATCTTCCCGCCCTTTTATTTCAGGTAAATATCCGGGTCGTAAGCAGGATTGTAAGCAAAACCAAGGTCGATAACAGCTTTGAGTATGATATGGCGTTTATAGGTCTGCCGGAAAAAGACATGCAGGAGATCGATGAACTTATGAAAAGCGCCTGTCCCCAATATTGACGATAAATGACGGTGATGATTGTGAGTAATTGTACAATACCTTATCAGCTGCAGCGGTACCTGGCCGAATTGATCAAACGGAATGTAATCAATACCGACGGTTTAAATGACCAGATGCTCATCAACCATTTGCGCACGCAGAAGCTGGACGAAGATTATTATAACGAGGCTCAAAAATGTCCCCCACCTCTGTACAAGGTGGCGGGTACTGAATCGGTTTTCAGGCGGTGAGCATATCTCCCGCCTGGGATGCATAGGCGAGCAGCAAGCTTTAGCTTGCGACCAGCCCGGGATGCATGGGCGACCAGCCTCGTTGAAACTCCGCTGATGTAAGGAAATTTGTCTACAACCGACAAATTTCCTTTGAATTAGGTCGTTATAAAGCAAAGCCTTCGCCGTGTCCGGGCGTTAAGAAGCATGAGGCTTTTTTAACCATTCTTCCAAATGGATAACTTTCACAGAATCCCTTGCTCCAAGTAGGGTGTTCAAATTTGGTTTAACGCTTATACCGGGGCTGGTCGCAAGCTAAAGCTTGCTGCTCGCCTATGCAACCTAAATGAATCCGGCATAAGCTCACGCAGGCTATACCTGCGTGCCCCGCTTCCACGTGGCGTTTGAACAACGTCAGGGGAAGATTGTATCTCACCATTCATACTACAGCGAAAACTTCATTCTCCAACTCTTTCCTGGTACCGTACTGGGGGACGTAAATAATCAAATACCCAAAATGCCGGAAGCAAAAGTCTTTCGTTCCTTTCTGGAAAAAGGAATCCATTTTTACTTCTCTTTCGTGAACTGTTTAAAAAGATCCCTGCAAATAGCCTATATGGAGACTTCCTGTCGGCTTTTTTTGCATCCGGCTAATGTCCGGGTAGTAACCGATACTATAGCGAAAATTACCGAATTATCCTAATAGAAATTGCGTGCAAGGGCATTTGAGACTTTTTTGCAAGGGCGCATAAATGCGAAATTGAATAATGGAGTTTCCGCTGTAGTGTGAATAAAGAATATGCCTGATTTTTCTAGCATCTTCAGGTATGGAAATACAAAATGGAGAAAAAAACTTTTTTTTATTTTAAAATAAAAGATTTATTTACAATCTCAAAAGGATATGCTACAATACAAATAAAGACTTGAAGGAACGGATCAGAACACAGATACACAAATCCTCTGGAAATCTATTAGAAAGACAATAGATTAAAAAAACTTTGAAAAAAGGGAGGAAGTAAAATGAAAGCAGGTTTTTTATCAAAGGCAGCGGCAGTATTCCTGGTGTTTATACTGCTATTCGGCATGCTGCTGAGCGGCTGCGGGGGGAGCGGCAATGACAAGGTTTCCACCAGTACCGCGCCGGGCTCGGGAGATGCAGGCGGAAATGCGGCGGAACGTTCAAAGGTGAGCGTATGGTATTTATGGGGCGGAATGGAAGGGGAAACCATGGAACAGATCATCCGGGATTTCAACGGCAGCCAGGATAAATATACTGCCGAAGGACTGTCTGTTCCCGACGAGCAGAAGATAAAGGTTGCGGTAGCCGGTGGCAATGGTCCGGATGTTACGGATTCCTTCGACTCGAATGTTGTGCAGTATGCTACGGAAGGAATTGCCCTTGCGCTGGATGATTTAATCGCAAGGGATGCTTACGATCTGTCGGATTTTATCCCGGCAGCGCTTGATTCCGGCAGGTATCAAGGGAAAATCTATTCGCTTCCCATCAACGTATCCTTTCTTTTAATGTACTACAACAAGGATTTAATGGCAGAGGCCGGAATTACCGAGGTGCCCGGGACCGCAAGAGAATTGCTGGACGCCGCCGTTGCGGCAACCAAGCTGAACGCCGACGGATCCATCGATATTCTCGGCTTTCCTTCCTATCCGGCGGAATACTTTAACGCACTTGCCTATGCACTCGGAGCAACCTTTGTCAAGGAGGACGGAACGGCCTCTACATTTGACAACGATGCTACGCTGGAAGCAATGAAGCTGTTCTACGAATATAATTCCCGGTTTGGGGTCGAAAACATCAAGCAGATACAATCGTCCGGCAAGTATCTTGATCCTACCGACCCATTCCTGCAGGGGAAGCAAGTGTTCAGGTTTGACGGTTCATGGTTGTCTTCCTTTATCAAAAACCTCGAAGTGGATATCGACTATGGAATCGCAGCGATGCCATACATAGACGGAAAGCCGGAAATAGCGGGCAGCGGTTTAAATACCAGCTCCATGTTTTATATTACAAAGACGGCGAAAAATGTTGATGGCGCATGGGAATTTATGAAGTATTTATTTTCCGCCCCGGTGCTGTCAAAGTTCATGTCCGCTCTGGGCAGCCCGCCTGCAACCTATGGGGCGATGAAGGAACCGGCGATGGAAAGCATGGCGGATGGAGCACAAATCATGGAGATGGGGAAAAACCCAAACCTCAAGGTAGTGCCTAACTTCCCGAAGAAGACAGAGTTCTTCAAGATTATTGGCGAAGAGCTTGAGCTTATGTACAACCTGAAGCAGAATCCGGAAGAAACCATGAAAATAATTAATGAGCGCCTGAAGTCATTGTTCTAGCAGTTATTCGGCCCTATTTTCCTCTCCTTGACGGGGGAGGAAAATAGGACCGTATTTAAGAGGGGGGAGCTTATGGACACCAAAAGGAGCAATCTGAACGGGCTGTTGTTTTCCGGTCCGTTTATTATTGGTTTTGCGGTATTTATCCTATATCCGATTTGTGCTTCTCTTGTATACAGCTTTACTGATTTTAATATGTTCAAGCCACCCGTATGGGTAGGCCTGGACAATTACAAGTGGGTTGTTCAGGACAGGGAAGTGTTGAAAAGCGTAGAAAACACGTTGTATATGGTGGTTTTTGCCACGCCGGTCAGCTTGATATTCGGACTGCTGCTGGCACAAATGCTGAACATAAAAATAAAGAGCCAGCCGATCTTCAGAACGATCTTTTATATCCCGTCGATATTGCCTGCGATTGCGGCATCCATGCTGTGGATGTGGGTTTTAAACCCTAAAAGCGGGTTGATTAACACGATGCTTGGCTATCTGGGAATACGAGGCCCCAATTGGCTGCTGGACCCTGCATGGACAAAGCCTTCTCTGATTATTATGGCCCTTTGGAGCATCGGAGGCACTATGATTATTTTTTTGGCTGCTCTACAGGATGTTCCGGCAAGCCTATATGAATCAGCGGAGATAGACGGTGCGGGCAGAATCAAAAGATTTATGGCTATAACGTTGCCATGCATATCGCCTGTCATCCTGTTCCAGCTTATTATGGGCCTTATTACATATTTCCAGTATTTTGCCCAGGCTTTTATGCTGGCTTCAATGACAAATTCAAGCGCCACTTACAATCAGACGATGGCGGGTCCGGAGAAATCCCTGCTGTTTTATTCAATACTGCTTTACCGGGAATCTTTTGTGGACTTCCGTATGGGGCATGCCAGCGCCATGGCCTGGGTTTTATTTGTAATATCTTCCGTTGTAACCTATTTAATATTTAAAACTTCAAAAAGGTGGGTGACTTATGGAGGCGAGTAGATACAAAAAAATATGGGCATATGTTTTTCTAAGCCTGTCCGGCCTGCTGTTTTTACTGCCGCTGATATGGATGTTCCTTACCTCGGTAAAATCACAGAAGGAGCTTTATGCAAATCCGCCGGTCCTCATTCCCGGCTCCTTTCGATGGGAAAATTATGCGGATGTATTCAGGGAAACCCAATTTTTACGGATGACGGGAAATACGCTCATGATAACCGTTTTATGTGTTGCCGGCCTGCTTATTACCGCTCCGCTTGTCGCATATGCGTGTTCGCGTATTGACTGGAAAGGGAAAAAGGTGGTATTCGCAATGGTAATGGCTACCATGCTGCTCCCTTACCAGGTAACGATGGTCCCAACATATATTATCTGGAACAAGCTGGGCCTTATCGGGACTTATATACCTCTGATCGTACCGGCGTTTGCATGTGCCGGAACCGGTTATTATATTTTCCTTCTGCGCCAGTTTTTTATGACGCTTCCCCAGTCGATCATCCATTCCGCCAGGATAGACGGCGCGTCCGAATTCAGGATTTATATCCAGATTGCTCTGCCCCTGTGCAGGCCGATTCTTGCGACGGTAAGCGTCATGTTCTTTTTATCGACCTGGTCCGATTTTCTGGGCCCTCTGCTTTATTTGAACAACGAGCAGCTATATACGCTGTCATTGGGACTATATGCGTTTATGCAGACGCATTATGTCGTATGGGAAAAATTGATGGCCGCTTCCGTTATGTTTATTTTGCCGGTGATCCTCCTGTTTTTCTTTGCACAGAAGCAGTTTATCGAAGGAATTACATTAACGGGAATCAAAGGATAAAAACTATTAATTGATTGGGATGATTAACTTACAATGGATATTCAGAAACTTAAAGGCGGGCTTGTTGTTTCCTGCCAGGCTTTTCCGGGAGAGGCGCTGTACGGCAGCGACATTATGGCAAGATTTGCGCTTGCCGCGAGAGAAGGCGGGGCCGTGGCCATAAGGGCCAATTCACCCGGGGATATTTCCGCAATCCGCCGGATGGCGGAGCTGCCTGTTATAGGCTTGTGGAAGCGCAATTATCAGGACTCCGATTTGTTCATTACTCCGACGCTGTCCGATGTGCGCGCTGTTATTGCCGCCGGGGCCGACATTGTGGCCATGGATGCGACAAAAAGGACAAGGCCGGGAGGGGAAACCCTTAAGAACATTGTTTCCGCTGTCCGGCGAGAAAGCGACCGCCTGCTGATGGCAGACATATCTACCCTGGAAGAGGGGCTTTATGCCGCGTCCATCGGATTCGACATGATCTCCACCACTCTTTCGGGTTATACGGAATATAGCAGGCACAGCGAATTGCCGGATTTCGGCTTGATCAGGGCATTGACAGAAAGGCTTTCGGTCCCCGTTTTTGCCGAAGGGCGGATCCACACGCCGGCACAGGCCCGCAGGTGTATGGAATGCGGAGCCTTTGGAGTGATTGTAGGCGCGGCGCTGACACGCCCGCAGATTATGACGCAAAAATTCATTAAGGTGATGAACACGGCAAAAAGCAGGAGAAAACAGCTTACGGAGCAAATGGATATAAGTAAAGGAGAGAAACAGCATTGATATCGTTGCAGGAAATAGGACAATTAATAACGGAACAAAGAAATGAGAGGACCATGAACCTCGACAGCATGGCTACCATGGAGATATTGGCCTGCATGAACGAGGAGGACCGGTCGGTCAGCGATGCGGTGGCCCGCTGCCTTGATGATATTGCACTGGCTGTGGACTGCATCGTGAAACACTTGCAAAACGGAGGCCGCATGTTCTATGTTGGTGCCGGGACAAGCGGACGGCTGGGAGCGCTTGACGCATATGAGTGTCCCCCTACCTTCGGAGTTGCGCCTGTACTTGTCCAGGCACTGGTGGCCGGAGGGAGCAAGGCGCTTGGTGGAGCCTCCGAGGAAGTAGAGGATAGTATGGAACAGGGTTGGGAGGATATGAACAGGATGTCCCTGGTACCTGAAGATGTGGTCGTGGGGATTGCCGCAAGTGGCAGGACGCCGTATGTTATCGGAGCGATGCGGGCCGCAGGGGCCGCCGGCGCGGCTACCGTCGCCCTGAGCGGTAACAGCGGATCTGCCGTGGGTAAACTGGCGGATATCAAAATCGAGGTTTTGACCGGTCCGGAGGTATTGACCGGTTCCACCCGTTTGAAAGCCGGGACGGCGCAAAAAATGATCCTGAATATGATTTCCACAGCTTCCATGGTAAAGCTGGGCAAGGTATACGAAAACCTGATGGTTGATGTAAAGACTGACAATGAAAAACTGAAAATACGGGCGACGCGCATTATCCAGCAGGCCGCCGGCGTTACGGAAGAATGCGCCGGGCGGGCGTATGAGGAATCGGGAGGCCACGCAAAGGCCGGTATAGTAATGCTGCTGGCCAACTGCAGCCTGTCGTCCGCACAAAAAGCCCTTGACCTGACAAACGGACATGTCCGGAAATCGGTACAACTGCTTGACAAAGACAAACCATAATGTAATTATGATTTTATTGGAGGTAGCTTGAAATGAAAGGAATATTACCCATAAGCGGAACCTGGTTTGATTTTTATCACTGCAACCCTTACGAGGGCGACTATTGGAACTCCACGACAAATCTGTTTTCTTCCCGGGATTGGGAGCGTAAGATTGAGGAGATGGCCCAGGCCGGAATGGATACTTTTATGCTGCTGTCTGTTGCACTCCACGGCAAAGCCTTTTATCCATCCGAGGTTATCAAGCTGAAGTGGAACCTGGAATGCGAGGATCCCCTTGAGGCTGTGCTAAAAGCCGCCGACCGGCTGGCCGTAAAAATGTATATTGGGCTCGGGTTTTTTACAACCCCCGCTTTCCATGATTTTACGGATGAACACGACGCTTCCCGCTATCGCCTGGACATAGCCGAAGAGCTTGTTGCCCGCTACGGCTCCCATCCTTCCTTTGCCGGGTGGTATTTGCCTGTGGAAGCGGGGATCGAGGGCTATTATCCCCAGGGATATGTTGATTATGTCAACAAGCTTACTACCCAGTGCAAGAAGCTTGGCCCTTACAAGGTCATGATTGCACCGTACGGAGCGAGAACAATAAGGTTTGACCAGCGGTTCACGGATGAGGTGAAGGCGATTGAAGCTGATTATATTGCCTATCAGGATGAAATCGGCGTCGCAAGGACCACCTTCGATCCTATGGAGGATACCTTCAAGCGACTGCGTGAGGTGCATGACCGGGTGGGCAAGCCGCTTTGGGCTGACATGGAGATTTTTCAATTTCAAGGCAAGGTATTGATACCCGCTCCCTTTGACAGGGTCCGCAGGCAGCTTGAGATTTTGTCGGCTCACGTGGATAAGATCGTATGTTATCAATACCTTGGCATGATGAACAAGCCGGGAAGCCCTGTGCATGCAGGCCATGAAGATTCGGTGCGGCTCTATGGGGACTATATGGATTATATACGGGAAAGGGGTATAGGCCATGATTAAGGTTGGGATAATAGGCATGGGAATACGCGGCACCCTGTTTGCCGACACACTTGTACAGAACATGTACGCCGAGGTCGCCGCTGTCGCCGACTCCGGTAAGGAAAATCTGCAAAAGGCTGCCGGAAGGTATGGAGTCCGCTGCTACGCCGATTCGGAGGAAATGATTGAAAAAGAACGTCTGGATGCGGTGATCATCGCCACTCCGGATTCTACCCACTGTGCCCCGGTTCTTCAAGCAGCCGCCAGGGGTGTGTCCATACTGGTAGAAAAGCCGTTTGCTACCAGTGTTGCGGAGGCGGAGAAGATGTTTGACGCGGTCGAGCGGTCGGGTGCCATCTGTATGGTAGCATTTGAAAACCGCTGGAATCCACCCTTTGTTACCGTACATAACGCTGTAAGGAACGGAGAGATCGGCAATATCCTTACGATGAACTCGCGGCTGAACGACACGATTTACGTGCCCACCCGTATGTTAAACTGGTCGGGGAACTCAACGCCGGGATGGTTTTTGCTGCCGCATGCAATAGATATTGCTTTATGGCTCAAGAGAGGCAGACCGCTTAAAGTATTTGCTTTAGGAACGAAAAAAAAGCTTGTTTCCATGGGGATTGACACCTATGACTCCATTCAAGCACTGGTTTCATTTGACGACCAGACCCATGCCTCGTTCACAACAAGCTGGGTTCTGCCTGAATCAATGCCGCTTATCTACGATTTCAAATATGAAATCATCGGAGACAGCGGAGCGCTTTATGTTGACCTGGCCGATCAGATGGTGAGGCAGGCCGGCGGAAGCTACCGGCATATACATACGCTGGGGACACCAATAAACGGCAGGCTTACTTCCGCGCCAAGCTGCATGGTGAATGAATTTATAGATCATATAAGGGAAGGAACCCGTCCGGAGTCTGACGCTTCCCTGGGCTTGCTGAATACCAAAACAGTGGACGCAATACACAGAGCAATTGAAAGCGGCAAGATAGAAAGCATTTAGAAGGTTGCTTCATTACAGTTTTTTATATACTATCGGTTTGGGACGTGATTGATTTGGAACTGAAATACGCAATCGGAATCGACATCGGAGGCACCTACATTAAATCAGGGCTTGTGGCTTCAAGCGGAAGGGTGCTTGCGGAAAAAAAGCTTCCTACCCTGCCGGCGGAAGGAAAAGACAGGATTATAGCCGACATCCTGGAGCTGGTCGCGCTGCATAAGCAAACTGCTGAAAAGCCCGGCCTAAGCCTTTCCGGTATCGGGATTGGTACGGCAGGCTATGTAGATGGCAACGGCACGGTTGCGGACGCCACGGATAATATCCCCGGTTGGGCGGGAACACAGCTGGGGCGGTTGATCAGGGAAAACACGGGGTTGCCGGTAGCAGTGGATAACGATATCTATATGCTTGCGAGGGGAGAATGGTGGGCAGGGGCGGCGCAGTCCCTTCACAGCTTCTTATGCATTTCTCTTGGCACAGGCGTAGGAGGGTGCATGATGACGGAGGGGCACCCATACCGCGGGAGAAACGGATATGCGGTTGGATACGGGCATCATACGATTATCGTCGACGGGGCAAGCTGTACCTGCGGCAAAAGAGGATGCTGGGAGCAATATGCTTCCGTTACCGCCCTCATGCGGCTTGCCCGTGAGGAATATGACGGCTCCCGCTGTCCGGCTTCGGCGTTTTCCTTATTTAAGGCGGCCAGGGAAGGCGATGAGAAGGCATTATGCCTCGTCGAACGCTACGCCCGTTATGTGGCCGTCGGACTTGGGAATCTAATACACCTGTTCAATCCCGAGGCCATTGTTGTCGGAGGCGCTGTAACCAAACAGGGGGATTTCTTATTTGATAAAATCAGAAAATATATTGCAAGAGAGGTTCCGGATATTTATATGACGCCGCCTGTAAGTATCGTACCTGCAAAATCAGGAACGATGTCGGGAGTGCTTGGGGCGGCAAAATCCATTTTTGACGGCGCGGAATGAGCCTTTAATACAGCTTGTTTGCCAGGGCGTTGGCGGTTTTGCGGATAGAAGCCTGTGCTTCTTCCGCTTTTTGCGTTATCAGCAGAGTCAACAGGATATCTACCAGATGAAGCTGTGCGATTTTTGTCGAAATCAAACCACCCTCAAAAGGGGATTCGGTGGAGGGAACCATAAGAACGGTATCGGAAATACGGGTAATGGGAGAGCGGGCATGGCTTGTAATGCAGAGGATTTTCGCGCCGTTTTGCCTGGCCAGCTGGAATGAATCGACGATATCCTTTGTGCTGCCTGAAGTTGAAATACCGAATACTGCATCCTTTTCACCGACAAGGGAAGCAGCCATGGCCATAAGGTGCCCGTCCATAAAAACCTCGACGCACAGGTTAAGCCTTAAAAAACGGTGATAAATATCCAGAGCCGTGACCGCTGAGGCGCCGACCCCGCACAGCAAAATTCTTTTAGCCTGCAGCAGGGTATCGACGGCATTGTTTAAGGCATTGACGTCTAAAAAATTTAACGTATCCTGAATTATTCGAATGTTCTTCTGTGTAGTCGTTTTTGCCAGATCGCAGGGAGCATCCGTGCAGAGGGTTTGCTCCTGCGTATGGGCGGGTGATTTTACAAGATCCTGGGCGATTGCCAGTTTAAACTCCTGGTATCCGTGAAAGCCAAGTTTTCTGCAGAAGCGGATAACCGAGGTGTCTCCCACGCCTGCTTTTTCAGACAGATCGGTTATTGTCAGGAGAATAACGTTGTGCGGATCGCTTTGAACCGCTTCAGCGACCTTTTTTTCCGCTTTTGATAATGACTTATAAAGGCTGGCAATTGTTAAAAGCGTATTTGCGGGTAATGTGCCAGCAGAGGTTAATTTTTTCATACTACAAACCTTCCTGAAAATTTATGCCTGCAAGTTTATTATAACAACGGTGCAATAAACCGGACCGGTGCTTTTTGCAATACCTGGCTCCGGCGCGGCTTAAGATGCTTATACCATTTTATGATTAAATTGTAAACAATTATTATAATTTATATTCTGCAACAATTTTATTCTATTCTTATCAACTTGTCAATTTTCTGGACAGGAAAGCCGGAGAAACTTTCAATCGTTTATGGTAAATATTAAGGCGAAAAAGGATAGATAAATAAGGCTGAATGGATTAATATAGAGGGTGGAAAAGGTGCATATGGCACAAGAAAAGGCAGGAGGAGCTACGAATGGAATACTTGTTTAATCGTTCGATGGAAACAGGCGTGCAGTTTTCATATGAGAATGGGAGATTGTCCCTTTTGCACCTGTTCGGCCTTGATTGCGGCAGGTGCCGGCAGCCGGCAGGTTCAAGCCTCTTTGGGGGATTGGTGTGCCTTGATACAGGGGACGGAAAGATCGATACCGATTCCCTGGAGGCGCATGAATGCTCATATAATGGTGAAGAACTGACGGTTGTGTGGAAATTGCAGCATTCGTTATTGCTGAAGAGCCGGTGGAGCTTTTGCAGGGAGACCGGGGTGCTGCATCGCCGGGACACCCTTGAAAATACCGGCGCATGTGCGGTGATGATCTACTCGGCCGGGACGAGGCTGGTATTCACACCCGGAAACTATGAAATATACAGCCAGGCAAGCAGCTGGAACAATGAGAACCAGGGGGTATGGCAGAAGCTTCATCATGGCAGCATACGTCTTAGATGCGAAGGCGGACGGACTACACAGGGAGGCAGCCCTTTCATGGTTTTAAAGGAAAGCACCAGTGGGAAGGCAGCAGTCTTTCAGCTGATCCCTGAAGGCAATTGGAGCATGAGCGTCGCCGCCATGACCGGCCCGGGAGATTCCCGGCCCTATGCGATCGTGGAAGCAGGGATGGCGGATAGCCGCTTGAGGATGAGTCTTGCAGCCGGAGAAACCCTTAAGCTTCCGGAACTCCTGATGTATGCGGCAGACACTGCCAGGTTGTCCGGAGCTGCGTCCGGGCTGGATTTTAACGCCTGGAAGCTGCATACCTATTACCTCAAGAACATGTACAGCATGAAGTTTGAAGAACCGCCTATTGTCTATAATACATGGTTTGATGTTTTTGAATTTCTGGATGTACCCAGACTGAGAGCCCAGGCGGAAGTAGCAAGAAAGCTGGGCTGCGAAGTTTTTGTCATTGACGCCGGCTGGTATGGCCGGGAGGGCGACTGGTTTTCACAGGCAGGAGACTGGCGTGAAAAGGAGCATGCGGCCTTTTACGGGAAAATGGCGGAGTTTGCGGAGGAGGTAAGGGCACAGGGCATGGGCTTCGGGCTGTGGATGGAACCGGAGCGGATCGGCGCCGGCACGCCTGTCAAGAAGCAGCACCCGGAATGGTTCCTGCCGGGAGGCAGCGGCTTTTATTATCCCGACCTGGCCAATCCTCAAGCCTATGATCACATACTGGGTGAAATCTGCCGGTTGATTGAGAAATACAAACTGGCATGGATGAAAATCGATTTTAATTTCGATCTCGGTCTTGATCCGAAAGGACAGGAATTTAAACAATATTACGCGGCCTGGTATTCGATGCTGGACCGGATCCGCGGCAAATATCCCGGGTTTTTCCTTGAAGGCTGCGCCAGTGGAGGAATGAGACTGGATCTGAATACGCTGGGACGCTTTGACGGACATTTCCTGAGTGATAACGTCAACCCCTGGGATGTGTTGAGTATTTACCAGGGAGCGCTGCTCCGCCTGCCTCCCGGCCTCGTCATCAAATGGGTAGCCATGCGCTCCACCGGCGGCGGTATCGTCAAATACGGTCTTCCCCTTGCGGAAGCGCCCAGGGGGGTGATCGTTCCGGAAGGGGCGACCTGGGACAGGAGCGGCACGGCGGACGCCGATTTTCCCATGAAGGTAGCCATGGCGGGGATGATGGGACTTACCGGCGATTTCTCGGGCATGGATGAAATGCAGTTGGAAACCGTTGCCGCCAACATCCGGTTTTATAAGCAATGGCGGAGCTTTATCCGGTCGTCCCGTGCATACCTGCTTACCCCGCCTGTGGACAGAGGATGCCGCAGCGGATGGGCGGGAATTCAACTGCAGGGCCTGGAAGGCGATAAGAACCTGCTGTTTGCATACCGCCTGGAAGATTCCTCCGACCGGTGCAATTTTTATCCGCAGGGCTTGAAGGAGGATGGCAAATACCGTATTTATACCGCCGGCATCCATTGCGACCCGGTTGAACTCTTGCGGGAACAAACCGGTAAACGCCTTATGAAGGACGGCTTCCTTACCGAAATCGGCGGAAGGAACGAAGGCGCTGTCTATATCATTGAAGAAGAGTAAAGCATTTCTTTGACTGGACCGGGGAGGAACAGATGGAAAATCTGAAGCAGGTGGTCAAAGACGGCAGAGAGCACGGCCCGTTCATTCTGATGGATTCGGGCGGTGTGCCGGGGAATGTATCCGGTTGTTTTCAAGGACTGCCAATGCGCAGTTAAAATAATCTACCTCTTTAACTGAAGCTACAGAAAGGTATATAATAAATTTATTATACTGGACTTGTAAAACTGAGGGTGGATGAATGTACCGTGTGCTGATTGCAGAAGATGAAAAACTTGTGCGTATAGGACTAAAAAGCTCCATAGACTGGGGAAAATACGACATGGCCGTGATCGCCGATGAACCGGATGGATTAAGCGCTTTAAATACTTACGAGCGTGAGAAACCGGATGTCATCATAACGGATATTAAAATGCCGGGGATGAGCGGAATGGAGCTTATCTCTAAAATCCGGGAAAACGATAAGGATACGAAAATTATTATATTGACCTGCCTCGAGGAATTCGATCTTGTCCGGAATGCTATGAAAATGAACGTTTCCGGCTATATCATAAAGGTTACGATGACGGACGAAGAAATTGAAGCGGTACTGAAAAAGGTGCAGGAGGAACTGAATGCCAGGCAAAATACCAGGATGGAAAGCCGTACGATTCAGAGCAGCTTCAAGCTGATTAAAGATAAAGTGCTGAAAGATTTTTTGTTTTTTCAACGATCCACGGAAGAAGAATTTGCAGGGCAGATTGCAGAGCTTAAAATAAAGCTAAAGCCTGACAGGCTCCTGGTGTGTGTGATGGAGATCGACCATTTTCATAAACTGAAAGCGCGTTTGGAGGACGAGCATGGAGAACTGATTAGAAATTCCATTGATAGCCTTATTGATGAGATACTGGATTGTAAAGGGGAAGCTTTTAACTACAACGCCGGAAAATACCTGCTGATTTTCAACATAGATAACAGTAATAACAGTGAAAATAAGCTGTATGGCAATGTTTTCCCGGTTCTGGATAAAATCAGGAAATCCATGGAGAAATTTTTCAATATATCCGTTTCCTTTGGTGTAAGTACTGCAAAATCAGGATTCGATTCGTTGAAACAGCTGTTTGAGCAGGCGGATAAAGCCCTGGAGAAAAAATTCTATAATGGCTCGGGCATTTTCTTTTCCATGGATGGATTTTCAAAAGACGGCGTATTAGCAGAAAAAGCATCGGCTCTGTACGACTTGCCCGACTTGCTCTGGAAATCGGGCAATAGCTTTAAGAAGCAATTCACCACAAAGGTTACGGCAATGCTGCAGAATTTGCCCGATTCAAAAATATGCCTTCAAGAGGCTTTCTGTGAATTGCTGCAATGGCTGGCTACTTTATTGCAAGCTTCCGACAGCATTTCGACCGGTCTGGTCGTATCCGGCACCAGGGCTATCCAGGAGTGCGAAACCTTTGATGAAATGTTGTCATGCATCATCGATGTTTCATCCAGACTGAAAATGACGATAAAGCGAGGACATGCTTTAAGTGATGAAATTTCACAGGCAACCGGATATATAGAAGCCAACTATGAGAAAAACATCTCATTGCAGCAAGTCGCTGCGCATGTACATCTCAGTGCCACCTACCTTAGCGCTCTTTTTAAAAAAGAGCTTCAAATCAATTTTGTCAATTATGTGAATGAAATGCGTATGGAAAAAGCCAAGGAATTATTGCTGAAGACGTGTCTCAAATCATTTGAAGTTGCAGAGAAGGTAGGCTTCAAAGATAACACTTATTTTAGCAAAGCCTTTAAAAGACATTACGGGATCGGTCCCGGTGAATACAGAAAGCGCTGGATAAAGAATTGGGTGGAGGACTCTTATGATCCTAAAGAAGGTCAGGAATAAAATCAATTTTCAAAGCCTTAAAAGCCAGCTGATACTTTCCTATATCGTTATCAGTGCCTTTGTCCTTGCTTTGAGCACATTTCTCTGCTACAACATTGTTCTGGGCATTGTTAAGGATATGTCTCAAAAATCCACCGTTGAGAGCTTCCAGCAGGTGGAGACAAACATAAACAGCTTCATGGAGGAAATCGATAACTTTTCCAAGGTGTTCATTTCAAATCAATGTGTTCAGGACTTGCTGGACAGGAATTTTATTTTTGAAACCGATAAAATAAATATTTTTAAGGATTTTACCAAAACCACCGCAAGAATGACCATTGCCTATTCGTACATAGAGTCGGTGTTTATTTTCTCGAAGGAAAGCGATGTCTTTGGAACAGGAAGTTTGAATAACTGGTATATCTCAAATAACATGTCAAACCAGGAATATGATTTGTCCAAAGCCTATGCACTCATTGAAAAGCCATTTCCCCGCATGACTCTGGTAGGGGGGCTTACTTCGGATGATTTTATGGACATGGAGCAGGCGTACAGTAATACAAAGTATAACAATTATATTACTGCCGTCCGTGGGATCAAATCCTTGAACCAGAGCATACAATCGGCTACGCTGTTGATCAATATAAATGAACGGAAGCTGAATTCCATTTATAGCAAGCTTTCAGGCAGCGGTATCGCATATCTTATGGATGGCGAAGGCAATATAATTTCCCATCCGAATGCAAAAAAAATTGGGACAAAAAGCGAATTGATTGCGAAAATTAATGTTTCGGACAAAGACGGGAACTTCACCTACAAAAATGGAAATCGTTCGGAACAGGTCATCTATTATTCTCTGGGAAATATAGGATGGATTCTTGTAAAGGAAATTCCATACGATGAATTCACCAATAACCTGAGCAGGGTTAAAAATATCTTTATTATATCTTTTTTTGCCAGCCTTTTGATTATTTTACTGCTTTACTTATACTGGATGAACAAGATTACCGCTCCCTTGCAAATGTTAATATTATCGATGAAAAAGGTAAGCAAAGGGGAAATCGGATATACGGTGCCCAGTATTCCGAAGAATGAAATCGGGACGCTTATAGAACAATTTAACACGATGTCGCTCAGTGTAAAGGACCTGGTAGAAAAAAACCAAATCTTCGAGCGGCAAAAAAGGGATCTCGAGGTTGAGATCCTGCAATCCCAGATAAACCCGCACTTTTTGTATAATACATTGAATATTATCCGTTGGATGGCTGCCGTAGCCAATGCGAAAAATATCGTACATTGCATTACGCTGCTTGGAAATATCATACGGCCTATTTTTAAAAACAAAAATGTTTTATGCACATTGAGGGAAGAGATTGAGTTTTTAAGGAGCTATACTGAAATCATGGGCTACCGTTTTGATGACGATATTCAGATCGATATCGATTTCAATGAAAAATTATTGGAGTACAAGGTTCTCAGGTTTATATTACAGCCATTGATCGAGAACTCGCTTATTCACGGCTTTAAAAATTGTACGGGAGATAAAAAGATCAAGATTACGATATTTATTGTTGGCGAAATATTATTTATTGAGGAAAAGGATAATGGCGTCGGCATTTCCGAAGAGAATGTAATAAAGCTTAATAACGCTTTTAAACGGTCGGCCATGGAAGCTGAAGACCTGGAGTCGGGCACGGGTTTGAGGAATGTAAACCGGAGGATCCGGCTGCATTTTGGCGATAGCTATGGAATCAGTATACAAACCGGGTATAACGAAGGGACAAGAATCCTGATGAAATTGCCGAAGGTCACGTAGTGGTATAAAGCTGCCGGTTCCGGCTGCTGCATAAAAAAGTGCAACAATTGCACAAAAAAGCACAACATTTTTTCTGTGTGTCAAAAGAGTTGACCATATTTACGATGATTCAATAAAATTTTTCATTTTCCCGGGGTGGTTCTTTTTTTATAATAATCACAGAATAAATAACTTGTGCGGGTGATACGGATTGAAAAACAGAACTTTCCTTGCAAAGCGAGGCAGCAGTAAAATCCAAAAAGACCGGGCGACGCTTTTGCTTCTTGCAGCGCCATTCGTTATATTGCTCATCATGTTCAACTACGTACCTCTTTTTGGGTGGATGTTTTCCTTTTTCGACTATAAACCGGGGATCCCTTTGAGCAGAACCCCCTTTGTCGGACTGAAATACTTTCTCATGATTATGAATGAGAGGAATGATATCTTACGGGTTCTTAAAAATACCTTTGCTATGGGGTTCCTTGGAATATTGGCGACTCCTCTGCCTGCAATCATGGCTGTTATGCTCAATGAGGTCAGGATCAGCAAATTTAAAAAGCTTGTCCAGGTTACAACGACCATACCGAATTTTATCAGCTGGGTAATCACCTACAGCTTCGCTTTTGCAATTTTTTCAAGCGAAGGGATGCTGAATACCTTACTGAATAACATAGGCATATCGGATACGGCTGCCAATCTTTTATCCAATGGCAACGCAGTTTGGCAGTTTCAGACTTTGCTGGGCATATGGAAAACCCTGGGGTGGAGCAGCATTATCTATCTGGCGGCTATAACAGGTATTGACGGTGAATTATATTCAGCTGCAAAAGTGGATGGAGCCGGGAGGTTCAGGAGCATGCTTCATGTGACAGTGCCGGGATTGGCGCCTACATTTATCGTATTGCTGCTGCTTTCAATAAGCAATATACTCACCATCGGGTTTGATCAGTATTTTGTCTTTAAAAATCCTGCGGTAATGGACAAAATAGAAGTCATTGACCTTTATGTTTACCGGATAGGGATCGTTGAAAACAGTTATTCCTTTTCGATTGCAGTCGGGATTTTAAAGTCTGTTTTCAGCATAGCCCTGCTGCTGTCTGCAAACGGCATTGCCAAAAGACTTAGAGGACAGCCTATATTTTAACGGATGCCAGTGCTACATGAAAAAATGGAGTTGATGATGTTGAAAAAAGACAATTTATGTTTTTCCAATGCAATGTTTAATACGATCAACTATGCCCTGCTCGCAGCATTTATGCTGATATGCGTATATCCGTTCTATTACGTCCTGATATACTCATTGAGCGACCCGCAGACGGTACATAAGGGCATTGCGCTCCTGCCTTCAGGCTTTACATTGTATAATTATATTCAGATATTTGAATTGAAGAATATATTCAACGCTTTCCTGATTTCCTTATTAAGAAGTGTTATCGGTACCATTGCAACGGTATTATGCTGTTCTCTGTTTGCATTTGTGCTTACGAAGGAGAAAATGTATTTCCGGAAAATAATCTACAGGCTAATGGTGTTTACAATGTATTTGAATGCCGGCCTGATTCCATATTATCTGACTGTCCGGATGTATGGGCTTCGCAATAGCTTTCTGGTTTATATCATACCCGCTGCGGTCAATGCTTTCTATGTCATACTGCTTAAAACCTTCATGGAACAGCTTCCCGTTTCACTTGAAGAGTCGGCGACAATCGACGGGGCAGGGTATTTGACCATATTCCGGAAACTGGTTTTTCCGTTGTCAATGCCAATTATTGCAACCATCGCGGTATTTTCGTCTGTCGGTCAATGGAATTCCTGGTTTGACAACTATATATTTTGTACCGGAAAAAGCCTTAATACGCTGCAATATATCCTGTTGAAGTATCTTGAGGATTCCTCCAGAATAGCGGATTTATATACCGTGACGTCTTCCGGAATAAAACCGACTCCGGACTCGGTCCGAATGACGATGACCATGATTGTAATATTCCCGATTTTACTCGTTTACCCCTTTATGCAGCGGTATTTTACAAAGGGGATTATGCTTGGCGCCATCAAAGGCTAGTTTGACGCACGGTATTCATTTAACCGGGTAACTGCAGTAGATTAATTTCTACTGTTTGTTTACAATAATATTATCAGTATGAGGGAGGAAGAATCATGTACAAAATTCGTAAGCTGAAAGGGTTGGCGTCAATACTGCTGGCAGGCTTTATGCTTGTTTCCGTACTTGCCGCTTGCGGTGGATCAAAGGATGCCACCGGTTCGACAACTGCTGCAGGCCAAGGCGGGAGTGGTGCCTCAAGTACTGACGCGGCAACACTTCAGCAGAAGGAACCGGTCGAAATGACCATTGCCTGGGATGAGTCGTGGGCTGACACGGAGGCAAACAAGGATTGGCCAACGGATGTGGCAAAGGAAATTTTCAGTCAGACAGGCGTGACCTTCAGCATCAATGGGATGGACGATGAAAAGTTCAAAGTTCTGCTGGCAGGGGGCGACCTGCCCGATTTGCTCTTTATGCAAAATTCCTCGTTCCAGAATCAGCTGGTGCAGGGAAATCAAGTGATTCCGCTGGATGAGCTGATAAAGACCAATGGCCCTGATATCCGGAACAATGTTCCTGAAAGGCTGGAGCTGCTTAAGAAGTTCAAAAGCGCCGGCACCGGCAAGCTATACTTTCTTTCGGTAAATGCGGGGCAGGGTCTGGCGCCCAACCGGCCGACTTTTGGATACACCGTCCGATGGGATTATTACAAGGAATTGGGTTATCCCAAGTTTAGCAACTTATCTGAGCTGCTTGATATCTGTGCGGAAATGCAGAAAAAGCATCCGACGACAGCCGAAGGCAAAAAGGTATATGCTTTGGGATTTACGAACGAATGGGTCAACGGGACATGGCATTATAACGTAAACAGCTATGTAATGAACTATTTCAACAATTCGACCTATGCTTTCATACCTACTGCCAACGGCAAGGATTCCGTTATGACGGAAAACTTTTCAGGCGATGAAAATACGCCTTACTGGCAAACGATGAAGTTGATTTACAAGGCCCATGCCATGGGGCTTCTGGATCCGGACTCCTTTACGATGAAAAATAACGATTACTTCAACAAAGTAAAACAGGGTATATACTTAATGGATAATACCGCACAAACATTCACAGGGAATCTGAACAATTCTGTTAATGCGGATGATCCGAATTCCATTGTGGGATTTGAGTGCATTCCTGTAGAAGGGTCAAGCAGTAACTGGGATATACAGGATAGCAAGGTCGGCTGGGATAAGTACTGGGCGATTACAACCAACTGCAAAAAGCCGGATAGAGCAATGGATCTGATCAATTATTTTTATTCAGCCGATGGCATAAGGACAGTGTACAGCGGTGTCAAGGGCGTGCACTGGGACGTTATTGACGGAAAGCCCCAAATGAAGCAGGAGACGCTCGAGGCAGCCAAAGACCCCAATAAAGGCGGAAAATTCGGTATCGATGCCTTCATTAATTTCTGCGGCCAAACCGGTGGGATGATTTGCTCCGACGGTGAAATAGCAGACCTGAAGAGCCTGCCTTCCGTCAGGGCCGCCAGTTTAACCGGAGCCGATAAGGATTACTGCGCTTATTACGGAGTGGAATATCCCTTCCAGGCAATTCAAAATCTTGTAGACCAGGGAAAAATGAAGGTTGCAAACAGTGCTTTGTGCGATATGCCTGTATTGATGGCGACTCCGCCGGATGATATCAAGCTGATTGATTCAAAATTGGAAGACATTTCAGTGAAGCGCGCGCCGAAGCTTGCATTTGCAAAGAGCGATGAAGAGTGGGAAGCGATAAGGAAGCAGGTAATTGATGAAATGAAGGCGGTCGGTTCGGAAAAGGCATTTACATGGTGGAAGAACGAGTTTGACAGAGTTAAGGGATTGATGCTGGATAACTAATACTACAGCGTAAACTTCATTTTTAATGAGCATTTATGCGCCTTGCAGGAATAATCGCGAATGCCTTAACGCGTTATTTCTGCAAGAATAATTCGGTTGTTTGCGCTGTAGTACCAGGATTTCTTTGGTGAAATACAGGTGAAAGCCAGAGCGGAAGGGAATAAGCGCCTTTACGGTCTGGCTTTGTATAAAAGTGTATAAAATGAAGAGGTGTATGTTTCCACTAAGCATTGAAACAATACTGACTGCGAATTTTGAAAGAGAGGGATTTGTATGCATATGAGAAATCCGATATTTGAACGGTTGCTGCCGGCGTATAAAAACGGCGGATTCAAAATGGACGGGTATTTTATCTGGTGCGGTTCGGTTGTCCCTGGCGAAGACGGACGTTATCATATGTTTGCTTCTCGTTGGCGGAAGGAACTGGGGTTTGGAGCACAGTGGCTTTTTAACAGTGAAATTGTAAGAGCCGTAAGCGATAAGCCTGAAGGGCCGTACACGTTTGAAGAGGTTATTTTCAAACGGCGTGAGAGGCATTTTTTTGATGCCTTGAACCAGCACAATCCGTCGATAAAATACTGGAACGGCACTTATTACCTTTATTATGTCGGAACAACCTATGGCGGGCCTGTTCCAGAGCCAGGCGACAGTATTTCACCCGAGAGGGCGGTTGAAGTATGGAACAATAAACGTATCGGCCTGGCAACGTCCAGGTCGGTCTACGGACCATGGAAAAGGACGGATGTTCCGCTGCTGGAACCCAAAAGGCCCGGCAATTGGGACTGTACCGTAACAACAAACCCGACGGCGGCCATTCTGGAGGACGGTACAACATACCTTATGTATAAATCGCGCGAATATGCTTATTCCACTTTGCTGCTGGGTGTTGCGCGCGCACCCCGCCCCGAAGGGCCTTATGTGCGCATCTGGAAGGATCCGGTATTTACGTTTGCAAATCCGGATTTTCATGTGGAGGATCCGTTCCTATGGTATTCTGAAGGAAAATTTCATGCATTGATCAAGGATGACTACAAAAACAACTGCGGCGGAATTAGCGGTGAATGGGGCGCCGGCGTCTATGCGACAAGCGGAGATTGCATAAACTGGACGATGTATCCGGAACCTAAAGCGTATAGCCGGACTGTTCTATGGGATGATGGGACCACCACCGTCCAGTGTGCCCTTGAACGCCCAAACCTGCTTTTCCATGGGGACAAGCCAACGCATCTGTTCCTTGCAACAGGTATAGGGCCAACCCCATATAACTTCACGGACAGCTGGAATATGGCAATACCCCTTAGGGGATAGTTCCCGTGTTTTCGGGAGTAAATACCAGGTTAATGTAATCAGTGGGGACTGCGGCTCAATCTTCCCAAATATAGCTTGGAGCGGCATTTTCATTGAATTGGCTGCTTGCGGGAAACTATGATTATGCGGATTTATACCTTTGCCATGGCTTTCCCGGCTGCCAGGGTCAAAACGAAAACCTTCGCCGCACCTGCGTTTACCAGGGCCTTTGCACACTCGTCGGTGGTGCTGCCCGTGGTAAAGACATCGTCAATCAGCAGGAGCTTCCTGTTTTCAAGCTGTGCGAGGCTCATCCGGTTCTTTTCCGCTGCAAAGGCGTCTTTTACATTCACATGCCTTTCCTGCCGGGATAAAAAACTTTGATGCGAAGTAGGCCTTGTTCTCAGCAGATAGCTACTCAGCAGCGGCTTCCGGTAGTCATCGGCTATGATGCGTCCCAGCAATTCGGCCTGATTGTATCCTCTTTCCAGCAGCCGTTCCTTGTGCAGCGGAACAGGAACAACCGCATCAAAACCCAGGATTTCGGGATAATTCCTCATGCCGTTTAAAATAAGCTTGCCCAGCCATTGGGCATCTTTTCTGCAGTGCCGGAATTTAAACCGGTGCACCGCATCATGGATAACGCCGCTATAGATACAAACCGCCCGGGCCAGGTCAAAGGCATAGCTTTGCCCTGCACATTCAGGGCACACCGGTAAGCTGCACGCAGCCGGGAACTGTCTTCCGCATTTCCGGCAATAGGGCGGCCGAATGAACTCAAGCTTTCCTTCGCAGGATAAGCACATGCCGGTTTTGGGATTAATCCTCCCGGAACTGTTGCAAAATCCGCAGCCTTCCTGCGGCGGGAACAATAAATCAAGAAACGCTTTCCACATCGATATACCCCTTTTCAAAAGCCTCCTTATTCAGACTTTTGATTCTTTTGACCGCCTCCAGCATGGCGGCGGTCGTCTTTCCGGCGGCAAACCACACCCGGCCGGTTGGAAATGCACTGGTCCTGCCTGCTCTCCCCGCCATCTGGATCAGGGATTGTTCATTGAAGATACGCTCATTGTCGGCATATAAAACCAGCACATTTACGTTGGGCACGGTAATGCCCCGTTCCATAATTGTTGTTGTAACCAGGACCTGGATATTCCCTCCGGCAAAACCGGTCTTTTTTTGATCACGGTTTGCATCCTTGGAATGGCTGCAGTCAACCTTTATTCCCTCGCAGGCCAGAACTTCGGCAAGCTCGGCGCCTGTCCTTTCCGCAAGGGCGATGGTTGGAACGAAAACAAAGACAGATTTCCCGTCCCTGACACTTCCCCGGATAAAGCTGAGAAGCTGTTCATACAGGGGCTGGCCTTTAACCGGGCTTCCCGTTCTGACTTCGGGCACCGGCAGCGGAAAACGGTGGTGCCTGGCCGGTATTTTCACCAGCTTTTCGCCGTTCTTCCGGACCTGCTGCAGATACTTTGCAGATGGAGTAGCCGTCATAAAGATGATCCTGCCGCACTGCTTTTTTGCCCTGAAGACTGCGTATTGAAGCATTTCACTTCCCTGGTAAGGAAAGGCGTCCATTTCGTCAAGGACGATCAGGTCAAAACAGTGGTAAAAACGTATCACCTGATGGGTGGTGGCGATGGTCAAAGCCACATCCGGATATTTTTCCGCGGAGCCTCCGTACAGGGCGGTAACGGATACGCCGGGAAAAGCTTTGCGTATTCTCTCTTCCAGCTCGATGACGACATCCCGACGCGGGATCGCAAACAATACCCTTCCGCCGGATACAAGAACTCCCCGGATGGCTTCGAATACCACTTCCGTCTTTCCGGCGCCGCAGGCGGCCCAGACCAGGGCAGCCTTGCCGGATGACTTTTCAAGCAGGATATGGTTTTTTATTTCGTCGGAGGCATTTTTCTGGGCGGCGGTGAGCCGGCCGGGGAAAACCAGGTCAATATTGCCGCAGGCATTCCGCACTTCCATGCCGGGAAAAGCATAAAGCGGCATACACTGCTTTGCTTCTCCCATTCCGGCGCATTCTTCACAATAATGGCATGCACCGCTTCCGCAAATGCTGCACCGAAGCTTTCTTATACCGGTACTCTGGCCGCAGCGGTTGCAAACATACCTGTCTCCTCCCAGGATGCTGATGGACGGCAGGATTTCACACCTGCCGCAGGAAACGAGGTACTGGAGGCCGGCTTCGATGGCATGTGCATCCAGTCTGCTGCCGGCAAGGGCGGAAAGCAATTCGTGGCGGAAAAGGATACGTCCGTCAACAGCTTTCTCCATCAATGCGATTTGCTCCGGGGCGGGCCAATCCTCCGTCCTGTTTGCCGGCAGCGCCAAATCGACCCAATGGAAGGCCTTCTCATCCAGGCCTTTGAGGTCGGCCGTAATTCTCTGCACAGCTCTTTTGCAGTTGTGCAGTTTTGCATCGCCGGATAGTAAGCGGGGGGTACCAGGCAGGTGAAACAGCGGTTGACGGCAAGAACCGGTAATCACTTTGTCGGTACGTTTTTTCACAAACTCCGCTTCCGCGATTGTCAAAGGCAGATGGAGGATGGAAGCCCTGGACGGCTTTTCTTTATAGTGGAAACCGCAGTCCGTTTCCGGCCTGGTGGAGTAAGCGGACGCAATTTGTTCATGATTATGGACGAAATAAAAATAAAACTCCGGACACAGCATCGCAATTCAATCCTTTACATAAATTCTATATTATACTATAATTCTACAAAATATGGGAATGTCCTGCAAAATAATAATATTTTTTACAGTACGGCTCCGCTGTTTTCCGTTGTATGTTAAATGGTAATAATAGATGGTATTTCGAAGGAAATCAAGTTGAGGTGTAAGTTTCAGGGGGATAAAAGAAATCCCCCCGGAAAGGTACGGCTTACTGCCTTTTCAAACAGCGTTATCGCTGGAAACGGCGCGGCTGTCGTAAATCTTGCAGCCGCTGATAAAAACCATTTCTACTTTTGGAGCATTATTTTCACAGCTTACAATCAACAAATCCGCATTTTTCCCGCATTCGATGGACCCCAGCTTGTTTTCTATCCCGAATGCCCTGGCGGGAGTGAGTGTGGCTGTACCAACGGCATCGATCATGTTCATGCCGAATTTGGCGGAAAGGATGAAAACAGCCTCAAGCACAGCTGACGCTTCGCAATCGGAGCAGAGGATATACATGCCGCTGTTTTCCACAATGTCGGTCATTTGAATGTTGGAAGGGTTGTCGGCTTCACCCAGGATTCCGGATGCGCTGATAAGAGTGTATTCCTCGTTGAGATAAGGACTGGTCCTCAGGTGATGCCGGATGATTCCCAGTCTTCTGGATTTATTGATGTCATTAAGAGCGATGGGTTCAGTGTCAGGAACAAAATGGCACACTGTGGTGACGCCATGGTTGACCAGGCTGTTTTCTGCAGCAAAAAAAGAGGAGCCGCTATCAAGCATCGTGTTATAGACGTCAATCATTCCGGGTAAAAGCCAGCTTCCACGCCCGTCGATGATATTGCAGCTTTTGTGGACTTTCCCGGGAATATCCGGGCCGATTGCTTCAATCAGGCCTCTTTTTACATAAACAAATGCATTTTCCAGTTCCGTATAAGCCGTTACGATTCTAACATTGCTGATTATGAAGGAATTCATACACACAGCTCCCTGCGCCGGTTTTTCCATTTATAAAGCAGTTCGTCTTTCATTTTGTCCAGGAATGGGTCGATCATTGCCGCCGCAGAATGCTCATTCCATTTTATTGCGTCGATCAGGGCGGCATATTTTGCCCTTTCAGGATCATTTCCCGGTACGCAGCCGTAGCCTATATTGCCGTCCACCTCAACTTCGCAATAGGTTGCGATGGTTTCGCCAAAGCGGGTATTCGCCATTTCCTCAGGGTCCGTATGGCTGATGACCACTTTCCCGGTGGCAGGCTGTGAAACGAGCCTGAAAGGCAATTGCGCTATTATCATATCATATATTTCCTTGAGGGTTTCAATATTTCCCTCTTCCGCGATTTGCATGTAATCCATAAAAGCCTCCTGTGCATTCCTTAAGAAAAAATCAGTCTCTAAGTTCGCTTATATATTTGTCCAGCAGCTTTGAATTTTCCTCAATTAAAGATTTGAGGGCATTTATATCTATGTCCGTAAGGCTTTTCGCCTGATGAACGGACTCTTTTGATAAAAACAGAGCAATGCTCGCAGGAGTATATTCCGCAATCATAGTTTCCTCTTTATTATTTAATAAATTTTGATCTTATCATAGTTTATTTTTTTTAAATGACAATGATATTTTGGTTAAAATTATGTTAAAACTTCAGGATTCACTTTCAGGATATGTGCGGGATCGAACCTATCTTTTCCCGGCCGGATGGAACAATTACCGACGGGAGCCAGTCTAAATTTTAATACCGGCAATACTTCAAGCGGGGATGTGATTGCTTTAAAACATAAAACAACTGAAAAACCTGTGCACAGGACAAAATTGAGGTTGTTCCTGGGGAGAAGCTGCTACACCCTGCTAAGGTATGTAGATTGGTACCGCGGCAATAAAAGATTCGCAGGGCAAATTCGCAGCGACAGGCTTGAATATAAAGCGATCAGTCACAAGACTCCACTGATAAGAAAGCTTCATCATGTGGACATGAAGCTCCAGTATAACAAGGCAGTAAATCTCCGCATAGCCGCCGGAAGGCTGAACGGTCTGGTTATTAAGCCGGGCGAGACATTTTCCTTCTGGAAGCTTGTCGGAAAACCTACCTACCGGAAAGGATACCTGGACGGCCTGGTGCTGAAACCTGACGGAACATTCAGAGCAGGGGCGGGAGGCGGCTTGTGCCAGCTGACAAATTTAATTTACTGGATAACGCTGCATACACCGCTTACCATTGTTGAAAGATACCGCCACAGCCACGACGTATTCCCGGATGTCAACCGGACTCAGCCTTTTGGAAGCGGCGCCACCTGCGTATACAATTACAAGGATTTGCAGATTTATAACGGAACCGGTATTGAATACCAGCTGGTAGTTTTCCTTGCGGAAGACTTCCTTGAAGGGGAATGGAGGACACAAGCGCCGCTGTCTTACCGTTATGAGGTATATGAAAAAGAGCATTACATCACCAGCACCTTCTGGGGCGGATATATAAGGAACAATACCATTTTCAGACGTATATACAATTCCGATAATGAGCTTTCGGGGGATGAATTTGTAACCGAAAACCATGCTTTGATGATGTATCAGCCTTTGCTCCAAGGCAGTG
This sequence comes from Bacillota bacterium, assembly GCA_023426125.1. Lineage (GTDB taxonomy): Bacteria > Bacillota > Clostridia > Acetivibrionales > DTU013 > MnB-11. The sequence goes on from JAFABI010000011.1 coordinate 61,551, forward strand.
AATAGGATAGGGGGATTGGGATGCTAAAAGCATTGATAAAGGGAGCGTCAGACCGGGAATTCGTGAAGATATACCTGGCTGTGGACGGGCTTTTTGCCCCTCCGGTTGACTTTTACATAACGGCCGTCGGCCTTAAGCTCCCGTGCTTTTACATTATCGTTCAGATAGGCATCCAGGACGGATTTGAGCCGCTTTTTCAAATCGGGGTCGTTGACGGGAAACATCAGCTCAACCCGCCGGTCCAGGTTTCTTTCCATAAGATCGATTCCGAATCCACCAGGGAATTGATCTTGATGATAATCCTGCCGGGCTTGTCCGGGGAGGACAGCTTTATTTCGTTCCGGATGAGCTCGGTGATTTTTTTCCTTAAGTCTGTGGGGGCTGTGTTGAACATATACCAGTTGGGCGGGTCGGAATATCCGGTGAGCTGGTTGAAAAGAGCGGAGGAGGAAATTTTAATGTCAGAAACAAACAAACCGAAAATCGTAACCTTCCAAACGCGACTCGACGAGTTTCTTTTCCTTGGCGAGCATCCCCGCGCTGCAACGTCGAACGGCAAGGCCGAGTACAGACCCAACATACTTTCTATTATGTATGATTTGTCGTCTGACGATGGCCTTGCGACATTTTGTCTGCAGCACGGACACACCCCGGAGAAGATTTGAAAACCGCATTTAAGAGTTATTTGGAGAGTTTTTGCGACCAATTCCAGAGTAATGAAAAGCCATTTTTAAAAAAGGCCCAAGTTAAGCAATTTGTTTTCCGGGATATTGCTGCGGCAGCGAAAGCGAAACAGCGTAAAGCCCTGCCACCGTAACCGGGACATAGTCCCGGTTTGCGGGTGGCTGGCAGCTTGCCAGCGTTTCGCATGCAGCGCAGCGTCAATGAGCGACCATATGGCAACGGCGGAGCCGTGCCTGAGAAAGCTATGTTAATCGTGAATTAAGTATGCCGGATGTTTTTCATCTGAATTTTTACCTGTCTTGTGTAGCCTTAATCCTCTAACCGGTATTGTACGCTTTTTAACAACCCTGATCTCCATATCAAGTGCATCTGCCAACTGCACCAGCTTTTTTAGGGTAGGCGATTCTTCCGCCCTTTCAAAAGTAGAAATAGCCTGTTGTTTAAGTCCCAGCCTCAATGCAAAGTCCTTTTGCGTAAGTCCTATTTTTTTCCGAGCCTTAATGATTTTAGATACAATTTTGCGCTCTTGTTCTGCGGCAGAAAATGCCCTTTTAAATTCGGGGTCGCTCTTCTTCATTTGCTTAATCTTGTCCACTACGCTTTCTTGAATAAATGCCATTCCGGACTCTCCTTTCAAATCTTTCTTGTATCTCTTTATTCTCTATCTCCTCAACCTTCTAAATATCAATAATTCCCTTTGCTCTGTCTTTTGCAGTTTCAATTTCAAACCTTTCCGCTTTTCCTTTTTGTTTCTGGCAGGCATGAAGCATATAAATATTGTTATTATCCACTCACAGATCATAAATAAAGAGCATTAACTAAATGCGGCCGTCCCCGCTGATCAAAGTACTCCCCATAATAGCAGTAATGGAGAGAGGGAATATAGTTGAAGCTTGAGCTGCATAGGGGCACGGAAGCCCTACACGTGGAATAATACCCCGTGGAGTCACTTGAAAGGTGATTTTGCGGGGTTTTTTTCATATATCTGCAAACATAGTAAGGAGGAGGGGGACGCGATGAAAGTCGAATTATACAGCGACATAAAAAAATATACTGATGATGTATTGCATATTCTTATTGAGAATGAAATACAGAATAATTTGATCATTTCCAATTGCTTAAGAGGAATAGAGGGAGCAGACACAAGCAATTGGATTATGGCCACTGTTAATGATAATGGTGGAGCTTCTGGCCTTATCGCTTTAATGACTCCCCCGCATAATGTGGTTCTGTATGAACCTGGAAATAATCCAAATAATGGGGCACTAGACCTTCTGGTAAATGAATTCATCTGTCATGGGATAAGAATACCAGGTGTGCTTGCCGAAAAATCCCTTGCCGGCCGTTTTGCAGACAAATATTCTTGTTTATATAAAAATACTAAAGAAAATGTAAAGACAATGAGAATTTACAAGCTGGACAATGTCAATAAGATATTGCTTTCATCAGCCAGAGTTTGTTTTACTGGAGATTTTTAGATGTACTCAAAATGAAATAATAGGTTTACACAATTTTACTCAAACAGACAAAATAATTGTAATCCATACTCTCTTTTGCTACAATAAATACTATCTGCTGCCATAAAGGAGATGTATCATGCAAAATAAGGATAGGTGGCTAACCACAAAAGAGGTATGTGCTTATTTAAGCATCAGCCGTCAGACATTGATGTTTTGGATAGAAACAAGAAACTTTCCCGCCGTTAAAGTGGGGAAGTTTTGGCGATATAGACAGGACGAGATTGACCGATGGATGCGTAGCAGTGACGAAAATCGTTCCGACAAGGAGGTGTAGCTTATGTTGACGATCGCAATTTGTGACGATCAGCCGAGAGAGCTGGAAATCATCAATGAATACATAACAGAATACCTTGGCACTCATACATTGGAAGCAGAAATGAAAGAGTTCTCCCACCCTGATCAATTACTGACCGCTTTTGAAACCGAGAGCTTTCATCTCTACCTACTGGATATTGTCATGCCTATGGTCAGCGGGCTGGAGCTGGGGCAGAGCATCCGCCGTATCAGCCAGGAGGCACAGATCGTCTACATCACCACCGAGCCGGGCTATGCGCTGGATGCCTATGCGGTCAATCCGCTGCATTACCTGATCAAACCTGTAGAAAAGCAGGCTCTGTTTTCCGCACTGGAGTTGGCCTTTTCCAAGGTGGATTTCGGCAAAGAAATTACCGTTACTGTGAAAATCAAAGAGGGCCTGCGCACCTTGTCCGCAGACCAAATTGCCTGCGGCGAGTATAAAAACCACGCGGTGCGCTATACGCTTATCGACGGCGAGCAGGTGGAAACGACCACGTTTACCGGCAGCTTTGCCGAACATATCGCGCCGCTCCTATGCGATGTACGCTTTCTTTCGCCCCATGTTTCCTTTGCGCTCAACATGAGCCGTGTGGAAAAGCTGGCACGGGAGGGCTTTTATTTGCGCGAGGGAGGCTTTGTGCCTGTTTCCGCCAGGCAGTATGCCGCTGTGCGCAATGCTTATTTGAACTACCGTTTGAGCAGGGAGGAGAACTAATGGAACTGTTTTTTGCGAACTTCTTGCGCGGCACCGTATCCGCCATCGCCAACGTGGTGCTTTTCATCTCGCTTTTGCAGCCGAAATACGGCCGAAAGGTTACAAACCTTGTTATGCTCGCCATCCTTACGCTGAATCTGTCAACGGCGGTTTACTGCTATCTCACCGGCAACCTCACCCTGCTTGCAAAGATCGATGTGGTATTGTTCGTGCTGCTGTGTTTTGCGGCGCGGCCCTTTTTTCGGGACAGCTTCATGCAGTGGTTGTTTTCTTACATCACGGTGATGAACGTAAGCTTTATCGTGCTGGTGCTCAGCTTTGTTTTTTCAAGGTCTCTGCCCCACCCCGCATATGCGAACACCCTATGGCGGCTGATTCTTTTTACGGCGGCTATTCTGCTGTTCCGCAAGGTGCTGCGGCCCCTCTACCGTCAGGCGGCGGAGCACTGGACGGTGTTTTTCTATGTGGCGGGCAGTGCTTTTTTTGCCTTTTCGTGGTTCATGCTCAGCAGCGATGATATTGTAGAAACCCTTACGGTACAAGCCGTGCCGCTGCTTTGGCTTGTCCTTGTGACACTGGCGGGGTATGGCTCGGTATTTCTCGGTCTCAAAAGCGTGGGCGCGGAATACCTCCTGAAGCAGGATAAGGCCCTGCTGGAGCTGTCCGGCGAGTCCATGAAGCAGCGCCTTTCCCTGATGGATGAGGCGGTAGGGCAAATGCGCGTTATGCAGCACGATCAGCGTCACCTGAACGCCACCCTTTTGGAGCTGATGCAAAATGGCGATGTGAAAAACGCCGCCGCTCTGCTGCGCCAGCAGATTGCCATTTTACCGAAAAAGCCGGTGCGTTATTGTGAAAATATTACTGTAAACGCCGCCATAAGCTATTACGCAGCTTTGGCCGATGGGCGGAGAATCCGCTGTGATCTTAGGCTGGATATCCCCGAAAAGCTGCCCTTTTCCGAGCTGGCGCTATCCATGACGCTTTCCAACCTGATGGAAAATGCAATACACGCCTGTGAAAAACTCGATCCCCAGATGGAGTGCTATCTCCGTGTCCGTGCCGTCTATACCGGCCAGCTCATTTTGGAGGTAGAGAATCCTTATTCCGGCGAGATACCGCTGGATGAAAACGGCTATCCCGCCGTCCGGGAGGAGGGACATGGCTTGGGGGGTGAGAGCGTCCGTGCCTTTGTGCGGGAAAACGGCGGCGAGCTTCTCTATCAGGTGGAGAACGGCGTTTTTAATGTGCGGTTGCTGATCTGAGCGCAGACGGTTTCTTTTTGTCAAGAGGAAATTTTGCATTTGTCCTTGAACATTAAGTAGAAAAATGAGTCTTTTAAGTGTAAAGGCTCATTTTTTCTTTTTCTCGTGTTACTCTCAGGGCGGAACTTTACAAAGTATTATGGAGTTATTGGAGTAAATGAACATGAGAAAAAGAATACTCTCCTTCCTGCTGGCATCCTGTATGGTGCTTTCTTTGGCGCTGTCCGTTACCGGATGCTCGACCAAGACCGGTTCGCCGGCTTTGTGGTGGACAGGAAATGCAGTGTACTTGTTTGACCATAGGCAATCCCCATTGTGTCGTAGAGATGCCGGAAATTTCAAAAGAATCTGCAAAAGATCTGGGACCGCTGCTGGAAAACAATGAACTCTTTCCGGCCAGGATCAATGTACAGTTTATGAAGATTATTGACAGGAACAATATCCACATTGAAATCTGGGAAAGAGGCGCGGGATATACACTGGCCTCCGGAAGCAGTAGTTCTGCGGCGGCATCGGCTGCCTTTAAGCTGGGGTTGGCAGATAGATGTATAAACGTACATATGCCTGGCGGAGTAATTGAGGTGGAGATAAGTGGAAACGGTCATGTTTTAATGACCGGAAGCGTTGATTCAGTATATGAGGGCGAGTTAAGCAGCCATTTTAAGACGAGTTTGTTATAGGCGGTGGGACTGCCTTACCTATTTAAAGCCCTCGGAGTTTTCCGAGAGCATACATGACTTAGATTGGGGATTGAAACCTTGATATAAATCTTTTTTACCGCAGTACCGGGAAAAACTTAATTCTGCGGCGTCAGACCGGGAATTCGTGAAGATATACCTGGCTGTGGACGGGCTTTTTGCCCCTCCGGTTGACTTTTACATAACGGCCGTCAGCCTTAAGCTCCCGTGCTTTTACATTATCGCTCAGATAGACATCCAGGACGGATTTGAGCCGCTTTTTCAAATCGGGGTCGTTGACGGGAAACATCAGCTCGACCCGCCGGTCCAGGTTTCTTTCCATAAGATCAGCGCTTGACAGGTAAATATCCTCCCTTCCGTCGTTGCAAAAATAGAAGATCCTGCTGTGCTCCAGATACCTGTCAACGATACTGGTCACACGGATATTTTCACTGACGCCTTTTATGCCGGGACGGAGGCAGCAGATGCCTCTTATGATGAGATCCACTTTGACGCCGCTGCAGGATGCCTTGTACAGTAATCTTATGATTTCCGAATCCACCAGGGAATTGATCTTGATGATAATCCTGCCGGGCTTGTCCGGTGAGGACAGCTTTATTTCGTTCCGGATGAGCTCGGTGATTTTTTTCCTTAAGCCTGTGGGAGCTGTGTTGAACATATACCAGTTGGGCGGATCGGAATATCCGGTGAGCTGGTTGAAAAGAGCGGAGGCATCGGAACCTGCGTTCTTATCGGAGGTAAACAATCCTATATCGGTATACAGCTTTGCCGTTATTTCATTATAATTGCCCGTGCCCATATGGACATAGCGTATGATGCCGTCAGCTTCCTTACGGACGACAAGGGTTATTTTACAGTGCGTCTTTAAGCCGATAAGTCCGTAGGTTATGTGACAGCCTACTTCTTCCAGCTTCTTCGCCCATTGGATGTTGTTTTCCTCATCGAACCTGGCTTTTATTTCGAACAAAACGGTCACCTGCTTGCCATTTTCGATGGCCTTGAAAAGCGCCTTTATAATGGGTGAATTGTTGCTGACCCGGTACAAGGTAAGCTTTATGGCAAGTACATCCGGGTCGTCCGCCGCCTGGTTGATGAAATCAATCACGCTTTCAAAATCTTCATAGGGGTGGTGGACAAGAATATCCTTTTCCCTGATGGCGCTAAACACATCCGGGTACAGGGTGAAGGCAGGCGGAAGGGCCCGAGAGTAAACCTTGTCCCGCAAATCAGGCCGCAGGTGCCGGGAAAGAAATTTGGATAAGAATGTAAGATCCAGGGGCCCTTTGACGTAAAAGATGCATTGAGGGTCAAGCTCCAGCGCGTCTTTAAGAATGGATACGATGGCGTCGTCACAGCGCGATTCCACTTCCAGCCTTATGGCCGCGCCCCATTTTCTCATTTTAAGGGATTTTTCGATTTCCAGCAGCAGGTCGTCTGCCTCGTCCTCATTCAGGGAGAGGTCGGCATTCCTTGTAATCCTGTATGCTGCGACAGCGATGATCTTATAGCCTTTAAACAGCATGGACATATTCATCCTTATGACCTCTTCCAGGAGAATATAATTGGTTTCGGCATCGGAGGAGGATACCTCTACCAGCCTGGGCAGGACCGAGGGAACCTGGACGGTGGCAAACATGGGCTCGTCCTGTTCCTCTCCCTTCAAAAGGACCGCAAGGTTCAGGCTTTTGTTCAAAATCAGCGGGAAAGGCCTGCTCTCATCGACCGCCATGGTAGTTAATACGGGATATACCTTGTTCACGAAAAACTCATTGATTGTATTCAATTGAAAAGGAGATAGAGAGCCGGCGTCTACAAAGGCGAAGCCCTCGCTTTTAAGCGACGGCAGCAGGGAATAATTCAGGCAGTTGTATTCTTCCTGAACCATGGAGGAAACTCTTTTCAAGATCTCCTTTACCTGCTCCACAGGGGTCATGCCTGAGGGATCGGGCTTGTTGAAGCCTGCATTGATCTGATCATGCAGGGAGCCGACCCTGATCATGAAAAATTCATCCAGGTTCGAGCTGACGATCGACAAAAACTTCAGCCTTTCAAAAAGCGGATTGGACGTGTCCTGAGCCTCCTCAAGGACCCTTTTGTTGAACTCAAGCCAGCTGAGCTCCCTGTTTATAAAAAATTCGGACCTGCCGGTGTTTTTTTTCATACCTACCTCACTTACTGCAATGATCCTTGTGAAACGACCCTTTGAAAAATAATGCCATTAAAGGATTGCCGTTATTCTTTAAAGGCGCATAAACGCGGATAATCAATGTAGGATCATTGCAGTATTATTTTATATCTTTTATTATCAAGCCGGGTTTTATTCCGTATATATCCTTGAACAAATTGCATTTGTTTTCAAATTCCCATTCCTCCAGCAGCGAGTCCCGGGTGGCTTCCGCTTTTATGGTCAAGGTGCGGTCGTTCAAAACGGCTGTGATATTTGCAAGCTTCTGCTTGTGGCTTCTATCCAGCGCATCCGCGATTTTCAGATATGCGGCCAGCTTCGATACCATGATACGGCTCTCGTAATCCAGATACCTGTAGTTGAAGTCATCTGCCTCCGGAAGAGTGTTTGCATGGTACCGGATAATATTTGCAATAATATGGAGATCGCTTTTGGAAAGACCCAGGATATCGGAATTTAAAATAATATTTTGCGAAAGGATATTGTGTCCCTTAATGTTGATATACTTGCCGAAATCATGGGCGATTGCGGCAATTTGAAGTTTTAATCTCTCTCTGCCCGAATAGCCGTGGAGCTTTCTGGTATTGTCAAAAAGCTGCAGGGCGATTTTTTCCACCTGCTCTGCATGCCTTGCATCGTATGCATACCGTTCGCCAAGCTTTTTTACCGAGATGACGATATCCGCCTCGGAAAAAGCCCTGTTTTCAAACCCGAATTTCTTGTCCGTCATATATCTTGTAAGTCCGTCGCACAACGATACGCCGGGGGTATAAATCCTGTCCGACTTGGTAAAGGACAAAAATTCCTCATACATCAACAGAGCCGGCACCAGGGTTTCCACGTTTTCCGAGCTTAACCCGTACTTTTCCATTATTTGCTGGCGGGATCTCCCGATGATTTGATGATATAGCCTGTAAAAAGCCTCTCTGGTGATGTAGGATTTGTTGTAATCCTTCTTTTTATTCCCGAGAATGTCGTGCATTACCTGAATTTCCGAGCCGATGACCAGAAAATTCTTTACCTGGTTTTGTATCAGCGGTATTTTTAAGGTGTCGATTTCACTTTCAATATACTCCCCGATCAGGTTGGGGAAATTCAAGGTGTTTCGTTCAAGGTCACTTAATACTTCCTTCAACCGCAGTGCTCCCATTCTTATATATTGGGTAAAAACCAGGTTGCCGTGGTTGAACAGGGTGATTTCCGCACCCCCGGAGCCGATATCCGTAATCAGTACGCCTTCCTTTTTCAGTTCAGGGAAGATTTCAAGGCTGTCTATAATGGAGCCGTAGGTGTAGAATCTTTCTTCCGATTCGCTGATTACCTCGATTTTCAGACCTGTCTTCTGATAGAGATAATCAAGGATATATTCGCAATTTTCGGCTTCCCGCAATGCGCTGGTACCGACAATCATCGATTTGTCGGTTCCAAACTCGTTTATGAGCTTTTTACAGTTCTTTAAAATACTGCAAAGCTCCTCCACATTGTCATGCTTTATCCTGCCTGAAATAAAGGTGTCCTTTCCCAGGTTGATGCTTTTTTTCGTTGTTTCCAGCACACGGATACTACCGGCGGGATCAACCTCGGAGATTTTCATTCTTATGCTGTGGGAGCCTATGTCTACCGCTGCCATTACATAATGCTGCATAACAGTCCTGCTCATACCATGTTCCTCAAATTACTGCCTATTTCGACTTTTTATTACAATTCCAATTTGAGTATAGCAATATAAACATAGCGTATCAAGGATTTAACACAAATATAACAATTTGTATAATTATTCGCTCTGTTGTTTCCGAACCTGTAATCGAATATAATGGTTAAGGAAACATTAACCTTTGTACAGTATTTGGATAAATATTTGTCCGGCAGGAATGATACAGAAATACGATAAAGTTATTTGGAGGCATACTTATGAAGAGCTCGGCAACGAACACCTTCGGGATATTGACAAGCGGAGGGGACTGTCCCGGTTTGAATGCTGCCATAAGAGGGGTAGCCAAGGCGGCATACGGCATCTACGGAATGAAAATCATCGGCATCAATAACGGATTTAAGGGATTGGTGGAGAATGATACGAGAATATTGAAGCCTGAGGATTTTTCAGGCATTTTGACAAGGGGCGGCACGATCCTTGGAACCTCCAGGGAAAAGCCCTTCAAAAGACCAAAGGGTAGTGATTTTCCAGAGGATGAGAAGCTTGCCGCCATCATGGAAACCTATAAAAAGAATAATCTTGACTGTATCGTCATGCTGGGGGGGAACGGATCCCATAAAACCGCCAGCCTTTTAAAGGCACAGGGCCTGAATATTATCGGGTTGCCCAAGACCATCGATAATGACCTATACGGGACCGATATCACTTTTGGCTTCCATTCCGCCGTAGATATTGCTACCGAAGCCATCGACCGCCTGCATTCCACCGCTCATTCCCACAACCGGGTGATGATTATCGAGGTGATGGGGCACAATGCCGGATGGCTCGCGCTTTATTCCGGATTGGCGGGCGGAGGCGATGTCATTTTGATTCCCGAGATACCTTATCATATGGAAAGCATTAAAAATCATTTAAAAAACCGCGCAAGGAGCGGAAAGGAATTTTCCATCGTCGTTGTTGCTGAAGGGGCTGTATCCTATGAAGAATATCAAATGGACAAGAAGCAGTTGAAGCAGAAACGGAAAGATTCAAAATATCCGTCCAAAGGTTATGAGATTGCAAAGGAGATCGAGGAAAAAACCGGCCTGGATGTGCGGATCTCCGTTCTGGGATATCTGCAGCGCGGCGGTGCCCCTTCTCCCTATGACAGGGTTTTAGCCACGCAATTCGGCACCTCAGCCGCAGAACTGCTCTACAAGGGGGACTACGGAAAGATGGTGGCAAGGGAGAAGGATGAGTTCGTCGCCAAGCCCCTTGAAGAGATCGCAGGAAAGCTTAAGCCGGTGCCGCAGGATCATATCCTGGTGAAAAATGCGCGTCTGGTCGGGACGTGCTTCGGCGACGATTAAGTACTGGTGCAAATATAACTTCCCGTATAGGTTTCGGAAAATGCAGTCCATTGCGGCCGGCACTTTCCGAAAAACGGGAAGTAATATTTGCAGTACTCTTAAGTAAGAGGATGCTTCCATTTGTACAATCATACTGGCAAGAAAAGACGAGAAAATGGAAGCTATTATGAAATATCCGGGAAAATCAAATCCAATCAAGCATAGATTGGATTTGATTAATTCTTGGGAAAACGATATAATCCATATACATATTAATTCATTTTGTTGTACTAACTCATTCCAGTGGCTGAAAAAAGTTTTGCAGATTGCCACGAAATATATGGCGAAATCTCAATAGATAGCAGCAGGGAAAATAGTTTTAGGCAGACTTATTCCAGTGGATGAAAAAAGTGAGGCGCGGATGGGCAAGATCAAAAAGGTTGACCAGGAAACGTTGAAAAACTTAAACAGGCAGATCATTCTCAACTATATAAGAAAGTACAAGGAAATATCCAGGATCGATCTGGCGCAATACACCAGGCTCAGTCCCACGACAGTGTCCGCCATCGCTGCGGAGTTGATCGAAAAAAAACTGATTACCGAGATGCGCATCGGCGATTCCAGCGGCGGCAGAAGGCCGTTGATGATGGGGATAAATCCCGGCGCGGGCTATGTAATTACTGCAATTTTAAATCCGAAGGAGATTGTTTACACCCTTGTGGATCTAAACTGTCACGTGGTCCAGAAGGAGAACATCCGCTGGAATATCGACAATCCCGACAATGTTGAATACATTCTGAAGAAAAGCCTGGACAGCATATTGCAGAAGTATTCGGACGTCAGAGACAAAATCTTCGGCATCGGGATAAGCATACCGGGCGTAGTCGATCATAACAACGGCAAGGTGCTCTATTCGTCCAAGCTGCATTTAAAGGATTTTGACATATCCGCAGTCATTGCGTCCCAAACCGGTATCAGGAGCCACTTGTTTAAAGACAGCGATGCGCTTATGCTGGGTGAGTATAATTTCGGAATCGCCAGCGCCTATGAAAACATTGTCTATATAAACGTCGAAGATGGCTTGGGCATGTCCTATATAAATTCGGGCAAGCTGTTTCAACCGGGCTATGGAGGAGGCTTCGAGCTTGGGCACATCACCATTGACTCCAATGGGTCGCTTTGCCGGTGTGGGAACAGAGGCTGCCTGGGTACCGTCGTTTCGGAGATGCCGGTGCTGAATAAGCTTGAGAAGCTCATCGAAAAAGGGCATGAATCCAATATAAGTCTAAATAAAAATACAACCCTGAAGGATATTGTCGAATACTCCAATGAGGGAGACAGGGCGGCAAGATATGTCCTTGAGGAGCAGGCGAGGCTGCTGGGTACGGCCGTAGCCAGTGTTATCAACCTGTTTAACCCGCAGCTGGTTGTCATTGGCGGTCCGTTCAGCAAATGCAAATGGGAATTCCTGCAGATTCTAAGGGATACGGTACGGGACAGAGCGCTGGAGACGTACAGCAGAGGCGTTGAAATTGAATATGCCAGATTGCAGGAAGACTCGGCTCTCATCGGAATGGCCAATGAAATCTTTGAAAAGGAAATATTCAAGCCTGTAGAACTGTAAGCAAACCTGATTTATAGCTCCAAAAGCTGTAATAAATAAATATAGACGTGGAGGAGATTAAAATGAAGCCAAAAAGAGTTTTAATCCTGGCAATGTGCATGTTCATGACCGCGGGAATCTTTGCGGGGTGTGCAGGCAAGGGCGGCACCGACGGTACGGAAGCGACAACGGCTGCAGCAGGCCAAACGGCTGCCGGTGAGACGGCGGCCACCCAACCGGCGGACGAAAAGGTGACCCTTACATACTGGCAGCACAGCAGCCAGGCAAGGGACAACATGATGAAAACCATCGCATACGAGTTTATGCAGGCAAATCAAAACATTAACGTCAAAATGGAGTTCATTCCCCAAACCGATTACTCAACAAAGCTGATTTCTTCCCTTGCAACGGATGCCGCCCCGGATGTATTCCAGGTACAGTCAGGTTCCATTGCCAAAATGGTTAAGGCCGATGCAATCCAGCCGCTGGATGAAACGGTTATGTCCACGGATACCATTAAAAATGACTTTATCCCCGCAACGGTAGATGCCCTCCAGATAGGCGGAAAATATTACGGCATGCCGACGGATACGCAAACCATCGTCCTTTATTGGAACAAGGGACTAGTAGGCACAGCAGGGCTTGATGCGGAAAAAGGGCCTCAAACCTGGGATGAAATGCTTGCCTGGGCGAAAAAGCTTACGAAATCCGAAAACGGCAAGATGGCGCAGTCAGGCTGGGGTGAAAAGGGTTATAGCCCCGAAGTCCAGGCAATCGTCTGCCAATATGGCGGGAAGATCGCCGATGAAAACGGCAATTATATTTTCGCCGATGATCCTAAATCCATCGAAGCCATCAAATTCATCGTAGATGCATATAAGGTCGATAAGGTATATGATACGCAATTTATTGCCAATTGGGCAGGCTTTAGGGTAGGCAAGGTCGCCATGATGCTGGGGCATCCTGCAATGCTGGGGAACCTGAAACAGACCGCGCCGACGGTGGATCTTGGAATCGGCCTGATTCCGGCCAAAGATGGCAAGCATACGACGGTTGTCACGTCATGGGCCTATGTAGTTTCCAAAAAAACAGGTCCGGAAGCCGCAACAAAGCTTGTACAGTTCCTTTCCAGCCCGGAGGTCGAAAAGAGATGGACGCAGCAGACCGGTGAGCTTCCGGCAAGAAAAGCGCTGTTGACGGATGCCGATCTGGTGGCCGACGCCAAGCTTGCAACCCTCCTGTCCTCCTTAAATGACGCAACGGTTGGCTATATACAGGATGCAGCCCAGTATGACATATATTCCAAGGGCTTTGAGGAATTGATCCTGACCGACGTTTCCCTTGAGGAAGGACTAAAAAAGATTCAGACCAGTTTGAACGAAGAAGTTGCCAAAGCATTAAAGTAATGATTGAGGAAAAAGAGGGGGAGAGCCTTTCCCCTCTTCCCAAATAAAAAGGGGTGGATATATGGCCTCCGCAGCGAGCCTTCGGAGCAACGCCGGCAAAGAGCTTAACTCCGGCAGAAGAAATGCAAAAGCATTTAACAAAATAAAGATCGTTCCATACCTGTTCATTGCACCGGCGGTAGTATACCTTACCATTGTAACGGTAATACCGGTGCTTATGGCTTTGCCCATCAGCTTTACGGATTGGACTGCCCTGAATACGAAAATGAACTTTGTCGGTCTGGAAAACTATAAACGCCTGCTGTCAGACAGCGAGTTTCATAGTTCCCTGATCATCATGGCGGAATTTTTCATTTCAATCCCCTTGATCCTGGGAGCCGGGCTCATTCAAGCGCTTCTTCTGAATAATAAGCTGAAAGGGATGACCGTCTTCAGGGTGATCTTCTACTCTCCCGTAATTACATCAACGATAGCGGTGGCAGTGCTCTTCGATTGGTTTTTCCAGCCCAGCTTCGGATTATTCAATGCAATGTTGAACACAATCGGACTGGAAGGCATCGGTTGGGTATATGATGCAAAAACTGCCGTTATGTCCATTATCATTTTCCGGGTGTGGAAAAACGCCGGAGTAGCGATGCTCATATATTTAGCTGGGCTGCAAGATGTGCCGACAGAACTGATTGAAGCGGCAGATATGGATGGAGCATCCTGGTGGCAGAAATTCAGGTACATCACCTTTCCGATGCTGAAGCCGGCCAACGTTTACCTGATAATAACCGGAATCATAAACGTATTTATGATCTTTCAGGAAACGTATATGTTTCTTATGCACACCCCACTCAGGAGTACTACTACGGTTGTCAACTATGTCTATGAGAGAGGCTTCACCTATTCTGAAATGGGGTATGCCAGTTCAATATCCTTTGTGCTGTTTTTGATCATTCTCGTAGTAACGCTGTTCCAATACAGGGTTATGAAAGCGGATGCCAATTAGGAGGGGAATAACGTGAAAAGTATTCTAGAGAATAAGTTGGTCAGGAAAATTGGTTTGGTTGCGTTGTTATGCCTGGGCTCGCTCCTTGTGGCAGGCCCTTTTGTCTGGATGCTGTTTTCCTCCTTTAAGCGGATCGATGAATTTTATGTCTTCCCTCCGCGGCTTCTCCCGGATAGCTTCCAACTGCAAAACTACGTCAACCTGTTCGAGCGGATCAATTTCGGCAGGTATTATGTCAACAGCCTCTTTGTGACGACGGTGCAGGTGGTTCTTAATATCGTCATCATTACAACGGCGGGCTATGGCTTTGCAAAATACGAATTTAAGGGCAAGAAATTCATTTTTACCATCATCCTTGCCACAACGATGATCCCCTGGGTCGCTACCATCATACCGCTTTATATGCTGGCATACAAGGCGCATGCATACGATACCTATTTTGGTCTGATATTCCCCGGGCTGGCGGATGCTTTCAGCATTTTCCTTGCCAGAAATTTTATCCAGACAATCCCCACTTCGTTTATCGAGGCGGCAAGGATGGACGGCGGAGGGGAGTTCCTGATCTTCCGGAGGGTGGTGCTGCCTCAGATAAGGCCCATCATTGCCGTGATCACCATCACAAAGTTTATCGGAAGCTGGAATGCCTTCCAATGGCCTTTGCTCATTGTGGGCAGTGATGATATCCGCACATTGCCCCTGGCGGTCGCTAAGCTTTCGAGCCAGTACAATGACCAGTATGACTTGAAAATGGCGGCGGCGACCCTTGCGATTATCCCTGTCCTCATTGTTTATATAGCATTTCAGAAGTATTTTGTATCAGGGATATCTTTATCCGGCGTGAAGGGGTGACAGCATTTGCTCAAGGTGGATTACCACATACACAGCTCGTTTTCCGACGGGCAGCCCGACTACCGGCAGATATTGGACAGGGCAAGGGAATTGCATTTGAATGAGATAGCAATCACCGACCATTTCGACAGGTATGATGCGAATGAAAGGACCCGCTCGATTACCGACGATGAGTTATTGCACCATTTTGACGCTATCCGGGCTTATGGCGGAAAAATTAACCAGGCTGTATTATGCGGAATCGAAACCTGTACGGATTTTACGGGAAACCTGAGGATAAGCGACCGGGTCTATCACAGCTGCGATATCATCATTACCAGTCCTCATTATGTTGAATACAGCGGAGAGCTGGTTCCCGGAAATTATTTCGATGAAGGATTCTGGGAGAGCTATAAGGAAAAGGTATTAAACATGGCAGGGGGGCCCGGCGACATCCTGGGGCACTGCGAGGCATACCTTCCTTATGGCAGGCTTTTGATTCCGGATACGACCACCTTTGAGCAGAGAAAAGCCCTTGCAGGGGGGATCGCAGAAAGATTCTTTGATGACGCCTATATCAATGAACTGGTCAAAGCCGTAAAAAAATCAGGAAAGGCCGTTGAACTTCATTGTATTACGTCCACTCCCAGGGAAAGAGTAATAAAAAGGCTTGCCGATGGCGGGGCTTCCTTGAGCCTGGGCAGTGATTCCCATGTATTATCCGGAGTAGGCAATGTTTCCTGGGGACTCAATATGCTGGAGAAGTTCCGCGGAGAAGCCCTGCAGTTCATAAAGCAGCGGACTCCCCGGGGAGGGCGTTAATCCTGATTTTGTACCGTACTTATCCGGAGGACTGTTTATAAATCACCAGGAGGGGTGAACAGTGTTAAATGTAGCAATTTTAGGCGCAGGCACCATGGGAAGAGTGCACGGCGACAGTTATGCGAAGGTTGGGAATTCCAGAGTGGTTGCAGTATGTGATGTCGATGAAGAAAAAGCGGGGATGGTTGCGGCAGGCCATAGCGCAAAAATATATGCGGATTTTAGTGAGATGCTAGCAAAAGAGGAAATTGACGCTGTAGATATCTGCCTTCCCACCTACTTGCATAAGGAATTTGCATTAAAGGCGATGCAACGGAAAAAACATGTATTTTGTGAAAAGCCGATTGCACTGGGCATGGAGGATGCAAGAGAGATGGTAAGAGCGGCGGAGGTTCACAGGGTCAAATTTACGGTGGGACATGTGGTACGGTATTTTCCGGCATATTCCAGAGCCGCCCGGATCATTGCCGACGGAAAAATCGGCGAGGCAAAGCTTATACGAACGGCAAGAACGGGAGCCTATCCCTCCCGGTACTGGAAGGACTGGTATCGGGACCATCGTTTAAGCGGAGGTACCCTGCTGGACCTGGTCATCCATGATTTTGACTGGATAAGGCATAATTTCGGAGAGGTGGAGAGGGTATACGCAAAAAATCTGAAGGAGGATGACCGGGAAAAGAGGGACCACTGCCTGGCGGTCCTGAGATTGAAGAACGGTGCTATCGCCCATGTGGAGGGAAGCTGGGCATATCCTGCAGGCTCTGTCTTCGGTACATCCTTTGAGGTGATAGGTACCAAAGGCCAGATCGAGTTTGACAGCAGAGACAGTGCGCCTGTAAAAAAGCATATCGGCGGGGGCAATACCGTAAAAATCATCTCCGAAAGTCCGCTGACGGACGATGAGGAACCCTATACCGCCCAGCTGCAGGATTTTGTAAATTGCATCCTTGAGGACAGGGAGCCTTGCGTTACTGCGGAAGAAGCAGTGAAAGCCCTGGAGGTATCTCTGGCGGCGTTAAAATCTGCAAGAACCGGCGAAGCCGTTGCTCCCGGAGGTGAAAGAGGATGAAAAATATCAAAGTCGGAGTCATCAGTTTTGAGCATATGCATGCCGTAAGCTATACCAATGCATTAGTTAAGCTGCCCGGAGCGGAACTGGCCGGTATTGCCGATCATGACGCCGCCCGTGGGAAAGAAATGGCCGCAAGGTTTAATACCGGCTATTACAGTGATTATCGGGAGCTTCTGGCAGAAGATATGGAAGGCGTGATCATCTGTACCTCCAACAGGCTTCATACCGCTGTAACCATAGATGCTGCAAAAGCCGGGAAGCATATACTGGTTGAGAAACCCTTTGCAGTTAGCTATGAGGACGCAGACGCCATGCTTAAGGCGTGCAGGGAAAATAACGTCAGGATCATGACGGCGTTTCCGCTAAGGTTCAACCAGGCGGTGGTCAATGCCAGGAAAGCCGTTGAAAACGGTGAGATAGGCAGGATTTTAAGCATCACAGGCATCAACCATGGAAAAATCCCCTCCGGATGGTTTCTCGACAAATACCTTGCCGGCGGTGGTGCCGTAATGGACCATACGGTGCATATCGCCGATCTCATGCGATGGTTTGTGAAGAGTGAAGCCGGGACGGTTTATGCCGAATCAGGACCATTGATCCATAACAGGGAGATTGATGATTGCGGAATACTGAGCATAGAGTTTGAAAACGGCGTATTTGGGACCATTGATACCAGTTGGGCCCACCACAGGAACTATACGATCTGGCCCGAGGTATACATGGAGATTATAGGCACCAGGGGAGTTATTGTGCTGGATGCATTCAAACAGACCGAGCGGGTATATGCCGAAAATGAAATCTATGACGACAGATGGGGCAGCGACGGCGACGAAGGCCTTGTACAGGAGTTCATCCAGGCCGTCGGATGCGGACGGGAGTCCATGGTCACCGGGATTGACGGTTCAAGAGCCATGGAGATCGCACTTGCCGCATACAAATCGTCCGAAAGCCATAAGGCGGAAAAGGTAATACGCATGGAATACGTTTAACGCCGGTGCTAATCTATCTTCCCGTAGGAGTTTCTGAACATGCAATCCTTTGCCGGCCTGTGCAACAGGCATTTTCAAAAAAAGGGAAGCAATATTCAGGGCTTCTCAATTAGAATCCGTAAGGAATGATGTTTGTGGGAAATTGTGTAGTGTATATAAACTGGGACGGTTTTGCATGGTATTATTATGAACTGGCGAATAAGGGCAGCATCTCTAAAACCCCTGTTATCAACGAATTGATCAGGCAGGGCGTATTGTTCGGGAATGCCTATACGGGAATACCGTCGATTACAAATCCCATGCAGTCGGCTGTCGTGTCGGGGGCGTGGCCTGTCACCACAGGCAATTGCTATCGCTATTACGATACAGAGAAAAAAACGGTAATTCAATTCCGGAGGGAAAACCGCGCGGAGAATATTGCCGAGGCGGCTGTGAGGCAAGGGTTAACTGTTGCGTCGGTCCATCAGTTCATTCTGGAGAATCGGGGAACAAAAGCAGGCGACCCCGCCAGGCCATACATATGGGTGGGAAACCATACCGATTATGAAGCAAGATTTAACGCTGCCATTAAGCTGATAAAAGGCGAGCCTGCAGGGAAAGGCTCAAGCAGGGTGAAGCTGGAAAAGGTTCCGGAGCTTATCGCAATCTATATGGACGACCTGGACGGGATCGGCCATAATGACAGGCTGGCCGGCCGGCTGACTCCATTTCCCGCAGAGGCGAGAAGGCTGCGGAAGGTAATAAACAGGCTGCAGCGGATGGACCGGAAGCTGGGTTTGTTCCTTCAGGCATGCAGGGACGCGGAAATTTATGAGTCGATGTCTTTTATTCTTACCAGCGACCACGGGATGGCCCCTTTTGGGCAGCAGGGAGCCGGGCCGGATGATTACGGCCGTTCAAAACTGCCTGATCTGATTGATTCCATCCGGCAGTTGGGCTATAAGGTTGAAGTGCTGGCAGGCGGGGAAAAGCCGGAGAAAGATACGCAGATTGTTCTCGTAACTGCCGGACTGGAGGTTCAGCTGTCCTTTACTGGGGAGTTTGCGGGGGAAGACATCGAAAAGATTGCCAACGGGGTCAAAGGGAAAAAATACGTCGGACAAATCATGAAAAAGGATGAAATGATGAACCGGGGTGCGATGGAGGGCTTTGCCGACCTGTTGATATCTCCTGCGGTGCCTTATTGTTTCCAGACCGGATCAGGAAGCTATAAGGCCAGAGGCCAGCATGACTCCCTGGATGACCGGGCCCAGCACATTTTTTCGCTGATGTGGGGCAGAGGTATAAAAAAGGGGCTTGCCTATGATGCGAGGATATACAATATCGATTTCGCAAGGACAACGGCAAGGCTTCTGGATATCGAAGGGCCGCGGAATGCCACCGGCCGGGTCCTGGACGACGCATTGTCCGGCAGATGGGCAGCCATGCCTGCAAATTCCAGCATCAGGCCCCGTCAACAGTAGGGGAGCGCATTACGCGTCCGCTTGTATGTAATCTGCGACAGGGAACGATTCTCTTGTGTTATTCAAGATGTAAAGCAAAATGGGCAACGTGGCTGCAAACGAAAGCATCCTGTTTGGGTGTGTTTTATTCAGGCAGGCATCCGGGACTGGTAATGTCCCACGGACGGATGCCTCACGAGTTTTTCATCATGACACTCTCAATGATGTCGGCAACGTCCTCGCAGGCATCACAACATTTTTCCAAGTAGTGGAAGGTTTGATCCCACGCCGCAACCTCCAGGAAGTCCTTGCAATTCACATACAGGTCCCTTGTCGCTTGTGTGAAGAGCCTGTCTCCCTCCTCCTCCAAAAAATTGATTTCGATAATCAATTTGTGCAGGTCCTGGGATTTGCGGAAATTATAGAACTCATCCAGTGCCAGCTTTAATGCATTGCAGCATCTGACAATGATTTCAGCCATCTTTATCCCGTGCTCACGGATGCGGATGACATTAAACATATACATGCGCATTACAACGTCTTCAATGGTGTCGGTTACATTATCGATCGCATCCGCCATTGCCATGATATCTTCCCGCTCGATGGGTGTGATGAATTCCCGCGCCAGCTTTTTCACCATGGCATGCCTTGCTTCGTCGCCGCCATGCTCGATGGCGTGCATTTCTTCCATCTTGCTTTTCAGTTCGTCCGCACGGAAGTTGTTCATAATACTGTCCAATAAATTAGCTGCCTGACAGGAATAGCCTGCCAATTCCACGAAAGTGTCAAAATAATTTGCATCCTTTTTTCGAGCCATTCATCGATCCTCATTTCGTCATATCTGATTTATCGGTAACCCTCCACTCAAGAGGTGGGGGACTTATGATGCCGTACGTTAAAAAATCCGCATAAACAACAATGCCATGATAAAGCCTATCACTCCGCAGCCTGGGAAGGTCAGCACCCATGCCAGCATCATCTCCTTGGCCACTCCCCAGTTTACCGAAGTTAACCGCTTCGACATACCTACGCCCATAATGGCGGTGGTCTTTGTATGGGTCGTACTGACCGGCAATCCCAGCGTGGATGCCGTAAATAGTGAAATAATGCCCGCCAGGTCGGCTGAAAAGCCCTGATGCTTGTCCAGTTTTACCATATCCATCCCGACGGCTTTTATGATGCGGTAGCCTCCGATGGAGGTGCCCAGAGCCATCACTGCGGAGCAAAGAACAATGAGCCAGATCGGAATTACAAATTCTGTGGCTGTTGATTGCCCCTGGGCTAAAAACATGCTGAGCATGAATACCCCCATGAACTTTTGCCCGTCCTGCGCGCCATGCATGAATGCCATGCCTGCGCCGCCTAAAATCTGGGCCCTGGTAAAAAAGCCAAAGGCCTTTCTCCGGTTGAAGCCTCTGAACAGTCGTTCGATCCCTTTTACCACCAGCATACCCAGGCCAAGTCCCATCCCTAGCGAAAGGACCAGGCCATAGAGCACTTTGATCCATTCATTGAAATTTATTCCGCCGATCCCCCCCTGAAGGGCGATGGCAGCACCGGAAATTCCGGCAATAAGCGCGTGGCTTTCACTGGTTGGAATTCCAAACCACCAGGCGGCCGTAGCCCACAGGACGATGGAGAAAAGAGCGGCGCAAAGGGCCACCAGGGCGTCATGGGAGTTTCCTCCGAAGTCCACCATTTTATAAATGGTCTGAGCTACGGTTGCATTGAACAGGGTCATGACCAAAACACCGATGAAATTAAAAACAGCTGCCATAAGGACAGCCAGACGCGGACTCATGGAACGGGTGGAAACACAAGTCGCAATTGCATTCGGTGCGTCTGTCCAGCCATTGACAAAAACAACTCCCAGGGTTAACAGGGTCGTGATTACCAGTGCGGGATTCGATACCAGTTTGCTCAGATATTCCGTTAATGTGACAGTCATGACTCATCCACCTTATTATTTATTAAATCCATGTAAAAAAATGTTTAACTTTATGTTAATTTTAATTCAAGCGTTTTTAGCATAGCATTTTTTTATGAAAGATACAATTTTTTTTAAAAAAAACACGCAGAATGTTGCGAAAAAAATAAGGGAGCCGTTGTATTGAGTTGTTATCTTCTTGATGATGGAAAGCCCTGAACCGGTGCCGCCCATATTTCCGGATCTTGTGCTGCCGGACGGCCCCGTTGGGTTTGGCGGGATTTGTATAGGAATGTATTATCCGGGAAATTCGATTTTTGCCTGGAAAACATTGTTCCCCGTATGTTTGTTAACACCTTCAAGAAAAAAGGAGGCCGGATTCTCTATATCACTGAATTTATGGATAAGAATACTGTCATCGGGCTTTGCTTCCGACAGGTAATTGACCTGCAGCGCATTTATCTGCCTTTCCGCCAGAAAGCCGGCAGTGAAACAGTCCATGATCCAGTCGACATATCTGGCATTGTTTACATGGTTATTCACATCAATGTCGTTATAGCTTACGACCCTTTCAAAGGTTTTTTCCAGACCGCCGGAAGGCCGGAGCTTTTCCAGCATTTCATCCATGCCATGCCTGTCCTGGTGCTGGTGATAATTGAACTTCAGCGTTTCGACTTTCTGCGGCCGCCGGGTATCGGCATCAAGCAGCAGCCAGATAGAAGTGGCGCCCCCCAGCGTTTCACCCGCAGCGTTTTTAAACAGGAAATCCCTTGCGGCATAGAGCCGGAATGCCCCTTTGGGCCAAGTCTCTATTCCAATGGTTTCGCCGCAGCCGGGATAGCTGCTCAAGTGGACTTTGATCTTTGACAATACCCATATCCTGTTGTCCTTCATCAGATCGTCATAACCGCAGCCAAGCTCATAGGCGTGGTTTCCCGCAGCTTCCTGCATGAAGTTGAAGAGCTGGGTAATTTTAAGCCTGTTTTTACTGTCAACCTCATAGGTTTTTATTTTAAATTCTTCCTGTCGGATGTTTGTCAATTTTGCCTTACCTCCGCTTTATTTCTTCGATGATGCCGTATAAGCAATTGTTTTACTCTTTTTATGGCTATAAATTTTGGTTCATCTTTTTTTCATATTGCCCAAATGATTGTTCCTAATAAACATTTTACAATACTGCTGCAATTTGTAAAGATTTAATGCTGCCGACCTACTACTTTGATTCGTAATTAGAGGATGCAAAACAAATGCGTCCATGAAGAAATATTGCATTGAAGCATTCGCAGTATTTCTTCATGGCGCATAAATGCCGAAATCATATAGAGGAGCCTTTGTGCCAATAAACCAAAGTCATGAATAAAATGTCAAGAAAAATTAAAAAAACTTGAAAGATGAGAAAAAATTTTTTGACGGATGAGGGAAGAATTGGTAAGATATTACTACGATGAATTTTTTATAGTGCGATAGGATCAAATTTTAGGATGTACTTTATTTTAAATTTATCGAAGGGAAGAATATGGACCCAATTGTTTTTTTTGATACTGAAATTGAGCCTGACAGCGGCAGAGTTCTTGATATTGGGAGTGTTAAGGAGAATGGCAGCAAGTTTCACTCCGGTTCTATTGCAGACTTCATCAAATTTCTCCATGAGTCTCAGTATGTTTGCGGTCACAACATCTTCAATCATGATTTGAAGTATATTAAAAATGCAATTAGCCATGCCGGTATCAATATTTCAAATTGTATTGACACTTTGTTTCTTTCTCCCCTTCTGTTTCCAACCAGGCCTTATCATGCTTTGCTCAAGGATGATAAGCTGCAGACGGAAGACACCAACAACCCGTTAAATGATTCAATGAAAGCCAGAGACCTTTTCTTTGATGAGGTTGCAGCTTTTCAACAGGCAGAGGACACCTTAAAGCAGATTTTTTATTTTCTGTTAAAAGACAAAAGGGAGTTTTCCTCCTTTTTTAATTTTCTTGGATATAACGGTAATGAAATAAATATAGAAAAATCCATCCGTGGAAAGTTTCATTCGCAAATTTGTGAGCAGGCAAAGCTTCCGGAGATAATATCGGAGTACCCTGTTGAATTAGCCTATTGTTTAGCCTTGATAAATACAAGAAGCCGCTATTCCGTCACTCCGCCATGGGTGCTGAGAAATTATCCTGCCGTTGAACAAATCATGCGCCTGCTCAGAAACCACCCGTGTTTAAGCGGGTGTGCATACTGCAACGAGGCCCTTGATATTTATAAAGGCCTGAAACGGTTTTTCGGGTTTGATTCCTTCAGGACATACGCCGGCGAGCCTTTGCAGGAGAAAGCCATCGGTGCGGCCATTAGCGGAAAATCGCTTTTGGCGGTATTCCCTACGGGCGGCGGAAAGTCAATTACTTTTCAGGTGCCGGCACTCATGAGCGGTATCAACTCCAGAGGTTTGACAGTGATTATTTCTCCGCTTCAATCATTGATGAAGGACCAGGTTGACAATCTGGAAAAAGCCAATATCACAGATGCGGTTACCATCAATGGCCTTCTTGACCCCATTGAGCGTGCAAAATCCTTCGAAAGAGTTGAAAGCGGTTCTGCTTCCATTCTCTATATCTCGCCGGAGTCTTTACGTTCAAAGTCCATTGAGCGTCTGCTTTTAGGAAGAAATATCGCCCGGTTCGTCATTGACGAAGCACATTGCTTTTCCTCCTGGGGGCAGGATTTCAGAGTGGATTATTTGTATATCGGCGATTTCATTAAAATACTTCAGGAGAAGAAAAATCTCCGGGATGGAATTCCGGTTTCCTGTTTTACAGCTACCGCAAAGCAAAAGGTAATCGAGGATATCCGGGCTTACTTCAGAGATAAGCTCTCCCTTGATCTGGAGGTATACAGTACAGGTGCTTCAAGAAGCAATCTTCACTATAGAGTGTTTGAAAAGGATAATGAAGAAGAAAAATACAATACCATAAGGGATTTGATCGAAGAAAAGAACTGCCCCACGATTATTTATGTTTCAAGAACCTATAGAGCTTATTCCATAGCACAAAGATTAACACAGGATGGTTACAAGGCAAAGCCCTATCATGGCAAAATGGACAAGCAGGAAAAGACTGAAAACCAGGATGCCTTCATAAAGGGCGAGGTTCAGATCATGGTTGCAACATCTGCTTTCGGGATGGGAGTGGACAAAAAGGATGTGGGAATGGTCATTCACTTTGATATCTCCGATTCTCTTGAAAACTACATTCAGGAAGCCGGAAGAGCGGGGCGGGATGAAAATATCTCGGCGGATTGCTTTGTGCTGTTCAATGATGAGGATCTTAGCAAGCACTTTATTCTGCTGAATCAGACCAAACTGAGTATAAATGAAATCCAGCAGGTGTGGAAAGCCATCAAGGACCTTACAAGATTCCGGGCAAAGGTATCCCAATCGGCCCTGGAAATTGCACGGAAGGCCGGCTGGGACGATAGTATCGGAGATGTTGAAACGAGGGTGAAAACAGCCATAGCCGCCCTTGAGGATTCCGGTTACCTGAAGCGCGGGCAGAACATGCCCAGAATATTTGCAAACAGCATTCTCTCAAAAAATGCTCAGGAGGCGATCAGCAAGATTAATGCATCCGGCAGATTTGATGAAAAGCAGAAGGTAAAAGCAATACGGATCATTAAAAAGCTTTTTTCCAGCAAAAGCAGGAAGCACCTGAGCGACGAGGAAGCGGAAGCAAGAGTGGATTATATCTCGGACCATCTGGGGATTGTCAAGGAAGAGGTCATACAAATTGTAAATCTGCTCCGGGAAGAAAGAATTTTAGCGGATACCAAGGATTTGACCGCATTCATAAAGAAAAGGGAAAGCAAAAACCGTTCCCTGGGTATAGTGAAATCTTTTTTGCGGCTTGAGAATTTTCTTCTTACTGTTTTTGAGATGGAAGAAAAGATCTTTCACATCAAAGAACTCAATGAACAGGCTGAAAATAACGGCTGTAGCGATGTAACACCAAATAAGCTTAAAACCATCGTAAACTTCTGGGCTATCAAAAACCTGATTAAGCGGCAAACCGTATATAATTCCATAAACCACATTGCAGTACTAAGCCTTTATGAGAAGGACGCACTTGAAGCTAAGCTTCAGAAGCGCCATGAATTGGCACAATTTATCGTTGAATATCTTTATGAAAAAAGCAATTTGAACACAGAAGAGGATGAATGCAATAAGGAAGAAGTGCTGGTGGGTTTTTCAGTCCTGGAATTGAAAGAGGAATTTGAAAGCAGACTTACGTTTTTTAATACAAAAGCCAGTCCTGAAGACATTGAGGATGCTCTTTTTTACCTGTCAAGAATTGATGCGTTAAAAATAGAGGGCGGTTTTATGGTTGTCTATAATGGCCTCACAATTGAACGTCTTGAGCAGGATAATAAGAAACGTTATAAAGCTGAGGATTATCAGAAGCTGAATCAATTTTATGAAAATAAAGTGCAGCAAATCCACATCGTTGGAGAATATGCCAGGAAAATGATCAGTGATTACAAGGCTGCGCTTCAGTTTGTAGACGATTATTTTCAGCTTAACTACACTTCCTTTCTGAACAAATATTTCAAAGGCAGCCGACAGAACGAAATCAGACGAAATATTACTCCTGCGAAATTCAGGCAGCTGTTTGGCGAGCTTTCGCCAACCCAACTGAAAATTATCAACGACAAGGACACAAAATATATTGTTGTGGCCGCCGGCCCCGGAAGCGGCAAGACCCGGGTCCTGGTTCACAAGCTGGCATCGCTGCTGCTGATGGAAGACGTCAAGCATGAGCAATTGCTGATGGTGACTTTCTCAAGGTCGGCAGCTACCGAATTCAAAAAGCGTTTAATAAAGCTCATTGGCAATGCCGCCAATTACATTGAGATAAAGACATTTCACTCCTATTGCTTTGATTTGCTGGGAAGGGTCGGCACCCTGGAAAAGTCAGATGACATAATACAGGAGGCTGTAAGAAGAATCGGAAAGGGTGAAGTTGAGGCCGGCAGAATTACCAAAACCGTTCTGGTGGTGGATGAAGCTCAGGACATGGATGCAGATGAGTTTGCTCTCATCAATGCCTTGATGGAACAGAACGAGGATATGCGCGTCATCGCAGTCGGGGATGATGACCAGAATATTTATGAGTTCAGAGGCTCCAGTGCAAAATATATGGTACGGCTGATTGCGGAAAAAAAGGCTGTAATGCACGAGCTGGTGGAAAACTTCAGGAGCAAAAGAAACCTTGTGGATTTTACAAACCAGTTTGTAAAGAGGCTTCCACAGCGGCTTAAGGATACGCCTATTCTTGCGGCACAGAGTGATAGCGGAAAAATCAGACTGATTCGATATAAGAGCGGAAACCTCATTGCGCCTCTGGTAAAGGATATACTCTCACAAGAGCTTTCGGGAACTACCTGTGTTTTGACCAGGACCAATGAAGAAGCCTTACAGACTACGGGATTGCTTTTAAAAAACGGGATGCAGGCAAAGCTGATTCAGACGAATGACGGCTTTAGCTTGTATAACCTTCTGGAGGTCAGGTTTTTTCTAGGACGGCTCAACCTGTCGGAGGATGTTCATATCCTGAGTGAAGAGATTTGGACAGATGCAAAGCGGAGCTTGAAGGACAAATTCGGAAGCAGTCCAAATCTGGAGACTTGCACCAACATCATCAAGGATTTTGAAACAGTGAACCCAAAGCATAAATACAAATCGGACCTTGAAATATTCATCTGCGAATCGAAGTTGGAGGATTTTTATGGGGAAAATGCCGAAACCGTATTTGTTTCTACTATTCACAAGGCCAAAGGACGAGAATTTGACAATGTCTTTCTGATGCTTGATCAATTCGATGCCGAAACGGATGAAGCCATCCGGCTGCTGTATGTCGCCATGACCAGAGCAAAACGCAATTTGACTATTCACTATAACGGTAACTGCTTTGACACGATAAAGGCAGAGAATCTGGAGCGGGTTTTTGACAAAGTAGAGTATCAGCCGCCCCGTCAGTTGGCAATGCAATTAAATTATAAGGACGTATGGCTGGACCATTTTATAAACTGTCAACCTTTAATTTCACAGCTTAAAAGCGGGGATGAGCTTATCGTTGACGGCGACTGCTGCCGCAATTCAAAAGGGCAGCCGGTAGTAAAATTCTCAAAGCAGTTTATAAACCGGATAGAATCCATGAAGCAAAAGAAATATGTTCCCAGAGCAGCAAAAATCAAATTTATTGTATACTGGCAGAAAGAAAACGCAGAGAACGAGATCAGGATTATTCTGCCCGAGCTGTATTTTGAAAAAACAGAGGATACTGTTTGACATACAAAGGCGGCTGCTTCTATCAAAGCTGCATCAGGCACGTTAGGGGGCATAACTTATTCACTTTTTTAACCATTTCAATGCTCATCTTCAATACTCCCAAAGGGAGGTAGGAGAACTTTTAATAGATGAAGCAGAAAATCTGGTAAAAGAGGGGCAAAATATTGGTCTTAAAATAATAGCAAAAGTAGTCGATGAATAGACAGTAGGTTTGCTCATAAGGATGAAACGCTATGTACTACGATATTTTAGGTTATATGATATAACGGATAAATACTAGATTAATTAAAACAAGTTTAGTGCTTCGCACGAGATAGAACATTATTAAACGCTACAGTAGTTTATAAAAATTTCTCGCAGGTATTATGTATCTACCAGAGACCGCCCCGCCTAACTGCCTTTTCAAGGCACTGGGCGGGGTGTTTTCTGTTTCAAGCCTTAGTCTAAAATAATCATTAAAATTGCTCCTGTGATAGCTATTATCCTATTGAAATCCCTTCTGAGAGGCTTTATAACCATATCAAAAGACAACTTAACAGCTATGAGACCCGCCTCACTTTGGGCGGTGTTACGAAAACTACAATTATCGTTACAGGAGGTGATGAAACAATGGATAAAGCAGTAGGATATCATTGCTGAAACACTGCATAGTAGAACCGTCCCACCGTATCAATATTGCAGGGAATGGTTCGGTATGCATACTGCCTGATTGTGCGTGTAATAATAAAGAAAAAATACGAGAATACGCGTTTCTATCTATGCAACACTATGATTATATTGTTGCATATAAACGTATTCGACATTAAATGCGAAAATCCTTCATAATTTTTTTGAAAACGACAATATTTCTCTTTTATTACACTGGATCCCTCATTCTGCAGATGTATGCTTTTTTTTACTCCTGAAAAGATAACGATAGAAAATGTTCCTCTTTTGGATTTATGGTAAGAATTGATGGAAAAGCAAATGCATCTGGCTTCCTTACCGCCCATATGATGGATTAATTTACTTTTTTACACTTCATACCGAACAAATAAAAATAATATTGGCTTCTTAACCTCTTAATGTAATCAATCTCATATCATAATATAAAAACGTTACATTATATTTTGGATAGAATTATTATAGGAATTACAGATATTCGCGGTTTTAATTAGATTTTATAAATTATCTCATATAGTTAATGTAACAATATAATCAAATTGTTACATATAATTTTATTTAAATTAAAGGTGATCCTGATACTGCGGAATAAGCACCTGTTTCGTTGATTTTCCGGGATTAAGAAGAGATTATTGGCTGTAATGGATAGATCCATCGCCATCTGACGGATGGGAGGAGTTGCAATGTTCAGAATTTTATTAATTTTGATAAGGACCGGTGTTTATGAAAAGGATTTTAATCGTTGATGATGCGGCATTTATGCGGATGGCAATCAAAACAATACTGGACAAAAACGGATTCGATGTAGTTGGAGAGGCAGAAAATGGCCGTATAGCCGTCAGCAAATTTAAGGAACTGAAGCCGGATGCTGTGACTATGGATATTACGATGCCTGAAATGACAGGTGTTGAAGCACTGAAAGCAATAAAGGGGATCGATCCTGAAGCAAACGTCGTTATGATTACCGCTATGGGCCAGGAAGGCATGGTAAGGGAGGCAATTGCTCTTGGTGCAAAGTCTTTTATAGTAAAACCTTTTAAGGAAGAACATGTGATACAGACGCTTAACAAAATATTGTCTATACAGATGCAAGGGTGACATCAAGGGGGGGACTTATATGTCGGCACCGTATACAGACGAGCCTATGCTGGATATGTTTGTTTTTGAAACAACACAGCTGATTGAGCAGCTTGAAACATCCATATTGTCCAGCGAGAAATCGAGTTGCTACACCCACGCAGCCATCAATGAAATTTTCAGGATTATGCATACCATTAAAGGATCTTCTGCGATGATGATGTTTGATACCATATCGGCACTGGCACATGCCATCGAAGACCTTTTTTATTTCCTGCGGGAAGAAAAGCCCCGGAATATAGACTGTTCCGAGCTTTCCGACCTGGTTCTTAAAAGCGTGGATTTTATAAAGGTTGAGATGGAGAAGGTCAAGAACGGCGACACCGTCGATGGAGAGGCTTATTCTCTGATTGAAAGCATCAAAGCTTTTTTGGCCATGCTGAAGCAGAGCAATATGTCGTCTTCGCCTGCGGACAGCAAGGAGAACAAGGAGGAAAAAATACGCCGGGCCGATATAAACCGGGAGGGCCTTAAGCCTTCAGCGGATCTGAATTTCTTCAAAGCGGCCATGTTTTTTGAGGAAGGCTGTGAAATGGAGAATATCCGGGCTTTTGCAATCCTTCACCACCTCAGGGGCATTGCGGAGGAGGTGTACTATTTTCCCGAAGATATCATTGATAATGATGAAAGTGCGGAAATCATACGAAGAGAAGGGTTCAAGCTATATTTTAGATCAGGCTGCCCGTATGAAAAGCTCCATGACTTTTTCATGCAGACCGTATTTTTAAAAAAGCTTGAGCTTACCCAACTGGAGAGTGACGACGAAATAAAGCGGCTATCTCTTGCAATACGGGAATCAGCCGTTTCCGCCTCCAAAACGCAGGTGCTGAACAGGCGGGATAAAGAAGGCAAGGAAGCAGACGACAGGGAAATACAGCCCGCTTCAACACAGCAGAGCATTATAAGCGTCAATGTTTCCAAGCTGGACAAATTGATGGACCTGGTGAGTGAAATGGTTATTGCAGAGGCAATGGTTGTACAGAATCCCGATCTGAAAGGCCTGCAACTGGATAACTTTCAGAAGGCTGCATGGCAGATGAACAAGATCATCGGCGAGATACAGGATATGGTGATGTCTATCCGGATGCTTCCTCTCACCGCCACCTTCCATAAAATGCATCGCATCGTGCGGGATATGTGCAAAAAGCTGGGCAAGGAGGTAAGGCTTGAGGTTGTCGGGGAAGAAACTGAAGTTGACAAAAACATCATTGAACATATCTCCGATCCCCTGATGCACCTTATCCGGAACTCCATCGACCATGGGATTGAACCTCCCGAAGACAGACAGGCCGCGGGAAAACCCCGTGAAGGGGTCATCACCCTTGAGGCCGGGAATTCGGGAAGCGATGTCCTGATTCTTGTAAAAGACGACGGGAAGGGCTTGTATAAGGACAAGATCCTTCAAAAAGCAAGAGTGAATGCGCTGCTGCCCAAACCTGAAAATGAAATGAGCGATAAGGAAATCTTCAGCTTGATTTTTCTCCCCGGTTTTTCCACAAAGGACAGTATCTCTGAGTATAGCGGACGCGGTGTAGGCCTGGATGTCGTAACAAAAAACATTGAGAAGGTCGGGGGTTCTGTGCTGGTGGACAGCACGGAGGGCAGAGGCACCGCTATTACCATGAAGATACCGTTGACGCTGGCAATCCTGGATGGGATGAATGTGAAGGTCGGAAACTCCTGCTACACCATTCCCATCATCTCTATAAAGGAATCCTTCAGGCCGAAGGGAAAAGACATTGTGACCGATCCCGACGGCAATGAAATGGTTATGGTCCGCGGGCGGTGCTACCCTGTCCTCCGCCTGCACCGGCATTTTGGGGTGAAGACGGAAATAGCGGAGTTCATGAAGGGGATATTCGTTATGGTGGAATCGGAAGACAAAGCTTTCTGCCTGTTCGCGGATGAGCTGCTGGGACAGCAGCAGGTGGTGATCAAAGCGCTTCCCGGCTATATCCGGGACTCGAAAAAAATAAAAGGATTGGCAGGCTGTACCCTGCTGGGCGACGGCAGTATCAGCCTTATCCTTGATGTTGCAGGATTAGCAAACTCACAGGGAGCGGGGTGCTGACCATAGTTAACACAAAACAGAAAGGGGATAAAACATGTCGAATGCAATTGATAATATGATGGAAATGGAGGAAGACACACAAAAAGGAAGGTTTTTGACATTCTCGCTGGGCAAGGAAAGCTACGGCATAGAAATCAAATATGTCACCGAAATCATAGGGATCCAGGCAATAACCGGAATCCCGGAACTTCCGGAGCATGTGAAGGGGATCATCAACCTGAGGGGGAAAATCATTCCGGTCATGGATGTCAGGCTTCGTTTCAAAAAGGAGCCAAGGGAGTACAACGACAGGACCTGTGTGATCGTTGTCGACATCAAGGACATATCCATAGGGCTTATTGTCGACAGTGTTTCCGAAGTGCTTACAATTCCCGAACA
Organism: Bacillota bacterium; assembly: GCA_023426125.1. Taxonomy (GTDB): domain Bacteria; phylum Bacillota; class Clostridia; order Acetivibrionales; family DTU013; genus MnB-11. Next base: position 93,560 of record JAFABI010000011.1, read on the forward strand.
GGATATTGTAGAGCCTCCGCAAATGAACAAGGGCTTTAACAACCGGTATATCAAGAGGATCGGGAAAGTCGGCAGCGACGTAAAACTGCTGCTTGATTGCGAAAAGCTGCTGACGGAAGATGAACTGGATGATTTAAGCAAAGCGATGTAAACATAAAATAAAAAATTCAGCGTAAAGGGGAATCAGATGATGAAATGGTTTTATAATTTGAAAATAGCGGCGAAACTTTTGACCGGTTTTGTCCTGGTAGCACTAATTGCAGGCGTGGTAGGGGCTTTTGGCATCGTACGCCTGATATCGATGGATGACAGCTACACCGTCATGTATGAACAAAACACGAAACCGCTGGGGAATCTGGCTGTCATCGGTACGGATTTTCAGAGAATACGTGTAAATACAAGGAATGTTATTCTTGACGCAGCTAACATAAAAGTGTATACCGACAAAGTCGACGCATTCTATACAGATATTGACAAAAACGTTGTGGAATATGAAAAAGGGCTTTCTTCTACGGAAGAAAGAAAAGAGCTGGATACCCTCCTGGCACTGCTGGATGAGATGAGACCATTAGGGGAGAAGGCTGTCAGCCTTGCAGCGTCAGGCCAGGCGGAGGAAGCGACAAGGTACATGCTGGCTGAACTTGACCCTGTTGCCACGGAAGTTGATGAACAGATAACCAAGCTTCTAAACTTAAATATTGCGTTAGGCAATCAGATTTCGGAAAACAACACTGCGCAGGCAAACAGCGCGGTAATGCTGATGGTTGTAATTGTAGCATTCGCCGTGGTTATTTCCATTGTGCTGGGAATCTTCATCTCCCGTATGATAAGCAAGCCGGTGACCAAGATGGTCCAGGCTGCCGACAAACTTGCCGTTGGGGATGTGAATGCCAATGTTGAAGCGGATACCAGGGATGAAATCGGCAGCCTTGCAGAATCCTTCGGCAGGATGATCGCAAGCATCCGCGGGCAGGCAATGGCTGCGGAGAAGATAGCGGCCGGTGACTTGACCGTAGAGGTTGACGTAAAATCAGAAAATGATCTGCTGGGCAAGAAGCTGTCCGAAATGGTGGAAAAGAACAACGAGGTCCTGACGAATATTGCCGCCGCTTCAGAACAGGTTGCCTCAGGTTCAAAGCAGGTTTCGGATTCAAGCATAGCACTTTCGCAGGGGGCAACGGAACAGGCCAGTTCCGTCGAAGAACTGACAGCTTCCCTTGAAGAAATATCTTCACAGACGAAATTGAATGCACAGAATGCCAATCAGGCGAATGAACTGGCCGAAACCGCCAAGTCAAACGCCGTGCAGGGCAATACGCAGATGAACGGAATGCTTAGGGCGATGGAAGAAATCAATGAATCTTCCGCCAATATCTCAAAAATCATCAAGGTTATTGACGAAATAGCCTTCCAGACCAATATCCTTGCGCTGAACGCCGCGGTGGAGGCTGCAAGGGCCGGTCAGCACGGCAAGGGATTTGCCGTAGTGGCAGAGGAAGTGAGAAACCTTGCGGCAAGGTCGGCGAACGCGGCCAAAGAGACGACGGACATGATCGAAGGTTCAATCAAAAAGGTGGAGGGCGGCACCAGGATTGCCAGGGATACTGCAAATGCCCTTAACAAGATTGTGGAGGATGTGGCAAAGGTTTCTGCGCTGGTAAGCGATATTGCGATGGCATCCAACGAACAGGCAACAGGGATCGCCCAGATAAACCAGGGGATCATGCAGGTGTCGCAGGTCGTGCAGACCAATTCGGCTACTTCGGAGGAAAGCGCCGCTGCAAGCGAAGAATTGTCAAGCCAGGCTGAGCTTTTGAGAGAGTCGGTCAGTAAATTCAAGCTTAAAAAAGTCAACCGCGCCTATGGAAAATTTGAAGAATTCAACCCTGAAGTTTTAAAGATGCTGGAAGAAATGTCGGAGAAGAAAAAGGCGAACAAAAGCCATGACGATGAAGCAGGTAACGAGGCGGCCGCTTCCAGGCCCAAAATTGCATTAAGTGACAAGGAGTTTGGAAAATATTGAGAAGGTTTCATGCGGAATGGGCTGCAACGGTTCATTCCGCAATAAACCCCGGATTGCTGACGGCGGTTCATGCAAGCGTTGGACAGGGTCAGCAGTTGAATTGGCCGGTAAAATACTGAACAACAGGTGACGCAGATGCATGCAATTACTGAAACGGAATTTATGAAGCTGGCCGGCTATATAAAACAGAATTATGGCATCAGCTTGAAAAAAGAAAAGCTGTCCATGGTAACGGGGAGGCTTCACAACATTCTTGCACAAAAAAACCTCAGCAGCTTTTCCGAATATTATGACTATGTTGTCTCGGATAGAACGGGGGATGCCGCGGCTGCCCTGATCAACAAAATTACCACCAACCACACCTTTTTTATGAGGGAAGCGGATCATTTCCATTATTTCAGAGACAAGGTGCTTCACTACCTTAAAGGCACGGTAAAAGACAGGGACCTTAGAATATGGAGCGCAGGCTGCTCCACCGGAGAAGAGCCATACACCCTTGCAATGATCATCGACGAGTTTTTCGGAAAAGAAAAAATATGGTGGGATGCAAAGGTGCTGGCGACCGATATTTCAAGCAAAGTGCTCAATGAGGCGGCAAAAGGCATATACAGCAGCGAAGACATCGCATCCCTGCCTGCCGGATGGAAACTCAATTATTTTAAGAAATCGGAAAAGGATAAAAGCATTCTTGTCGACAGGATTAAGAACGAAGTCATATATAGGAAGCTTAACCTTATGGAGCAGGTATTCCCGTTCAAGCGGAAATTCCATGTGATTTTCTGCCGCAATGTGATGATCTATTTTGATCAAAAGACGAAACGGGAACTGGTCAACAAGTTTTATGACTTGACTGAATATGGAGGTTATTTGTTTATCGGGCATTCCGAATCCCTTTACCGCGAGGAGACAAAATATAAATACATAATGCCCGCTGTCTACAGAAAGGATCGATGGCATGGACTTAAAGAGAAAAATCAGGGTTCTGGTTGTTGACGACTCCATCGTCTTCCGGGAGGTTTTGTCAAGGGGGATAGCCTCCGACCCGAACATGGAGGTTGTAGCTGCGGCGGGCGACCCTTTTGACGCAAGGGATAAGATCATCAAGTATGAACCGGATGTCATGACCTGTGATGTGGAAATGCCCAGGATGAACGGAATTGAATTCCTTCGAAGGCTTATGCCCCAGTATCCCCTGCCTGTTGTCGTAGTAAGCACGGTGAGCGAAGCGGTTTTTGACGCCATGGACGCAGGTGCGGTAGACTTTGCGGTCAAGCCGGATGCGCGGTCGGCCAAAAGCGTAGAGACCTTCATAAATGAATTGATCATTAAAATAAAAATTGCATCCGCCGCAAAGGTGGAATCCCGGAAAGCCGGCAGGGGATCCCGGGATGTCGTTGCCGGGACGGATGCCGGTACAAATATCGGACTCATAGCAATAGGAGCTTCGACAGGAGGTACGGAGGCTATTTTCAGCATCCTGAAATGTTTTCCCGAAAGTGTGCCGGGTATTGTAATTGTTCAGCACATACCTCCGGTATTTTCCCGCATGTTTGCCGAAAGACTGGATCATTCGACCCGGTTGAAAGTGAAGGAGGCTCAGAGCGGCGATTATGTCGAACCGGGGTGTGCATTGGTGGCACCTGGCGAAGAGCACATGAGGATCAGAAAAGCAGGTGAAAGGTACAGAGTAGAATGCTTTAAAGGGGATAAGGTAAACGGCCATTGTCCTTCGGTGGATGTACTGTTCGAATCGGTTGCAAAGGAAGCCGGAAGCCGGGCAATCGGTATAATTCTTACCGGCATGGGCTATGACGGGGTCAAGGGGCTTATGTCCATGAAAAGAAGGGGCGCAAGGACGATAGGACAGGATGAGAAAACCTCAGTGGTTTATGGAATGCCGAAGGTGGCATATGACATAGGGGCTGTGGAAAGGCAGAGTCCGCTTTGCGATATTCCCCGGTTGATATTTTCCATGTTAAGGTGAGAAGCAGGAAGTGACATGTGAGCATTAAAAAGCAGCCCGGATCAAAAAGGTATTGTATAAATTACGAATTGAAGTGTATAAATACTCTAGTTGCGACTGCAAGCCGCGCTGTGATATAATCGGCAATGTCAGTTTAACTTTTCGCATGGGTGCGGCTAATCAATTAATTATAGCTATATTATACACTTTGTTAGCTATAGTGTCAATTTGAATAGCTAACAAAGAAAATTGTTTTCGCCAATAATTTTCAATTAGATATTTACCGCCAATGATTGATACTTGAAAATAACAGACGAATCACAGGAGTAACCGTGCTGGAATAAGGAAAAATTCCGGTCGTTATCCGGCTTTCCGGATAATTAGAAATTAACATTCTTTTAATTTATTGCTAATGTTACCTTAAACTTCAGGTAATAAAATAATGCTTAAAACGGCGGCTATCACGGTTTGAGGCATACAAATGAACCTTAAGGTACATATCGCTTTTGGCTTTCACGTAAACCTTTATCATTCCTTCCGGGGTGATTCCAATGATGAAAAAGGCTTCGGCGGAGATATAAGGGTAATACGGAAAATTATCAAGGTCCTGGACGGGTATAATCAAGACGGTGTTATGGTAAAGGGCACCTGGGATTTTGAGAATGCCTACAGCCTGGAAAAGATACTTCCGGAATTCGCCCCGGACATCATTGACGACGTCAGGGAACGTGTTCGGAGGCATGGGGATGAAATCATCCTGATGTCCTATAACAACGGCCTTGTAAGCTGCATGGACGAGAAGGAATTCACAGCCTCCATGGAATGGGCTGTTTCAAACCCGTTCAGGTCCGGAGCCAGGGATATTTTTGGAGCCTGCGCGCCGGTTGCAAGGCCGCAGGAGATGATGTTCTCGCCTTCCAATGTCTCTCTTTACAATAAGATCGGTGTACAAGCCCTGTGTTTATATTACAGCGGCGTACCTTTTGACAGCTTCAGGACGCTGATTCCGCTGCTGCCGGAGGAAAATGCCTTTAATCCGCTGTGGTTCCGGTATAAGGATGAGAAAATTACGGTCATCCCCGCCATAAGCCATTCCGACCTGGTGGACTACGGATGCCTCGGGGCGCTGGTTAAAAGGCTTCATAAAAAGCAGGCCGGGGGTGAAATCGAAAACGACGTATTGGTCTTTATCAACATGGATGCGGATGCACTGCTGTGGTATGGCCTTGAGTTCCCGTTTCCCCTAAGCAGGCTGCCCAATGCCGCAGGCCTTTACGGACTGATAAAGGAAGTGTCAAATCTGCCCTATGTTGTTTTTGACACGCCCTACTGTTATCTGAAAAATCACCCTCCCCTTAAAACAATCACGTTCAACCAGGATACGGCAGACGGCATGTTCGACGGATATTCCAGCTGGGCGGAAAAGCCTTTCAACCATTTGATATGGTCCCGGCTGGAGAAAGCGAGGATCCTTGCCGGGAAGTCCGCATGGCTGATGCGGGGGTTAAAGGCGGAAACCGGGAGGAAAGAGGTTGAAAGGCTTCTGGACATGGCCTTTTATGACGGGGTGTGCCTCATGTCCACTACCCATTTCGGTCTTTCTGCCCCGCACATCAACAGGGAGAGGGAAGTCAAGGCACTCCGGATGTCCGGAAGGATGCTGTCAAATGCAGGAAAGGCATGGGGGATCCTCCGGGAGCAATGCCTTTCAGAGCGCAGAGCCTCCAGGGAGGACGGCATAAATCCCAATAGCACGCACAAAGTGGCAATTCCTATCATCGTCAGTGATAATGAGGCGTCAGCGGCCTTTATAAGCATGAGCCTGCCGCTGAAAAAAGGTGTGGCTTATGATGTAGCCTGTTTTACACTATACAATGCCGGTGGGGAAATGCTGGACGGCGCATTTCTGGACACAGCCTGGTATGATGACGGTTCCTTCGAAGAAATACAGATATTTGCTTTTCCAGACGGGACAAAGCCTTTGGAGTTAAGCCTCGTTATCAGCGACAAATGCAGCGACAGGCCTTATAACCGGAATGTATACGTAAGCAACAGCCTTTTGTCGGGAGAAGGTATCGAGGTCACATGTGAAGGGGCGGCGATAACAGATGTCCGGGCCTTTGGAGAAAGAATCGGAGGCAGGGATTTTCTAAGGAACTATATCCGGTTTCAGCATGGCGTATTGGTCAGCGAATATGAATTCCAGGCTGAATGCAAGGAACTGCTTATGCCCTTCAGAGGTGGAAGGCTGGCAGGCTATAGATTCCGGGGAAGAATAGGCCTGCCCGGTCAACTGGAGCAAGGAAGCTTTCTAATGGACTTGTTTATCGTCGACGGCATACCTGCGCTTATGATTAAAATGAATATAAAATACCCCTATACGGAGGAAAAGGACCTGATTTCAAATGAGGTTGCGGTATTGGGCCATTATTGCGACAGCCGCTGGCTGGAAGTTGCTCCGGTTCAGATCACACCGGCGCTTACCGGCAAACCGGACATCATAAAATACAATTACCAGGGAGCTTTGGACAGCTACAATACGGATGATTTCCGGAAGGCCGACGAGAGGAACTCCACACTGGACTCCTTCAATAATCATATTACTGCCGGCTTCACAGGGGTAAGCGACGGCGGCAGGGGCATGATCGCGGCGGTGGACAGAAACAGGTTGAATTCCATGGCCTTCTGTCCCATGAGGACGTTTAAATCCGGCAATAAGCCCGGCATTTCCTTAAACCCGTTTGGCACCTATTATGGCCGGCAAAGGCACCATCATACGTATACCGGGGGACTGGCGCAGACGCTGATGGCTGCAGTCAGTCCTTACCTCAGATCGCTGGCTCCCGCCTATAACGGCGTACACACCGATTTTATGCTTGCACTGTTCCCGTTCAAAGGAAAGCTGCCTGATGAGAAGACATTAACCCAAATTAAGGCTTTCTGCAATGGAGGAGTCTTCTTTACAGCTCCCAACCAATATACCCGGGAAGGCCATTCCGACTATGTAAAAATGAGGGAAAAAGAATCCCCGTCTTCCGATGACCAGGATTCGGAGAGCACATTATCGAAGTCGGTTCCTTTGGGGCTGAGACTGAAAGTCATCTACAGCGTCCTGAAATCCCTCCTGTTCCATTGAGCCCGCCAAGTAAAAATAACATTCTTTTAAACTTCCGTTAATTCCGGCTTAACCAACGGGAAGTAAAATTAAAGCAGCATCTGCTAATAAGCACCGGAAATATTACTTCCGATTCTTTTCTGGTGAATGGAGCGCCAAGCGTAGTTCCCCGGAAAAGATTATCGGAAGTTATATTTTCGCCAGTGCTAAAATTCCTGTATGGTGGTGTAAATGTGGTTATTGAAAGAAGCGCAGTCCGAAAAGAAAATTCTGTTTCCAGGGAGTTTATCCTACCTTTCTTTGCAGTATTGGCTTTTTTCATCGTCCTGCTTTTTATAATCAAGAGCTTGCCTGCGGATGATTTTTCGAAAGACATGCACATTGCCGATTTCAGGTTTGATGTAAACAAATTGACGGAAGCGTCGGCATTGATTGAGTTGAAAAGGAAGCATGGCTCGCGTCCGGAGCTGTACGAATTCGGAGCAACGGGTAAATTCATGGAAGCCGGCGACATTAATCAAAATCTCAGGCGCGTGTTGGTAAAGACAGCAAACCTTGACGATGAACAAGCTGAGAATGCGGTAACGGCATTAGGCATTATGAGCCTGAAGGAAGACCTGTATGCAGAAGAGCTTAAAAGCTTTCAATACGACAGCTTAACCTGTGATAATAATTTGAAGCACTATGTCGTGATTACAAAAGGGGAATTTGCCGGAACAATCCTTTATAACGGGAATCTGCAGTTTGTTGACAGCAAGAAAAGGTGTTATTTCGGAGTGGAACTCTTTGAACAGTTATAAATACTACAACGATACATAACTTTGTATCATCGCGAGCAAAGCGTGGCGATCTCTTCGCAAGCAGCATTTTGTGAGATTGCTTCGTCGCAAGCTCCTCTCAATGACAGGCATAGATAGGCTTAAGTATCGTTGTAGTGTAATAATGAGGTGAAAAACATGTATTTATATGATTACCATATGCATTCGACCAACTCCAGCGATGGGAAAAGCACGATCTCCGAGCTGTGTGCCGGCGCAATTGCCGCGGGATTGGAGGAAATTGCCGTAACCGACCACTTTGAACCGTCCCTGGGGAATGAAAAGTACCCTTTCTACAAGCCCGGAAGCTACTTTTTAGATATACTGAAGGCGCGCCTGGTTTTCGGGAGGGAAATCAAGATCAAATATGCGGTTGAGCTTGGCCAGCCCCACATCTATCCCGAATACTCGCAAAAGCTGATCGAAGCATACCCGTATGATTATGTCCTTGCTTCCCTGCATCGAATGAGGAACAACAAGGATTTCGGAGACATCACCTACAATGCGGCAAATGTGACCTTCTACTGCATCAAATACCTTAATGAGCTTAAGTCTCTGGCGCAGTGGAATAAATTCGACTGCATCGGGCATCTGGACCTGGTAAAAAGGTATGCGTCCGGCAATGGCACAAAGGCGGATTTCATGGATCACAGGGACAAACTTGAGGAAATCCTGACCATGATCATACAGAACGGCAAGGGCATTGAAGTAAACACATCGGGGTTGCGGCAGTCGGCGGGGGAATGCTTGCCGGGCTTTGACATCATCAGCTTCTACAGGCAATTGGGCGGAGAAATCATCACGGTAGGGTCCGACGCTCATATTGCAGGAGATGTGGGCAAAGGGATCAAAGATGCAATCGAAATCATCCAGCGCGCCGGGTTCAATTACATGACTGTGTATACAGGCCGACAGCCTTCCATGATTAAATTATCCGACAAATCCTCCAGCCGCCAATTCAGCAAGCAGCAGCCTGCCTGAGGCGAGGCATTGATTAGTTTCCATACTGGTGGTGTGCGCACACGTGACAAATTGCGAGGAGCCTGCGACGAAGCAATCTCAGTTTCTGACCAGGATATAGCATCGAGATTGCCGCGCTCCACTACGTTCTACTCGCAATGACATACCGGTTAGTACATGCTGATCTGTTAGCTCGTACAATCCTGTTGCCCTTTATTTTACTGTAAATTTATGGTGTGCAATTTTTAAATGTACTACTGCTCATCCGGCGTTTGACAGGCGTAAACCAATATGGTAAATTAAAACCTGTAAACGGGGAGACCGAAGGATGAGTAACGAAATCACTGTAAAAAAACCAGTACTGCCTGCAAATAGAATATTGGAGATGCTATGCAGCTAAATTCTATTTTATATATGGCCTACTCAATAACAGCCATAACGATTTCCATTATTTTGGCACTATTGTTCTGGAGCAGGCGTAATGCGGCAGGCGCCGGATACATGTCCATCATGATGTGTTTTGCGGCGTGGTGGGGGCTTAGTGACTTTATTTCCGACTTGAGCTTTAACCATACATACAAAATATTTTGGGATCATGCATCCTATTTTGGTGTAGTTGCTATTCCAGTGGCATGGCTGGCTTTTGTCATGGAGTATGCAAAATATGGGAAATGCCTGACCCGCAGGAATATTTGCCTGCTGTCAGCCATACCTGCCGTCACTTTACTTCTGGTATGGACCAATGACCTCCACCATTTGATGCTGGCTGAAGGCACATTTGTAGAAATGGGGCAGATAACGGTTTTATCAACGGCATACAACTCGTGGTTCCTGATTCATGCCGTCTGCTCTTATTCGCTGATCCTGGCCGGTTTAATACTTTTGGTAAAGAACCTTGTATCCCTGCCGCAAATCCTAAGAAGCCAGTCCGTAATCATACTGGTGGCTAACATCGTTCCGCTTTTGTCCAGCATCCTTTATGTTTTCAGGGCTTTACCCTCCTACCCCATCGATCCCACAGTATTTTCATTTACAATTACAGGTATCCTGTGTTTTATCGGCATGTTCCGGTATAAGCTTTTTGAGCTGGTCCAGGCAGCAAGGGATGCCGTGATAGAGAGCATGAACGGGTGTCTGGCGGTATTGGACAACCACAACCGTATCATTGATTTGAATCCTGCGGCGAAAGAAATGTTGGGAGGCAGCGAAGAGGATTTTGTCGGCAAGCGCATCTTTGATCTGCTAAAGGGTCGGTCGCTGTACTTAAAAAAATTTGAGCATGTGCAGAAAGCCGAGGAAAAAATCTCCCTGGAAATTGGCGGAGTTAAACGATATTTTGATTTTAAGATAACGCCTTTATTGGACAATAGGGGAAAGGCCATCGGGAAGTCTATCACTTTTTATGATATCACAGCCCTTGAAGAAGCAATTGAACATTTTAAGGAGGCCCATAAAGCGGCAGAAGAAGCGAACAATGCCAAAAGTCAGTTTCTGGCCACGATGAGCCATGAGATAAGGACGCCTCTAAACGGGATTATCGGATTGACGGAATTGCTCTCATCGGCAAGGCTTACAGAAGAGGAGAAGGAATATCTTCAATCCCTGCGGAGCTGTGCAGGCGTACTTCAGGATATAGTAAACGATATTCTGGACTTTTCCAAAATAGAGGCCGGCAAAATGGAGCTTGAAAGTACCGGGTTTAATTTGAGAGGCTTGATCGACGAGACGATCAAAACATTTTCCCATAAAACCAAGGAAAAAGATATAGAGTTCAAATGCAATGCAGGGCGGAGCATACCTGAATATGTGATGGGGGATCCGGTAAGAGTCAGGCAGATCCTTGTGAATTTAATCGGAAATGCTTTTAAGTTCACGGAAAAAGGCAGAATCGATGTTACCGTTGAACAGCTTAAATGTGATGACAGGCATTCGGTTGTGCAATTTTCCGTAAGCGATACGGGGATAGGAGTGCCGGAGGATAAATTGAACAACCTCTTTGAACGTTTCCGTCAGGTAGACAATTCTACCACGAGAAAATATGGCGGTACAGGCCTGGGACTGGCAATCGTCAAAAACCTTGTTACCATGATGGGCGGGTCTATTGGGCTAGAAAGCCAATTGGGCGAGGGAAGCAGGTTCTCCTTCACAATTCCGTTTGAGATATCCGGAAATGGAAGCCTTGAAGACAAATCCGGTTCCGGTGCCGATGATAAGGATAGAAATATAAGCGTTTTACTGATAGAGGACAATAAAGTAAACCAGATGCTCATAACAAAGCTCCTCGAAAAGAGGAAAATCAAAACCGCCGTTACCGGCAACGGAAAAGAGGCGCTTAAAATCCTTGACAAAGAAGTCTTCGATCTGATCCTGATGGATATCCAGATGCCTGAAATGGATGGGTATGAAACGACGGAGGCGATCAGAAAGAAGGAGGCGGTTACAGGAAAGCATGTTCCAATCATCGCTTTGACTGCAAATGCTACCGAGAAGGACAGAAGCATATGTCTTGGAGCCGGAATGGACGATTACCTCACCAAGCCCATCCGGACGGATAAATTATTCGAGTGTTTGTATAAGTATATATGATTGTTTAGCGTTACCTTCTGAGTAAGTCCCCTTTTGAAAATGATAAACGATGTCAGGAGTATGGATATGGGTACCAGACAATACAAAGTGCCGGAGCGTTTAACGAAAAAGGACTTTTTAAACTCCGTCAAGCGTTTCAGCATCGCTGAAAGTCCGCCGTTTTCCCTGGGGCAATACAGTAGGTATATGACCCAAAAAAGAACCATAGCCTGTATATCGTGGGTTATGGTTCTTTTTCCGGTTATATGGGTATGAAATACCTGTTAAATAACATTCTTTTAAACTATTGTTAATCCCGGCTTAATCAAAAAGAATTAAAATAATGACAGTATATGCCAGAATTGCAGCATGGTGGTGTAAATGTCGGACTTACTGACCAATTGCAAAATTAATAATGAACAGGGGCGCTACAAATGAAAAAATCAAAGAAGACTTTTGTTCTGGACACCAATGTTTTGCTTCATACTCCGTACGCGCTTTACTCCTTTGCCGATAATGCAATCGTCATTCCTGAAGTAGTGCTGGAGGAACTGGATAAATTCAAGAAGGACAATACCGAGCTTGGAGCGAATGCGAGGCATGTCGCCAGATTTATCGACAGCCTGAGGGAAAAAGGAAATCTGAACAAGGGAGTAAAGCTGGATAATGGCGGGACGCTCCGTATTGAAATGAATTTTCATGAAGTGAAGCTCCCTGACAGCTGGGTAGGCAGCGTAAATGACAACAGGATTTTGAAGGTCTGCAAAGGCTTGCATGAAAACGGTGAAAAGGTATTTCTGGTATCAAAAGACGTATTCGCAAGAATTAAGGCAGATATTATAGGAGTAACCGCACAGGATTTTTTTGCAGAGCAGGCTCCCGTTTATGACGAACAATATAGAGGTCGTCTGGAGGTATATACAAGCGAACAAAAACTGGATGAGTTTTACGGCAGCTCCAGGCTCATGCCGGAGGACTTGATCAATTTTCCCCAGGGCTCCAATAAAGCAGTGAATATTGAGCTGGTTACAAACCAATTTTTGATCATACATTCCTGCAACAATGAAAAACAAACGGCATTGGGCCGTTTTGACGGCAAGGAAATCGTTCCCCTCAATTTTGTGAATGAGCACCCTTTTGGGGTTACACCCAGAAATGCTGGCCAGAAATTCATCCAGGAGGCATTGATGATGGATGCTGCAAAGGCACCCCTGGTTATTGTCAAAGGATCGGCAGGCACTGCAAAAACCTTTTATTCGTTGGCCGTAGGTTTGCACAAAATGACTGCGGAGCGCCAAAAGCCTTATAGAAAGATACTGGTATGCCGTCCGAATGTGAAGTTTGACGAGGATATCGGCTTTTTGCCGGGAACAGAGCAGGAGAAGATCGCCCCATTCCTGCGGCCGGTTATCGACAATCTGGAGGTTTTGATGGACAACGATGAAACGGAGCGCTACGAAAGTGAAAAGGAACTTAAAGATAAAATTGACGAGCTTTTTGAAAGAAAAATCATTAATACCGAAGCAATTGCATTTATAAGGGGCAGATCCATCGCAAAGCAGTGGGTCATTATCGACGAAGCCCAGAACCTGACGCCAAAACAGGTGAAAGGGATCATTACCCGGGCAGGAATAGGCACAAAGATCATATTGCTCGGCGACCCCGAACAGATAGACCATCCTTTTCTTGATATAAGGACAAACGGCTTGAGCTATGCCGCGGAAAAGATGAAAGGAAGCCCGCTCTGTTTCCAGATCACTCTTACCGATGAAGAATGTGAGCGGTCCGAGCTGGCATACGAAGGTGCAAAAAGGATGTAATGCAATTTATCGGATAAGGGGATTGTAAAGGAGCTTGCTTTTGCTATTTGCTTTTGCTTTTTTTCTTCTTTTTTGGTTCTTCGGGAATGGCCTTTTTCGTCTCTTCAGGGATTGCCTCATCGATTGCGCATTCGGACAGATCCGCTTTTTCGACTGCGGGCGCCTCCAGCTTGCGCAGGATCTCTTTATAAGTATCGCATGCATAATTTACAAGTTTGTCAGGCTGCTTGTTTGACTGCTTGATAATCGCGGCGGTAAGTATGGCCGCGGTGATCTCCTTGTGTTCCATGGTTTACTTCCTCCTTTTTTCAGCAAGCCCCTTTACTCTATTATATTAGCACAAAATAATACAAAATTGACCAAAACCGATTGTTAAATTTTGCATCCGAAACGTGAAAATTGTTATGTTCAGAGAACAAAAGTACTATAAAAAGCAGAACTGTCCCCACTTGCCTACTTGCTTACGGATGCGTTAATAGCGCGCCCCTAGTACATTTGCCATTCTTCGTGTGACAGGGGACGGTACTTCACTGTCATACTTGCGCCCTGAACAGTGACCAAAAATTCGACGGCAGCCTCCATGGACAGCGGCTTGCTTATATAATAGCCCTGGACCAGGTCGCATTGGTATTGCTTAAGCAAATTGTACTGTTCTTCACTCTCCACGCCTTCCGCAACAACTCGCAAACCGATATAGTGTGCCAGCCCGATGACGGTTTCGGTGATCTTGCCGTTTCTCTCCGAGTTCAGCAGGGTATCGATGAAGGCTTTGTCTATTTTGACATAATCAATGGGCAGATTTTGCAGGTAGTTCAAGGATGAATACCCCGAGCCGAAATCATCCAGATGGATTTCCATACCCAGCTTTTTCAATTCTTCAAGTTTATTTTTGTTTGAATCGAAAGATTCCATCATGACGGTTTCGGTGATTTCCAGCCCTATCAAACCGGGATATACTCCCACCTCTTTGATGATGCTCATTACATTATTCACAAATTCGCTTTGCATAATGTGAACAGAAGAAATATTGACGGAAATCTTCATTGCTTCATGCATACGCTCATTGAGGCTTTTTGCAAAAATGCAGGCATTTTTCAATACCCATTTTTCTATATTTACAATCATTCCGGTTTCTTCGGCAACCTTTATGAACCTCAGGGGAGATACCTGGCCCAGGGTGGGAGAATTCCACCGGAGCAGGGCTTCCAGGCACAGGATTCTGCCCGTGTGCAGGCAGTATTGCGGCTGATAATGCAAAACAAGTTCGTTTTTTGTCAATGCATTCCGCAGGCCGTTTTCAATATTGACCCTGGTGATAATCTCCAGTTCCATGCTTTCATCAAAGATGCGGTAGCAGTTCTTACCGCATTGTTTGGCCCTGTACATGGCCAAATCGGCCTTCTTCATCAACTCTTCGGCGGTAGAGCCGTGTGCCGGATACAGGACGACGCCTATGCTGGTGGTGACATTGAAGCTTTTTGCGTCCACAACAACCGGTTTTTCAAAGATCTTCACAATGCTGTTGCATACATCCATGACCTTCTGCGAATAATCCGGCCCGTTCACCAACAGGATAAATTCATCACCGCCTATACGCGCAACCGTCTTATTCTGATAATCCACTTTGAGGAATTTATGAGCGATTTCGATCAGTACTTTATCTCCGATGGTATGGCCCATGGTGTCATTAATCGATTTGAAATTATCCAGATCGATGTACATGACAGCTCCGCCGGAGGCTTCGTCTCCGGCATTTTCCAGGGCTTCGGCAAGAGTCTCGACAAGTTTTTCCCTGTTGGCCAGTCCGGTGAGTGAATCAGTATATGCCAGGCGTTTGATCCTTTCCTCGCTTGCCTTCAAAATCTGCTGTGCTCTTTTCGCGTCGCTATATTGCTGTTGCAGCTTCTCTTCGGCAGCGGCCGGCCCCTTGCCTGAAGCCGGCAATTTGCTTTCCCGCCGGCAGATCCTGTCAATCATACGGTTGAAGCATTTTGGAAGTAGTATCAATGCGGAGGTTATACACTTAGAAGTACTGCAAATATTACTTCCCGTTTTTCGGAAAATGTAGGTTGCATAGGCGAGCAGCAGGCAAAGCCTGCGACCAGCCCCGGCCGCAATGGACTGCGTTTTCCGAAACCTATACGGGAAGTTATATTTACACCAGTACTTAACGCTTTGTATGTTCAATCGGTTTCCTCCTGATAACAGTACAATAGTAGATATTTTACACCATCTTTGTTAAGTTGGTGTTAAAATGCTGATAATAAATCGAGGAAGCGAATTAAACGCCATCAGGCCGGAATTAGGCTCCGGAAACCCTGCTTTCACCGTACTTAACAGAAATCTAACGTGAATACAAACTTTGTATAAAAAAAAAGGATTATAATGAAAAAACACGACAAATCTTACGCAATGCGAGGTAAAGATATGTTCAGCCAATATTTCGGCACCTACCTGCTGGAACAGGAGCTGCTTACTCCGAAAGAACTGAGGCATGTTTTAAATAGAAAGAATAATCTCCATATGCCGCTGGGCACCCTTGGCATGCAAAAAAAATACCTGGCGCCGGAACAGGTGAAATTCATTCACGGGCTGCAGGAAAATTCGGATTTGAAATTCGGCGAGCTTGCGGTCCTGCATGGATTCCTAACATACGAACAGCTCCAGGAGCTGTTGAAGCTGCAAAAGAACGAGCACTATCTCATCAGCCAGATATTGGTTGAAGAAGGGTATTTCACCATCAGCCAGATCAATACCATCATGGACAATTACAGAGCCGGGCTGGGCCTGTCGAAGTATGAATTCGAGGCCTTGAAAAACAATGAAATTGAAAAGGTAGTGGAGGTCTTTGCCAAATTGGATAATATTTGCGATTCCACTGTTTTCAATGACTATATATCACTTTTCGTAAGAAATGTGGTACGGTTCATCGATAATGGGATCATCCTGGGCGAGGCTGTGGAAATCCGGGAATACCATTACCGGTGGATGATCTTCCAGCACATAAGCGGGGAAATGGAGCTATTCACCGGGTATGCTTCGGATGACGAAGGGATACTGGAGCTGGGGTGCAGATTTGCACACAAGGCTGTCAACAAGATAAATGACTATATCTTAAGCTCTGCAGGTGAATTCATTAACCTGCAGAACGGTTTATTCCTCTCCAGGCTCTCGGAAGAAGGAGTGGAACCTGACCTGCAGGCCCAGGAGTGGAAAAGAGACGGAGTGCTGGTTGCTTCCGGGACAATGATCAAGATTCCTGTGCAGCTGTCTTTTGGGAAATTTGATTTCTTTTTGTCTGAAAAGCTGCCACAGTTATGGGACAAGGAAGAAATAATGACTGCCGCGTCTGTCGGGAGGGGAGTATAAATGGCTCGGATTTTAGTGGTAGAAGATTCTCTAATGTCCAGAATGAACCTAATTGATATTCTGGCGGCACACAATCATGAAATCGCAGGCGAAGCTGCCAATGGTGAAGAAGCGCTCACGATGTTTGAAGAGCTGAAGCCCGATCTGGTTACAATGGACATTACCATGCCCTTATTGGATGGACTGAAAGCGCTGAAAAGAATTATG
The DNA here is from genome assembly GCA_023426125.1 of Bacillota bacterium. Lineage (GTDB taxonomy): Bacteria > Bacillota > Clostridia > Acetivibrionales > DTU013 > MnB-11. Next base: position 110,400 of record JAFABI010000011.1, read on the forward strand.
GAAAAATATCCTGACGCAAAAGTCATTATGATTACCGCTCTGGGGCAGGCGCAAAAGGTTCTGGAGGCTTTGAACACAGGTGCAAGGCATTATATTACGAAGCCTTATGAAGCAAAAAAGGTCCTTTCCATCATCGATGAAGTGCTCAATGACTGATCTTAGTTGATCAGAGGTGGGATGTAAGAAATGGTAGAACATATCGGCAGGCTGGTACAACAAACCGAAACCTATTCGAAAGATACGCATGGCAAAATAATCGATGCCTTTTTCAATGACCATCAAAATTCCGAATGCGCGGTTATCCTTGATGAGGGCAAGCCTATCGGGCTTGTCACCAGAAATGATTTCTACCAGAAAATAGGGAGCCAGTTCGGCTATACGATTTATATGACGCGGCCCGTATACCTGATCATGAATAAAACCCTGTTGACCGTAGAAGCCCGTACCGACGTAAATGAAGCCGTATTTCTCGCATTGAAGCGCGAGCAGGTAAATCTCTACGACCCGTTGGTTGTAACAGAGAATGGGTTATATATCGGTATCGTAAGCATAAAACTCTTTCTCATCGAGCTTACCAGGCAAAGGGAAAAAGAAATCAGCCTGCTGATGGAGCAGCAGAGCATCCTTAAAAGGGCAAATGAAGCAGAAATGCGCCACGGGCTGATGATGGAGGAAAAGAATCAGCTTCTCGGCTCCAAGAATCAAGCCATCAAAAACCTGCTGGATAACGCCGGCCAGGGTTTCCTGTCCTTTGGAGAGGAAATGGTGATCTCGGATGAGTACAGCTATGAATGCATTAACATTTTCGGAGCGCCGATTGGAGGCAGGAATTTTCTGGAGCTGATCGGCACTTATATCGATTCCGGTCAGAAAGAAATCATGAAAGAGGTATTTGAAAATGTGTTCAGGAATATCCACAGGCCCCAGACCAGGGCTTATCTATCGCTTCTGCCCGGGGAAATAAACGTCTGCAGGAAAAACATACGGGTGGACTACAAGGTCATCCCGGCTTTGCCGGGTCCCAGGATCATGCTGATTCTTACGGACATCACCGAAAAGAAAGAGCTTGAACTCCGGATGATTAGGGAAAGAGAGAATCTCAAGCTGATCATCAAGGCGATCTCCAACAGCAGCGATATCACTGCCTACATGGAAAATATGAGGGAATTTATCTGCTCCGGAGCAAAGGAGATCATAAATAGCAATCACAGGGTCGAAGATAAATTTTTTGAAATCTACCGGGTAATCCATACCTTTAAAGGGGACTTCAGCCAGCTGTGCATGTACAATACGGCAAACGGGCTCCACTCCCTTGAAAATGCACTCTCAAAAATGGCGGATACGATGGGAAGCCTTGATGAGAAGACTCTTTTGCGCTGCATGGAGGGTGTGTGCTGCGACCTTCTGCTGGAAAAGGATCTCAAAATCATTGCAGATGCTCTGGGTGGGGCCTATTTAAGCAAAGGGGAAAGCTTTGCGGTGAGCAAGGAGAAAATACTTGGGATCGAGAAGACAATCGTCGACTGCATACCTGCCGGGCTTCAGGGCTCGCTTTTACCTCTGGTCAGAAATCTGAGGCACACCTGTTTTAAAGAGATTGTCCGGTCATATGGAGATTATCTGAAAACCATCGCCAGGAATTCCGACAAATGCATTGGCGATATGGTTATAACGGGAGACGACATCTACATTGACAAGGGGAAATACCATGCATTTACCGGTTCGCTGGTCCATCTGTTCAAAAACATGGCGGACCACGGAATTGAAACCACGGAGGAAAGAGTGGCTGCGAGAAAACCGGAGGAAGGCCGGATCGAATGCGAATTCAGGCGAATGGGTGAAAAGGAGTTTTTCCTGTATATCCGGGACGATGGAAAAGGCATTGATTTTACCCGGATCAGGAATAAGCTTCGGGAAAAGAAAATCAAGCTGCCTAAGGAATATTCGGAGTTATCCGTGAATGAGCTGCAGGAGGTCCTGTTCATGAATGGCTTTTCCACCAGGGACTCCGTCAGTATAACTTCCGGCAGAGGAATGGGGCTTGGAGCGGTAAGGTCCGAAGTCGTAAAGCTGGGCGGAGATATAAGCATCGCTACGGTGCCCGGAAAGGGCACCGAATTCAAAATCAGGCTGCCGGTATTATAAATCCTGGAAGAGTCTCTTGCGGAAAAGAATGTTCTATGCTAAACTCTAATTAATAAAGCCGCTGGAGAAATTAATATGAACTTAAAGAGAAGCGCCCCGGAAAAAAAGCAGGTAGCCAGTCAACAGCAGATAAAAGAAGCGAACTTGAATCTGGTATTCAATCTGATAAACAAGCATGAGCCCGTCTCCAGGGCGGAGCTTGCCCATATAACCAGACTAAGCCCAACCACGATATCCTCGCTTACGGACCAGTTGCTGCAAGGCGGGATGATACTGGAAACCGGCGCGGGGACTGCCGCAACCAGCGGAAGAAAGCCTATCATGCTTGAAATCAATCCGGGAGGCGGGTTTGTCGCTTCCGTTGAATTCCTGGAGGATGCGTTCAGGTGTTTTCTTTATGACCTGCAATATAAAGCCATAGGCGGAGGTAAGTACGCGGTTTCGGATTACAGCTCCATCGGCGGTCAGATTATCTCCAGGATCGATGAGCTTCTTGACAGCAATTCCGTCGATAAAGACAGGCTCCTGGGGATAAGCGTCGGGATCCCGGCATTGATCGATTATAGCACCAGCAAGGTTATTTCATCGACGGTCGTACCAATAGACCCCGGCAACGATTTCTATAACGAGATAAAAAAATATTACGGCATACCTGTTCTGGTGGAAAACGAATCCTGCCTGTGCGCTTTTGCCGAGAAGGAATCGGATTCGTCCAGGGATGTAAGGAGTTTAATTTTTGTTGATATCAATGTGGGCATCGGAGCGGGCATTGTCTTAAACGGCCGGATATTTACCGGCTCTTTCGGGACAGCGGGCGAGATCGGACATATGTCCATCGACATGAACGGCCCGAAATGCAAATGCGGCAACAGAGGGTGCCTCGAAGTCATGGCCGGTATTCCCGCTATCCTGCAAAAAACCGTTTTTGCCATCATGTCGGGAAGGGAGACGGTAATAAAAAGCCTGGTAAACAATGATTATAACAGGATAAACATGGATGTAATCGTTGCCGCCCTGGAAGCAGGCGACGGGCTGGTATCGGAAATCATCGACGAAACGGCGGAAAGGCTGGCCTTCGGTGTGAACAACATCATTAACCTTTTCAGCCCTGAAGTGGTGGTCATTGGCGGAGAACTGACCAAACTCGGCGAGGGTTTTCTTGATAAACTGAAAAACTATGTTCGTCCTATAGGCTTGCTGCCGGGAATAAACAAGGTGAAAGTCACATATTCGCATCTGAAAGAGGATGCGGTTACCCTGGGCGGGGCAAAGTGCCTTTTGAGCAGTCTGTTTAAAGCTTAGGAGCGGCAGCGGCCGGTACCTGAGCTTTTGCAACATTAATAAATCCACTGGAGAAATAAAACGATGAAAGGATGAGGGATGACAGGATGAACATACTGGCGGTAGGATGCCATCCGGATGATTTGGAAATAGGGTGCGGAGGCACTCTGGCAAAATATGCAAAGCAAGGGCACCAGGTAGTAATGTGCCATGTGGCCAATGGAAATATGGGCCATGCCGTGATTATGCCGGAGGAATTAAGGGCCATCCGGACGGAAGAGGCAGAGGCCGCAGGCCTCAAACTGCGGGCAAAGGAGGTTATAAATCTTGATATTCCGGACCTGGAAGTGGACTCACAGGATAAAGCCCTGGTAATAAAAATGATTGACGTCGTCAGGCGTGTGAAGCCTGACATAATCATTACCCACGGACCGGAGGATTATATGAAGGACCATGTGGAGGTGAGCCGCCTGGTATTTGAAGCCAGCTTTTCATCAAGCATACCCCATACGGAGACGGAACATGCTTTTTATCCCAAAATTGCGCCGTTATATTATATGGATACCCTTGCCGGAGTTGGTTTTCTGCCTGCGGAGTATGTGGATATAAGCGGAGAAATCGAAGAGAAGCTGGACGCTCTCAATTGCCATCAAAGCCAGATTAAATGGATGCTGGAGCATGACCGGATCGATTTCCTGGATTTTGTCAGGACGGTATCCAAATTCAGAGGCCTTCAGTGCGGGGCGGCTTATGCGGAAGGCTTCAGGCGCTGTGAGACCTGGCCCAGAATATGCCCCGGAAGGCTTTTGCCATAAAAAAATAAAACATAGATGGAGGAGTTACCTATGAATTTTCTTGATACGCTTAAGGATTCCCTGGTTGAAGGCTTCTACCCCGCGGGATGGGACATGGAGAAAATCGACAAATGCTGCTCGAATCCGCCGGAAACGGTAAACGACAGGCAGGCGCACTGGAACAAGGATTTTATTCCGGTACAGTGTGAAAACATTCATGATTTCGACATGATGCTGGGACATGAAATCGCCCTGGAAATTAAAAAAAGCAGGGATGAAGGAAGAAAGCTCGCTATGATCCTGCCCGTAGGTCCCATGGGCATGTACAGATGGGCAGTATACTTCCTGCAGGAATGGGATGTAGGGTGTTCCCATGTTTACGGCTTCAATATGGATGAATGGAGCGACGGCGAGGGAAATACCCTTGAGGCGTCGGACCCGGCGGCATTCCAGAATGCGATGCAGACAGCCTTTTATGGACCTTTGGGGAGACTGACGGTGCCTTCCGGCCAGCGGAATTTTGCAACGAAGGACAACCTGCCGACCTACCCCGGGAAAATCGCCGCATTAAAAGCCGAAGGGGCAAAGCTTGTGACGGTCTTTGGCATCGGAAGAATGTTTCATATCGCCTTCTGGGAACCGCATTTCGCTGCCGAATTCAAGACGGTGGAGGAGTGGAAAAAACAGCCTTACAGGACCGGGGCCAGGCTCCATCCGCTGACCGTAGAGCAGAACGCTATTACAAGCTTCAAGAGCAGGACCACCCTTGTACCCTGCAGGGCGAATACCATCGGGCCTGCGCTTTTCCTTCAGTCGGACAAAATCATAGGCGGGTGTGACGGAGCCCTGGGAAGAGGAATGCAATGGCAGGGAATGTCCCTCTGGGTAACGCTGCGATACGGGCCGGATATGTGGATCCCATCCAGCTTTATGCCGACGCTGCCCGGGAAGCTTTTTTACCTTCGCGAGCTGGCGGGTCCTCTGGTTGCGGAGTGCAACTGATGTGAAACAGATGATGGGGCGGTCTCAAAATAAACCGACGCGCAATGTGTGCCCTCATAATGCATGGATACATAAAATAGAGTAATATTTCAAAAGTGAAGTTCCAGAGGGGCGGCCAAAGGCCGCCCTTGCTGTTTAAAATACGCTCCGGAATGAATTTTGATGAATACCTCCCTTAAGGGTCTACAGATAGCGGTAAGGCGGCTCACAGTATAGGGACGTGCAATGCGCGTCCCTGGCAGGCTTTACTGAAATTTTACAGAAGCTTAATTCAGGGTTATCACTCTCCGTGTATGATAAATTCAGGATTAGAAATCGGTAAGCTCATACTGAGGACAACATATGAAGGGGTGGTAGCATGAATGTTTTTACTCACCTTGGAATATCAAGGGGAATCATGGCTGTCATAGAAAGAAATCTTGGCGTTAAACTGGACGGGGTCGGCTTCATGTTTGGGAATATAAAACCGGACATCGACCCGAAGCTTTCCTCCGTGCCGCATATAAAAAATACCGCGATGGACTTTGTAAGCTGTGAGATAAAAAGCCTCCTGTCAATGGAAGATAAAATAAAAAACAAATGCACAAGGGAATTCTCCGAGAGACTGGGCCTCGTCACACATTATCTCTCGGATTTTTTTTGTTACGCCCACTCGGAGTATTTTAAAGGTAATATCCTAAAACACTATCTCTATGAAAACAAACTGTCGGGATACTGCAGAAAAAGCAAGGCCACAGCGGTAGAAAATATTCTCGGAAGAATCACCTGTATCGATGCCGACCTGGCCTCAATACAAACCTATATTGAAAATATGCACACTGATTATTTAAATGCGGGAAACAGGGGATCATGCAGGCGGGATATGAAATATGCCATGGAAATGGCAGCTTCATTTTGCCTGTCCGTAATAAAAGCACATCTACCCAAAGGGATCAGTAGGGCGGCATAAGGAGGCATTATTTATGAGAATAGCATATTTTACGGATACTTACCTGCCACAGGTAAACGGAGTTACGAATACGCTGGAGAAGCTGGGAGGTTATCTTGCCGGCAGGAATATCGAGCATATGTTTTTTGCACCGGAATATCCCGGCAATACCATAACATTTCGCGAGAAGAGTGTTAAAAGGTTTAAAAGCGTAGCTTTCCCGCTTTATCCGGAATGCAGGCTTTCGCTGCCTGTATATTCCGGGTTGTACAGGTATGCGGACCGTTTTAAGCCGGATATCGTACATCTGGTCACACCGCTGGGCATAGGAATGGCAGGTCTTAAATATGCGCGTGAACGCGGCATACCTGTCGTTTCCTCCTTTCATACGAATTTTGACATGTATCTCAAATATTATAAGCTGGAATATTTCCATGATTCCTTGTGGAATTTCTTTAAATGGTTTCATGGGTTCAGCGCCGTCAATTTCTGTCCTTCGGAGGATACCCTCAAAACACTGGAGAGTAAAGGCATTGAAAATCTTAAGATATGGTCGAGGGGGATTGAGACGGAGAAATTCAACCCGCTCCACCGGGATGAGCTGCTGAGGCTAAGCCTGGGGGACGAAAAAAGAAAAAATTTCCTGTATGTGGGTCGGCTTGCAGCAGAGAAGGATCTTGACATACTCATGCAGAGCATTGATAGAATAAACCTCATCTATCCGGGAAAAGCCCGGTTTGTCCTTGTGGGGGACGGTCCCCATGCCAAAACCCTGATGCACATGGCCCCTGAAAATGTGCTGTTTCCGGGATATTTAAAGGGCAGGGAGCTGGCGGCGATGTATGCGTCCTGCGACGCCTTTGTATTTCCTTCCAGTACGGAAACCTTCGGAAATGTGGTGCTTGAAGCCATGGCTTCCGGTTTGCCGGTGATTACAGTGGATTCGGGCGGCGTAAAAGACAGTATGCTGCATAACTGCAATGGAATATTGTGCAAGCCCAGAGACGTGGAAAGCTTCACGCTGGCAGTTGAAAAGCTGCTGACGGACGAACAGCTTCTGGACATGATGGGCAAAAATGCAAGGGCATATGCATTGACAAAATCCTGGGATTCGGTATTTAGCAAGCTCATATCAGATTACCGCCTCGTGGTTGAAGAAGCCGACAGTCAGGAAAGGGTAAATAAACTGGCCTGAGAAGGGATTTCGCTTAATTATATAGCAAAAGTATTGCCATGATTTTTCATTGTGTCTTCACAGAAAATGAATGGGGCAAATTTCCCCTAATGTGGATTCCGGTACATGCCGTACAGCATATAATAAAATAGATTATCAATTTGTTGGTGGTTATATGCGTTACGGAGATGGAACCGCATATCGGCAGGAATTTGCCTATAACAGAGACAAGGCCGTCCAATACGCTCATCGATGGGCTAAAGGGCGCAATCCGGCCTACCTTGATTTCGAAAACCTGGGGGGAGACTGTACAAATTTTGCCTCGCAGTGCATTTATACCGGAAGCGGAGTAATGAACTATGTCCCAACCCACGGCTGGTACTATATATCTTCCTATAATAGGACGCCTTCCTGGACAGGTGTGAATTATCTTTACAATTTTATTGTTGAGAATAATGGGGCCGGTCCTTACGCGGAGATTGTGGACGTAAAGGACGCGAGACCTGGAGACATAGCGCAGCTGTCTTTTAGCGGAGGAGGATTCTTCAACCATTCTCCCGTGATCATCCAGACCGGCAGCGTACCGGACATAAATAATATCCTGGTAGCGGCGCATACCGATGATGTGGATTATTATCCTTTGACAGGCTACGATTGGGTGGATATACGGTTTATCCATATTTTAGGAGTCAGGGTTTAAATCCTTTTCAAACAGTCTGCCTGAGGAACGGTTTGCGGATATCAAGCGGAAATATTTTCGTCAAGTAATGTAAAAATGCTGATCGCTTCACTTTCAAGACATCTGTGTAATTGTGACCCGATGAGTTTGTTGGAATGGTTACAGCATTCACACTGGAAAGTCAAGCCATCCAGCTTGTTGATAACCATTTCCGGCAGATTGGTAATAACCGAACCGCAATAATTGCATCGCAATGTTTTGAAATTAAACATAGATTCCCTCCTTGTCCAGTATTTTAAGGATATGCTGCATTAATACCTCACATCCTTCCGGTACAATCAATAATTTAAAGCATGGTACGATTTTATCAAAATATTGTTATGTACATATTATGGAAAGGTAAAATATAGCATCGATTGGAGATTGAATATGTATGTTTTCAGCACGCAGGCCATTTGGCCGTAAGGCATACAATGCAGGGGCGGCCATTGGCCGTCCGTCTGTGACAGCAAACAAAACCATAAAATGGCCAACGGCGCGGAAGACAAGAATAATCCCCTGGTGCAAAGGATAGTATTATCACAGATAGCATTCTGCGGACGCGCAATGCGCGCCCTAGTACAATGATAGATTGCGAATTAAAAAGTAAGGACGGCCAATGGCCGTCCGATTGTTATTGTTACCATATTGCATATTAACAATTAAAAAGGATGAATCTTACCTTGCAGCTTTGACGGAGTCTTCCGGAGACAGGACAGTTTCCAGGTTCAGCAGCATGATGATCCGGTTTCCTGCTTTAGCAATGCTGTTGATAAATTTACGCTTCACATCTTCCAATACGGCGGGTGCAGCTTCAATATCCTGGTCCTCTATTTTTACAATTTCATTGACGCCATCCACGATAAGTCCTACCACCGCAGCACCGGTGTTTACCATGATTATTTTGGTATTGTCGTCGAACTCCTTTGCAGGAAGACCGAAGCGCTTTCTCATGTTGAAAACCGTATAAACCTTACCTCTCAGGTTAATCAGGCCTTCTACGAATTCCGGCGTATTTGGTACCTTGAAAATATCCATGCGGCGTTCGATAATATTTACCTGGGATACATCCACTCCGAACAACTCATCGTTTATGTTGAATACAACCAATTGACGTATAGCCATAATCAGCCCCCCAAAAAAAACTCTTCTTCACTAGCACGATTATACCATAGAACGTACAACTTTCAAAGAAATTTTCCAATAATGCACCCAAAAATGACATCCGGACCCGCTCAAAAGGGGACATTGTGTCCCCTCAACTTCTATAGCTGGCGTTTATTTTGACATAATCATAAGAGAAATCACAGGTCCACATATGGTCCGAATAGACGCCCTTATTCAGCTTTACAAGGATTTTCACTTCTTTTTCGTGCAGGATCTCCTTTGCCTTCTGTTCATCAAAATCCACTGCACTGCCGCTTTTGCAAACCAGAAGACTGCCGATATAAATATCTACGTAGGCGGGATCAAACTCAGCGCCTGAATATCCTGCGGCAGTTATAATCCTGCCCCAGTTTGCGTCCTCCCCGAAAATTGCGGTCTTTACAAGGGGGGATCTGGCGATTGTGCTTGCTGCCTTGTAAGCATCTTCTTCATTAGCCGCGCCTTCCACCGCGATTTCCACCAGCTTGGTGGCTCCTTCGCCATCTCTGGCAATCAATCTTGACAAAGACGTGCAAACAAGCTCCAGCCCGCTTTTGAATTTCTCATAATCCTCGTCCTCATTCACGATACCGGCATTGTCTGCAAGGCCGTTTGCCATGATGATAACCATGTCGCAGACACTGGTATCGCCATCGACGGATACCCGGTTAAAGGTATGCTTGATGGTATCCTTCAAAGCTTTGTCCAGGAGCCTTCTGGATATGTTTACATCCGTGGTTATGACGCCGATCATTGTGGCCATATTGGGGTGTATCATTCCCGAGCCCTTGGCCATGCCGCCGATGATAACCTTACAGTCCTGTATTTCCATTTCTACGGCAATCTCCTTATGAAGGAGATCCGTAGTCATAATGGCCTCCTGGGCGTCATGTCCGCCGTCCGGATCCATTCCTTCCACCAGTTCTTCTATACCGGCTTTTATGGCAGCCATATCAAGAGGTTTGCCGATGACGCCTGTTGAGCCTACAAGGATGTCTTCCGGAGTGCAATCCAGAAGCTGTGCCGCCGTAGCCGCTATTTCCTTGGCATCCTTATAACCCTGTTCGCCTACGCAGGCATTTGCATTGCCGCTGTTGATGATCAGGGCGTTGGCATATCCGCTTTTGATATGTTCCATGGTTACTTGAAGAGAATGGCCTTTAACTTTGTTTGTAGTAAAAACTCCTGCGGCAGCAGCACTGTCTTCAGAACAAATGATTGCAAGATCCTTTTTACCGTCTTTTTTCAAACCGCATGCCACGCCAGTTGCAAAAAAACCTTCGGGAGCCGTTATTCCTCCATTTATTACCTGCATCTAGATTCACCTCATATTTAGTTTAAGGAAATTTTCTCTCCTTTATGTCTTGAACATTTAAATTATACATAAATGTCGATTGCTATTCAACAAAATACGCAAAATATGTTGATAAATTCATCCTGCGGGTCCCCTTGACACCTGAAAGCATATACGGTATTATTTTATATAAATTATATCGAAAATGCGATGAAAATGAGGAGTAGACAGTGTCTAAAGGCCAACAGAGAGGGAGGATCCCCGGCTGTAAGTCTTCCCGGGCACAGGCTGTTGAAGGTCGCTTTGGAGTTCTGCAGCAGGCTGCAGCGGTCAGGAACCGTTATTTTCCATTAAGAAGCCCGACAGGAAAGCGGCGTTGCTTTGGCGGTTGAAGCCACAGGCAAATGAAATTCACTTGTCCGTCGGGAATTTTGGTGGTACCGCGGAGAACAACCCTTCGTCCAATCGATTCTGGACGGAGGGTTTTATTATTGGTTTGGAAAGGAGCAAAGTCAATGCTTGCAGCTAAGATACTGGCTTTTATATTTTTAGCGGCGGGTTTCGGTACGGTGTTTACTGCCCGAAAGATTGTCGGAAAATATCAACTGGACAGGAATACGAAATGTGATTTTGAGCATGACATGACGGAGGAAGAGCTGTCGAAATACAAGTTCGACAGAGCGACGGTCAATGTGAAAACCATCGGGATGCTGGTGTCCATTCCCGGATTGGTTTTAATCCTTATCGCCTTTCGATAGGGGAAAAATCCCTTGTCAGGCAGCCGGCAGCTAAAGCAATGAATGCAAGATTATTACGGAGCATTGAGAAAGGTGTGTGTAGACATGGAAGAAATCAACAATCTGGCGAAAACCTATGATCCGAAACAGGTTGAGGACAGGCTGTACAAGGACTGGCAGGAAAAAGGCTATTTTCATGCAAAAATTGACCCTGGCAAAAAGCCCTTCACGATCGTGATACCGCCGCCCAATATTACGGGCCAGCTGCATATGGGGCATGCAATGGACAACATCCCCCAGGACATCCTGATACGGTGGAAAAGAATGCAGGGCTACTGTGCCCTCTGGGTCCCGGGGACCGATCATGCCAGCATCGCAACCGAGGCGAAAATCGTTGACGCCATGGCAAAGGAAGGCCTCACCAAAGAGATGGTGGGCAGGGAAAAGTACCTTGAAAGAGCCTGGGAATGGCGAAAGGTCTACGGCGGCAGGATTGTGGAGCAGCTTAAGAAGCTTGGCTGTTCCTGCGACTGGGAACGTGAGAGGTTCACCATGGACGATGGGCTGTCCAACGCCGTAAAGGAAGTTTTTCTGAGGCTCTACAACAAAGGGCTTATATACAAGGGCGAAAGGATAACCAACTGGTGTCCCAAATGCAACACTTCAATCTCGGATATTGAAGTTGAATACGAAGAAAAGGAAGGCAGCTTCTGGCATATAAGATACCCGGTGAAGGGCAGCAGCGAGTTTGTAACGGTTGCTACCACAAGACCTGAGACCATGCTTGGCGATACTGCGGTGGCAGTACATCCCGAGGATGAACGGTATGGACATCTGGTGGGTAAAACGGTGGTTCTTCCGCTGATGAACAGGGAGATACCGGTGATCGCAGATACTTATGTAGATAAAGAGTTCGGGACAGGGGTGGTTAAAATCACGCCGGCCCATGATCCCAATGACTTTGAAGTAGGAATGAGGCATAATCTGCCTTTTATAAATGTTATCAGCAACAATGCAGTAATGAATGAGAACGCCCGGCAATATGCCGGAATGGACAGGTACGAAGCAAGGAAGCAGATTGTCAAGGATCTTGAGAGCCTGGATTTTCTCGTAAAAATCGAGCCGCACAAGCATAATGTGGGCACCTGCCAGAGATGCTCCACCGTGGTGGAGCCGATCATTTCCAAGCAGTGGTACGTAAAGATGAAGCCCCTTGCGGAGCCCGCCATTGAAGTGGTGAAAAACGACACCATAAAGTTTGTGCCTGAAAGGTTCTCCAAGATCTATTTCAACTGGATGGAAAACATACAGGATTGGTGTATCTCAAGACAGCTCTGGTGGGGACACAGGATTCCCGCATATTATTGCCAGGAATGCGGATATATGGCTGTTGACAGGGAGATGCCGGATGTTTGTCCCAAGTGCGGCAGCACCCGGTTCGAACAGGATCCCGATACCCTGGACACCTGGTTCAGCTCCGCCCTCTGGCCTTTTTCCACCCTGGGCTGGCCCGAAGAGACGGAGGAGCTGAAGTTCTTCTATCCCACGGATGTCCTTGTAACCGGCTATGACATCATCTTCTTCTGGGTTGCCAGGATGATATTCTCAGGGATGGAGCACATGGGAAGGGAGCCTTTCCAATATGTCCTCATCCACGGATTGTGCAGGGACGCCCAGGGAAGGAAAATGAGCAAATCTCTCGGCAACGGCATTGATCCCCTGGAAATCATCGACCGGTATGGGACGGATGCCCTGAGGTTTGCCCTGACCATAGGCAATTCTCCCGGAAACGACCTGAGGTTCTCTACGGAGAAGGTTGAAGCCAGCAGGAACTTTGCAAACAAGATATGGAATGCTTCCAGGTTTGTCCTGATGAATTTTGACGAAGGCGTGGATTTTGCCGGCGTAGATCCTGAAAAATTCACCGCTGCCGACCGGTGGATATTGAGCAGGGTAAATTCGGTGATTGTCGAAGTTACCGAAAATATGGAAAAGTTCGAGTTCGGTATAGCTCTTCAGAAGATCTATGAATTTATCTGGGAGGAATTCTGCGACTGGTATATTGAGCTTGTGAAGCCAAGGCTTTATGACAGGGATGATGCTACCAGGCTGGAGGCACAGTATGTATTGAACCATACCCTCGGTATCGCCATGCAGCTTTTGCATCCTTTCATGCCTTTTATAACAGAGGAGATATACCTGCACTTAATTGATGAGGGAGGCACCTCTCCCGCCAACCGGCAGGACGCCGGGGAAGGTTGTGCTTTGAAAAATTCCGATACGGACCGAAGCATTATGGTCTCCAGCTGGCCTGAATACAGGGAGGATCACAGCTTCCCGGGCTATGCGGAAAAAATGGCGCTGGTGATGAACGCCATCAAGGCCATCCGGAATATCAGGGTGGAAATGAACGTTCCGCCGTCAAGAAAAGCCAAAGCAGTCTTTGTGACGAATGCTGAAGCCGGCGCTGTCCTAAGCGACAGCAGAAAGTTTTTTGAGCGCCTGGCCGGCATCTCGGATATCACCGTTCAAAAGGACAAAGGCGGAATCTCGCCCGATGCCGTAGCGGCCATTATTCCCGGTGTTGAAATTTACATCCCTCTGGAAGATCTGATTGATATTGAAAAGGAGATCGAAAGGCTGGAGAAGGAAAAGGCAAATCTTCAAAAGGAACTGGACAGGGTGGACGGCAAGCTGGGCAATGAAGGTTTTGTAGCCAAAGCGCCTCCGAAGGTCATCGAAGAAGAAAAGGCCAAGAGAGAGAAGTACAGGGATATGTACGGCAAGGTGGTTGAAAGGCTGAACAGCCTGAAAAAATAAAAGCAAAGTCAAAAAATGCAAGAGGAAAGATTTCCTCTTGCATTTTTTGTTCCGTTGTGCTATGATATTTTCAATATTATTTTAATATGGATATCGGAACCACCTGGTAGTGGTTCACAAAACAGCATTGAAGCTTTTCGGACATTAGGCACGGCTGCCGTCTGGAAAGCTTTTTTATTTGTTAAAAACGGGTTTCAGCCAGGATAAGAAGCAACAGAAGGAGGAGATAAATATGTTGCAAAGTGAATATTCAAAAACATATATACAGTCTGATAGCAGAGCGGTAGCAAACAGAATAATTACCCGGTGGTATGACGAATTGCAGCTGAATGTCGCTCCGACCTGCAATATGCTGTGCAATTTCTGCTCAAAGGGCAGCGACTGTATCTGCAACGGCAATGATCCCAGTTATCACAGCAGGATGTTTACTCCCAGACAGGCGGTTAATTGGGCGGTCAGTACGATTTCAAAGGACAAGAGGATAAAGGTGGTAAAAATATCGGGACCGGGCGAACCCCTGGGCAGCAGCCAGACCTTTGAGGTGATGAAGCGCCTTGGACAGAAGCTGCCCGAGGTGATTTTCGGCATCAGCACCAACGGGCTGCGCCTTGAGGAAAAGGCAGAAGCCCTGGAGTCCATGGGAGTGAGGCTGGTTACCATCGCAATCAATGCGGTCAGGCCGGAAACCATCACAAAGCTTTATTCAAAGCTTATACTGGACAATGATATCATTTCTGGCCCGGGCCTGTCCGCCATTTTGCACGATAGGCAGATGAAGGGCCTGAGGAAGTGCATCCGGCTGGGGATGACGGTGAACGTGAATACGGTTTATTTCCCTGGAATCAATGATGAGGATATCGAACTTATAGCCCAACTGTGCAAAGACAGCGGTATTGCGTCAATGTGCCTGATCGCAGGCTTCCCCGGAGGGAAATTTGCCCGGATGAGAGTGCCTTCTGTTACGGACATGGTGGCCATGCAGCAGAAAATAGGGAAAATACTGCCCGAAGTCCAGATAAGGACATTTATTTGAGGCTTTTGGCCACAGTATTTTTAGGGAGGGAGGCTGAATAGATGAATTCTGCCAAATTCATAGTATCGGGCCAGGACAAAAAACAACTGGCAGTGGTGAAAAATACGTTAACTTCAAACGGATATATTTTTATCGGCTATTCCAGCGATCCCACGAACCTGCTGAGGCATGTAAGGGGTATGCAGCCGGACCTGCTGATTTTTGAGCTTTCAGGCAGCTTCAAGGAGCTGAAGCAGTCGATCCGGGTGATTGACGAAGAATTGCTGGCTGCCTGTATCCTGCTGCTGGATTCAAGAAACGACGAAGTGTTTGAATTTCTTAAGACCACACGGATTGCATCTTATTTGTCAAAGCCTGTGATCGATGACGTATTGCTGCAGATCGTCGACCTGTCCATGTCCAATTTTTTAAGGATCAAGGAATATGAAGATAAGCTGAGGCAGCTGAACAACACGCTGGAGAACAGAAAAGTCATTGAAAAGGCGAAGTGGATCCTGGTGGAACAGGATGGATATACGGAAATGGACGCATACAGGGTAATCAAAAAGAAGAGCAGAGATAACAGGATTGCGATGCATGAAATTGCAGAAGCCATCATACTGGCAAGAGGTTATGAGGCAAAGACTTAATACTACAGCGTAAACAACCGACTTATCCCCACAGAAATAGTGCGTTGAAGCGTCCGCGATATTTCTGTGGGGCGCATAAATGCCGACAAATTAATGAAGTTTACGCTGTAGTACTAGGTACCGGTGAAAATATCGGCGGGTTATCCGGCATTAAATGCAGCTGCCCGGACTGTGTGAAAACGAAATTTTTGCGCCTGTTTTTGCAGGATGCAAAGGACAAAGCTGCAAAAATGATAAAAATTTTTAAAAAACGCTTGCATATTTGCAAGGACGGTAGTATAATAGCTTCAATAAATTAAATATTTGCAAGGTATGCGGGCTTCCAGGAAGGATGACGCACCTTGCCGGCCAGGACGCCGGAGCTTTCTGTTTAATTGGTATTAAACGGAGGGTTGCCGGCGTTTTTTGTTTTTTAAAAAATCATTATCAGATGGGAGAGTGAGGGTATGAAAAAGCTTGAAGTGATCACAAGACCAGAAAAACTGGAGGATGTGAAGGAGCTTCTCAACAACTCGGGGATTTACGGAATGACCGTTGGCATGGTTTCTGGCTGTGGCTTGCAAAAAGGGAGGAAGGAAGTATACAGGGGTACGGAATACACCATCAACCTGCTTCCGAAGGTTAAAATTGAGATTGTGGTGAAGGATGCGGTGGTGGAAGAGCTTGTGGACGGCCTGGTGAAAAAAGTAAAAACAGGCGAGGTAGGAGACGGCAAGATCTTTGTGTATGATGTCCATGACGCGGTGAAAATAAGAACCGGCGAACGTGGAGAGAAAGCAATTTAAAGCAGGAAGTAAATGAAGGGGGGAGTTGGTGATGATGAGGAATTATAAAAAATTATTCGTGTCCGTTTTATTTTTGTTGATTATTTTATGCATACCGGGGGCGGCGTTTGCTGCAGAAGGTGAAGCAGCCATCGATACGGGCGATACCGCATTTGTATTTGTTTCTGCCGTACTGGTATTTATAATGACGCCCGGATTGGCATTGTTCTATGGAGGCATGGTCAGGAAAAAGAATGTCCTCAATACAATGATGAATTCATTCATAATCATGGCTTTAATATCGGTCCAATGGGTGCTGATCGGTTATTCAATAGCCTTTGGACCCGACAAATACAGTCTTTTCGGCAGTCTCGACTGGATCGGGCTCAATGGTATAGGGGGAGCTCCCAATGCCGATTATGCAGGGACAATACCCCAATCCTTGTTCGTGCTGTTCCAGATGATGTTTGCAATCATAACGCCTGCGCTTATTACGGGTTCCTTTGCGGAAAGGATGCGCTTCCCGGCGTTTCTGATATTTATACTTTTGTGGGCTACCCTGGTATATGATCCGCTGGCCCATTGGGTATGGGGAGTCGGAGGCTGGCTGAGAAATCTTGGAGCCCTTGACTTTGCAGGAGGCACAGTGGTCCATATCAGTTCAGGCGTCGCGGGATTGGTCGCCGCACTGGTTCTGGGAAAACGGAAGGGCTATAAAACTACGCCCATGCTTCCTCATAATATCCCCTTCGTGCTTATCGGAGCGGCTCTTCTGTGGTTCGGCTGGTTTGGGTTCAATGCAGGCAGTGCGGTTGCTGCAAACGGGCTTGCGATGAATGCCTTTCTTGTGACCAACACTGCAGCAGCGGCGGCAGTGCTCTCCTGGGTGATCATTGAATGGATCCACCGGGGCAAACCCACACTTCTGGGCGCTGCAACGGGGGCGGTTATCGGCCTGGTTGCCATAACTCCGGCGGCAGGCTTTGTAAGTGTTATCTCTGCTATAATCATCGGCTTGCTGGTAAGCCCCATCAGTTATTTTGCAATTACCGTTCTAAAGGCCAAACTGGGATACGACGACTCCCTGGATGTATTCGGATGCCATGGGATAGGCGGCATGTGGGGCGCGCTTGCCACAGGGTTGTTTGCCAGCACCGAGATCAATCCTGCAGGCAGCAACGGATTGTTTTTTGGAAATCCCGGGCAATTGGGAATTCAGGCTTTGAGCGTACTGGTAACAATTTTGTTTTCCGGGGTGCTTACCTTTATAATCCTTAAAGTTATCTCCCTCTTTACAAAGCTGCGTGCTACGGAAAAGGAAGAGGTTGAAGGACTTGACGTAGCGCAGCACGGCGAGGATGCATATCCCGACTTTACAGGAGGAGACGTTAATCTGATACAATCTCTGTAAAAGCCGGAAGCAATTTCATATCGAGGATGCAGTATCCCCTGGTTCGGTTAATGCATCGAAGGCCCTGGACGCCATATTTGAAAAAAATATTGGCGTCCTTCTGTTTTTTATGGCAGGAACGAATTTATATAGATAAATAGATAATCGGAGGTAATTAATATGAGACAGGTAGCAATTTACGGAAAGGGTGGAATCGGTAAATCCACAACGACCCAGAACCTGACGGTGGGACTGGGTGAGATGGGCAAAAGGGTTATGATCGTAGGGTGCGATCCCAAGGCGGATTCCACAAGGCTTGTGCTGGGAGGGCTGGCGCAAAAAAGCGTCCTCGACACTTTACGGGAAGAGGGCGAGGAGGTGGAACTGGAAAACATCATGAAGCTTGGCAAGTTCGACATCCGGTGTGTCGAATCCGGAGGACCGGAGCCGGGCGTAGGCTGTGCCGGCAGAGGCATTATTACTTCGATCAACATGCTGGAGAGCCTGGGCGCCTATACGGATGATCTGGATTATGTATTCTACGATGTCCTGGGCGACGTTGTATGCGGCGGCTTTGCAATGCCCATAAGAGAAGGCAAGGCAAAAGAGATATATATTGTTGCCAGCGGTGAACTGATGGCGCTGTATGCGGCAAACAACATTTCAAAGGGCGTACAGAAATATGCAAATACCGGGGGATGTCGTTTGGGAGGCATCATCTGCAACAGCAGGAAGGTAGATCATGAGCAGGAGCTCCTTGAAAATTTCGCCCAGGAGCTGGGCAGTCAGCTTATTTACTTCGTGCCCAGGGACAATCTGGTACAGAGGGCGGAAATCAACAAAAAGACGGTGATCGACTTTGCGCCGGAGGAGCCGCAGGCTGAGGCATACAGGGGTCTTGCCCGGGCGATTGACGGGAACGACATGTATGTTATCCCAAAACCTATGACGCAGGACAGACTTGAGGAATTGATGATGAAGCATGGATTCCTGGGGCTGTAGGAAGTTCCGGCAAGAGAGGTTTACTATCTTTAATCCGTAATGAGGATTTAATGTCATTTGTTGATTTGTTGAAAGGAAGGTAGATTGCATGTTGATGATCAGGGCGATAATCCGGCCGGAAAAAGTCGGAGTAGTGCTGGAAGAGCTGAGCGACGCAGGATTTCCGGCGGTTACCAAGATGGACGTAATGGGACGCGGCAAACAGAGAGGCGTAAAGGTAGGCGATGTTTTTTATGATGAAATTCCCAAGGAAATGCTCATGATGGTTGTGAATGACGAGGATAAGGATGACGTTATAAAAATCATCCTCCGGAATTCCCGTACCGGGATGAAAGGGGCCTTCGGCGACGGAAAAATATTTGTCAGTCCCGTGGAAGAGGTCTATACCATAAGCTCCAGCACGAAAGGGCTGTGATCTGCTTGATATCCGGCTTTTGCCGGTGCGGCTGCGGCCGTATCATCGGATGGAAGGCCGGATAAGAAAGGATGAGGAACATGAAGGAAGTTATGGCGGTAATCCGAATGGACATGATCAGTAAAACGAAGGAAGCTCTGCTGCTGGAAGGCTTTCCGGCATTCAACTGCAGGAAGGTCATGGGGCGCGGGAAGAAGAAGGTTGATTTTACTTTCATCGAAAAGTTCCTGTCGGACGGTCTGGAAATCAGTTCTCCGAAAACCGCAGAAGCGATTTCCGAAGGTCACAGGCTTATTCCCAAAAGGCTGCTTTCCCTTGTGGTAAAGGATGAAGAAGTGAAAAAAGCGGTGGACGCGATCATGACTACCAACTCCAGAGGGAATCCGGGAGACGGCAAGATATTCGTCATGCCTGTGACCGACTCCGTCAGGATCAGAACGGGAGAGAACGGGGATGCAGTACTATAGGATGCTTGAACATAGATGGCAAAGAGGTGAAAAGGAATGAAGAAAAAAATTGACAGAATCCTGGAAAACTATCCCGGCAATGTTTTTAAAAACCGTAAGGATCACATCATCGTCAAAAGAAGCGATTCTCCGGAGCCCCAGGTTATTGCGGCAAACACCCGGGTGATCCCGGGCATAATGACGCAAAGGGGATGCTGCTATGCAGGCTGCAAGGGTGTTGTGGTAGGTCCGCTGAAGGATGCGGTGGTCATCACCCATGGCCCCATCGGCTGCGGCTATTACAGCTGGGGGACGAGAAGGAACAAAGCCAGGAAAAACGACGGCGAGGATAATTTTATCAACTATTGTTTTTCAACAGACATGCAGGAGGGGGACATCGTATTCGGCGGCATGAAAAAGCTGCGGCAGGCCGTCAAGGAAGCGGTTGAAATTTTTAAGCCTGAAACCGTTATGATTTGCTCCACATGTCCGGTCGGTCTGATCGGCGATGATATAAACGCGGTTGCCCAGGAATCGGAAAAGCTTTACGGAATAAAGGTACTGGCCTTCAGCTGCGAGGGCTACAAGGGTGTCAGCCAGTCGGGCGGGCATCATATCGCCAATAACGGTCTGATCAGGCACATTATTGGTACAGGCGACAGTGCGGTAGGAAAATATGCCATCAATGTCCTCGGTGAATACAACATCGGGGGAGATGGTTTTGAAATAGAAAGAATACTGAAAAAAATCGGCTATGACGTCATCACCGTCATGACCGGCAACGGCACCGTAGAGGGGCTTAAGAACGCCCACAAGGCGGAATTGAACATTGTACAGTGCCACCGTTCCATCAATTATATCGCCGAAATGCTGAATACAAAATATGGGACCAACTGGATCAAAGTTAATTTCATCGGCTTGAAGGCGATGGCAAAGAGCCTCCGGGATATGGCAAAGTATTTCGACGATCCGGAGCTTACCAAAAGAACGGAAGCGGTTATCGAAGAAGAACTGGCGGAGGCTGTCCCCAGGATGGAGTATTACAAAAAATTCACCAGGGGAAAAACTGCCGCGCTGTATGTGGGCGGCTCCAGAGCCCATCATTACCAGCACCTGTTTCGGGATCTGGGCGTTGAGACCGTTCTTGCAGGCTATGAATTTGCCCACAGGGACGATTATGAGGGCAGGGAGGTAATCCCCGGCATAAAGATCGACGCCGACAGCAAGAATATCGAGAATCTTGAGCTGGAGCCCGATCCGGAGCACTACAAGATAACTCTTTCCAAGGAAAGATACGAACAATTGAGCAAGGAAATCCCTCTCAACGATTATGAGGGGATGATCAGGGAAATGCCGGACAAAAGCATTATTGTCGATGATTTGAACCATTATGAGACAGAGCAGTTTCTAAACCTGGTGAAGCCCGATATCTTCTGCTCCGGCATCAAGGACAAATATGTTTCCCACAAAGCGGGGATCTTTTCAAAACAGCTGCATTCCTACGACTACAGCGGTCCATATGCAGGCTTTGCCGGCGCTGTCAATTTTGCCCGGGATATTGCCATGGGCCTCACGGCTCCGGCATGGAAATACGTTAATCCGCCGTGGAAGACGCAACCTGCACTGGAAGGAACATTCGCAGGGTGAAAGGTGCAGGGACACACCCGCTGAGTCATGGGTCGCGGGATAAGAGGTGCAGAGACACACCCGTTGAGTCATGGGGCGCAGGGGATAAGAGGTGCAGGTACACACCCGCTGAGTCATGGGTCGCGGGATAAAAGGTACAGGGACACACCCGCTGAGTAACAGGTCACGGGATAAGAGGAGGGAATGTCCCTGTTTGAAGAGGAGGGAATGTCCCCTTTTGATAAGGAGAGAATGGTCCCCTTTTGAAGGAGGTATTTTATGCTAGATGCAACACCGAAGGAATACGTAAAAAGATCCGGATTGGTCATTAATCCGGCTAAAACCTGCCAGCCCGTAGGAGCTATGTATGCCGCGCTGGGAATTCACAAATGTCTGCCCCACAGCCATGGGTCCCAGGGCTGCTGCTCCTACCACAGGACTTTGCTCACAAGGAATTTCAGGGATCCTGCCATGGCCTCCACCAGCTCTTTTACCGAAGGCTCGGCGGTCTTTGGAGGGGGCTCGAATCTGAAAACCGCCATTAAAAATGTTTTCGCGATATATAATCCGGATATCATTGCCGTTCATACCACCTGCCTTTCCGAGACCATCGGCGACGACATACCCACCTTTGTAATGCAGGCGCAGGTGCCCGAGGGCAAAATCGTTATCCACGCCAATACTCCCAGTTATGTGGGGTCTCATATAACCGGGTTCTCCAATATGGTCAAGGGAATGGTGAAATACCTCAGCGCCAATGCAAAAAAGCCAAACGGCAAGGTCAATATCATTCCGGGCTTTGTAAATCCGGGGGATATGCGTGAGATCAAAAGGCTGATGAAGCTTCTTAATGTGGAAAACATCCTGTTCCCCGATACCAGCGGAGTGCTGGACGCACCCATGACAGGAAAGTATGAGATGTACCCCGCCGGAGGGACAAAGGTGGCGGATATCGTCGATGCAGGCAATTCGGAGGTCACTCTGGCGCTAGGGTACTTTGCCTCCGCGGATGCCGCCAATGAACTGGAGAAAAGGTGCAAGGTGCCTGCCAGGGTCCTGAAGACTCCCATCGGCGTGAAAGCAACGGATGAATTCATCATGGCTGCCGCCAGGGCAAAAGGAGCGGGCATTCCCGCCGAACTGGAGGAGGAAAGAGGACAGCTGATCGACATCATGCTGGATTCCAACCACCAATACCACGGAAAAACGGTGGCAATTGCCGGGGATCCGGATTTGCTGATAGCGCTGACGGAATTTGTATTATCGCTGGGTATGATACCCAAATATGTGCTGACCGGGACTCCCGGCGAATACTTCGAAAGGGAAACGGCTTCAATGATTGGAGAAGCGGGTTTTGAGGCCAAAGTGAAGGCGGCGGAGGATCTTTTTACGCTTCATCAATGGATGAAGGAGGAGCCGGTGGACCTGCTGATGGGAGGAACCCACTGCAAATTCATCGCAAAGGCGGAGGATGTACCTTTTGTCAGGGTAGGCTTTCCTATCCTGGACAGGTCGGTGCATTCCTATATGCCCATCGTGGGCTATAAAGGCGCAATGAGGCTTGTTGAGCTTATCAGCAACGCCCTTCTCGACAGAAGGGACAGGGACGCGGCGGACGAAGACCTTGAACTGCTGCTGTAGAGCGAATGAGGACATACCTGATTTGGCATAATGGAAAGAATGCGCAATAAGATGGATAACTGCCCGGCTGTCATTGCGAGGAGCCCTGCGACGCGGCAATCTCAGCTTCCAGCAAGGATAGCATCATTGAGATTGCTTCGCTCCACTTACGTTCCGTTCGTATTGGCAGGGTGTCAAAGGGTGTCAACAACCCCGCCCCCTTGACACCCCTGGACGCGCAATGCGCGCCCCTACAGTCGATTAACATCTTCGTGTCAATGTACCTGTCCCCTTGACATGTTCGCAATGACAGACAAGTTGGTGCATACTGCCCTGTTACTTAATACTAATCTTGCAAAAATGTATTTGCTATCAAAAGGAAGTGACGATATGGAACAAACAAATCAGACAGAAATTCTTGAAGAACGGAGAAAGTCGATATACTGCGGTGCAAAAACGGACAGCGGGGGCCTGAAGTGCGACGGCAACAGCGTTGCGGGCTCGGTAAGCCAGCGGGCTTGCGTCTACTGCGGAGCCAGGGTTGTATTAAATCCGATAACGGACGCCTTCCATATTGTCCACGGGCCCATCGGCTGCGCCAGCTATACCTGGGACATCCGAGGAAGTCTGAGCAGCGGGCCTGAGGTATATAGAAACAGCTTTTCCACCGACCTCAGGGAGAAGGACGTCATCTTCGGCGGCGAAAAAAAGCTGGCGGGAGCCATCGACGAAATCGTTGAAAAGTACTCCGCAAAAGTGATCTTTGTCTATGCCACCTGCATTGTGGGGGTTATCGGAGACGATATTGAAGCGGTTTGCAGGAACGCCGGGCGAAAGCACGGCATAAGGGCGATTCCCGTTCAATCCAGCGGATTTGCCGGAAACAAGTCAATGGGCTACAAGGCGGCCTGTGAGGCGCTCATGCGGTTGATGAAACAGGGGGACGGTTCTTCTGTTTCAGGCGCCTCTGTCCGCAAGGGCATCAACTTTTTGGGCGATTTCAACCTGGCGGGCGAGATATGGATAATCTCCAGGTACCTGAAGCAGATGGGCATAAACATCGTATCAAAAATAACGGGCGATTCCAGGAGCAGCGAGATTGCGGAAGCGCCGCAGGCGGAGTTGAACATCGTGCAATGCGCAGGCTCCATGACATACCTGGCAAAGAGAATGAAGGAAGAATACGGGATCCCGTTTATAAAGGTCAGCTTCTTCGGCATTGAGGACACAAAGGACTCCCTTCTGCGGATTGCCGAAGCAGCAGGCGGTCCCGAATCAATTCCCGATTTGAAGCAGCTGATATTTGTTGAGGAACTGAAGGTGCTGCAGAAACTGAAGCATTACAGAGACAGGCTTCGCGGGAAAAAGGCGGCAATTTATGTAGGCGGCGGCTTTAAAGCCATCTCGCTCATCAGGCAGTTTGCGGACCTGGGGATGAAGACCGTCATGGTGGGAACCCAGACAGGCAAGGCCGACGACTATGAAATTATCCGGAGCATTGTTGACGACGATACGGTCATTCTGGATGACGCAAATCCTTCGGAGCTGGAAAAGTTCATGAAGGAAAAAGGGGCCGACATCCTGGTGGGCGGCGTGAAGGAAAGGCCGCTGGCCTATAAGCTGGGAGTGGCCTTTTGTGACCACAACCATGAAAGGAAGCAGCCGTTATGCGGCTTCGAAGGCTCGGTGAACTTTGCGCGGGAAGTAGAGATGAGCATCAACAGCCCGGTTTGGCAGTGGGTCAGGAGGTGACTTGAATCATGAGCGCCAGAAATTTCGCAAATTTAAATATAAACCCCTGCAAAATGTGTATGCCGATGGGAGCGGTAACGGCTTTCAAGGGAATTGAAAACAGCATGGTGATCCTTCACGGCTCCCAGGGCTGCAGCACGTACATTCGAAGGCATATGTCGGAGCATTATAACGAACCGGTGGATATCGCGTCTTCTTCGCTGAGCGAGGAAGGAACCGTGTACGGCGGTGAAAAAAACCTGAAAAGCGGCCTGATGAATATCATGAAGCTGTATAACCCTTCCGTCATCGGAGTTGCAACTACCTGTCTGGCAGAAACCATCGGGGAGGATATTGAGCGGATCACACAGGAATTCATCCAGGAAAACGGGACGGACGGATGCCTCATCGTTCCCGTTCACACGCCCGGCTACGGCGGCACCCAGTTCGAAGGGTATTATTCGGCGCTGCGCAGCATGCTTGAAGCTGTTTGCCGCAGCAGTGAGCCCGACGGCAGGGTAAATATTATTGCCGGATACATGAGTCCTGCCGATATAAGGAACCTGAAGCGGATATTGGCAAGCTTCGGCCTGGCTTACACACTTCTGCCGGATATTTCCGACACCCTTGATTCGCCTTACTCGGTATTTTACAGGAAAATACCCGAGGGCGGAACCAGGCTTGAAGACATCCGGCGCATGCCGGGAGCAAAGGCTACCATAGAAGTGGGCCTTACGGTCCCGGATATACTATCGCCCGGGAAATACCTGCAGGAGCAATACAATGTGCCGCTGCACAAATGCAGTCTTCCCATGGGATTGCGGAATACCGGAGAATTTCTTGAGCTTCTGTCCGAAATTTCCGGAATACCCGTGCCGCAGGAGCTTTTGATGGAAAAGGGGAGACTCCTTGACGGAATGATCGATTCCCACAAATATAATGGGGAAGGCAGGGCGGTCATTTTTGGAGAACCCGGGCTTGTGGCGGCAATCACAGGGATTTGCGCTGAAAACGGGATAAAACCGGTGCTGGTAAGCACAGGAGCCGACAGCCAGGCCCTTAAAGCTGTCATTGCAAGGGAATGCACCGGCGAAATGCCCATCCTTCTCAATGATACCGATTTCGAGACAATTTTAAGCACTGCAGCCGGCTTAAATGCCAATATTCTGATCGGAAACTCCGACGGCAAGGTAATAATAACGGAAAAACTGGGAATACCCCTTGTCAGGGCGGGCTATCCCATTCACGACAGGGTAGGGGGACAAAGGCTGGTTTATACGGGCTACAACGGTACAATGAACCTTCTTGATGAAATAACCAATACGCTGATTGCATATAAAAATGATCATTACAGGCAAAGAGCCTTTGAAAAATATTACGGCGGCGCGGGTGCGCAAAGTTCCTGTCCGGCATCTGAAGCAGCGCATGTTTCAACCGCGTCAGGTCAAAGGGTCGATGGCGAAGAGATAACCGGCGGTTTGGGAACTACGCAGCCGGAACATACCCATGCCATTTTCAGCCGGGAGGAGCTTGCCCAAAAGACCCTGGCACATCCCTGCTACAGCGGCGGAGCCTGCAAAAACGCACGCATGCACATACCGGTTGCACCCGCCTGCAACATTTCATGCAATTACTGCAATAGGAAATATGACTGCGCCAATGAGAGCAGGCCCGGTGTTACAAGTGAAATACTCGCGCCCCGGGAGGCTGCGGAAAAATTCCTGAAGGTGAAAAAGCAGTTGGGAAATCTAAAAGTGGTGGGTATTGCAGGACCTGGAGACGCTCTTGCCAATTTTGAAGTGACCAGGAAATCCATTGAGCTTATAAAACAGGTGGACGCAAGCGTCACCTTTTGTCTTTCCACCAACGGTCTCATGCTTCCTCACTATGCCGATGAAATCATAAAAATGGGAGTCACACATGTCACCATAACAATCAATGCCGTCGATCCGAAAATCGGAGCGCTTATCTACAGGGAAGCAAATTATATGGGAAAAAAAGTCTATGGCGAGGAAGCTGCCGCGCTGCTGATGGAAAATCAATTGAAGGGACTGTCGGACCTGTCGTCAAAAGGAGTTGTCTGCAAGGTCAACATTGTTATGATCAAGGGAGTAAATGACGGCCATGTAGAGGAGATTGTAAAAAAAGTGAAGGAACACGGCGCTTACATCGGGAATATCATGCCGTTGATTCCGGCAAAGGGAAGCCGTTTTGAAAAGATGGCGCCTACCGGCAACAAAGAGCTGAACGAGATGAGGAAATGCTGCGAAAAGCATTTGAAGCAGATGTATCACTGCAGGCAATGCAGAGCGGATGCGATAGGCATGCTGGACAGCGATATATCTTCAGAATTCGGCAAGAGCACGGCTGCTGTGCCAGTGGCTGTCGCTTCATCGAAAGCGGCTCCTCAGAAGGACATGATTGAACCGGAAAAAAAGGATTTGCCGGATTCAGCGATTGCTTCGGAGAAGGAGTATATACTGGCAGTGGCCAGTACGGCGGGCAAGCTGGTAGACTGCCATTTCGGGCACGCCAGGAAGTTTTACATATACCGGTATGGCGGTGGCTGTGACATTGAACTGGTGGAGGTCAGGAATACGGAAAAATACTGCAATGGCCCTGAAGACTGTGATGAAGAGGAATCAAAGCACGATAAGGCGCTGAGGACTTTAAAAGGCTGTGATGCGGTGCTGGTGACAAGGATAGGGTATCATCCTATGAAAGCCATTGAGGAAAGGGGGATAAAGGTGATCCAGACCTACGGCAGGATAGGGGAGTGTATCCGGGATGCCGCTGCAAAGCTTGACCGGAGCGGCGAGCAAAGCCTGACAGCACCGGAAGAACAGGAAATGCATGCCTGATATGGATATTGTGGGTAGTAAAGGCCAACAATAAGGGAGGAAAGGAATATGCAAAAACCAAAATACCATCTGTTTGTATGTACAAGTTCAAAAATCAATGGGCAGCAGAAAGGCTTCTGCCATTCCCAGGGAGCAGTGGAAATCGTACAAAGATTCATTGAGGAAATCGAGGAAAGGGATCTCACGGGGGATGTACTGGTTTCAAACAGCGGATGCTTCGGTATCTGCAGCTCGGGGCCCGCAGCCGTGGTTTATCCTGAGGGGATCTGGTATGGGGGCATAACCGTGGAGGATGTGGCGGAAATTGTGGAGTCGCATTTTGAGAACGGCAGGAAGGTCGAAAGGCTTGAATTGAAGTGAGGCGCCTGTAAGGGGGGAGCTTATGCCATTTAGCCATGTCGGTAAAAACACTCTGGTCATCGACAGGACGCTGCCGGAGATTTATCAGGCTTCAAGCAGGATGAGCAGGCTGGATATTCTTGAGTTTTGCTGGATCCTTAAAAGCATGGGGGTTGATAGGATTGAAATCGATGCCGGGCTGGCGCGGAAAATCGGTAAACTGCCCGACGGACTGGACTATATTTTCAGGATACGTTCCCGGGAGGATATCGGCATATGCATTTCCAGTGGTATGAAACGCTGCGTTTTGCGGAAGCCGCTGCTGATGCTGCCCGAAATAGCCGGCAGCATTTCGGCAAACAGCCTGGATGCCACCCTGGAAGTGAGTGCAAATACCCTGGAGGGTATTCATAAGCTTACAAGATTGAAAAGCCTGAGAGATCTTAAAAATATAAGCTGCCTCAGGGTTGTCGGGTTGGGGAATATTACATCGGCAGCATGGGTGAATGCCGTTGAACAGCTAAAAAGCCTCCTGGACGTAAAGCTGGATATATGTCCCGGAAACAGGTTTTCCCTGGGGACTGCTGCCGCGCTGGAAGCCGTGGAATATGGAACGGACTTTGTGACGGCTTCCTTTGCCGGGTACGGGCGGGAATACAGCTATGCACCACTGGAGGAGCTTTTGGTTTCAATGAAAGTACTGCTGCAACGAAACATGAAGGCGGATTTAAGCTCTCTGCCCGAACTGGCCAGGCGATTTGAAAAATATACGCGCAGCGATATTCCGGCAGGAAAAGCCATTATCGGTAAAGACATTTTCAAGTATGAATCAGGCATCCATGCCGGCGGGATCGAGAAGGACCCCAATACCTATGAGCCTTACGACCCTTCGGTGGTAGGGCAGAAACGCGCCATGGCCATAGGGAAGCATTCGGGGAGGAAGTCTGTCAGAAAAAAGTTGATAGAATTGGGCCTTGAGGCAGGCAACTGTGATCTGGACGATCTGCTGGAAGGGATACGGGAAAAAAGCATCCAGACAGGCAGAAACCTTTGTGATAAGGAAATAATAAACCTGTTTTACGATTTAACGGGGTATACGTTGATTGGATAGAGGCGGAACATATGGATATTTGTGTTGTAGATACGACACTCAGGGATGGAGAACAAAAAGCGGGAATTGCGCTGAAAACCGGCGATAAAGTGCAGATTGCCGGGATACTGGACCATTTGGGCATATTTCAGATTGAAGCGGGTACCCCTGCCATGGGCGGAGAAGAAAAGCGAAGTGTTTCCAGAATTGCCGGGCTTGGCTTGAAATGCAAGGTGTCCGCCTGGAACAGGCTGAATCTGTCCGATATCCTTCACTCCATGGAGTGCGAAGTCGACATTGTCCATATTTCGGTTCCGGTCTCCGACATACAGATTGAAACCAAGCTGGGGAAGAGCAGGGAATGGGTGATGAACAGCCTCAGGAAGTGCGTTTCCTTTTGCATGGAAAAAAACTTTGCCGTTACCATCGGACTGGAAGACGCATCCAGGGCAGATTCCGCTTTTATGCTGCAGATCATTGCCTCTGCATTGATGGAAGGCGCACAAAGGGTCAGATATGCCGATACTGTCGGAATATCGACAAGAAACCGGATATTTGAAGAAATCCGTTCCATAAGGGCGGCAGTGGATATGGACATTGAAATGCATGCCCATAACGACCTGGGAATGGCTGTGGCAAATACGCTTTCCGCAGTAAAAGCAGGCGCGGCCTTTGTTGACTGTACCATCGGCGGCATAGGAGAAAGGGCGGGCAATTGCGATATGCTGAAATTTATCCAGGCTGCAAAGGCCTGCCTGGGAATATGCAACCATTATGATATGAAAAAGGTAAAGGATGCACAAAAGGAAATCATGGGCATTATTTTTTAAGGTTCTATCTATCCCTTACCACCGGCTTGAATCCGGGAGCCGTATAGCGGCGGTAGTTTTTTGTGAAGGAAGCTTCAAAGAGCTTCCGGACAACCGGTATCTTCTCCAGTAAAAAAATAAGCCGGTCGACAATATAACATAGCGGCAAATAGACGGCCAGAACGAGCGCGATTGTGTAAAGGGTATTTATGACGCCGATACGGGTAATATGCAGCATACTATCCGGTAGCGCCAGTACTCCCACGATTGAAGCGGGAATGGTTAAAAGCATCAGAACAAGCCGCGCAACGGAAGTCTGGATGGATTTCCGGGGACAAATATTTATACAGCGGTTGCATTGCTGGCACTGCCAGTTCCACCGGGGTTTGCCCTTTGACATTTGGATAGCCCGGGAAGGACATGTTTTCTCGCACAGCCGGCAGGAATTGCATTTTTCATCGGCAATCATCATTTTGCCCAGAGTACGGCTGCCCAGCAACCGGAACATCCAGCCTACAATGCGCGACCAGACCAGGTGGAAGGTGCTGCATTTATTAATGCCGGGCTGGCCTGAGGCGATCTTTCCGGCCATTTCAGCGACGAGGGCATCTTTTTCTGCAAATACCTTTGCGCTCACTTCCTTGGTGGAGGGATTGAACAGGAGCGTCCAGTTTTCCGGATAGGATATAAAGTCGATGAAGAAAACCTTATAGCCCTTTTTTTTCAGCATAGCTTCCGCCTGATATACCGACGCGCCTGCAAAGCCGGAATCTTTTCCCGCTGTCCCGCCAACTGCGAGGATGGCGGCAGGAGTATCCTTTGCCGGATGCAGGCTTTTCATGTAACGAAGCATGCTTTTTGGTACGGCAAAGCCGTAAACAGGAAACGTAAAAACCTCCAGTCCGGCGCCGGCTGCCGTCGCTCCTTCACGGAAGTCCGAGTTAATCAGGCTGCAGCGGTAACCGGACGATTCAAGACCCTTCTTGATCAACTCCGCAGCGTGCCGGGTATTACCGGTACCCGAGAAAAAATGGATAACTGCTGTTTTCATAATTTCCACCTCACTTCTGTGATGAAATTATACCACATATCGGAGGGCTTTAAAAGTACGTAAGTCGGACGAGACACTGTAAACAATTATGGCATATAAAATTTCTGCGAATAAAAAAAATTTTAAATCAAAGAAGGATTTTTATAAAAAATATAGAATATATAAATACAAGAATTCACGTGAACCCACATGGAGGATGGCAAATGATATGAGTATTACAGTAAAAGATATAGCGAAAATGGCTGGAGTTTCGCATACAACGGTACTAAAAGCTCTAAATGACAAGCCCAGGATAAGCGAAGGGCTAAAAGAGAAGATAAAAAAACTGGCAGAGGAAAACAATTACGTTATAAATGCAAATGCGAGAAGCCTGGCATTGCGGCAGAATAAAGTTATTGGCCTTGTTATAACGGATATTTCGATACCTCTTTTCGCAGAAATGGCCAAAGCGATCGAAGAGGTTGCACGGGAATCCGGATATAATGTTATTGTAAGCTGCAGCGAAAATGATTCCAAAAAGGAAAACGAGGCGATAGTAAGCTTACTGGAACTAAGGGTGGCCGGGGTAATCATAACGCCAAGCTATAAAGGGACTGAATATGTAAGAAATCTAAACCAAGCCAAGGTTCCATCTATTGTTCTTGGCAAGCTGGAAGGGACTGATTGCGATTATATAACCTTTGATGACAGAGCTGCAACATACAAGGCTGCGAAATTTCTGACGGAAATAGGACATAGGAAGATTGCATGCCTGATTCATGGAAGCATGGATACAAATCCTTTTAAATACTGGGTGGAGGGCTATAAGATGGCCTTAAAAGAAGAAGGGATGGAATTTAATCCGGAGTATATGATTGAATGTGGGACGACTCCGGATTCAGGCTATAGGAGTGCGCGTGAACTCATCCTCCTGTCTGACAGGCCTACAGCGGTAATAGACTTTAGCGACACCAATGTCATAGGTGTGACCAGAGGCTTGAAAGACAATGGCATAAGGATACCGCAGGATATGTCATTGGTTGTTTTACAGGACGATGATACTTTTAAATATACGACTCCTTCCATATCTGCAGTCTCTTTCCCTGCCTATGATTTGGGGAAGCTTTCGGCGGAATACCTGCTGAAAAAAATTGTTCAGAAGAAAGGCGATAGCAAAAAGATTATGCTTCCGGTGGAACTTATCGTAAGGGAGTCAACATGCAAATTGTGAAAGCACTGCAAAGGGAGGGCCTACTGGTGGTTGACATAAAAAAAGATTGGGATGCAAAATGGATATGGGATGCTTTTCATCAGTATACTGCAAATTGCTATGCCTGTTTTAGAAAAACGGTTACATTGGAAAATGCAGATGATATTGATGAGGTCAAGGTCTATTGCACCGGTTCCACAGAATACAAGCTTCATATTAATGGACGATATATTGGGAGAGGCAGTATTCCGAGCCAGGTAGAATACCAGTATTATGAAGAATATTCCTTTAACCGTTATGAGGCAGGCAAGCTTTTTGGAAACAAAAATATTATTGCTGCCGTATGCTACAACTATGGAGTAGGACTTCATTTCAGGCCGACAGCCAGAGCGGGGTTCCTGCTCCAGATGGAAATAAAATATATGGATGGCAGTATGGATTGCATAGGTACCGATAATACATGGAAAATGATAATTCCCGGATGGTGGAAGCAGGATTCGCCACAAATGTTTTGGACTGTGGGATTTCAGGAAATTGTTGATTTAACAAGGTATGACCCGGAGAGTATTTTTGGGGAGGCTCGCTTGAAACCAGGCAGGAGTATCGTCAATAATATTGAACCATCGGCCTTTAACGGAGACTCCTGGGATTTTGCCGTGGAGTTGGGCACACCGCCTGTGAATCCGTGGATGAATCTGATACCAAGGGACATTCCGCAATTAATGGAAACTTGTGTTGTCCCGGATGAAATCGCAGACTATGGGGAATGTGAACCTATCGATAAAGATTGCAGCTTGTTTAATGTAGCAGACATCATGAATATAGAGGAGCATACCCCTTTGAAAGGATGTGATGTTTCATTTCCGGGTCGCCGGGATAGTGGAAAAAGCACGGAAAACATTCCTATACGCGCTCTGAAAGGAAAAAGTACCGTTTATATCGTATTTGATTTTATGAAAGAGGTTGTGGGCTATCCTTTTCTCGAGTTTGAAGCGGAAGGCTGCGGCACGATGAATATAGGATATAGTGAGTGCCTTGATTCAAGGGGAAGAGTTGATCCTACCAGGCAGGGTATCAGGCAGGCCGATACCTTGCTATTCAAAGCCGGCCGGTTTGAATGGGAAATGTTCAACAGAAGGGCCTTCCGCTATATGCAGGTCACAATAAGAGGAATTGATAAACCCTTTGTATTGAGAAAAGCATATATAAAACGGGTCAGTTATCCTTTTGAAAAAAGCGGTTATTTCCGTTCCAGCAGCGAGGTTATGAATAAAATATATGAAACCAGCAAATATACACTGGATGCCTGTATGAAAGAAAATTATGAAGATTGTCCGCTCAGAGAGCATGCTCAATATATGGGGGATATGAGAGTTGAAGCTCTGATGAACTATTATGCATTTGGGGATACCAGGCTAATAGCAAAAGGCTTGAGGCAATTCGCAAGAGAGCAGAGGGAGGATGGCTGGTTTAAAACACTTTGTCCCGGAAGTACGCTTCATAATATTGTTGATTATTTGCCGCTGTGGGTTACAGCACTCCGTGAGTATTATCTTTTTACAGGAGATATGGAATTGCTAAAAGAACTGTATCCCAATATGCAGAGGTTGATGCGTTGGCTGAAATCACAATCGAATGAAAAGGGACTTCTGGCAAAGATGCCTGACTGGTGGATATTTATTGACTGGGCAGATATAAAAAAGGAGGGTATTGTAACCGGGCTGCAATGCCTCTATTATAAAGCGTTGATTGACGCCTCGTGGATAGCGAAAAACTGTGGAGACGAAACCGGCAGAAAGCTTTATCTGGTTGAGGCACTAAAGGTAAGAGAAGCAACCAACAATCTCCTGTGGGATGAGCGGAAGGGAGCGTATACGGATTGTTCACAGGATAACAGCGGCTTCAGTATTCAAACGAATTGCCTTGCGGTAATATGTAATATTGCAGATGAAAACAAAAAAAGACGGATCAATTATTTCATTGCAAACGGAAATAGCAAACAGATCATAACAGGATATTTCAAAACTTATGAATTGGAAGCATTATTTTATTTGAAAAACAGAATGGGTTTTTTTAAGGGCTTTTTATATTGGGAGGAAATGTTAAAGAAAGGAGCCGGTACATGGTGGGAAATATTCGACGCTGAGGCGGGAGATGCGATTCCGGCAAACAGCCTTTGTCATGGATGGTCTTCCGGTCCATTGTTTCATTTGCCGTCCAAGCTCCTGGGGGTATTGCCGCTAAAGCCTGGATTCCGGGAGGTTTTGGTCAAGCCTGATTTGTTTGGATTGGAATGGGTTGAAGGGAGTATACCGTCAGTAAGAGGCGATATCTTTGTAAGTATGAAAAAGGATGGCAAATTGATGGAATTGGTATGTGCAGTACCTGACGAGGTGCAGGCGAATGTAGTTATACCAACAGGAACCGCCGATGTAAGTGCGCACTGTATTGTTGACGGTTCCTGCCAGTTGCTGCGGCCCACAGGTGAAAAGCATTTGCATTATAAAATAATGAAACAAGGGAGGTACGAGTTCAGGGTTGAATTGCATTCAGACGGCTGCATTGAATACAATTCCGGATGCTGACGGAATGTCGGCTTTTCAACAACGTCACAGTCTCCTTCCTCTTAGGAGGGGGTATGGGGGCATGCCCCCATTGGAAATTGAAGAGAAATTCATATGAGGAGGGGAACAAGGTTGAGTATATCAACAAGTATCGGCAGAAACGATAACATCACTGACAGAGTCAAACAAAATTCGTTCTATAGAAGAAACCGTGACAATATTGAAGCCTGGAGCGTAATTGGTCCTGTTTTGCTCTACATGTTAATCTTTTCAATCGCACCGGTTATTTTTGTGTGTTACCTGAGTTTTACCGAATGGAACGGCTTTACCGGATTACCGGAATGGGTCGGAGTTAAAAATTATGTTAAGATGGCTACACCCACGTATCTGAACAATATATGGCAAACCTTCTATATTGGGATCATTATTGTTGCCCTGACGATTATTCTTCCGTTTTTTGGCGCATTGCTCTTGAATCTGCCGATAAAAGGCCGGGATTTTTACCGTACGATATGGTATATCCCTGTTCTG
Organism: Bacillota bacterium; assembly: GCA_023426125.1. Lineage (GTDB taxonomy): Bacteria > Bacillota > Clostridia > Acetivibrionales > DTU013 > MnB-11. The sequence continues at coordinate 145,529 of JAFABI010000011.1, forward strand.
ACATCATCTGCTGTCATATCGCAAATTGTGCTGAGAATAATTGACCCGATGACCGGTCCTCTTAACGCCGCACTCCAAGCAATAGGCTTTGAGCGCATTGAGTGGCAATTGAGCACATTCTGGATGGTGACCTTTATTATCGTTTTTCAGATATGGAAATCACTGGGAAGTGGTATTCTTCTTTATCTAGCAGGACTTCAATCAATTGACAACAGCATTTACGAGGCTGCTATTGTTGATGGCGCAAGTGCGGTCAGGAGGCTTTTCCGTATCACCATTCCGCTAATGCGGCCTATATTTTCTTTTGTAATAGTTACAAGCCTTATCGCTATATTTCAATTATTTGATCCTATATATTTGATTTCCAAAGGAGAACCCAACGGTACAACATCCGTGCTTGTATACAGACTATATAAAGATGCCTTTACAGATTTCCAACTGGGCATGGCAAGTACGATTTCTATTCTAATACTGTTTATATCACTAATCGGAACACTGGTAACCATGAAAATATCAAACGAAAAAGGATAGAACGGAGGTGCGTGATGCAAAAAAATAATTTACACAAATTCTTACTATATTCTTTGCTGACGGTAATCGGGTTCATATTGCTCTATCCGTTAATTTATGCAATACTTGTGTCTCTGATGGGTATTGGTGAATATAGCAAGTCTACCAGCCTTTTTCCAATTTCGGCCAACCCCAGTCTTATGAAATACATAACGATACTATCCTTCGGTGATGTTGCATACTGGTTCAGAAATACAGTATTCAGGGTATTGTGGTATTTGGCTTTTATATTGGGCACCTCGATAGTGCTGGGATACTTTTATGCAAAAAGGAATTTTGCCGGCAAGAAATTTACATTTTACCTGTTGCTCTCGACGATGATGATACCCAATGTTGCAACGATTGTCCCATTGTTTATAATTTTTGCCAGATGGCCCTTTGCAGGAGGCAATGACGTATTTTTGGGCGGGCATGGAATTTTGAACACATGGGGGGCTGTTCTTCTTCCGGGTCTGTTTAATGTATATTCCATGTTTCTTACAAAACAGTTTTACGAAACGCTGCCCGGTGAATATGAAGAATCCGCAAAGATTGACGGCGCAGGTACTTTCAGGCTGATATTCCAGATATATACTCCTATGCTCAAGCCGGTTCTGGCGTTTATCTTTATAACAATATCGGTTCAATTGTGGAACGACTACCAGATAAGCCTTTTCTTTACAAATGACGGCGGAGGAAAGAACCTGATGCAGCTGGCATACGGTATGACAAAGCTCACCAGGCTGCTTTCGGAAAGTAAGGTCGATAATAACATTTTGATTGATTATCCCAGCGCTTTTGCAGGATATGTATTGGCGTTGCTGCCAACGATTGTCCTGTATGTTAAGTTTCAGAGATATGTGGTTCAGGGCTTTGTCGCATCGGGCATCAAAGGATAATATCCATGGAAGAGAGACGAGGTGATGCAAGGCATGTAAACAGATTTTCACAATTAAGAAAAGAGAAGGGGGAGTGAAAAAATCATAAAAAAAGTCATTTTAGCAAGCACACTAAAATGACCGGATAAAGTAATACCACCCCGGATACTTATTGGGTTCGGATTATACCCAGGGTGATTATCAACAAAGCTATTATAACACAAAAGCTGCAATCAAGAAATGCTTATGAAATTTAGTGTATGAAATGTTGAAAGTAAAATCAATAACGGAGGGATAACGATGAAAAATTTTAAATTCATATCGTTCATGGCAGTTGTATTGGCGATAGGGATAGCTCTATCGGCATGTGGAACAGGAGCAGACGTTGAGGGCAATAACACTGCTGCGGATTCAAGCAGTTCATCGGCGCCTGATGTCACCGGGACGAAAGCAGAACCGGTTGAATTGGTCGTATGGGTTGGAGGTACCTTATTAGGGGATGATGATATTGCAAAAACGAAAAGTGAGGATATCATTGGAACGGCTGCAACAACAGTACAAATCAAGGAAGCTTTCCAAAATAAATATCCGAATGTAACGTTGAAGTTTGAATATCACGGATGGGCCGAAGAACTCACAGCCAATCTGATGAGAGCCGTTATGGGCGGTGTAGGACCGGATGTGGTACAGGGAGAATCTCAGGTATATGAGCTGGCGAAAATCGGCGGATTCAAAGAGCTGAATATTGAGGATATCCGGGATGAGATCGTGCCGGGCACCTTAGAGGTTGCCATCTATAACGACAAAGTATATGGCGTACCTTTCAGGACCGGAGTTTTCGGATTGATCTATAACAAAGATGTTTTGCAAAAGTCAGGGTATGATCCCGAAAAGGATATCCCGACTACGTGGGATCAGCTGCTTGAAATGAGCCAGGATATAACGGCCAAAGGTAAAGGAGAATACTATGGATTTATGATTGACGCCGTACCTGGGGCCGGCAGTATGTTCAGATTGCTTCCATGGATTTTGCAGGCAGGAGGAAGTGTTGGTACGCTGGATGGTGATGTAACCTTTAACAATCCTGCAAATGTAAAAGCTCTGGAGTTTGCCAGGGAACTTGCGAAAACCGCGCCTAAAGGCGCTGCTGCAATAACGGATGAGTGGGATGCTTTGAAAGTCGTACAGGAAGGGCTGGCAGCGTTTCAGGTGAATGGCCCCTGGGAAATTGACTGGCAGAAGACCATGAAGAGCAATTGCGGTTATGCAAGACTTCCGGTACCGGAGGAGGGACAAACAGGAAATGCGATTGTTTCAAATATTGTGCACTCTGTATTAAAAAATTCTAAGCATCCGGCAGAGGCAGAAGCATTTGTTAAATTCTGTGCTTCAAAGGAAGGGCAAAAAATTATAATGAGCAATGAGTCAATCATTCCTGTCAATAAGACAATGCTGGACGAAGTACCTGACTATTTGACAAGGAATCCCGATTTGAAACCTTTCATAGATGAACTGAATGAAGCAAAGGTACTTGCACCCCTGCCTTCCTACAAGAAAAACTCCTCTCAGGTTATGGACCAATGGACCGAATTGAAGAATGTTATTTTCGATCCGTCAAAAGATTTACAGGCAGGTATTGAAAAGGCACAGCAGGAAGCTGAAAATGCAATGAAATAAGTACCGGTGCAAATATGACTTCCCGTATAAGGTTTCAGAAAATGCAGTCCATTTCGGCCGGGGCTGGTCGCAAATGCTTTGCATTTGCTGCTCGCCTATGCAAACCTACATTTTCCGAAAAACGGGAAGTAATATTTGCAGTACTCCTAAGTAAAGCCAGGCAACAGAAAGTGGGGGTATAAACAACTTATAGCTCCTCTTTCTGTACGGCTGTTAAGCATGGGTCGTATTTTTCTGGAAGCGTAGCTACTATTGTTCAGATTGAAATGAAGGGGGAATAGAATATGGTTAAAAAGCTTATGCGAATTTTTATTTTAGCTTTCTCTATTAGCATGATGTTATCAACGAACACTTTTGCATACAGGACAGACAATGGTGACTTCAATGTAAAGACATACAATGCAACAGGTAATGGAACTGCTGATGATAGCACGGCAATACAAAACACAATAAACGCGACACAGCCAAATGGCGGGGATATATATTTTCCCAAAGGTACCTATAGGATAGCTTCTGATATAGTATTTCCTGCAAATATGAACCTGGTATTCGAATACGGGGCTGTCCTGCTTCCTGACAGCGGTGTAACCGTTACTATTGACGGTTCTGTCGATGCAGGATCATACCAGATTTTTACAAGTGAAGCCGATAAGGGGATAATTAATGGAAGAATGCAGGTCATCAATATTATTCCTCAATGGTGGGGAGCAAACGGAAATGATACCAAGGATGATTACGAAGCAATCATGAGAGCCATTCATTGTGCATCCGGGACAGAAACAAGAAATGTATATTTACCTGCCGGTACCTATATCGTTTCCGCAACACTGGATGTTACCGGCAAGGATAGGTTAAACATTACAGGTGCGGGTACCGACGTAACGGTTATAAAGACAACATCAGCAACGGCGGATGTTTTTTATGTTTCTTCTTCTGCCGCCACGACAAGATGGCAGCGGTATGAAGATTTTACAATCGACAGTACGGTAACAAGGACGGCAGGAGCCTATTTTAACTTTGTTGGAGTTACGGCCCGGTTTACTATTGAGGATGTTAAGCTTTATAACTGGTACAAGGGTATCGTGTTTGAAGCTTATGAGAATTGCTGGATCTACAGGACACATATTACCAACCCCGCAGCAGGGGCCGATAGTGCGATACAGGCCGGTAAAACCAACACCGGAGCATCGGGGGCAAATTTGTACATAACGGATGCTTTTATACGAGGCTGCGATGGCCCTGACGGCGTAGCTCATCTTTACTTGGGTGAACCGGAATCAGTTCCAAAGGCCAACTATGGAATTAAAATACTTGATACCGATGCGGTTTTTGCGGTTGGATGCGATATCGGAGGAGTTATCTTAAACGATTTGTACGTAGCCCCATCAACTCGTGCCGGAAACCTGTATTTTTCAAACTGTTATTTTGATGCAACCAAAAGCGGCGCATGCGTGAGTTTTGAAGGTACAGGAGTAAAGCTTCAAAGCTCGTTTGATGCCTGCTGGTTTGCAAGTGCGGGACAGTTAACGGGAGGAAGCGCTTCAGTTCCCGGATTGGATTTAACCGGAAGCGGTTCTTATGCAGGTGTTCAATTTACCGGATGCCGGTTTTTTAACTCCAAGGGTTCAGGCGTAAAGGTTAGGGGTACTTCGGGGTTCAATGGCATGTTTACGGGATGTGTGGTAGAATCAAACGGTTCAGGGGCTGTAGCGGGCGAAAACTACGGAATGATGATTGATACGGGCCATAACCCTTCTGCACGTGTATATAGCTGCATATTTTATGGAAATAGCGGCGCAGATATATATACTTCTCCGACTTCACGGAATTATGTAATTGACGGCTGCGATTTGGCGGGAGCTTTGACGAATCTGGGATCGGGGAAATTAATCGGGGACATAGCCAGCGATGCGTCTACCGATATAGCATCAGCTGGTACAATTACTGTTTATCCTTACGGAACATATTATAATATTACCGGGACACAAAATATAACGGGGATATCTGCGACATGGAAGGGGCATGTAATAACACTGAGGTTTACTTCTTCATTGGCTGTGGTCGATGATTCGCAAAACTTAAGATTGGCCGGCCATTTTATGGCGACCAGCAATGATACGTTAACACTTATATGTGACGGGGCGGAATGGATAGAAGTTGCCAGAAGTACAAATTAGCCCAAAAAGCAACCTATTATGCATGAACTCGATCGGGGTAGTCAATGCGCTTTGATAACGCCTGACTACCTCGAGCTTTCGCAGGCAAAAGAATCAAATTGAAAAGGGGTTATTTGGACATTTCGAAAATAATCCGAAGATTACCGCTTTTTATTATACTATCGGGCTGGTTTTGGGCAGCGTGAAAGAGTGATGATAAAACTGAAAAATAATTGAAAGTGCCTTGTCCTATCGTATACACAGGCAACTTTTTCTGCTATTATTAAAGAATGCTGTTGGATACGGTATTATACATAGCGGAGATACGATATGGACATATTTATCAATGTTTTTTTAGCGGTAGTGGCAGTGGCGGGTACGGTCATATTACTGAAAAAGCAATTCAACTTAGGGTTGATCATGCTCATGGATACCGTATTTCTGGCTGTTATTGCCAGGCTGCCTGTGATGAAGGCGCTGGAATATTCCTTTAATGGCGCGTTTTCCCCCAGTACGCTGAAATTGATACTGATTTTCTTCCTGATTATGATGATAGAGAATATCATGAGAAATTCCGGGATGATCAAAGCCATGGTGGACAGCCTGAAGGAAATCGTCGGAAGCAACAGGCTTGCGGCAGGCATGATGCCCACGATGCTGGGGCTGCTTCCTTCACCCGGCGGCGCACGCTTTTCCTGTCCGATGGTGGAGGAAATTACAAAGGAAAACACCGACGAGACGAACAAGTCCTTTATCAACTACTGGTTCCGGCATGTATGGCTGGATGGGTTCATCCTGTATCCCGGAGTGATTCTTGCCGCTGAGCTTTTGAAGGTATCCGTCATCAGCCTGTTCCTTCACCTGCTGCCCTTTATGATGGTCAGCGTAGTGAGCGGCTGGGTATTTGGCTTGTCCGGAATAAAAAAGGAAAAAATCAAAAGGACAAGGCCGGTGGCCGAAAGCGTTAAAACCCTTACAATAGGCCTGCTCCCTATAATCATTGTCATCGTTGTTTACATATCCCTGCTGAAGGTTACCGGGTTTTCGCTGGAGATAGCCGCAGGCTCGGTGATCATTGCGCTTCTGCTCATAAAGAGATATTCGTTTCAGAAACTGCTTCAGACCGCCAAAGAAGCATTTCCGGTAAAGCTGGTCCTGATCATTATCGGGGTGATGGTGTTCAAGGAAGTGCTGCTGGAATCGGGCGTAATCAACGAACTACCTTCCTTAATGAGCCGCCATGGCATTCCGGTTGCGATACTTTACATTTTACTGCCCTTTGCTGGGGCTTTTACGTCAGGTATTACGGTAAGCTATGTTTCACTGGCTTTTCCAATACTCATCACGCTTGGGATTGGAGATAATCTCTGGTTTGCATCCGTGGCTTTTATCGTAGGGTTTATCGGAACAATGGTAACGCCGCTGCACCTTTGCGCCGTCATGACCGCCGATTTCTTCAAATCCTCCCTCGGCAGCCTTCTGAAACGGATTATGGTTGCCGAGATACCGCTTTTTTTGATTGTGATACTGGTTTTGTTCATCGTATCGTAGAGACAGGTAGGTGCGGCAATAGAAGTTTTCGGCACACGCTTCTCTGAGGAAAAGGTTGAAGATATGATAAATAAGGTCAGGATGGGAATGATTTGGCAAAAATTTAAAGAGGGTAACCGTCCGGTCAACCCTCTTTAGATCATTGGAACTCCCAATTATTATCAAGGCTTTGCTTATTTTTTATGTGCTGCGTTATACAATGCCTCAAGCTCCTCGGAGCCTTGCGATTTCAGCTTTTCAACAAGTTTAGCCCAATCGTTCATGGAGAGCTTTCCTGTAATATATTTGTCGATTTCCTGATTAAAAACATTGCTCAGCTTCTGCTCCAGAGCTGTGACCTTGCTCATCTGTTCCGCAGTGAAGGATGGCCATGCCGGCAGGTAGGACATTTTTCCTTCTTTTGTGTAGGAATCTATCTTTTTTCCCTGTTCTATAAAAATCGGATCGGAAACCTGCTTATAGGTCGATTCATCAATATATTTGGCAAAGCACTGGTAGCCTGATCCAATTTGACTCTGGATTGCTGAGAACGGATCGGTTGCATTCTTATTCTGCTCAACAATATCCGCTTTAATCGTCGGGATGCCGTCAACCATATCGTACTCTATCCCCTCGCGGCCGAAATTTGTGATTTTTACGCCCTCCTCCGTATACAGCCAGTTCAAAAACTTTATAACGTTTTCCGGCTCGGACACCTTCGAGCTGATAAGGGTGAAATCCGTTGAAAACCAGTCCTTGTTGTAACGGAGAGATCTGACCTTGCCATCCTCGTCTGCCAGCGGAGCGACAATATCAAAGCTTGCGCCCGGAGAAACTTTTGCAAGCGCCGGATTATAGACTCGGCCGATAAACGAGTTGTTGTCGCACGCGCTTATCATTGTGCCGTTTGAAAGCTTTTCAAACATCTTATCCTTGTTCATGGTTGCATAGTCCGGATCCAGTATTCCATCCTTATAAGCCTGTGCCATAAACGCGACTACACGGGTGAATTTTGCGTCTGTAGGGCCATAAACATAGGAATCGGAGTTTGGTTCATAGTACATACCCCTCTCCGTATCAAAGCCTGGAAATCCGCCGGTACCCATGGAGTACGCATATTGGCCCAGCATATAGTTTGTACCCCTTCTTGATGAGAAACCGGTCATTTCGGGATGTTTGGCTTTTATTTTTACCAACGCGTCATAAAACTCAGCCCAGGTGGTGGGTGTTGCAATATTTTGTTCTTTCAACAGGTCGATACGGATGGCATTAATGGGAGCAATGCCGATTCTGTTGTATTCCAACGTCTGGAATCCATACATCTTGCCGTCGGATTCAAATTTCTTCGTTTCATTGATACGGTCGCTTGCATTTACCAGCTTAAAGTAATCAGGTGCTGCCGCCTCATAGTCATTAATGCATAGCAGCATTCCCGTGTCGCTGTACTTTCGCATGTCTTCAACAGACATATTGCTCATTAAATCCGGCATCGTGTTGGAAGCAAGCGTGGAGGCCTTCTTTGCGACAAAATCCGAGGCTGGGACGGGCTGAAGCTCCAGCTTGACATTAAGCTTATCATATATTGCCTGAATAACCGGGGAGTCAAGTGAGATTTTTTGTGTGCTTTGTTCCTGTAACATCCATTTAAGAGTAATGGTTTTGCTGAACATTTTGCCGCCGGAATTGTCGGCAGACTGGGTTGTTTCACTTTGCGAACCGGCAGCGGGCTTATTGCCCGAGCAGCCTGCAAACAGCCCCATAACGATTAGAACAGCCAGCAAAAGGGAACCTGCTTTTTCAAATCTTTTCATTTTACATATCCATCTCCTTTTATTGATTTAGTACCAACGCTTAGTTAACCGGGTCATCCTTTTAATGAACCTACCATAACTCCTTTCACAAAATATTTTTGGGCGAAGGGATAAACTATCAGTATCGGTAGAACGGTAATAAAGATAACTGCATATTTTATGTTTTGTCCCATAACCGCCGAGTCCGAACCAATCGACAATGCCCCGGCTGCTCCCGCATCGCTTCCCAGCACGATATTCCGCAATACAAGCTGCATTGGATACAACATACGGTCATCCAGATAAATCAATGCCGGGAAGAAGCTATTCCAATGCCATACTGCGTAAAATAGGATCATGGTCGCAATAACTGCTTTTGAAAGCGGAAGAATAATTCTGAAAAAGATTGTCAGATCGTTTGCTCCGTCAATGTAGGCAGATTCATGCAGTTCATTTGGGATATCTGCAAAGAACGTCCTCATGATAATCATGTACCAGACATTTATTGCCGGAGGAAGCACAATTGCCCATAGGCTGTTTTTTATGCCAAGCTGATTTACCACCATTAAATTGGAAATCATACCGGCATCAAAAAACATTGTGAATACCACAAGGACGGTAAAGATACGGTGACCGTAAAAATTCTTCCTGGAAAGCGGATATGCGCATAACGCTGTCATAACCAGATTGATAAGTGTTCCAACCAGAGTATATATGATGGTATTCAGATAGGAACGAGGAATGTATTCGTCACTCAGGATTGCTTTATATGCATTAAGATTGATGTCCTTCGGTATAACCGTGACTTCGCCCCTGATAACAGCAAAACCGTCACTGATTGAAATGATCAACATGTAATAAAGCGGATAAATGACCAAAAGACAAAAAATAGTGAGTATTATCATCCGAACCGCGGAAAAAACCCTGTCGCCCGTACTTACGCTTTTTGTAATCATATTTCCGACCTTCCTTACCACAGGCTGGTTGAGCCGATTTTTCTGGCCGCCTTGTTTGCTAAAACGATAAGGACCAGAGCAATGATTGCCTGAAAAATACTTACGGCCGCGCCATAACTGTAATTTGCTTCAATTAAACCGCGCCGGTAGACATATGTAGAAATAACATCTGCCGTTGCATAGGTTGAACCGGTGTATAAAAGTATAATCTTTTCATAGCCAACAGATAAAAGCTTGCCGACGGTGAGCAGGAACTGAACGGAGATAACAGGAGCAATACAGGGAATGCTGATGTTCCACAGCTTTTTCCAATGGCTTGCACCGTCGATGGAAGCAGATTCATATAGCTGAGTGTCGACTCCGGCTAAAGCGGCAAGATAAATAATTGATCCCCAGCCGGCATTTTGCCATAATTCGGATGCTATATAAATCGGACGGAACCATTCGGGGCTCGTCATAAATGGAATCGGAGATGCCCCAGCGGCTTTAATAAACTGGTTTATAAGTCCATCGGCGGAAAGAATATTTACCACAAAGCCACATACGACCACTGTCGACAAAAAATACGGAAGATAAGTCACCGACTGGGTAAATTTTTGGAAACGCCTGTTTTTAACCTCGTTAATAAGCAATGCCAGGATGATAGGCGCAGGGAAGAAAAAAATGAGCATCCAGAAATTGATGAGAATAGTGTTTTTAACAATATTCCAGAAATACGGATCGGCGATAAATTCCCTGAAATACTCAAGACCTGCCCATTGGCTTCCCCAAATTCCCTTAACGGCGTTATAATCAACAAAAGCGATACCCAGCCAGAACATGGCTCCATACTTAAAAATAACAAAATAGATCAGCGGAAGCGCAAAAAGCATATAAAGATATTTACTTTCTTTTAATCTCTTTTTTCGATGTTTTCTTTTATCAATTTTCACAACCTGTGGCAATACTCCGCTGGAAACTGCCATACTTAAAATCCTCCTTTCCGGAATTGAGTGCAATTTTGAACATATCAATACAGAACAGATACATATGTTCATCAATAATGAACAGCGTTAATCAATGATGATTTTAGTATAAGACTTTATATATTTTTTGTCAATGGGACAAATAAAAAAAACCACAATGCTATTTCTTTATAAATACCTGCGGATCCCCAAATAAAAATAGATAAAGGTATTGACTATTTGATATAATCCATTATACTTAATATATGAACAGCGTTCTAAATTAATGAACTATACGATGCCATATTGCAACGACAAATAAATATGAAATTGGACTCCGCATTTTGTTCCGGTGGTATGGTTTATTTATTTTAGAAGGGAAAATTAGGATTATGTTTTATGAATCTACGAATAGCGTTTGGCCGGTTTTACTTACACCATTCAAAGAGGATGGCAAAATAGATTATGACTCGTTGAAGTCATTGATTTACTGGTACGAAGAAAATGGCGTCGGAGGTCTTTTTGCAGTTTGCCAGTCAAGTGAAATGTTCTTTCTTAGTTTACGGGAACGTGTTGAACTAACCGCCTTTATTAAAAAGACAGCGCATGTTCCGGTCATCTCCTCAGGGCATATTTCTTACGACCTGGATGATCAGGTTGACGAACTTCAAAGAATTTCGGACGCGGGCGCGGATGCGGTAATAATGATTACCAACCGTTTAGCGGGCATGGATGATTCAGACGCCGTCTGGAGAAAAAGTCTTGATTACCTTATGAAGAAGCTGCCTCAGAATATACCGCTGGGGTTTTACGAGTGCCCTTATCCCTACAAGCGTTTGATTAGGGACGATGAACTTAAGTACTGTGCTGAATCAGGCAGATTTTTCTTTTTAAAGGACACCTGCTGTGACGCCGAACTAATCCGCCATCGGTTGGAATTGCTCAAAGACACGAGGTTGAAGCTTTACAATGCCAATACCGCCACTTTGCTGGAAACGCTTACATACGGGGCGGCCGGATTTTCAGGGGTAATGGCGAATTTTCATCCCGAACTGTATGTCTGGCTGTGCAAAAACTGGAAGACGCAGCCGCAAAAAGCCGAACGCCTTCAGGCCCTGCTGACGATGTGTGCGCAAATTGAAAGACAGCTTTACCCGGTGAACGCAAAAACATTCTTACAGTCAAAAAAGCTGATTGCATCCAACAGGTGCCGGTCAAAAAACTGTCACGAAATGTCCAGCCTGTTTCTAAAGGAAGTTGAGCAAATGGAAATTTTGACCTCATGGTTCGAAGGGACCCTTTAGTTTTTGAACTAAATTTGAAGAAAGAGTTGTTTATCCGATCGAACAGGAAGAAACAGCTACATTGATAGGCAATTCAGCACACTGCGACCGATAGATTGACGAAGAAGAATATTTAGAATATGATTATGACAAACAGGAGGAGAAAAAAGTCATGGACATGAATATGGCAGATTTTTCGCGTTCATTTATTTTAGCCTTTAAAAAAGCTTCTGCTGTGGAAACAAAAGCCGTATCGGTTTTTGTTGAAGAAATTCAAAAGCGGACCGGGATTGTGCTTCCCATTGTGTACGAATATCCTGAGCAGGCTTCGGCGGTTATTATTATTGGATCGGAGGAAACAGCCGGCAAAGCTGTTTCGGATATAACTCCGCTTAAAAAGAAAATCAACCGGCTAAATGCGGCAGGGCCTGAGGGATATAAGGCGGTTGTTTATAAAAAGCCGATTCCGACAGCCGCCGTAATCGGTTCCGATGAGAGAGGCGTTTTGTATGGAGTAGGCAAGCTGCTGAGGAAGATGCAATGGTCGCATGATTCCATCGGCTTTCCGCAGGATTTCGCCGAAAGCTCCACTCCGGAATTCAGCCTGCGCGGCCATCAGCTTGGCTACAGGCCGAAAACCAATGCCTATGACGCATGGACGCCTGAAATATATGACCAATATATACGTGATCTTGCCTTGTTCGGATCCAATAGCATTGAGCTTACACCGCCAAGGACCGATGATGATCCCACGTCTCCCTTGATGAAATATGATTCTCTGGATATGATGGGCAGATTATCTGAAATCATCCATTCGTATGGCATGGATGTATGGGTGTGGTACCCTAATATGGCCGACGAATATGTAAAGCCCGAAACGATTGCTTTTGAAATGGCGGAACGGGAGGACGTGTTCAGCAGGGTCCCCCATATCGACCATTTGTTTATTCCCGGAGGGGACCCCGGCGAGCTTGATCCGGCAGCTTTGTTTGCATGGACGAAAACGGTGGACGGCATATTGAAAAAATATCACGCCAATGCGAAAACATGGCTTTCTCCCCAGACTTTCACCCCCAGCCGCGGGTGGACCGACGCATTTTACGCCGAGCTTGCCAAAGAGCCGGACTGGTTATATGGTGTGGTGTTTGGACCGTGGGAGAAAGACGCTGCCGAGCTTTTGAGAAAAGCTACTCCCCAGCGATATCCCATCCGGAACTACCCGGATATAACCCACTGCTTCCGCTGCCAGTTTCCCGTCCCTAAATGGGATATGCCGTTTGCCCTGACGCTGGGCCGTGAGTGTATAAATCCCAGGCCCAAGGATGAAAAACTGATCCATAACACTTATAAGGACTTCTTTATTGGAAGTGTGAGTTATTCCGAGGGTATTAACGATGATGTCAATAAATTTATCTGGTGTGACCAGGAGTGGGATTCGCAAATACCCGTAATTGATACTTTGCGTGATTTCGGGCGCTTCTTTATTGATTACGAAATGGCTGACGATATAGCGCAGGGCATTTTGGCGCTGGAACTGAATTTTAGAGGACCCCTTGGCGATAATATCAATGTGGATACCTGTTTGAAGCAGTGGAAAAGCATGGAAAAGCGTGTCTGCGGCTTCGCTAAGGAAAATTACAGATTCGAAATGGGATTGCTTCGCGCCTACTATGATGCATACCAGAAACAAAGATATATCTATGAGAAGCACCTTGAAAACGAAGCGATGTATGTGCTTTCGCAATGCCGTGAGCTTGGTCCCGATGAGAGTATGGACAAAGCCATGGAAATACTGAAGCTTGCCAGAACAAAGCCTGTCCGTGCCGATTTGCGCAAACGTATTGATGAACTTGCGGATCTTTTATTTGCACATATCGGCGCGCAGCTCACAGTAAGCAGGCACTCCGCGCTGCACTGGGGACGGGGCGGCTTTGTCGAGTGCGTTGACATCCCTTTGAACGATTATCGTTATTTAAGTGCGGAAATAAAACGCATCCGTTCCCTGAAGAACCCGGTAGAAATCCTTGCCAGCGCAAATCCCTCTGCTCCGGGAGATATGCTCGGCGTTATTTTCAGTGGGGATGATGAATACAAATGTAAGAACATTGAAGATTTGATTAACCGCACTGACCCCGGACCCGGCGGGTTTTATGACAATTTGGGCTCGTGGGCCAGCTGGCACAGGATTAAGGATAATGAAAATTATAGAGAGGACCCCGGATTTTTGCATTCCGCTCTTTCCTCCTTTATCATGCAGCCGCCTCATGATTATCAGGATGAATTCAATCTGCCTCTTTCATGGCAGTGGCAGGCCTGTGCCATGTATACAAAGCCGCTTGTCGTAACCTATGATAATCTTGATCCGGAGGCCGCCTATATCATCCGCATCTCTTATGCAGGGTATTTTGGGCAGCATATCAAGCTGGTTGCAAATGAAAACTACATGATCCATGATTATATTATTACCGACAGAAAGTTCATAACAATGGAATTCGTTCTTCCAAAGGAAACTTACCGGAATGGCTGTCTTACCTTAAGCTTTACGGCGCTTGACGGAGAGAGGGGGGCTAATGTCGGGGAAATATGGATTATCAAGCAGCCTAAAAAGCTATAGCGGGCTGTGTTCTTGAACAACGTCAGTAGTCCCTGGCTCTTAGGCGGCAGGTTTCCGATTAAAAGCTGTCAGTGGTGAGACACAATCTCCCACTGACGTTGTTCAAATGCCGCGGGGAAGCGTTAAACCAGATTTGAAGCCGGCAGTATCATGACTTGTGAGGGTATTTTAAAAATACGGATGGGAAGGATGGATAGCGGTTGGAAAAAAATTTTAAGGTAAAATCTCTGGCAAAGGCTGTGACGGTATTGGAGGCATTCACCAACAGCCAGCCTGAGCTGGGTATAACGGATATCTCACAGATGCTTCATCTGCAAAAGAGCACCGTGCACAATATCGTTTCTACCTATGAGTCTTTAGGCTACCTGGTGCAAAATAAAGAAACGGGCAAGTATTATCTGGGAGTCAAATTATTGAGATTCAGTTATATTATCAACAGTCACATGGGCTTTCATAAGTTCTTTTTGCCTTACATGAAGGAAATATCAGGAAAACTGAATGAAATTGTTTTTTTGGGGATTCCCTATGACGGAGAGGTTTTATATATAGAAGCGCAAATACCGGATGGGGCAATGGTTTCGCGGAATATTTTAGGAGAACACGCGCCCATGTACTGTACAGGTCTGGGGAAAGCCATGCTTGCCTTTTTACCGGAGAATGAGCGGCAGCAGTATATGCCAAAAAGATTTGCAAAATTTACCGAGAATACCATATTATCTGAAAAAGAGCTGCTGATAGACCTGCAAAAAACCCGGGAGAGGGGATATTCCATCGATAATATGGAGCATGAATATGGCGTAAAATGTTTTGCTGTTCCCATCTTTGGCAACGACGGGCGTGTAATTGCTGCTATAAGCGTTTCCGGACCGTCTTTGAGATTTGACGATGGCACGGTTCAAAAGAATGCCGGAATTTTGGAACAAATCCTTAAGCCTATTCAGTATACGCTTTAGGAAGAAGCCCTACCAGAGCTCTCTGCTGATATAGGCTTTTGGAAGCAGAGCTTAATGCTGCTTTCTTTAGCGACCCTTTCATGCCCCGGACCGGGATAATGAAATGCGGATGTTCTATCTGATAATTAACAATTTTAAGACCGGCTGATTATTTTCAGGAGGTTTTGTAAAAAGGAGATGAGAAAAAAATGGGTTTGCCTGATTCCATTTATGATAATTATACCCGGATTTTAAAAGAAGAACTGATCCCGGCTGTGGGGTGTACCGAACCTACCTGTATCGCCTATGCCTGTGCGGAGACCAGACGTGTTTTGGGGGAGTTTCCCAGTAGCATAACGGTTGAATGCAGCGGAGATATAATAAAAAATGTAAAAGGGGCGGTTGTCCCCAATACCGGGAACCTGAAAGGAATTAAAGCGGCCGCCGTAATCGGAGCAGTCGGAGGGGATGCTGGAAAGGGGCTTGAAGTTTTGTCAGGCATTACGCCTGAGGACATTTGCAGGGCTGAAGAGATTTTAAGGACCGACTTTTGCAATGTTGAATTGTTGCAAACGGCTGCCAACCTTCATGTAATTGTAACTGCGACGTCTGTAAACAACACTTCCCTTGTAGAAATAATCCATACGCATACGAATGTTGTACGCATTGAAAAGAATGGTTGCACCATCTTTAAAAAGCCCTATAGTGTTGAAAACTTTAATGATTCCCTCTCGGACAGGACTTGTTTGAATGTGAGGCATATCAAAGAATTTGCGGATACTGTTGAACTGGGAGAGTTAGAAAAGTTAATTCAGCTGCAGATTCGTTTGAACAGCAGGATTTCCGAAGAAGGTTTGCTGAATATATATGGTATTGGTGTCGGGGCAAATTTGATAAAATACTACGGCGACGATATCAAAACAAAAGCGAAGGCTGCGGCTGCAGCCGGCTCGGATGCGCGTATGAGCGGGTGCATATTACCTGTGATAACTAATTCAGGCAGCGGGAACCAGGGAATAACAGTTTCTCTTCCGGTTATTGAGTATGCAAAGCATCTGAAAGTGCCGGAAGAAGTGCTTATCCGGGCACTTATACTAAGTAATCTGGTAGCGATACATCAGAAAACTGAGATTGGGAGGCTTTCGGCCTATTGCGGCGCGGTCAGCGCAGCGTGCGGAAGCGGTGCGGGAATAACATATCTGCATCATGGGACTTATGATCAGATATGCAGAACCATCACCAATACACTTGCAAATGTTTCAGGCATCATCTGCGATGGCGCAAAACCATCCTGCGCGGCCAAAATAGCTTCCGCGGTTGATGCGGCGATTATGGCTCATTATTTGTCAATGGAGGACAGGGTTTTCAATTCCGGCGACGGTATAATTAAAGCCGATGTTGAAAAAACCATTGAAAGTGTTGGAAAACTGGGCAGATATGGCATGAAAGAGACTGACCGCGAAATTTTGAAGATCATGCTTGAGTCATAAAAAGTCGGGGATAACTTAATATAGCTCCCCGGGAGAACCAATCCTTCGGACTATGAGGGCACAAAGGGGCTTTTCAGGGCTTATGGCGACGGGGTATGACATCCCGGTTTTTCAAGAGTAGACTTCCGCAGGAATCTTTCTGAGTCCTGCAGTTGAATAGGCTGTAAAAGGGATGGTCTGTCTTGCAACAGGAAAAAGCCTGATATAGAGTCCTATGTCAGGCTTTCACTGCTTAATATCAAAATGCAAATCATGAAGAAGTGAGTTTTAGTCCTATAATACCTACCAATAGTAAACAAAGAAATATAATTCGCAAGGCATTCAGTGGTTCATTAAAAAGGATAATTCCCAGTAATACTGCACCAAAAGCTCCAATGCCAGTCCAAATAGCATAGGCGGTACCAATTGGGAGCGATTTGGTTGCAAGCGACAATAAATAAAAACTGATGATCATCCCACCCAATGTAATCAAAGATGGGTATAATTTTGTAAAGCCCTGTGAGTATTTGAGCCCCATTGCCCAAATCACTTCAAAAATTCCTGCAATGAATAGATAGAGCCACGCCATGTTTCTGCCTCCTTTAATAAAAAAATAAAGCCTGAAAGATATCATCTTGATACCTCCCAGGCTTTTGTCCTTCCGTGACACAGCTTCAACGCTGTGAGTTCTCTCTTGGTCACAGGCCAGCTATACTGCGGAACCCTAGAAAACTTTGCATTCTATTTAATTATATTCTTTCAAATTAAAATTTATTATACATACTTTTGACAAATAAGTCAACGAATTATTACATGGTATTTATTGCTCTAAATTGCAATATAGTGACTATTCAGGTGCCCAGGCTGTCATTGCGAGGAGCGAAGTGACGTGGCAATCTGTGCTTCTGGCTGAGGTAGCATTTATTAGATTGCCGCGCTCCACTCTGTTCCGCTCGCAATGACAGTACCTGAATAGTCACGCAATACAAACCGCCCACTCTTGCCTGTTTACCTCCCGGGATGACACACGAGAACCGTCCCCGCTGTGTTCCCATTAGAGACTTAGTTCCTGGTCCAGCAGTGAAAAAAATCTTTGAATGATTGCTTTATCACTTTCAAGACAATATTCATTCACGGTAAAAGTGATGGAATTGTTATAGGTTGTAAGCCCCAGCTGAAAATATGGCGGGTATTTGACGGAAGCGGCTACATAAGCGTCTTTGATCTGCTCTTTTCCATAAATCAGCTTATCCGGATTGATAATGCCTATATTCGTCATCCCAATCATGGGGTTTGCGTATTTCTTTTTCAGGATTTGATAGGCTTGCCTAAAGGGCAATGCATAGAGGATTTTTAAGGTGGAAAGTCCGTTCAATCCCGGATAATCGCTCTTTCTGCGGTTCATTGCCGTGCTGACTCGTGAGACGGTTTCGTCAAAACCTTCCCCGTCCGTTGTTCCGATGCGGCAGGAGATCATAGCGGTAAGATTACAGATCCCGTCAGCCTTTTTCCCATGCAGGTAGCGTCTCAGATCCACCATACAGGGGATGGTGAGGGCTTCACTTTGCTCTTTGCACAGCATCCGGTTAAGCGCGCGAAAATAGGCCGCCAAAACGATATCGTTGATTGTTACCGTATGGCTTTTGCCGTATTTTTTCAGCCTTTCAAATCTCTCAGGAGAAAGTTTATACCTCAGGATAAAGGGAGTCTGCCCAACCCGCTCGCTGCCTAAGGGAAAGCATACCGTATTCTTCTTTTTCACGGATTCACGCGGAAGAAAAAAAGCCTTTAGCTTTTTTGTGAAGGTGAGATTTCCATAGATCTGCTGTTCGCTCCGGTTTCCGTTATGATAGCGGAAATCTTTGTATGTTCCGTCCTGCAGCCTCGTATAGATTTCTCCGAGCAGATAAAGGTATTCCTTGAAACCGGCTCCGTCACATACCATATGGTTCATTACGATGCACAAGATGTCCTTGCCCGATGCCCGGATGATTCGTGCCATTATTTGCGGACCCGTCTTTTCGTCCGTCTTGCCGGTGATAAAACGCTGGATTTCGTCCTCGGTGTCCGTATCCTTGATCTCAAGAAAGGAAAACAAGTTATTAAGACACGATTCATCCGCCTGCTCCCAAAACGGCTGGACTTTATCCAAAACAAAACGGCATCTGAGAATCGGGACAATATCGATGGAGCAATGAAGTGCCTTTTCAATGAGCACCCGGTTTGTCAGGCCTTCAAAATAAATGACCGCGCGAACCTGATGATCGTTGTATTCCTGAAAAAAATACTGTATTTTATCAAAAACTTCCGCTGGGAAGTTCAGCCTATTATGGCTTGTGTTTGCCTTTTTCATAGTTTCCAGCTCCCATGCCGTTATCAAAATAACTGTCGATCAAGCTCTGAACGACTTTATGAAACGCATTGACGTCCAGTTCGTCGTCGAGCTGCATCTGCAGGACAAATCCCTGGAACTGCGCCAGCATAACTCCCGCGATCGCTTCAGGAGAATGCCGTGGATCCAGTTTCCCCTGTTCCTGATATTTTTTTATTATCCCGGTAAAGACACGCTTTGTTTCCAGAAAGCCCTCGCTTACTACTTTAAAAATCGCCGGATTGACCATCGCTTCACCCCAAAGCTGCACTTCCATATTTCTCTCCTTGAGAATATCTTTATTCCGCAGGGAATTAAAGAAAAGGTCGGCAACCTGGCTAAGCGCATGATTTGCGCTATCTTCGGCAAAGATCTCCGAGAAAAGCTCTTTCTCATTTTGGTGACGGATGTCGGCGGTGGCCCGGATAATCTCATCTTTACTTCTGAAATAGAGGTAAATAGCTCCCGGACTCAAGCCGGATTCGGCAACGATATCCTGCATTGAGGTTTGGTGAAACCCTTTTTGGGAAAAGCATTTCAGAGCCGCCCGGATGATCTGGTTTCTGCGGCTTTCCTGATGTTCGCGGCTTACTTTTGGCATAATACCCGTCTTATATAAAATGAATATTCGTTCTTTTTTATTATATGCGCTTCCAGCGTAGAATGCAACAAAAAACTCAATGAAGCTTCAAATTCATAATTTGTCATTGTGAGGGATAGCGTGGCAATTCATACATCATTAAAAGCGGGATTCCCACGTCGCTTCGCTGGACATCCAACTATACAGTGACATTTTAATTGTGCAAGTGTATAATAAGTGTAAATATTTTTGCAGCAGGTGATGATATGGATTACGGGTTTGTCAGGGTCGCTGCGGCGGTGCCGCGGCTGAAGGTGGCTGATTGCGGATATAATGCAACCATGATTATAAATATGATAAAAAGCGCCGGTGAGACGGGTGTTCAGATTATTGTTTTTCCGGAGCTCTCCATTACGGGCTATACCTGTGGAGATCTTTTCCATCAGCATGCGCTTCTGCATGAAGCGGTTAAACAACTCGGCATGATCGTGGACTCCACGTCGGCCTTGGATATTGTATCCATCCTCGGCCTGCCGGTACAGGTGGACAACCAGCTTTTCAACTGCGCTGCCGTAATTCAGAAAGGGAAAGTACTGGGCATTGTTCCCAAGACCTATATACCCGGTTATAAAGAGTTTTACGAAGAGCGATGGTTCGCCCCCGGCGTAAAGACACTAAGCAGTACGGTGGCACTCTTTGGGTGGGATGTCCCTTTTGGCACCGATCTGCTTTTCGAATCGGAAGGCTTGTATAATGTGTGCTTCGGGGTGGAAATATGCGAGGACCTCTGGGTGCCCATCCCTCCCAGCTCATACCAGGCAGTGGCCGGAGCTGAATTGCTTTTCAACCTGTCTGCCAGCAATGAACTGATTGGCAAATACGAATACAGAAAAGAGCTGATTGCACAGCAGTCGGGCAAATGTGTTGCAGCATATATCTTCACCTCCTGCGGCATCGATGAATCCACCACGGATGTCGTATTCGGCGGCCATGCCGTTATTGCCGAGAACGGGGGGATCCTTGCCCAGTCCGAAAGATTTAAGAGAGCGGAGCAGCTTGTGATTTCCGATATTGACATCCAGCGTCTGTCCAATGACAGGTTTAAAAATACCAGCTTTATGGAAGCCCTGCCGGAGTTCGCTTTCCGGAAAATCGTATTCAAGCTGGCAGACACCGGCTTTGAAAGCCTTCGGAGATATATCGACCCGCATCCCTTTGTCCCTTCGGATACAAGTGCCAGAGACAAAAGGTGCGAGGAGATTTTTGCCATACAAACAGCGGGCCTTGCCAGGCGGCTTGAGTATACCCGGATGCAAAAGGCCGTAATCGGCATATCCGGAGGTCTGGATTCCACGCTGGCGCTGCTGGTTACCGCCAGGACCTTTGACCTGCTGGAAATACCGCGGGAAAATATTCTTGCAGTTACCATGCCGGGATTTGGGACTACCGATGTGACGTATACCAATGCCCTGCAGCTCATGGAATCCTTGAAGGTGAGCATAAGGGAGATTGACATTAAAGCGGCCTGCATGCAGCATTTCAAAGATATTGGCCATGATCCGGCGCTATATGACGTCACTTATGAAAATGTACAGGCCAGAGAACGCACCCAGATCCTCATGGATCTGGCAAACAAGCTTCACGGGCTGGTCATAGGAACCGGCGACCTCTCCGAACTGGCTTTGGGCTGGAGTACCTATAACGGCGACCATATGTCCATGTATGCCGTAAACTGCAGCATACCCAAGACGCTTGTAAAATACTTGGTGAAATGGGTTGCGGATAATGTTACGGAAATATCGGCATCAGCCGTCCTGCACAGCGTCCTTGAGACTCCCATAACGCCGGAATTGCTTCCGCCCGACGCCGCCGGAAAAATCATGCAGAAAACGGAGGACATTATCGGCCCTTACGAACTGCATGACTTTTTCCTTTACCATGCGGTAAGGTACGGCGCTCCGCCGGAAAAGGTCCTTTTCCTGGCGCAGCGG
>JAFABI010000047.1 GCA_023426125.1 Bacillota bacterium
GAAAAAATACGGCGAGTTTACCGCAGTAAATGATTTGAACCTTACGGTAAGGGAAGGGGCGATATTCGGCTTCCTGGGGCATAACGGGGCAGGTAAAACCACCACCATTTCCATGCTTACCACGCTATTTTTCCGGAATTACAAGGATGCCCTTTAAAAAGTTTGCTTTTAACGCCTATCTCGGAGCTTTTATCTGGACAGGCTCCTTCATATCCCTTGGAAAAGTTCTGGGGCCGCAGTGGGAAAGCTTTCACGGCTCAATAAAAAGATATTTGATGCTTGGCGGGTTGATTGCAGCAGTGGTCTTGTTGGCATATTATCTTTACAAAAATCACAGGACCCGCATCATCGCTTTTATCCTGCGTTTGCTGAAAAATGCTGTAAAAACTTACAACTCCCTTGGAAGGATAAGGATCATGGTATTGGGAGCAGCAGTTTCCTTTTTGGGACTGGTAGTTCTTATGGTCATCCTTGCGGAGGATTATCTGGCAAATGAATTTACACGATTTGATACAGTTACAAGCTACTTGACAGAGTCAATTTTTACAGGCAATTGGGCCGGAGCGGCGAAATTTTTCATGGATATTACCTCTGGAACAGCTTTGATATGTCTGGCGATGCTCACATCCATCTGGATTCTAGTGAGAGGCAGGAACAAGTTTCTACGAATATAACAGGTTATTGATATGAAAAAAACACAGCATTATTCCTGGCAGCAAGAAGGCTGTGCTTTGAGGTGAGTAGAGATGAATTACATGCTGATAAGAAAGTTTATTGGAATAATTATAGTCATATGCGGTATTGCATCCGGGATTTTGATCTTTTATAGTTCGATGCAGATACATGCGATTGGGAGCTTGAATTTGAGCACAGGAATGAATCAGCCTATCCAAAACAGTGACAGTGTTTCAGTGCTTTTAAATGCTATGAACATACTATTAAAAGGGTTTTCATTCGGGATTTTTGGCATTTGCCTGGCTTTAGGCACGATGGTCTATAAAATTGGCTCAGGAAAAGAGAGCATCGTATTAAATTTGAAGGAAGACAAAATGGAAGCAGCTGTTCAATATAATAAGCCCGTGGTACCAAAGCAAGAAGTAAATGACAATTTGACAAAGTTTAACCCTGGCAATAGGGCTGTACATGAAAACGACAAAGAGAATGAGAACCCTGAACAAAAGGGTCCGGTAGTAAAGAAAAAGATATCCCGCCAAAAGCGAAACTTATTTCTTTTAATAGTGGGCTTACTATTAATAATAGATGCTGCAATTATTGTTTTTATTTTAAAAAACAGATAGCGATATTCCAATGGCTACATTCACTTTCTAATCAAATTCTAATTCTGCTCTAAGAGACTTTTAATCAAGTAATTCCATAATGGTGAAAAGCAGAAGAAGAGGATGAGATGAATGTTTCAAAGAATTCAGAATTTTGATGTGATGGTACTTGATTTTATTCTTAAATATGGCCATAACGCGTGGCTTGAAAGGATAAAGAAAAGCTTTATATGATTGTTTTGCTGCGGTATATGAAGATTCATGATACAGCGGGATAATACGCGAGAAAATTTATACGATAGGAGATGGAAAAATGGAAGTAATCAAAACAAATGGGATGAAAAAGATGCTAAGTAAAGTTCCTGAGGTAACCATTTTTTTCTGGATCATTAAAGTTTTATGTACCACGGTTGGTGAGACAGCATCGGATTTCCTGAACATCAATCTTGGGTTCGGCTTGACCGGTACCTCCGTTATAATGGGAGTGGTATTGGCGGTCGTGCTCTTCTTTCAATTCAAGGCGAAGAAATACACCCCCGGAATTTATTGGCTGACGGTAGTTCTAATCAGCATATTTGGCACCCTTGTTACAGACAATATGACAGACGGTATGGGAATCCCGCTTGTGGTAAGCACCATCGTTTTCAGTATTGCCTTAATGATTACCTTTGCTTTATGGTATGCCAGTGAGAAAACTCTGTCGATCCACTCAATTTTCACCAAACGGAGAGAAGCATTTTATTGGCTGACAATCCTTTTCACCTTTGCGCTGGGTACGGCAACCGGAGACCTGATGGCAGAGAGCCTGGGTTTTGGTTACCTTGTTACGGGGATCTTAATTGCTACAGTGATTGCCGTGGTGGCAGTTGCCTGGCGATTCAAGATGGACCCTATACTGGCATTCTGGCTTGTCTATATTATGACCCGGCCTCTGGGTGCCTCATTGGGGGATTACCTTTCACAACCATCGACGTATGGGGGGCTAGGATTAGGTGCAGCTATCACAAGTGCAATATTTCTGTTAGCGATTATGGCGACAGTAAGTTTCCTTGCTGTCACAAAGAAAGATTTGATCGCCAGAACACCAATAAAAAAAGAAACTGTTTCAAAACCATTTCCTGTCAAATGGCAACTTGGAATCGTTGCGTTCTTACTGGTTGTCTTGGTCGGAACAGGATTTTACTGGAGTCAAACTGCGCTTCAAAATGAAGTCTCATCTCAAGGAGAGATGGCTGATAATGTTTCACAAACCGCACCATTAGGTGATTTGTCAAACTTTACGAAAATCGAGGAAGATACGCTAAGTCTGGTAGAGGCAGGCGATTTGTCTGGTGCTAAATCACGCGTTGATGAATTGGAAGTAGCTTGGGACAATGCTACGGCCCGTCTCAAATCAATGAATAAGGCAAAGTGGACGGAGATCGACAACACCATCGACGAAGTATTATCGCAACTACGCGCCAGACATCAGGATGCTGCAGCATGCAAAACTGCTTTGAATGCATCATTAGCGGTACTTAAATGAATCATGCGACCGAAATTCAGGCTTCGGGAAAGGAAAATAAATTTGCTGCTGTCGATGAATAATTTTGTAGAACTTTCCCAGAAGCCTGGATTAATACCAATAAAAATTATATTTTAAGTAATCCTTATAAATCTTATATGGCAAAATACTTATAAACCATTAGGAGGTTGGTTAATGAACATATTTCAAGCAGTTATTTATGGAATCTTGCAGGGAATCGCAGAATTTTTTCCTATATCAAGTACCGCGCATTTAGTATTAGCACCATGGCTATTTGGATGGCAAGATCCTGGTGTTGCATTTGATGTCGCATTACATCTGGGAACTGCAGCAGCCGTTATTTTATATTTCTTTAAAGATTGGCTTAATTTAATCAGTGCAGGTTTTACAAAGCCTAAAACGCAGTATGGAAAGCTGTTCTGGCTTTTGGTGCTGGCAACAATTCCGGGTGCTTTATTCGGTGTTTTGCTGGACAAATATATGGAGATGTTCAGGAATGCGGCATTGATCGGTATTATGCTGATTATCATGGG
>JAFABI010000073.1 GCA_023426125.1 Bacillota bacterium
TTTGGTGTATCTGTTCAAGGAAATGCCGAACGCTGATCTGAACAATCATCCGGAACGGATGGATCGATTTGTCCCCTGGTCAAAAGAACTTCCGGCAAATTGCTACAAATCCGAAACTGAAAAACAATAAACCTGACCCGGCTGAGAGCCGGGTTTCATTTTGCACATGTGCTTAGAATTTGACAATTACAAAATAGTTGATGAATATCTTAAAATTACGGGTCAAAAAACCATTGATAAGCAGAGATTTGAAATTATAGATATACCAGATGAATATCCTATTGAGAGAATAAATAAAGTAGTAAATCAAGGAAATAGGTAACTTTATAATTTCAATATGTTTGAATTTACCCGAAAAAGACAACTTCGACAAATCCGCATTTTACATAATTGAAAATATAAACTGTGGGTTTCCTTTTTAATAGAAGTATTGTAATAATTAGTAGATAAGGTACTGGAGGGATAGCGTGAAAAACTACTCGGTATAAAGCGAAAAAGAGCATGACAAATTAAGGCCTTTATTGAACCTTGAAAAGTTTATATCCAGTTGGTTTAAGCTGCGGAAATATCAGCAGCTTTTATTACACCATTGGAAATCAGAAGCTTTAAAGCTTGACTAATGGCTTTCTCCTTCTGCTTTTCCAGCATTTCCTGTGGCATATCAATTTTATACAAATCACTGGGATTCCACTCTTCGCCAGTATCAAGCATATTGTAAATGGCGGTGAGTATCATCCTTGCAATGGCAATAATAGCTCTTTTTTTGCCCCTCCTTTTGCAAAGGCGTTCATATTTGTTTTTGTAGTAAGGAGAAATAGTGGATTTCACGGATGCATGGGCGACTTGCACCAATGCAGGTTTGAGGTAGACTCCGGCACGTGAAATTTTAACAGACTTCTTCTTACCAGCAGATTCATTCTGCTTTAGAGACTTCTGAAGAAATGAAGAACAGCGTTCCGGATCGAAGGAGTCGGATGAGAGCAGGTAGTCCGTGATGGATGAGGCGAATTTGCCAAACATGTCGGAAACGACAGCATCAAGGGCCACATTGCAAACAGTGAAGGCATTCTGGAAACGTTTTTTTTCACTGCTTTTACAGGAAACAAGTTTGTAACGGGTAGCGGGTGTATTCACGGAGAATACGGATTGGCTTTTCGGGAATGAAGCTTCCAGGAACAAGCCCGAGCCGGAAAAGGTCCCCAATCCATTTGGAATCTTTTGTATCATCCTTGTTTCCCTTCACAGCCTTTACCCATTTGGGATTGGCAACAGTAACACGGATGGTGTCCTCCAAAAGATTATAGACCGGGACATAATACTTCCCAGTGGATTCCATGCACACATCATAGCAGTTGTTCTCAATCAGCCACTGCTTGAACTGCAGAATGGAATTGTTGAAGGTTGAAAAACGTTTTTTGGAATAGTGAGGGGTGATTACCTGCAAAGTAATAATAGTGGCAACGAGAAAAGTTTTGTGAACATCGATGCCACAACAAATAGGATAGACAACTTTCATGGCACAACCTCCTTAATAATTTTATTTGTTGAGGAGCAAGACATTGACTGAACCATCACACATTAATGATTAGCTAAAGCAATTATTAGCGTGCGGTCTCGCAGGACCTCTTATTTGTGCTTGAAAGACGATTCTTACACTATTTACTATACTGTTTTAGGCTGAGAAAGACGATCTACGACTCCTCCTACCGTGCTTTGTAGTTTGTCTTCCCCTCAATAAATATTTACCCACGTGGGGGAGGTCGCACCTTACTTTTCATTACTATTTGTGCCGCCAGCGACAGCGGCGGAATGGAGATTTACTATGAAGCAATTTCCAACGCACATAGTAGCGGTAGGATGGTATTGTTGAAAATGAAAGAAACGAGATCTTGTTAGTAAAACATCGAGATAAGGAAGTGTGGACTGTACCTGGGGGGCAGGTTGAAGTTGGTGAGAATCTAATTAATGCTTTGATTCGTGAAATTAGAGAAGAAAGTGGAATTGATGTCACTGTTGATAAACTGATTTGTATCTCCTCAAATACAGGTACGTATGAAGGCTATAATGGTTACGGGACCATCCCTACAAAGGTAATGTTTGGTTTTACATGTACTTTAATAGGCGGGGAATTGAGCGATTCTGATGAGACTTCAGAATCACGCTGGGTTTCTAAAGATAGTGTTTTGGATTATATAACAGTTCCGTGTTTAGTTGAAAGGTTTAAAGCTTATTTGAATTATAATGGGAACATACAGTATATGGATTATATTACAAGGCCTAACTATGATTTGAAAATAAAACGTGAATTGTAAATATTCAAATGGCTAAAGTTTTATAGAATTTATGAAACGCAGCTACGATTTTTGTGATATGATTGCTGAAGACTATATAGGTAAAAACGTCTTAATCGTTACCCACGCGGCGAACATACGGGTTATGGATTATTATTTCAATGGCAAGCCCAAGGATTATGATCTATATAAACCAACTAATATAAAAAACAGTGAGTTGCTTATTTTTTGTAGAAAATAGCTGCCTCCATATGGATAAACATGGTATTATTGATCTGAACCTTTGGTTTGTATTAGTAGGATTATGTGCAGTAGGTGGCTAATACAGGGTTACTGGATTACCGAAATGCTGCAGATCAAATGTAGGGGCGCGCATTGCGCGTCCGCTCGGAAATGCTGTGACAAGAGATGGTTTTTGACTTCAGAAGCAAAACGGGCGGACGTGGCTGCAAATGAAAGCATCATGTGGAGGAATGGCTGCAGGCTGTTTGTCCTGGCGAAACTCGAACGCGGTACCCCAGAGGAATACCCTCCCCTACAGGACCGAGGGCATCCTACATTGACTGGTATCAAGCTGTCAGTGGTTTTGCGTTGCCGGGCGATGTGTATGAGCTTATTATGGCAAAAGAGGTGAATTGATTATATGGTTATCGGACTGAAACACGGCTTTGTTGAACTCGCCGACCATGATGCAGAATGGGAAATACTCGCTGCTGAAACCATCCGGCGGCTTTTGTGTGTGTTCGGTTGGACGGCAAAGGACATACAACACGTCGGCAGCACGGCGATAATACATATCAAAGCGAAGCCGATTATAGATATTGCCGTAGCCGTTGATGATTTCGCAGAGGTTGAGGCGTTGACCTCAGCATTAGAAAACGCTGGCTTTTTACGCCGCCATTGGGAAACGGACGAGCAAATGTTGTTCGCTGCCGGGGATTACTCAAAACCGGATGGTGTTGTCACACACTTTATTCACGTTGTTAAGACAGACAGCACTGATTGGCATGATTACATCAATTTCCGCAATTATCTGAATACCAATTCTTCTGTTGCAAAAGCCTATGAAACCCTCAAGGTCAAGCTGGCAACTGAAAATTCGCATGATAAAGGCAGAGAAAAGTATCTTGCCGGGAAGTGTGAGTTTATCAAACAAACTTTGCAAGATGCCTTGGTTTGGTCGAGCATACACGACATACCCGGTTACGATACATTTGTCAAAATTGAGCCGGTAAATAAGGGCTTATCCAACGACAAAAAATACTACATCGAAACCGCTGACAGTAGGCGGTTGCTCCTTCGCATATCTGAAATATCGGAACATGAACGAAAAAAGGCTGAATTTGAGCGGATGCGGCTCATGGACGCGGCCGGCGTTCCCTTGCCGCGCCCTGTGGAGTTTGGTATATGCAACAACGGTAAGAATATCTACCAACTGACGGCTTGGTGTGATGGCGAAAACTTGGAAGCGACGCTACTCACGCTGCCCGAGACAGAGCAATATGCACTTGGGTTAAAAGCGGGCGAGATTCTGCGAAAAATCCATTCCGTCCCGATTTTGGAATCGGATATTACTGCTGAGGACTGGAATGAGCGGTACAGCAGCTTTATCAACGAGAGTATCAAATCTTTCTATGCTTGTGGCGTTGTAGTTGACGGCGCGGAACTGGTTATTGATTTTTTTAACAACAATCGTAATTTGTTAAGGACACGCCCTCAATGTTATATACATGGCGACTATCATGCGGGAAACATGATGCTTTCGGCGGATGGGGAGCTGGCTGTGATTGATTGGGAAATCCATCTGTATAACAGTTATGGCGATCCGTGGAAAGAACTATCCATGCAGGAAACACCACATTTTTCTACAGGAATGATTCGTGGCTATTTCGGTGGCAAGCCGCCGGAAAATTATTGGCGTGTTCTCGCTTTTTATACATCAATCGGGGCTATATCGTCTATACCATGGGCGTATTACAGATTCCCCGACGAGTTGGAATCAAGAATAAAACACAACGCGGATGTATTGAAATGGTTCGATAACATGAACAATCCCATGCCGACATGGTATCTCAAAAACTTTTATATCCAATGGACTGACGGCATACCGTATAAGCTCAAAGCACCGTTTGACTTCTCGTTTCTCAGCAAATACGGCAAGGTATTCAAGGTATTCGACGGTCAGGATTCCGGTAATATCTGTTTCGGTGTGGCAGACAGTGATAAACGATATTTCGTTAAATTTGCGGGCGCGCCCACTGATGAATATACAGGAACCGTTGAAAGTGCAGTTGAACGGCTGAAGGCCGCTGTGCCGCCGTATCAAGATTTGGCGCACCCAGCTCTCATACGTTTTATTAAAGCCGAAGAAATCGGCGGCGGATTTGCGATTGTGTTCGATTGGGTTGACGCTGTGCGCGCGCACAGGATGTATCCACTGGACCATCAAAAATTCAAACAAATCCCATTGGAATCCCGCGTCATCATCTTTGAAGATATACTTGATTTTCATAGGTGTGTCGTGGAAAAGGGCTATACTGCCGTTGACTTTTATGACGGCAGCATCATGTGGGATTTTGGCAATGAACAAACCGTTATCTGTGATATTGATTTTTACACAAAAGAAAAGGCTTACGGGAACAAAGCATTATGGGGGCAT
Organism: Bacillota bacterium; assembly: GCA_023426125.1. Lineage (GTDB taxonomy): Bacteria > Bacillota > Clostridia > Acetivibrionales > DTU013 > MnB-11. The sequence continues at coordinate 4,951 of JAFABI010000073.1, forward strand.
ATGATAAGGACTTCATCTCCCGAAGAACGTGTAGACGGTGTTCTTGTTGATGAAATCAGCAATGTATACAACATGGGAGCGATTGCCTTCGTCCTTTTTACGAACAGCGACCGTTCTCCCGAAGCGTGGCCATTATCGCCGGAGTTATACGCCGTTGCCAGAAAAGCTGTCAGCGACGAGCGCAATAGACGGCAGCAGTCGATTAAGCAACTGATTACGGAATGGAGGGCGGCGAGATGAGCAAACCGCACGGAATAATTGTGTTCGGGGCAAACGGGAGCGGTAAAACTACGCTCGGACGCGAACTTGCCCGTATTTTGAACTTTAAGCATATGGACATAGAGGATTATCATTTTGAGAAATCTCAAATTCCCTACACCGTAGAACGCTCGCGTGAGGACTGTTTGAATTTAATGCTTGCCGATATTGACAATCATCGTTCGTTTGTCATATCCGCTGTCACCGGCGACTTTGGCGAGAAAATTCCGCTGATGTATGACCTTGCGGTATTTATCACAGCACCGATTGAAACTCGTATAAAGCGTGTAGAACAACGCGAGTATGAACGACACGGAGAACGCATCCGCGAAGGTGGCGATATGTACGAGCAGCATATGAAATTCGTTGAGTTCGCGGCTTCGCGTTCTCTATTAAAAATCGAACAATGGGCAGAAACTCTTGCGTGTCCTGTAATCCATGTTGACGGTATGGTGGATTATAAACAAACAGCCGCTGATATAGCAAGCCGATTTTATCCTGTGCTTAGCCATTATGACACGCTCATTGATGAAACCGCATGAGTTTTTGAAACTTGCGGCTGAAAGTGTGGAAAGAATCTTTATGGGCGAATATTAGGGAACTCCCCATTTACCGAAAAGAGGTGCATTGAATTGAAGGATTTGCAAAACATTATTGACTACCTTTCCGAGAATATGTCTGACCCATTCCCGCGGTATATTATGAAAAAGGAAATACTGCGGGAAACGCCGTCCGCTGCCGAAATTGAGGCAATTCATGCGTCGAAATGGTATTGTGAGCTTGCCGATGAACAATGGGACGATGGCTCATGGGGCAGGTACCATAGTCAAGATTCAAAATCGGTAAATAAGCAGAAGTTTGTTACAACCGAATCGGCGCTCAGAAGAGCGCGTGAGTTAAGTCTATCAAAGGATGATCCAATCATCGCAACATGTATTAGGTTAATGGAACGATATGTCCGTGGCGAAGAAACGTGGAGAGATAATATTGAAAAACACCACGATGGAGGGAAAAGCCATCTCCACGCACGTCCTTTTGTTACTGCTGCTTTCTTAAATCTTTTTGACCCTGAAAATCCTGTTGTTAAGCCTAAGCGGGATGTTTTTGTTAAAACTCTTAAAGTAGCATTATCTAAGGGTTATTTTGACGAAGAAGCATGGGAGGAAGAAAAAATGCAATAGGCCTAAAGAAATTTTCAATTATCAGCCCCGCACTTAACAGTCAAGTGTCAAGCATGCCGCGTATTTCAGGCAGATTGCCAGCAAGGCAATTGATATGCCTTGTTACGGTATGCCCAATTATGCGGTTAAAACACTTGAATAGGCAATTAAACATAGATACAATTCATAAAGGCAGCTGTGATTACGGGGCTTGAGATGAAATGACAAGTTCATAAACATAGATAATTTTGTCGAAAGCTGCAATGGCAAGGTTTTATTAAGGTTACTATCCTTTAGGAATAACATTATATGATGTAAATTAAAATATAGGGTGCAATGTTATAAATTGCACCCAGTCGTGAATCAGATCATTGACTTAGTAGTTTTTTTTGGTTATCATAGTAAAGTGACGGAGGGTACACTGCGTGTGCTGGACAAGTTATCAACAGACATAGTTGATAGTTTGTCCTTTTCTGTTTTTATGACTTGTAGACAAAAGCATTGAAACTATGAAGGAACATGTTTTTGAAAAAACAACAAATATCAGGGGGACTTATTGTGGAAAAGAATAATAACAATCAGCAATCAACAATTTTGCTGATACCGCAAAAACGCTTGGGAGCAAAGGGGCTTATCCTATTCATTTCTTTGATGGGAATGTTTATACCGTTGTCTATTGATCTATATTTGCCTGCAATGCCAACTATGACCACCTATTTTAATACTACATCTGCGATGGTGAATTTGACCTTGATTGCTTTCTATCTTTTTTTTGCAGTTGGTATCATTATCTTTGGGCCACTTAGCGATAAATATGGCCGGAGGACAATTCTCATTTTATGTTTACTCTTGTACACTATCGGAAGCATGGCTTGTGCTTTGTCAGGGTCGGTATATCAGTTAATCCTATTCCGAATATTTCAGTCATTAGGTGTCGGTGGTGTTATGGCTATTTCAACGGCTATGATAAAAGACTGTTTTTTCGGAGAATTAAAGAGCAAGGTCTTGGCTCTGGTACAAGCGATGAGCGTAATTGCGCCGATGGTAGCCCCCATTATAGGTGCTGCGATTTTACGTGTGGCAGAATGGAGGGAAACCTTCTGGGTGCTTGCTTTAATAGGAATACTGACATTAATAGCAGCACTTATGTTCGAGGAAACACTGCCAAAAGCTGAGCGCTATAACGGAAGCCTGGCAGGTTCATTGGTACGTTTACTGATAGTAGGCAAAAATGTAGGATTCAGCAGTTTCCTTTTTGTTGCTGCAATGTTGGCAGCACCCTACATGGCTTATGTAACCATGTCCTCTTACATATATCAAAATTATTTTGCTCTAAACGCACAAACATACAGTTATTATTTTGCTGTCAACTCTGCTTTGGCTATTCTTGGCCCGATTATTTATATTCGTTCCATTGGAACGCTGTCTGCCCGCACTTTTTCATGGTGCTGTTTTGGTGTGGCGTTAGTTAGCGGACTATGTGTACTTTTAATTGGAAATCATTCTCCATTGATATTCCTGATTTCATACCTTCCATTTACCTTAGTCGAGGGGGCAATTCGTCCCTTTAGTACCAACATTCTGCTGGAACAGCAAAGCGAAGACATAGGCTCGGCTTCTTCGTTAATTAATGCAGGTCACACCATTTTAGGAAGCATAGGCATGGCATTGGGGTCTTTAGCATGGAGCAACATGATACATGGTTTAGGAATTATTATGATTTCCGCAACCATAATTTCTATTTTTGTTTGGATTATCCTGCTACGCAGTAAAGTGACAATAAAAGGATTGATTTAAGATACAGAAAAGAGCCAAAAGTCTTGTCAAACTCAAGAAAAGGTTGCTGGAGAATTGCAGGATGTACCATTATCCAACGGGCGATCAGTAACAAAGTACTTGAACAAAGAGGCTTCAAAGGCTTAATGAAAATCTATCTGGGTAAATTCTAATCCGATTCAACCGCCGTATACCGAACGGTACGTAAGGAGGTGTAGGAGGGCCGGTGGTTAGCCACCGCCCCCTATACTGATCACATATAATATCTATTTTATTCGCTCCATAATGCAATAGTTTACATAAACTTATCTTTATTGACCATTTGACTGTATTGGAGGATACTAGTAATATTATTGTATGTTTGTAATTAATTACGCAATAAATTTTAAGGGAGATAAACAATGATAAAGAAAGTTGAACCTTATAAGAGTATTGCAGGTATATATGAGGAAATAAGACCCTCATATCCAGACAAGTTGATTGAGGATGTAATATGTAAGGCTGGTTTGAAGTTGAATGATAAGTTGCTTGAAATTGGTGCAGGAACAGGAAAAGCAACTATACAGTTTATTGAGAAAGGTTTTGCAATTGATGCAATCGAAATTGGGGAAGATATGGCAGAAATATTAAAAGATAAATGTTCTAACTATTCAAATGTTTCGGTAGACGTAGTATCGTTCGAGGAATGGAATAGTCCAAATAATCAAAAATATAACATAATTTATTCTGCACAGGCATTTCATTGGATAGATAAAAATATTAAATATAAGAAATGTCACGAACTTTTAAAGGACAATGGTTATCTTTTTTTGTTTTGGTACAATCCAAGTAATGGTAAATCAGATAGAACAAGAGAGATACAAGAAAAGGTTGATACGATAGTTAATAAGTACGTTTCTAAACATTTTAATGATAAAGCCTATAAAATTGAATCGTAACAAGGTGATTAAGACCGTTGTTTCGGCGGTTGAGTAGGCATAGTCTATAGAAAAGAAGCAAGCGGTAAACCATGAGTACCTCGCGCAAGGACTAAGGTTAAGGCTTGCGAAATTGAATTGAACAGGGCGGTGAACGGCAACCGGGGTACAGTATGGCACTTCGGGCCATACCCCGAAGTCGCAAGGCTTGAAACTTCTCGACAAGAGAACCTGCCTGCCGATTAGGGGGATATTGAAAGTTAAGCTCAATCTATATCCTTTCAAATTTTGTCATTACCGTTTATAATAAGCACAGGTGTTTATTTTTCTGAAATCAATACAACTCCATTTTCAATACAAATTTATATGATATGCTCCATGAAGGAGGTGCAAATATGCAAAAAATCTTAATCGTTGAAGATGATTTATCCATACAAGCGTTGTTACATGACTTTTTGCAGGAAGCAGGATACGAAATTGTCTTAGCATCCGATGGCGTGGAAGCAGTATCTTTGTTTTCAGCGACTACATTTGACCTTGTGTTATTGGATATTATGCTTCCCAAAATCGACGGATACAGTGTTTGTGAAGTAATAAGAAAACAATCAAATATTCCTGTTATAATTCTAACTGCGTTAGGCAGTGAAGCGGATCAGTTGAAGGGCTTTGATTTATTGATAGATGATTACATTACAAAGCCCTTTTCTATGCCGGTTCTTGTTCGGAAAATTGCCGCCGTACTGCGGCGCACATCTATTTCAGAAACAGAGGAAATCATACAGTACAGGAATATAAAACTGGATATTGCAGCCTATAAAGCCTATGTTGATGGCAAAGACACGGACTTGACACCGAGAGAATTTGAAATACTGCGAGAGCTATTATCACATCAGGGCAAAATACTGACACGAGAAAACTTAATTAACCTGCTTTGGAAATATGAATTTTATGGTGACGAACGTATCATTGACACTCACATCAAAAACCTGCGAAAAAAGTTAAATATTGAGTTGATTGAAACTGTTAGAGGGGTGGGATATAGAATTGATAAAGAAAATAAAAAGTAACCTGACTGCCAAGATTTTTCTTTTAACCGCTCTGTTGCTTACAATATGCTGTATTGTCACCTATGGCCTTATTGCGTGGTTACTTCCTAAAACATATCCTAATCAAATTGACTTGAGCAATGCAGAGCTATATGCCTATGAGGCCGCACAGGAAATGCGGCAAACAACCATTGAGAATTATCCCTTTCAAATAGAGGCGTTGCTGGAAACATACCGCTCCCAGTTGGGCAGTGATTTGGAATTTCATATATTCGACAAGAGCGGCTTTGAAGTTAGCTTGTATGACCTTTCCGAAAAAACAGGCAAGACCATAGCGGATTATGAAGCGAACAAACGAACACAAGAGTATAGCTTTACGTTTTCAGACGATAGCAATAAATATAGTTTGCTCTTTGTAGATGGCTCACAGGCCGTTAATCAAGCAACGGAAGCATTAGGCAGGGTATTCCCATATTTAATTGTTACTATCCTGCTTATTGCCGTGTTGACCTCGTTTATATATTCAAAATATATTACTGCGCCAATAAAAAGGGTAAACCATATCTCTCAAAAAATGGCTGTGTTAGATTTTGACGTAAAGTGTAAAACAGATAGAACAGACGAATTAGGTGGATTATCTGAAAACCTGAATCTATTAGCCGTGAAATTATCCGAAACATTGAGTGAGCTTGCAACTGCGAACTCGAAACTGCTTGATGATTATAACCGTGAAAAGCAGATGCAAAAGCAGCGCACGGAGCTGTTTTCTGCCGTATCACATGAGCTTAAAACACCTATCACTATTGTAAAGGGACAGCTTCAAGGAATGATTTATGGCGTAGGCAGATATAAGGATAGAGATACTTACCTAATACAGTCATTGGAAGCTGTTACTATTTTAGAAAGGACGGTACAGGAACTACTTGTGGTTGCCCGTATGGAAACACCTGATTATATTTGCACCCATGAACCGTTTGATATTGCGGCATTGATAAAACAATGTCTAATAGCACAAGAAGATTTGTTTATTCAAAAAGATATAGACCTGGCATACCATTTGCCCGAAAATCTGATTTATAAGGGCGACCGGCAATTATTAAAAAGAGTTTTTGATAACCTTATTGCCAACGCTTTGGCTTATTCCCCACAAAGAGGCTCTGTTTTTGTCAACTTGAAAGCAGATGATACAAAAATAGGATTTAGTGTAGAAAATACAGGTATCCATATTGAAGAAAAAGAATTACCGCAACTATTTGAGGCCTTTTACCGAACAGAGCAATCCCGCAATCGTCAAACGGGTGGTAGTGGATTGGGATTGTATATCGTCAAAAAAGTATTGGATTTGCATAATGTAAAATACAGCATGGGAAACACAGAAGATGGAGTTATATTCAGTATTGAGTTTTGAACTGGTACTATCATTATGTCCTACCAAGCAACCTCGCTTGATAGGACATTTCTTTTTGCTCCATATCAACTCCATATTCAATCCAATGCCAATTCAAGTAGGGCTGTTATTCTTATCTTGCACACTAAAACAAGTGCAGAAAGGAACTTATTATGAAAAAATCAATTATCTTATCCTTACTAATTGTGGCACTATGCACCTGCTTGCTTGCGGGTTGCTTGGTCACAGCCGCCTCGCCTGATGACACATCGCCCACGGACCCTTTGACTACTTCGGTTGCCGGTGACAGCACAACCTCAAGCGATTACGATAAAGTGCTGGCTCTGCGAACCGAGAGTTATCAAACCTTATCACTTAAAGACTTCAATGCCGCTGTAAAAACGGCAATAGACAATGACGCGGATTTTTTAAGCATGTACTGCAAACTTTTGGATGACTTGACCTCTGATGACAACGAATATCAATTTGTATACGTAACATTGAGCCATTCCATTAGCGAAGTAATCATGTCACAGATGGGAGAGCCTATTTCTGTTTCTGACCGCTTAAACAAGAACGAGGGAGCTTATTCTGGAAATGACGGTAATATATTCTATGATTTCATGTTTACGGCCCTCTATTCTGTGGAATATCGTGTGCTTGACGATAATGAACTAACCGTCAAAGAACGCGATGAACTTATCAGTGCTTACCACACAGGACTACAAAATGCTGTCAATGATATGAATAAAGAACAGCTAACGGAGAGCGGCATTAAGCCTAAACTCCGGAAGATTGCGGATGGCTTATGTTCGGATTTGTCATCAGACATATTAGTCTTTGAAAACGCAGAAATCCATTCAGTAGAAATACTGGACGGAAGCAAGGAATATCTGCAGTAATATGACTATCACCGCCGTTCTCTATATATCGGAGGGCGTGGTAAAGTGTGCCGTTTTTTTGGACACGGCGGCATTAAGGAAGAATGTTGCCGTGTTCTATTATGTCAATTCAAGCCAACGTAGTAGGCCGCTAATCAGGGATAGCGGCCTTATTTAACCAGCGGACAACTGTATAAAAACATATGATTTTTACTGTTTATGCAACACTGGAGATAGTAAGCTTTACCTCTATGTTCGTTTTCAAAACTCTTCACTAGATGTTATCTGTTCGGGCATTTTCACATGGGACAAGCCTTTGGGCGACTTCGGGCCAAGTTCGAGGTGTTGACAAAGCCTGTTTTTAAGCCCTCTGATGTGATAAAATAAGGGATAGAAAAAAGCTCAGAGGGCAAGCACATAATGACAAGAAACTACAGTAAGCAGATTAAATTTCACACATTAACCATTGAGAACCCTCGTTCCCGAGGATCATTTCCTGCGAAAACTAGATCGTCTTGTTGATTTCTCCTTTATCTATGAGGAAACCAAGGAATACTACTGCCATCATAATGGACGGCCCAGTATTGACCCGGTGATTCTGGTTGAAATACCTGCTGGTCGGATACCTCTACGGTATCGAATCGGAACGGCGCATTGAGCAGGAAATCCAAGTCAATATGGCCTATCGATGGTTTCTGAGACTAGATTTAGATGAGCGTGTACCTGGCGGTAACACCGGGAAACACAAGCGACTCGGAGCCGTATCTTACGCGAATTGAACATATGCAAAGCCATTTAGGACTGGATATTAAGACAACAGGTGCTGACAGTGCCTATGGCACCAGCCTGATTTACCGGGCGATGGAGGATGCGGAGTCTTGAGAGGGAACATTACAACATCTGCCGAACCTACCGGGCTGACCGAAAGGATTGCCGGGCCTGCCCGATGCTAAACCGGTGTGTCAGTGACAGCACCGAAGCCGGACGATACGGGTAAATATCTAATGATATAATCACTATAATAGACGCTTCTTTCATTTGTCATCCTAATATTTCATATTTTTCTATTATATACAATACACGATAATTCGTAATGCACGATAACTGTTTAGCGGAAGTACTTAATGGGACGCAATTTTGAAGAATACAGCCAGAAAAATAGGGTAATTTACTGTTGACAACCAATTCCTTCCGTCCTATAATGTACTTATAAAACAAGTACATTATAGGACAGTGAGGCTATTGCTATGGATATTGTAATTAGCAGTAATACCAGCAAGCCTATTTACGAACAGATAACAACACAAATAAAAGCAATGATTATGAGTGGTGAGTTGAAAACCGGAGATCCTATACCCTCCATGCGCTCACTTGCAAAATCTCTGCGTATCAGTGTAATTACTGTTCAAAAGGCTTATGAGGATTTACAAAGGGATGGATTTATCGAAACGACTGTTGGGCGGGGCAGTTTTGTTTCTGCACAAAACAAAGACTTTTATCAGGAAGAACAACAAAAAAGAGTGGAAGAACATTTGCAGATTGCCGCTGAAATTGGAAGAACCAGCAACATTTCGCTTGAAAAACTGACGCAACTGTTAGCTATGTTCTATACTGGGGAGGAATAATATGAGCTACATATTAGAATTAAAAAGTGTATCAAAACAATATGGGGAATCCGGCTTCTCGTTAGATAATGTGTCTTTTGTCTTGCCTTACGGCTCCATTATGGGGTATGTCGGGGAGAACGGTGCAGGAAAAACGACAACGATAGGCTGTATCCTTAATACGTTATCAAAAGACAGTGGAACAATTCATGTGTTTGGCAAAACAATGGATGATAAAGACACTTCGCTTCGGGAGGATATTGGCGTTGTATATGACGGTGATAATTTCCCTGGATATTTGAATGCCGAAAGATTGGCAAGCGTTATGCGGGGACTTTATTCAAACTGGGATGATAGTCTGTTCGACAAACATCTTAAAAATTTCAGATTGAATAAAACGCAAAAGATAAAAACATATTCTAAAGGCATGACCATGAAACTGGCAATAGCTGTTGCCCTTGCCCACCATCCCAAATTGCTTATTTTAGATGAAGCAACCAGTGGATTAGACCCGGTTATGCGTGAAGAAATATTGGATGTATTCCTGGAGTTTGTTCAAGATGAAAATCATTCCGTTTTACTTTCATCCCATATCACAAGCGATCTGGAAAAGGTGGCAGATTATATAACTTTCATACATAATGGCAAGATCATTCTATCTGCACGAAAGGACGATTTGATTTATCGGTATGCCGTTATGCGCTGTACCTCTGAACAATTTTCTAAACTGGATAAAGCAGATATTCTTACTTACAGAAAAAAAGATTATCAGATTGATGTTTTAACTGCCGATAAAAGCGTAGTAGAGCGCAAATACAAAGGTAATATAATAGATACTGTGTCTATTGATGAAATTATGCTCTTATTAGTAAAGGGGGTTCGAGTATGAAAGGGCTTTTGAAAAATCAATTTTATGGTGCGGCTGGTGGTGCTACAATTCTACTTGGCTTTTTCATTGTGGCAGGAATAGGGCTTTTAATATCTGGAAATCCCTCGTTGCTTAACATTTACGTTTTAGTATCTGCCACAGCGTTTGCAATGAACGCTGTAGCAAGTTTCCGCAAAGAAGCGGCGAGCAAATGGGGCAAGTACGAATTAACCTCTCCGATAACAAGAAAAGATATTGCTAAAAGCCGTTACATCACCCACGCAATGTGGGTTCTTGTGGGTACATTACTGGCTGCGGTGTTTGTTGGACTGACAGTTGCAATACATGGTAATCTTTTCTTTTATCATGTTATCCGTGACCCATTAGCTCTCTTTTGTACAGGGGCTGGAATTGCATTATTGATGGGAACGATATTTTATCCCACAATCTATCTCTTGGGTACAGATAAAAGCGAGATAATAATGATTATAAGTTTGTTAGGGGCCATAGGTATAACTGTTGGTGTTATTTGGATACTTAATGCAGCTTATGGTTTTGATACAGTGAGTGGCCCTGAGTTTTATTTGAGCATGGCAATTTATATGATCATAGCGGTTATGTCTTTTATTTTCTCCTGTTTCCTTACTACTTTTATTTATCGCAGAAAGGATTTTTGAAGTTGCATAATAAGTGATTGCCATCGACGAATTCAAACCCGTTGTTTTTACGCGAGGTTGCGTAATGGTTCGCTGGTCAACGGCGGTTCAGTGTTGTTATTGAGTCCTATGTTCTGTCATACCTCCATGCGTTGCTTTTCAATTGAAAAAAGGAGTATTAGTGAAAAGCACTAACCAATAGTGTTTTTATATTAAGACTTCGGGCCAAGTTCGAGGTGTTGACAAAGCCTGTTTTTAAGCCCTTTGATGTGATAAAATAAGGGATAGAAAAAAGCTCAGAGGGCAAGTGCATAATGACAAGAAACTACGGTAAGCAGATTAAATGACTAACGCTGCGGAGTCTTGAGAGGGAGCATTACAACATCTGCCGAACCTACCGGGCTGACCGAAAGGATTGCCGGGCCTGCCCGATGCTAAACCGGTATGTCAGTGACAGCCACCGAACCGGACGATACGGGAAAATATCTTTGAGGAAGCGGTAAGGCGGCAGAGGGAAAAAAGATGGAACGCCATACATAAATATGTAAGTATAAGAATAGTGATATATTAAAGTACTTCGGTTTTGCTTCCAATTATGCATAATATGTACGTCAGGGATCACAGATAGAGTCTCCTATATTATTTTACGCAGAAAAATACTGTTCTGGAAGGAATTCTATCTTATTTATCGAAATAAATAATGGAAGAATTCACATAAAAAAGAAGAGATTCTTCAGGGAAGCATTTCGGAAGACCGTCAGTCAGAAATACAAAAAGGGATATGCTGCCAGGAATATAGGGAGCAATCTCAATGATGCTATCCTTACTGGAAGCTGAGATTGCCGCGTCGCAGGGCTCCTCGCAATGACAACCGGGGAGCTTATCTACCTTGGTTCGCATTCTTTTCAAATGACGAAGTAATGAATATGTGGATTATATTTGGAGGGCAAATGATTAAAATTGATAGCTTAAGTGCAGGAAAATATGAAAATGTTACAAATGATGATTGTCCAAGCTTTTCAGGAATAGTAGCTGGTGAATGTAGAGGGAATTTATGGGTTGATAATATTGAGAAACCCCAAATCGCGATAGCGGATTCATACGCTGTTGGTAGCTTTGCCTTTTTGGGAAGTATAAATGATGATGATGAATATATGAAACTAAAAGATTACATTCGGAAAGATATATTTAATTTTTTGAAACAAAAAGGAATGGATTATTTTGAATATTCCGTAGAAAGTAATGGTTTAAAGCCATATATTAAAAAAATGTTTGAAGATAAGATAATTCATAGCGAAAAAGAATACTCATTTAGAATAAACGAACGTATTAGTAAAAAATTTTCGTTACCAGATGGTTTTAAAATGCAAAGAGTGGATTTTGATTTATGGGCGAAAGTCACAAATGGAGATTTAAAAAATGAATCATTCTTAACAAAGAGATTGTTAGAATCATGGGGGAACTTTGATAATTTCGAAAAGAAAAGTGTTGGATTTTGTATTATATATTTGGATAGTATAGTCGCTGTTATTATTGGGACGGCAAGATATAAAAATATAATTTCAATTGATATTGAAACTGACGATGCAATGAAGCATAAGGGCTTTGGCTACTTTTTAACGATAGAATTTGTTAATGAATGTATACAAAGGGGTATAATTGCCCAATGGGATTGTGTAGAATCAAATCCTATATCACGGAAATTAGCAGAAAAGGCTGGATTTAAGTTATTCAAGGAAAATGAAGTGTTCTGGTTTAATATTTAAATTGCAATCATCCATCATCTATATACTACTAAGGATAATAAATTAACACACTTAAACCGGAGAGTGAGCATGCTTTGATGCCAAGTCCCCGGTTTGGTCATAAATGTGACGAATTTACCACACACCCCCCGATGAATTGGATTCACTGCTTTCAATTGCAGTATTTTTAACTTCATCCGGTATAGTTATTTCAAAGGAGCCGTCATAATCCGAATACTCTATTTTTACCGAGATATCCATTTTGGATTGGTTTTCCGTATCTATAGCATTTGCACTCATCGTGAGGCTTTTAAAAAGATAAGTTTGACTGTCAAGACGGATTTCCATTAGATAATTTTCCATAGCATATTCTGAATTTTCATTATCGCCTATGATTTCAGATGAACTTTCATTACTTTCCATTATTTCATCAAACAGTTTTTCGTAATCCGTATTTCCGACAAGCAAGATTTCATCCGGCTTGTCGTTTTCCTTCAGCTCAAGCTGGGCAAACAATACTTCATCTATTCCGGAAAGTCCCATATCGCTTTCTTTGGTAAATAAATGACCATACTCGGTTGCCGAATAAGTTTTTTTATTCCATTCACCTGAATAGGGTTCATAAGTATAAACAACATTATCTGCATAATAGGAATCACTTTTTATAGCCATAAACAACATATCCATATTCATATTCGTATGCATCCTTTGATGTTCCTTATCAATCTCACCAGCCATCGAAAATCCAAACTTTACAGATAACCCGTTTTGATCCGCAGAGATATCCATATTCAGGCTTTGCTTATATTTCTTGAGACCTTTCATTGCAAGGTCTGTTTTTGTGAGGATATTCTCAATCTCTGCATATTTTGCTACATCTTTTATATATATGTTATTTGAATAACTGTCCCAAACTACTTTCTTACCTAGCGCCTCACAAACAAAACGCGCCGGTATATAGTTGCGCTGATTCTTTGCATAACCCACAGGTGCTATGGGCAGTTCATGAGGAACATCATTTATGTAAGCAGTTTTGCTGTTTACCTTGAGATATATCTTGATATCGTCCTTATAAACTGTAACACTTTTTTCGGTCCCATTCCAAACAATATGCTCATCATCATTCGGAACGCCCAGTTTAACGAGCAGTTCCCTTAGTGGCAACAAGGTATTTTGCCCTACATATATCGGTATATCATGAAATTCGGCCAACTGCCCGTCAATGACTATTTTAAGGTCATTCGCTTCAAGAATATTGACTTCTCCGAATGCGCCTGCTGCTGACGTAAGCAGTATTGTAATGCAAAGAAATGAGGAAATAAGAATTTTTTTCAAGATATCAGCTCCTTATCCTAAATTCATGCTAATAATACCATAATTGTAAATTGGAGTCAACAAACGATATTATGGACATTCCTTGTTTTTTTCCATTTTTCATCTTTAGGGAGAGGAGGCTTGCATGCATATATCATACAAAAAAGTGGCATTCGTGCAACTAGCCGCACGGTCCTTTCCCAAAAATACCTGCACCCCTGCGCCGAACGCGGCAAATGCAATTCATCCGCAAGCCATTCGGCCTCGGAATCGTAATCCCGCCGCTCAAAGTCGACAATCGTTTTACCGACATCATCGGTATTGGGGGTACGCAATACAACGGTCGAACCGCGCCAGTAATTTCTTCGTTCACACATAATATAATCTCCCTTAACAACAAATTCGTTGAGAACCTATAATGTAGCCAGGAAAGCTTCCAATTCATCAAAGCTTTGGAATTTACGGATAGTGACGCCGTTTGCTTCCAGGAGGCTTTCAAACCTGCTTTGATGATTACGCGCTGTTCGGTAGAGACTAGACAGGTCTTTGGGGTCGTATGCGCCGGCGATATCCGGTAATTGTCTTGAAGAAACGCCAGTCCCCTCAAAAGCCTGTTCAATCTCATGAGTCAGTTCAACACTTGCAAAAAGCGCCGTAACAGGATCTTCAATCTCGCATGAATGATAAATCTTGTTGTAAGCATTAATCATCTCTTCGTAAAATCCTGACAGGGACTCCGCAAACAAACGCGGCCCGATATCTTTTCCATGCTCCCTCGTAAGAAGCGCCTGCGTGTTTTCAATCAACTCGCCATATGCTTTTTTGATTTCGTTGGTATCGTTGCTGAAAAACGCCGTGTCATAGAGTTCTGAAAAACGTTCGGGAACAAGCGGCATATTCATAATCTCCGTTTTCAGTTTACCTCTGCCACGCTTGACTGGAATGCGGTTAAGAAGCGCAAGCATGTCTGTGATATTGTATACCATGCCGACAGCAGCCATACGGGCATCACCCAGGCACTTAGCTTTCTGCAAACGGTAATAATCTTGATAGGCTTCGTTCAGTTTTACTGAGGCTTTATTTAGAAACTTGCGATGATCGCTTGTATCAAGCGCTTTTTCCCTGATTGCCATGAAGCGCTTTCCGTCAGCATCTGACGAACAATAAATCACTTTTCCCTCTGTAATAATGGATGCTATACGTTCATCATGGTTTGCGATTCGCTCTAACCTGTCCCAGGATATAGCCCAAAAATCAAACCCAATACCATCAACAATGAATGTAAAACAAAGGCGATTACCGCGTTCCGTTTTTGGCACGAAGAACAGATCGAGATCAGATCGGTTATGGGTGTCACCGTATAGAGCGGAGCCCATGATAACGACCACAGCGATATCGTCAGAATAGTCTTTTTTGATTTTATTGATCAGCAATTGTGCTGCATAAATTGGTTGCATAATTTTTTCCTCCACAAGATAAAATAGCTCCATTTCCGAAACGAAAACCGCTCGTCATCAGGAAATGGAGCAACTCTTTGCCTTGATTTCAAAGACATGAAATGTCTTATGATAAATATGGCGCGGCAATGAAAAACCGGGATACCCCCGGCAAGCCAAAGTTATCAGCCTGTAACCCCAAATTCCGACAACATACCCAAGCCTATTGAAAACAGGCTTTTAAAAGTTTCATCTGAAAATTTGTGTTTACTTAAAAATCATCGTCATGCCACCATCTAAGTTGTTTTTACACATTATACCATTAATTATTGAATTATTCAATGAAAGAAAAAAGGGGAGATCTCCGGAATTTTATTTTATTTGTGCTTTTAAATGATATTCCTTGTTGACATAATATGTAATAACTGGTATATTGATTACAGTAGATTTCATATTCTCCTCCCAAAGCTTTAGCTTGGGAGTTTTTTTTGCTTCGAAGGGATACTTGCGTTTTCATGTTCATAAGAAACTTGCACATTATGCAAAGGCAGCTTATTCCTGGATGTATTCACTTGGCATTACTTTTGGCTTTTGATATAATATATATTATTTGAAGAGGATAGTAATTAAATTTTACATTTAGCTGGAAGAAATGCTATTGAAACAATTCATGATCGTGTGTATATTTTAAAATGAGAAATATAAAGAATTATTGGGGAAAGGTAAAGGTATTATGAATAATAGAATAATAACTGCAAGTATAATTTTCAGCGTTATATTTGTTTGTGGCATTATACTTGTATTCAGGTCATTAAGTTTGGGCAATTTTTATGCAAGAGAGTACTTTGAGGGTGGCGGCGGGTGGTCGTTATCTCAGGAAACAGCAAACATGAAAGCAATTCCATTTATGATAGTAGGAGCGTTGCTGTCATTCTTATCTGGGTTGGGATTGGTATTATTGGCCGTAAAGAAGATTTTTGTTGTGCACAATTAAACCATGGAGGGAATATGGTGAACACTATAACAAATTAATCGATAGATTTATATCCTGGGCAAAAGCTTCATCGGATATAAAATCTGTATTTATCGTCGGTTCACATGCCAGAACAGATCATCCTGCCGATGAATATTCGGATCTTGATTTGGTAATGATAGTGACCGACCCTGAGCATTATATATCCTCAACTCAATGGCTTGCGAATATTGGCGATTATTGGATATCGTTTGTTGAAAAAACAGCTGTCGGTGGAGGTAAAGAAAGAAGAGTACTTTTTGAAAATGCTATGGATGTTGATTTTGCGGTGTTTTCTGAAGAGGGGTTTACACAGGCAATTAAGGAAGTCGAGATTCAGGCAGTATTTAAAAGAGGGTTTCGTATTTTACTCGATAAAAGCGGATTCGTTGACACTCTGCCCCACATAGCTCAAGAAAAAAACATACATTCATATCCTATGGAAAGAGAGTTTCTGAACTTGGTAAATGACTTCTGGTACCACTCCGTATGGACTGTAAAAAAGTTACAACGTGGTGAGCTGTGGGCTGCGAAATCATGTCTGGATTGCTATATGAAGGAGCATTTGTTAGGTATTATTGAGTGTCATGCTCATGTAATGAACGGCTCTGAATATGATACATGGCATAATGGGCGTTTTTTGGACAAGTGGGCGGACCAGAAAGTAAAAGAAGGACTTCAAAATGCATTCTCGCACTATCAAAAGTATGATATTGGACACGCATTGCTGGCGACAATGGATTTATTCCGTCTGTTGGCTGTTGAAGCTGCTGAAAAAATGAATTATAAATATCCTTATGATGCGGACAAAAATGCAACTCAATGGGTCAAACATTCATTGGAGGGTTCTATACCCAGTTGAAGAATTATGATATTTTATAAATGATGATGGTCTACGGTTGTCGGGTCAAATTCTCTTGAAGGTGGTATTGTAAAATGCTTTAACTGTATATATAATAAAACAAACATCATATTTTATACAGCGCTAATAAAAGCTGCGATTTATGAATTTCTACAGAGAGCCGATGGTTGGTGTGAATCGGTGAAAGGCTGAATCTTTCCACTTTTGGAGCTGTCAGTGACGAACTGAGAGGCTGGTACCCTTTAGCATACCATATCGAGAGGCCGGCTGTGTTTGATGTTTGACACCGGCAATTTGGGTGGCAACGCGGAGTTCTTCCGTCCCATATGCTTGGGATAGAAGGCTTTTATTTTTACTTTAAAAGATAATACTAATAATAGTCAGCAGGGAGGAAACATCATGTTGGATTTAAAATTTGTAAGGGAGAATCCCGAAATTGTAAAGCAAAACATCAGGAACAAGTTTCAGGAAAGTAAACTGGGCCTGGTGGATGAGGTAATAGCCCTTGATATTGAACTGCGGAAGGCAAAACAGGAAGCAGAAGCCTTAAGGGCCGGCAGAAATAAGCTTTCAAAGCAGATTGGCGCTTTCATGGCTCAAGGCAAAAGGGATGAGGCCGAAACCCTGAAAAAGCAAGTGAATGCAGATGCCGAACGGTTGGGTGAGCTGGAAATAAAAGAGAATGACCTGGATCAAAAAGTCAGAAATAGAATGATGGCCATACCCAATATCATTGATCCAAGTGTCCCTATCGGCAGAGATGATAGCGAAAATGTCGAAGTAGAACGTTTTGGCGAGCCTGTTGTACCTGATTTCGAAATACCGTATCATACGGAAATTATGGAAAGATTGAACGGTATTGACCTTGATAGTGCCAGGAAGGTGGCGGGCAACGGTTTCTATTACCTTATGGGGAATATTGCAAGGCTGCACTCAGCCGTAATTTCTTATGCCAGGGACTTTATGATAGACCGCGGTTTTATCTATTGCATTCCGCCTTTTATGATCCGCAGTGAAGTAGTGACCGGGGTCATGAGCTTCGCAGAAATGGATGCGATGATGTACAAAATTGAAGGGGAGGATTTGTACCTGATTGGAACAAGTGAACACTCCATGATCGGTAAATTTATCGATACAATTTTGCCGGAATCCTCTCTTCCGCAAACACTTACCAGCTATTCCCCCTGTTTCAGGAAGGAAAAGGGGGCGCATGGTATGGAAGAAAGGGGAGTGTACCGTATTCATCAATTTGAAAAGCAGGAAATGATTGTAGTCTGCAAACCGGAAGAAAGTATGGCATGGTATCACAGGATGTGGAGGAACACAGTGGATATGTTCCGCTCCCTGGATATTCCTGTAAGAACTCTGGAATGCTGCTCCGGCGACCTGGCGGATCTGAAGGTGAAATCCGTAGATATTGAAGCCTGGTCCCCAAGACAGAAAAAATATTTTGAGGTTGGAAGCTGTTCAAACCTTGGAGACGCTCAGGCACGACGGCTGCGGATCCGTGTGGACGGAGCGGACGGGAAATATTTTGCACATACATTAAACAATACCGTAGTTGCGCCTCCGAGAATGCTTATAGCCTTTTTGGAAAACAACATGAATGCAGACGGTTCCATAAATGTTCCGGTTGCGTTGCAGCCATATATGGGCGGTATGACAGTGATAAAGTAATCAAAACTGCAGCAAAATGGCAATAAACTTAGGAGTACTGCAAATATTACTTCCCGTTTTTCTGAAAGGGTAGGTTGCATAGGCGAGCAGCAAATGCAAGGCATTTGTGACCAGTCCCGGCCGCAATGGACTGCATTTTCAGAAACTTATACGGGAAGTTATATTTACACCAGTACTTGCTTTTAGAGGTTTCGGACGGTTCTCTTGCTACCTTTTTTGTTTTGCTATAGCGGGAAGACCGTCCTTGTTTTTTCATTTCTATAAAAATAAAACCTGTCGAAATTTCTATTGACATAATTCCAGGGAGGGATATACGAAGGACGGGGATAAGAATGTAATCACATGAAAGTCAAATACTGCTACAGCTATGAAGGAAAGGAATTGTTAATTATCTTTCACAAAAATTGTGAAAAAATTTGATTATCCTCCGCCCAAACTGTTATAATAAATTGAATATACAGCGATATTAGATTAAGGAAGTGGATGATCATATGAACGCAGAAATACTGGCGGTTGGGACGGAGCTTCTCATGGGCCAGATTGCAAATACAAATGCCCAATACATATCTGCAAGGCTGCCCGATGTAGGAATCGGCGTGTTTTATCACAGCGTGGTGGGAGACAATCCGGGCCGGCTCAAGGAATGCTTAAGCCGCGCCCTTTCACGTTCGGATATCGTGATAATGACGGGAGGCCTTGGCCCGACACAGGACGACCTGACCAAGGAAACGGTGGCGGAGGCCATGAACAGAAAGCTGGTATTGGACCAGGACAGCCTGGAAAAAATGCAGAGCTTTTTTAAAAAGCTCAACAGGCCCATGACCGACAACAATGTCAAGCAAGCCTATCTTCCGGAAAATTGCATTATTATAAGGAACAAGAACGGGACCGCGCCCGGATGCATCATCGAAGAAGGCGGGAAAGTGGTTGTCATGCTTCCCGGACCTCCGTCCGAAATGAAACCGATGCTGGATGATACGGTGATCCCGTATTTTTATGAAAAGTCCGAGTTCAGGCTGGAGTCACGCTTTTTAAGGATATTCGGCATCGGCGAGTCGGCCATGGAGGATAGGATCCTTGACCTGATCAATGCTCAGACGAATCCTACCATTGCGCCCTATGCAAAAGACGGCGAGGTCACATTGAGGGTTACTGCAAGATATCCCAAAGACAAGTTTGATGAGGATATTATCACACCGGTGGTGGAAGAGATAAAGAAGAGGCTTGGGGATACGGTATACAGCACAGAGAATAAGAATATAGAAGAGGTGACCGCCCAACTGCTGGTGGACACAAACACCACCATCGCCGTTGCAGAATCCTGCACCGGCGGCCTGGTCTCCTCGAAGCTCACCGATATCCCGGGCATTTCAAAGGTTTTCGACCGCGGGATTATTTCCTACAGCAACCTTTCAAAGGTTGAATCCCTGGGGGTAAAAAAGGAAACACTTGAAAAATACGGTGCTGTCAGCAGCGAGACTGCCATTGAGATGGCAAAAGGGATAAAGGCACTGTCCCATACGGATCTGGGATTGTCCATTACCGGAATCGCAGGTCCGGACGGTGGTACGGAAGAAAAGCCGGTGGGACTGGTCTATGTCGCTCTTTCCACCAATACGGGAGTGCAGTGCAAGGAGCTTAATTTATGGGGAAGCAGGAACAGGATACGGAATGTGACTTCCCTTCATGCCTTTGACATGGTAAGACGGTATCTCGCAGAGCATGCAAAAGGATAAAGCCGGAGGATAGGCCATTGAACGCTACGCAAGGAAAAAAGCTTGCTTCGGCAGCTGTAATTGTAATGTCGTCCATCATCCTCAGCAGGATTACCGGCTTCGTCAGGGAGTCCATGCTGTCGTGGAAGGTAGGCCTGAGCTGGGCTCAGGATGCATATATAGCCGCTTTTACGGTACCGGACCTGATGTATAACCTCCTTGTAGGCGGTACGATATCAGCTGCTCTGATCCCCGTTCTTTCATCCTTTCTGGAAAAAGATGAAGAAGAAAAAGGCTGGAAGGCGACAAGTACCTTCATAAATATCATATTTTCAGGCATGTTGGTCCTGTGCGCGCTGGGAATACTTCTGGCGCAATTTATAATACCTTTGGTCACGCCCGGCTTTGCAGAAAAAAGCCCTGAAACGAAAGAACTTGCAATAATGCTTACGCGTATACTCTTTCCTTCGGTATCCTTTATAATGCTGGCGGGTATCTGCAACGGCGTGCTCAATTCCTACAGGAAATTTGCCGCTGCCGCCTATGGACCCTCAATTTATAACATCGGATGCGCATTAAGCATTTTACTTTTTGCCGGCAATAACAGGGAAAGCATGATCAAGGTTGCCATCGGCGTTGCCTGCAGTTCCTTCGTCTATTTTCTGTTTCAATTTTCCTTCGCATTGAAAAACTTCAAACATTACAGCTTCCAATTTGATATAAGGAACAGCGATTTTGTCAGGCTTTTCAAGCAGGCGATCCCATCGCTGATGTCTTCCTCTATTGTCCAGGTCAATGCCATGATTTCCACGGCATTTGTCAGCCTGTCGGTTTTGGAGGGGAGCCTGGCCGCATTCGGCAATGCCAACAAGCTATGGCAGCTGCCGTATGGAATATTTGCAATGGGAATCGGCACCGCCATTTTGCCTACGCTGTCAAGAAAATATGCCGCCGGCGATTTCGACGATTACCGGAGCATCCTCACAAAATCCCTGACTTCGGTTTTATTCCTGTCCATGCCCTCTGCGATAGGGTTTATCGTGCTGAAAGAACCCATCGTGCGTGCGATCTTCAGTTGGGGTGGCAAGTTCGATAAAAATAGTGTTATAATCGTTGCCGGCATCCTTGCATTTTTTTCTTTGGCCATGATAAGCCAGTCCATCGTAGCTACCATCAATCGAGGGTTTTATGCGCTCCAGGATACAAAAACACCTCTGATTGCCGGGATCATTTCGGTGATACTCAATTTCAGCTTCGGTTACATATTCCACAAGTTTACCAACCTTCAGGCGTCGGGCATGGCTCTCTCCTATACCATTATAAGCACGGTGAACGCCATATTGCTTTTGGTTTTGCTGAATCGGAAAATCCGAGGGGTGAATCTGAACAGGTTTTTCTCGTTTGTTGCAAAAGCAGCTCCGGCCTCGGTGGCGATGGGCGCTGTTTTATTCCTTCTGGACAGGATTCCTGTAAGACTTGAAACCAAAACAGGAGAATTGCTTTATCTTGCACTGGAAATTGCCGCCGGAGTGCTGGTCTATCTGTCGGTCATGGTACTGCTCAAGGGAGAGGAAGCTTTATATTTTGTAAAGACGTTAAAAAATAAACTACCTGGGGCAAATAAAATGTAAAAAAATGCAAGAAATTCAAAATAGCCATTGACTCCTTCGATTATATACGATATAATAAACAAGAACAAATGTTCGAGTTACTTTTGAGGAGGTTACATATCCCATGATGGAAAAGAAAAAAGCCCTGGAAATGGCAATGGGTCAGATTGAGAAGCAATTCGGCAAAGGTGCGGTCATGAAGCTGGGCGAAAGTACCCATATGGCCGTTGAAACCATCCCTACAGGAGCAATAGGTCTGGATATAGCATTAGGCGTCGGCGGTGTGCCCAGAGGCAGGGTGGTTGAAATCTTCGGGCCTGAATCCTCCGGTAAGACAACGGTTGCTTTACATATAATCGCAGAGGCGCAAAAAGCCGGCGGAGACGCCGCATTCATCGATGCGGAGCACGCACTGGATCCTGTCTATGCAAAGAAGCTGGGCGTTGATATTGAGAATCTGATCGTTTCCCAGCCGGACACCGGGGAGCAGGCGCTAGAGATCGCTGAAGCCCTTGTAAGGAGCGGCGCCATCGATGTTATTGTCATTGACTCCGTCGCAGCGCTGGTTCCCAAGGCTGAAATCGACGGCGAGATGGGGGATGCCCACGTCGGCCTGCAGGCAAGGCTTATGTCCCAGGCCCTCAGGAAGCTGGCCGGCGTTATCAGCAAATCTAAGACCACGTCCATATTCATCAACCAGCTGAGGGAAAAGGTGGGTATCATGTTTGGAAACCCCGAGACTACACCCGGCGGCAGAGCCCTTAAATTCTATGCTTCCGTCAGGCTGGACGTAAGAAAAACCGAGACCTTGAAGCAGGGGACAGACGTGATCGGCAGCAGGACCAAGGTGAAAGTGGTGAAAAACAAGGTAGCTCCGCCCTTTAAAGAAGCTGAATTTGATATAATATACGGTCAGGGTATTTCCAGGGAAGGCAGCATATTGGATGTTGCAGCGAATCTTGACATCGTAAACAAGAGCGGCGCCTGGTTTTCCTATAACGGACAGAGGATAGGGCAGGGCAGGGAGAATGTCAAGCAGTTCCTCAGGGAGAACAAGGAGATAACGAAGGAGATTGAAAGCAAAATCAGGGAAAATTACAGCCAGGCCTTTGTAAAAAGCATGGAAGCGCATGTCCAGAGCGATGATGACGATTTGGATCCGGACGAGGAATAAGTGGCACCCGCCCTGCGTATGGGCGTTGTATAAAACATTTTAAATTGGGATAGGGATATGCAAATAACTTCGGTAGAAAAAAACAAAAAAAGCAAGGAGAAATTTTCTGTTTATATTGATGGCAGGTTTTCATTTTCCATTGCCGAAGATGATTATTTGAGTCTGCACCTTTATGACAAATCCGAGCTGTCGCAGGATGAGATCGATTATATAAAGAACACCATCAATTTCCGTGCTGCAAAAAATTACGCCCTTAAGTATCTTTCCTACAAGCTGAGAACGGAGAAGGAAGTCAGAATGAAGCTTCAGGACGACGGCTTTGACAGCGATTCCATCGAAAAGGCGCTGGAGGAGCTCACGGCCCTGGGGTATATAAACAATAAGATCTTTGTACAGAAATACGTATACGACCGGAGCAAATTAAAGCCCAAATCCAAAAAGCTGATAAAAATGGAACTGCTGGGCAAGGGAATACAGGAAGACATCATCGACGAGGTTTTAAATGACTGGAATGTGGATGAAGCCTCCGTTGCGGAGAGCCTTGTAAAAAGAAAATTCGGTAAATATGACCTCGAAGATGAGAAGATAAAGAGAAAAGCCTATATGTTCCTGAAGCACAGAGGCTTTTCCCATGACGTGATTGAATCGGCCATCGGCAAGATGGAATAAGCTTTGCCGAATGAAAAACCAGCCATACCTAATGGCTGGTTTTTCATTCTATAACGACCTAATTCAAAGGAAATTTGTCGCTTGTAGACAAATTTCCTTACAGCACTTTTATCCAGGACATCCTATCCCAGTCTCTTCTTGAATTCTCCGATCAAAGCCGGAAGGACCTCAAGCGCATCGCCTACGATGCCGAAGGTTGCCACTTTGAAGATGGGCGCTTCCGGATTTTTATTGATGGCGATGATGGTATCGGAGGAGGACATGCCGGCAAGATGCTGCACGGCGCCGGATATACCGCATGCAAAGTATACCTTGGGGCCGACGGTTTTACCGGTCTGGCCTACCTGGTGGCTGTATTCGATCCAGCCTGCGTCTACGGTTGCGCGGGAAGCCCCCACAGCTCCGCCGAGGACTTTTGCCAGTTCCTCCACCAGGACGAAATTCTTGGGGTCACCCAGCCCTCTGCCGCCGGAAACGATAATGTCGGCTTCGGTAAGGTTTACTTTTTCACATAATGTAGTGACTACATCCGTAACCTTTACTTTTACATCTTCCGGTATGATGATTTCCGGCCGGATGATTTCTCCGCTTCTTGACAGATCCTGTTCAAGCGCTTTCATGACTTTGGGTCTTACGGTGGACATCTGCGGCCTGTGGTTTGGACAGATGATGGTAGCCATCAGGTTGCCGCCGAAGGCAGGACGCGTCTGCAGCAAAATTCTTTTTTCCATATCGATTTCCAGCTTTGTACAGTCTGCCGTAAGGCCGGTATTCAGCCTGGAAGAGACCCTGGGGGCCAGAGAACGGCCATAGGTGGTAGCTCCCATAAGGACAATTTCAGGTTTGTACCTGCTGATAAGCTGGACAAAGATATCCGCATAGGATTCATCATTAAAGTTTTTCAAGGAAGGGTCGTCAACCAGATATATCTTGTCGGCTCCATAGGATATCAGGTTTTTTGCCGCCGCTTCCACATTTTCTCCCATGAGTACCGCAGCCAGTTGCACATTGAGCTGGTCTGCCAGCTTTCTGCCTTCGCCCAACAATTCCAGAGCAACGTTTGCCGCTTCGCCGTTTTTTTGTTCTCCGAATACCCATACATCCTTATAAAGCGAAGCATCCACCGGCGCGCCCACATCATCCTTTTCAAAGTCGACGGCCTTGAACTTGCAGGAAGAGACACAGGCTCCGCAAAGAGTACAATTGTCCTGGATGACAGCCTTTTTTTCAACGATCTTGATGGCATTGAAGGGACAGCCTCCGATACACATCTTGCAGCCATAACATTTATCCAGAAGTATTTTTATATTCGCCATTTTAAGACCTCCAAAATATATTGACCATAGATTGCATTTCTGCGGACGCGCAATGCGCGCCCCTACACTGTTTATACTCAGTGGTGCCACCCCGGGTCATGGGCATTGATCTGAAAAACCTGATGCAGGGGTAATCATTGGCAGTCCGGTATCTGTTAGCATGGAATGCATTTTGCGGACGCGCAATGCGCGCCATTTCATCAGGTTTGCCGAATACGGCAGGATTACCGCTCATGGTGGCAATGGTTTCCACATTGCTTCAACTGCAAACGGGGAACTGCATCGACAGCAATTTTTCCGCAAGATTTTTGGCTTGTTCTCCTGGCTCTCCCTCGATCATTTCGCTTTGAATGTCATGGACGGGAACAAAAGTTTTGACTACCTGGGTGGGTGAGCCTTTCAAGCCGCAAAGATTTTTGTCGGCATTGATATCGTCGGCGGTCCAGACATTAATAACGGCCTTTTTGGCCCGCATCATGCCCTTGATGGAGGGCAGCCTGGGCTCGTTTATTTCCTTTACAACGGTGATCACCGCAGGAAGAGGCATTTCGACCACTTCATAACCGTCTTCGGTCATTCTCTGACATCGGATATAGCCTTCTTTTATTTCTTCAATCTTTCTTACATAGGTGGTATGGGGAATCCCCAGCTTTTCCGCAAGGCTTGGGCCTACCTGGGCGGTATCGCCGTCGGTTGCCTGCTTTCCGCAGATGATCAGATCCACATCCTCCATTTTTTTAACGCCCATGGAAAGGGCATAGGCGGTTGCCAGCGTATCGGAGCCCGCGAAGGCTCTGTCGCTCAAAAGGACCGCATCATCGGCTCCAAGAGCGATGGTGTCCTTTAGCAGCTCAGCCACAGACGGAATACCCATGCTGAGCACGGTTACCTTGCCGCCGGTTTTTTCCCTGATACGCAGGCCCTCTTCAACGGCATAGGTATCAAAGGGATTGATGATTGCTTCCACGCCTTCGCGGATAATGGTATTTGTCTCCTTGTTCATCTTTACTTCCGTGGTTCCCGGCACCTGCTTTACACACACGACAATGTTCATAGTTACAAAATTCACTCCTCTGAAGTTAAATTGCCAAATTCTTAAAGGAATCCTCCAACAATCCATAAAAGCTCCGCAGCAACCCAAGAATGGCTCCAGTAGGAATACTGAAGCCATTTTCAAAAGCTGCTTTTATTTTTTGGAGGATTCTTTTATAAGTTCCAAAGCGATCACGTTTCGCTGAATCTGATTTGTACCTTCATAGATCTGTGTGATTTTTGCATCCCTCATCATTTTCTCTACCGGATATTCTTTCATATAGCCATATCCGCCAAGAATCTGAACTGCGTCGGTGGTTACCTTCATCGCTGTATCGGATGCGAAAACCTTGCACATTGCCGATTCCTTTGAAAATTCCTTTGTACCGCTGTCAATAAAGCGGCAGGTCTGATAGACCAGTGCCCTTGCAGCTTCTATTTGAACCGCCATGTCCGCCATGATATGCTGAACGGCCTGGAAGGATGAGATTGGCTGTCCGAACTGGACTCTTTCCCTTGAATACTTTACTGCTTCTTCAAAGGCGCCCTGGGCGATACCCAGAGCCTGTGACGCAACACCCGGCCTGGTCCTGTCCAGTGTTTTCATCGCAACGATGAAGCCCATTCCTTCCCGTGCAAGGAGATTTTCCTTGGGGATTCTGCAGTTTTCAAAGACAAGTTCCCGGGTGCAGGAGGCACGGATACCCATTTTATTTTCTTTTTTACCAAAGGAAAAGCCGGGCGTCCCTTTCTCAACAATAAAGGCTGAAAAACCTCTGGCGCCTTTGGCCCTGTTGGTACATGCAATAACCGTATAAACTTCGGCCTCTCCGCCGTTGGTAATCCATTGTTTTGTTCCGTTGAGTACGTATTCGTCCCCGTCAAGCACGGCCGTAGTCTGTATACCCGCGGCGTCGCTGCCCGCATTGGCTTCCGTGAGACCGAAGGCGGCAAGTTTTTTTCCTGAAGCGATGTCGGGGAGGTATTTTTTCTTCTGAGCATCGTTGCCAAAAAGGATAATCGGGAAGGTTCCCAGACCGGTTCCTGCAAATGCCAGGGAAATTCCGCCGCAGGCGCGGCTCAATTCTTCAACCACAAGGGCCATCTCAAGTATGCCGCCGCCAAGCCCGCCATACTCTTCGGCTATGTAAACGCCGCACAAATCGGAATCGGCAAGGATCTTGATAATGTCATGAGGAAATTTGCCTTCTTCATCATACTGGATGGCAACCGGTTTGATTTTTTCATCGGCTATTTTTGCAGCCAGTTCCTTGATCATCTGCTGCTCTTCCGTCAGGAAATAATCCATTAATACAACACTCCTTTTCCTTTGGGCTAAATTGTCGATATCGGGCTTTTGGAACACAACCTCTCAGGTGCTCGATAAGGCTTAAGTTTAGCATTTACTAATATTATCTGGTGATAAATTTGTTATTAAAAAGTATAATATAAATTTTCTGCCAATGCAATAATTTCTCTTAAATAATGCGAAAACAAAGTATTGAGTATGTCCAAACAAAGGTGTATAGTAAATAGAGACTAGAGGCTCGAGGAGTGAATAAACTGAAGAAAATCGGAGTAGTTTCGCTGGGGTGCCCGAAGAATCTGGTGGATAGCGAGATCATGCTGGGACTTCTGGATAGAAAAAAGTATCAGATCGTAAGCGACCAGGAAGCGGCGGATATCATCATCGTCAATACCTGCGGCTTTATCGAGACGGCGCGGCAGGAGTCCGTCAATACCATTATTGAAATGGGAAAGTGCAAGAGCAATAATTGCAAGCTCTTGATTGTCACAGGGTGTCTTGCGCAAAGGTACAGGCAGGAAATCCTGGCCGAAATCCCCGAGGTGGATGCAGTCGTGGGGACAGGGAGCTATTCGGAGATTTCCGATGTTATAGAAAAAGCCTTCGCAGGCGAAAAGCCGGAAGCGTACGGCGGCCTATCCGATACAGCCTATCTTGAAAATGAAAGGGTGCTGTCCACCGGAGGCGGCTATGCCTATTTGAAAATCGCCGAGGGGTGCGACAACTGCTGCACATACTGTGTAATTCCGTCACTGCGGGGACCGTTCAGAAGCCGGAAGCTGGAGGATATTGTTGCGGAAGCTTCAAAGCTGGCCCAGAAGGGAATAAAGGAGATCATCCTTATCGCACAGGATTCAACCCGGTATGGATTGGATATTTATAAAGAAAGAAAAATTGTGGAATTGCTGCGAAAAATAAGCGAAATCGGCGGAATCCAATGGATCAGGGTTCTTTATTGCTATCCGGAGGAGATCACCGAAGAATTGCTGGAGGAAATGTCTGTCAACCCCAAAGTTTGTAAATATCTTGACATACCGCTGCAGCATGTCAGCGACAGGATGTTAAAGAGCATGGGGCGAAGGAGCAGCAAGGAAGCCCTGGAGGTCCTGATGGAAAAAATCAGGAGAAAAATACCGGGAGCGGTAATCCGGACCACTTTAATCACTGGCTTCCCCGGGGAAACGGAAGAAGATTTTGCGGAAATGGTTGAATTTGTAAAAAGATACAGATTTGACAGACTGGGTGTATTTATGTATTCTAAAGAAGAGAATACACCGGCTGCGCGCATGAAGCCTCAGATAACCAAAAAGGTAAAAAAGAAACGGTACGATGAAATTATGAAGCTTCAGCAGCCGATTGCAGAACAGAAAAACAGGGAAAGGCTGGGCGGGGAATACAGGGTTCTGGCTGAAGGCGTAGCCGATGACGGTATTTTCTATTACGGAAGAAGCTATCAGGAAGCGCCTGACATCGACGGGCTTATTTATTTTACCAGTGAGCAGCCTGTGAGGATTGGAAGTTTTGTCGACATTAAGATCCTTGCTGTAGAAAAATACGATTTGATAGGAGAAGTTCGAAATGAATCTGCCCAATAAAATTACATTGTCCAGGATCGTAATCATTCCCATTTTCATGGTGTTTGTCATTCCCATTCCCGGCTGGATGATGGAGGGCAGCCTGTTTAATTTTATCCGGCCGCAGCTGATAAGTTTGAATGATTTCATCCTTCAATACGGGAATTACATAGCGGCCGGCATTTTTATCCTGGCGGCCAGCACAGACGGTGTTGATGGGTATATCGCAAGAAAAAGGAAGCTGGTAACAACCATGGGCAAATTTCTTGATCCCATTGCCGACAAATTATTGATAACAGGTGCTTTGATCGCCCTGGTACAGAGAAACGACGTTACCGGATGGGCAGCGATGCTGATTATCAGCAGGGAGTTCATTGTCACCGGTTTGAGATTGGTAGCGGTGGGCGAAGGGATCGTCATTTCGGCCAGCTACCTGGGAAAAATAAAAACCGTTACGCAAATTGTCGCCATTGCTGCGACGCTGTTAAAAAATTTTCCGCTGGATTTGTTCACCAAGTTCCCTTTCGACAGGTATGCAATGCTGGCGGCTGTAATCATAACCTTATATTCGCTTTACGATTACATTAAAAAGCATATTTCCATCCTGAACTTTAATTCCTGACCTTTTGGAAAACTTTTTTAAGGAAATTGTTGCATATGGACAAAATATATAATATACTTTTTAGTATTAGAACTTAGTATCAGGTAATAATTATAGGTCAGCAGCGGATATCCCTTAACCTGGAGGTGCGCTGCCGGTTTGGAAAGGTGTGTCGGGCAAGACGGTTCGGAAGGGGACCTTCCTTAACCCGGAAAGGAATGCCGGCGGATGTAAAAAGGCGTCCCCTATCAATATTTGCGGCGGGGTGTAAACGATGAGCAGGTCTTCCCTTTTGAAAAAGGAAAGGCAAACGATACTTCAGGAGAGAATTAAAGAAGACCCTTTTTTAACCGATGAGGAATTGTCAGAATTATTTACCGTAAGCATACCGACCATTCGCCTTGACAGGCTTGAACTGGGGATTCCCGAGCTCAGGGAGAGGATTAAAAACGTAGCGGAAAACAACTACAGCAAGGTAAAAACGCTTCACAGCAAGGAAATCGTAGGGGAGCTCATTGACATAAATTTGGGCAAAAGCGGGGTGTCCGTGCTGGAAACGGACGACAGCATGGCCTTTGAAAAGACCAGAATCGTAAGGGGACACTTTATTTATTCCCTGGCAGAATCCCTGGCAATTGCGGTAATCGATGCGCAGGTAGCCCTTGTGGGAGTCGCCAATATAAAGTACAGGACCCCGGTTTACTCCGGAAGCAAGCTGACAGCCCGGGCCGAAGTAAAAAGAGTAAGAGGCTTGAATTACATTGTCTGGGTAAGAATCTCGGAAAAGCAGCAGGAAATTTTCCGGGGCAAGTTTATTCTGGTATCCCTTGAAAAACCGTAGAAGTACTAAGTGTTTACTATTTTTATAAATAAAAAATTCCGGGAGTGACGTTTTTGCGAATTTTGGTAGATGCTATGGGTGGAGACAATGCACCCGAGGCTATAGTAAACGGAAGCATAGATGCGATAAAAACACAGGAAGGCTTTGATATAGTTCTTATCGGAGATCTTGAGCGTATCAATGACATACTGTCTGAACGTAAATTCAGCAGCCCTAGAATACAGGTCATTCACGCCCAGGAGGTCATAACAAACGAAGACCTGCCTACCAGAGCGATAAAAAGCAAAAAGAATTCCTCAATGGTTGTAGGCTTCAAAATGTTAAAAGAAAAGAGCGGAGATGTGTTTTTATCGGCGGGAAATTCCGGCGCCCTGCTGACAGGAGCGTTGTTGCTTCTCGGAAGGTTGAAGGGGGTCGACAGACCGGCTCTCGGAGCCGTCATACCGACCAAAAAGGGAAAATGCCTGATCATCGACGCAGGCTTAAACTCGGTATGCAAACCTATAAATTATATACAATTCGGGATTTTTGGAACAGCTTACATGAAAGGCCTGCTGAATATAGAAAATCCTACGGTAGGTCTTGTCAACATGGGGACGGAGGCCAAAAAAGGTACTGAGGTGCTTAAACAGGCATATTCCATGCTTGCCGATTCAAAATTGAATTTTATAGGAAACATAGAAGGCAAGGACGTAATGCTGGGAAATGTCCATGTAGCTGTTTGCGACGGCTATGTGGGAAATGTCATGCTCAAGTTTCTTGAAGGTGCAAGCTCCTTTTTTGGCGCTTTTCTTAAGGGAATGTTCAAACGGACGATTTTCTCCAAGCTTTCAATGCTTTTTGTTGCAAAGGATATGCTGGCCTTCAAAAAAATGCTTGACCCGTCGATCGAGGGAGGAGCGCCGATTCTTGGAGTTGACGGCATTGTGATAAAGAGTCATGGCAACTCCAATGACAAAACAATAAAAAATGTAATCATCAAATCATACAATCTTGCAAACAGCTCTGCTTTTGAGCAGATTAAGGACAGCATCAGCGCGATGGAGGTAAAGGATGTCGAAAAGAGAGAACGTAAGCGTTGGAATTTTAGGCGTGGGAAGCTGCGTCCCAGAAAAAACACTGACTAATTCGGATCTGGAGAAAATGGTAGACACTTCAGATGATTGGATAATTAAAAGAACGGGCATATCGGAAAGAAGAATTCTTGAGAAGGATGAGCCGGCTTACAGGCTGGGCGTAGAAGCTGCAAAACAGGCAATCGAGGATGCAGGCTTGAAGGTGGAAGACATTGATCTAATCATTGTTACCTCAACCACGCCGGATTATCTTGTACCGTCCACCTCGTGTATCATTCAAAAAGAAATCGGCGCTGTCAAAGCGGCCGCCTTTGATCTTGCTGCCGCATGCACGGGGTTTGTTTACGGCATAACCGTTGCCCAGCAGTTTATTCAAACCGGCTTTTTCAGGTATGTTCTTGTAGTTAGCTCCGAAGGAATGAGCAAAGTCACCGAATGGAAAGACAGGAATACCTGCGTGTTGTTCGGTGACGGCGCCGGCGCAGCCGTGCTGGGAAAAGTGGAAGACGGGTATGGGATCATTTCTACCTATATCGACGCCGACGGCACCCAGGGAAATAACATAACCATCCCATGCTTCTATGTGCCGCAAGAGGATGTGGCGAGACGCGCCAATTATGAAAACAAAAGGACCTTGTGGCAGGAAGGCCAGGAGGTATTCAAGTTTGCGGTAAAAATAATGCCTTATGCCACGGAAAAAGTTTTGAAGGATGCAGGAATAAAAACAGAAGATTTGAAATATATAATACCGCATCAGGCGAATATAAGGATCATCGACAGTGCCGCCAAAAGATTGGGCATAGAACCGGAAAAGGTTTATACCACCATCCGGAAATACGGAAATATTTCGTCTGCGTCAATACCGGTAGCTCTTACAGACGCATACCGGAAAAAATGCTTGCAGAAAGGCGACTATCTCGTATTTGTCGGTTTTGGCGGAGGATTGACCTGGGGCGCGACACTGCTTCGGTGGAGCAAATAGAATTCAGGAGGAATTATGGGAAAGCTGGCATTTATATTCCCCGGACAGGGAGCACAGTATGTAGGAATGGGCAAGCAGATTGCCGATGAGTTCAAGGCGGCGGAGGATATTTTTAATCAAGCCTCGGAGGCGTTGGAATTCGATGTAAAAAAAATGATTTTTGAAAGCGATGATGAAACCTTAAAAATTACCGAAAACACACAGCCGGCGATTCTGACAGCCAGCATAGCCTGTCTGCAGCCTTTGCTGGAAAAAGGCATAAAAGCGGATGCGGCTGCCGGTTTGAGCCTGGGTGAGTATACAGCCCACGTAGCCGCAGGAACAATGTCCTTCAAGGATGCGATAAGGCTTGTAAGAAAAAGAGGGAAATACATGCAGGAGGCAGTTCCCCTGGGAGTCGGAGCCATGGCCGCAGTTCTGGGCCTGGATGCCGGAACGGTCATCGAGTGTTGTAAGGCGGCCTCGGAAATAGGTGTCGTTGAACCGGCGAATTTCAACTGCCCGGGACAGTTGGTGGTTGCAGGGGAAGTAAAAGCGGTAGAAAAGGCAATGGAGCTTTGTAAGGAAAAGGGAGCCAAAAGATCCATGCTGCTGCCGGTGAGCGCCCCTTTCCATTGCAGCATGCTGAAGCCTGCGGGCGACAAGCTGGCAATGGAACTGGAAAAGGTACAGCTTGGGAAAATGAACCTGCCGGTTGTGACAAATGTTACCGCCGAATATATCACGGATGAAGCAAAAGTCAAGGATCTGTTGATCAGGCAGGTGAGCAATTCCGTTTTATGGGAAAATTCCATAAACAAAATGCTGGAAAATGGTGTGGACACCTTCGTAGAAATCGGACCAGGCAAGGTTTTGAGCGGATTTGTAAAGAAAATAAACAAGGAAGTCAGAACCTTGAATGTTGAAGACATGGATTCATTGAATAAGACCCTTGCCGATCTGGCAGGTTAATCAATTTCGGTGTTTGTTTTATAAATATGGGTATCGGGAGGCGATGCATATAATGCAACTTAAGGGGAAAACTGCTGTTGTTACCGGTTCAGGCCGAGGATTGGGCAAGACGATAGCATTGAAGCTTGCACAATTGGGGGCAAATATTGTTTTGAATGATATAGCGGCATCCGATTCAATCGATGCAACGGCTGAAGAGTTCAAGGCTGCCGGCTATCCTGTGGCAGTGACAAAAGGCGATGTAAGAAATTTAGAGGATGTTAAGGCAATTGTTTCTGCTGCCGTTGGTACCTTCGGCAGTCTGGATATACTTGTGAACAATGCGGGTATAACCAAAGACAAGCCGATGGCGATGATGTCGGAGGAGGATTGGGATCTGGTGCTTGACATCAATCTGAAAGGAGCTTTTTTTTGCACGAAACTGGCAGCAAAACAGATGATTAAGCAGAGAAGCGGGAAGATCGTCAATATCGCTTCGGTAGCCGGACGGTATGGCAACCAGGGACAGGCCAACTATTCGGCGTCCAAGGCAGGTTTGATCGGGCTTACCAAGACCACGGCAAAGGAATTTGCCTCAAGGGGGGTAACTTGTAATGCGGTGGCTCCGGGCATTATTCAAAGCAAAATGACCGAGGTTCTGCCGGAGGAAATCAAGAAAAAGTATTTGGAAAACATACCGCTGGGCAGGTTCGGGACACCTGACGATGTGGCTAATGTTGTCGCTTTTCTTGCATCCGACGACGCAAGTTATGTAACCGGGCAGGTAATAGATATTGACGGCGGGCTAGTTATGTAATAATATCTTAATGTAAAAGTTTGAAAGAACTTTTCAAAATAGGAATTATTATAAATAAATTACCCCCTGTGGGAGGAGGTGAATGTATGGTTTTCGAAAAGGTGAAGAAAATTATAGTGGAGCAGTTAGGTGTTGAAGAAGATGAAATTGCTATGGAATCTTCCTTCATAGACGATCTGGGAGCTGATTCCCTGGATATCGTTGAGTTGATAATGGCCCTCGAGGAGGAATTCGATCTCGAGATTCCCGACAACGAAGCTGAGAAGATAGCGACGGTCGGAGATGCCGTAGATTACATTAAAAATAACACATAAAAAAAGTCCCCAAAAGGGGCTTTTTTTATGTAAAGGCTTTCTGCCTGCAGCAGAATTGAGCAGCCATCAGTTGACATTGAGTGATTGATGGATTTTAGATATAGTATTTTCAACCATGTATACTTTTACTTTTTTACTTAAGTTCAGAAGCAAGGGAGGTTAAAAGATATGAAAAGAAGAGTGGTTATTACCGGCGCAGGTGTTATACACTCGCTGGGATGTGGTGCGGATAAATTCTGGGATTCCATTAAAGAAGGAAAATCGGGAATCAGTTGTGTAACAAAATTTGATACGGCGAATTTTGATACAAAAGTCGGTGCGGAGATAAAAGATTTCGAACCTACGGAATATATCGACAAAAAAGAAGCAAAGAGAATGGATACTTTCACGCAGTATGCCATGGCTGCTGCAAAAATGGCGATCGAAAACTCAAAGTTAAAGCTGGAGGAGGAAGACCCATTCAGGGCCGGAGTAATCGTAGGCTCCGGCATTGGAGGGATAGAGACCCTTGAAGACCAGCACAGTACGCTGATGAACAAGGGGCCGGGCAGGGTAAGCCCTTTCTTTATTCCGATGATGATTGCCAATATGGCTTCCGGCCGTATTGCCATTGAATACGGTTTGCAGGGTTTTAACGAGTGCGTCATCACAGCCTGCGCCACAAGCAACAATGCTATAGGCGACGCATTCAAGGTTATTCAGCGGGGCGATGCGGATATCATGGTAACCGGCGGCGCCGAGGCGGCAATTACTCCATTGGCCTATGCAGGCTTCTGCTCCAGCAAGGCAATGACCACCAATCCGGATCCCGCTACGGCTTGCAGGCCTTTTGATGCAGACCGTGACGGATTTATTATGGGAGAGGGTGCAGGCATCCTTGTTATCGAAGAATTGGAGCATGCAATAAAAAGAGGCGCTTCCATCATCGCCGAGATTGTCGGCTACGGATGTACCTGCGATGCACATCACATCACTGCTCCGCACCCTGAAGGGATCGGCGGGATCAATTGCATGAAAACGGCCATCGCCGATGCGGGGATTAAGCCTGAAGACATAGGCTATATCAATGCCCATGGCACTTCAACGCCTTTGAACGATCCCGGGGAAACCACAGTCATCAAAAAGGTGTTCGGCGACCATGCATACAAGCTGGCAGTCAGTTCGACCAAATCCATGACAGGCCATCTTTTGGGTGCTGCCGGAGCCGTAGAAGCCATTATAAGCGCCATGGCACTAAAGGAAGGATTTTTGCCTCCCACCATCAACTATAAGACTCCGGATCCGGAATGCGACCTGGATTATGTACCCAACAAAGGAAGGAAGGCCGAAATAAACTATGCGCTTTCCAATGCGCTGGGCTTTGGCGGTCATAATGCGGCAATCGTGTTAAAGAAATATGAAGGATGAAATAAATTGACGGCAGGATAATGAAAGAATGCAGGGACGGATATAATAGAAGATATAGAGAAGCAAAGCAAGGAATGCAGGGGCGGTCACTGATCGTCCGCAAAACAGGAGGCGGGGGGATACCCCGCCTTCCTATACATCCCGGTATTTGAACAATTTTGTGCCTTTACGTACAACGAAGGAATGTAAGTTCGTATGAATAGAAAAGATTTTGTCAACAGCATGGAAGCCCTGGAAGGTGTTTTAAAATATAAATACAATGACAGAAATCATCTATTACTGGCCATGACGCATAGCTCCTATGCAAACGAAAACAAGCATGAGCATTTGAGCAGCAATGAGCGTCTGGAGTTTCTCGGCGATGCGGTTTTGAACATTATTATCAGTGATTTTATTTATAAAAATCATACGTCATTATCCGAGGGAGAATTGACGAAAGCCAGAGCAAGCATTGTTTGTGAGCCTTCCCTGGCCAGGTGTGCAAATGCCCTTGAGCTGGGAAAATATCTGATGCTGGGCAGGGGAGAGGAATATACCGGCGGAAGGAGCAGAATATCAATACTCTCAGATGCTTTTGAAGCGGTAATAGGATCCATTTATATTGACGGCGGTATGGAAAAGGCCAGGGAATTTGTTTTAGCCATGATGGAGGAAACGATTACCCGGTCGATCAACGGCGCGTCCTTTATCGATTTTAAGACACAACTCCAGGAAGTGGTACAAAAAACAGGGGAACAGAAGATCCAATATGAAATTGTCGAGGAAAAAGGTCCCGACCACAACAAGCTTTTTGTGGTCCAGGTAAGAGTAGCCGACAGGGTATTGGGCGCAGGCGAAGGCAGAAGCAAAAAAGAAGCCGAGCAAAATGCAGCCTCGATGGCCCTAGTCAAGCTGCAGGGGAAAGACAATGTCTGAAAAGCACGCGGTAATTCCCATCTTTGTACCCCATAAAGGCTGCCCCCATGATTGCATTTTCTGCAACCAGAGAAAAATCAGCGGGCAGACGGAAGAAATGACTTCAGGCAGGATCAGGGAAATTATTGAGGCCCATCTCTCCACAATAGAGCCTGGAACTGTGATTGAGGCAGGATTTTACGGCGGAAGCTTTACCGGGATAGAAACAGACCGGCAAATTGAATTTCTAGCTGCGGCCAATGAATATGTGAAATCAGGAAGAATTTCAAGCCTGAGGCTTTCAACGCGGCCGGACTATATCAATCCATCCATATTGGATTACCTTAAGGAGTATAATGTCAATACCATCGAGCTGGGTGTCCAAAGCCTGGATGAAGAGGTGTTGAAAGCCAGCTGCAGGGGGCACACCACTGAAGAGGTATTTGCAGCCTCGGAGCTGATCAACGAATATGGTTTTAAGCTGGGCATTCAGACGATGACAGGCCTTCCCTGCGACAATAGGAAAAAAGACCTGGATACGGCGCGGAAAGTCATTGGCCTAAAGCCTCGGATGGTGCGTATCTATCCTGTTCTGGTTATTAAGGGTACATATCTTGAAACACTGATGAACCGGGGAGCGTATGTACCGCAATCCCTCTCGCAGGCCGTCGATGTGTGTGCAGACCTGCTTTCCCTGTACCGCAAATGCAACATTCATGTCATAAGGATAGGACTGCAGCCTAGCGATGCGATTTCGGAAGGTTCGGAAATCGCAGGAGGGCCGTTTCACCCGGCATTCCGGCAATTGGTTGAAGCAAGGCTTGCCTTAAGGGAGATGGAAGAATGTATCCTTCGTGAAGGTCTGGACAAATATTCAGAGATCGTTATAAAAACCGGATCGGGCAATATTTCCAATGTGGTTGGCCAAAAAAGAAGTAACCTTAATGAATTGTATTCACGGTATGGTTTCAAAGAGATCCGGGTTGCCGGTGATGCGGATTTAAAGCAGGAAATCATTGTGCTGCCGGTAACAGGCAGAAGGGCAATGCGCCTCCCAAGGGATGTCAAGGGGACACAATGTCACAATGTCAAGGGGACAGGTACATTGACATGACAGCTTTATGTCAATGTACCTGTCCCCTTGACATATATGAATTATACATAATTCGTATTGAATATATACGCATTTGTGTTAAAATTAGACTGTGCATGAAAAGCATACAGAATTACAGCAGGGCATTGGTGTTCTGCACTTTACCGGAGGTTGCAATTGTACCTTAAGAGGCTTGATGTACAAGGTTTTAAATCGTTTGCAGATAAAATATGTCTGGATTTCAATTCGGGGATAACTTCCGTGGTCGGGCCAAACGGCAGCGGCAAAAGCAATATTGCCGACGCAATCCGCTGGGTGCTTGGGGAGCAAAGCATCAAAACCCTCCGGGGAAGCAAAATGGAGGATGTCATTTTTGCTGGGACGGAGCACAGGAAGCCTCTGGGATTTGCCGAAGTGTCCCTGACCATTGACAATTCGGACCTGAAGCTTCCCATCGAATTTGGAGAGGTGACCATTGCCAGAAGAATCTACCGCTCGGGCGAAAGCGAATATCTTTTAAACAAGGTACAGTGCCGTCTTAAAGACGTTACGGAGCTGCTGCTGGATACCGGCATAGGCAAGGACGGATATTCCGTAATCGGACAGGGCAGGGTGGATGAAATCCTCAGCACCAGGTCGGAGGACCGCAGGCATATTTTCGAGGAAGCTTCGGGCATCATGAAATACAAATTAAGAAAACAGGAAGCAGAAAGAAAACTGGAGCTCACCAAACAAAACCTAAGCAGGATCAATGATATCATCATAGAGCTGGAAACCCAGTTGGAGCCTTTAAAGGAGCAATCCGAAAGCGCCAGGAAATTTCTTGATCTGAGAGAAAACCTCAAGGAGCTGGAGGTAAACGTCTACCTGGAAAATCTGGCGAAATTCCGTGAAAAGCTGGAGGAATTCAAGGAACAAAACAATATCATCAAAAACAATATCGAGGCGGAGAATCAGAAGCTGGAGGAAATCACCGGCGCGAACAAGCAAAAAACCGATCTGTTGAAAAGCCTTGAAGAAAAGCTGGACGTTGCGAAGCAGCAATTTTACAATCTGGAGGGCACACTGGAAAGGTGCAATTCGGAAATCAAGCTGAACAATGAAAAAATAAGCAACCTGACGCAGAATATCGGCCGTCTTGAGGAAGAAATCGCGGAGTTCGGCAACAAGGTCGCCGGCCTTGACAAAGAGGAGGCGACAAAGCAAAGCAGGCTGGGATATCTTGAAAAACAGCTGAAGGATTATTCTTCAAAGCTTGTGGAATATGAAAAGCAGATGGAGGAACTCCTTAAAACCTTGAATGAAAACGAAAGGCATATCGAAAACCTGAAATCCGGTATTATGGACAAGCTCGACCTGCAGTCGGACAAGAAGATTCAGGTAAATAATGTAAAAACACATATCGACGGCCTGGTAAAAAGGCAAAAGTCCATCGACCATGAGATATACCAGTATGTTGTGGAAAATGACAAAGAGACCATGAAAAAGGAAGACCTTTCCGAGAGTATCAGGCATGCTTCGGAGGAAATAAAGAAACAGAAAGGCAAGCTGCGGGAACTGGAAAATGAAAGAAGTGAAACGGATAAGGTTCTTACGGAGCGTAAGACAAAAGAAAACAAATTAAAATCCGGCATACAGTTTAAAGCATCCCGCCACAAGCTGCTCAGTGAAATGGAGCAGAACCTGGAAGGCTACAACCGCAGCGTAAGGCAGGTGCTTCAAGCCTGCCACGAGTCTCCTGACTTCGGCAGGGGAATTCATGGCGCTCTTGCACAGCTTATCAAAGTCGACCGCAAATATGAAACAGCAATCGAAATGACTCTGGGCGGCGCTTTGCAGAATATTGTCACCTCCACGGAGGAAGATGCAAAAAAGGCCATCAATTATTTAAAGGCCAATAAGCTGGGCCGTGCTACTTTTCTGCCCATCAGCTCGGTAAACGGAAAAAGCTTCGAACCGGGTCTGCTGGCAGAGATATCGCGTCAGCCAGGCTTTTGCGGGGTCGCTTCGGAGCTGGTAAGCTATGAGCAGCGATTTAAAGGAATAATTTTAAGCTTTCTGGGGAAAGTGGTGGTAACTGAAACTCTGGATTATGCAATCAGCATGGCGCGGAAATTCAGCTACGGCTTTCGGATTGTCACCCTTGACGGCGATATCCTCGCCACCAGCGGGTCAATGTCGGGAGGCAGCCTTGAGAACAGGAGCAGCGGTATCTTAAGCAGGAACAGGGAAATCACCGAGCTGGGACAGGAACTGGAAAGCATGCGCCTTGAAGAAAAAGAGCTGGAGAAGGATATAAAGCAGCTCATTGAGAACATTAATGAGGTAAATAAAGAGATTTCAGGAATTGAAGGGGACATTAAAAATAACGAACTGGTAAAAATAAGGGATGAAAGCCATTTGTCCCAGGTGGAGGAAAACCTTCGGAAAATTGCCGCACGGATTGAAATGATCAAGCAGGAGAAGCAGCAGCTTGGGCGTCAGCAGGCGGAGACAGCCCAGGAACTGGAGAAATACGAAAAGGAATTGCTGGCGATAGAGGCTGAAATCAACGAATCCAAAAGGATCGTTGCCGAGCACCAGGAAAAACACAAAGAGGATCAGACGGTCCGCGACGCTTTACATACCGACATTATGGATTTCAAGATTTCCGTAAATTCCATCCGGGAGAGCATTGAAAGCGTAAAGGAGTCTTCCGGCCGTATTGCGGTTGAAAAGGAAGCCCTGCAAAAAAGCATTCACCGGAAAAACGTCGAAAAGACGAAAAACCTGGAGGAAATAAATGATTTAAACACTGCCAATGAAGGTATGAATAATGTAATAAAGGGCTACGACGAGGAAAAGGCCGGCAGGACCTTTGAAATCGACAGGATCACGGAAGAGCGGAAGATCCTGGAGGAGGACCTGTACGACATCGTCAATAAAATCAATGATATCAATAAAAACATCCTCCTGCTGCAGGAGGAATTAAACAGGCTGGAAGTCCGGAATGCAAAGCTGGAATCGGAAATGGAGGCCATTCAGAACAGGCTGTGGGATGAGTATGAGCTGACCTATTCCAGCGCTCTTGAGCTGAAAAAGGACGTAGGGAGCATCCCCCAGGCCCAGAAGAAAATCAACGAGCTCAGGAATCAGATCAAGGAGCTGGGGCCGGTAAACGTTGCCGCAATCGATGAATATATAAAGACGAAGGAACGCTATGAATTCATGTCAATCCAGCGCAACGACATGGAACAGGCGGCGGAAAAACTGCAAAGGGTTATTTATGAAATGACCTCGCTGATGAAAAAACAATTTATGGAGCAGTTCAGACTTATCAATGAAAATTTTGGTATAGTATTTAAAGAGCTATTTAACGGCGGACGCGCGCAGCTGATCCTCACAGACCAGGAAAACGTATTGGAAAGCGGTATCGAAATTGAAGTACAGCCTCCGGGCAAAAGGCTGCAGAACATGATGCTGCTCTCAGGCGGAGAAAGGGCATTTACGGCCATTGCGCTGCTGTTTGCCATCTTGAGGCTCAAGCCTACGCCTTTCTGCATCCTGGACGAAATAGAGGCAGCCCTGGATGATGCCAATGTTAACAGGTTTTCAGAGTATTTAAGGAAGTATTCCAGCCAGACGCAGTTCATCATGGTTACCCACAGGAAAGGTACGATGGAAGGCTCGGACATGCTATATGGCGTTACAATGCAGGAACATGGGGTATCCAGGATAGTATCAATGAAAATGGGAGAAAAGGTGGGATAACGTGGGCTTTTTTGAAAGGTTGAAGGAAGGGCTGCAAAAAACCAGAAAAGGGATTACCGAAAAGCTGGATCAGGTACTGGTTTCCTTCGGGGTGATCAATGAAGAGCTTTTTGATGAACTGGAGGAAGTGCTTATCACTTCGGATATAGGCATAGAAACCGCCATGAACGTGATGACAGGCTTAAGGAAAAGGGTCAGGGACAATAAGGTTACCAATCCGGCTGCCGTCAAAGGACTTTTAAAGGATCAACTGGAAGAAATGCTGGGCAGTGGCAGTGCCGGCCTGCAAATAGAGCCTTCTCCTGCGGTGATCACCGTGATAGGAGTCAACGGAGTTGGAAAAACCACCTCCATCGGTAAAATTGCCAGCATGCTGAAGAAGGACGGCAAAAGGGTCCTTCTGGCCGCAGGAGATACCTTTCGCGCCGCTGCCATCGATCAGCTCCAGGTATGGTCGGACAGGGTAGGGGTAGACATCATCAAGCAGGCGGAAGGCTCGGATCCGGCGGCCGTCATCTATGACGCAGTACAGGCGGCAAAAGCCCGGAAGGCAGATGTGTTGATCTGTGACACTGCAGGCCGGCTGCATACAAAAAAGAACCTTATGGAAGAGCTCAAGAA
The DNA here is from genome assembly GCA_023426125.1 of Bacillota bacterium. GTDB lineage: Bacteria > Bacillota > Clostridia > Acetivibrionales > DTU013 > MnB-11. The sequence continues at coordinate 47,272 of JAFABI010000073.1, forward strand.
GGTTTCAAGGATCATTGACAGGGAGATGCCCGGAGCCCGGCGCGAAACGCTGCTGGTACTGGATGCCACCACGGGCCAGAACGCGGTGTCCCAGGCCAAGACCTTCAGCGAATCGGCGGAAATATCGGGAATTATACTGACAAAGCTTGATGGCACGGCAAAGGGTGGAATCGTTATTTCCATAAGCTCGGAATTGAACATTCCCGTCAAGCTGATCGGTGTGGGGGAAAAGCTGGAGGACCTTCAGCCTTTCAATTCAAAAGAGTTTGTGGAGGCATTATTTGCGTAATAAAAATTCAATGAAAAGAGGTGTAGTGAGTGGTTTATGACTACTATCAGGAAAAAGGCAAGAAAAATACCAAAGGCCGGTGGATATTGGGAGCTGTAATTGCAGCTTTTCTGATACTGCTGCTGGCAGCAAACAAAGTATACCTGGAAATAATCCAGCTGGACGAGATCGGCGGATTTTCCGGCATCTATGTGAAGAATCTTATTTACCGGGCAATAACCTTTGCCGTATGCTTTGTTGTGATCTTTGCTCTGGTATATATCAGCACCCTGCTGATAAAAAGAAACATGCAGGCATACTTTAAAAAGCATGAACTGCCGCAGAGAAAGTTTCCCAATTTCATCATCACGTTTGTTGTAGCCTTTCTTGGCGCATTGATATCCAAGGATATCTTCTTCCTGAAGTTTCTGAATTTCATGAACAGCACTGCTTTCAACGTGGCTGACCCGATTTTCGGCAACGACGTCGGCTATTATGTTTTCATAAGGCCTCTGTATACATCCATCTATGGATTTGTTTCGGCTTTGTGGATGTTTATCATCGTTTTCACCGTCGCTTATTATCTGGTGATGTTTACCGCCTCATCCAACGCTTTGACCCTGGAAAACCTGAAGGTGAAAAGTGTCATCGCCCACAACCTGGTTAACATCGCCATCTTTTTCATCATAAAAACCTTTTCCTACCAATTGGTGCAGCAGGATATCCTTTACGGAACGGTGCTGCGGGATGAATCAAACATTATTATAGGCGCGGGATATGTTGATGTCAATGTTTGGCTGAAATACTTTACGGCGGCTCCTTTTTTACTGGCTGCAATTGTGATTGTCTCGCTGTTTTTCGTATGGAAAGACAAATTAAAGCCTGCGGCCATTACCATTGCCGTATTTCCGGTTGTATGGATACTGGTAACCGTCATCGCCATGTTCATTCAATCCTTGATCGTTACGCCCAATGTATACGACTATGAAAAAAATTATATTGCCAACAATATTACCCAGACCCGCGAAGCCTACAGCCTGGATAAGATCAAAACCTACGATTTCCCCAGCACACAGAAATTGACTCCCGAAATAATTCAAAGAAATCTTGATACCAAGAACAATATAAGGGTGGTGGATATCCCCTCCACGTTGGTCAGCAATGTACAGCTGCAGAGCAACACGGCATTCTATTCCTTCAGCGACGGAGATATAATAAATTATACCATTAATGGGAAGGAAATACCAATTTTTATATCCGCCAGAGAAATTGACAAGAGTAAGCTTCCGGATAAGACCTATCTTAACACCACCTACCGGTATACCCATGGGTACGGCCTTGTCATGAATCCCATAAACAAGCTGACCCGGGATGGCCAGGTTGACTTTATCCTGAGCGGGCTTGTGCATAAATCCGTAGACCCCAATCTTAAGATCAACAGACCTGAAATCTATTACGGAGAATTGACGGAGGACCATGTAATCGTTGATGCCAAAGGCCTTGACGAAATTGATTATGATGGGACGAGAACCACCACATACCAGGGAGAGGGCGGAATTAAGCTGAATTTTTTGAACAAGCTTCTGTTCTCCATAAAGTATGGAGATTTCAAAATGCTCATTTCCGGCTATACCTCCGACTCTACTTTGCTGCTTAACCGTGAAATCGTAAGCAGGGCGCAGAAAGCAGTCCCGTTCCTCACAGTCGATAAGGATCCATACATTCTACTTACGGATGACGGTACATTAAAATGGGTACTGGATGCCTATACCACCACCGACCAGTATCCGTATGCACAAAGTTACGGCGATGTGAATTACATTAGGAACTCAGTCAAAATCGTGATAGACGCATACAATGGCAAAGCGACCTATTACATCATTGATCAGGATGACCCCATTATACAAACCTATGACAAGATCTATCCCGGGATTTTCAGCAAGGAAAAGCTGCCGGACACCATTGCAAGGCATATGCGGTATCCTGAAATGCTTTTCAAGATCCAGACGGAAATGCTGAACAAATACCATATCCTTCCGGAAGATGTTGCAACCTTCTATTCGCAGCAGGATTTGTGGGCGATTGCCAGATATTCGCCTGAAAAGGGTTCCTCCAACCTGGTGCCCATTGAACCCTATTACAATATGATAAAACTGCCCGGCGACCTTGGCGAAAAGGAAGAATTGATCCTGATGAGGCCTTTTACGCCTGCCGGCGAACTGAAGCACAACATGGTCTCATGGCTTGCCGTAAGGAATTCGTCGGAAAACTATGGAGAAATGATCCTGTTCAATTTCCCCAAAAACACCAATATCTTCGGGCCAAACCAGGTGGAGGTCAAAATCAACCAGATCGACAAGGTCTCAACGGATATGACCCTTTGGGGCCAGAGCGGATCCGTCGTCTATAAGGGGAATTTATTGGTTATTCCCATCGAAAACAGCATACTTTATATCGAACCGATTTACATCCGGTCTCAAAGCACATCATCCATCCCGGAGGTAAGGGAAATCGTCGTAGGCTACCAGAGCGATGATGAATTCAGGTACGGTATCGGCACAAATCTTGACAATGCGCTGGCAGACCTCTTCAAAGGCGAATTGCCTGCGGCGCCCGGTGCAGAAACGCCGGGAACGGAGGAAAAACCGCAGCCCGGGCAATCAGCGGTGGATAAAGAGAAGGTGGATGAAATAACAAAGAAGTATGAAGAGCTAAAAAAACAGCTGGATGAGCTGGGCAATTTGCTGGATGGGCTGTTGGAATAGCCCCATGGCGGCACACCTGTGTATGAAAAAGTGTAGGGTCGCGCTATTAGCGCGACCGCAATAACAAAAACAAAAAAGGCCGATTCCCCGGGGGAACGGTCTTTTTTAACAGTTTATATTATGAACAGGCTCCAAAAATGAAGTTTTTGCTATAGTTTCACAGCTTGTTGGCGATCTGCTCAAGCCGTCCGGCTCTATTCCAGACTGGAGATGATTGCTCAATCCGCCGGAAGGATTTTATCCTGAGCCTGCATTGGGATTCGGGCGCCATACTGGCCTGTATCGCAGCCATGATCACTGCCGCAAGCTCTTCGTCCGGCTTACCGGCGGCAGGCATATTCAGATTGATGTCCTCAGCCTTGTCTGCAGCAAGCCCGCGAACGGAGGCATCGTCGCCGGCGGCACCACTTGTGGCCTGTCCTTTCCTTTTGGCGGACAGACGCTTCACATAGGAATAAATAAGAAGTATAAGCAAAATTAGTGCGACGAAAATTAGGGCCGTTCCCGTAAAAGTCCGATTGATTGCCAGCAGCATGTTTTCCATGATTACCTCCCTGCAAATAGTAGATCCTTTCTGTTAAATTTATCACAAGGAATGCTCCCAGTCAACCCTGATGATCCGAACATCCCACTTTTCTATTGACAAAACACCGGATTATATTTAAAATAAGGTGTAAAGTAAAAATGCTTTACACTTATTTGCCGATTGAGGTTTATATGGATGAGCTTACCGAGGTTAGCTTATTGCTGGATTTTTACGGCCAGCTGATTACAAGGCGCCAATTTGAAATCCTTGACCTGCATTACAACAATGATTATTCTTTGGGCGAAATTGCCGAGCAAATGAATATCAGCAGGCAGGGAGTATATGATAACATAAAAAAGGGAAAAGCCGCCTTAAACAGGCTGGAAGAAAAGCTCAAGCTGATACGCAGGTTTTCGGAACAACGGAATAAAGCAAAGGAAATACTGGCTTTGCTGGATAGCATGAACAGACAGACGCTTTCGGCACAGGATGCCCGGAGGCTGAGCGAGGCAAAAAAGGCGGTCGTCGAAATTATGGAGGATTGAAAATGTCGATTTTCGAAGGCTTATCGGGAAAATTGCAGGAAACGATGAAAAAATTCCGCGGCAAGGGAAGGGTCACCGACAAGGATGTCAAGGAGATGATGCGTGAAATCAAGCTGGCGCTTCTTGAAGCCGACGTCAACTTCAAGGTTGTCAAGGATTTCATAAACAAGGTATCGGAAAGGGCCGTCGGGCAGGATGTGCTGGAAAGCCTTACTCCCGGGCAGCAGGTTATCAAGATCGTCCATGAGGAATTGATCAATCTCATGGGAAATGTGCCGGCAAAGCTTACATTTTCTTCAAATCCGCCCACCGTGCTTCTGATGGTAGGCTTAAACGGCGCAGGCAAAACCACCACCTCCGGCAAGCTGGCCGGAATGCTGAGAAAGCAGGGCAAAAGCCCGCTGCTTGTAGCGTGCGATGTTTACAGACCTGCTGCAATCAAGCAGTTGCAGGTCGTCGGAAACCAATTGAACATACCCGTTTTTACCATTGAAAACAGCAAGGACCCGGTGGATATTGCGAAAAAATCCCTGGAGCAGGCAAGGATAAAGCTTCATGATACGGTTATCATCGATACGGCAGGACGTCTGCACATCAATGAGGAATTGATGGACGAACTGGAGAATATCAAAAAGGCCATCCGCCCCCATGAAATTTTGCTGGTGGTAGACGCCATGACAGGCCAGGATGCGGTCAATGTCGCCCAGGGCTTTGATGAGAAGCTGGGGGTGGACGGCATCATCCTTACCAAGCTGGACGGCGATACCAGAGGCGGCGCCGCATTATCGGTAAAAGCCGTCACGGGAAAGCCCATAAAATTTGCAGCCATCGGCGAAAAGCTTAATGATATCGAGCCCTTTTATCCGGACAGAATGGCATCCCGGATTCTTGGAATGGGCGATGTGCTGAGTCTTATTGAAAAAGCCCAGGATGCCTTTGACGAGAAAAAGGCCCTGGAAATGGAAAGGAAAATGCGCACCCAGCAGTTTACGCTGGAGGATTTTCTCGACCAGATGCAGCAGGTGAAGAAGATGGGGCCGTTGAACCAGGTGCTGGGGATGCTGCCGGGGATGAACACAAAGGCGCTTCAAAATGTCGAGATGGACGAGAAAAAGATGTCCCATGTGGAGGCGATCATTAAGTCAATGACAAAAAAGGAAAGAAACGAGCCCCACATTATCAACGGCAGCAGGCGCAAAAGGATCGCTGCGGGCAGCGGTACCACCATACAGGAAGTAAACAAGCTTTTGAAGGAATTCGAAGAGATGAAGAAGCTGTTTAAAATGATGGCCGACCAGGGACGGCGCGGCGGCAAAGGCATGGGAAAATTCAAGCTGCCTTTTTAAAAATTCCGGCATTTGCATGAGCAATCGCTAAAGTTTCTATAAAAGTTTTCCTTGAGAGGAGGTGACAAAAATGGCGGTAAAAATAAGACTGAAGAGAATAGGCGCAAAAAAGAACCCGTTCTACAGAGTCGTAGTAGCTGATTCAAGATATCCCCGTGACGGAAGGTTTATTGAGGAGCTGGGTACGTACAATCCTTTGACGGATCCCGCAGAAGTCAAAATCGACGGAGAAAAGGCGGCTGCATGGATTAAAAATGGCGCGCAGCCGACCGATACGGTAAAATCCTTATTGAAGAAGACAGGTGTAATTCAGTAGTTCTGGGACGCTTAGCAAGCGCGGGAGGTGCAGTTGATGAAAGAACTTCTCGAAACAATTGCGCGGGCTCTTGTCGATTACCCCGACGAGGTGTCCGTGAATGAAGTTGAAGGCGATAATATCACGATACTGGAGCTGAGAGTATCAAAGGAAGACATGGGTAAGGTAATCGGTAAACAGGGAAGGATAGCCAAAGCTGTCCGAACGGTTGTAAAAGCAGCAGCAGTGAAAGAAAATGTAAGAGTTGCAGTGGAGATCGTTCAATAAAAAGGTGATTTGGGTACTACAGCGAAAAAATACTTTCGCTGTAGTATTGATCATCTTTTATTCGTATGCTCCGTTTTAGCATAAGAGGTATTTTCATGTACGAGGAATTGCAGATAGGTAAAATCGTAAATATACAGGGAATCAGGGGAGAGGTGAGAGTAATTCCCCTCACCGACAATCCCGAAAGGTTTAAAAAGCTTGATTGGGTATATGTTGATAAAAATGGAGTAAAAGATAAATACTATCTGGAAGGCGTTAAATATCTGAAGAACATGGTTGTATTGAAGTTCAAAGGAGTCGATGCTCCGGAAGCTGCAGAGGCTTTGCGGGACGCTTTTTTGCTGGTTGACAGGAAGAATGCGGTAAAGCTTCCCCAAGACAGTTTTTTTGTCTGCGATCTTATAGGTCTTGAAGTGAGCGACGAGAATGGCCGGCATCTGGGGAAGCTGCATAATGTCCTTCAAACAGGAAGCAACGATGTTTACGTTATAAAAAACGAAAGCGGCGGAGAAATACTGCTGCCTGCCCTTAAAAGCGTTGTCAGGGAGATATCCTTTGAAGAAGGCAGAATGCGTGTAATTGTCCCGAAAGGATTGCTGGATGATGAAATTTGACATACTGACCGTATTTCCTGATTTGTTTGCGGCAATCCTTGGAGAAAGCATCATTGGAAGAGCACAGGAGAATGAGCTGGTGAGCATCCGTGCGGTGAACATCCGCGATTTTTCCAGGGACAAGCATAAAAAAACCGACGACTACCCGTATGGCGGCGGTAATGGCATGGTAATGCTTGCCCAGCCCATATTTGACGCATATATGTCAATCCGGGAAAAGCTGGATTACAAACCCAGAGTCATCTATATGAGTCCTCAGGGAAGAAGGCTCGACCAAAGCCTTGTGGAGGAGCTGTCGCAGTATGAGCATATGATTCTGCTGTGCGGACACTATGAAGGCGTTGATGAAAGAGTGCTGGATGAGATTGTGGATGAAGAGGTCTCCATCGGCGATTATGTGCTGACAGGCGGCGAACTGCCTGCCATGGTGCTTATTGACGCCGTATGCAGGACCATTCCCGGCGTGCTGTCCAATGAGGAATCCTATTCCGAAGAGTCACATTGCGGCGGGCTTCTGGAGTATCCCCAATATACCCGGCCGGGTGAATTCAATCACAGGAAGGTGCCTGACATTCTGATGTCAGGACATCATGCCAATATAAAACGGTGGCGGAGACAGCAATCCTTGCTGAGAACGTATAAAAAAAGGCCCGATTTGCTGGAAAAAATCGTACTGGAGCCGGAAGACCGGAAATTGTTGGACGAGGCTTTGCGTGGTTTGGGATTATGATTTGTTTGGAAAAAAATATTTACAAAAAACACCGCACTGTGATATAATGTTCTGCGTGCGTAGTACGGGCGGTCCTCTGAGCTTTGATTCAACGCTCACGAACGTCCTGGAAGGAAGGAGGAAGAACAATGGACATCATAAAAGCAATTGAACAGGAACAGTTACGTACCGATTTGCCGAAACTCGCGATCGGTGATTATGTAAAAGTTCATCTGAAAGTTAAGGAAGGTAACAGGGAAAGACTCCAGGTATTTGAAGGTACCGTGATTGCGTTGAAAGGTAGCGGAGTCAAGGAAACTTTCACAGTCAGGAGGGTTTCCTACGGAGTCGGCGTGGAAAGAATCTTGCCGGTTCATTCTCCAAAGATCGATCATATCGATGTAGTAAGAAAAGGTAAGGTAAGACGGGCTAAGCTCTATTTCCTGCGTGAAAGGGTAGGCAAGGCTTCCAAGATTAAAGAAAAGCTTCAAAGCAAGGACGAATAATTGAAACATGTATAAAAGGGACATCATGTCCCTTTTATATTTAAGAGAATGTCAGAAAAGTTGGTGTACAAGGTGACGGAAGGTACCGGAAAATCAAACAGGTTGAAGGAAGTGCTACAGTGGGTTGAAGCTATATTGCTGGCTGTGATCATTGCATTTCTTATCCGTGGTTTTGTATTTGAACCCGTTTATGTTGAAGGCGAGTCCATGGAAAACACCTTATCCACCGCGGAAAGGCTCATCGTATATAAGCTGGGCTATTATTTCAACCCTCCGGAAAAAGGAGATATCATCGTATTACAATATCAGGAAGGCATTACCGGATTTCTTCCTTTTATGAACGATATCCCGATTTTTAAAAAGGCCATACCTTCCATCAGCGAAGTTGATTATATAAAGCGGGTAGTTGCAGTTCCGGGCGACAAGCTGGATATCCGGGACGGATATGTCTTTTTAAATGATATAAAGCAGGAGGAGCCATATTTAAGGGAAAATGGGGTAACCTATAACCAGAGCCTTGAGCTTCCCATGGTTATTCCGCCGGAAAGGGTCGCAGTAATGGGGGATAACCGGTTGAACAGTAGAGACAGCAGGCAGATAGGGTTGATTGAATATAACAGGATAAAGGGCAAGGCGATCTTTCGGATCTGGCCCCGGGAAGCCATCGGAGGACTCTATAATACTTTAAAAAATGCAGGTGAACCGAAGTGAATATTCATTGGTTTCCGGGCCATATGGCCAAAACCCGAAGGCTGCTGGCAGAAAATTTGAAGCTGGTTGATGTCGTTATCGAATTACTGGATGCAAGGATCCCGGCCAGCAGCAAAAATCCCGAGATCGACGCCATCATAAACAATAAGCCAAGGATCGTTGCCATGAACAAGTCCGATCTGGCGGATGAAGCCGCTTCGAGGGAATGGCTCAAATGGTACGGTGCAAAAGGCAGTGCGGTTATTTTCATTGATTCCATCAAAGGGAGCGGCATAGCCCAGCTGAAAACCAGCCTGCGGGAACGGATGAAAGAGCGCGTCGAAAGAGATAAGCAGAAGGGCAGGATATTCAGGCCGATACGTACCATGGTGGTGGGTATTCCCAATGTGGGCAAATCTTCCTTTATAAATAAAATTGCCGGCAAGGCCAGCGCGGTAACAGGAGACAGGCCCGGAGTCACAAGGGGCAAGCAGTGGATCAGGATTAACGAGGAAATAGAGCTCCTGGATACGCCGGGAATCCTGTGGCCAAAATTTGAAGACAGGCAAACAGCTTTAAATCTTGCATTTACAGGTGCTATCAAGGATGAGATCATGGACACCGTCGAAATTGCCGCTGCGCTCCTTGAAAAGCTGGCTTCCTGCTATCCCTCCTTATTGGCGGCAAGGTTTAAACTGCAAAGCCTTGAGGAGCAGACCGGCTTGATGCTGCTTGAGTCCTGCGGAAAAAACAGGGGCTGCGTGGTGGCGGGCGGTGAAATCGATTTGCAGAGGATTTCCACCATCGTACTGGATGAGTTCCGGGGCGGCAAAATCGGCAGGATTTCTCTGGAAAGACCGGCATTGTAAGTACTGGTGCAAATATAACTTCCCATATAGGTTTCGGAAAATGCAGTCCGTTGCGGCCGGCATTTTCTGAAAAACGTGAAGTAATATTTGCAGTACTCCTAAGAAAAAAAACTTTATAGCTTTTGTGTCCTTGTGCACAGCAAAGGAATGTATGTTATATGAAACAAACCGCAAAGCAGCAAAAGGAAAAAGCCGCCCTGGAGGCGGAAATTGCCCGTTATCGCGCAATGTGTTCCTATGAGGAAGCCGCCTATGCCGACGGTGTGAAAATAATCGGCGGTATAGACGAAGCCGGCAGGGGACCTCTGGCAGGGCCTGTTGTGGCATCCTGCGTCATTCTGCCCCAGGATGCATTCATCAAAGGGTTAAATGATTCAAAAAAGTTGTCTGCCGCCAAACGCGACCTCTTATACGATGAAATACTTGAAAAGGCCATTGCTTTAAGCACCGGCATCGTTGATGAAAAATGCATTGATGAAATCAATATTCTCAATGCCACAAAAAAGGCAATGAAAATGGCAATCGACACCATCAAACCGGTTCCGGAGCTTTTGCTGATCGACGCCGTGAAGCTTCCGGACGTGCCGGTAAGGCAAATGCCCATTATTAAGGGAGATGCCTTGAGCGTGTCCATTGCAGCAGCCTCCATCATCGCCAAGGTGACGAGAGACAGGATGATCGAGGAGCTTGACACGATTTATCCGGAATATGGTTTCAAACAGCACAAAGGCTATGGGACCGAAGAACATATAAATGCTATAAAAAAATTCGGAATTTGTCCGATACATAGAATAAGCTTTACAAAGAATTTTCTATAAGTCCAGAAGGAAATGTATTTTATGAGGATCAATGCCGTTATCACCGAGCAGGCCTCTTCCTCCAAGGGAGTGGCCGATATCCTGGGAAAGCTTGATACAGGCGATCTAGTCAGAGCCAGAGTACTAGAAATGACTTCCGGCGAATTGCTGTTAAAGCTTTCCGACGGTACGGTTCTTCGTGCGGCAATTGCCTCCGAGATCGACACGGCTCCGGGAGAGAACCTGGAGCTTGTGGTAAAAGGAAGGAACGGCGGAACCCTAATCCTTGAAACCGTAAAAAAAGACGCCTTGAGTCCGGAAAATTCCCGCAATGAGACCATGAAGCTGCTGGACAGCCTTAATATAAAGCCTGATGCAAGAAACATGCTGCTGGCCGGTGAGGTCAAAACAGCCGGTGTTCATGCAACCAGGGAATTATTGGACAATGTCTCCCTGCTGCTGGACCAATTCAAGGCTCTCACGCCTGAGAAAGCGGTTTTTTTGTCTTCAAAAGGCCTTTCCTCCGGGCACTATTCCCTGGATGCAGCCATAAGGCTTATTGAAGGCAACTTAAAGCTTGGCGGCCAGTTGGAGGATTTGTATTCCATTCTTTCAAAGCTTGCTGATGGCGATGTGATGAACGAACCGGCCCAAAACAGCCGGCAACTGCAAAAAATACCGGCTCCCGATCCAGGGAGCATTCTTTCCACAATGGATGAAACCACCGGCAATATCGCAAATAAGCTTCCACTAAACCGACAAACAGCCGTCGATAATGGAAACGTCAATCATCCGGCAAATTTGCCGGGAAATCGTATGGTGACCGGCAAGGAAGACAGCGCAGGTGGGAATTCGCCTGGCGGAGCTTCCTTACTAATCATGCAGGAAAGTGGGGAGGAGGCAAGCCCTGCCGCCAAACAAAGTAATGCCTCTTTAACGGGGGGAGCTCCGGAGGCCAATCCCGATGAAGCTGCATTTCTTAAAACGGTAAAACAGGACCAGGAGGTTCTTCTTAACAAGCCGAATAACCTTGAAGACCGCAGCAATGAAATGAAGGAACTGGCCGGAAAACTCAAGGAAGCCTTCAAAGGCTTGTTTGTACATACGGAATCGGAAAAGCTTTCCTCCGAACTGGAAGTGAAAAAGATTTACAGCGACATCCTCGACAAGCTGGATGGCATAAAGCATCTCAGCCAGGGAGCGAGCCCGTCTGACAGAGCCGACATTATGGCAAAAGCAACCGGTATCGAAGAAGGTATCCGGCTTCTGAACCAGATAAGCACAAATAATGTATATGTTCAGATACCTTTAAATCTCTCCGGCTTCCATACAACCATGGAGCTTTATGTAATGAAAAAGGAAAAAAACAAAAAACGGATCGATCCCCGGAATGCCGTCGTACTTTTGTCCCTGGACACGCAAAACCTTGGCAGGGTGGAAGCATTGATGGATGTAAAGGACAAAAATGTAGGCATAAATCTGAGAGCGGAAGAGCAAAAAGTCATTGACTTCATGAAGGAAAACTACAGGCACCTTTACGGCAGCTTGCTGGAGAAAGGCTACAAACTGGTGGATGTGAGATACAGGCTGCTGGAGGAAAGGGTAAATCCGGTCAATGCAGAGCGCCTGGCCGGGAAAGAGCTTAAAGACGGAAGGATGTCTGTGGATTTAAAAATATGAAAAAGATTACTTCGATTGATACGGGTTTTCAAGGAAATGGAAATCATTTGATAAATGAAAAAAAGAATGGTAAAAAAATAAAGGAAGTGGCTGCTCTCCGCTATTCACCGGATAAAGACAGGGCACCTTCCATCGTTGCTCTGGGCAAAGGCGAGGCTGCGGAAAAAATCATTGAGGCGGCGCAAAAAAGCGAGATCCCGATTTATGAGGACAAGGATTTGGCCCATACCTTGAATGCCCTGCACATCGGTGATGAAATACCTCCGGAGCTTTACGAGGTAGTGGCGCAGATTCTGATCTTTGTCAGTCGGGTCGATTCAAGCTACGGAGAATTGTATGGATCCAGTAAAAAAAGATAACAAGCGAAGCTTTGGAAGCCTGGGAGAGGAACTGGCATGCCGGTATCTCACCGCAAATGGCTGCAGGATCGCCGAAAAGAACTACAGGGCCGGGAAAATGGGCGAAATTGATATAATTGCTTTTGACGGGGAATATATTTGTTTTGTTGAAGTAAAAACAAGAACAGGGAATCTGTTTGGAACGCCGGGCGAGTCCGTCGGCAGGAGAAAACAGGAAAACATCCGGAAGCTGGCATGGACGTATCTGAAATTGCACGGTTTAACTGAAAAGCCAGTCCGTTTCGATATTGCGGAGGTTACCGGCAGGAAAAGGGATGGAATCTTTGTGCCGGAAAACATTAACCTTATAAAAAATGCTTTTTAGCATTAGGGGGCAGTTATGATTATAGTAGACGCACATTGCGACACGATTACCGAAGCTATGGACAAAAAGGAAAGCTTATATAAAAATGGACTTCACATAGACCTGGAACGTTTACAACGTGCCGGGAACCATGTGCAGTTTTTTGCCGCATTTGTGGATCCTATAGAATATAAGGGGTCTGAGCTGCTTAGGTTTATCCGTATACTGGACTTCTTCCAGCAGCAGGTTGAACATTACAGTGAATACATAACAATTTGCAGAAGTTATCAGGACATTCAAGATACTCTGGCCATGGGAAGGACAGCTGCAATACTATCGGTTGAAAACGGTGGAGCGCTTCAGGGGGATCTGTCTGTATTAAGAATGCTTTACCGGCTTGGAGTAAGAAGCATTTGCCTGACGTGGAATTTTACAAACGAAATAGCCGATGGGGTAAAGAACAGTGAAAACGGGGTAGGCCTGACTGCATTTGGAAAAGCGGCAGTGGCGGAGATGAACAGACTGGGGATGCTGGTGGATGTATCCCATTTATCGGAAAAAAGCTTTTGGGACGTCCATGAGGTCAGCAGCACACCAATCATCGCTTCCCATTCCAATTCCAGAGCGCTGTGCCGTCATCCGCGGAACCTTGACGATGAACAGCTAAAGGCGATAAAATCGAGTAATGGAGTCATAGGAATCAATCTTTATCCCTGCTTTCTAAATGACACAGGCCATGCTTCAATGGACGATATCCTCAGGCATATTGAGCATATTGCAGCGGTGACGGGAGAAGACCATATAGGTCTGGGAGCGGACTTCGACGGCATCGAATGCCTTCCTGAGGGGATACAAGGTATACAGGATGTTGACAAAATTCTGGAAAGGCTTTTGGCTTTGAATTATTCCCAGCAGTTTATTGACAAATTTGCAGGGGCCAACTTTTTGAGAGTTATCAGGCAGGTTATTTTGTAGTGAACAACTGGGCTATAGCGATATACTTTTAGAGCCTTCTATTCCCATTGGCTTTGCAAAGCAGCCTCTTAACCGGGACAAATAAAAAAGAGCCCATGATGATCTACGCTACAGCCAATATGGATCCCTACATACCTATAAACAATCTTTCGACTGCCCACAAGCATTACAAAACCCATACCAACCTTTGCTCGAGTACCAAGAGTACCTTGGAAACCATATGCAATCGGCAGACTGCATATGACCCCCAGTATATCATCCGCCCATCCAGGAACAGCTGCAAAACCACTGCAGCAGGCTTGGCTCAAGTATCTCTACCTGTCTCGGGGACTGCCGCCGTTTTTAGCAGGCAGGCTGAAGAAGGGGGATGTGATACCTGCGGAACCCTTGATAATCTTAGCTCGAACCTTGCAAATCCTTTTCGACCCTATTGCAACGGAATAATCAACAGTACATACCGCGAAATTAACGGCATGACAGCTTCAACCGCTGCAATAAAGCCTTGGAAGACCTGCAAAGCTCTTCTCGCCGACTGATATCAAGCCTAAACCTGCTAAAGAGAGACCTGGTATCAATCTTTGACCGAATATTACAAAGCCCGGAAGACCCTGTAACATTCTTGGCTCAACCATCACGAACCCTTGTGATAATATTGTGCCCGTGAAGGAAAGGAATACACGTGGAATTTTGTGGGTTTTAAAAAATCATATGTTCAAATGATGAATAATATTAGAAGTAATCCTGCATAATGAAAGATTTATTGAAGCAAATCAAATATTATATGAAATAATTTATCTATCAAGTTGCAAAAATATTGAAAATATAATAAAATAGCTAATATTAACAATAAGGGCGGAACATCGGTCCGGCCGGGAGGAAGAATATGAGTAAATTCAATGAGTTGAAAAAAGAAGACCTGCAAGATTTGCTGGTTCGTTTGAATAAAAAATACGATGAATTCATTTCACAGAAGCTTAAGCTGGATATGTCCAGGGGCAAGCCCGGAGCCGACCAGCTGGAGCTTTCCATGAAGATGCTGGATTATCCGTCAAGCACGGATAGCTGCAAGACGGCAGACGGCACCGATTGCAGAAATTATGGACTTGTTGACGGCATCCCCGAAGCAAAAGCACTGTTTGCAGAAATGCTGGAAGTATCGCCAAAGGAAATCATTCTTGGCGAAAATGCGAGCCTGAGCATGATGTATGATTCAATCGCCAGGGCGATGATGCTGGGAGTGTATGGAGGAGCAAAACCCTGGGGCAAGCAGCCGGCAGTTAAATTTCTTTGCCCCAGCCCCGGATATGACAGGCATTTTGCCATATGCCAGCTGCTTAACATTGAAATGATCACCATTGAGATGAAATCCGACGGTCCCGACATGGACAAAATCGAAGAGCTGGTAGCGGCGGATGAAGCAATAAAAGGCATCTGGTGCACTCCCAAGTACAGCAATCCGGAAGGGATTACCTATTCCGATGAAGTGGTGCGGCGCTTCGCAAATATGAAAATCAAGGCGGATGATTTCAGGATATTCTGGGATAATGCCTATGTAGTACACCATCTTACAGACAAGCCCGATAAGCTGCTGAACATCATGCAGGCCTGCAAGGATGCCGGCAACCCCGACAGGGTCTTCATGTTTGCATCCACCTCCAAGGTTACTTTTCCGGGTGCCGGCATAGCCGTAATGGCTGCCAGCGAAAACAATATTGCTTTTATAAAGAAACAGCTGGGAATCAGGACCATAGGTCCAGATAAAATAAACCAGTTGAAGCACGTGGCTTTCCTGAAGGATATGAAAGGAATCGAAAGTCACATGAAGAAGCATGCCGAAATACTCAAACCCAAATTTGACATGGTGCTGGATATACTGGAAAGCGAGCTTGGCGGCAAAGACATCTCCTGGTGGAACAAACCCAGGGGAGGCTATTTCATCAGCCTTGATACATTGCCGGGGTGCGCCAGAGAGACTCTGTCAATGGCTTCCAATGCAGGCGTAATCATGACTTCGGCCGGAGCTACCTACCCATACGGCAAGGATCCCCAGGACAGGAACATTCGAATCGCTCCCACCTTGCCTCCGGTTTCAGAGCTTAAGAAGGCTATGGAATTGCTCTGTGTATGTGTGCAGATTGCAAGCGTAAAAAAGCTTCTGGCAAATTAAGGAGCACCAGAAGTTATATTTTCGCCAGTGCTAAACATTGTGGCTCCAAAATGGTATTAAGCATTAGGATACCGACCGATGAATCATATTTTTTTTATAGTATGCCTGCAACCGCAAAAGGCGGCCGTAGACAGCCGCACCTCCGGTGCATGGTAGGAGTTCATCGCTAAATATACTTGATTTGTCGATGGCAGAGTAATATAATGGTTTCGGGTTTCCATCTTTCAAAGGTTCGGGGACACACCCGCTTAGTCACGGGTCACGGGATATAAGCAGCGAATGTCCCCGTTTGAATGGATGCCTTGAATCAATCTCATATTCATAATGTTTTGGCGGGATTCTCATGATCCCGCGCTTTTTTTGTGGTATAATGTGAAGGGACACACCCGCATGAGGTATTCCTCAAGGGCCGAGCCATGAAGAATGCGTTACGGGTCCAGGGAATGTCCCTTTTTGAAGAGTGAAGGGACACCACACGCACGAGGTATTCCTCAAGGGTCGAGCCATGAAGAATGCATTAGGGGTCCAGGGAACGTCCCTTTTTGAAGAGTGAAGTGACACCACACGCACGAGGTATTCCTCAAGGGCCGAGCCATGAAGAATGTGTTACGGGTCCAGGGAATGTCCCTTTTTGAAGAGTGAAGGGACACACACACGAGGTATTCCTCAAGGGGCAAGTCATTAAGTAATTGTTATGGGTCCAGGGAACGTCCCTTTTCAATAATAGAGCAGATATTGGAGGTACCAATTTTGAAAAATACTTACGAGAGCCCCTTTAACGCCCGATACGCCAGCAAAGAGATGCAGGAGCTATTTTCCGGCGATATGAAATTCAGGACCTGGCGAAGGCTTTGGATCGCTCTTGCGGAAGCAGAAATGGAATTGGGACTCGGGGTCACACAGGAACAAATCGATGAATTGAAAAAGTTTAAGGACGATATCAACTATGAAGTAGCCGAGAAGAAAGAGAAGGAAGTACGTCATGACGTCATGGCACATGTACATGCCTATGGGGAACAATGCCCAAATGCAAGGGGGATAATCCATCTAGGCGCGACTTCCTGCTATGTAGGCGACAATACGGATATCATCGTAATGACGGAAGCCCTCAGGCTGATCAGGGGAAAGCTGGCGGCAGCGATCAAAACCTTGGCGGAATTTGCTTTGAAATATAAGGACATGCCCACGCTGGGATTTACCCACTACCAGCCCGCTCAGCTGGTTACAATAGGGAAAAGAGCCTGTTTGTGGATCCAGGATCTTTTAATCGATTTGGAGGATCTGGAATATGTGCTTTCCGGAATGAAGCTGCTTGGAAACAAGGGGACTACCGGCACTCAGGCAAGCTTTATGGCCCTTTTTGACGATGATGGAGAGAAGGTTAAAAAGCTGGAGGAGCTGATTGCCAAAAAAGTCGGCTTTGACAATGTTTATCCGGTGTCCGGACAGACCTATACCCGCAAACAGGATAGCCGCGTGCTGAATGTTTTGAGCGGCATAGCCCAGAGTGCATATAAATTCAGCAACGATATAAGGCTGCTGCAAAGCATGAAGGAAGTGGAAGAACCCTTTGAATCCAAACAGATAGGTTCGTCTGCCATGGCTTACAAGCGCAATCCCATGCGTTCCGAAAGAATCTCTTCTCTTGCCCGGTATGTGATTGTCGACGCTCTGAACCCGGCCATTACAGCCTCAACCCAATGGTTTGAAAGAACGCTTGACGACTCGGCCAACAGGCGAATAAGCGTTCCGGAGGCTTTCCTGGCGGTGGATGCGATTCTTAATATCTATATGAATGTAGCCGATGGCCTTGTAGTTTACCCGAAAGTTATAGAAAAACATGTAATGGAGGAGCTCCCTTTCATGGCTACTGAAAATATTATGATGGAAGCCGCAAAAAGGGGAGGGGACAGGCAGGAGCTTCATGAGCGGATAAGGATACATTCCATGGAGGCTGCAAAACAGGTGAAGCTATTCGGCAATGCCAATGATCTGATTGAAAGAATTGCAGGCGACGCTGCATTTGGAATGAGCTTTGATGAAATTATGTCGGTAATGGAAGCCAAAAACTATATCGGCAGGGCGCCGCAGCAAGTTGAGGAATTCGTCAAGGAGCACGTCATGCCGGCTCTTTCAGACATTCAAACAAGCGATATCCATGCAGAGCTAAAAGTATAAGGATAGAGAGGGAATGACCTTCTTGAAAACGCAGTGGAGTAATCTGCTGCGTTTTTTCCTCTGTACAAGGATGAGGTGACTATTCTCAGTTACCCCGGTCGTCATTGCGAGGAGCAAAGCGACATGGCAATCTCTGCTTCTGACTGAAAGCATTTATTTAATTGCCGCGCTCCACTTCGTTTCGTTCGCAATGACAGTAGCTGAATAGTCACAGGATGAGAAATATCCGTAAAAAAATATTATTTTATAATGTTGAAATAAGACAATATATATATTAAAATTAGTAAAGATGTAATAATGTGCTGCCATGCTAGCAATATCCACATGTTCAGGGGGAGAAGAAATGATTAACAAGTACAGTAATGTTCCTCTATATTCACAGTTGAAAAACATGATTATAGAAAAGATTGAAAGCGGTGAATATGGGGAAGAAACCAAGATTCCCTCGGAACAGGAACTGTGCGAGCAATATGATATAAGCAGACCCACGGTCAGACAGGCGGTAAGCGAGCTTACCAGCAATGGCTATCTGTATAAGGAAAAGGGGAAGGGAACCTTTGTAGCAAAAACCAAATCCAAGGTTGATATTAAAAGCTACTCGGGTTTTACCGATTCCATTCTTGACAGCCAGGAGCCGGGCAAACATAATATCATTTCCTTGAAAAACATCAGCAGCAACGGCTTGAAATGCCTGGAGGACGTCTTCGGAGCTTCCGCCGGGTATAACCAGCAGCACGGCTTTGCCGAGATTAAATATATCGTTACACAGAAAAATGACGTCCTGTCCTATAACATTTCATATATACCCTTGGGCTTATTTCCCGGGATAATTGAAGATATAAAGGCCGACAAGCCTTCCTATGAGATCCTCAGGGGAAAATATCCTCTACTGCCCGTTAAGACGAAAAGCACGATGGAGATCATTTATACAAGCCAGGAGGATGCACAGTACCTCCATGTACAGACAGGCAATGCACTGATTAAAATAGAGAATATCCTATACTCAAAAAGCGGACAGGTCGTGGAATTTATTGTTGCAAAATACAGGGCCGACAAATGTAAGCTTATGTTTGAGAACAACAAATAATTTTCTGGATTACTGGATTATCTGATATTTCACATAGAGCAGTTATTTGATTTTTATGCCCCAGATTTTGCTTCCTCTGGTGCCTATAACGATCATATCGTCATACACGGCGGGAGATGCTTCCATGTTTGCTTCAAGAGGCAGAGAATCAAGCTTCTTGCCGGTACTGCCTTCAAAAAGGTTCATGTAGCCGCCGGAATCACAAACAATCAAATAGGATTTGCCTTCTTTGGTATAGACGGCTACAGGCGAGCTCCAGCTATAGTACTTCATATTAACCTTCCAGATTTCCTGCCCGGTCTTCCGGTCAAGTGCAATCAAAGCACCGCCGTTTTTGGTCTCTGTTTTGGCTATGCTGTAAATTACCAGGTCACTGATATCATGCTTTCCCAGTACAGGGGAGGCAAGGGCTCCGCCGTTGGTATGGGAATCGTAGAAGCAGGGAACTTTCTTCTCCCAAATCAATTCCCCCGTGAGCGCATTCAACTTTTTTATATAGGAGGCTCCCCCCTCCTGATGATGGTCAACTTCATTGGCAGTATAGAGGAAAACTCCGGAAGCCGTCTCTTCAAATACCGTGGTGCTGTCGGTATCATCATTGACATCCCTGATCCAGACCGTTTCAAGGGTGTTAAGGTCAACACACTGGAAAAGGCCGCTGTTATCGGCAAAATAAATAAAGTTTTTATAGATTGCCGGGGAATTTTCTATCCCGATTTTTGAGCTTATGGGAGAATGGTAGCGATATTTAACAAGCTCCGGCTGAATGGAAATGGCCTTCTTCTCCGGCTGGAAATGCGTATTAAGCTTGCCGGAATAGAGTATGCCGTTTTCACCGCACAGAACCAACGAATCGGTTTTGGCGTCTATCAGCGCGCCTGAATCGAAAGCGCCCCAGTATCTATATTTGTCGGGATCCATCCCATCCAGAAAAAAAAGCTGTTTTTGGTTGATCAGGTTAAAAATTCTGTAACCTATGGGGATTTTTTTGCCTTCCACCTCCGGTATGCCCTGGCCGGCATAAAGAAGGGGATAGCCCCTGGGATCTATGGTAACGCTGCCTTTATGGGGGGAGCCTACATTGATTGGAGGCCGTGTAGGCTTGCCGTCATCAAGATCGAGAAAATAGATATTGCCATCCAGCGTCGCATAAATAATTTCTTTCAAATCAGCCTTTTTCTTTTTTTCCGGCGTGATATTCATCATATCTCTAACTTCATCGGACCATTTTACAATGGCCGGCTGACCATTCCAGCCCACGCCTGTCCATATGTCAATTTTGCCGTTTTTTACAAACCAGACCTTCTCCAGCTTTTCAAGCTTAACATCCGCAAAGCCATAGCTGCCGGAGTCCCTGTAATTATTTCCCCTAAAGCAGGTAACGCCTTCCAGGCTGGAATATTTATCCGGTATGGGAAATTCGATATCGTAGGGTCTTCGATACCCACTGACTGGCTTTCTGTCTACCAGGACCTCGGATGAAAATCCTTTAACCTGCCAGGGTAGGTTTTCCAGGGGAATGGTGATTAATGGTTTCTCAGGTTCGGGGGTCCGTGCGGCGGTATTGTTCCCGTCATCCGGACCGGGAGTGGGATCCGTATTTACAGGGTCGTCTTGAAATCCCTTGTTAATCGCTTCCACAGCATCCGAATTATGTGAATAAAGATTGCCAAGATACCTGACGCCGTTAATACCGATCGCTCCACCAAGGCAAACAGCGCTTAGAATGACAATTAACAATAGTAATTTTGAAAAAATCGAGTTCCTTTTTTTATATCTTTTAACCCGGCTCATAACATGATATCCTTAAAAATATTATAAAATTCTATAAAAATATTATAAAATTCTATTTTATAGCGTTGCATGAATGCTATAAATTCTATTTTACTTTATATTCTTTTAAAAAGAAAGAGAATACAAATGAATATGGATCTGATGAATGTGAATCTATAGCTTAAAACGTTGGAAAAAATAAATGCTCTTTCAGGGGAAGCCCGGGAAATTTTATGGCTAATTACACGAAATAAAAATTTCGTGTAATTGGGTGGAGGAGAAACCGGAATTATTGAAAATCAAAGCTTTTTAGTATATGATTAACTATATCAAATGATATTGAGGTTTTACATATGAAAAACATTTCGGATTTTGAAATGCCTTTTATTTTACGGGATTTTCTAAACTATCTTCAAACCATCCGTGGAAAATCCGTAAATACCGTTCAGGTTTATTTCTATGACCTGCGGTTGTTTTTTCGTTTTCTTAAGCTTCATAACCGGCTGGTTGATAAAAATGCCGCATTCAATGAAATTGATATTTCCGACGTTGACATCGAGCTTATAAAAAATGTCACATTAAGCGATCTGTATTCTTTCATGTCCTACGTCAGCAACAACCGTGACAATACTTCCCATGCCCGCGCCAGAAAAGTTGCAAGCCTCAAATCCTTTTTCAATTATCTTTCCAATAAAGCCAGGCTTATTTCTTCCAACCCTGCCAGCGAGCTGGAATCCCCAAAAATTGTAAAAAGGCTGCCGAGGTATTTAAATATTGAAGAAAGCAAACAGCTTCTGTCTGCAGTATCCGGCGAATATCCGGAACGGGATTTCGCAATGATTACACTTTTTTTAAATTGTGGAATGCGGTTGTCGGAATTGGTCGGTATTAACCTCAGCAACATAAAAGACGGCAATCTTACAGTGATCGGCAAGGGCGACAAGGAACGCACCATACCTCTGAATAACGCCTGTCTTCAAGCTCTTGATGCATACATCCCCGTTCGACCGGTGAACGGCGTCAAGGATAGAAATGCACTATTCTTAAGTGAACGAAAACAGCGAATCAGCAAGGAGTCCGTCCAGAAGATCGTCAAAAAATACATCAAAGACGCCGGGCTTGACCCGCAAAGGTACTCGACTCACAAGCTCAGGCATACTGCGGCAACCTTGATGTACAGGTATGGAAATGTTGACATAAGGACCTTACAGGAACTGCTGGGACATGAAAGCATAGCAACGACGGAGATTTATACCCATCTGGGCAAACAGCAGCTCAAGGATGCGGTAGACAGCAATCCCCTGTCTGATTTCAAAAGGCCTGATCCTGATAAGGAAATTGAAAGCTGACCAAACCGTAGATTACTTTATATGGACGCGCAATGCGCGCCCCTGCACTTCTGCATATTTTGCTATTTAACGAATAATACAGCGTAAACTTCATTTTTAATGAGCATTTATGCGCCTTGCAGGAATAATCGCGAATGCCTTAACGCGTTATTTCTGCAAGAATAATTCAGTTGTTTACGCTGTAGTACTAAAAAAGGTTGAAAATCAGCGTTAAAATTGCTCCCATCAATGCTGTAGCAGGTATGGTAAAAAACCAGGCCCATACAATATTTCGCGCCAGAGCCCACTTCACGGCAGAGAACCTTTTTGATGCGCCAACGCCCATGATGGCGGATGAAATGACATGGGTCGTGCTTACAGGAGCACCTATTTGGGTAGCGGTCTCTATAACTGCCGCCGCCGCTGTCTCGGCTGCGAAGCCGCCGATGGGCTGAAGCCTGATCATATTCACTCCGATGGTTTTAATGATCTTCCAGCCGCCAATGGAAGTACCCAGAGCCATGGCAATGGCACAAGCAATTTTTACCCATATGGGAATGCCGGCGTCGTTGCTTAATAACCCCGAACTTACCAATGCAAGCGTAATGATGCCCATGGATTTCTGAGCGTCGTTATTGCCGTGGGTAAAAGCCATTAGTGCGGCGGAAACAATCTGGAGCTTTGAAAAGTATTTGTTCACCAGTTTTTGTGTTAAAGGGCGAAGCAGTTCAAACAAAAGCGACATGAACAGGTATCCTACAAGAAATCCGATGACCGGCGAAGTAAACAAAGGAATGACAATCTTGTTCAATACTCCGTCCCACATGACTTTGCCGAAGGAACCGGCATATGCAACGGAAGCGCCTATCAAGCCTCCGATCAAGGCATGGGAAGAACTGCTGGGAATACCGATATACCAGGTGAGCAAGTCCCAGATGATGGCGGAGATCAACGCGGCGATGATCACATATTCTTCCAGCGAACCGTGAACCAGTCCTTTGGAAATGGTCTTTGCCACCTTCTCACTCATAAGGGCACCTGCAAAATTCAAAACGGCTGCCATTAGAATTGCCTGTCTGGGCGTTAGCACCCTGGTGGAAACAGATGTTGCGATGGAATTGGCAGTATCATGAAAACCGTTTATAAAATCAAAGCTGAGCGCCAGTACAATGACTGCAATTAGTGTAAAAGTGATTCCTCCCAGCATGACGGCAGCACCTCCATTTTGAATATTTACCTTTGTTGATATCTATTTGCGCCTGGTTTGCCCTTATCAATTATAGAAAACAATACAGACTTGCGCAATAAGTTAACATAGAGTTAACAATCCGGTAACTTTGTCTTTACAATACAAGAAAATGAATGCTTGTTTCTCTGTAGTACTATTTACTTATTTATAAAACTTATTTATAATATTATAACGAGGCGACCCAAATATCTCTCACCTCTATAGGTGGCAGGTGCCGAATTGGTTTTCAGGTGGTGAGCATTTCTTCGCCTCGTTGAAACTCCGCTGTTGTAAGGAAATTTGTCTATAAACGACAAATTTCCTTTGAATTAGGTCGTTATAAGTTGCAAATAAGCCAGAGAATAAAGCATTCCGGGGAGATATGGAACCAATTGCTTGAATAAGCGGTCTTATTCTTGTATAAAGGAATTCCAGAGGTATTTTATGAATTTAAGAAAGTTTTATTTTATCATTACCGTCATTGTAACTGCGTTTTTGTTTATTGCAGGTATTGTAGTAATGCGCTATATTAATGACAGCATTCAGGACGACGCCCTGTCGGCAAATGCAAACAGTTCCATTAATGACATCTTTAAGCCTTTTATCAGAGCCAAAGGGCCCTTTAACGTCCTTATCCTCGGCGGCGACAAGGTAAATAAAAATTCCGATACCATGATGCTTCTGAATTTTGACGCAGATACGGGCAAAATAAATGTAATGTCCATCCCGCGGGATACCAAGGTAAAAATCGAAAACAGCTATCGCAAAATCAACTATGCATATCCTCACGGAGGTGTTGATCTGTCGGTTCAGACGGTCTCCGAGCTTCTGGATGTGAATATTAAATACTCTGTCTTTGTAGATACCACCGCCTTCCGGAAAATCATTGATCTGCTTGGGGGCGTTGAAATCAATGTTCAGGCAAACATGGACTATGACGACCCGACACAAAATCTTCATATCCATTTGAAAAAGGGTCTGCGGACATTAAACGGGGACGAGTCCGAGCAATTTATACGTTTCAGGCAACCCAACCGGTGGACCAAAGAAATCAGAAAGTATTACGATGGAAGTGATTTGAAAAGAATCGAAGCGCAGCAATATTTTGTTAAGGAGCTGGTAAGGCAAAAGGCTACGCTGCAATATATA
Source organism: Bacillota bacterium (assembly GCA_023426125.1). Classification (GTDB taxonomy): domain Bacteria; phylum Bacillota; class Clostridia; order Acetivibrionales; family DTU013; genus MnB-11. The sequence continues at coordinate 71,757 of JAFABI010000073.1, forward strand.
ACCAGGATGAACAGCATCATTGATGTAATCTTTAAGAATATCGAAACCAATTTCACTTTGAACGAAATCGTCAAGCTTTCGGGGCTTGTGAGCAAAATAAACGGAGAAAGCGTCAACTTTATAGCCATGCCGGGAACAACCTATGACAGCTCACCCTGGTACTATCTCTGCGATATTGAAAAAGCCCGCGAGATTACAGCAGCTGAATTCAAGTGCAATGAAAGCTATGTTTCTGTTGATGCGTCTGCAAAAAGCTATTATTTGACGACAGATATAAATAAGGATAATAACACTTCCTCCAGTGGCAGTACAGGGACAAAGACTGAAAACAGCGGTAAAAAAAGCACGACAAAAGACAATCCCTCCAACGCCGATTCATCCTTGAGCGGACCTCAGACGCCCGCTCCATAAAAGATATTTATTTAGAGGGAGATAAGGAGAAAATATAAATTATGTTTGAATTTGTTGAAAGGATTTTCTTTTTCATCAAAGATATCATCAGCTCGCTGGGATACTTCGGTATTGGCGGCGGAATGCTTATCGAAAGTGCCTGCATACCTCTTCCCAGCGAAATGATCCTCCCTTTGGCAGGATTTATGGTCGCTGACGGTAAAATCGATCTCTGGCTGGCTAATGTGGCAGTAGCTGTCGGGAGCCTACTGGGCTCCACCCTGGCTTATGTTGTAGGATACTACGGCGGTCGGCCTTTTATACTCAAATACGGGAAGTATTTCTTTATCTCTGAGGAGCATTTTTACAAAGCGGAGAATACTTTTAAAAAATACGGATCAGCAGCAGTCTTCTTTGGCCGGCTGCTGCCTGTCATACGTACTTTTATCTCTCTTCCTGCAGGAATTGCAAGGATGAATTTCAGGAAATTTATTACGTATTCGCTCATCGGCATGCTGCCCTGGAATTTTATACTGATCTTTTTAGGCTTCAAGCTGGGTGCAAATTATGAAACGGTTGTACGCCCTATCTTCAAGAAGTTTGAGTATGTCGTGATCGCAGCTATTATCCTTGTGATTTTGTTTTTTATCGTCAGAGCCGTGTTTCACCGGAAAAGGAAGCATGCTTAGAAGGCTGTTCAGTATGAAAAGTAGCGATTGCAGGGCGTTTGCTGTCCTGTAGGGGCGGCCATTGGCCGTCCGTGTTTGTTATCGCCGGCATATTTATGAATCAAGGAAACCTCCTGACTCAGATCACATTCCTGCGGACGCACAATGCGCGCCCCTACATTTGCAATCCTGCATTTCACACAATCCAACAAGTATGCATAACCATCTTTTACATACTGAAACCCAATTCGGTACCCGCCACCTATAGAGGTGGCGGATATCTTTGTCGCCTCGTTATAAGGTTAGCATCAACTCTCAAAGAATACCTTGTATGCTTTAAAAGAGGTATAAATGTCGATTTTATTCGCTACTTCAAATGGTGCATGCATAGATAATACAGGCACTCCGCAGTCGATAACGTCGACGCCGAGGTTTGCAACATATTGTGCGATGGTGCCTCCCCCGCCCATATCCACCTTACCCAGCTCGCCTGTTTGCCACAGGATGCCCTTACTGTTGAAAAGTAGCCTCATTTCTCCAACGAATTCCGCATTTGCGTCGCTTGCGCCTGATTTACCTCTGGAACCGGTATATTTCTGGAGAACAATGCCCTTCCCCAAATAGGTAGCGTTTCTCTTCTCATAGACGTTGTCATAATTGGGATCGACGCCTGCGTTTACATCCGCCGACAGCATCCGCGATTTGTTCAGGCAGGTCCTTAAGGCTATATCGGTATAATTATCGCCGGAATAAGCGCACAAATATGCGAGAAAATCCTCCAGCATATTGGATTCTGCCCCCGTATTGCCCATGCTTCCTATCTCTTCCTTGTCGGTAAGGATCAAAACCGAGGTTTTGCCTACTTTCTCAAGGGCAAGAGCAGCCTGAAGGGACGGATAGGCACATACTCTGTCATCCTGTCCGTATGCGCCGACCATGCTTCTGTCAAAGCCGACGTCTTTCGCTTTGAAGGCAGGGACAATTTCCAGCTCGGCGGATTGAAAGTCTTCTTCAACAATGCCATACTTCTGGTTCAAAAGATTGAGTATGTTTAATTTAACTTTATCCTTTACCTTTTCATCATTATACGGGATGGAGCCGGCAAGGATATTCAAGCCCTCTCCCGTGATGCCTTCACTCATTTTTTTCTGCATCTGCTCCTGGGCCAGGTGCGGAAGCAGATCGGTTATGGTGAGTACAGGATCCGTCTCATCCTCGCCGACAACAATATTGATAAGATCACCATTTGCCTTTACGATAACGCCGTGTATCGCTAAAGGTATGGCGACCCACTGGTATTTCTTGATTCCACCGTAATAATGTGTTTTTAAAAAAGCCATTTCAGTATCTTCATACACCGGATTTTGCTTAAGGTCGAGCCGTGGTGCATCTATATGGGCGCCTATGATGTTAACGCCGGTTTCAATAGGCTGCTGGCCGATGACCGCAAGCAGAACGGACTTTTTGCGGTGAACACTGTATATTTTCATGCCTGGAACCAGTCTCTTCTTATTCTTGATAATATCGTCAAGCGCTATGAACCCATGCTGACGCGCAAGCTTTCCAGCTTCGGCGGCGAATTCCCTTTCGGTTTTTGCGCTGTCCAAAAACTTCTTGTAGCCTTCGCAGAATTCCAAAGCCTTCTGTCTTTCCTCTTCGGCGGATTTTTCCCAAACATTGGCCGCCTTGTAAAAAAGCTTATCCTGTAATTTCTGGCCGTCTGTTTTTGTTTCTTCCATGCCATATCCTCCCTGTAAATTAAATTCATGCTAACTATTATATACCTATTTCTATTTTTAATAAACTATATCCTTTTTTTATTGTGCAATTCGCAGGATAATGCTAAAATATTTCCGGAAGACAAGTAGCTTTTGTGCCTCCTGATACTATATCGAAAGGAATAATGCAAAAATGATTGACTGCCACGTACACAGTAAATTTTCTACAGACGGTGAAATGACGCCGGAAGCTGCCTGTGAAAAGGCTTTGAATGTCGGCCTGGACGGTCTGGCCTTTACAGACCATCTGGATTTTGATTATCCGGGGGCAGATATCTTCGATAACATTGATTTTGAAAAATATTCAATCCATATGGACGGGGTGCAAGAACAATACAGGAACAAGCTTCTGGTTTTAAAAGGCATTGAGGTGGGCATTCAGCCTCACGTCCTGGAGGAAAGCTTGAAAACGGTCAGGAGTGTAAATTTTGATTATGTATTGGCATCAGTACACATCATCGACGGAATTGATCCCTACTACCGGGATTACTACTGTGGCAAAAGCATCAGGGAAGCTTATGAACTGTATCTGCAAAAGATTCTTTATACGGTCGTAACCTTTGAAGAGTATGATAATATAGGACATATGGAATATATTATCCGGTATGCCGGATATGATGACAGGACGTTAAGATATAATAACCACAAAGAAGTGTTTGACCAGATATTAAAGGAACTGGTGACCCGGGGAAAAGGCTTTGAAATCAACACAGGATCTTTCAGGGACAAACCCGGTATTGTTACCGCACAATATGATTCCACAGTGCTAAAAAGATATAGGGAGCTGGGGGGAGAGATTGTAAGCCTGGCGTCAGACGCCCATAATACGGAGTATATAGGCTATAAATTCGATTATTTTCGTGATATGCTGCTTCAGTGCGGATTCACGCATATAGCTCACTTTAAACAACGAAAACCCGTATTTACAAAGCTGTAGTCCTACTGTAAAAAAATTATTAGCGACTTTGCGTAATTTTACACACTTTATCTACTTCTCAATAATGCCGCCTCCCAGTACGATATCTCCTTCATAAAACACAACGGACTGTCCGGGGGTAACAGCCCTCTGGGGAATATCAAACTGCACTTCCACCCTGCCGTTTTCAATAGGCTGGATTACAGCATCGGCCTCTTTAGCGGAATATCTTATTTTGGCTTTTATTTTTCGGGACGTTACAAGCGAATCGATGGCGATAAAATTCAAATCGGAGGCGACCAGGCTGCTTGAAAAGACTTCTTCGCCTTCGCCCAAAACCACTGTATTGCCCGCTTCGTCGATCTCAACCACATACATCGGTTTGCCGAAAGTGATCCCCAGCCCCTTTCGCTGCCCGATGGTGTAATGAATGATCCCTTTATGCCTGCCGAGAATGTTTCCGGCGGTATCGGTGAAATTTCCGGGAACAGCTTTATAATCCGTATTTTCGCAGATAAATCTGCCATAATCATTGTCTTCGACAAAACAGATTTCCTGGCTGTCCGGCTTTGAGGCTACCAACAGGCCAAGCTCTCCGGCAATTTCACGCACCCTTTCCTTTGTAAAGTCACCAATAGGCATAAGGGTTCTTGCAAGCTGATCCTGGGTCAAGGTATACAGGGCATAGGTCTGATCCTTGCTTTCCGTTGCAGATTTCTTCAGTAAATATCTTTTAACGGTCTCGTCATAGTCTATCCGGGCGTAATGTCCTGTTGCTACGAAATCCATACCCATGGATACAGCCTTTTGCAAAAGCGCCTCAAATTTCACATACCGGTTGCAGGCGATGCAGGGATTGGGAGTTCTGCCATGGACGTATTCTTCTGTAAAATAATCGATGACCTTTTCTTTAAAAATATCTTTAAAATTCAATACATAATAAGGTATGCCCAGTTTATCGGCTACCCTTCGGGCATCATCCACCGCCGACAGAGAACAGCAGCCGCCTTCGTTTTTCTGCCTTTCGCTGTCCATATCCGGCCAGATCTGCATTGTGACACCAAAAACCTCATAGCCTTTTTCCAATAATATAGCGGCAGCTACCGAACTATCGACGCCGCCGCTCATACCAAGCATTACCTTACCTTTTGAAGACATAACGTCTTAACCTCCAAGTCAACCTTTGTGCAGAAAACTACAGCAAACTTCATTATCCTTTTTGCTGCAGTACTAATCCTCATCCTCCAGAGAGTGGAGGTCTTCGCATCTTCTGCCGCAGGCGTTGCCGGCATCTTCATCTTCCAATAGTCCTTCCTTGCGTTTATAATCTTCAATGGCGGCTCTTATGGCCTCTTCCGCAAGATTGGAACAGTGCATCTTCACCGGAGGCAAGCCGTCCAGGGCCTCTGCCACGGCTTTATTTGTGATCTGCAGGGCTTCTTCCACGGTTTTTCCCTTTACCAGCTCCGTTGCCATACTGCTGGTAGCCACGGCAGCTCCGCAGCCAAAGGTCTTGAATTTGGCATCGGTAATAATGTTGTCCTCTATCTTAAGATACATTTTCATGATATCTCCGCATTTGGGATTGCCCACCTGACCAACACCGTTTGCATCCGTTATTTCCCCCACATTTCTCGGGTTTGAGAAATGGTCCATTACCTTTTCGCTATACATGAATATCCCTTCTTTCTATCTATATTTATGCGACAAGGGACGGTTCTCTGTCGCATTCGACTTCCCGTCATAAAGATATGACATCCCTATTTTTCCACACCCTGGTAGAGGGGTGACATTTCTCTGAGTCTCTGTACGATTGCCGGCAATACCTCCAGAACGTAATCAAGGTCTTCCCTCGTGTTCTCCTCACCAAAGGTCAGCCTCAGTGAACCATGGGCTATTTCGTGGGGCAGTCCGATCGCCAGCAAAACATGGGAAGGGTCCAGGGAACCCGAGGTACAGGCGGAACCACTGGAAGCTGCAATACCTTTCATGTCCAGCATCAGCAGGAGAGATTCGCCTTCGATGAATTCAAAGGAGAAATTGACATTGCCCGGAAGTCTGCTGTCCCTATCGCCGTTCAAGCGTATAAAAGGTATATTTTTCGTAATTTCTGCAATTGCATGGTCACGAAGCGTAATAAGCTTTTTGTTGTATTCGTCCAAATTCTGCGAAGCCAGTTCTATGGCTTTCCCCAGACCAACCACTGCCGCAACGTTTTCCGTACTTGCGCGCCTGCCTCTTTCCTGAGCGCCTCCGTGGAGGAAGGAAGTGATCTTTATGCCCTTTCGTATGTATAATGCGCCTATTCCCTTGGGGCCATAGAACTTATGCGCCGAAAGGGAAAGCAAATCGATGTTCATTTCTTCCACATTGATTTTTACATTCCCCACTGCCTGGACAGCGTCGGTATGAAAATATATGCCTTTTGCCCGTGCTACTTTGCCTATTTCGGAAATTGGCTGTATGGTGCCTATTTCATTATTGGCAAACATGATGGTGATAAGGATTGTATTAGGCTTTATGGCTGCTTTAACGGCATCTGCCGTAACAAGACCGTTTTCGTCTACCGGCAGGTAGGTGACTTCGAAGCCGTCGCTCTCCAGGTACTGGCAAGTATGCAATACGGCATGATGTTCAATGGCAGTGGTGATGATGTGATTGCCTTTCTGGCGGTTGGCATAGGCAACGCCCTTTACGGCCCAATTGTCCGCCTCGGTGCCCGAGCCGGTAAAAAATATCTCCCTGGGCTGCGCTCCCAGCGCTGACGCTGTCCTGTCCCTTGCTTCCTCAATGGCTTTTTTGCTATCTCTTCCCAGGGTATATATGGATGAAGCATTGCCGAACTTCTGGGTGAAATATGGAAGCATGGCTTCAAGAACTTCAGGTTTTACAGGTGTAGTAGCCGCATGGTCCAAATAAATAGATCTGTCTGTCATAATCGTGCAACTCCTTTAATTGCAGTTTATTGCTTAAGCACGGTGAAAATACAACCTCCGCAAAATTTCCTGCAAAAGCGTAAGTACTATTTTCTGTGCTCCCAAATGAATGGTGCTTTTTTATTCTTTTCCCTTTTAAGGCTGTTTTAAACATACGTTTAAACCTTTTTCGGATGGGGACATTCCTTCTTTTTATCCCGTGACCCGTGACTTGAAAGGTGTGTTCCCTCTCCCTTTTCAAAAGGGGAGATTCCCTCCTTTTATCCCGTGCCCCGTAACTCAGCGGGTGTGTCCTCTCTCCTATATATAATACGTATCATTATCCTGATTCCGGACTTTACGATATTCTTCAACAAGGCTTTCAAGTGTTGTTGAATCTACCACGGTGTTAATGCTGTCGCGTATTTTTTTCCAGATGCCTTTGGTTACACAGCAATCGTATCTGCTGCAGGAAACCGGATGACCTTCGGCGACACAATCCACAGGCGCCAATGAACCTTCGAGTGCTCTCAAAATGTCTCCCACAGAGATATTATCCGCACTGGTGGCAAGAACGTAGCCTCCCTGGGAACCACGGATGCTTTTTACAAGCTTGGCTTTTTTCAGGATGGCAAATAGTTGTTCGAGATAGTTTTCTGAAATGGCCTGTCTTTCGGCGATGCTTTTTAGCACCACCTGTCCTTCCGAGTTATGCACGGCCAGGTCCAGCATGGCTTTTAAGCCGTATCTCCCTTTGGTGGATAATTTCATTGAATTCACTCCCTTTCAGTCACGTTTGCTGATTTTTCCAAAGGATTTCTATTTCCCTTCCCTTTCAGGCTTAATAATCGTAAATCCAATACCTTAGTAAATTACTAGGATTTCATTTCCTAGCTTAGCACTATATTTGATTGTTGTCAAGTACCCGGAAAAAATAATATGCCTATGCGGACGCGCAATGCGCGCCCCTACAGCCGGTATGTTTTGTGAGACCAGCATCATCGCAGCACGCGGACGGGCACAATGGCGCGCCCCTACACAGATTCCAGTACCGGCAGTGTTGAGCCGCCAAAGGGCATAAGCAAAACCGAGGCTTCGCCGCCCAGCTCCTTAAAAGCTTCCTCAAGGGCATTCTGCATCTCTTTAAAAGGTGTCATATATAGCTTTTGAACCAGTTCGTCGCTCATCTCGGTGACCATGAACACTTTCGCCTTCTTTTCCACCAGGGCGATGGCCGCAGCCTTGTGCCCGCCCAGTTCAAAATTGCTTTTGATTCCGTTGATAAGATCGTCCGGAGAACCGGAATTGTTTACCCATCGTTCGAAAACTTCCTCGCCGTAGCCTTCCGTACAGGCGGCAAGCAGGATAATGATGCCGCCGTCCCGCACCGCATGTTTTGCGTTGTCCAGCGCTTTTTGTGCCTGGTACAGGTTTATGTCCTTCGGATAGCCGCCGGGCGTAGTTATGACAATATCGGCCTTCTCAGGTATGACGGCTTTGTATAATCCGTCAAGGAATCTGCAGCCTTCCCTGTGAGCTTCTACGTGGTGTCCCGCCACTGCTTTGATGATATTCTTTTTTTCATCCAGCACGACATTAACAATAAAGCCGATGGAGACGAATTTCACTACATCTTCGATGTCCTGACGCACGGGATTATCTTCCAGGGCCCCTGCCCTTGCCTCGTCCATGACCATTCTGCTGTGATTTGCCTGAATGGCCGCCCTTGTCGATACTCCCGGCATGATTGCTTTCGCGCCGCCGCTGTAGCCTGCAAAGTAATGGAACTCGATATTCCCCAGACAAATTCTTCGATCGGCCTGGGCGACCACATCGAAAATTTCGACGGGAGTTCCTCTGTCAGTTGCGCCCAGCTTTTTGCATTTTGATGTGTCGCTGTCAATACATTTGATTTTGTTATAAATATCTTCTCCAACCAGATACTTTTTTTCGTCTTCCGTCTGCTGCCTGTGGTTACCCAGCGCAAATACGATGGTGATATCCTCGTAAGACAGGCCTGCGGCCAGCAACTCCTCCACCACGGAAGGGATTACGGTCTTGCTGGGCATGGGCCTGGTGACGTCGCTGGTTATGATGACGGTTTTTTCACCGGGCTTTATCAGCTCTGAAAGCCGGCCTGTGCCAATTGGCTCCCTTAAGGCGCGTTTTACCTCAGCTTCTCCCGTAAGTCCGATTTTGACCTCGTTTTGCCTCAATTCTGCCATGATATTGGCTTCAGCGATTTCAAATTCCTTGTATGCCTTTCCAAAGCCGTATTTAAACTTTAATTTCCTATTATTCATGTTTTTTACCTGTTCCTCCCGTTTGCCGCCGGTAAAAATGAAAATCAATACGATCATTACATAAGCGGTTATGCTAAGCTGCCACTGATACCTGAAAACACTGAGATTCAGCAGCAGGAATACAAATCCTGCCAATAGAATCCAGGCCATTATCCTTCTTCCCATGTTTTTTCGATTCCTTTCATTTTGCCCGGGGTAAAGTTTTGTATCGTCCTATCTAAATGTTGTTTTTAAGGGCTACCCATTCGTCCTGTATCTGCTCAGCCATTCCTTTATTTTGGCTTCATAACCGTTGCCGGTGGGTTCATAGTATACGGTTCCCTTCATTTCCTTCGGTAAATATTCCTGTTTTACAATATTTCCAGGGTAATCGTGGGCATATTTATAGCCCTGTCCGTATCCTAGCTCATCCATTCCCTTTGCAGGCGCATTTCTTAAATGCATGGGTACTTCCCCGGTGCGCTTCGTCTCAATGTCCTGCAAGGCTTTATTCAATGCTGCGTAGCAGGAATTAGACTTCGGACTGGTCGCCACCATCACCGCCGCGTGGGCGAGCAAAAGCTTTGCTTCCGGCATTCCCACCATCATTACTGCCTGTGTTGCGGCAACAGCCACCTGCAATGCCGTCGGATTGGCCATCCCCACATCCTCCGATGCGCAGATCATGATTCTGCGGGCAAGAAACTCGGGTTCTTCCCCTGCATAGAGGGCGCGGGCCAGGTAAAAAACCGCCGCGTCGGGATCGCTGCCCCGCATGGATTTTATAAAGGCGCTGATATTGTCATAGTGAGCTTCTCCCGACTTGTCAAAAGTCAGCGACCTCTTCTGTACGCATTCTTCAATCGTCTGCAAATCAATACGGATAATGCCCTCCGGCCCCAATTCCGATGTGATTGCGGCAAGCTCAAGGGCATTCAGGGCTATCCTGGCGTCTCCGTTGGAAACGGCGGCAAGGTATTTGAGAGCGTCCTCCTCCAGAATCAGGTTATACTCCCCGAGACCTCTTTCCTTATCTGCAACCGCAGTCTTCAGGATGTGCGCTATATCTTCTTCCGTTAGAGGCTTGAGCATAAACACGGAAGAACGGGATATCAAGGCTTTATTCACTTCGAAAAAAGGATTTTCGGTGGTTGCTCCGATCATTACGATGGTGCCGTTTTCAACAAAGGGCAGCAGCGCATCCTGCTGGGCTTTGTTGAAACGGTGGATTTCGTCGATGAAAAGCACGGTTTTTCCTTTGGGATTCAGCATGGGATTCTGCGTATCGGAAATAATCCGCTTGATATCCGCAACGCCTGCCGTAACCGCGTTCAATTTCTCAAAGCTGGACTTCGTGGTGGAGGCAATGATTCTTGCAAGAGAAGTTTTGCCTGTGCCGGGAGGGCCATAAAGTATAATGGAGGTTATGCGGTCCGCCTTGATCATGCGGTAAAGCATCCTTCCCTTACCCGTTATATGCTCCTGCCCGGTGAATTCTTCAATTGTCCTGGGGCTCATCCTGTAAGCCAGCGGTTCCCTTCTGTCCGGCATAAAATACCCTTCCATCGCATGTGTTGTACGTACTGCAGCAAAATGCTCCGGCATGTCCATCAAGAAAGGCCGCATAAAGCATCGGCAATATATCCGGAGGGGACACAAATGCCGATGCTTCAATGTCTATTTTGCTGCAGTGGCCAGCACCAATAATTATAACATAATTATCTATACAAAGGATATTTTTCACACAATTGTTTTACCTTTAACATCACTGTCTCTTTTGAATTCTCAAAATCCGCGATGGTAAGTTTGAACATTTCGGCAATTTCCAGCATGTCTTCCTCCTTCATGCCTCTTGAGGTGACTGCCGGAGTCCCTACCCTTACGCCGCTGGTGATAAAGGGGCTTTGCCTGTCAAAGGGTATTCCGTTTTTGTTGACGGTGATAAAGACTTCGTCCAGCATATGCTGTGCCTGTTTACCGGTTACACCGGTATTGCTCAGATCCAGAAGCATCAAATGGTTGTCGGTGCCGTCCGATACCAGCTTGAAGCCTTTGTCCATGAGGGCTTTTGCCAGTGCGGAAGCATTTTTCACAATTTGCTGCTGGTATTCCTTGAATTGGCCGGAGAGAACCTCCTTAAAGCTTACAGCCTTTGCCGCTATGACGTGCATCAGCGGACCGCCCTGGATTCCCGGGAAAACGGCGGCGTCAATCTGTTTTGCAAACTCCTCTTTGCACAGGATCATACCGCCTCTCGGCCCCCTGAGCGTCTTGTGGGTAGTGGATGTGACAAAATGGGCGTACGGTACCGGACTGGGGTGCAGTCCTGCTGCCACAAGACCGGCGATATGAGCGATATCCACCATTAAATACGCGCCCACTTCATCGGCGATTTCCTTGAAAGCCTTGAAGTCAAGAGTTCTCGGATAAGCGCTGGCGCCTGCGATGATCATCTTCGGCCTGCAGCTTCTTGCTTTCTTCAGTACTTCGTCATAGTCTATCCTGCAGTTGTCTTCCCTCACGCCATAGAAATCCACCTTGAAATATTTTCCCGACATGTTCTTGGCCATACCGTGGCTCAAATGGCCGCCATGGGCAAGGTCCATCCCCAATACGGAATCACCGGGATTCAGTACGGCAAAAAAGACCGCCATGTTGGCTTGTGCGCCTGAATGCGGCTGTACATTGGCATGGTCGGCGCCGAAGATCAGCTTTGCCCTGTCAATGGCAATCTGTTCAACGATATCCACGTACTCACAGCCTCCGTAATACCTTTTTCCGGGGTAGCCTTCGGCATATTTGTTTGTCAGGGGCGTCCCAAGGGCTTCCATAACGGCGTCACTGACGAAATTTTCCGATGCGATGAGCTCGATCTTGTTTCTTTGCCTGTTTACTTCCAATTCAATGGCTTTAGCCACATCCGGGTCAATTTTTTTCACTGTTTCGATTGAATACATCTGTGTTAAACCTCCGTCCATATTTTTAATGTCTGATACTGCAGCGAAGATACATCTTTAATGCACCTTCGGAAATCGGTGAGAAGGTTCCTCACAATAATTCCGAAGGCCGGTTTGGTTTTTTTTCGCTGTAGTACGTAAAAACAAAAAAGCCAAATCCAACGATTTGACCTCTGAAATCACTAAGAAAGCATCATTTGCCTTTGCTTCGTGCCGCTCTGTCCTTTTGCCTGAGAGATTATCCGTTAAACCCGGATTTGCCCCTTCGGCGCCTTGACGGTCTCTCCAGAGGTGCGTCCTGTCATAGTCACTTTACCTGAGAGTATAACTCCTTCGGTGTACCTTTAACGGTAGCTCTCCCACAACAATCATCCGCGGATATTAAATTTTATCTGAACTCCAGCTTTTTTGCCGTAGCACTTATAACGAGGCGACCAAAATGTCCCTCACCTCTATGGGTGGCGGGTACCGAATTGGGTTTCAAGCGGTGAGCATATCTCCCGTCCGGGATGCATGGGCGAGCAGCAAATGCAAGGCATTTGCGACCAGCCTCGTTGAAACTCCGCTGCGGTAAGGAAATTTGTCTACAACCGACAAATTTCCTTTGAATTAGGTCGTTATAAAAATTATAATAATTCTTATATCATATGTCAACCATCTATTTATTGTTATTTCAATTCACAATACATTTTCCTATCTTCCGCAAACCTTATATAGTTCGTCGGATCCGGGCTGCTGAATCTCTACCGGCTCATTGTCCTTAACAAGTGTTCTGCCGCATCCCTCGATTACTTTCCCGATGACCGCGGCAGGAATGTTTTCTTCCTTTAGCCTCTTTACAAGGCCTTCGCCGTCTGCAACCGAAATCAGCATACTCCCGCTGGAGATGAGCTTAAGCGGGTCGATTCCATAATAGTCGCATATCTTTTTTGTTGAAGTTGCGATGGGCAGTTTCGAATAAGATATTTCCGCGCCTGTTCCGGAGGCCTCGCACATTTCCCATACGGCGCCAAGCACGCCGCCTTCGGTTACGTCGTGCATGGCTGTGACGCCGAATTGTGCAGACAACACGCCTTCTCTGACCACGCTGATGGATTCTAGGAAATTTTTTGCTTCTTTTAACAGCTCCGGTCCCAGAAGCTCCGAAAGCTCCTTTTCCTTTTCAAAGGCAATGATTGCGGTACCTTCAATACCCGCGGACTTCGTTAGCACCAGGCAATCGCCGGGCTTTGCCCCGCCGGTGGCGACAACCCTGTTTTTCGGAGCCTTTCCTACGGCGGTACAAATAATGACAAAACGGGTAACGGCGCCGGTTATTTCCGTATGTCCGCCCATAATATCCACATTAATGGCGGAAGAGGTCTCTACCAACTGGTCCATGATCATTTCAAGCTCATGCTCCGATGTGCCGGGAGGCGCCAGTATTGTCGCAATCAGACCCAAAGGTTCCACACCGCAGGCTGCCACGTCATTGCAGGTCACGTGAACCGCCAGTCTCCCGACTTCATTTGCCGTACCGGTGATAGGGTCGCTGGACATGACGCAGGAATATTCGCCAAAATCAACCACACAGCAATCTTCGCCTATTCCAGGCCTTACAAGGATCTCTTTGCGGTTGTTTACAAGCTTACCCAATACAATATCCTTCAATAGATGATTCGGTACTTTTCCGATTTCCAAATCTGACCTCCACATTTTTTACACAAATTTTCCTGGGACCTCCATGGAAAGGGCGGCTGTATTCATCCGCTCCTGCGGACATCCGGATACTCTCACTGTTGGAATGACATCCGGTCAGCTTCCCAGTTTGTCCTTCACCAGTTGATACTGATCTCTGGCCGTTTCCATCAAAACCGGGTTCCTGCGGGCATCCGGCGAGCTTATCAGCCTGCTGAACCATTTGATTGCTTCTTCATAATTCCCGGCCCTGCGGCTTAATTCTCCGATCATATAAAGGCAGGTGAATTCATCCAGCTTGTCCACCGGAAAGCGTTCCTTTTCATAGGCTTCACTGTAATATTTCAAAGCATGATTTATAAACTCGAGTTCCTTTTGCTCCTTTTTCAGTCTGTACAGCCAGGCCAGCCTTATGCAGATTTTTGCAAATTCACTGGGCTTTGCATGCCGTACCTGAAGATTCAAAAGCGCCAGCTTGAAAGTCTCAATTGCCATATCCACGTTTCTTTCGCCGGCAAAACTCCGCTTTGTCCATCTGGGCGCCAGCTTCTCCAGCAGTAATTTCTGCTCCTTTACATTGATCGCTTCGAATTTTTCCACTTGCGAAGCATATCCGCAATGCTCGCAAACCCAGATGTCATAAAATATAGGGTTCAGGTCTTCATAATATACGCAGAAATCCGTATCCCTGGAGGATACCTTGCAGGCTTTGGCTTTTACCTTGGTTATGTCAAAATTTTTACTGCATACCGGACACTTGATGGTTTTGCTATAAAGATTATCATTCATTCAAATACCCCTCTACTGTCAAAAATGTCATGTAATTGCTGTTAATTTTTATAAGTCCCCTGGCAGGTTTGTAATAATCTTTGGAGATTACCTCCGTATCCAATAGAACATTGTTTTCTGAAAACGTATCCCTGTATAGCACAGCCCGTATACCGTTTCTTGGCTCCTTTACTACCAACTTTTCTCCATCGGGAAGGCTGTCGTCTATCTCGATTTCGTCAGCCTCCGGTGGAATGGTTTCCAATACGACCGAACGGAGCTTGACGATATTCTTTCCAGTCTCGCTCCTGCCAAGTACCCTTATTCTTATGGTATTGCCACTGACGACCGCCGAGATGCAAACGGGATAATCTTTACTGTTTTTGAACTTGAAATCGATGGCGCCCTCCGCAATGGTAGCATCCTGTCCCGGCTGAACATATCCCAGGGGCATGGAATGCGGCGAACGTTCAACAACTTCAAGCTTCGCTTTCAGAACCGTATCATACAAGGTGGTGGTTACCTGGCAAATGCCGCCGCCGGTTCCCGGTATCAACTCGTTTTTAAAAATGACCGGAGCTTCCTTGTATCCGTTTTTTGTCGTTCTCGGTCCCAGGGTCTCGTTCATGGAAAAGGCTTCTCCCGTCTTTAAGATGATGCCGTCCAGTTTGCTGCAGGCCAGCCGGATGTTATCTCCACGGTTTTTGTCGCTTAGACTGAAAACCGTATGGAAGTCGGAGATAACCGCATCCATCTCACGGATTTCCTCATAGGTGATGTCAGGTTCAACCTTCTCCACCTGAAGAGGAATATCGTCAAAATTCCTTTTCCCTAATTGATTTTCCACCAATTCTTTGTTTATGTCAATATCCAATCGCTTCCCTATGGCATCTTCCAGAATCCCGATTTTGCCGTTATCATATGTAACAGAGGCATCTTTCGGCTCCAAATCAATTTCTTTTTTTATTTTTTCCAGCAGGTTTCTGACTTTGGTTTTATCAAAATCATTTCTTATTTCTATATCTACGCCCCTAAAAGCCAGCGCCAGCGAATCAAAGGTTTTGTTTGCGATATTCCCTGTCCTCCCCTGATAAAAAGCTTTCGTCAGGGCCTCCTCAAGGAGGAATTGATAGGATATGTCGCCGATGGCATAACGGTAGGTTTTATCGCTGGCCCTGAGGGCAAAGGAAGTCTTGCCGTATTTTTTATTAATGGTCTCCGTCAAAAGAGACTTCCCTTCCTCCAGCGTAAGACCGGAGACATCGGTGCCCTCAATTCTCACACCTCTCCGGAATTCATCGTTGCTGCCGGTCAAATTATAAACAACAAAACCTGCCATGACTACAATTGCTATTATCACTGCAAGTATCTTTGCTATGCCGGCTGACTTAAAAAATTTATACCTCATACAGTATCCTCATTATCCCTCTGGAATTATTGCCGATTATTTCTACGGATACTATATATTATTGGTGTTTGGCGCAGTTATATAACATAAGATACTGAAATTATTTGCTTTTCCTCATACTACAGCGAAAAAATTTGTTTTAGTACCGGTTTTATTGGCGCAGCTGAAGCACTTCAGTATTCTCAACAGCCTTTTCTATCAGTCCGGCAAGCTGCAAAGCCGCTTCATGCCCTTCAATCTCTTCCAGCCTGGGTCTCGTTTTGGGATGCTTTGCGACAAATACCGTACAGCAGTCTTCATATGGCAGGATGGAGGTTTCAAAGGTATCGATTCTCCTGGCAATTTCAATCACCTCGTTTTTATCCATGCCGATGAGAGGCCTGAAAACAGGCATTTTTACTGCTGCATTTGTAACTGCGAGGCTCTGGATCGTCTGGCTTGCAACCTGTCCCATGCTTTCTCCGGTGATCAGCGCCTGCGCTCCGTTTTTTGCCGCCAGCAGCTCCGAAATAACCATCATTGCACGGCGCATGATGACGGTAATCTGGTCCTGTGGACATTTTTCATTGATTTCCAGCTGGATTTCGGTAAAGGGCACAATGTGAAGCTTGATGCTGTTGCAATATCTTGCCAGTATCCTTCCCAACTGGATGACTTTATCCTTTGCGCGTTCGCTGGTATAAGGATAACTGTAAAAATGGACGGCTTCAATTTCCACTCCCCGCTTTGCCATCATCCAGCCTGCAACAGGGCTGTCGATCCCTCCGGAAAGCAGCAGGAGCGCCTTGCCGTTGGTGCCCACGGGGAGACCTCCGTTGGACGGTATGATGGCCGAATAGATATAGGTGCTCTCCCTGACTTCCACGTATAAAGTGAAGGAAGGCTTATGGACGTCGACCTTCAGACCCGGAATGTTATCAAGAATGTACTCGCCTAGCTGTGCGCTGATTTCCGGGGACTGCAGCGGAAACTTTTTGTCGCCTCTTTTGGTTTCAACCTTGAATGTAAGGGGGTTCATCTGTTTGATCATTTCAAGGGAGCGTTGCTTGATCTCTTCCAGATCCGATTTTATCTTCAGCACAGGACTCACGGAAACAATGCCGAAAACTCTGACAAGTTTTTCAATAGCAGCATCGAAATCATAGTCTTCCGTGAGCGGCTCAATGTAAATTCTGGCCTGGGATCGGATTATGTTGGTCTTTCCCAGTCCGGACAGTGATTTTTTTATGTTGTTTATCAGTTTATCCTCAAATACAGGCCTGTTAAGGCCCTTCAATATGATCTCTCCGTATCTTACCAGAATAACTTTTTTCATAATCAGCCTCCATGTTCTCTTGTGTTTATAGATCCTTCCCGTTTCCTGTATTGTATTCGCGGCACGATTTCCTGCAGCGTCCGGATTGTCTCGACTACTTCTTCTACGGTATTGTCTGCCGAAAAACTGAAGCGCAGCGCTCCTTCGATGATGGGCGCCGGCAGCCCCATAGCCTGTAAAACGTGGCTTTGCTTCTTTTTCCGGGAAGAGCAGGCAGAGCCTGTGGAAACAAAGATATTCCTTTCCTCCAGGTGATGCAGCAAAACCTCTGCTTTCAAGCCTTCGAAGGATATGTTCAGAATATAGGGAGAAGCTCTGTCGCCGGATATGATTTTGTAGTGGAAATTACAGTTTGCAAGCCCGTCCACAAAGGCTTTTTTTAGAGCGGCAGCCTTTTGCTTATTGGCTTCAATATTTTTGCAGGTCATCCCGGCAGCCAGGCCAAAGCCGCAGATACCCGGAACATTTTCCGTTCCCGACCGAAGCAGGGCTTCCTGCCCGCCTCCGAACAAAACCGGTTTCAGCCTTGCTTTAGGGGATACATACAATGCGCCGACGCCTTTCGGACCATGGATTTTGTGGGCGCTCACCGACATGAGGTCGATTCCCCACCTTGCGGGAGCCAGGAGAAATTTCCCGAACGCCTGGACGGCATCCACATGGATGGCGGCATCGGGTTTCACGTCGTTTTTGATTTTTACGGCCTCTTCCACCGGCTGCATCGCACCGGTTTCATTGTTAACCATGATCATGCTGATGAGGATGGTATCCTTTGTTATCAGTGCTTTAAGCTTTCCGGGATCAATGACGCCTTCACTGCCCACTTCCAGGTAATCAACCCTGTACCCGGCGTTTTCGAGATGCTTGCAGACCTCCAACACGGAAGGATGCTCTATGCTTGTAGTAATGACATGGTTCCCTTTTCGCTGATTGGCGTCCAGATAGCCCCGGATGGCAAGATTATTGGATTCCGTTCCGCCCGAAGTGAAAATAATCTGCCTGGACTCTGCACCAAGGTTTTTTGCGATTATTTCCCTGGCATCGTTGATTTTCCTTTCGGCTTCAATTCCCTTTAAATGAAGCGACGACGGGTTCCCATAATAATCACGGCTTATCTCATATACCAGGTCGTTCACTTCAGCATACGGCTTTGTTGTTGCGCTGTTGTCAAAATAGATTTCCTTGTCCATTCAATACCTCGGTGTCAAAATCGCTTCTATAAGCTTTATTTTGCGTCAATTATACCATATTATTGGCTTGTTAACTATTTTTTAATTTTCAGGCTTTAATTCGCAATTTGTCTTGATTTGTCATTGTGAGGGACGCTTACAGCAATCTCTGCAAGCCTTAAAAGTGAGATTGCCACGTCGCTTTGCTCCTCGCAATGACAGGATAAATTTCATATTGCGAATTGAAGTTTTCAGGCGGTGTTCCTGTCAGAAAAAATTTACAGCAGTATTCGATTTGCAGCCTGTTGCAGTATGCAGCAAAAATATGCTAAACTTATTAGGAATGGATTTTTAAGTTTATTTTTGTTGTAAAGGGAGTATGTATTTTGAAAACAAACCTTAAGCTTTGCAGTTTTGTTCTAGTTTTTATTTTTCTTTTCAGTTCCGCATCCGGTTCCTTTGCTGCTTCAAGCACGGACCAGCCCGCCCTGTTCGCCGATGTTCCGCAGACCAGCTATGCATTTAACGATATAAACAGCCTCAGGTCCCTGGGTGTCACCACCGGCATAGGAAACAACAAGTTCGGTTATGGCAGCACCATCCTGCGGGGAGAATTTGTCACTTTTCTCGTCCGGCTTATGGGCTGGGAGCTTCTGACACCTGCCGAAGGCAGTTTTTCGGACAATCAGAAGGCAGGCGAATATTATTATCGTACGGTTGAAACAGCGCTCGCCCATGGCGTCATAAAGAAGGATACGGATAAGTTTCGGCCGCTGGATCCCATTACCCGTGAGGAAATGGCTGTGATGATCGTCAGGTGCATCGGCTATGACCACTTACCCGTATCAGGAAGGCTGGATTATCTGCCAAAGCCTTTTCCCGATGTGACGGAAAACTCCATGTACATAACGATAGCAAAGGATATGGGGATCGTAAACGGAACCCCCACAGGCTTCCTCCCCAAAGGGACAGCGCTCAGGGAAGAAGCTGCCGCGATGATGATGCGGATGTATAACAGGTTTAATGCCCCTATCAAGGATCTAAACGCTTTTTATGCCATAAGCTCGAATTCCCAGAGGGAATTAATGACCGACTTTTCCTCCATATGCTTTGGGTGGAGCAGGCTGACCTTTGATGCTGCTACAGGAGGCATAAGCCTTAATACGGTTCGTGACGGTACCGCCCTTCAGGAGTATTATGTTCCGGAAGGATTTTCCGAGAGGCTGGCTACTGCAAGGGCAAATAATATTCCTGCACTTTTGAATGTTCTGGCTACCCAGACAACGCTGGTTACAGATGCCCAGACAAATGAGACTGCAGGTTTGCTGCAATATTTGCTTACCAGGCCGGAGTTATGCGAAAAGTTGATTTCCGATATAGCGGATAATCTTGCAAATGTTTCAAGAAGCAGCGAAACCGGTAATTTTGACGGTGTCGTCATCGATTTCGAAGGTATGAAGGGTGAAACCCTAAAGCAAGCCTTCAATGCTTTTTTGGAAGCATTGAGAGAAAAACTGGGTCCCGATAAAAAGATCTATGTGATGGTGCCCCCTGTCGCAGGCAGATCCATGCCGTATTATGACGCATATGATTACAGGACGATCGGCGAAATCGCCGATAAAGTGATTCTAATGGCCCATGATTATGCCGCAAAGAAGCTTAATGAAAGTGAGATGGCCAGTGGCTGGACCGTCACTCCCCTTACGCCCATTTATGAGATATACCAGGCGCTGAGGAGCATTACAGATAAAGACACGGGTGTTGCGGATAAGAGCAAGATTATGCTTCAACTATCTTTTGAATGGCTGGGCTGGCAGAAAAAAGACGGTAAAGTCTTAAACAGCAGCCCTGATGTTTATGGACTTTCCAAATTTTTAGAGCTTTTTGACCAATCACCCACCGTGGAATATCCCAACCCATACAGGAATCCTTACCTAAAGCTGGTTGACGAAGCCGGTGTGGAACACGTGGTCTGGTACGAAGACTCCCGGAGCATTATAGAGAAAATAATGATGGCAAAAATGTTCGGCATCAGCGGAATTTCCGTCTGGAGGCTCGGCAATATACCCGTTAAGGACGATACCGGCAAAATACCTTATATGGATGTCTGGGATACGATTTTGAAAAGCAAGGAATAAAGGAATAGCAGAAAAAATGTAGGGGCGCGCATTGGGCGTCCGTGTAAATGCAATCCATTGCAGCATATACCGGATGGCCAATGACCGCCCCTACATTAAATTCTTTTTCATTGCGGTTGGAAAAAAGCTACAGCCTGCTTTCGATATCGTAAATCAGTCTTGTGAGCAGCTTGTTGCTGGATTCGGTCACTTCCGAATATTCAATGCCGTATTCATATTTGCTGTCTATTTTGTTTTTGCGTACGATCCTGCCTTTAAAAGGCATTTTGTTGAGTTTATCAACATATACCGTGACATCGATTATATCTTCAAGCATGATGTCTTCATTGCAGTTGGCCTTTATTCCTCCGAAGCTGATATTCTTGACGGCCGCCTGTTTACTTTCGGTGACTCCCAGTATCTTGAGGTTCGCATTCAGACTTACACAATATTTTTTTTCTTTAATCAGGTCCTTAAGCTTTTCAATTTTTACTACCTTGATCACCAGATCAATAGGGTCCAGTTTGTTTGCCGTTCCTACCTCGCCAGTTATAACATAATTGTCGCCGGTGGAATAATAGAGCATTACATGGTCGCCTGTGGAAATTTTCACGTCCCCTGCTTTATCAGTGGATTGGATTCGGAAAGAGGTCTCGGTAATATCGCTTGCAGTTGCCTTAATCAGGTTGAATATGCCGAAATGCTTTAGTTCAATACTATCCCCTTGCTTTACAATCTTTGACGGGCTCTTTGCGACGAATTTAAAGAGGCCGCCTTTTTCATCCAGATTGTATTTTTCCACAAAATCACCCCTTTAGTAAGAAAATGAAGACATTTTTTTTCATTATATTACATTTTTCCAGTACTTTCAATAGCCATTAAAATTCCATAGATCAAAGCCTGGGGTCTGGGGGGACAGCCAGGGATGTAAACATCCACCGGAAGAATACAATCGATACCGTTCCTGGTGGCATAGCTGTCCTTGAAAATGCCGCCGCTGCAGGCGCAGGCTCCCACTGCCACGACAAGCTTCGGCTCGGGAGTCGCATTGTAGGTTTTGATTAACGCCAGTTCCATATTCCTTGTGGCAGGTCCTGTAACAAGCAGCATGTCGGCATGCCGGGGTGAGGCGACAAAATGCATGCCGAAACGCTCAAGATCGTTATACGGGCTGTTTAAAGCATTGATTTCATTATCGCAGCCGTTGCAGGAGCCTGCGTCAACTTCCCGGATACCAAGGCTGCGCCCGAAACGGCGGTTGATTTTCTCTTTCAAATTATTTCTCAGCAATTCATAGTCCTGAGACGGAAGTTTTCTGTCTTCGATAACCAGAGGTTGGGCTCTCAGTTCCTGCCTTTTTTTCCTGGAAAGTTCAAAATCATGGGACATTTTTATTGCCTGTACGGGACAAATATCGGCGCAATGGGAGCAAAAGATGCAATCATCCAGGTTGAAGCCTATTTTTTCTTCCAGACTTATGGCTGACGCAGGACATCTCTTGATACATTCGCCGCATTTTGTGCATATCCCGTCCTCCACCACAGGCTTACCGGTAATAAACTCAGTATTGACAGGCTTTTTGGGATATTCCACGGTCACGATCCCGTGCTGCAGGTATTTTTTGATGATATTGAGCAAATTGTCATGCCTCCTTCAGTACTACAGCGAAAACTTCCTTAATTTATCGGCATTTATGCGCCTTGGAAAAATAATCACGAACGCTTCAACGTGTTATTTTTCCAAGGATTGATTCGGTTGTTTTCGCTGTAGTATTATTTTCATACATTACAGGTCATTTCCCGAATAGGAAAGGTTAAAGCTCTTGTTGATTAATGGGAAATCCGGCACGATGTTGCCATTGACGGCGTGACACAGCACCGGCCAGTTATAAAAGGACGGCGTGCGTATTTTGTACCTGAAAACCGTGTTGTTTTCACCTGACATCAACCAATGGCCATTTTCGCCTCTGGGGGATTCGGTAATTCCAAAGGCGCAGCAATAGGGGCTGACTTCCAGCAGGGCTTCGTTTTTCAAATCCTCCGCAGGCATGTTGTCAATGCATTGCCGTATGATGGATATAGACTCAAGAAGCTCCTCTGCCTTTACATTCATCCTGCAGTTCACATCCCCGTTATGGTGCAAAGGGATGGTAAACTTTATACCGGAGTAGGCAGCATAAGGAAAATCTCGCCGTGCATCCCTGTCCATCCCTGCCGAGCGCCCCGCCGGACCCACCGCGTTTAAATCGACTGCCGTATCGTGTTTTATTACGCCGGTGTTTTCCACTCTGTCAATGAGAAGGCTGTTGGATCTAATGATATCCATGGTTTCCCGGAATTCCGTTTCCAGCTTTTGCAGTGCCGATAGAAGCTGCTTTTCTTTTCCTTTGACAAAATCCCTCCGGACGCCGCCCGGCTTGATGGAGCTTCTCAAGAAGCGGCTGCCGGTGATCTCCTCGTTTAAAATCATGCACCAGCGACGCATCATATTCAGCTGATAGGCGGCAAAGCTGTAGGCGACGTCAATACAAATGCCCGCAATATCTCCGAGATGGTTATAGATTCTTTCCAGCTCACACAGGATCGTCCGCGTATAATTTGCTTTTGCCTGCAATTCCTCCACTCCTGCCAGCTTTTCCAGCGCCAGGCAATAGGCAAGGGAGTTTGAGACCGTTTCATCGCCGGATATCCGTTCCGACAGGAACAGCACCTTTTCAAAGCTCTGGTTTTCTGCAAGCTTTTCAATTCCCTTATGCACATAGTACAGCTTTGCTTCCAGGTTTATGATGGGTTCTCCCGCCACACTGAACCGGAAATGCCCGGGCTCGATGATTCCGGCATGTACGGGGCCGACAGGTATTTCAAATACGCCTGTCCCTTCGATTCGTAAGAATTCCTGGGATCTGGCAACGAATTCCGGTTTTGCGGCCCTGTCGAAATCCTTTTTCAACGGATGCAGCCCCTCCGGCCAGTTTCCGTGGAAAACCAGCTCCCTCGCGTCCGGATGCCCGTTGAAGACAATTCCGAACATGTCGGTAATTTCCCGCTCCAAAAGTGCCGCCGCCGGTATTTCCAAGCTTATTGACGCCAGACCTGACGACGGGTCGGCTACCTTTGTCCTGAATATCACCACCGTTGCCGCCTTATTAATGGCAAAAGCGTAATAGACCCGGAAGCATTGGGCAAATGACCTCTCGTCCCCGGCAAATAAGGAAAGAAGCGAGCAATCGATATTTTTATAGAGGAAGCAGCAGACCTCAGATATATGCTCAGCCGCTACTTCAGCATATATTTCATAGCCGTTTACTTCAATCTGCGATATTTGTGTTGACAGGCTGTTTTGTAAAAAACCTATGATTTTCTCTGTCATATTTACACCCCCAGGATAACATCTCTGGCCGAATTTATCAGTTCTTTGAGGAAGGGCGGCAGGTAGAGCCCCGTTACTGCTATGATTGCCAGAATAATCAGCAGTACTGCCGGCGTAATCCGGTCCATCTCCCCTACCCCGTGATCCTTGTAAGGCTTCCCGAAAAACATTCCCAGCATTTGGGAAGCAAAGCCTGCAAAGATCAATACCAGAAATAGAAGCAGAAGTCCGGCGGCAAGATATTTCCCCTCCCGGAAAGCGGAAATGGTGATACCCAGTTCACTGGTAAATATGCTGAAAGGCGGCATTCCCGTTATGGCAAACAACCCCAGGAGAAATACCGTGCCCGTAACCGGCATGACCTTCATGATTCCCTGGATTTTGCCGATCTTTTTGGTATCATACTTCAGGTACACATTCCCCGAGGCTGCAAATAACATGGATTTGGTAAGGGAATGGTTCAATATGTGGAACAGGGAAGCAAAAATACTGAGGGCCGAAGAAATTCCCAACCCCAACGCGATGATTCCCATATGTTCGATGCTGGAATAGGCCAGCGTCCGCTTAAAGTCCTTCTGCACCAGGATAAATATCGCGGCGAAGCCTACCGAAAGCAAGCCGAGAATCATCATCAGCCTGCCTGTATAAAGCGTATCGCCTATATTTTTGTTCACAATCGTCATCACCCGTATGATTCCATACATGGCGGTATTGAGCAAAACTCCCGAAAGCAGTGCGCTAACAGGCGAAGGTGCCTGGCTGTGGGCATCGGGAAGCCAGGTATGCATGGGAGCCAGGCCTACTTTGGTGCCGAAGCCCAGGAGAACAAACAAAAAGGCGATTTTCAGGATATTTGTATGCAGGCCGCCTGCGTGATCGTTCAAAAACTGCCAATTGAGACATTGCAGTTTATTTCCCAGGGAATTGAACGCCGAATAATAAAGCAGGACGATGCCGATCAGGGCAAAGGAAATTCCCACAGAGCAGATAATGATGTATTTCCATGCTGCTTCGATGGATTTTTTATTGTTGTAAAAGCCTACAAGAAACGCCGATGCAAGCGTTGTCGCCTCGATGGATATCCACATGACTCCGATATTTTGCGTGATGGTGGTAAGGATCATGGTAAAGATGAAAAGATGGAGCAGGCAGTAGTACAGCTTGAGTCTTGCAAGATTTAAAAGGTTCCTTTTGTACTCCTCATTCATATACCCGATGGAATATATGGATATCAGAAGACTGACCAGCGTCGTGGCAAAAAGGATCAGGCCGCTTAACGAATCGATATAAAATATCCCTCCCAGGAAATCAGAGGTTATTTTCCCCTGCTCCAGAACGGTTTTCAGGTTAAAGAGAGATACTGCAAACAAAATTGCAGTTCCAGCAGCATTTATTATATTGATTGTCTTTTTGCTTTCTCTTACCGTCCAGAAAAGCAGGCTTGTTGCTAACGGCACTACCAATAATAAAAACAGCATTGTCAACCCCTCAGATTCCTAAGTTTGTTTATATCAATATGTTCAAAGGTCTCGTTGATCCTGAAAACAAAAATGCCCATAATCAATACCGCTGTAAGAAGATCGAAGAAAATACCGAATTCCACGATCATCGGCATGCCTGAAGTAAGCAGGATGGCCGTCAAAAATGTTCCGTTTTCCAGTACGAGAAAGCCAATGATCTGCCCGATGGCTTTCTTTCTGCTGATCATGAAAAACAGGCCGATGAGGATGACGGAAACGGACTGGACCGTGAAGCTCCCATTATAGCCGTTGCTCAGCTCCGGTATTTTTGAGACGACATACCAGGTAAAAATCACCAGGCCGCAGCAAATAATGATGGATATTGGAATGTTGATGAAAAAGTCCTTTTCAACCTTGTATTCAACCCGCACAGATATCCTTTTCAGCATTGACGGTATGTA
This sequence comes from Bacillota bacterium, assembly GCA_023426125.1. Lineage (GTDB taxonomy): Bacteria > Bacillota > Clostridia > Acetivibrionales > DTU013 > MnB-11. The sequence goes on from JAFABI010000073.1 coordinate 97,407, forward strand.
GATGACTTTAAACACCACTGTAAGAAGGAAGATGATAAAGATCCCTTCCAGCCTGTTTTCCTCAACAAGGTAATAAATACTGAATATGGCGGCAATGGCGGCAAGGATCGCCGATTGTATCCTGAAAGCCTTAATGTATGACATGATCCTTTTGGATGCGACCAGTGAAAATGCCGAGATTAAAATGCCGATGGAAAAGATGTTCAAAAGCGGATCCAGTTTATCCATTTCTACCTCCCAAATACAAATCTTGACATAAAGCCCAGCAGCGCCAGGATGAATGCCAGCGCAGCCAGGTTCGGCACGCTGAACAGCCTGAGCTTTACCGTATTTATCTCAATAATGGCGATGGCCACCGTAATTACGATAACCTTCGCAAGATAGATCAAAACGGGGAATACCAATCCCAATTCCGGAACAGCCGTATTGCCGAAAGGCAAAAACACATTTGCCATGATGGTGATAAAAATCAATTGTTTCAACGACGCTCCATATTCCATAAGGGCAAGGTATCTGCCCGAGTACTCCAGAATCATCGCCTCATGGACCATCGTAAGCTCCAGATGCGTTGAAGGGTCATCTACGGGGATCCGGGCTGTTTCCGCAAGGATAATGATGAACATGGCAGCCAGAAGCAGCAGATAAACCGGATTGAGTACGCCTATCCCCAGCTTTCCGCAACCTTCATAGATGGCACGGAAGGCGGTGGAACCGGCTTGAGAGCTTAGCCCCAGGGTAAATACCGTTATGATGAGCGAAGGCTCGATGAGTGAAGAAATCATCATTTCACGGCTTGAGCCCATCCCTCCGAAGGTGCTGCCTGTATCCAGACCGGAAAGGGTAAGAAAAAACCTGCCCAGGGCAAGCAAATACACCACCAGGATTGCATCTCCGATGAACCCGAAGGAAAAAAGCTGCGGAACCACAGGGATAAAAATAAAAGCGGTGATTGCGGTGATAAAGTATACATACGGCGCTGCAATGAATATCCAGGAAGTATGCTGCGATATTACCATATCTTTCTTAAACAGCTTAATAAGATCAAAATAAAGCTGTAAAAGGGGCGCACCCTTCCTGTGCTGGATCACTGCCTTTATTTTTCTGATGATGCCGTTGAGCAGGGGCGCCACCAGCAGCACCAGAATTATTTGTAAAAACATATTACCAAACTGATTCAACATCTGTTCATCTCCCGTATTCCTGCGATCTGCACCTTGGTATCGTTAAAAAAAAACTTCCGCTAATCTTTTACGGGGAACTCCACTAACCGCTCCATTCCCCATAAAAGAAGCGGAAGTAATTTTTTTGCCGAACCTTAACTGACGACATAATAGACAAGCATCAGCAGTATCGTTATGAAGATATAAAGCAGGTAAGTATGAATACTTCCGGTTTGTATGGTAAACCGGGCTTTCCTTGCAAAGTTTACAATTTTTTTCGTCAACGGATTATAGAAATATTTTTCAATCACCGAAAGGGTGGAAACATTATATTTTGCAGCCTTAACAAAGTAAGGCGGGATCCCCTCCTCCACCTTGAAGTCCCGTTGCGGCTTAAAAATACTCCGGAATACTATTCTCGCAGGTTTTGAGAAACCCGTGGACGAATACTGCATTTCAGCGCCGGGATTTTTAGCATATCCGCAGTCCCAGGTACCATATTTTCTGGTTTTCGATTTTGATGAAACCAATAATATAATAAAAGCAAGAATGGAAAATAGCAGCAGGGCAATCAGTAAAAGTCCTAAAGGAGAAATTGATAGATTGGCGGTATTAAGAGGATAGAGGATGAAGCTGGAAAAACCGCTTACATTATCAAGAATACCGGCGCCAAAAATCTGTACGTTGACGGGGTCCAGAAGCTTTATAAATAGTGACGGCAAAATCCCCAAAAAGATACACGCAGCAGTCAGGACGCCCATACCTGCAATCATTGGCCTGTTCACCTCAACGGCATCAGCCGCGTGAGGCGTTCTGGGTAAGGCCAGAAAGGAGATGCCGAAGACCTTTACGAAGCAGTAAGCCGCCAATGCTCCTGCAAGGGCCAGCAATGCGGCTGAAATAAGGATGATAAGATTGGAAATAGTATTTCCTGAATCAATTCCAAGGAACATGGACTGATAGATCAGCCATTCACTCACAAACCCATTAAACGGCGGTATTGCACAGATGGATAAAGACGCCGCTAAAAAGAAAATCCCCGTATAGGGCATTTTCTTGATTAAGCCGCCAAGCTTTTCCATGTCCTTTGTACCTGTCGCAAAGTGAATTGAACCGGCGCCGAGAAACAGCAAGCCTTTAAACACCGAATGATTAAAAGTGTGAAATAAAGCTGCTGCAAGGGAAAGCGCGGCAAGGGTATAATTCCGGTTTGCAGAACCAATGGCGCATAATCCGACGCCCATAAGTATTATGCCTATATTCTCTATACTGGAGTAAGCAAGGAGTCTTTTTATGTTGTTCTCCATTAATGCGAAAGCGACGCCCAGAACTGTTGAGGCAGCGCCAACCGCCAATAGCACCACTCCCCACCAGGAAAGCTCCGGTGACAGTATTTCCAGCACGAACCTTATGATCCCATAGATCGCTGTCTTGATCATCACTCCGGACATCAGGGCTGAAACATTGCTGGGTGCAGCTGGATGAGCATATGGCAGCCATATATGCAAGGGAATGATGCCGGCCTTGGTGCCGAATCCTATTAAGAACAGGATGAAAATCAAACTTTTGGAAGGACCGGGAATCAAAGACGGGTCGATCAGATGGATCGCAGTCTCTCCGGTAAATTTGTACAACAGCATAAATGCGGCCATAATAAATGCCGTCCCGATATGTGTCATTACAATATAAATCAGGCCTGCCTTTTGAACTTCTTTTTTCTCGTTTTCAAAAACCACCAGGAAGTATGACACCAGGGACATGATCTCCCAGAATACAAGGAACAGGAATATCTGGCCGGAAGTAACCACAAGAAGCATTGAAGCTGCAAATAGATTATACAAAGCTCCAAGCAAAGCCGTATTTCTTTTGTTCTCATAATGCTTGACATAACCGAAGGAATAAATGGATACAACAAGGGTTAGGAAGGATATCAGGAGAATAAAGAAAGCGGAAAGATTATCAAGAACAAAACTTATCTTTAAAAATTCGATATGTGTGGTTAATTCCAGATGGACCGGGTGATCGATGCGATTGGTCAGTTTCAAAAGGGATACGGTCAAGCCGCAAACTGAGGCCAATATCGCTGTGGTATAGGAAATAAACTTGTTTACGCTTAGTCTTGAATGGAAAAATAATGTTAAAATGGCTCCAATAAAAAAAAGAATCAATCCGGTGAAGAATATGTATAAAACTGCCGAATCCGGCATTTTCAGACCCCCCAAATGGCAATATCAGCTATAATATTACAACTTTCGATTTGGGTTGTCAAATCATTCTTTTATGCAGACGTGTTTTCACATCCGGGGCACAAGCAGTTGTTCCCCGGCGTAGATACTGCTGGCTTCAAGATTATTTGCCTTTTTGATGGCGTGGATAAGTTTGCGTATATCCCCGCTTTTATTGTATTTTTGTGCGATTGTCCATAAAGTATCCCCGCTTTTGACCGTAATGGTCTCATATTGCCTTCCTTCGTAGCCATATACCGACGAGGCAAAAAATACAGTGCTTATAACAATTGCCAATGCAGTCACCAGGGAAAAGAAACGTTTTTTGTTTTTCAACACATAGTGCTTTTTCATAATACAGGCCTCCACATGGAACATTTGTTCTGTAGTTTATTCTATACGAACATTCGTTCCCTGTCAAGATATTTTTCGAACATTTGTTTGACTTTTTAGAAATATTTGCTATAATAGTGGTAGAAGAGTGAATGAGAGGTGTTACTTATGCAAAAAAAGCTTTCTGAAAAGCAGCAACAGATCCTGGATTTTGTCAACAGCCAGGTTGAAGCGAAAGGATATCCGCCATCCGTAAGGGAAATCTGCAGTGCCGTCGGCTTCAAATCCACGTCCACCGTTCACAGCTATCTTGAAAAGCTTGAAAAAAGCGGTCTCATCATAAAGGATGCCACCAAGCCCAGAGCACTGAAAGTTATAGGCGGAGGTAAAAAGTCCCATCCGTCATCCAACGGCAATGCTGCCGGTTCCAAGGATTATTATTCAAGGAAAGAGCTTGTCGATATACCCATCATTGGCAAAGTAACCGCTGGTCTCCCTATACTGGCGGTAGAAAATGTCGAAGATACTTTCCCGCTTCCCGTCGATTTTGTTCAAAACTCTACGGCCTTTATGCTGAAGGTACAGGGAGACAGCATGGTGGAAGCCGGAATTCTTGACAGGGATCTTGTGCTTGTCAAGCAGCAATCCACCGCCAATAACGGCGAAATCGTAGTCGCCCTTATTAATGATGAAGCAACGGTAAAGACCTTCTACAAGGAAAAGGGCCATGTCAGGCTTCAGCCTCAGAATCAGTACATGGATCCCATCATTGTTAAAGAAAATCTCGCAATATTAGGCAAGGTCATAGGAGTGTTCAGAAGGCTTTGATCAAAACGAATAGCTCCGCTTGATAGAAAGGGAATGTCCACTTTTGAAAATGAAAAAAGAACCTTCGCCAAGGCTCTTTTTTCATTTATAATGTATTAATTATGTATTATTCCTTATTGTTGTCGTTAAAGATGAAATTTACTACTTTCATTGGACTGATGGTAGAAATAGCATGCTTGTAGACCAACTGCTGTTTACCTTCCGTGTCCAGCACTACTGTAAAATTATCGAAACCCTTCACCATTCCCTTAAGCTGAAAACCATTGGTAAGATAAATCGTAACAGCAATGTGTTCTTTTCTTACCTGATTCAGGAATACATCCTGCAAATTAATATTCGCCTTGTTCACCCAAATATCCTCCTTAACCCTATTGTATATCAATAAATCCTAAAATTAAACATTAGCTTGTCTGCATCTTTAGCTTGTCTACTTCTTTAATATCATTCTACAAGAAAATTCCAGATGATGCAATACAATCTTCAATATTTTTTACCATTTCTTCTATATTTGCATTATCATCCAGATCTATCCAGTGAATATTCTCCAACCTTTTGAACCAGGTTAACTGGCGCTTGGCATAATGCCTGGTATCCCGCTTGATAACATATTTTGCTTCCTCAAGGGTGGCCTCGCCCCTGAAAAATGCGAATATTTCCTTGTAGCCCAGGCCCTGCATTGCCGTAATATTTCTTTCATAGCCCATTTCCTTAAGCTTCCTGACTTCCTCTACCAGACCTCTTTCAAACATGCTGTCGACTCTTTTTTCGATTCTCTCATAGAGCCTGGAACGTTCCATTCGCAAACCGAAAATCCGGAAGTCATAGTGGGGAGGTTCAAGCCGTGAGTCCTGCTGATGCTGCGAAATAGGTTTGTTGGTATGCTTGAAAACCTCGAGCGCTCGAATGATGCGCTTAACATCATTCTCATGGATTTTTTTCGCCGCCTCCGGATCGATCTCCAGCAATTGTTCGTACAGATACCTGTTGCCCTTTTCCTCCGATTCCTTTTTTAACTTCTCACGCAATTCCCAATCACTGATGGTCTCGGAAAAATTGATATTATAGACAAGAGCGTTAACGTATAGGCCTGTTCCCCCGGCAACGATCGGATGCTTGCCTTTCTTCAGGATCCTGTCGATGTATTTCAGCGCCAGTTCCCTGTACTTTGCTACACTAAATTCTTCATCAGGGGATATTTCATCAATTAAATAATGCTTTATCCCGGCCATTTCCTCCAGATCCGGCTTGGCCGTACCGATATCCATATATTTATAGATCTGCATGGAGTCCGCCGAAATGATTTCGCCGTTGATTCTTCTGGCAAGCTCTATGGACAGACGGGTTTTACCTGATGCAGTCGGGCCTACTATAACAATAACAGGCTCCATTTTGTACTGTTCGCCCCCTTCCTCATTTACCAATTGTACCCAGTTCATCGGTTTTTATACTATCCGTTTGAACATTTTTTCCAGCTCATGCTTGCTTATTTTTATGGCGGAAGGCCTTCCGTGGGGGCATGTGTATGGGTTCTCCAGAAGGGACAGTCTTTCCAGCAGGGACTTGATTTCGAGCTCGTCCAGCTTTTTATTTGCTTTTATTGCGGCTTTACAGGCGATCCGGTAAAGGGCTTCATCGGAAGAAACACTTCTCTCCGTCTTTCCGCTTGTCAGCATATAATCAAGGAGCTCCAGAAACATTTCCCTGGAATTCCCATGCTCCGACATCGGAGCTGCGCGGAGAATGACGGAATTGCTTCCAAAGGGTTCAAAATCAAAGCCCAATGTAAGAAATGCTTCTTTTTCCTCCTCCAATAGCTCCATTTCCCGGCCGGTCAGTTCAATGACCTGGCCGGCAAGCAAGGTCTGGGAAACGGACAGCTTATTTTCTATCCGCTCTTTTAAGTCCTCATATACCACCCTCTCATGAGCCGCATGCTGGTCCATGAGTATGAGCTGATCCTGGAGCTGCAGCAGTATATAAGTGTTGAAAGCCTGTCCGATGATCCTCGCATCCGATAGCCTGTCAATTTCATTTGTAATTTCATTCTCCTGTTTATTGCTGTATGCTTCTGCTTCACCGTATCCTTCTCGCGATTGGAGAGCTGCGTTGTCACGGAATCCTTCCTTTTCGCCGGGCGCTTCTTCACAAGGGGCGTCCTTTCCGCCAAAGGGTTCTCTTTTTTCAAAGACTTTGAGATTACCGCTGTCCTCCCTGTTTTCGCAAGGCAGCGCATAGACGGTATCCGAAGGGATGGAAGCTGTCTCCGGGGGGATGAGGTTTTTAACGCTCTCACGGGCAACAGGCTTGTTTTCATTCATTTCAGCAATTTCAGCAGTGAATGCTTCCGGCCTGGCAACAGATTTCTCATAGTGAATGCTTTGCTGTCTGTACTCTACATCAGGTACATTGGGCCTGTCAAGCTTAAATGGGTTTTTTATGCTATCCGCAGGATTTACCGCCCTTATCCGCGATTGGGAGAGCAGGGCGTTGTTTATCGCATGATAAACCGCCTTGAATATCTCCTGTTCATTGGAGAATTTCACTTCCATCTTGGAGGGATGGACATTCACATCCACAAATACGGGGTTGATTTCCAGGTCAATGATTGAAAAAGCATACTTGTTTTTCATTAAGAATGTGCTGTAAGCCTCATCCAGTGCCGAAGTTATGATTTTGCTCCGAATATAGCGCCGGTTGATGAAGATGGATTGATGATTTCTGCTGGACCTTGCAATTTCAGGCTTTCCTACATACCCGGAAACCTTGATCCTTCCGTCGTCAAAGCTGATTTCATAGACATCCTTTGCCGTATCCCTGCCATAAATGCTGAAAATTGAGCTTATCCTGTCATTGTTTCCCGGAGTATGCAGCACGACGCTGCCGTTGCTTGTCAATTTAAAGGCTACCTGGGGATTGCCCAGGGCTATCCTGCTTATGACGTCGGTGATGTATCCTGCCTCGGTCGTATCTTTTTTAAGAAACTTAAAACGTGCGGGGGTATTGAAGAACAAATCCCGTATGATGATGGTAGTGCCGACAGGACATCCTGTCGGCTTGATGTCGAGGATGCTGCCGCCCTGAACTTCGATGGACGTTCCATGGGAGCTATCCCGCGTGCGTGTTATCAGCTGGACCGCGGAAACCGACGCTATGCTGGCAAGCGCTTCTCCCCGGAAGCCCATGCTGGTTATGCTTTCAATATCGTCGGCATACTTTATTTTACTGGTGGAATGCCGTTCAAAAGCGATGCCTACATCATCCTCTTCCATTCCGGAACCGTTGTCCGTTACTTTTATATAGGAGATACCCCCGTTTTTTATTTCTACCGCAATGCTGGCAGCTCCTGCGTCAAGGGAGTTCTCCACCAGCTCCTTGACAACGGAGGCCGGCCTTTCTACTACCTCTCCTGCTGCAATTTTATTGGAGGTATTTTCATCCAGTATGATTATTTTTCCCATTTGACCTCACTTCTCTTTTCTTAAATGAGCGCTGAAAATATTACTTTCCGTACGGCCGTTTATATTTTCACCGTTACTCAGCTCTTTCTGGCCTTCTGTTGAAGCCGATATAGGATGTTCAAGGCTTCCAGGGGAGTCAGAACCGAGACGTCCAGGTTTTTCAGCTCTTCCATGATCTCGTTTTTACCCTTTGTTTCACTGTTGAAGGCAAAGATGTCCAGCTGCCCTGCCGCAGGCTGCCTGTTTTTGCGCAGCCGGTGTTCCCGCTTGCTGATGTCCGAGTCTTCCAGTTCCTTCAAAAGCTCTTTTGCACGTTCGATTACGGGCTGCGGCACTCCCGCCAGCCTTGCCACCTGTATGCCGTAGCTGCCGTCGGCACCGCCGCGGATGATTTTCCGCAAAAAGATGATGTCTTCCCCTTTTTCCTTGACGGAAATGCAGTAGTTCTTAATTCCTGTGATTTTCCCTTCCAGCTCGGTAAGCTCATGGTAGTGGGTGGCAAAAAGCGTCCTGCTGCCTAAAGCTTCTTTTTCACTGATGTGCTCGATCACGGCCCATGCAATGCTCAGACCGTCAAAGGTACTGGTGCCGCGGCCGATTTCATCCAGAATGAGGATGCTTCTTTGCGTTGCGTTGGCCAGAATATTTGCCACCTCCGACATCTCAACCATAAAGGTACTCTGGCCGGCGGCCAGGTCATCGGAAGCGCCGACCCTGGTAAAAATACGGTCGACAATGCCGATCCTTGCCGATCCGGCGGGGACAAAGCTGCCTATCTGCGCCATAAGCACGATGAGCGCAACCTGCCGCATATAGGTGGATTTTCCGGCCATATTGGGACCTGTGATAATGGAAAGCCTGTTTTCATCCATATCCAGCAGCGTGTCATTGGGGACGAAGGTTCCCGGCTCCAGCATTTTTTCCACTACCGGGTGCCGTCCGTCGATGATCTCGATTCCGTCCTCCTGTGTCACCTCGGGCATGCAATATGCCTCACGGTCTGCAACTTCCGCCAGGGAGCATACGGTATCCAGCTCGGCAAGACACCGGCCTGTGTTTTTGATCCGGACCACCTGAGCCGCTATTCCGGCCTTGATATCGCAAAAGATGGAATATTCCAGCTGGATGACCTTTTCCTCCGCCCCAAGGATGTTATCTTCCATTTCCTTCAGTTCCTGGGTGATAAACCTCTCGCAATTAGCCAACGTCTGCTTCCGGATATAATTGGGAGGCACAAGATGAAAATAGGATTTGGTGACCTCCAGGTAATATCCGAAAACCTTGTTAAAACCGACTTTCAGGTTCTTGATCCCTGTTTTTTCCCTTTCGGACGCCTCCAGGGCGGCTACCCAGTCCTTCCCTTCGGTGGAAGCCCACCGCAGTCTGTCAACTTCTTCATTAAACCCGGTTTTAATGATCATTCCTTCTCTGACGGATACCGGGGGATCATCAATAATGGCTGCTTCAATCAGTGAAAAAATGTCCTCCAGCGGATCCATCTCCGCATTGAGCTTTTCCGCCAGGGCCGAGGTGCAGGAATTCAGGAGGTTTTTTATGTAAGGCACCTGCCCGATGGAATTTTTCAGCGCTACCAGGTCCCTGCAATTTACGTTTCCAAGGATTACTTTTCCCATCAGCCTTTCAATATCGTAGACCCTTTTTAACAGCTCACGGATTTCCATTCTGGCCATGAACTTTTCCTTAAACTCATTCACAGCCATGAGCCTTTCCTGGATGTCTGCGATATTGATCAGGGGCTGTTCTATCCACTTTCTGACGCACCGGCCGCCCATGGAGGTGATGGTCCTGTCCAGAACCCAGAGCAGCGTTCCCTTTCTGCTTTTTTCCCGCATGGTTTCCGTAAGCTCAAGGTTTCTCCGGGTGGATATGTCCAATACCATGAATTCTTCCATTTTATAGAAAGCCAGGGTTTGAATATGGTCCAGATTCACCTTTTGCGTCTGCTCCAGATACTCCAGCATGGCGCCGGAAGCATTCATGGAAAGATCATATTCATGTTCACGCATATCCAGGTCTTTGAACTTATCACTGAGCTTCGAAACGGCATAGCCTGTATCGAAATACATATCCTCCATTGCCGAGATGTAGACATTGAACCGTTTGCGCACAACGCCGGCCACTACTTCATCGCGGAAAAACTCGGAATTCGCGATGATCTCGGAGGGTGAGTATTTTGCGATTTCGTCCATCAGTTTGCCCAGGGTGTTTCCCCAGCTGATCTGAGTGCTGGAAAACTCTCCGGTGGAGATGTCTACGACGGCAAGGCCGTAAAGCTGCTTGAACCTGTAAATGCTCATCAGATAGTTGTTTTTCTTCTCTTCCAGCATGGAGGAATCGGTGACGGTGCCGGGGGTTACAATCTTTATGACGTCCCTTTTCACGATCCCTTTGGCAAGGGCGGGATCCTCTACCTGCTCGCATATGGCAACCTTGTACCCTTTTGCGATAAGTTTGGAAGTATAGTTATCGACGGCATGGTAAGGCACCCCGCACATGGGGGCTCTCTCTTCCATCCCGCAGTCTCTGCCCGTAAGGGTTATTTCAAGTTCTCTGGATGCCAGCTCTGCATCGGAGAAAAACATTTCGTAAAAATCACCAAGTCTGAAAAACAGGATGCAATCCTTATGCTGCTCCTTTATATCCAGATATTGCTGCATCATGGGGGTTAAAGCGCCCATATTTCGACCTCACATTACTCCGGTTTAAAATTTTTGGATTACTTTGTCAACAGCAACCCATATTTTATTATAATGTATTGGTGAATTATTTGGCAAATTTTTTATTACCGTTTTTTCGTACATTACCCGCAGCCGCCGCAGGAACCGCATTTGTCTGGAGAACACTCTTCCTCTCCGGTGATTGCGAAAGAAATGATATCGTTTATATTTTTCACGAATTTGTCAAAAGCATTTTTCGCTTCCAGATATTCGTTGGTTATTTCATAAGCGTAAAGCTGCTGCTGTTTATTTAAAAGCTCTTCTCTGATGGCTTCGATAGTTTCAGTGTCCCTTTTTTCCTTTGAAGCCCTTACAAGCTCTATTTGCAGCTGCTTGTATTCCTTCATCAGCGCCATTCCCTTAACGTCGCCCTGAAGATTGGCATCGCTTGATTTAAGCCTTTTCATCTCTTTGCTGTCCGCTATGGCTTCTCCCAATTCTTTAGCTCTATCCATTATATCCATAATTATTCTCCTTCCTCATTATACCGGAATATTTGCTTTCCATCACAAGCAGCCAGTGGCCGCTCCTACAGCCTCTTTTCACCCCAATACCGGCACCTGCTTATAAAAAATGTAGGGGCGCGCATTGCGCGTCCGCAGAATGCTATCTGTGATAGCATTATCCTTTGCACCTGGGGACTGCTCTTGTCTTCCGCACCGTTCGCTATTTCCTGGTTTGCGCTTACTGTCACAGGCGGACGGCCAATGACCGCCCCTACATTCATACCAATGCCCATAGAGTTTCAATCAGTTCAGCACCTGAATAACTTCGCCTTCCAGGGACCAGGTCTGTATCCTTTTTATCCTGACTTTTACAAGCTTTCCAACCAGATCGCTGCTTCCTTTGAAATTCACGATCTTATTCGTCCCCGTTCTTCCGGAAAAGGTGCTGATGCTGTTTCTGCTTAAGCCCTCCACAAGAACCTCTGCTTCCGTATTCAGAAGCTTTTCGTTGATCTCCTTGCTGATTCTGTTTTGAACCTCCAACAGTTTTTCAAACCTTTGCTTTTTAACGGCTTCGCTGATCTGGTCAGGGCTGTTTGCAGCGGGTGTTCCCGTCCTCTTTGAATAGAGGAAGGTATAGGCGAAATCGAATCTGACTTTTTCCAGCAAATCCAGGGTTTCCTCAAAATCTGCTTCGGTCTCTCCGGGAAAGCCGACAATAATGTCCGTCGTAAGGGAAATGTCCGGAATTTGCTCTTTTATGGCGGAAGCAAGCTCCAGGTACTTTTCCTTTGTATATTTGCGGTTCATCAGCTCAAGAATCCTGCTGCTGCCCGCCTGAACAGGCAAATGCAGATGCGGGCAAACCTTTTTGCAGTCCCTCATGGCTTCAATCAGTGCAGGCGACAAATCCTTCGGATGCGAGGTCATAAACCTTATCCGCGCAATTCCCTCCACGTTGTCCAGTTGGCGCAACAGCCCGGCAAAGCCGACGGTTTCAGATAAATCCAGGCTGTAGGAGTTTACGTTCTGTCCAAGCAGGGTAATTTCCTTAAAGCCCTGCCTGCCCAGCTGATTTGCTTCCGACAGGATTTCATCGGCGTTCCTGCTTCGTTCCCTGCCCCTTACATAAGGTACGATGCAGTACGAACAGAAATTGTTACAGCCATACATGATGGTTACCCAGGCCTTGACTCCATCCTTCCGCGCAATGGGCATTCCTTCGGCAATAGACCCGGTGGTGTCCTGGATTTCTATGACGGCTTTCTCAGAGTTTATGGCATTGAACAAAAGCTCCGGAAACTTGTAAAGATTGTGCGTGCCGAAAATGAGATCCACATGCCTGTATTTCTGCCGAATGTGCGCCACGACTTCTTTTTGCTGCATCATGCAGCCGCATATGGCAATGATCATGTCCGGCTTCTGTTCTTTGAGCTTCTTTAACGCGCCCAGGTGTCCATAGACCTTCAATTCGGCGTTTTCCCTTACGCAGCAGGTATTATAAATGATCAGATCGCTGTCCTCTGACCTTTCCGTTTCCAGGTACCCCATTTCGGAAAGCATGCCGGCCAGCTTCTCGGAATCATTTTCATTCATCTGGCAGCCGAAGGTTTCCAGTTTAAACCTTTTACTTCCGGTAGAAAGCGCGCCTTGCTGAAAATGGTATTGCACTATATCATCAATAAAACTCTTTTGTCTTGCTATTTCCTCAGACGGTATCTGCATGTTTTTTCTTATAGCCAAGCCCTTGTCCAATCCTTCACTTCCTTGCGGCAGAATATTGATAAACCAAAAACAATTATAGCATAATTTTGCTTGGATTTAAGTGTTTTTATGCCAAATAAAAAGGAATTCAAAAAAAAGAACAATCGTCAAGTATAGAAAAATCCTTATATGGAATAAGCTCCAATATAAGGATTTTTCTAATGATTTAAACTTTCATAGACAAATGCTTTTAAATCCGTATTATGTATAACAACTAAATATATTTTCAAGGGTTGACAGAGTACTAGAGATAAATCCCTTTCTCTATGCACAGCCGTGCCCTTTCAGCCGTCTTAACATCCGCATTGAGGGAATTTTCCATAAATTCAGGATGTTCCTTCAGAAATTTTTTCATGCATTCCTTCGGATTCCTGGAATATTCCGAAAGCATATCGTACTGAAGCTGATTGATAAGTCCCAGCGCGAGCGCTTCCGTAAAAAGGCTGTTGTCGATGGACACCATGGCAAAGGACTTGACGCCGTTTTTTAAAAGCAGCTCTTCCCCGCCCTGCTTTCTGTCAACCACCACCAGGCTCCACGCGATATCCCCGCCAAAGCTTCTGACTGCAGGCACCCATGCCCTTTCATAGCTGGATGCTTCGGTAATCAGGTCCGCGATATGCAGTACTTTCGAGCCATGGATCTGCGGCATCTCTGTGGTATTGCCCTTTTCGGAAAGAACAGCCGTCAGATCCTTAAAAATCGTAATATGGGGCTTTTCCAGTATTTCGGAAAGGATAATGGAAAAGAACCAATCCCGCCGTTCCCCACCGGAAATATAGTCAATTTCCCGGATGTCCACATTCTTTTTAATGAAATCCGCCATGCCGTCAATCAAGCCTTTGAAAATTGGATCGCTTTCATAATTCTTCCCTATCAACCTGGATAGAAGTGCCGGACAGGCCAGTTTATCGCTTTTGCAGTAATCGATCTTTGACAGCAGGTCAGCAGCTTTTTCCTCACTGCCATACAAAAAATGCGTATTGATATAATAAGGGCCTATTGTGCCTGAGGTATACCAAAAGGGCTTATCTTCAGGACTCGCCCGGAATGCTTTTGTTTCAAACAGCCAGTTCACCAGCAAATTGTTTTCCATTTTGACCTATATCCTTTCCTTGTGCAAACAGCACAAAATCAAGCATTATCAACGTAATTCCCGGCAAAGCAAGAAAGGCTCAGCCTGCTCCTTGCTTTGTCCGGAAGGATGATTTCAGTTTTTTTCCTCCAGCTTTTTTATATAATCGTCCCACCATTGCTGGTTTTTCAAGGTGCTCAACGCATCATCAAGATGTGTTGAATCGCCTTCCAGCACGAGGCTGAATTGGTCGTCCTCATAATCCACGATGGTTATGGCCGTATTATCGCACCACTTGATATTGAACATTTCCTCAAGAGGACAACTGTTGAAGTAACAAAGAAGAGCTTTTATGGCCGTACCATGGGTGACAATACCGATATGTCTGCCTTTGTTCATGCCGATAATGTGCTTTACCTCTTCAACAAGGCGTTTCTGGAATTCCTCCATCGTTTCGCCGTTGGGCATGCTGTGGAGGTGCGGAGTGTTTTCCCAGGTATGATAGGCCTCAGGCCACTTTTCCGGCAGCGTTTCCCAGGGCTCTCCCTCCCAGTCGCCTCCGTTGATTTCCTTCAACTGGTCGGTCCGCAGGATGGGAAGATTTTTTGCACCTGCGATATATCCGGCAGTCTGAAGGGTTCTTTTAAGGCTGCTGGAATACAAGACGTCGATTCTTACGTTTTTTAGCCGTTCAGCCGCTCGGGCCGCCTGGATATGGCCTTTTTCAGTTAGTTCACCGTCGCTCCATCCGTGAAAGAGCCTTTTGTAGTTTCCTTCGGCTTCGGCATGTCTGACAATAATCAACCGGGTCTTATCCGTATTCATAGATTCAACTCCAATTTTCCGATGATATCACTCAAACGATTATAGTTATACTTCCTGAGATAGCATTCTATACCTTCCGCTACTTTTATGCAAGCATCCGGATTGACGAAATTGGCTGTTCCTACCATAACGGCGCTTGCTCCTGCAAGCAGGAACTCTATGGCGTCGTCGCCTGTGGATATGCCTCCCATTCCGATTACCGGTATTTTGACCGACTTTGAGACTTCATATACCATCCGGACAACGACAGGTTTAACCGCCGGTCCGGAAAGACCTCCCACATTGTTGGCGAGAATCGGCTTTCTCCGATGGATATCAATTGCCATCCCCAGGATCGTATTTATTAATGAAACTGCATCAGCGCCGGCTTCTTCCGCAGCTATGGCAATTTCCTTTATATCGGTCACATTCGGCGTAAGCTTGACGATTAAGGGCTTGCGGCAGAGCGGTCTGACCTTTTTGGTGATTTCCGAAATCCCTGCAACGGAATTGCCGAAGGCTACGCAGCCCTTTTTCACATTGGGACAGGAAACGTTCAGTTCAATGGCGTCGATGTCCGCATCCGCCAGTATTTCAGCCATCTCGCAGTATTCTTCGATGGTGTTGCCGGCAATGTTTGCAAGGATTGCCGTATCGAATTTACGCAAGAAAGGGATTTCTTTTTCGATGAAAGCGTGCACGCCGGGATTCTGAAGTCCGACGCTGTTTAAGATCCCTGCGGGCGTTTCGGCGATGCGCGGCGGTTTGTTGCCCTGCCTCGGCAAAAGCGTCAGGCCTTTTACAGCGATGCCTCCCAGCCTGTTCAGGTCAATGAATTCCGAATACTCCCTTCCAAAGCCAAAGGTTCCTGAGGCGGCTATTACCGGGTTTTTTAATTTCAAGCCTGCAATTGTCGCAGCCATGTTAAGATTATCCACGTCGACAAGAATTCCTTTCTTCCAATAATACCAGCTTCAATCCGCTGACCGGAAATAATGCATACCATGCATGGGTGTCACGCGGACGCGCATTGCGCGCCCCTGCACGTTTATTCGTCAAAGATCAGATCACTGCTCCTATAAATAGGCCCGTCCTTGCAAATATGGCTGTACTCCCAATCGTCTCCGTACCTGGTCTTGCAGGCGCATACCAGACAGGCTCCTATGCCGCAGCCCATGCGCTGTTCCATTGAGACCTGGCACGGAATTCCGTATTGATCCGCCAGTTTGATTACCTGCTTGATCATCGGCGTAGGACCACAGGAATATAGCATATCAAGCGTATTGTTTTCAAGATCCCTGGCAAGCATATCCGTTACAAGTCCATGATATCCGGCGCTTCCGTCGTCCGTCGACAGAAGCAGACCGTCGGACGCCTTTCTGAATTCCTCCGCAAGCACAATGAAATCGCTGCTTCTGAATCCCAGATAGCCTTTCTTCACCTTTGCCTTGCTTTGGTTCAGCAAAAAAAGAAGCGGGAATATACCGATTCCTCCGCCTACCACTGCAATCCTGGAATACTTCGCATCCAGGTCGAAGGAGTTGCCGAGGGGGCCGAGCAAATCGGCACTTTCTCCGGGCTGCATTCTGGAGAGCAGCTCCGTACCGGTCCCCCTGATCTGGAATACGATATCGAAAGTATTTTTTGTTCTATCCACATTGCAGATGCTGATGGGCCTTCGCAAAAGCGCATTGACTCCGTCGCTGCACCTGATGTTCACAAACTGACCCGGAAGGGCGTTGCTTGCCATATATTCAGACGCAATGGTCATTTTGAATATGACGGGTGCGATTCTTTCAACCTGTAGGATTTTCTCCTTAAGTATACCGGGCATTGAGCAAATCATTCCTTTCATTGTAGGGACGGCCACTGGCCGTCCGTCCGGTAGCTGTTTGACATGGATTGCATTCGCGGACGCGCAATGCGCGCCCCTACACTTTTTCGCAAGTACACAGCACACTTTTTCATATGCAAGTGTGCCACTTGCAAAAGAGCTTTCAATCCTGCCTACCCAAAAACGCTCAAATCCACCACATCCAGCTCCCGCTCCATATTGGCCAGCTTCAGGCAGCTGATCACCGCTTTTACAGTATCCAGTGAAGTAAGGCAGGGTATGGACATTTCCACCGCTTTCCTCCGTATTTTGAAGCCGTCTCTTTGCGGCTGCCTGCCCTTTGTGGGCGTGTTCACCACCAGCTTGATCCGGCCCGACTGAATCAGGTCAAGGATGTTGGGGGAGCCTTCGTCGATCTTCTTGACTGCATTGGTGGCAATTCCATACATGTTCAGCAGTTTTGCCGTTTTGCCGGTAGCCCAGAGCTCAAAGCCAAGCTTTTCAAAGGTTTCGGCGATGGGTATCAGTTCTGTCTTGTCGCTGTCCCTGACCGTCATCAGGATTCCTCCGCCTTTGACCGGGAGCTTGATTCCCGAAGCGACGATCCCCTTGTAAAGGGCTTCATAGAAAGATCTCCCTATGCCCAGCACTTCACCGGTGGATTTCATTTCCGGCCCCAGTGTCGTGTCGACGTCGTGGAGCTTTTCGAAGGAGAACACGGGGACTTTGACGGATATATATTCCGATTCTCTGTAAAGCCCTGTGCCATAGCTGAACTCCTTAAGCTTTCTGCCCATCATGAGCTTGGTCGCCAGGTTTACCATGGGAATACCGGTAACCTTGCTGATGTACGGCACGGTTCGGCTGGAACGGGGATTTACTTCGATTACATACAATGCATGGTTGTAAATCACATACTGGATATTAATCATTCCCACTACCCTGAGCGCCTTTGCAAGCTTATAGGTGTAGTCGACGATAATTTCCTTCATTTTTTCATCCACCGTCTGGGTGGGATAGACCGAGATGCTGTCTCCGGAATGGACTCCCGCTCTTTCCAGGTGCTCCATGATCCCGGGGATGAGGATGTCTTCGCCATCGCATATGGCATCCACTTCGATTTCCTTGCCCATCATATATTTGTCAACGAGAATGGGATGTTCCTGCTTCACCCGGTTGATGATTTCCATAAACTCAATGATGTCTTTGTCGCTGTATGCTATTTCCATTCCCTGACCGCCAAGGACATAGGAAGGACGGACCAGTACGGGATAAATCAGTTCATTGGCAGCCTCCAGCGCTTCCTCGAGGGTAAATACCGTCCTGCCTTTGGGCCGGGGTATCCCTACCTCTTCCAGGACCTTATCGAACTTCTCTCTGTCCTCGGCAGCATCCACGTCCCTTGCATCGGTGCCGAAGATTTTTACACCCATTTCACTTAATGCTTTTGTCAGCTTTATGGCCGTCTGGCCTCCGAACTGGACAATGGCGCCTACCGGTTTTTCAGCCTCCACAATATTTTCAACGTCTTCAGCCGTCAAAGGCTCGAAGTATAGCCTGTCGGATGTATCAAAATCGGTGCTCACGGTTTCGGGATTGTTGTTTGCGATGATGGTTTCATAGCCTTCCTCTCTCAACGCCCACACCGAGTGCACCGAGCAGTAGTCGAATTCAATGCCCTGGCCGATCCGTATGGGGCCCGAGCCTATGACAAGTACCTTCTTCCTGTTGGATTCCTTTACCTCGGTATGCATGTCATATGTGGAATAGTAATAGGGTGTTACCGCTTCGAATTCCGCCGCACAGGTATCAACCATCTTGTAGGTGGCAATAATGCCCAGGGCCGTTCTCTTATTCTTTATATCCTGCTTTGAACAGGAGGTGTAATTCGCAATAACCGCATCGGTGAAGCCCATCTTTTTTGCCTTCTTCAGGATCTCCGGCGTTAGATTCTCCAGGGACAGGGTTTTCAGCTTTTCTTCCATAAGGACCAGTTCCTTGATTTTGCAGAGGAAGAAATCATCGATCTTTGTGATATTGTTGATGTCCTCTACGGATACGCCTCTTCTTATTGCTTCGGCAATGACAAATATCCTCTCGTCGTTGATGTCCTTCAGCTTTTCAATGACCGCAGCGCTGTCATATTTCTTATACAGCTGCTGCTCCAGGGTGAAAAGGCCCAGCTCCAGGGAACGTATGGCTTTCATCAGTGCAGCCTCAAAGGAGCTGCTGATGGACATTACCTCTCCGGTAGCTTTCATTTGCGTGCCGAGAGTCCTTTTCGCCTTGACAAATTTGTCGAAGGGCCATTTAGGGATTTTTACGACGACATAGTCCAGCGTAGGCTCAAAGCAGGCATAGGTCTTGCCGGTAACCGCATTCCTTATTTCATCGAGGCCATATCCTACAGCGATCTTGGTTGCAACCTTTGCAATGGGGTAGCCGGTTGCTTTTGAGGCAAGAGCGGAGGAACGGCTTACTCTGGGATTCACTTCAATGACCGCATACTCAAAGCTTGTAGGATGCAGTGCGAACTGAACGTTGCAGCCGCCTTGTATCCCCAGCGCGGATATGATTTTTAAAGATGCGGTGCGCAGCATCTGGTACTCCTTGTCGGACAATGTCTGCGACGGAGCCACAACGATACTGTCGCCGGTGTGGACGCCCACAGGGTCTATGTTTTCCATATTGCATACCGTAATAACATTCCCCTTGCCGTCCCTCATCACTTCGTATTCGATTTCTTTCCAGCCGGCGATGCACTTTTCAATCAGCGCCTGCGTCACCCTGCTCAGTCTTAAGCCGTTAGCCGCTATTTCCCTAAGCTCGGCCTCGTTTTCCGCAATTCCGCCTCCGGTGCCGCCAAGGGTATACGCCGGTCTTACGATGACAGGGTAAGCAATTTCATTGGCAAAGGCCACTGCATCCTCCACGGTGGTGACAACCTTGCTGGCAATGCAAGGCTCACCGATGCTTTCCATGGTATCCTTAAAGGCCTGCCGGTCCTCTGCCATTTTGATGGCTTCGGTAGCAGTGCCCAGCAGTTTGACCCCCTGTTCCGCCAGAAAGCCTGATTCCGCCAGTTCCATGGCAAGGTTGAGACCTGTCTGCCCGCCCAGGGTAGGCAAAAGGCTGTCGGGCTTTTCCTTGCGGATTATTTTTTTTGTCGTTTCCGCATTCAGCGGCTCTATATACACCTTATCGGCGATGTTTGTATCCGTCATGATGGTAGCCGGGTTGCTGTTTACCAGCAGCACTTCGATGCCCTCTTCCTTCAAGGCCTGGCAGGCTTGTGTTCCGGCATAGTCAAATTCGGCTGCCTGGCCGATGATGATCGGGCCCGAGCCGATTACCATCACTTTTTTTACATCGTTACGTTTTGGCATTGGTGGATTTTTCCCCTTTCTTGTCTGTCTCCATCATTTCAATAAACCGGTCAAAAAGATAGGCTGTGTCGGCGGGCCCCGGCGACGCTTCCGGGTGGAACTGGACCGTGAATACCGGCACATCCAGATACCGGACGCCTTCCACCGTATTGTCGTTCATATTCCTGTGGCTTACCTCCATGCGGGATTTGTCCATGCTTTCCTCTACAATGGTATAGCCGTGGTTCTGGGAGGTTATATAGGTCACATCCCTTGCCATATCCTTTACCGGGTGGTTGCAGCCTCTATGCCCGTATTTCAGTTTTTCGGTATCGGCATTGTTGGCCAGCGCCGTAAGCTGATGCCCGAGGCATATTCCGAAAATGGGCCTTTTCCCCATAAGCTCCCGGATGGTCTCGATCTGATGCCTGCAGTCCTTGGGATCTCCAGGGCCGTTGGAAAGCATTACTCCATCCGGGTCTACCGCAAGGATCTCTTTTGCAGTTGAGGTAGCGGGAAAGACATAGACTTCACAATCCCTTTTCAGAAGCGATCTTACGATGTTCTGTTTAATTCCGTAGTCAATAAGGGCAACCTTATAGGATGTCCCCTCATAATGCCGTATCTCTTTTGTCGTAACTTTTTCAACCGCACAGTCGATGGTATATCTGCTTACGGCATCCATTTTATTTGCCAGGCTGAAGCCGGGAACCGTGGAGATTATCCCCTTCATTGTACCTTTATCCCTGAGTATCCTGGTCAGCGCTCTGGTATCGATGCCTTCAATGCCAATGATGCCATGCCTCTGAAGATATTCGCTCAAAGTCTCCAGAGACCGCCAGTTGCTGGGAGTCTTGCACATTTCCCTAACGACAAAACCTTTTACCTGCGGCCTTGCAGACTCTACATCTTCAATGTTGACGCCGTAATTTCCAATCAGGGGATAGGTCATAGTGACGATCTGGCCGCAATAGGACGGATCCGTCAATACCTCCTGATAACCGGTCATACCCGTATTGAATACAATCTCTCCTATTACTTCGCCCTCAGCACCAAAACTGCTGCCTTCAAAGATTGTGCCATCCTCCAGTGCCAATACCGCCTTCATTCCTTCCGCCTCCTTGGGTGATGTAAGTTTTCCTGTTATTTTGCCGTTCCCAATATCTGATTGATCTCTTCTTTCATGCTGATCGCCTCTTCCCTGCATGCTTTGTCAAATTCCTCTTCCGTAAACCTGGACGACCACTTTTCCGATTGATAGGCGCACATAATGCTCCGGGAAGCATTGATGACCGCGCCCAGGCCATCCTTGTTGAAACAGTGGGCTGCATCCTTTGCGGTGCCTCCCTGCGCTCCGTAGCCTGGAACAAGGATGTAGGCCTTTTTCATAATCCCTCGCAGGATTTTTGCCTGGTTGGGATAGGTCGCTCCCACAACCGCCCCTATGCTGCTGTATCCGAATTCGCCCACCTGGGCTTTGCCCCAGTCGTTTACCAGTTCTGCTACGATCTCATAGATGCTTTTGCCGTATTGGGTCAACATATCCTGCAACTGGCCGGAAGATTTGTTGGAGGTCTTGACAAGCACAAAAATGCCTTTCCCATAGGATTCACAATCGCTTAGAAACGGTTTGATGCCATCATACCCCAGATAAGGATTGACGGTCAGCGCATCGGAATCAAAAACAGGGATGTTTTTACCATTGACGGAGGTGCTTCCCAGATATGCGGCAGAGTAAGCTTCCGCAGTACTTCCTATGTCATTTCTTTTTCCGTCGGCAATAACAATCAGCCCTTTTGATTTTGCATATTCGATGGTACCGTAAAAGGCTTTTATCCCTTCGATCCCATACATTTCGTAATATGCCAGCTGCGGTTTGACGGCAGGCACCACGTCGTATACGGCATCGATGATTTTTTTATTGAAATCCAGTATTGCGGCAGCGGCACCGGCCAGCCCTTCTCCGGATTCCTTGAATGCCTTTTCCTTAATATGCGCGGGGATGAATTCCAGCCTGGGATCAAGTCCCACCACGGAGGGATTGTTGGTTTCTTTTATTTTTTTTATCAGCCTGTCTACAAACATTTTTTCATTCTTCCTTTCAATAGGGGGGCGCCCCTCTACTCTCAGATGATTAACGGGAGAGGTGTGTCATCCCCAAACTCTATAAATTATGTCTACAGCAATACTTTTTCCCTTACCACGATGTTTCCGTCCACGAGGGTGTAATTCACCGCGCCGAAAAGCTTAAACCCGTTGAAAGGCGAGTTCTTGCTTTTGGAGCTGAACTTACCGGTGTCAACCGTTATTTCTTCATTGGCATCGATGATGGTTATATCTGCAGCCCTGCCGATTTCCAGCACTCCTTTGTTGATGCTGAGCAGCTCCGAAGGATTTACACACATTTTTTCCACAAATCTGTCCATCGTGAGGATTCCCGGCTTCACCAGATGCGTGATTGCCAGCGGAACTGCGGTTTCAAAGCCTACAAGGCCATTTGCCGCCATTGCGAATTCCACATTTTTTTCATCCGGATGATGGGGTGCGTGGTCTGTTGCAATGATATCGATGGTGTCATCCCCAAGACCTTCGAGGATGGCCCTGACATCCGCATCCGTCCTGAGCGGCGGGTTTACCTTTGCCAGCGTATTGAATTTCGCGCATGCTTCTTCCGTTAATGAAAAGTAATGGGGACAGGTTTCGCAGGTCACCTTGACGCCGCGTTTTTTTGCGTCCCTTATCAGTTCGACGGAAACTGCTGTACTTACATGGGCAATGTGGACGGGTACCTTTGTATATTCGGCCAGTATCAGGTCGCGGGCAACCATTATTTCCTCCGCAGCCGACGGTATGCCTCTAAGTCCCATGATGGTCGACTGGTAGCCTTCGTTCATTACGCCTTCATCTGCAAGATCAAGATCCTCACAATGAGAGATTATGGTGATATCAAACATTGAGGCATATTGCAGCGCCTTTTTCATTAAGGATGAGCTCTTCACCGGTTTGCCGTCGTCGGACAGCGCCACGGCACCTGCGAATTTAAGCTCGCCTATTTCAGCCAGCTCTTCGCCCTTCAGCCCTTTTGTTATGGCACCTATGGGATACACATTCACAATGCCGTCCGACATTGCTTTGTTCAGGATATATTTTATTACGGCTTCATTGTCTGCCACCGGGTTGGTATTCGCCATGCATGCGATGGATGTGAAGCCGCCTTTTGCCGCGCTCTGCGTCCCGCTCTCGATATCTTCCTTGTATTCGAAGCCGGGATCCCTTAAATGGCAGTGGGCATCTACCAGACCCGGAATTACATACTGGCCGGTCGCATCAATAAGGTCGCAGTTTGTTACCTCGAAATCACTGCCTATATCCGCTATTCTGCCGTTTTCAACCAGAATATCGAAAATTCCGTTTCTTCCGGTTTTTGCATCCACCAGATGCCCGTTCTTAATTACTATTTTCATTACCGCTCCTCCTGGTCAATAAATATAGCAAAGCCATTCTTACGGCAACGCCGTTTGTCACCTGCTCGTCGATGGCCGACTGGTCGCAGTCGATAACCGAGCTGGACAGTTCAACCCCCCTGTTCACCGGTCCCGGATGCAACACCAGCGCATCTTCCTTTGCAAACAACAGCCTTTTGTCATCCAGACCGAAGAATCTGGAATACTCCCGTACCGTGGGAAACAATCCTTTTTTCTGCCTTTCCAGCTGTATCCGGAGGCCCATGACAACGTCCGCGTCGATCAAGGCTTCCTGAATGGTGCTGAAGACTTTGGCTCCTGTTTTTTCGATTCCCGGCGGCAGAAGTGTCGCAGGACCGGCTACGCTCACTTCGGCGCCCAGCTTCTGCAGCCCCCAGATGTTGCTCCTGGCCACCCTGCTGTGGTAGATATCTCCGATGATGGCGATTTTCAAGCCGTTGATGCGTCCCTTCTTTTCCTTGATGGTGAGCATGTCCAGCAGCGCCTGTGTCGGATGCTCGTTCATACCGTCTCCTGCGTTAATAATGGAAGCTTTCACGTGCTTTGCAAGGAGATGGGGCGCTCCCGACATGGGATGGCGGATAATGATCACATCGGTTCCCATCCTGTCGATTGTCCTTCCGGTATCAATCAACGTTTCTCCTTTTGATACGCTGCTGCCGGAAGCAGAAATGTTTGCAGCGCTGGCGCTCATGTATTTGGATGCCAGTTCAAAGGACAGTCGGGTCCTGGTGCTGTTTTCGTAAAACAGCGTAATGATTGACTTTCCCTGCAAATGCGGCGTTTTTTTGTTGTTGGTCGTGATAATGTATTTCATCGTCTTTGCAGTTTCCAGTATATAGTCGATCTCTTCTGCGGACATATCCTTAAGTCCCAGCAAATCCTTGGATTTTAAATTCATTTCCTATCCCACCTTTGTTGTTCTTATTCATGTGCGGGGACACACCCGCTGAGGCCAGGGTAATCCGTATAAGGAGGAATGTCCCCCTAGTGCTAAAGGGCTGTCCCCCATAAAAAAAGTAAGGTGAATACCTTACTTTAATGAATCTGACCTATCTCCAGATCACTGATTGTCACTAAGTTTGTCTTATCTATATCAAATAATTTTACGTTGATCACTTCACTTTTTGAGGTTGGAACGTTTTTCCCGACGTAATCCGCCCGGATGGGAAGCTCCCTGTGTCCTCTGTCGATCATGATGGCAAGCTGGATCATCCTGGGCCTTCCGATATCCATAATGGCGTCAATGGCCGATCTTACGGTTCTTCCGGTATACAGCACATCATCCACCAGCACGATGGTTTTATCATTGACCGGAAAATTTATTTCCGTCCCGTTTACTACCGGATGCTCGGCCAGCATGCTGAGATCGTCTCTGTAGAAGGTGATATCCAGAATCCCTACCGGTACTTCCTTCCCTTCCACTTCCTTGATTTTTTTCGATATCATCCTGGCCAGCGGAACCCCCCTTCGCTGGATTCCAATAAAAACAAGATTCTCTACGCCTTTGTTTTTTTCAATGATTTCATGGGCGATCCTGGTAACCGCACGAAATATCCCGTTCTCGTCCATGATTTCAGCCTTGTCCAACATGACGCTCACCTCCGCTGATTCCTTACAGACTAAAAATGCCTCCCGCCAAACGGCAGGAAGCATATGTAACCAAACATTACCCGTAAATACAAACTTACCCTTCCAGCCTCTCCGGACTAATTAAAAGGTTGCCTATTCAATTCAGCTTATCATACCATATAAAAAATCACTTGTCTATAGAAAAAAATAATTAAGACCGCAAATTAACTATAAGCTTTTTGAACTCCTCCGGAGGCTCCGCCTGAAATTCCATGTATTCACCCGTACGCGGGTGTTCAAATCCCAGAAGCCTTGCATGAAGGGCTTGTCCGGTTATTCCGTATGGATTGCTTTGCTTTCCGTAGACAGTATCCCCCAGAAGAGGAAAGCCGATATAAGCCATATGGACCCGGATCTGATGCGTCCTTCCCGTCTCCAGTCTAAGCTCGACCATGGTTGCTTTATTGAATCGTTCAAGAACGGTGAAATGCGTAACCGCGCTTCTCCCGCTTTTAAGGTTGACAGCCATTTTTTTCCTGTCCACCGGATGCCTGCCGATGGGGGCGTCCACCTTGCCGCGCTCCTCCCGGATGATCCCCTGGACGACTGCTACATAAATGCGGTTGATATCATGCTCTTTAAGTTTTTCCGAAAGCTTCTCATGGGCCATATTGTTTTTGGCAACCACAAGGACTCCCGTGGTGTCCTTGTCGATCCTGTGTACGATTCCCGGCCGGATTACGCCGTTTATATCCGAAAGAGAGCCGCCGCAGTGCTGCATCAGCGCATTGACCAGCGTGCCGTTGTAGTTGCCTGCTCCGGGATGCACGACCATTCCCTTGGGTTTGTTTATAACAATGATATCCTGGTCTTCGTAAATGATATCCAGAGCAATTTCCTCTGCTTTAATATCCAATTTTTCCGGCGGAGGCACATCCACTATGATCCTGTCGCCTGACTTCAGACGGTTATTTGCCTTTCGGCAGCTTCCATTTACTGTAATTCTTCCTTCTTCGATAAGCTTTTGGACATAGGATCTGGAGAATTCTTCAAGCTTTCCCGAAAGCCAGGAATCAAGTCTTGCATCCTCAATATCCGCAATTAATTCTATTATACCGGTCTCACCCGTTAGATCCGTTTTCATCATTACTCTTCCCTGTTTTTTTCTCAGGCTCCTTGTAAATAAACAGCATATACACGGCCAATAGGATAGTACCCGCTACAACGCACATATCTGCGGCATTAAACGTAGGAAAGTGATACGAGCCGATATAGAAATCCAGAAAATCGGTGACACCGCCTTTGTAAATCCTGTCAATGAGATTTCCGAAGGCTCCTCCCAGAATAACAGACAATGCCAGCCTTAGAAACTTGCTATGCGATTTGACCATAATGACAATGATTGCGATGGATACGATAGCGGTCATGCCAATGAAAAAAAATCTTCCGTTCTGGAATATTCCCCATGCGGCTCCATAATTATCATGATTGGTCAGATAAAAGAAATCTCCGATGACAGGGATCCTGTCGCCGTAAGCTATATTCTGCGTTATTACGTATTTTGAATACCTGTCAATTGCAACCAAAATCAATACAATAGCAATCCAAAGCATAGATTATTACCCTCTCCTGTAATGGTCGGTCTCACCATTATATCTTTCCTGTGCGCATCTGTAAATGGTTTTACCGGAAATCCGGAAGATACCAGCCGGTAATGTCATGATATTTGTTCCAGACGAAAGGTTTGAGGCTCCCCCTCACCGTATCCCTGTATATAACGGCATTATCCAGAAAAAACAGGCCGATATAGGGCAAATCCGTATCAAGGATATTTTTCAAGTTTGTAAAAACACTCTTCTTTTTTTCCAGGTCTGTTTCTGCATACAGCGAACTAATAAGGCTGTTTGCCTCCTGGCTGTTATAGCCCGAAATATTTCTTCCGATGTTGTTCTCCAGCGGAAGATATGCAGGAAGATAATTGGTTGAATACAGGAAAGAAATATCCGGGACTTGTGTTATTCTGCAGCCGGCATAAGCCATTGTGAATTTTCTCGTATCAATTTGGTTATAGAGGCTGTTCCAGGGAAGTCTGGTCACCTTGGCGGCTATCCCTGCTTCCAGCAGCTGCCGGCATATTCCTTCGGCAACCAGGATACGGCGGCTGTTGTTGTTATTGACCAGGAGTTCGATTTCAAGCTTCTTGCTTATACCGCCAAGTGTTTTATAAAAGCCGGATTCTCTTTCCTTCCAACCGCCTTCCAGAAGAATGTCCCTTGGCGACTGTGCTATGCTCAAGACGGCAAGGGAAGCCTTTATACCGTCCCATAGCCACGAATCCGGATGGATGGGCAGGTCACAAACCGCCCCATTGCCGTAAAGAATTTCCCGCAGGAGTTTTTGCCTGTCGACTGCGGCGGCAACGGCTTTTCTTACGGAAATGTCGGCAGCGACCGGATTGTGAAGGTTGAAAGCTAAAAATTCAAACTCTCTTGAAGGGTATTTTTTTATGATCATATCCGTCCGTGAGGCATATTTATTGATGTCATCCATGCTGATGCCGGAAGCGTCTATGTCAAATACCTGAAAAGCATTGATGGCATCTTCGGCAGACTTGTAGAGCTTTATGCATATTTCATCCATGAGCAGTATGTTATCGGAGTTGCCTCCACTGGCATTGATATACCACCAGTCCTCATTTTTTTTCAAGGTTACCGACTTTTCCTTCAAATATGCCTCCAATTTGAAGGGACCTGTACCTACGGGTTTGAAATCAGCCGTATCAAAGGCGTGATCCTGAAGGTGTGCCGGCAAGATGGGAAAGGTCAGCATTTCTGGCGTAAAGGAATTGGGCTTTATGAGCGCGACCCTGAAATTCGACGAGTCTGCCGCCGTATAGGTTGATATGTTTTGAAGCTGCTTTTTATATGCGGAATCAGCATTTGCCTTGAGAAGGAAGTTAAAGGTATACTCCACGTCTTCCGCAGTAAAAGCTTTGCCATCGCTCCACTGTACCCCGTCCCGTATATGGAAATTCCAGATCAGGCCGTCGGAAGAGACTGACCATTTGTCTGAGAGAAGGGGCTCCGGCTGCTGTTTTTCGTTAAGAGCAACCAAACCTTCGTAAATGAAGGACAGGAAATCGCTGGCATAGGAATTTTTCGTCAATAAGGGATTCAAGGTATCGGGAGCGGTGGAAAACAGGTTAAGGGTCCCGCCTTTTACCGGTCCTTGATCCATAATATCGTCGTTATTTTTATATATGCCGCCGTTCAGCTCGTTGTTCAGCTTTTCATACGAGAGGTCATCGTAATCGGATTGGCAGGAAACAAGAGTCAGGTTCATAATGATGACCAATATAAATAGAATCGATTTTATCCTCATTATTCTATCTCCCTGTTCAAGTCTATAGTAACTGCATAAATGCAGCAAGACTTCCTGTTTTGCCGCTGTCACCCCTGTGGGAAAAGAACAGATCCTTGCGGCACACGGTACAGATCCCGCTCTGTGTTATGTTACCGGGCAAAACACCATTTTTTATCAATGTACAACCTATTATGCCCTGCAAATCAATTTTCCATTTTCCATCGCCAACATTTCTGTAGTAAAACGGATCCTTGAATTTTTCATGAAACAAGCGGTAGACATCCTCATGAACTTCAAAACAGCATTTTCCGATGGACGGCCCGACAGCGGCAGTAATGGATTCCGGAGCGCAGTGATAAACCTTCCCCATGGTACTGACAGCTTCTCCCGCAATCTCCTTCAGCGTGCTTCTCCAGCCGGAATGTACCAATGCCGCGACATTTCTTTCAAAATCGTAAAGAAATACGGGTACGCAATCCGCATAAAAGGTGACAAGAGTGAGCCCCTTCCGATCCGTTACCAATCCGTCATAGCCGGTTATATCGCTTTTTACGGTATATCCTTTGCCTTTATCGCCTTCGCCCACGATTTTTATCCGGTTTTCATGGGTCTGGTTGGAAAATACCAGACTGCCCGTTTCTACGCCAATGGAGGCGCAAAGCCTTTCAAAGTTGACTTTTACATTTTCCTTCCGGTCATTCCGATTGAAACCCAGATTCAGAGAACTGCATTCACCTGTGCTTACCCCGCCTGCTCTGGTACTCATGCAGTGGACCAGCTGTCCATTGAATTTGTCAAAGCATTCAAACTGTATGTATTTAAGGTTTCCGTCATGGACTATTCTTGTACCGTTTCCTATCTTTTCGCTGGTTTTCACCATGTATAAACCTCCAACGTACATAATATCATAAGCCGGGAAACAAAAAAAGCACTAAGCGTGCTTTTTATAGTGTGATCAGCAGTATTGCCTTAAAAATGCTTTGCTATCTTCTGGGCTCCACAATCAGCTTAATTGCCGTTCTTTCCTCGCCTTCGATCATAATGTCGGTAAATGCAGGTATACAAATCAATTCCATGCCGGAAGGTGCGACAAAACCACGTGCAATAGCAACGGCTTTCACTGCCTGATTGATAGCTCCTGCTCCGATTGCCTGCATTTCTGCCATTCCCCTCTCTCTGATAACGCCCGCTAAAGCGCCTGCTATGGAATTTGGGTTGGATTTTGCTGAGACCTTTAAAACGTCCATGATTTTACCCCCTATTGCAATGCGTATTCTAGAAGTTAATAATTCTACAAATAATTAGAAAATCCTTTTTTTTTAGTTAAAATTTTCTATCTCATCCCTGGGGGGTGAATACTCTGGACAATCTCTTAATTTCCAATGCTTTTCCCGTTTTATCGTCAATGGTCAAATGAATGGCGTTAAACTGTACAGGTCCCTTTGCTACCTCAAATTTCACAGGCATGTGCGTAAGAAATTTTTCCATTACAAGGTTTCTGTCCATCCCGATGATACCTTCATGGGGGCCTGTCATGCCTATGTCGGAAATAAACGCCGTTCCACAGGGAAATATCCTTTCATCTGCAGTCTGAACATGGGTATGGGTGCCTGCCACACAGCTGACTTTACCGTCGAGATACCAGGCCATGGCGCACTTTTCAGAGGTAGCTTCCGCGTGCATATCTACGAT
The DNA here is from genome assembly GCA_023426125.1 of Bacillota bacterium. Lineage (GTDB taxonomy): Bacteria > Bacillota > Clostridia > Acetivibrionales > DTU013 > MnB-11. The sequence goes on from JAFABI010000073.1 coordinate 127,549, forward strand.
GACTACCCTTACAAAGCTTTTGAGGTACTCCACCTCTCTTTGGGCGGCCTTAAAAGGGCAGTCGACGCCGTCCATATAGACCCTGCCTAAAAGGTTTACGATTCCCAGCTTGCCGTCAATAATTGCAGAGCCCCTGCCCGGAAGCTCCTGGGGATAATTTGCGGGACGGATGATCCTGCCGTCCGAATCGATAAAATTGGTTACTTCCTTTTTGGACCAGGTATGATTCCCCAGGGTAATTGCGCTGACGCCTGCTTTATAAAGCTCCTGGGCAACGACATAGGTAATGCCCGTCCCGCCGGCGGAGTTCTCTCCGTTGCATATGCAATAATCAAAGGGCATCTCTTTTTTCAGCAGGGCGATCATTTCCCTGGCGGCTTTTCTACCCGGATTGCCTACGACGTCACCGATAAAAAGTACTTTCAAAACCAATTTCCTCCATAACAGAAAAAGTATTTGCTTTTATAACGACCTAATTCAAAGGAAATTTGTCGGTTGTAGACAAATTTCCTTACCGCAGCGGAGTTTCAACGAGGCGGGAGATATGCTCACCGCCTGAAACCCAATTCGCTACCCGCCACCTATAGAGGTGGCGGATATTTTTGTCGCCTCGTTATAGTGTCTAGTATAACATAAAAAGCGTGCATTAAGCACGCTTTTTACTTATTTCGCATATTCAATCGCTCTGGTTTCCCTGATGACATTTACCTTTATCTGCCCGGGATATTCAAGCTCGCTTTCAATTTTCTTGACGATCTCACGGGCTTTCAATACCATCTCGTCATCGGATACGTCATCCGGCTTGACAATAATCCGGATTTCTCTGCCTGCCTGTATGGCGAAGCATTTTTCCACTCCCGGGAAGGAATTCGCAATCTCTTCCAATTTCTCGATCCTCTTGATATAGGATTCGAGGGTTTCCCTTCTGGCGCCGGGTCTTGCAGCCGAAATCGAATCCGCCGCCTGAACCAGGACTGCGATCAATGACGTAGGCTCTACGTCGCCATGATGAGAAAGTATCGAGTTGATTATATCATTGCCTTCCTTGTATTTCTTTGCAAGGTCCGCACCGATGGTAACGTGGGAACCTTCCACTTCATGGTCTACGGCTTTGCCGATGTCGTGCAGCAAGCCTGCCCTCTTGGCCATTACCACGTCCGCTCCCAGCTCGGCAGCCATCAGGCCTGCCAGCCTTGATACTTCGATGGAATGGTTCAGAACGTTCTGACCATAGCTGGTTCTGAATCTCAGCTTTCCGAGAAGCTTGATCACCTCAGGATGCAGCCCGTGAACACCTGTTTCAAAGGTTGCATGGTCACCTTCCTGGCGTATGGTGTTTTCTACTTCTTTTTTTGCTTTTTCTACCATTTCTTCTATTCTTGCCGGATGTATTCTTCCGTCAAGAATGAGCTTCTCCAGTGTTATTCTTGCTACTTCCCTTCGAATGGGGTCGAAGCCTGACAGTATTACTGCCTCCGGGGTGTCGTCGATGATCAGATCAATCCCTGTAAGAGTCTCCAGTGTTCTGATGTTTCTGCCTTCGCGCCCGATAATACGGCCCTTCATTTCATCATTGGGAAGCGGTACGACGGATACTGTTGTTTCGGAAACGTGATCTGCGGCACATTTCTGTATTGCCACTGCTACGATGTCCCTTGCTTTTCTGTCTGCTTCCTCTTTGGCCTTGGTTTCCAGATCCTTAATCATAATTGCCAGTTCGTGTTTTACTTCGTCTTCAACATTTTTGATCAAATACTGCTTTGCGTCTTCAATGGATAGTCCCGAAATTCTCTCCAATTCTTCCAGCTGCTTTTTCTGAAGCTCTGTCACCTTTTCCTGGATGAGCTGTACATCCCTGGTTTTCTTGTTCAGGTTCTCTTCCTTCTGCTCCAGTGACTCTACCTTTTTGTCGAGAGTTTCCTCCTTTTGGACCAATCTTCGTTCCTGTCGTTGAATCTCATTTCTGCGTTCCTTGATTTCCCTGTCAAGCTCAATCCTGCTTCTGTGAACCTCTTCCTTTGCTTCAAGAAGCGCTTCCCGTTTCTTGCTTTCGGCCGTTTTCTGCGCTTCGCTGAGCATTCTTTTGGATTCCTGTTCTGCACTGCCGATTTCTGCTTCGGCATCTTTTTTTCTGCGGTTGTATCCTGTGCGGAACGATATAAATGAAGCAAGTACTGCAATTACAAGTCCAAGTATTCCAATACCAATGTTTAATAAAATAGCACACACCTCCTCGTATTCAGTTTTCAATGGACAATCCGGTTTTCACGGCTATTTTAAATCTTCCGGACAGCATGCATTTCCAAAAAGGAGAAATAAAATTCCCCCTCACGTTATTTGCCGACTATCCCAAACACAGATTAATTGTAAACTTTTTTATTTTTTATGTCAAGATATATGCTTACTTCCTCTGCTTTGCCGGTTTCCTGACTGCGCTGCTCCGATTTTTCGTTATTTTGGAGAACCTGCTATTATCAGGCTTTACAGGCGTTTTTTCCATGCGCGTGGCCTTCGGACGTATAAGGCACCTTTTTCCAAAACCGATAAGATCTTCTCTGCCGGCTTCCACTAAAGCTTCATACACCAGCGAGTAGTTTTCTTTCCTTCCAAATTGGAGCAAGGCCCGCTGCATGGCTTTTTCCCTGGGTCTGGAAGGGACGTATACCTTCTTCATATTCCTTGGGTCGAGTCCCGTGTAAAACATACAGGTTGAAAGAGTGCCCGGCGTAGGATAAAAATCCTGCACCTGTTCCGGATAATATCCCGTTTCCTTGAGATATTCCGCAAGCTCAACAGCAGCTGAAAGATCGCTGCCGGGGTGGCTGGAAATCAAATATGGCACCAGATATTGCTTCTTACCGAGCTTTTTGTTGATCTCATAAAACTTTTTTACAAACCTATCATAGACTTTTCTACCCGGCTTGCCCATCTTTTCCAGCACCCTGTCCACAACATGCTCGGGCGCAACCTTTAACTGCCCGCTTACATGGTGCTGGCAAAGCTCGATAAAAAAATCATCATTTTTGTCCAGCATTAAATAATCATACCTTATCCCCGAGCGTATAAAGACTTTTTTGACCTCGGGTATTTCTCTTAAACGCCTCAGAAGGCTCAGGTATTCGGAATGGTCTACCTGAAGGTTTTTGCAGGCGTCGGGATGCAGGCACTGTTTTCCTTTGCAAACCCCATATTTTTTCTGCCTTTCGCAGGCAGGAGTTCTAAAATTGGCCGTAGGTCCCCCCACATCATGGATATATCCCTTGAACCCCGGGAGCCAGGTAAGTTTTTTCGCTTCATTGAGGATAGACGCCTGGCTTCTGCTCTGGATCACCCTGCCCTGATGAAAATTCAAAGCGCAGAAGGAACAGCCGCCGTAACAGCCTCGATGGCTGGTAATGCTGAATTCCACTTCAGTAATGGCGGGTATTCCGCCATCCTTGTCATATTTGGGATGCCATGTCCGCTCATACGGAAGTGCATATACCCTGTCCATTTCCTTTGACGTCAGAGGATATGCCGGCGGGTTCTGTACAAGGTATCTGCCGCTGTGGGGCTGTACAAGGATTCTGCCGGTAAGGGCATCCTGTTCGTTGTATTGCGCCATAAAAGCCTTTGCGTATTTTTCCTTGTCGGACGCTACTTCTTCATAGGACGGTATCACCGATATGGAAGGATTACCTTCAACAAAGTATTCTTCCTGTCCGTCAGGCAAATCATCCGGCAAGTCCATTCCAAGCACAGCTTTTATATTTGACGGAAGACCGTTGTTTCCCGCAAGATACGCTGTTCCCCTGACATGCTTTATGTTTTCAACAGGCACGCCTTTTGCCAGGAGTCCCGCGATTTCCAGGATGGGCTTCTCCCCCATTCCGTAGATCAGCAGATCGGCCTTTGAATCCTGCAAGATGGTCCTCCTGACCTTGTTGTCCCAATAATCGTAATGGGCGAATCGGCGCAAGCTTGCTTCTATTCCTCCGATGATCACGGGTATTCCTTTAAATGCCTCTTTTACCTTGCCGGCATAGACGATCACAGCCCTGTCCGGCCGGAAACCCGCCCTGCCGCCCGGCGAATAGCTGTCGTCGCTCCGGGGCTTTTTACTTGCAGTATAGTGATTGATCATTGAATCAATCACGCCTGAAGAAATCAAAACCGCGTACTTAGGACGTCCTAACGTCATGAAGTCATTAATGCTTTTCCAATCAGGCTGCGGGAGGATACCTACCTTATAGCCTTCACTGTCCAGCAACCTGGTAATAATCGCATGTCCGAAGCTTGGATGATCCACGTACGCGTCGCCGCTTATATATAGAAAGTCCGGCTGATCCCAGCCCCTTTCCAACATTTCCTCTTTCGTAACCGGTAAAAAAGACATTCATTATCTCCTTATTGTTATCATGATACGAGCGCCCTGAAAGCAGCTTTGCCCCGCATGCCGTCAAAGGCCCGGTTTATTTTTGCATCGCTGCGGAAATCCTCTTTCAGTTCAACCGCCCTTTTCAAATTATCCGTTGCGATATCGTACCTGCCAAGCAGGGAATAAACCGTTGCCAGGTTATAGAAAACCTCGCTGTCCTCCGGCTTTATTTTAAGCGCCTGCTTGTAAGCGGCCAGGGCATCGTTGTAAAGCTTTGCTTCTGTGAGGGCCGAGCCCAGATAATAATAAATCTCCAGTTCTTCAGGTTTTAATTCCAGCGCTGTCTTAAAGGCGGCTACAGAGTCCCTGAAATTTCCCGTTTCATAAAGGGTGATCCCCTTGTTCAAAAACAGGCTGTAATCCTCCGGATTCCGGTTGATTCCCGCTTCATAAATGGAAAGGGCCTCCTCTGGCTTGTTCATGGTAGACAGCAGAACGCCCAGATTGTTGTATGCATCCACAAAATCCGGTTTTATCCGTATGGCGCTCCGGAAAGCCTCAGCGGCTGCCTCTCCGTTTCCTAGCTCGTCCAATGCCACCGCCATATTATAATAGCTTCTGTAATTATCGGGCATTAATTCAATAACTTTTCTAAAACATTCCACAGCTTCTTTTTTCTTTCCCAGCTTATAAAAAAGATTGCCTTTTCCGTAATAACCTTCATGATTTTCAGGAGCAACCCTAATCATGCCGTCATAAGCCTCTGCCGCCTCTTTCAGCTTGCCCTGCCTGACCCTCAGCCGTCCCAGTTCGGCATAACAGTCAACAGGATCCGGATCCAGCTTAAGGCATTTTATGATTTCCTTCTCCGCTTCCGCATAATCTCCGCTTTCCGAAAGCAGCCTGGCCAGGACATAATGCGTCTTCAAGCTGCCTGCATCCTTACGGAGGAGTTCCCTGTAATATTCAAGGGCTTTTTCGGACTCACCCATTCCAAGCATGGCAAGGGCAGTATTCTCATGGGCGTCTGAAAAATCAGGCTTCAGTTCAAGAGCTTTAAGATAGCTTTCCAGGGCTTTTTCATACTTTTTCAGTTTGAACTGGGAATTGCCGAGATTATAGAAGGCGGAATACGGATGCTCATTCTCCCCTTCTGCCGCCTTTGAATAATACAAGGCCGCATCGGAATAATATCCCAGATTGTAGCAGATATTCCCGTGATTAAAAAACAGCCCCGGACAATGATCGATGATTTTTGTTAATGTATTATAGATTTCAAAAGCGCCGGAAAATTCTTTTTTGTTTAAGAAGGATTGGGCATGATTCAGGCTTTTTTTGATGTTTTTTATGATTTCTTCATTATTAAGCGCCAGGTCCTTAATGATTTCCGCAACAGGCTTTTCCTTAACGATGGGATTGATGCCCGACGCTGCCGAGGCCAGGTCGAGCGGAGGCTCCGCTTCCCTGGGGTCGGGTTCGATAAAGCCTTCATACAATCCCTTTTGCTTTACTTTTTTAAGCATTCGGACATAATCCAAGACAAGAAAGCAGCAGGGAAGGACGATGCCCATCACCAGAAAACAGGCCTGGATGGTATTCAGCGCCTGAACATCATTAAAAAAGCTTAAAACTGCCACCAGTACGGCAAATAATTGGCCGCAGAGGGATAAAAGCACAACCAGCCTTCTTTTTAATAAAAGACGATAACCCATGTATGCCACCAACAGAAGCATCAGGACAATGATAAAACCGTTTATAACCGACATGGCAAACCTCCTTGGTATCGCTAAAAAAGATCACTCTCCCCGGTCGTTTTCCGCCATTTGCAGTTCCTGCCACTGCTGTTTCGAGATCAGGATCTGGCGTGGTTTGCTTCCTTCATAGCCACCGACGATTCCTCTTGCTTCCATCTGGTCGACGATTCTGGCGGCACGGGCATAGCCCACCTTGAATTTTCTCTGGATAAGCGATACCGAAGCCTGTCCTGCCTCAACCACAAGCTCGATGGCACGGGGCAAAAGCTCGTCGTTATCACCTGCATCATTCTCTGCCGGCGCATCGCTATTGTTGATTTCTTCAATGATGTTGTTGTCATATATGGCGTCTCCCTGTGCCTTAACGAAATCAACCACCTTTTCCACTTCGACGTCGGTTATATTGGCTCCCTGTATCCGGATGGGCTTTGGCTTTCCGACGGGATGGAACAGCATATCGCCTCGTCCCAGCAGCTTTTCCGCTCCCGCCATGTCCAGGATGGTACGCGAGTCGATCTGGGACGATACTGCAAAAGAGATCCTTGAGGGGATGTTGGCTTTAATCACTCCTGTGATTACATCCACCGAAGGTCTTTGTGTAGCAATGACAAGATGCATCCCTGCCGCCCTGGCCATCTGGGCCAGTCTGCAAATGGCGTCCTCGACGTCATTCGGCGCCACCATCATCAAATCTGCCAGTTCGTCGATGATGATGACGATCTGGGGAAGAGTATTTATTTCAGGATCTTTTTTCGCTAATTCATTGTAGCCTTTAAGGTCTCTGACGCTTTTGTCGGCAAAAAGCTTGTACCTGTTCACCATTTCCTGAACAGCCCAGTTAAGCGCTCCCGCAGCCTTTTTCGGATCGGTCACCACCGGTATGAGAAGATGGGGTATGCTGTTGTATATGCCCAGTTCCACCACCTTGGGGTCGATCATCAGAAGCTTTACCTCATCAGGGGTGGATTTATACAGCAGGCTTATGATCAAACTGTTGATACACACGCTTTTGCCCGAACCTGTAGCGCCTGCGATAAGCAAATGGGGCATTTTTGCAATGTCCGCCACGATACTTTCGCCGGATATATCCTTGCCGATGGCAAAAGACACCTTTGACGGATGCTGTGTGAATTCGGAGGACTCCAGAACATCCCTTAATAAAACCATGTTGACTTCCTTGTTGGGAACCTCTATCCCTATGGCCGCCTTTCCGGGGATGGGTGCCTCCATCCTGACGCCCGAAGCAGCCAGGTTCAGGGATATATCATCGGCGAGGTTTACAATTCTGCTCACCTTGACTCCTGCGCTGGGCTGAAGCTCATACCGGGTGACCGTCGGCCCCCTGGTCACATTGATCACCTTTGCGGAAACTCCAAAACTGGCCAGGGTTTCTTCCAGCTTTTTGGCGCCTTCAATCACCTGGTTCCTGTAAGTCTTTGCATTGCCCCCTGTCTCCAGATCGCAATTCAATAACTCCAGAGGCGGATATTTGTATTGTGCCGAGGAACTGCTGCCGTGCTGAAGCGGCTCAAAGGACAGCGATGGTTTATCCGCAGCTTTGTCTGCAGCCTTATCGGCAGCTTTATCCAGGGTTTTAGCGGTACTGCCTGCCGTCCTGGCGGTTTTCAACTGCGGCGGCTGCTTCTCGGGAGCCTGCTTCATGTCATTTATCACCAGCTCCATTGTAGCTTCGTCTTCCGATTCCGGCATGTTATCCAGCAGAAAATCCGTCTTTGGATTTTTGACGGTTTTTTCCTTTAACTCCCTGGCATTTTTTTCGATTTTAAAATCAATGACCTTTGGCTTGAACTGGAGAGATAATTTGCCGCCCTTTTCGATGATTTCAGGCTCATCCCCGGGGATGACGGGAGCAATTTTCTCCGGTGCTTTCCTGTTTCTTTCATAAAAAATGCTTTTCAGGTTCACCAGGAAATTGGCGATGGACGCATTGGTAAGAAGTATAATGTCCACAAGGGCAAGAGCGATGAGTATTATAATGGTGCCCAGCTTTTGGAATACCAGGAGGAAGGGTATGCTGATGATTCCCCCCAGGACACCCCCTCCCGTAAGGCCGGCGCCATCCAGATAAAACTTTTCAATACATTTTAAAGGAGGCAGATTGTAGTAGTCTTCAGCCCGGTACAGCATGGATTGGATAATCGCAGAAACCAATACAAACAGGACCAGCGAATAAAGCAATGTATTTTTCAGGTTTAAACTGCTGCGGTTGGCAATCAGGTAGATTGAAAAAACAATCAGCGCAGGCGGTATTAAAAAGGCAGGGAATCCGAATAATCCCAGTAAAGCGTCCCTTATAAAAACGCCAAAAATACCGATGGAATTTACGAAATAAAAACTCAATAAAATAAGAATTCCTAATGCCAGCATCAGAATACCACTTATTTCATGACGATGCTTCTGTTCGTTTTTCTTTGCCGTTCTGCTGTTCTTTGTTGTCCTGCTGTTTTTCTTTTGTGTTTTTCCGGCTTTCAAGCTTCCACCTCCGTTTATTTTTGAAACAAATTTACTATACCATATTTTCACATCATTTTCCATAGCAATATGGAATATCAACCTTCCATGGGCAATAATTCCCACCGGAGGATGAACAATTTTTCAGTGCTCCCAAGAAAAGTTATTTTTCGAGCAGGAATTTATCCTTTTATGTCAAATAATATATATTATGTTTTTATTTTATACTATGACTTACGAAAGAAAGAGGGTAAAGTAATGAAAGTTCTTGAGGTTATCGTTGGTTTTTTAAAAGCAGCAGTTGAAATATTCGTCAACCTTATACAAAAAGTGACACGTTCATCGAGTATAAGAACGAAATTAATCGTATCATTTCTCATACCAGTGATCTTCATTATAGCCTTGGGATGTGTTTCCTATCTGCGGTCAAAGGATGCCGTGCTGGATATTGCTGAGGAATCTACAGCCGCAACCATGGACGGGTCGGCAAAATATCTGGATGCGGTTTTTTCCGGTATAACCAACCTGACAATGCAGATCATTGCAGACAAGGATATTCAGGATTATTTGAACGGCAGCATCGAAAATGATACCTATGAATTTCTTCAATTGAGGCAAAAGGCAAATGACAGGATTTTAGCCATCAGCATGTCAAATAATACGATTTCTGACATATCCCTGGTCGCATCCGGCTCAAACTCGTTAGTCACGCAAGGGTATGTCGATTTAAGCCTGGAATCGTTAAAGGGTACGGAGCTTGAGAAAAAAATTGTTGAAGCCGATGGTACCGTAGTATGGACCGGTTATCACGACGATCTGGACAAATTGGTTTCATCCGGCGGCAAAGAGGTGGATAAAAACAACCTCAAATATGCATCTTCCATTTTAAGGGCATTTAAGAGTACAACTTCGGGAAGTGTGTCCGCTTATATCGTCATCGATGTTAAAAGCAGCTTTATGAGCGGATTTCTCACCGACATCACTAAAAACCTTCCCAACGGAAGCGAACTGCATGTCATAACCCCCGATCAAAGGGATCTATCCTCCCTTACTGCAGAGGAGCTAACCCAGGACCGGGCATTGTTAACGGATCAGCAATTTTTTGCCGACATAAAAGGATCCGAAGCAGTCAGCGGATCTATGACTGTAAACTTCAACGGTCAGCAATACCTTGCCTCCTATCAGAAAATAACAGGGATAAACTATGTTCTTGTGGGTTTGATACCCATCAATGAACTTAGCGCATCTTCCCGTTCAATTTTCCTTATTACGGTAATATTTGTCGTTCTTGCAGTTCTTGTAGCTCTTGGAATCGGATTCTACATGGCTACGGGAATGAGCAGAACAATAAGCAGGATAATTAACGCTGCGGGACGCGCTGCATCGGGAGACCTTACCGTAACCCCCACGTCCAAAAGAAGCGACGAGCTGGGGACACTTACAAAGAGCATTAGTTCAATGATCTCCAATATGCGGCGGCTGATTGAACAAATAGCGGATACCACCCTGAAGGTTTCCAATTCCGCAGTAACCGTGGCCAATACCTCGCAACAGGTATCTTCGGTGTCCACCGAGATTTCCCGCGCGATCCAGGAGATATCGCAGGGTGCTACGGCTCAAGCTTCCGATGCCGAGCAGGGCGTCATGAAAATCACTTCCCTTGCTTCAACCATCAATAATGTTACGGGCAATGCCAAGTCCATCGACAATTTGACCAAGGATACCATGGAGCTTACGCAAACCGGTTTGAATACCATTGATGACCTTGATAAAAAGGCAAATGAAACTACCGTTATTGCAAGGGAAATCCTGGTTGATATCCGAGAGCTTGACACGCATTCAAAGTCAATCGGCAAAATACTGAAAGTTATCACCGGAATTGCCGATCAGACAAATCTTCTTGCCTTGAACGCAAATATTGAAGCAGCCCGTGCAGGAGAGATGGGCAAGGGCTTCGCCGTAGTGGCGGACGAAGTCCGGAAGCTTGCGGAACAGTCGATGAACGCTACCAGAGAAATATCCTCCATTATAAAAAGCACCCAGGATCAAACGGCAAAGGCAGTTGATAAGGCGGTTTCCACCGAAGCGATCCTGGTATCGCAAAATCAGGCGGTTATGAATACGATAGAGATCTTCAAGAAGATAAAACAGTCCATGGAGGTGCTTACGGTTCAAGTGGAGCAAATCATGTCAGGCATTGTGGAAATGGATGAAAACAAGGAACTGGCCATTAATTCCATTCAGAATATTTCCGCAGTGTCGGAGGAAACGGCCGCTTCCTCTGAAGAAGTAACAGCTTCCACCCAGGAACAGCTTTCCAGCATTGATGAGCTTGCAAATTTCGCAACTGAACTGGGACAATCAGCCAAAGAACTGGAAGAATCCATATCGCGATTCACAGTATAAAAAGCATGTGAACCAGCAATCAATAATTATTGTAGGGTAGCTACAGTCTTGTAGGGGCGGCCATTGGCCGTCCTTCCTGTTAGTTGCAGGAACTTTATCTGTTATCATCCAATTGTGAATCCAAGAACCGTCCCCATGCGCCACATCAGTTTACTTTTATATTGCTGATGAGGCAGCCGGGCTGCAAGCCGGGATTAAGAAAAGCTCCCGGCGAGGTGCTGATGATTCTGTTTATCCTGTATTGATTGTTTCCTGCTTCAGCCACCTGCACTTTTTCACCCATATATTCCGTTTCAAAATATTTTATTTCATTTCCGTAATCGAAATTTTTAAACACGATATCTACAGGCACGATAGAATAAAGTATCATTGCAGGGCACCTCCTCCCTGCAAGGTATTTTCAAGCTCTACATCCATTTCGGGAATTGTTTTGTTTCTGACATTTAGCGCACATTTATCGATGGTTATTTTATTTTCCCTTTTAAATTCTATAAGCTCATACAGCTTTAAAAGAGCTGCAGACAGACCTCCGACTTCGCATATAAGACCGTTTCTTACAGCTTCCTCTCCAAAGAGAACGGTTCCCACGTCGTTTGCCAGCTCCCCTGTTTTCAGCATTAATTCCCTGAATTTTTCCTTGGAAACACTGGAATTTTTGCAAACAAACTGCACAACCCTTTCCTGCATCTTGTCAAAGTATTCATACGTCTGCGGCACGCCTATGACCATTCCGTTCAGCCGGATGGGATGGATTGTCATCGTTGCGGAGGGCGCGATGAAGGAATAATTTGTTGAGACGGCCATAGGCACTCCGATGCTGTGCCCTCCCCCCAGCACCAGCGAAACGGTAGGCTTGGACATGCTGGATATCATTTCAGCGATTGCCAGTCCTGCTTCAACGTCACCGCCCACCGTATTCAAAATGAGCATCAGTCCGTCTATCTCAACATTTTCCTCTATTGCAACAAGTTGAGGGATCACATGCTCATACTTTGTAGTTTTATTTTGCGGCGGGAGAATAATATGGCCTTCTATCTGTCCTATGATCGTAAGACAGTGTATATTGCCCCTGGGATTTGAAATAGTTGTTTTGCCCAGGTCCTTTATTTCCTCAATCGCTTCGGAATGTTCCTTTTCTTCTTCCCCCGCCTCATTCAGCGCCGATTTGCCGAATGTGACCTTGCTTTCTATTTTGGACATAATCCACCTCGTATCCTGGTTTGTTCAGCCTGTCGTGATTTCGCAATTCCGGCTTTAATAACAGTCGGCACTACTAGTATGGGTATTTTCGCCTAAAAACATTCAAAGGAATTATTTTGAATAAATATGAGTCAAAGAGAAATCATCACAGATAGGTCTCCGGTTTATAAAGGTTCAATTTTTCCAGAACGACTCATATTACCTTAAAAGTTATAAAATAGTGTATAAGCAAAAACACCCGCCTTAAAAGCGGGTGTTTTTGATACTTGGTATGAGTAAGTCTGTAAGCCGGGTTCTGTATTTGACGATCATCTGTCTAGGCCATACATTTCTGTATCGCTCAAGCCACCTGCCCGGGACTGGCGGGCTACCAACGCGTCCCTCTGCGGTGTTGCTCCGGATGGGGTTTACATAGTCCGGCAAGTCGCCATGCCGCTGGTGAGCTCTTACCTCACCTTTCCACCCTTACGTACCGGAGACCGGTACGCGGTATATCTCTGTTGCACTTTCCTTGGAGTCGCCTCCACCGGGAGTTACCCGGCACCCTGCCCTTCGGAGCCCGGACTTTCCTCATGTGCGGCTTTTCAGCACTGCACATGCGATCATCTGGCTTACTCACAACCTGGATTACTATCATAAACCTTTTTATACAATCCGTCAATAGGTTTTGAATGGATCGGCAGCCATTTTACTGCAAATGACTTCAAGCCCAGGAAATCTGGATGCCAATAGCTTCTCCAGAACGGGCAGAATAATTTTTTCCGTATTGAAATGTCCCGCATCAATGATGCACATTCCCATGCCCAGCGCATCAACGGCCGTGTGATATTTCAAATCTCCCGTGACCAATACATCTGCCTTTTGGGATAAAACTGCATCCAGGTCGTCGTCAAAGCTTCCGCAGAATACTGCGACTTTCTCCACGATTCCCCTGACACGCCCTGTGGCTCTGACGGATTCTACTTCCAGCCTCGCCTTTACAAATGCAATGAATTCTTCAAGCTTCAAACCGGCCGTATGATATCCCACTGCGCCCAAACCGGAATTTTTCGCAGCAAAACCGGCTGCAGCCTGGTTATCCCCAAGTTCATCGCCAACCGGTCCGACACAATCCTTTAGTCCGGTTATATTGCTCAATTCCAGCTTTTCAGCCAGTTTTCTGTTAACGCCCTGTTCTACCACGTCCAGGTTGGTATGTGCGCTAAAAACGCCGATATCGGCCTTTATAAGCTTATAAAGCAAGCCGCCTTTCGGATCATCCCGATGAATCCTGCCGATTTTTTTAAAAATCAGCGGATGATGGGATATAATCAACCGGACATCAGCGTTCAAAGCTTCTTCAACGACCTCCGGAGTAACATCAAGACACAGCAATATTCTTTCAATTTCCATCCCCCCGCTGCCCAAAATCAGGCCTACATTGTCCCAGTTTTCAGCCAGCGAAGCCGGGGCAAGCTGCTCCATGAATGCAATAATATCCCTACATCGAATGCTCAAGGTTCCCTCCATCCAATCCTACAGCAGGATTGCTTCCAGCCTGTTTTTTATCTCAATGAGTTTTTCCAGTTCCTCTGCCTGCTTTACCGCTTTTTGCATTCCGGTTATCTTTTTTTGGAGAAGCTTCAGCTTATTCATGGCGTAGCGCCGGAATAATGCATCCTTCCTTTGTGCCAGTCCATACCCGATATAATGGTAAAATTCATCCAGTTCCCTTGATTCCCCTGTCCACTTTACATTTAATACCGTATAAATTTTTTCGCCTTCTTCTGCCAGCGTTTCCTCTACTATATCAAAGCCGTTTTCATAAAGCCATTTCCTGAGGACTTCCGCCAGGTTCATGGGCTGAAGTATCAGGACCTTTGCGTTCCTGGCAGTTTCCAGGCTTCCGGCTATAATTTCCTGTATGAGGACACCGCCCATGCCGGCAATAACGATCACCTCGGCTTCATTTTCCTTTAATGGCTCAAGTCCATAGCCCAATCTTGTCTCAATATGATTTTCATACCCATATCGTTTGACATTGCGTGATGCAATATTCACAGGCCCGCTTTTCACATCTGCCGCAATAGCCTTCCTGCATAGCGAGTTCTGTACCGCAAAGACCGGTATATACGCATGGTCCGTTCCTATATCGGCCAGCGTATCACATTGAGGTATTTTATCTGCGATTGCGCCCAGCCTTCCCTTCAAGTACATAACCAAATCCTCTTTTGTTCTTTTGCCCTATATTATACATGATTACCGTCAGGAAGAAAACATTGTTTACACGCTTTTTCCATTGTATTAATCAATAATAAATAAGCATAATAATAGTGGGAGCATTCGTAAAAAAAGAATGCGGCACTGCTCCTGACTTCGGAAAAATATACCTTGAATTGCAGGAGACATGTACATGCAACAGAATTTCAGATGCAAAAATGCAAAGGATATTGAACTGGCGACAGAGACCCTGATACCCAATTCCAGCTTTGGAAATATTCTGCAGGACACCGGCAGAACCATACCCAAGCTGACGGTCACATATCAGCAGAACAATACGGAAAGCTACGATAGTTATATTGATCAAAAAAAATGATTATAACCGGCTACGGCACTTTCATCCGTCCGGTACCCCGGTGCGGCAGGAGCCGCACGCAGGACTTTTCAATGGGGCCATTGACCACACTTCGCTCCACCGGGAAAAATTCCTTTTAACCGGGCATTACAATTGATAGGTTGAAAGATTGCAGGCTGTTTGAGGAAATTTCATGCTGTGCCTGCCCGGTGATCTTCGAAGTACTTTATGGAAACCGCAAGCTTATTACTCAGCTATTCTCAGGCGTTCTACGATGCTCTGCTTATCCGTTGTGCGGTAAGCAATATAAGGAACAAACCCTCCCAGAATAACCAGCAGTGGTATAATAAGCACCAGCGGCCAAAAAACAAAGTGATAGCTTAGAAACCATATTTGCCCGGTCAACGGGCGAACAATCAGCAGTGAAAAGGCAAGGCTCAGCACAACGGAGCTTGCCGCTGTCAAAGCCGCATAATAGCAGCCTTCATAGCAGAGCATCCTCACGAGCTGTTTGCGTGTCATGCCGATGCTCTGCAGCATGGCAAATTCCTTGCGGCGGGTAAGAATACTAGTTAAAACAGCGTTAATAAAGTTCAGAACGCCAATAAGCCCAATGATCAGCGCCAGCCCGCCGCCAATCAGAACAGCCGCATCCTGCAGACCCTCCAGCGATGACAGTGCGGTAAATTTGGATTTGTAGTTCATGGTGGGTTCAACACCGTCCGTATATCGCTTCAAAAAGGCTTCCATATCGGTTTCTTTATCGTCTGCGACGTCGAAGGCATAGCTCATGGTGTAGGCACTGCCGCTCAGTTCCTTGAACACATCTCCAGCCAGAAAGAAGATGGAGCCTCTCCAGCTTCCGTCCGTATTGGTGTTCGGGTTTGCAATCACATGGCCCAGCACGGTCATTTTTTGAGATTTGCCGCCGCAGGTCAGGATAATCTGGTCGCCAACCTTGTGGTTAAAGCCTTTTGTATCCACCCTGCCCTGATCATCCCTCGTTACGCCCTCCAGAATATAGTTCCCAGCGGCGAGTTTTTCGGCGTCCAGCTCGCCATCCAGAAGCCGCAGCCGGGAGAACGGAAATCCATCAAGGCCATATACGGCAGTGGAGAACGAACCATCCGGCCCCCGGTTCATTGTCTGCCCGGAGGTTTCGCTTTGGTAGCTGCCCCAGGAGCCATACAGGCGCCCCCCCTTCTCAAAGCCCTCCTGAGCGCTGACGGCGGCGATAAAGCTCTCGCTGAGCGCGCTTTCCTCACCGTTGTATTGATTGTTGAACAGGTCGGCGTGGCCCAGGAGAAAGTCAGAATCGCTGAATTTCTCAAGAGCTTTGTCCATATCCACGCTCTGGGAAAGGGTAAACACCGTATTGGTAAGCACAATGCTCAGGCTGAGGCTCAGGATGACCAGTACGGTGCGTTTCTTATTGCGACCGAGGTTTGCCAGTGCCATTCTTTCAGGACTGCTGCCGCTTTGGGATCTTTTCAGCTTTCTCCTGCTGCCCGGATCGTTATCGGTATAGCGGACTGCTTCCACCGGAGACACTCTTGCCGCCATTTTCCCGGGCTTATAGGTGCTGATGAACACGGTGAGCAGTGAAAAAACAGCGGCACCCGCAAAAATGAGCGGATTGGGAGATACGGATACCGCACTGCCCGCATAGTTGGACCGTTCCATCAAGAACGGAACCAGCGCCTTGCCCACAAGGAAACCGGCCAGCAGGCCAAAAGGAATGCCGATCAGCGAGAGCATGAGAGCCTGGCGGCGTATGATGGTACGCAGTTGGCGGCCGGTGGCACCGATGGTTTTTAAAAGGCCGTAGAAGCGAATATCCCGCAAAACGGAGATTTGAAAGATATTGTAGATAATCAGATAGCCCGTCAGAACAAACAGCAAAAGGGCGCAGACCAGCGCGATTACGGTTCCGGCGTCCAGCTCCATGCCGGTGGACATATACGCCCAGTTAATGCCTGTCGCTACGTAATTGGAAGCGCCTTCCTCCATGGAGAAGCCGCTTTCGGTCAGAACGGTGTCCAGATTCTCTAGGATGTTCAGGCTATTTGCAAACTTGATATATCCACTGACGACGCCTGTGAGAGAAAAGTCCTCGTAATAGGTGTTTTGCAGCTCCTCCGGATGGGCGTCCACATAAGCGAGCGAGGAAAAAATCATTCCGATATTGTAGCCCGGGTCGCTAACCCACCAGCCAGCCAATATGAAATCTCTCGTGATTTGCCTGCCGTGCACGGTGAGCTCCAGCGTGAGCGGCGCGCCTACCTTCTGAGGAATGCCCAGCAACTCCAGCGTCTTGGTGTCGGCAATCACCTCGTTCCCGGCCTGCGGCTTGCGTCCGCCCGTGGGCTCGGCAAAGGCGTATTTCACCCCAATGTCATCATAGTACCAGAATTCCGTGCGCCGCTTGATAAGGGCTTTATTGTCAACGCTGTCGCTGAGAGCCCGGCCATAGGCCATTTCCTTGACCAGCGGATGGCGGCGCACAGCGTCATACTCTTTATCGGTAACATATTTGATGGCGGCGTGTCCGTCGCCGCCGGACATGATCATGACGGCTCGCTGAGCGCTTTCCATCATGCCGGACCCCATAGTGAAAACACCGGTGAATAAAAGGGCTGTCAGCGCAATCGCAACCACTGCAATAATGTTTCGTGTCCTGTTGGCATAAAAGCTTCGGTCGGCCAGATTGCGGATTGCCTTTTTATTTTTTACTTTAATCATCTACGCTCACCACCCATGATTTTTCCGTCTTCAATATGGATGATGCGGTCTGCAAGCTGGGCAAGCTCCTCGTTATGGGTAATCATTACAATGGTTTGCCTGAATTTTTCCCCGGTCACCTTCAGCAGCCCCAGCACATCCTGGCTGGTTCTGCTGTCCAGGTTGCCGGTCGGCTCATCGGCGAGGACGATGGCCGGCTTGGAGGCTAACGCCCTTGCAATGGCGACCCGTTGCTGCTCTCCGCCGGAAAGGTTATTCGGCAGATTCAGAAGCTTGCTTTCCATTCCCAGCGTCTGGATGATCTGCGCCACATAGTTTTCGTCCGGCCCGTTACCGTCCAGCTGGATGGGCAGGACGATATTTTCATACACATTCAGCACCGGCACAAGGTTATAGTTTTGGAACACAAAGCCGATCTTACGGCGCCGGAAAATGGTCAGTTCTTCATCTTTCAGTGAAAATATCTCTTTGCCGTCCACAAAAACAGCCCCGCCGGTTGGACGGTCAAGGCCGCCGAGCATGTGGAGCAGGGTGGATTTCCCGCTGCCGGAGGTGCCGACGACAGCGACAAATTCTCCGTTTTCTACCGACAGATTCACTCCGTCGAGGGCATGGACAGCCATTTCACCACTGCCATAATATTTTTTTAGTTCCGTAGTTTTTAATATCGTCATCCTGGTCTCCTCCAAAAGAAAAGTCGTATCCTGTTTTTTCATGATACGGACAGGATAACAAAAAAATCTGTCCACATTCTTTCTCAAATCTAACAGTTTTGAAAGATTTATCTTTTTTCCGTCGGAAGAAAAATCGAGAAGGTGGAACCTTGCCCCGGCTTCGAGGATACCTTGATGTACCCGCCGCCGGACGAAAGGATTTCTCTTGCCAGAAACAGGCCGATCCCCACGCCCTCCTGACCGCTTACCGCCGCGGAACGATAAAAGCGGGAGAAGATTTTGCTCTGCTCCTCCTCCGCAATGCCGATGCCTTCATCGGTAATGTCGATTCGAAAGAACAGCTCATAGGGCATGGCTTTAATTTTGATGCTGCTATGGCGCGGGGAGTATTTCACCGCATTGTCGATGACATTATACACCGCCTCGGCGGTCCATCTGAGATCAAAATATGCCGTGCCGTCCGTCGGTTCCGTTTCGACAGTGATTTCTTTCGCCTCCGATTTTGTCCCGATTTGAGCGATGACGGCATCCAGCAGTGTTTGCACACTACCTCTCCGGGGATTCACCGTAATGATCCCGGCTTCAAGTCGGGACATTTTCACAAGTGCTCCAATCAGGAAATCCAGCTTCTCAGCCTGCGTGGACAGGGCTTTTACGCATACTGCGCAGTCCTCCGGCAATTTATGCTCACCGAGAAGCTGCGAGTAAAGTAAAATGTTGGCAAGGGGTGTTTTGGTCTGATGGGATATATCTGAAATCAAGCCATTGATTTTATCCTTTTCCGCGGTCAGGTTTTTGGAGGATACCGTACATAGAGACAAAAAGCGGGCCATTTTTGCTTCCACAGCCGACAGGACGGACTCATCAAAGGTGCTCTCGGAAAAATTACCGTCTATGGCGCTGTCCAACATCGTATTCATCCTTTCCATGATACGCCGCATGTTCCTTCTGTATATGAAAATTGCCGCTATCGCGGCAGTCATTGCGGCTGCGGTGACGATACCCCAAAGCAAAACCTGCTTCTCCATTATTTCACCGCCCATGTGTATCCGATGCCGTAGAGTGTTTTGATATATCTGGGCGAAGACGGCGTGTCTTCCAGCTTGTCGCGCAGGCGTTTGACCGTAACCGACAGGGCGTTTTCGTCCACATACTCCGCGCCGTCCGTCCAGATTGAATCCACCAACTGGATCCTCGTAAGGGTGCTGCCTCTGTTTTCAACCAGGATACGCAGCAGCTTTTGCTCTGTTTTGCTCAGCTCAACCGGAGCACCGTTTTTAGAAAACTCCATTTTGACGAATGAAAACCGAAAGCCGTCTATTTCTACCGTATCGCGAGACGCGGAATTTCCGTTTCTCAGCCGAGCGTTTACCCTTGCCCGGAGGATCATCAGGCTGAACGGCTTGGTGATATAATCGTCCGCCCCCAGTTCAAGACCCGCGACCACATCCGTTTCCATATCGTTGGCGGTCAGGATGATAACCGGGACTGCCGAGGATATGCGAAGTTCCCTGAGAAAATCAAGCCCGTTTCCATCGGGTAGATTGACATCCAAAATAATCAGGTCAAACCGGGTGTTCTTACTATTTTGCCTTGCTTCCTCCAGATTCTGTGCCTGGACAAAAGCAAATCCGCTGTCTTTGAATGCAAGAGATATGCCTTTGCTTAAGGATATATCATCTTCAATGAGCAGTATTTTTTTTATGTTGCGCACCTCCCGGCAATAAAGCATTCATTTTTCCTGCACTCATATCTTAAAAGATTATCCTGTGGGATACACATAGTAGATAACGAAATGGTTCCTGCTCCTAATGCTAACAACCGTCAGGCCTACGGCAAACCGCATTCCCGTCTGAACATTCAAATTGAAATTATATGCTTTGCCAGCAAAACCGGAGACATATGGAAAAGGTACAGGATACTTTTCGTATCCTGTACCCCGGAACATCCCTGCCGCCATGCGATACATAACCGCATGGCAACTTTTTACTGACAGAATGGTGGGCCTTCAGGGACTCGAACCCCGGACCAACCGGTTATGAGCCGGTTGCTCTAACCAACTGAGCTAAAGGCCCGTTTGGCTCCTCAAGTTGGACTCGAACCAACGACCCTGCGGTTAACAGCCGCATGCTCTACCGACTGAGCTATTGAGGAATGAACATCTCTTTAACGAGACAAATATTATTATACTTGCGCGTTAATCACTGGTCAAGACCAATTCTTAGCGCTATTCGTGTTTTTTTGATTTTATTGCTATATTGCTTCCGAATTCTTCCGATTACCCTTTAAAGCATGGATTATTGCATTTGCTGTCTGTTTTTATATTCGCGTATCATTTCACGCAGCTTGGATGCGTGGATACCCTCATCCTCGGCAAATTTTCTAAAGACCTTGCCTACCTCTTCATCCTCAATTCTCTTTGAATACATTTCAAAGTCCCTGACCATTTCCATGGAATTTTCCCATGCCCTTAACAGCCTGTCATAGGTTGTAAACTCTATTTCGCTTTCTTCCATTCCTTTAAAACGCTTGTCCATGATGAAACCTCCGGATTTTCTAAATTTCTGCTACGCTTATTTTTCACCAAATCCGGTATTCTTTATGACTGGCAAATTCTCGCAAGGGGCTATCGCAAAATACATGTTATGGCATAACAATTCTTTTCATTCTCAAACCTCTTAAACCTCTACATTGGCAAAGGCTTAAGAGGTTTTAACAATTAAAACCATAGTTTACCCCAAAATGCGGCAAGACTATTTGCCTCTTGCCAAATAGTCTGCCAATGATTCAGCTATCTTGGCTGGTTCGCTATTCGGAGTCGTTTTATAAATATAACCATTAGAATCTTGCCATATTACTACACCCTCAATCGTTGTATCTTCAACGACATAAAGGTTGCGAGGTACTTGTGGATACATACTCCACTTTTCTTTCGTTGCTAAAACTACATTGATATTATTCTTTCCATGAACCGATAGCGCCAATTATCTGATCTGGCCAATCTGGATGAGCTTCTTTGACTTTTGTTTTTTCATCTTCGGCTAAACCGCCACGCTTGTTTTCATCCATATCACTCTTGCCCTCTGATTTTGCAAGTGACTTGACCTCGGCTGCACGATTTTGCTCAAACAACGCTTTCGCAGATGTAGTTTCGATATATTGAATGTCAGGTTTAACTATGTCCGTATCGCTGTTTTTACGTTCGGATTTCTCGTTAGTCTCTGACAATTCACGACTTTTCGGCGACTGGTTTTCAGTATTATTCTGTACATTGCTTTTCTCTATATTCATACGTCCTCCCCTTCTTTATCGCTTGGGTTATTTCATCGACTGTATTATCAGATGCTTCAATGAAAAACTCCCTTATTGAAGCCTTGATATTAGTGTTTTTCACAGCTTTACGCCTAATTTGTTCTGAAACAAGTTTCCGTGAATACGGTTCGGTCTTCCGACCATATAGTAAAGCAAATTGATTCTTTACATCGCTTGCTAAACGAACACTTGGCGACAGTATAAAACTAGAGAAAGTTTTCTCAAATTCATCGTCTGGCAATTTGTCGACAGCATACACCCCGCGGACAAGGTAATTGAAAACAAGACTAACAATATATTCAGCAATTCTGTTTGTAATATCTTCATTAAGAACGAAAGCAAAGCCATTCTGCTTTAAGATTCCTTCCAATCGTTTAACGGCTGCCTCGCTTGCGTTAACGGCAAGTTCAACGCTTTCAGACAATACTGTATTTAACAAAGCAAACCGTCGATGTCACGTTGAAAAGTCTTTGCGGAATCCCAAACTCAGCGAGGACTCTCCCTTTTACGACGGATTCTCCCTTGCTTAACCTTTCATTTATTTGAAGTAACCTAAATGCCTTATCTGTCTTTGCTGTCATAGTGCATTCCCTTTATTTTCTAAAATAACATACCCTCATGGACAAAAAATGGGGTTTTACAAAATATTTTACCGAATATGTCCACAACCGGAGTGCTATACCATTTAATTGCACTTATTACTCTACAGATAATATCATAAAATTTGACATTGAACAATGTAAATTGATGATGGGTGATTTGGCAATCCACTATAATATTGCTTTCATGTAAATTTCAGAATAACCCCTCCACAGTAACCAGAACATAAAAGCACACATATGGAATTTAACCAAATCCCATATGTGTGCTTTTATGTTATTATACCGTAGAATTTTTCCCTTAACGTCCTAATACTACAGCGTAAACAACCGAATTATCCTTTCAGAAATAACGCCTTAAAGCTTTGGCGATATTTCTGAAAGGCGCATGAATGCCGATAAATTAATGAAGTTTACGCTGTAGTACTAATCAAGATAATCCTTGAGTTTTTTGCTTCTGCTGGGATGTCTAAGCTTTCTTAAGGCTTTCGCCTCGATCTGCCGGATTCTTTCCCTTGTTACGTTAAACTCCTTGCCGACTTCCTCCAGGGTTCTGGCTCTGCCGTCATCCAGCCCAAACCTCAGCCTGAGCACCTTTTCCTCCCTGGGAGTAAGCGTATCCAGCACGTCGATCAGCTGCTCCTTCAAAAGAGTGAATGCCGCTGCTTCCGCAGGCGCAGGCGCATCGTCATCCGGTATGAAATCCCCCAGATGGCTGTCTTCTTCCTCCCCAATAGGCGTTTCAAGTGAAACGGGCTCCTGGGATATTTTCATGATTTCGCGGACCTTGTCCACCGACATGCTCATTTCCTTGGCGATCTCTTCGGGATGAGGTTCCCTGCCCAATTCCTGCAGCAGCTGCCTCGATACCCGGATCAGCTTGTTGATGGTCTCAACCATGTGGACAGGAATCCTTATGGTTCTGGCCTGGTCGGCGATGGCTCTGGTAATCGCCTGGCGTATCCACCACGTGGCATATGTGCTGAACTTATAGCCTTTCCGATAGTCGAATTTCTCCACCGCTTTTATCAAGCCCAGATTGCCCTCCTGAATAAGGTCAAGAAACAGCATGCCTCTCCCGACATATCTTTTGGCGATGCTGACCACCAGCCTTAAATTGGCTTCAGCCAGCCTTCTTTTCGCTTCACTGTCACCCTTTTCCATCCGTTTTGCCAGATCAATCTCTTCATCGGCAGACAGCAGGGGTACTTTGCCTATTTCCTTAAGATACATCCGCACCGGGTCGTCAATGCTTATGCCTTCGGGAAGCGTGAGGTCCAGCTCCTCTTCCGTCAGCTGAATATCCTGGATTTCAGCGTCAATGTCACCGACAACATCGATACCCATGTTTTCGACGGTTTCATAAATCTTCTCTATTTGATCCGGCTCCAGCTCCACTTCTTCGAAGGCATCCATTATTTCCTTATAGGTGAGCATTCCCTTTGACTTGCCCTTTTCCACCAATTCCTTCAATATGGACTTTCTGCTGGCACCGCCATTGTTTTCGACTACATTGTTCTTCATAGGTTCCCCCTCCCTTCTTCATACGCGTTTAGACGCTTTTTTGTTTCTTTATGAACAAAGTTATATCCCTTAACTCCTGCTTTAATTTTTCAACAACTCCTTCTGGCAAATTGGTACCATCCTCCAACAACTCAAGTATTTCCTTCTGTCTGCTCTCTGTCTTTATGCTTTCAATATTCCTAATTTTACCCAAAATTGCCTTAATATTATCATCACAGTGACATTCTTCGTTTAAAATGCGGGCAAACTCCCCGGAAAACTCTTTTCCTGCGATGTTTAAAAGCTCTGCGGGTACGATTCCCTTATTGTTTCCCAACCTTTCCAAAATGATATTGGCAATTCGCCTGTTTTCTTCATTACTAAAAGTATTTGCATTCAGCTTGTCCTTTATTTCCTTGTATACGCTGTTGTCGACGCATAATAACGACAAGATGAATCTTTCTTCATGCATAAGCTTTTTATCACCGGCCTCCTTTGCATTTACGGCATTTCTTGCTGCGGCCTCATGATTTACAGCCGGCTTTGTTACTATATTTCCGCGGGGTTTGATTCTTTTCATGACTTCAGCATACATGGCGTCTTCCGAAATCCCATATTCCCCGGCAAACTTCTTGATATACATCTCTCTTTCAACGTTATTTTCAAGCTTGGAAATAATTACAGCCACCTTGTTCAGGAAATCAATCTTTCCTTCCGTTGTTGACGTATCAATTTCCTTCCTCAGTATTTTTATTTTATACTCTATCAGGGACAATGCTTTGTCCGCCAGCCTTCTAAAACCGTCCGGACCGTTTTTACGGACGTACTCGTCCGGGTCCTTTCCGTCGGGAACCGTCAAAACCTTTACATTGCATCCCATATCGTCCAGCAGGTCCAGTCCTCTGTCAGTCGCTGCCTGCCCGGCCGAATCCGCGTCATAAGAAATTACCACTTCCTCGGCATATTTTTTCAACAATTTTCCCTGGCTGTCGGTCAATGCCGTTCCAAGGGAAGCAACCGTATTTATTATGCCACTTTGATGAAGGGATATGACATCCATATAGCCTTCAACCACAATAAGTCTTTTTTCGCTTGAATTTTTTGCAAAATTCAACGCGTACAAATGATTCCGCTTGTTGTAAACCATGGTCTCGGGAGAATTCATGTATTTCGGCTGGGAACCGTCCATTACCCTGCCGCCGAAAGCAATGACATTTCCCCTTACATCAAAAATCGGGAACATCACTCTACCCCGGAATCTGTCATAGAATCCGCCGTTTTTGTTTGTCAGGGCCAAGCCGCTTTTTAAAACCAGTAATTCGCTTAAGCCTTTTGAAAGCAAATGCTTCAGGAGGCCGTCCCAGGCTTCCGGGGAATAGCCCAGGCCAAACTTATTGACCGTATGCCGGGATAAATCCCTTTTCGCAAGATAATTTCTGGCCGCTTCTCCCTCCGGAGAATTCAGAACCTCGTAAAAAAACCTTGCCGCCAGCAAATTTACCTTCATGATCTCCTGTTTTTGTCTGGCTTTCTCTTTCTGCTCCTCGTCATCGCCTTCAGGCAGTTGTATTTTGGCCCTGTCGGCCAGAAATCGTACCGACTCGACAAAGTCCAGCTTTTCAATCAGGGATATGAATTGGAAAACACTCCCCCCTTTACTGCAGCTGAAGCAGTAAAAAATCTGCTTTGTAGGTTCGACACTGAATGAAGGCGTTTTTTCCCTGTGAAACGGACATAATCCAAAGTAATTCTTACCCTTTTTTTCAAGCTTGACATATTCGGATACGACATCAACGATATCATTATTTATTCTTATTTCTTCAACAAGCTCATCGGAATATCTGCTAACACCAATCACCCTTTTTTCTTAATTTATTTATGTTCGACATAATTGCTTATTTTCCTTCTTTTTATGTAAATAAAAAATAAATCTTCATTGTTCAAGCATTAGCGAACAGATTACTTCCGTCATTTTTAGGAAAACGGGAAGTAATTTTTACAGTGCTCCCAAGCTCATAATAAAATCTCATCTCTATGAAACTAAAGATGAGATTTTATTTACTTACAGACTTTATATTCTACAACTCTTGCTGATTATCCTTCTTGTTTAGAAATTTTTTAATAAAAATAGAATTACATCGATACGCCTAGCAAATCATCCAGTACATAAGGAAGGGACACAGGTGTTACGCTGTTGACAAAAAGCTTTCGGATCAGACTTTCGGATTTTTCACGCTTGCTGTATATATTCCGTATCAAAATGCTTTCCAGGACTTTGCCGTTATCCTTCTTAATTATTTCAATTCCATAGCCCTTCTGCGGTTCGTTATACTCTTCCTTTGAATCGCATTCCACAAGGTAATATTCCAATTCAAGCGGATTTCCCGGATCTTCTGTTATTTCCTGCGGGATGATTTCGATCCTTTTCTCCAGAAACTTGCTAATCATGCAGATTACCCCCTCATATGAAATAAATTTTACTACGGTTTACCAAGCAATGCATATTATAAACTATTGCCTGACTTATGAATATGGGAAAGTTTCGTGAAATAAGCCCATGGTTTTGGAATTTTAGACAAAATGGAGGATGTATGCCAGACTTTTAGGAAAGTTGCCGTCGATTGACGGGCTTTTAGCAAAAAAAAATCTCATTGGCATTCCAGCGAAAACTATTGTATTAAATAAGCTCAACAATTTTAATTTTGTTTTCCATGGAAAGATCAATGAACATATTGTTTACCCTGATGATAGGCTGTGATATGTGATTTGGATTTATGTATACGATTTCTCCTATATCGCCGGTACTTATCTTTACAAAATCACCGATATAATAAGCGCCGATATTTTTTAAAAAAGCGGAGATTACTCTTTGGTCAAATATCCCGAACATGTCTTTTTCCATCAGGCTAAAGACGTCGAAGGGAGATTCTTTCTCATGGTAGGTCCGATTGGAGGTCATGGCATCATAAATATCCGCTACCGCGATAATTTTTGCATACTCGCTGATCTGATCCCCTTTCAGGTTAAGGGGATATCCTGACCCGTCCTCCCTCTCATGATGCATGAGAATGCCGTCCAGAATGCTTTCACTGATCCCCGGTATTTTTTCGGCTATCCTGTATCCATACAAAGCGTGCATTTTTATTTCTTCATATTCATCGGGCGTAAGATCGCCGGGCTTGTTTAAAATCTCCGGAGGTATCTTACCCTTTCCTATATCGTGGAGCAAACCGGCCTGCACCAGGTCTTTCACCTTATAATAATCAAACCTGAGCCATTTTCCAATCAGCATGCAAACCAGGGAAACATTGATGCTGTGGGAATAGGTATATTCATCGGCGCTCCTCATTTGATTTATGCAGGTTACAATATCCCGGTTTTCATTGATTCTGGAAATGATCGAATCGGAAACTTCATTTACTTTTCTGACATCGGGGTCTTTGCCGGTGGAAATGTCATACAACAACTCCCTGACCGTATCTACATTCTCGTTATACTGGGCTCTGAACAGTTCCGTCCCGCTAACAATGATGTTGTCATGAGAGCTGTAAAACACTTTAAGCTTTACAATCCCGAGTCTCTTTATCTTGTCGATTATATGCCTGTCAAGTATAGTATCCTCAGAAACAATCACCGCACCGTAATCATTGAAAATCGTTTCCGCCATTTTCATGCCGGGAATACATTCGTCAATACCGACAAATACTTTTTTCATAAGCAGCTCCTATGATTGACCGCATTGGTAAATAATCTCTTTTAACCTAATTATAGCATAAACTTAACATCTCTAACAATTAATGATATTATATTACTTTTATCGACAGGCAGCAAGTGCATATTTTTGCACTTCAATTTGTAATATTAAAATTTTCCTGTCATTCGTATGAAAATAACTTAATGCATGGGCGGCTGTTGACTGTCCGATAGCTGTTTAACGTAGATTGCATTTGCCGACGTGCAATGCGCGCCTCTATATTTTTTTACACTCAGGTGTGCCCGTCCTGCGGCATGGGTATTGGTATGGGTGTCAATAACCCCGTCCCCTTGACACCTGAACTGGTAATCATTTCGCCTTGATGCGGTATCGCCTCCTGTGTTAACATAAAGCAGACAGTAAAATTGGAAGGGGTGTGGGGATGCACGTGAATTTATCGAAACAACTTGAGAAAATTGTTACGGCTTTCGGAAAAACGGGCAGGCTGCCAAAGGCTTTGATGAAATACGGCTGTATTGTGTTTATGGTTTTGCTGGCTGCGGGAAGCATACTGGCTCTTTTGAATATGACGGTGTTTAACTATGATTCGTATATGGATCTTGTCTCAAAATCCCTGGTTAAGACCAGTTTTTCCATCGCAGCTGAAGCCGTGATCGGCGGACTTGTCCTCGACTTTGTGTTCAAAAGATAAAGCACCTTAAGGGGTGCTTATTTTTTTACCTTCTTACCGTTTGATCAAAAAAAGCGCCGGTCAGGCGCTTTTCTAGAAAATCACTTTCTCTTCATGTATTGAACTTAAGAACAGGTTAAAATCCTCTTTATCGATGTACAAAAGTACCTGGGCCGGAAAATGGTTCAAATCATTGTCCAGGAATTGAAAATCAATTCTGAACTCATCGCAATAGCTTGTCAGGGTATGAAGCTCTTCCTCATTCTCAATTGCTACTACCGGATAAAAAAATGTCTCCATGTTTTATTCCCCCTTTAGCGCATAATAGAATGTTTCTTAAAATTTGCTCTTCTTATATTATATCATATTTTCTATTTCTCACAATATTATTCTATTTGCTGTTTTTGCCGATTTATTCCATATTTCCATGCTCTTCTTCTGTTTTCACCGCATTTATTCTGTTTTTGTCATCCAGAAACAGGATTCTGGGGCTGAAAGCTGATGCTTCCTCCTTCTCAAAGATGCCGTAGGAAAGGATGATGACGATATCCCCGGGATGCACCAGCCTTGCCGCGGCACCATTCAGGCAAATCGTCCCGCTCCCCCTTTCACCGGGAATCACATAGGTTTCAAAACGATTCCCATTGTTATTATTTACAACCTGTACCTTTTCATTTCTCATTATATCCGCTTTTTCCATCAGATCTTCATCAATGGTGATGCTGCCTACATAATTGAGATTGGCGTCGGTTACCCTCGCCCTATGAATTTTTGACTTCATTAACGTTACCAGCATGTGCTAATTCACCTCCACAAGGACATTGTCTATCAGGCGAGTTTTTCCGAATCTCACAGCTACGGCAAGAAGGGTTCTGCCCTTTAGTGTTTCTTTGAGTTCCAGTGTTTCCGCGTCAAGAATTTCAACATAATCGATATCGGCCAGCTTCTCGCCGCTTATTCTGCCGACAAGATACGCCTGCAGCCTACCGCGGCTTCTCTCTCCGCCGGCGGCCATAGCGGCGGCCTCCGTTAATGACTTTGACAGGATGAGCGCTGCTTCTCTTTCTTCCCTGCTTAAATAAACATTGCGGGAACTCATTGCCAGCCCGTCTTTTTCCCTTACGATGGGGCAGGCTACGATTTGAACCCTGCTGTTAAGATCCCGGACCATCCTCCGTATCACCGCTACCTGTTGCGCATCCTTTTGTCCGAAATATGCCCGGTCGGGCTCAACGATATTGAATAGTTTCAAAACCACCGTACATACGCCCTTGAAGTGTCCCGGCCTTGATTTCCCGCAAAGCATATCTGTGATTCCCACTACCTCAACATATGTGTTGTAATTGTCCGGATACATCTCCTTTACGGAAGGGATGAAAAGTATTCCGACTCCGGCTTCTCCGGCCTTCCGGGAATCGCCTTCAATATCCCGGGGATATTTTTCAAAATCCTCACTGGGGCCGAATTGTACAGGGTTAACAAATATGCTCATTATAGTTATATCGTTATCCTGTCTTGACGACCTTACCAATGAAAGGTGCCCCTCGTGCAAATAACCCATGGTAGGGACGAATCCAACGGTTTTGCCCTCTTGTTTTAAGGATCCGACCACCTTTTTTAGCTCATCAACTCTTTCAATTATTTTCATTGTTATTGTCTTTTCCTTTCCGGTTTCTCTCTTTCCAGCCGGTGGAGGATGTCTTCATCAATTTTGAATGTATTTTCCAGTGCAGGGAAAGCTCCCGTCCCCACATCCTCCATGTATCTCCTGACTGCCTCGCCGTATGCATTCCCCATTTCAACAAAGACCCTGGAATGCTTCGGGGAAAAATCGCGGAACAGGCCAAGAATATCCGGCGTAACCAATACCTGCCCGTCGCAGCCGTTTCCCGAACCAATGCCGATGACCGGTATGTCCAGTCTCCGGCTGATAAAAGACGCCAGCAGATGCGGAACGCATTCCAGCACGACGGCGAACACTCCGGCTTCCTGCAGCAATAATGCGTCTTCCAGCATTTTTACAGCTGTATCGTAGGTTTTGCCCTGTGCCTTATGTCCGCCGAAAACATTAACGGATTGCGGAGTATATCCAAGATGTCCCATTACCGGAATTCCAGCGCTTATTATGGCTTTGACATCTTCGGCTATTTCCCTGCCGCCTTCAAGCTTAACCGCTTTACAGCCTCCCTCGCTTACAAGCCTCCCTGCATTCCTTACGCTTTCATATTTCCCCGTATGGTAGGAGAGAAAAGGCATGTCGCCAATAAGCATGGCCCGTTTTGTGCCCCTTGCGGCAGCTTTGATATGGTGAATCATGTCCTCCATCGTGACTTTTGTCGTGTCTTCGTATCCCAGCACCACCATACCGAGGGAATCCCCTACCAGGATGGAATCAATGCCGGCTTCGTCCAACAGCTTGGCCGTAGGATAGTCATACGCCGTAAGCATGGTTATTTTTCTGCCGGCGGTTTTTGCTTCCCTGAAAAAGTTTACTGTAATTTTATCCATTTTCTTTTACCTCCATAAATCAAAAACAGCCTGCCCCAAACCAGGACAGACCGCTAATATCGTATCGTTACAGCTTAACGATAACACCATTTATCATGGTCAACTGTCCTGTCTCTGTCCCGAAGGCTCAAAGCAGATGCAAAACCCTTATTCTAGTATCCTTGTACGGTTTAAATTCAATACCGTCAATAATATACAGTTAGGCAAAACGGGGACATTCCTCAACGCAAAAGGAATTCTTCTTTCTCGAGAGAAGTGTGTCCCAGGCCACATGGGCGAGCAGACGGCTTATGCGGACAACCAGCCCCGTAGCTTAATCTCAGAATACCATATTCATCCTGAAAATACAATCTTAAAAAGACGGATTGAAGCCAAAACGAAAGGACGGATATTTAGGAGCACCGGTACTTAATCCGTCCTTTGGTTAAACCTGCCTCAGGCAAAAAGCGGATAGTCAATCCGCCCCTATATCCTTTAAGCTTTTGATCTGGCAGCCCTGGTTGCCACTTTTCTCTTGGCCTTGTGTTCCATCCACATTACATAGAGTGAGCTTGCAATGAATATGGTAGAATATACACCGCTGGACAAACCTATGATCAACGGGAAAGTGAATTCCTTTATTGACTGGATATTATTCACCGATGCAAAGACAAATACGGTTATTATACAAATCAACACGGTAATGGTCGTATTAATGGACCTGTTCAAGGTTTGTACCACACTGGTGTTTACAAGCTGGGCTACGGATATTTTCTTCAGCAGCCTGCTGTTCTCCCTAATACGGTCATAGATGATGATCGTATCGTTCATCGAATAACCGATGACCGTCAGGACAGCAGCAATAAATGAATCATTCAAAGGTATCCTGAAAAGGATATAAACCGTAAGCATGATCAGTATGTCGTGGATTAACGCTAAAACAGCTACGACACCGGCCGGAAGTCCGGACATAACCTTGAACCTCAACCATACGTATATAATAATGAGCAGGGATGACCAGAAGACTGCCAAAAGACCATTTCTCATAAGTTCTGCCCCTATAAAAGGCTCTATGCTGTTGACGGTGGTCTCGGTATCTTCCTTTAAATTATATCCTTTTTTCAATGCTTCAATCACTTTTGAACGGTCTTCCTGACTAAGGGTTTCTGCGCTTCCGATTTTCAGGTTCATCAGGTAGGTCTTGGAAGCGCCGCTTTCAGCACTGTAGGTGGACGCTTTCTGCACGATTGCGGTTTTGCCGATGGTGTCTCTTACAATCGTCTCTGCCGTTGCTATATCATAGTTATCGTCGGGCATCTGTATCTGGATTACCGTACCGCCTTCAAACTGTATGTCAAGGACGACTCCCTCCAAAATATATCCGACAGCGCCCGCCAATAAAATCAGGATCGACAATGCGAAGAAATAATTTCTCTTTCCAATCAGGTTTATCATACGTTCCCCCCCTTTACGCCATACAGCCAGTGATTTTTGGCAAAATTAAGATCTGCCACGGATTTGATCATTATTCTGGAAACGGTAATTGCGGTCAGGAAGCTGAGCAGTACACCGATTCCAAGGGTATAGGCAAAAGAAAGCAATGCGCCTGTACCGAATACATATAGCACTGCGGCTGCAATCAAGGTGGTTACGTTGGCATCCAGGATTGCCGAGAAGGCGCGCTTGAAGCCGACGTCTATCGCTGCGCGAAGTGTCTTCCCGCCTCTTAATTCTTCCTTGATTCTTTCGAAAATGATGATATTCGCATCAACGCCCATACCGATTGTCAGGATGATACCTGCCAGGCCTGGAAGGGTAATTGTAATACCGAGCCACGAGATGAAAAGCAGCTGAAGAATCGTATGGCCCCACAAAGCAATACAAGCCAGTATTCCCGGCAACCTGTAATATAAGATCATGAAAATGCACACAAGGATGAAGGCAACGATTGCAGCCTTGACTGTTATCTCAAGTGATGCATCACCGATCATCGGGCTTATGCCGTTCACCTGCTTGGCATCCAGCTTGAAGGGGATCGAGCCTGACCTTATGGTTTCCGCGAGATCCCTGGCTTCAGCGACAGCCTCATCTCCTGTCCTGTTTCCTAAAGTGATGACTCCTTCGCCATTGGTTATATGTGCGCTTACTGTAGGCGCCGAAATAAAATGGTCATCCATATAGATGGCAATTGGCTTATGCAACAGTTTTTGCGTTGCATCCGCAAATAATTTTGTGCCTTCCGCGTCAAACTTGAGTGCTACCTCCATACCTCCGTTCGGATTCTTTTGGGGGGTAGCGCTTTCTACATACTTCCCTTCCAGCAGCACCTTGCCGGTGGGCTTGTTTTCCTCGTCGGCTATATAGTAGCCATTGCTGTCGATCTTACTGGGATCTACTTCCTGGAAGGTCAATAAAGCCGTCTTCCCTATTTCCTGTATGGCCTTGTCCGGGTCAAAATTCTTTTCTCCCGCCTTCCAGGGCATTTCCAGCAGAACCGCTCCCCGGTCCACATCGGTGGACACCGACCTGTCAAGGATGTTAAGGGCGTCCAGCCTTTTTTCAATAACGTTCCTGGCAGCATCGAGTTCATCCTGCGTAGGCTTGCTGTTATCGGTTGTTACCGCATAAAGAGTCGCACTTATACCTCCGTTTATATCAATCCCCTGCCTGATGTCATACACTGAACCAGGAATTTTTATCCCAAAGAAATTGCCGGAAAACGTTATAAACGTTAAAATGGCTATAACGGCAATTACAAGGAAAAATTTAAACCCGCTGTTTCCTTTCATCTGTAAATTTCCCCCTTATTTTTAGTATCGAACCCATACTGTCCCTGATATTATGTGATAGTATGTATTACGACTGCACCGATTATTAACGCAAAAATCGATTGCCTTATTCATACATTTTTGCGCAAAATTTCGAACGGATATATTATATAACTATAGTATAGTACAGTCAATAAAAATTACCCTGGGCTTTTGCTGTCATATCAGGGATATTAAAGCAATCTTGTGCCGTTTATCAGAAGTTGAAAATTAATGCCTAAAAAAGCGGCAGCCCTTCTGTTCATGGTCATCCTCGTCAGAAATATTTCGAAGTAGTCCATGACGGGGCATATTTTCGTGTCGATATGCAGTTCCAGCACCGCGGTCTGTTTTTCCCTGTCCACAAGAATCGTTGAGCTTTCCACGGCATAATTAACTCTGTCATGGATATCAAAAGTGGCAAAATCGGTATTTCTGACCCTGCTGCGGTGCACATCCGATTTATCGGCTAGAATCAGCGCTGCAGATATGCTGCTTACCGCAGTTCCGGTTTTTTCGTCATGGTTTCCGATTGCCAGCATGATCTCGGCAGCCTCACCGACATCCATCCCCATCTTTGTAAGGATATTGTATGCCATCATTGCGCCGGAATGAGCGTGATCACACCTGTTGACGGCATTGCCTATATCATGGAGGTATCCTGCCATCCTTGCCAGCTCTATTTCTCTTTCCGTATAGCCCAG
Source organism: Bacillota bacterium (assembly GCA_023426125.1). GTDB lineage: Bacteria > Bacillota > Clostridia > Acetivibrionales > DTU013 > MnB-11. The sequence continues at coordinate 161,505 of JAFABI010000073.1, forward strand.
ACTCTCAAGAATATCCCCCGCATTTTTGGAAACAAGGCTGACATGCCTGAAGGAATGCTCCGTATAACCCAGAACCTGCATTTGCTTCTCAGCGATGGAAAGAAAAGTTCGGATCTCTTCATTGTTCTTTAAATCATTTACATTAATCGCCATTTATTCCATCTCCACTGCTTTTATCCATAGGGAGCATTCGACTCTTTTCTTTTCAAGCTCACAGGCGATCTGATACGGTTTGCCCAGATCCCCGCCGAACTGATACGCATTGGCGGCGCAACCTCCGCTGCAGTAAAACTTTGCCCAACATTCCCTGCAAGTCTTATTTGACACGATATTGGAAGCTCCAAACCTGTCAATCACATTCCTGTTCAAATCCATCCCATTATTAACGTTTCCCATTTTGAAATCATCCATACCAACGAATTGATGGCACGGAAAGATATCGCCTTCCGGAGTGACCGCAACATATTCACGGCCGGAGCCGCAGCCTTTGAGTTTTTTTATGGCGCAGGGTCCCTGCTGAAGATCGATCATAAAATGAAAGAAATTGAAGCCCTTTCCTTCCTTATGCCGTTTGACATATTCCAGAGCCAGGCTTTCATATTCTGCAAGCAGTTGAGGCAGGTCTTCCTCTCTTATTTCGTAGCCGGATTCCTTACCTGCCACGACAGGCTCGACGGAAATCTGCTTGAAGCCAAGATCGGCCAGATGAAGGACATCTTTTGAAAAATCGGTATTCGCCCTGGTAAAGGTCCCCCTTACATAATACCTGTCCTGGTTGCGTGAATCAGCCATGTCCTTGATTTTGGGCAGTATTGCGGAATAGGTTCCGCTGCCGTCAACCCGGAAGCGCATGCGGTCGTTTACCTCTTCCCGCCCGTCAATGCTCATTACCAGATTTCCGATGTGCTCGTTGATGAATTTCTTGTGGTCTTCATTGAGCAAAAGGGCGTTGGTGGTCAGTGTAAGCCGGAAATTCTTATTGAATTCCCTGCCTTTTTCCATTGCGTAAGCCGTAATTTCCCTGACGACTTCAAAGTTCATCAGCGGCTCGCCGCCGAAAAAATCGACTTCCAGGTTCCTTCTTCCGCCGGAGGCTTTGATAATGAAATCAATGGCTTTTTTCCCGGTTTCCGCGCTCATTAACGTTCTCTTAAGACCAAAATCACCTGTAGCGGCAAAGCAGTATCTGCACCTGAGATTGCAGTCATGCGCCACATGGAGGCAAAGTGCCTTGATTACCGGCTTTGCTTCCTGTGCAAATTCATAGCCCTCAAAAGGATCCGCAGCATACAATTGCCCCGAATTTTCCAGTTGCCGCAATTCTTCGTAAGCTTCCTCCACCTTGTCTCTTTCATACTTTGCGGAGAGCCTGTCCACAATGGAAGCCTTATCCGTTTTTTTGTAGTTTTCCAGTATCTCGTACGAGATGTCATCCAGAACATGAACAGCGCCGCTGTTCACATCCACTGCCATACAGATACCGTGCATTTTAAACGTGTGTATCATCCGTTATCCTTCTTCGACATTTCGGACAAAGGGACCGGGTTGCCGCGGCGCAAGCGGAAACGGTTCCGCCTGCTGGTCCCACCAGCAAACAGAACCGTCCCCGCTTGCGCCCGCCCGTCTCTCTTACCGCTTATCTTAAATTATCTTTTTTCACATTTTTGGTTTGCCACCGTGCATGAGGTTTTGCATGCCGATTGGCAGGAAGTCTGGCATTCGCCGCAGCCGCCGTTTTTCAAACCGTCCTTCAGATTGGAACCCGCGATGGTTCTTATGTGCTTCATCTAATCCCCTCCCTTAGTCTTTTTTCAACAATGTATTATAACATAATAAACCTGTATTGGAAAGGATTTTTTATGCCTCGCCGGCTCAAAAGGGACATTCCTTTCCGTTTTTAAGTTTTCAGGCTTTTAAAGCTTTTGCTTTTTCCGTGGGTATGTCCGCTTTTTTTAATATTTATCCCGAGGATCCCTCCGATCGCTCCGGTTAATACGCCGATAATGGTCATGGTGATAACATATTTGTCGATGGCAAAGTTCTTGAAAATCAGGCTGCTGAGCAAATAGAGTATCAGCATGTAGACAAACCCGACGACGCTTCCGTTCAGCCAGCCTTTGTTTTTTAACCCTCTGGTGGAGGTAATGCCCGCGGTTAAAACACTTATGATGGTCGTAATAACCACCGCCGTTGAAATAAACTTTTCGGGGAAGTCGGTATTTGAGAGTATAAGCGCGAATAGTACAAATACAGGAATGGTAATGATATAAGATGCTATAATTCCCTTTACAAGCGACATGATTGTTATATTTTCATTCAACGGAGCTTTTGCAGTCTGATTTGAACTCCTCACCATAAAGCTACCTCCCGTATAAAAGCGTTGACTAACAATATATACTATTAAGGTACAGGCAGGTTTAGAACACAAAAAAAGCGCTCAACGGCGCTTTTCTGCTTGTCCCATGCTCTTCGGTACGGCTGGACCGGACTGCATAAAGGTTTATCCTTTATTACGATTCGACAGGCTTAATCACTTCTTTTATTGCCCATTTTTTGAAATTCATTTTTGTTTTTTCCACACTGGTTTCAACTGTCACTTCGTCATCCTTGATATTGATCACCTTGCCTGCTACGCCGCCGATAGTGACAACATTGTTGCCTACCTGCAATGCGTTAATCAATTCCTTGGCTTTCTTATCCCTTCTTTTCTGGGGTAAAAAGATAAGAAGGTACATGATAACTACAAAAAACAGTAAATAGCCTACGGTCAGTAATATGCTGCCACCTGGCGCTGCTGCTGCTTGATCCATAAACATCCTCCATATAATTTATTTTATTAAAAGTTAAATGTTAACTTTAATAATCCTTTAAAGGGGAACCTTCCCTCCTACGTAGAAGGAATACCTCTTGCTCAAGAGGTGTATCCCCGCACCTTATACTCCGCGACCCGTGACTCAGCGGGTGTGTCCCCTATCCTTGATACCCGAAAGATGCAAAAAATTCATTTCTAAAATCACCCAGTCTATCCTCTATTATAGCCTGTCTTATCTTTTTCATCAAGTCCAAAAGAAATTTCAGGTTGTGCCAGGTCGTAAGCCGTATTCCCAGAACCTCCCGTGCCTTAAGCAAATGCCGGATATATGCTCTGGAAAAATTCCTGCAAACGTAGCAATCGCATTCCGGATCCAGGCTGCTGTAATCTCTGGCAAACTTGGCATCCCTGGCGATAATTTTCCCCCGGCTTGTAAGAACAGTTCCGTTCCTGCCTATCCTGGTGGGAAGTACGCAGTCAAACATATCAATGCCCCGGATGGACCCCTCGATAAGATAATCGGGGCTTCCGACGCCCATCAGATATCTGGGCTTGTCCTGGGGCAGCAGGGGTACCGTACATTCCAGCATGGCATACATGTCCTGCGCCGGCTCACCGACACTCAAGCCTCCGATGGCATAACCCGGAAAATCGATTTTCATTAATTCTTCGGCGCTCTGAATCCTCAGATCGCGGTATATGCCTCCCTGAACAATGCCGAAAAGCGATTGCTTTCCGGTGTTTCCATGGGCTTCCTTGCACCTCTTGGCCCACCGGCTGGTCCTTTCCATGGACTTTTTCGCATAGTCATACTCGGCAGGATAGGGTATGCACTCATCAAAGGCCATGATGATATCTGCGCCGAGGTCATTTTGAATCTTCATGGCCGTTTCCGGCGAGATAAAATGCCTGGAACCGTCAATATGCGATTTGAAGGTGACGCCTTCCTCCTTGATATTTCGTAGATCGCTAAGGCTGAAAACCTGAAACCCGCCGCTATCCGTAAGAATCGACCTGTCCCAGGACATAAAACCGTGCAGTCCTCCGGCTTCCCTGACGATGTCGCTTCCCGGCCGCATATATAAATGATAGGTATTGCTGAGAATGATCTGTGCGTCGATCTGCTTCAGTTCCCAGGGTGACATCCCCTTGACCGTAGCCTGTGTGCCTACCGGCATGAATACGGGAGTCTCGAAGGAACCGTGCGGGGTATGGACCCTTCCCAGCCTTGCTCCCGTTTGCTTGCATTTTTTGATTAACTCGTAACGTACCGCTTCCATGTTCCTCCTTCGGATACAGCAATAGTTCTTCGCCCTTACCGGCATTGCATCGCCGCTTCGCCGCCCGGATAAGCCGCACTTTGTCTATGTGCGCCTGAAGCCGAGGCTTGAACCGGGATAATATGCATTCTTTTGCAGGCGAATTACATTATACTATAAAATCAGAAAACATCCTACTCTATTTTTCCTTCAAGATGTAATTTTAACCGGTTTTTTATCCGGTCATTCTCATTCAACGGCTTTCAGCGATCCGATCATATCGAGGCGCCGGATCTTTCTTGAGAACATCAGATTCACCAGGATGCACAAGGCGAGGGTAATGGTCAGGGACAACAGCACGTTGGTCGGATGAATGACGGTGATCATGTCAAAGGAATCGCCCGCAGTTGAAATGATTACGTCGATTAGCCATTTTCCGGCGGGAATGCCCAATAGGAACCCGATGGCGGACAGCCACAGATTCTGTGTCAACAGCAAATGGCGCAGCTTTTTTGATTTCAGCCCAATCACCTTCAGCGTGGCTATTTCCCTTTCCATTTCGGTAAAGGATAAAATCCCCAGGTTATAAAGTACCACAATGGCCAGCGTGGCTGCAGCCGCAATGAGAAGATACACCATCGTCATCATGGCTTCGGTCAGGTCATCCCAGCCCTCGGTCAAATCCTCCGTTTGCTGGATGCTGTCAATGCCGGGCACTTTTTCGCTTACCTTTTCCGATGTCAGGATGGACGTGGCCGTAAATTTATAGCCCAGCTTTTCAAGATGCTCCCGGGCCAGGCGGATACCCTGCAGCGACGGATCCCTGTAGATACCGGCAACGATCGTCGTCACCCATTTTTCAGTTCCGAAGATGTGCCATTGAATTTCGTCGCCTTTTTCCACCCCAAGCTGACGTGCCATTTTATAGGTCAGAGAAACGCCGTCTTCCGGTAGGATAATCCTGTTGCGGTTTTCATCGGTCGCTTCCAGCAGTGTCACATGGTCCGTCGCTGTCAGCGAGCCTGTTTTCTTGACGCCGTTTGCTTTAATTTCAACGGCGCTTTCCATGATCGCTTCCCCCTTTACCTGGCGGATCGCGTCCCGGATCCGGTCTTCGGTTGCGGTTTCATCGACGGCCAGTTTGGATTGGAACCGGTTGATATCCCGGTATTGCCAGTCTTTCAAGTCCCGCATGACGTCATTCATGCCAAAGGCGCAAACCAGAAGCGCGGTGCAGCCCAAAACGCCGGCAACGGCCATAATGGAACGAACCTTGCTTCTGGCGGCGTCCCGCAGGTTCCACTGCGCATTGAAACCAAGCCTCCTCCAGAGCGCGGTTTTTTCCAGGATTCCGTGCTTGATTGCCCTAGGGGCCTTGGGACGCAATGTTTCGGCCGGCGTACCTTTTAAAACGGTTCTGCAGGCAAGATAGGTGACCAGAGTACAGAGCACTGTCGTTATTACAGCCATGAAATAGAAGGAGCTGTCGAAGGCCGGCTTCCACTGCGGAAGCGTATAGAACCCGGACATGGACGGATAGAAAAGCTTTGGCAGGGTCAGCGGTCCCAAAACTGCGCCCAGCAGGGAGCCGGTCAGGGAAAGCCAGAAGCCGTAAGAAACATAATGGCGCAGGATTTTTCTCTTTTTAAAGCCCATCGCTTTCAGCGTTCCGATCTGCACCCGCTGGTTTGTGACGATCCTCGTCATTGTGGTCAGCATGGTCAGCAGCGCGATAGCGACAAACGCCATGGGGAAAATGGCGCCCATGGATTTGTGCTGGGCCGTCTCCTGACTGAACATGGTATAGCTTGGGTGGCTATCCCTCGTCAGGAATACGGAATAATTACCGTCCAGTGTGTTGCCGACGCGCTCCTCCAGTTTTGCGGCTTCGCCGGTATCGGCAGTCAGAAGCATTTCATTATAGACAATCCTCTCAGGAACCGGAAAGAAGCGGGAGGAAAGATAAGCGTAGCCGTTGGCGGAGAAATCCGGCGTCATGCCGCTGCCATCGGACAAGTAGACATATTCCGGGCTGTACACCGTACCCCGGATCTCTTTTTCTATCAAAAGACCATTGATTGTGACGGCAATGTCATCCCCTACCCTCAGACCGCGGGCAAGGGCAAAACGATCGTCGATCCAGATGCCGTCCTTCTCCGCGGAAAAAGGCTCTCCCTTTAACAAATAAGCCCTGGATATTTCATTTTTCTCCACGAAGCGCAGCGAGATTTTCGGGCTGTTATCCAGTTTTGCGATGCCGTCGACGGCCAGCAGCCGTTCTGTTCCGGTAATGCCGTCAAGCTTTTTCACCGCCTCCTCATCCTGCCGGGAAAACCCGGAGCCGTAAAGCCAGATATCGGCGAAATTCGTTTCCCGGTAATAATCCGTGACGTTTTTTTTCAGCCCCATCCATTCGCCGCCGATTCCCGCATATACAAAAACGCCCAGGAAGGCCATGATAAAAATGGAAATAAATTGTGTCTTGTGCCGCCCCATATCCCGGAGCATTTTCCGAAACAGCATCACCAGTTCACCTCACTTACCGCAATAGGCCTCTCATTTTGAATAATCTCCCGGATTCTTCCGTTTTTGATTTTGATGACCTTGTCGGCCGCCTGCGCCAGCGCCGTATTATGGGTAACGATAATGACGGTCTTGTTCTTTTCCCGGCTCATTTGCTGCAGCAGAGCAAGAATAACGGCCCCCGTCTCGGAGTCCAGCGCGCCGGTTGGTTCGTCGCAAAGCAGCATGGCAGGATTTTTGCAGATGGCCCTTGCGATGGAAACACGCTGCTGCTCCCCTCCGGAAAGCTGCGAAGGGAACTGGTCAAAATGGTCGCCCAGTCCGACCGACTGCAGGATTTCCTTCGCATCCAGGGCATGCTTGACAACGCTCCGGGTCAGCTCCACATTTTCCAGAGCTGTCAGCGTGGGAATCAGGTTATAAAACTGAAACACAAAGCCTACATTCTCCGCGCGGTATTCCGTAAGCTGATCATCATCGTAGCCGGTGATATTCCGGCCATTGATGATGATCTCTCCGCTTGTGGCGAAATCCATGCCCCCCAGAAGGTTTAGCACGGTGGACTTCCCCGCGCCGCTTGGTCCGAGGATCACTACGAATTCTCCTTCCTCAATGCGGAAGTTGATGCCGTCTGCCGCCAGCAGGCGGTGCTCTCCCTCTCCATAGGCTTTTGTGACATTTTTAAGCTCCACGATATTTTTCATGGCAATACCTCCAAAATAATATGTTAGTTATTTCTAACTTCATGTCCTTTTTTATCCGCTCCTCTGGCCTTACAAAAGGAGCGGAATCAGTTCATGTACACCAATTGTTCACAGGCGCCCGTAACCATTAGCTTTAACACCTGCGGATAGGATTCTCCGATTTGTTTTCGGTAGGATAAGGTCAGCAACAGCCCACGGATGGTTGCAGATGCAATCTCCGGAGATTGTTTCAATGAAATCCCCATCCGCCGCACCAGCTCCCGGATATGTACATCATCACTGTGATAGTGGCGCTGGAGGTCTTCCGCAGGAATTTTACGCAGCAAATAGGACAGATCGCTTTCAAAGAAGTCCATCATGGAATTCTGCTCCATCACCCTGCAGGCTTCCAGAATTGTTTCAGCCGCCCTTAGCGGGTGGGGAAGCTCCGGGCGGGATTCCCACATCCTCCATGCCGCGTCGTATACCTCGGTGTGCCATCCCTCCAGCACCTCAAAAAACAGATGCTCCTTGGTCTCATAGAATTTATAAAACGCGCCTTTGGAAATGCCGGCGCTTTCAGCAAGCTGATCCACGGTGGTTTTTCGCATACCAATGGTAGCGGCGCATTGCCGTGCAGCTTCAGTCAAGGCCAATCGGATTACGGATTTTTCCTGTTGGGTAAATGCCGACGCCATATCATATCTCCCGTATGACTATATTACTTTTATAGTCATATTGTATTCTTCCTCTTCCCTTTTGTCAAGAGAAATCAACGATTGATATTCTGTCATACAATCTGGTGGCATTCATGACCACCGGCACTGCAGCGCGAGGTGATTTGTCAATAGGCCTGCAAACAACCGCAGCAGAAAAGTTTTAGCCTATGCATGTGTTGTTAAACCGGTATTGCGGTTATGAAAACAGTCCCCCTTGAGCACTGACAAAATCAATGTTTAAGAGAGACTGTTTGGCTTGTAACCGTCGGATTTGAGGTATCTGCGGCTGGGAATCTATACGGGGGTGTCCGTCAGACTCCAAGTGCCGGCCCTGCTCTGTTCTTCCCACAGCCGGGCGTAAATGCCGCCCTGCTTCAACAGCGTGCCATGGTTTCCCCTTTCCTTGACCTCCCCGCGATCCAGCACAATGATCTGGTCGGCATTATTGATGGACTGAAGCCTGTGGGCGATAACGATCACGGTTTTGTTCTCCGCCAGCGCGCTGATGGCCTGCTGGATCAGAACTTCGTTTTCCGGGTCAAGGGAAGCGGTGGCCTCGTCCAGAAGGACAACGGGCGCATTTTTCAGCAGCGCTCTTGCAATGGATATCCTCTGCTTTTCACCGCCGGACAGGGTGGATCCTCCCTCACCCACAACGGTATTGTAGCCGTCGGGCAGCGCTGAGATAAAATCATGGCAAGCCGCTGTTTTTGCGGCTGCAATGACCTCTTCCACCGTTGCGTCCGGCTTGCCCATACGGATATTCGCTTCGATGGTATCGTGGAACAGGTAAACATCCTGAAATACCATGCTGATCCGGGACAGCAGTTCATCCGTTTTCATTTGAGTGACCGGCACGCCGCCCAAGGTGATTTCACCTTTATCCACATCCCAGAATCGCGCCGCAAGCCTGGTAATAGTCGATTTGCCGGAGCCGGAGGGTCCGACCAGCGCCGTGAGGCTTTTGGCAGGAATCTTTAGTGAAATGTTGTGCAGTACCTCTTTATCGCCATAGCTGAAGGAGACGTTTTTGAATGTAATTTCCGTTCCGGCCGGCCGGCTGTCCTTTTCAGACTCGGAAAGGGGCTGCTCGTGGTTCAACTCATAGATGCGCTGTGCCGAACGGTTGGTCCGGGCATAATCCGCGATGAAGGCAAACACTGTCATCACCGGTTCATAGATATTCAGGGAAATCAGCAAAAAGACCAGGTAGTAGAAGGGCGACAGCTCCCCATGCGTCAGCAGCCATACACCGCACAGCATCACCACGCCGATGCCGCAGTTAAGGATAAAGCGTCCGATCATCCCGATGGGCGCCGCCGCCAGCTCCATGCGCATGGAATGCTTGCGTTGCCTGTCAAAGGTCTCCTTCAGGGTGCGGAAATGCTCGCCCGCCTGATGAAATGCTTTCAGCGTTTGTATGCCCCCCACGTATTCCAGCGTACGGGACACGGCTTCCTGCTGAGTCTCCAAAAGTCCCCTGCTTACTTTGCCCATACGATTGTAGCTGATCAGTGCAAAGGGCAGCGACAGCGGGATCACCAGCACCACCGCCAGCATCATGCGCCAGTCAAAGGCTGAAAGCACGATGAAGGAGAAGGCAAGACGCACCAAAATAACGGAAATCTGCGGAATAAGGCTGGAGGCAAGAGTCTCCACCTCGCCATAGTCCCGCAGCAGGACTGTGGACAGATCGCCGGCATCACGCCTGCTGTAGAAACCCATGGACAGTGTCCTTAAATGCTCTCCCATGGAAACACGGGCTTTTTTCGTGCTTTGCGCAAATCCAATACAGATGCTGATATAGGTGCGCCTGCGGATAAAGTAATACGCGACGGTCTGAGCCAAAAGCACGCCGCATAAGATCCACAGCCGGTTCAGCGGAAGCGCGGCAGAGGGATCCGCCACCGGTATCAGGAGCATATAGATGGCAATGATCATAACCCCATAGGGAATGGTCACCACGAAGCTGTCTAAAAAATTCCAGAGGGAGAGCATCACATATTTTTTCGTCTCTCCAAAAGTGACGGTGTGAAACCATGTTATAAAATTCTTCATGCCGTCGCCGCTCCTTTCCGAATCGTCCAGCGGGCGCGCCGCTCGTTTGCGTCCACCATATCACGGTACGGGCCGGACTGTGCCAAAAGAGCCTCATGGGTGCCGGCGCCCTGCAATTCACCCTGCTCCAGCACCAGGATCTGGTTTGCATTTTGAATGGACCGGATGCGGTGGGCAATGATCAGCACGGTCTTGTTTGCCGCAAGCCGGGCGAAGGCCTGCTGTATTTTGCTCTCGTTTTCCGCATCGGCATAAGCCGTGGCTTCATCCAGGATCACGATGGGCGTGTCCTTTAAATAGACCCTCGCAATAGCGATGCGCTGTTTCTCGCCCCCGGAAAGGTACGCGTCCTCTTCGCCGATGACGGTATCATATCCGTGAGGAAGCGCCAGAATCACGTCGTGGATGTTGGCGCTCTTCGCCGCCTGAACCACCGCCTCGCGAGAGGCCTCGCTGTTGCCCATGCGGATGTTGTTTTCCACTGTGTCACGGAACAGAAAGGAATCCTGAAAAACATAGGATACGAGGTTAGTCAGCTTTTGAGGCGGGATCCGGCGGATATCCACCCCGCCGATTTTGATGCTGCCCTGCTGCGGCTCATAGAACCGCAGCAAAAGCTGCGCCACGGTGGATTTCCCTCCGCCGGAGGGGCCTACCAGCCCGTTGATGCTCCCTTCGGTAAGCTTCAGGCTTAAGTCCTTCACCGCCTGCATATGGTCGTTGCCATAGGAAAAGGAGACATGCTCAAAGGTGATGTCATAGGCGGAGGGTGATGCGTCTCCGGCAGTTTCAAGCTCCGGCTGGTTCAGGATCCTGTCGATGCGCGCCACACCCTCGGAAATCCGTTTGCTGTGCAGCACCATGCTCATCATGTTTTCCATAGGCTCTTTCAGGCCGCCTCCCACAAGGAAAAACAGCAAAAGAACAGGAAGAAAGTCCGTATAGGAGGAGGCGCGGATAGCGATCAACAGGCCCGCCGGCATCAGAAACATCAGCTGCGCTCCAAAAAAAGCGTAGTAGGCGCCCATGCGGGACTCAAAATGATAAGTTGTACGCACTACGCATCTCACATAATCCGATATGCTTTCCTCAAAGCGGCGGAAAGCACTGAGGGTGCGGTTGAAGATTTTGACCACGGGCATTCCGTGGATGTATTCCACAATGGTGCCCTCCATTTTTTCCCGGGTGTCGTGCATATCCTTTTGGGTCTGCGCTCCCTCCGGGCTTTTCAGGCCGCTGCTCAAAAAGATCAGAGAGATAAAAATGGGAATCAGCGTTACCAGTGCCAGCCGCCAATCCATCAGAAAAAGATAAAGCAGCGTAAACAGCGGCGTGGCGACTGCGGCGGCAATGTCTGCGATATGGTGGGCAATGAACACTTCGATCTGCTCGACGTCGTCGGATATCACCTTTTTAATGGCTCCCTGGGTAGTTCCGGTGAAAAAGCCCGACGGGATTCGCCCAAGCTTGTTCATGATGTGCAGCCGCAGCTCATAGATGATGTCATAGGCGGAGCCGTGGGCCAATGCGGAGGACACGAACGTGCATACGCCGTATACCAGCGCCGCGACGAAGGTGATGGCCACAAGGGTATAAATCGATGCGGTATGGATTTTCGAGGGCGTTGCATAATGCGTGAGCAATTCCCGCACGACACCGTAAATGGTGAAAAACATCGCCATCCGCGCCGCAGACGAGAGCACAGAAAGAAGGCACGCGGCAATAAGCTTTTTCTTCTTCGGGCCCGCAAGCTCCAGCAAGCGTGCTACGCCGGTTTTTTCTTTTGTTGGTTTGGTTTTTTTATTCATGGGTTTCTCCTTTTCAAGAAATAGTCCTGGTTTCTGATTGTAAGTTAGAATTCTCTAACATTCACCTCATAAAAAAACGTCTCACCCCCTTGCCTGCTGCAACGATACCTGTGAATTGATCCTTTGAAAAATAAAGCCGTTGACGGCACTTCAATCGGAAACCCGCCACCTAAGAGGTGCCGGACTGTTGACGTTGTTCAATTTCCAATGGGGGCATGCCCCCATACCCCCTCGCTGCGGGCGAAATAAATTCGCCCTGCGCTACACTTCGTGCGCCACGCCTAAACGTGGCGTTTGAACAACGTCAGTTGGGGATTGCAACCCACCACTGACAGCTTTTCAAATCGGAAACCCGCCATCTAAGAGGTGCCGGACTGTTGACGTTGTTCAAAAATGCAGGAAAATAGCAGCTCATAGATTTTCTCCAGCGTTCTGTCCAGGACGTCCTGATGAAGCGATTCCTTTCCCATCATCGCAAGCGCCATGATCTTGATCAGGTTTGCCACCAACTTATAGTCGATATCGGCCCTTACGCCCTCCATGTGGGTAAAAAGACCGTTCATGACCGTTGCCTCAACTTCGGGGTTGATCCGGTATTCCGAGGGCAGCGCAGCTTTTAACTTGTTCAGCTCCTCCGTGGTGAGATATTGGTAGATGCTGTTTTCGCTGAAAATGATCTTTTTTAAAAAGGCTTTCGCTTCGCCAACCGTCATTTTATCCCGGCCGCGCAGCGTATCGGTAAAGGACTGTTTGGCGCTGTCCCGCTGGTAGCGGATGATCTCGCATACAAACATTTCCTTGGACGGGAAGAAGTTATAAAAGGTGCTTTTCCCAAGCCCTACCGCCTTTGTGATCTTATCAACGGAAGCGTGGGTCATCCCATATTGCTTGATCAGTGAAAATCCCTCTTCCAGCATCCGGACCTTCGTCGCTTCCCTTTCTTCAAATTCAAAAATCTTTGGTGTCATAAGCAGCTCCTGTTTGCAACCTTTTTTTGAATTTTATACGAACATTTTATTAATAATGTTCGTATAAATAGTAGCATGCCTTTCCCTCCCTTGTCAAGCATAAGTGTTATGAGCTTCAATTCGCAATATGAGGTTGATCTTGTTATTGGTATGAAAAAGCTTGATGCATGGGGCCGTTTGGACGTAAGGCATTCAGTGTAGGGGCGGCCACTGGCCGTCCGGTAGCTGTTTGACGTAGATTGCATTTGCGGACGCGCAATGCGCGCCCCTACAATTTTCATAATTAGGTGTGTCATTTGATGGCATTACATTGTCGTTCTGGAGGACGGACAGGTGGCAGAATAAGGCACAGGCCCGGAGTTGCTGAAAAAAGGCGGTCTGTATGCAAGGCTGATCGGCATCCAGCAGGAAAATTCCGGCTGGACTGTGGAGACGTAGTTCATATGCTCCACTCCTCGGCAGCCTGACGAATGGACAGAAACTTCCTGTAGATACCTTCCTGCGCCATAAGCTCCTCATGTGTACCTCTCTGGGCGATCCGCCCTCCGTCCATCACCAGGATCTGGTCCACATTCCGGATGGTAGCAAGCCGGTGCGCGATGATCACAATGGTCTTTCCACTGGTCAGGGCGCTGATGGCCTCCTGAATATGCCGCTCATTTTCCGGGTCGACGCTTGCCGTCGCCTCATCGAGAATGACGACGGGGGCGTCCTTTAGAATCGCCCGGGCGATGGAAATACGCTGTTTCTCGCCGCCTGAAAGAGAGGAACCTCCCTCCCCGATCACCGTGTCATACCCATCGGGCAATTCCATGATGAAGTCGTGGCAGCGCGCCGTCCTGGCAGCCCGGATGATCTCTTCGTCCGCAGCTCCCGGCTTTCCAAAGCCGATATTGTTTTTTACCGTATCGTGGAACAGGTATACGTTTTGGAATACCATACTGATATTTTTCAGCAGGCTGTCACAGGTAAATTCCCGCACATCCACACCGCCTACCGTTATTTTCCCGGAAGCCGCATCGTAAAAACGCGCCATGAGATTGCACAGCGTCGTCTTGCCGCTGCCGGAGGGTCCGACAATGGCAGTGGTGGTGTTTTGCGGAATAACAAAGGACACGTCTTTGATGACCTCCTGCCGGCCATATCCGAAAGAAACGCCGTCAAATTCAATGTCATAGGAATCAATGGATTGATCCTTTCCGTCTCTGTCGATAAACTCCGCCTGCCGGATCCGCTTCAGCTTTTCAAGGGTGGAATCGATTATGCCCAGTACATGCGCCGCATCGTTCACGGATTCTACCTGGCCGAAGATCGTGAAGGAGAACATCGCCATCATCAACAGGATGGGCAGTTCCATCCGCCCACCCATCACAAACCAGGCCGAAACGGTCACAAGGAGCACGGAAGCCACCTTCAGTGCCAGCAGATGCAGACAATTAAAAGGTACAAACTCTTTTTCAATCCGTATGTTTACCCTCTTGCTGTCATGGTAGGCCTTTTTTACCCCTTCAATGGAAATGCTGTCCTGATGGAAGGCCTTGACGACGGCCATGCCGCGGATATATTCAATGGTGCCTGCAATCATGTCCTCCTGCGCCCTGTGGTTTACAGGCGCGCTCCTTTCGCTCTTCCGGCTGATTCCCCGCAGGAACAGCGCCGATAAAAGCACGCCGGCTGCCGCAATCAGCGCAATGGGCAGGCTGAAAAACACCAGACACAGGAGGATTGCCAGCACGCTGATATAGCCGTTGACGACGGCGTCAATCATTTTCATTCCCATCAGCTCCAGGGTGGAAAGCTCGGTGGTCACCGCCGCGGATACGTCGCCGATGCTGTTTTCCGAAAAATATCCCATCGGGACCCGCTTTAGTATGCCGCCAATCTCTATGCGCTGCTCCGCCGCCACCTCATGACCGATGCTTTCCTGCGCCTTCGCACGTAAATAGGAGAAAAGGAAGCGCAGCAGTACAAGCACGACAATAGCAGCCAGCATCAGCCATGGAAAATCCGGCTGCATTTCCTTTTCGCCCCGCATATCGGCAATCACCTGATTCAGCGCATAAGCCGCCGCCATGATAGGCATGGCGGCGAAAGCCGTCGCCAAAAACGAATAGACGAATCCGGCAAAAAGTCTCCTTTTGTATGTACCGGTCCAGCGTATGATCCTCCGAAGGGTATTAAACATGCGCCTCCGCCTCCTTTCTTCCTCCCTCTGCCGCAGACCACGCCTTAGCGCCGATATGCGCCCGCCACATATCCCGGTAGAGCGGGCAGTTTTCCAGCAATTGCGCCTGCGTTCCCCTCCGGACGACACGCCCCTTTTCCAGAACAATGATCTGTCCCGCGTTTTTGACGGTGGACAGCCGGTGTGCGATGACCAGCAGTGTCTTCCCACGGGCCAGCGCCGCGATGGACTTTTGTATTTTGTCTTCGTTCTCCGGATCCGTAAAGGCCGTCGCCTCGTCCAAAAGGACGATGGGGGCATTTTTCAGGATGGTCCTGGCAATGGCGATCCGCTGCTTCTCCCCGCCGGAAAGCCGTTTTCCCGCCTCTCCCGCAGGGGTGTCGTATCCCTTTTCAAGCCGGAGGATGAATTCGTCGCAGCAGGCCGCCTTTGCCGCGCCCATCACCTCTTCATCGGTAGCGGAGGGCTTTCCCAGGCGGATATTTTCTTTTAACGAGCAATTGAACAGAAAATTGTCCTGCGTCACATAGCTGATCAATTCTGCAAGCTGCGCCAGAGGGATTTCGCGGACGTCCCTGCCGCCGACGGTAATGCTGCCGCCCGTCACGTCCCAGAAACGGGCGATCAGACGGGCCACGGTGGACTTGCCTCCTCCCGACGGCCCTACAAGAGCGGAGAAGCTTCCCTGCGGCAGCCGGAGATCGACGCCGTGAAGCACGTCGGCCGTTCCCGCTTCACCGTAGGAAAAGAAAACGTTCTTCAGCTCAACGCCATATCCTGAAAGAGCCACTCTCTCCTTTGCATCCGGGAGCTCCGGCAGGTTTAGCAGTTTGTCGACGTCCCGGATGGAATACTCCATGGCTTTGGCGTCGTTGACAAAGACTGTAAATTTCATCAGGGGGGTCACAATACCCATGGACAGGATCAGGCATATCGCCAACTCGGGCGGGGTCAGGCTGCCCTTCAGGTAAAGCGCAATTCCGGCGGGCAGTGTACCCAACAAAGTGGAGGGCAGGAGGGAAAGACTGAGGTTCATCAGCGCCCAGGTGCTTTCAAACCACGCCATGGTATAATCCCTGAAAGAGCTCACCGCTTTTGTGAATTTCTCATAAGAGGTTGCGGATTGGTTAAATGCCTTGATTACTTCGATCCCTTCCACATATTCCACAATGACGCTGTTTACATAATTGCTCGCCTTCATGTAAGCCTCATACTGTTTGTTGAAGCTTTTCATCCCCACGGCAAGAAATACGCCCGCGACGGGCGTGGTGATCAAAGTCGCCAGCGCCATGCGCCAGTCGATGGCGCAAAGGTAGATAAAAACACCAACCGGCAAAAGCAGATTGGATATCATTTCCGGAATGACGTGGGCCAATGGAATCTCGATTGCTTCCACACGGTCCACAATGATATTTTTAAATTTGCCCGCAGTTTCGTTGAGGACGGTGCCCAGAGGCGCCTTCATCAGGCGGTCGGCGATTTTCAGCCGGATCGCCTCTAAAATCATATAGGCCGAGATATGGGATAAAGTCGTGGAAATACCGTAGAACAATAATTTGACCATATGCCCTGCCAGACAGAACGCTGACCAGAACAAAACCTCATTCAACACGGGAGTCTCCCGAATAAACATGGAAATAATCCGATAAACGCCGAAATACGGTACAATGCCTGCAGCCACGCTTATTATGGCACAAAGGACGGATAGAAACATTTTTCCTTTGCATCCCGACGCAAAGGAAAAAAGGGTGGCAACCCAGTTTTTTTTCTTTTTCATACGACACGGTTACTCCTTTCTAAAACAATACAGCCCGGTCAACAATGTCAACCAGGCTTATTATAGGATAACCGTCCTTTTATTTCCGCTCTGTACGGGCCGTTCTGTCCCGTTCAGACAAAGGATTTCCGGTATTCCAGGGGGGACTTCCCCATTACATCCTTAAAGGCAACGGCAAATTTGCTGGGGCTGTCATAGCCTACCCGCCCGGCAATCTCCGCAACGCTCTCCCCTCTGTCGGTGCGAAGCAGCACCGCCGCCTGATTCATGCGGTAGGTACGCAGGTAGGCAAATACTGACGTTCCATAAACGCCCTTAAAGCAGGTTTTCATGGAAGTGAGCGGGATATCGAACCTGGCAGACAGCTCCTCCAGCGTATGGTGCTTTTCCAGGTCGGCCGTCATAAACGCCTGGATCGCCTTGATTTTCTCCACCTGGGATTTATAGAAATAAGGGCGTTCCTCATAATCCGCCGGAATTTCCAGGGCATCCAGATAGGTCAGAAGCTCCAGGACCTTGATCTTGAAATAAGTTTTCCGGATACGGTCCGGGACCGTATACAGCTCGTTAAAGATGTGTTCAATGGCGCTTTCATTGCGGACAATGTACAGGCTTTTCTCCGCGAAATACTTTCGTTTCAGCGCATACAGGTCGATGGAAAAACCGCTCAATTCCGCTGCCAGGGTTTTTGCCGCCTGCTCCATGTATAGCGCGACGGTGATGCCGTGGTAATGGTGCAAAGGAAATTCGAAGTGCGTATCGTGCCCTTTCCGGTTATCGATTTTCAAGTCTCCCGCCTCAATATAGGAGTATGCTCCGTTGTCCATATCCTGTTCGATGCGCCCCTCCCTGCAATGGTCGATACAAAATATGTCCACACCGGCTTGGAACTCGGAGTCGCAGCTTTGCATGTGAAAATCGTTATAAATCAGATAGGCGCCGGGGAATACGGCATACCCGGTCATCACGCCTTCGCCGGTCCGGTCCTTCATTTGATAAACCGCGCGGTCTTCATCCTCGATAACAGCAGATATGTTATTTCCATACAATGCCATGTCGTTCCTCAGCATGGGCTCCACGTCTCCTATCTGTCGCTCTTCCCCGCAAGTGCGACGGTTTTATCACA
The DNA here is from genome assembly GCA_023426125.1 of Bacillota bacterium. Lineage (GTDB taxonomy): Bacteria > Bacillota > Clostridia > Acetivibrionales > DTU013 > MnB-11. Next base: position 179,423 of record JAFABI010000073.1, read on the forward strand.
GACACAGTCTAAAAACTCCATATCATGGCTGACAACCAAAACGATGCGCCGCTCTTCGGCGAGCTTTTTGATCATCCCGCGGACCACCATCATATGCTCATAATCGAGGCCGCTGGTGGGCTCGTCAAAAATGAGGATTCTTTTATCGGTCAAAACGCCGCAGGCGATGGCAAGGCGCTGTTTTTGCCCGCCGGACAAAGCCATGGGGTGGCTGTCCTTCAGAGAATATAAATCAAATGCCCGCAGAACGGCTTCGATCTCCCGTCCGCCGTTATGGGAGACAGACAGCTCGCACTCGTTCCATACGCTGTCGCTGAACAACTGGTGATTGACATCCTGCATGACGCAGAAGCACGCCCTGTTTCTCTGCCGCCGTGTCATCGCCCTGCCGTCGAGGCATACGGAACCGCTTTTTTCCTTTATCAGCCCGCAAAGGCAGCGTATCAAGGTGCTTTTGCCCACCCCGTTGTTGCCTGTGATCCCCACGATTTTACCGCTCACCGCTGAAAAGCACACACGGTCAAGGACACGGCTGCTCTTGAACTCACAGCAAAGCTCCCTGGCTGCAAGCTCACTGCCCGCTTCACGGCACAGGGCGCCGGCGGACGTACGCAGAGTCCCTCTGTGAAGGGTGCGCAGGCCCATCTTTACCCGCTGTTCCTCGGAGAGGGCCAAAAATTCCTCCCGGGAATAAATGCGCACGATTTCTCCGTCTTCCATATAGACCGCCCGGTCAATCAGACCGGTAAGAAAATACAGCCTGTGTTCTGCAATCAGGATGGTCTTTCCCTGCCGTTTGACCTCCCCCAGCTGCAGCTTCAGTATCTCAACGGCTTCTCCATCCAGATTGGCGGTGGGCTCGTCCAGGACATAGATGTCGGGATTCATTCCGTAGACCGAGGCAAAGGCAAGCGCCTGCTTCTCGCCCCCGGACAGGGTGAAAATGCTCCGGTGCTCCAGCCGCCGGATTTTCAGTTCTTCAACGGTGGCTTTCAGCCTTTTGCGCATAAAATCCGGATGCGCGCCTGTATTCTCAAGTCCAAAGGCAAGCTCGGCATCGGTATCGAGGTTAAAAAATTGCGATTTTGGGTTTTGAAATACCGATCCGATTCTTTTGGACAGTTCATACATTTCCGTCCGGGCAACTTCCATCCCCGCAGCGACGACCTCCCCCTCCAGTCGGCCGTTTTCCGTAAAATGCGGGATAAGGCCGTTTACAAGCCTGGTGAGCGTCGTTTTCCCGCAGCCGCTTTTCCCGCAGAGCAACACGCATTCGCCGGCAGCGACCTGCAAATTAATATTTTTCAGCGTATCTTTTTCATTGTTATAGCCAAAGGATACATTCCTTATACTGATCATACCACACCTCATCGCAGCCAGAAAGAGGCCGCCGCAAAAACCATTCCGCCAAGGATGCAGACATAGTCCCGCATACGGAAACGCAGCCCGATGACGCTGGTTTTGGGAGCGGGATTTTCAATGCCCCTGGTAACGGCTGCGGCACTAAGCTCTTCCGCCGTACTGGCCGCGGAAAACATCAAGGGAACAATATACGCCTCCACCCTGGCAGCCCCCGTGATCCGGCGCAGCTTCATGGCATCCCGGATGTGCCCCGTCTCTTCCCGGATGGCGGGAAAATACCGGAGAGTCACCGAAAGCGGTATGATCAGCTTTTGCGGGAAATGCCATTCGTGCATGGCCAGGATCAGGTGCCGCATGGGCGTTGTTTTGACAATAAAGGTTCCCATCATAATACAGGAAAACACTTTCCTGCTGTAGGCCGCAAGGATGGAAAAGGTATCGGCGAAGAATTTGGGGGCCGCCGGAAAGATGACATATTGCAGCGCCAACAGGAATCCGAATGCCAGAATAAACTTCAGCCCGCTCCCGGGCAGTCCGCAGCACAGGAAAAGGATAAAAAGCGCAGCAACCAGCGAAAACTCCACATAGGGGGAATGCTGCGAAAAGACGGCGACAGTGACGAAGAGCAACAGCAGAAGCGCCGTTCGGGGATCCAGAAATACCGCCGGCTCGCTCTTGTTTTTTCCCTCCATGCCTATACGATCCCCGCCTTCACGAAATGCTTCCTGAAGAGGGCCTTCGCTATCAGCGCTCCCACAATTCCAAGAACCACGGGCGCAAGGATCATCACCACAAGCATACCGGAGGTTGCAAGGCTGGATAAAACGGAGAGATACTCAGCAGACATCCCCTGTTCTGATATCTGCGCGAAGAAGCTGTCCTTAAACAGCCAGATGGGCAGCGGCGAGCCGATCATGCCCACCGAGTAGATCGCAAAGGAAATGGCGTTCCCCGTAAAGCTTTTATATTTTGCAGCATAGCGAACTGCCTCCGCAAGCATGCAGGCCGAAGCAAAGGTAATGAGGATCACCACCGTGAACATGCCCGTCACAAAGTAGATGAGCCCCGTAATGAGCCCCATGATAAGCACCGTCCCCGGTTTCTGCACCTTTGCCGCCAGGATCATATACGGAACGCCCGTAAAGAGCCCGATCAGCCCCGGCATCAAAATCCACAGAACGGGATGTAAGCCGCCGGCCAGCATAAAGATGAAGTTAATGACAAAATAGACGGCCGAAAAGATCCCGATGGTAATCAGGTCTTTTCCCTTTAATTTTTTGCTTCCGCTTACCAGTATTTCTGACATTTTCCCGACCTCCCGAAAACAATATTAGTTAGTCACGTCTAACTTTTAGCATAATAAAACGCTTTCGTTCTTTACTATACTATGCAGATAAAACCTTCTTCCGCTCCAATCGGCCGATTCCGTTCCATTTGGACATTTATTTCGCCGGAGCTGAGATTGCTTCGTCGCAAGCTCCTCACAATTTGTCAGGTGTGTGCACAAGTTACCGGATAGGAGCATGTCTTTGCTGTGAAACTCCTATTCTGTAGAGGCACGCATTGCGCGTCCGCATATGCAATCTATGTCAAACAGCTACCGGACGGCCAATGGCCGCCCCTACAAACAAGTTTCCACACGGATGTTATTTACGTGAAGCTGTACTAAGGATAAGTGCGGACTCCTAATAGAATTGTATGATTTTAGTGGGGTCGGATATATTTTTGAAGAAGCTTGAAACGCCTTGAAAAAGCAGCTTTGAAAGCAGTTCTGCCATTTGTTGCGTGGACTCGACCGTTCCGTCCTGTATCCATTTCTGGAGAATTTCCAGGGCCCCTGCAATAATAAAGCGCTGAAGATACTCCGAGGTCCGCGGATCGAGGCTCTGATCGCTCTTAAGATTTGAGATGATCTGTCTTTGCGCGAGAGACAGGATATCTCTTTGAAATTCGGAATCACCGTTTTCACTCAGGAGAACCCGGAACAAATCCACATTTTTAGCCGCATATTCCAGGAGCTGCTTTAAAATCGCTACGGTATCCACCGGGTCGGTCATGGTATGCATGTCGATATAATTCTCAAATTCCGTAATGACTTCCTGCTCCAGCTGCCGGAGCAAATCGAATTGATCGTTATAATGCGCATAAAAGGTGCTCCGGTTGATATCCGCGTCTTCACAGAGCATTTTAACGGATATTTTTGAAATGGAATAGTTCTTCATCAGCTTTATCAGACTTCCTTTTAAAAGCAGCGTCGTATACTTCACCCTTCGATCCATTTTTTCGGTTTTCATATCTACCTCGTATAAATTGTTAAATTTTTATAAATTGCCGACAGTTCCGTACAAAAATGTAGTGCATACCACAAGATTGAGAAAATTGTTGGTTGTAATCCAACACGTTGTATATTATACTACAGTTCAAATGATATATCAACACTATGTTGGATATCGATGCTGTAAAAAAATTATGGCATATAAATTTCCCATAATTTTTTTTTCAGTATCCTGGATATCTGTTGGATATTGGATATATGACTTCGGGTGTACAAGGTGAGAAAATCGATGAGCTTTATCACGTTTGAGAATGTAGAAAGAGAATACCATGTCGGCGGCAACATCATCAAAGCGGTGGACGGTATCAGCTTCGGCATGGAAAAAGGAACCTTCAATGTAATCCTGGGGCAAAGCGGCGCCGGCAAAACAACGGTGCTCAATTTGCTGGGAGGAATGGATTCGCCGACAAAGGGCCGGATTATTGTGGATGATCAGGAGATTTCCGGTATGACGGAGCATGAGCTCACCACCTACAGGAGAAACAAAATCGGCTTTGTCTTTCAGTTTTATAACCTGGTGCCCAATTTAACCGTCCTGGAAAACGTGCAGCTGGCTAGGGAAATATGCCCCGACCCGCTGGACTCCAAAGAAATGCTGATTAAAACGGGCCTGCAAAACAGGATGGATAACTTTCCGAGCCAGATCTCCGGCGGAGAACAGCAAAGGGTTTCCATTGCCCGGGCTCTGGCAAAAAACCCGCGGATCGTATTGTGCGACGAGCCCACGGGAGCCCTGGATTCAGCCACTGGCCGGATGATCCTCAAGCTGATCCGGGATGTCGCCTGCGACATGGGCAAAACGGTGATTATCGTTACCCATAATGTCCTGATTGCAGAGATGGCAGATACCGTCATTCATATGAAGGACGGGAAAATCTTTGAAATGATATCGAACGACAGCCCAAGGGATGCAGAGGAAATCATATGGTAGCCAAAGCCCTGTTTGCAAAATCCATCCGCGATATACGAAAGTCAAAGGCCCAGTTTGTTTCCATTTTAATTATGGCTACCATTGCGGTGAGCATCATCACCGGCATCGACTCCATCTGGAAAACCATCGACGACCATGCCGGCGTCATGTATGCCGCCACCAATATTTCGGATTTGTGGGTTAATATCGCAAATCCTGCGGAAAAAGAGCTATGGAGTATTTCAAGGATCGACGGAGTGGAAAAGGTAGAAAAACGTTTTGTGCTCAATGCCTTATCCGATCTGGAAGGCAGCCCTACGCTGCGGATTTATACGGTTTCCGGCCAAAGCACGCTGGACCGGCCAAAGCTCCTGGAGGGCGGATTTTCCAGCCGCGGCGGGGCCATACTGGACGAAGTCTTCGCAAAAGAGCATGGACTGAAGATCAACGACACGGTCGCAGTGAAAATAAACAACCGGTGGTTCCGCTTTCCCATCGAAGGACTGGCCTTAAGCAGCGAACATATTTATTCGGTGAAGGGTACGACGGATACATTCCCGGATCCCCAAAAATACGGGTTCCTTGTTATAAATGAAGACATGCTCAAAGGCGTATACGGACAAAAGGTATATAACCAGATATGTGTAAAACTGTCTGCGGGTGCGGACATTGCCCGGGTAAAGGCCCGGATTGATAAAGCAATCGGGGATGATTTGATTGGGATTGTCGCCAGGGACGACAACAGCAGCGTCAGCAATATCAACACCAATATCCAGCAGTTTCAGGTCTTTGCCAAAGTGTTCTCCCTGATGTTTTTTCTTGTCACCGCCCTGATAACCCAAAGCACAATGCTCAGGATGGTGGAAAACCAGCGGAGCCAGATCGGTATCCTGAAAGCCCTCGGCTACAAGAAAGGGAACATCCTGTGGCATTATACCTCCTACGGCGTATATACGGGATTGCTGGGAGCTTTTCTCGGCTTCCTCATAGGCCCCAATCTTTTCGGCAGAGTGTTGCTCCCCATGCTCAGACTGAATTTCACCGACTACAGGATTTCCCTGAACTATGCCAATCTCATTTTCAGCCTGGTTTTGATCCTTCTCTGCACCGGAGGCGTTTCGCTTTACGCCTGCCTTAAGCTGCAGGGAGACTCCCCTTCCGTGCTGCTGAGGGATAAACCGCCCAAGGAAGGAAACCGCATTTTCCTCGAGAATTTGCCGGAGCTCTGGAGCAGGATAAGGTTCAGCCGCAAATTAATTGCGCGGAACACCTTGAGAAACAAGCTGCGCCTTATTATGAGCGTGCTTGGAATTACAGGCTGTACGGGGCTGATTGTAGCGTCGTTCACCATCACCGGCATGGTCAAGGGGATTGCCCTGCAAACATACAATATTACCTACACCTACGACCAGAAGATCTTTCTGGACAGCAAAGCGGATTCCCGCTTGATCCATAACATGAAGCTCGATGGGACTGTTCAGCAGGTGAAAGAAACAGCCGTTGAAATTGTTTGTCCCAACGGAAAAAGAAAAATGGAAGTGTTGACGGTTTATCCGCGGGAAAGCCCTCTCGTCCATCTCAGGGATGTGGACGGCAACCCGGCGCTGCTGTCCGAAGATGGCATCACCATGACAAGAAAGCTTGCGCAAACCCTGAATGTCGGGATCGGAGACACAATAGAGCTGAAACGTACAGATGAAGGCTATATCAAGGTACCGGTAAAGCAGATTGTGCATATGAGCGTCGGACAGGGGATGTATATGACGGATACTTACTATGAATCTCTCAGAGAAACCTTTACACCTACCGCACTCCTTGTAAAATGGGAACATGGGCCGGACATGGCTTTTCTAAACGGAGATTATGTGGACGAATATGTGGACAGGACACGCCAGATTGCGGATATCCAATCCAGCATAAAAATCGTCTATGTCGCGGGAGTGATGCTGATTGCAATGGGAGGTATCCTGGCATTTGTCGTTCTCTACAACAGCAGCATTTTGAACTTTTCCGAGAGAATACGCGACCTTGCTACGCTGAAGGTCCTGGGATTTTACCAGAAGGAGATCCGTTCCCTGGTCCTTACGGAAAATATTCTTTCCGTCCTGCTAGGATTATGTTTTGGCATACCGGTGGGGAAAATACTATCTGACATCGTGGCGGGAAGCCTGAATGAACAGATGGATCTGGTCAGCCATGTATCCGCCGGCACCGTGGCTCTTTCCACAGCTGCAACGGCAATCTTTGCACTGATTGTCAACGGCATCGTGGCTAAAAAAATGAAGAACATAGATATGTTTGAGTCTTTAAAGAGTATAGAATAGCAGAATCGGAGGATTAACCATGAAAAAAACGCTTTTAAAACATAAAAAAAGGATCTCGGTTGGAACCGGTCTCCTCATTGTACTGATCACGGCCGGTATACTATGTTATAATTTTATACAGGCCGGCAAGGTCAAAAGCGAGGGGGAAACCGTTTCTCCGGCAGTTGAGCAGGAAGACAGGCTGGTCTTCTGGGGGGAGGTAACCTATGACAGGATTTACGACATAAGCATCGACTTTCCGGCGATCGTTACGGAGGTCAAGGTAAAGGAAGGAGACTATGTATCGACGGGACAGACGCTGCTGACACTGGACATGTCGGAATACCTGGCGACTGTGGACAAACTCCGGGAGCAGCTGGCGGCAGGCCAGGCAGGGCTTCAAAGCATCCTGCAGGATACCGCGGCGCTTGGGGCGGATATAGCGCAAACGCAAAAGGACATAAGCACGAAAACAGAGGAGTTAAGCAGCGGAACCAATGCGGACCTGAAAATCCTGCAGACCTCACTGGACCTGGCGCAAAAAGAAGCGGAGGATGCAAAGCGGGATGTGAAAAACAACCGGGACTTATATGACAAAGGGGCGATTTCCCAAAATGCATTGGACCAGGCCATTGATCTGTTGGCCCAAAGAGAAAAAGCCCTGGCAGATGTTGAGAATAACATTGAAAAAACAAAGAGCGCTTTAAAGACGGAGCTTGACCAGCTGACGATCGCATTAAAATCCAAGCGCGCCCAAATGGACCAGATAAGAAACGCAAACAGTGCCAATACGGCAAAACAAAACAGCAGCATAGCCGTTTCCCAAATTGATCTGGACACGCTGCAAAATAAGAGCGTAAAGGATTATTTAAACTCGAATGGGATTGTATCCTGTGTTCAAAATGGCATTGTACAAAATATCGGAGCGGTAAACGGCACACAACTGGGAGTACAGAATACGCCAACAAGGGTGCTTCAGCTGATCGATGCGGACTCTATCACGGTCAGCGCGGAAATTGATGAAGAGTTCATCAACAATGTAGCCCCCGGTGACATTGTTGCTATTGTGCCGGTGTCGGACAGCAGCTTATCCATTCCGGGAACGGTTGTCCAAATTTCAAATGTGGCTGTGGAGAAGGACGGCAAACGGATTATCAAGGTACGGGTAAAGCCGGAGGACCCCGGGAAAGCGTTAAAACCGGGCTACAGCGTGGACGTGTATCTTCCCGCGAAGTAACCTCCCCCTCCGCCATCATTTGCAGTATCATCTGCAAAAGCACCTACGGAGTGAATGATCGGCTTTAGGTCCGATTGTCCTTGTAGGCGGAAAACATGTGCAGAATATTATTTTCTGCATTCTTTTCCGTCCATTTCATACCTGTTTGGATTTTTGGGAAACCATCCCTTTTTGACTCTTCTTTCCTGTTCGAAAATCTCGCGTATACTCCAAAGCAACGAAAATCCGGAAATTGCCAAAAGAGTTGACAGCAGGGGGACGCTTGAAAAAAGTGACAGGCCAATGCAGCCCAAACCTGCTATCAGAAATAAGGGCCAGGCCCTGGTACCAAAATGATATTCCATTTTTATAACAACAGGATGCAATAGTCCGATAATCAGAAATGTACCAAGCCCTGCAGCTATTCCGTCGAAATTCATAATTTGTTACCTCTCTCTGTTTCTTATTCTATGATTTCTTTTTCCCTGGCATGCTCTTTTTACTACCAATAGCCGACGCAGCTTCAAACCTATTATAACTTAAAAAGCGTGCTATACAAATACATACGGCTACAATCGAAAAAACCGGGATACCCCCGGTTTTTCGATGTCCTTTGCTTTGTACTGGTCTGGAACATTTTTATTCTATTATAGCGACCTAATTCAAAGGAAATTTGTCGTTTGGAGACAAATTTCCGCTTACTCGGTCAGGCTGCCATAAATCCTGGCGAGGTTGTCCGTCATGCGCTCCATGTAGGTCATATCTTCTTCGCCGCTCTCAATCGTATAGATTGTTTCTACCTTTGCTCCGACTTCATTGGCCAAAGTTTGAGAAACATCCGGGCTTGCCATCTCTTCGGCAAAAATGGTGGTCACTTTATTTTCCCTGCAGTATTCTACAAGCTCAGCCAATTGCTGCGCACCGGGTTCTCCCTCGGCAAAAACATCTTCCACACTGTTTTGCTCAAGACCGAAATCCCGGCAGAGATAGGCAAAAGCCGCGTGTCCTGTTACAAAGCTCTTTTTCTCTACGGACTGGAACTTCCCGTTGTATTCCTCATAAAGTTTTTCCAGCTGGGAAACGTAATCCTTGCAGTTCTTTTCATAATACTCTTTATTGGTCGGGTCTGCCTTGACCAATGCATCTTTGATGTTCCCGACCTCAATTTCGGCGCCCTTCAGGCTTAGCCAGACATGGGGGTCGTATTGTCCGTGCTCTTCGATTTCCTCAGGCTCCGTGTTTGTGATTACGTCAGCACCGCTGGATGCTTCCACCGTGATCAGCTTTGCATTGTTGGCGGCCTTTATCGCCTCATCCACCCATGCCTCCATTCCCAGTCCACTGTACACAAAAACCCTGGCTGCGTTCAGATCGGCAAGATCCTGTGCTTTCGGTTCGAAATCGTGCGGTTCCATACCGTCGGGTATAATGGTCGAGACCTCCACCCTATCCTTTCCGACGGCTTCAACAAATTCCTTCATTGCGTTAAATGTAACGGAGACCTTGATCTTGCTCCCTTCCGGATTATTTGCCTGCGTACTGCCGCCGCATGCTGAAAAGCTCACAACGGCAATCATGCATACGATCAAAGCAGCCCATTTTTTTATCATTTTTATCAACCTCCGAAAAATTACTTGCAAATGCATCTCATTCGCATCTATAATGTATAATAAAGGCAAAGGATATATTTGTCAAGTGCAAATGAATCGCATTTGCATTAAAATCAAATAGTAATTTGCAAATAGCACTACAGGGAAACAATCATTAATTTATCGACAATTATGCACCATCCGGAAATATCGCAAGCATTTTAACGCATTATTTCCGGATGAATAAAAGAATGTTTCGATGTAGCAACAGAAAGGGTATCGCTTATGATCAAAGCAGAAAATCTGTACTTTTCCTATACAGGTTCGACGCCGTATGTGCTGGATGGTATTAATCTGAAAATACGCGATGGCGAATATGTATCGGTGGTGGGTGAAAACGGCTGCGGAAAAACCACTCTCATGCGGCTGATATTAAAGTTCATAAAACCGACAAAGGGAAGCATCCAATCCCGCGCAAAGAGGATCGGGTATGTCCCGCAAAAAAATGATTTCTCCAATGCCGGTTTCCCTATTACGGTTTATGAGGCGATGAATTCCTACCGGAGGCTTTTGAAGCTCAAGGATAAAGGCATGATTGAAGAAAAACTTGCGCAGGTGGGAATGTCAAGCTTTATGGGGGCTCTCATGGGTACCCTTTCGGGCGGCCAAAGCCAAAAAATACTGATCGCCAGGGCATTGATGGGAAATCCGGATCTGCTGGTTCTGGACGAACCCTCCTCGGGAGTGGATATAAACAGCCAGAAAGAGATTTACGGCTTCCTGTCAAAAATGAACAAAGAAAACGGCATTACCGTCGTTTCCGTTGAACACAATCTGGATGCCGCCATGTCAAACTCAACATTGATTTACCATCTGACGGGGGGGCAGGGACAACTCTGCACGCCATGGCAATATGCGGACGAATTCTTGAAAAACAAGGGAAAGGTCGAGGACAATGCTTCATTATAGTTTTATGCAAAACGCGATTTTCGTTTCCATCTTTATTTCGGTTCTATGCCCCTGCATCGGTATCTTTTTGGTCCTTCGCCGGTATTCCATGATCGGGGATACGCTGTCCCACGCCTCCCTGGCCGGTATCACCATCGGGCTGATGGCTAATCAAAGTCCCATCCTCGGCGCATTTATTTTTACATCCGTCTGCGGCGCCTTGATCGAATTCCTGCGCAGCTACTTCAAAAAATATACCGACCTGATCCTCACCATCGTGCTATCCCTGAGCGTAGGCACCGCTATTACCATCATCAGCTCCGGGAAGCTTCGCGCAAATGCGGATTCCTTTATGTTCGGAAGCATCCTGACCGTAACCCGGTTCGATATGCTCATGGTGATGATCCTCAGTGCGATTTCCGTATTGACCCTTATCCTTCTATACCACCCGATGGTTTATATTGCTTATGACGAGGAAGCCGCCAAGGTGGCAGGCGTAAAAGTCAGGGTGATTAATTATGTTTTTTCTATCCTCGTGGCTTCCGCAATCTCCGTGTCCATAAGAATCGTGGGTGTGCTGGTGCTCAGCTCCATGATCGCCCTTCCCGTCGCCACGGCGCTGCAGCTTGGAAAAGGCTTTAAGTTCACGCTGATATTTTCCATTGTCTTCAGCGTAATCGACATCATGCTGGGGTTGTTTCTATCGTATTACCTCAATGTCGCTCCCGGTGGATTTACTGCCCTTATTTCCGTCGCCGTACTTGTCCTTGTGATGGCAGCGAAGATGTTACGTGTGAAGCTACGCAGATTTCTATAATGAAAGTTTCTCCTGCGTCCTCTTTTATCCGTCCATCTGCATAGCTCGCAAAGATTTCAAAGAATGAGGCAGGCGTGTCCCAGGCTAAAAAAAAGATAACGTTCGCGCACTGCCTCTTCATACATCCGTAGCGTTTCTTCACGGCCCATCAGGGCGCTCACCAGCATCAATAACGTCGATTCCGGCAGATGAAAATTGGTAAGGAGAGCATCCACGACCTTAAAACGGTACCCGGGATAGATGAAAATATCGGTATATCCGGATTGCGCGCGGACATGGCCATCCTCTCCCGCCGCCGTCTCAAGCGTACGCACGCTGGTGGTGCCCACGGCAAACACACGTCCGCCCTTTTGCCGTACGGCATTGATGCGCTGCGCTGAATCTTCGCTCAATTCATAATACTCCTGGTGCATATGATGGTCCAGCACGTTTTCTTCCTTTACAGGACGGAACGTTCCCAGTCCCACATGCAGCAGCACGGGTATCACATCCACGCCCATTGCCCGGATCTTATCGAGCAACTGGGGTGTAAAATGCAGCCCTGCGGTAGGCGCGGCGGCAGAGCCGGCATTGCGGGCATACACCGTCTGGTACCTCTCGGGGTCCGATAATTTTTCCGTGATATAGGGCGGCAGCGGCATTTCGCCAATATCGCCAAGCACTTCTTCAAACACGCCCTTATATGAAAATCTGACAATGCGCACACCTTCCTCATCCAGGCCTGTCACTGCAGCGGAAAGGTTATTTCCGAACAGAAATACACTTCCCACCCTGGCTCTTTTTCCTGGTTTCACCAGAACCTCCCACTCGTCGCCCTGTATGCGCCGCAGCAGGAGAAATTCAATCTTGCCGCCCGTATCCTCCCGTACGCCGTGGATGCGCGCCGGGATCACCCGCGTCTCGTTTATGACCAGCGCATCCCCGGGATGCAGATATTCCACGATATCATAAAACCGCCGATGGGCAATGCTGCGGTCACGGCGGGAATAAACCAGGAGACGCGATTCATCCCGTTTCTCGATGGGGGTTTGGGCGATAAGCTCCGGTGGAAGATGGTAATAGAAATCTTTACGCAGTAGTTCCGTGTCCAATCCTCGAACAGCTCCTTTTGTAGTATTATTCATTTAATTCAATAGAAATAATACATTACCGGTGCAATTTTGGCAACCTTTATCGCTAAAGGGATGCTGTAAGTACTGGTGCAAATATCCGTATAGGTTTCGGAAAATGCAGTCCATTACGGCCGTCATTTTCCGAAAAACGGGAAGTAATATTTGCAGTGCTCCTAAAAGAACTATGGCATAGAAAAGCGGAATCGTTTACTCAATTTTTGTTCCAAGGAAATAATGCGTGATGATCTGATCATACGTAAAGCCAGCCTTCCCCATGCTTCTGGCACCTTCCTGGCTCATTCCCACGGCATGACCCCAACCTTTGCCGGAAAACACATAGGTTTCGGGCACCAGCGCAACGGTTTTCTGTTTGCCGCCGGCGCCAAGGACATGGACTTTATTGTTGGTAGCAGTGATTGTCCGGGTGCCGGAGGAGGTTAACACCTTTTTCCCTCCCACCTGGGTTTTCAGAGGCGTTAAATCCCTGGAAGCCATATAAACATCCGCATCTGTCGTTATCGTGTACATCTGACTGTCGAGGCCGAAAATCGTTCTGCATCTTTCCAGGCTGTAAACGGCGGGATCGCTTCTTTTATCCCCTCTTACGGCAAGCTGGGTAACCCTGCCGGCCGCCGAGGTCTTTAAAATACTCATTCCAAGGACATTCCCTATGTCCGGTATCTTTGCCATGATATCCGAGACCCTGAGGGTTGTCGTCCATGAGTAGACGGGCTCATATTTATCCTCCACGCTTTTCAAGTATGGAAAAGGGCTGCCCCAGACGTTTTCCGAATCTTCCGTTCTTCCGGCGCTGGAAGCAAAATAGAAGATCTGCCCTGCCAGGCTGTTATCATAGGTAATAACCTTGTCTTTGATCTGGTCGATGGCATCATTGCAGGATTTTACCTCAACACTGTAGCCTTTGTATACCTGGCAATGGGTGGTTGCACAAACATCAAAGCCCGTTTTTCCATGTTTGCCCAGATTGTTTATCGTATACATTTTTGAAACCAGTGCCTGTGCTTTTAATGCTTCCGGATGGGAAGTACCGCCTATTTCCGGTGGAATATTTCCATAAAGGTACTCCTGCAGTCCCACAACATTAATGACCGTCATATCACTGCCCGAAAGCCGCCTTACTTCCAACGCCCCTCGATAGGCCTTATCATTGATGGACAAAACCTGCGGATCGTTTCCCTGTGCCGGCAGGATACGGAATAATGCCGTGTCGCTGCCGAACATGCAGACAGGCTTGCCGGCAGAGTCAAATACGGCAATTCTGTTGGAAGCAGGCTGTGTCACTTCATATGCCCCTTCTCCCAGTACTGCGGCAATATTTGCCGTCTCCTGCTGCGCGGTATTCTGATCCGGATAGAAGCCGGACCAGATTTGCCATGTATCCGCAAACACCGGATAGGCTTGAATTCCTTTCTCGGTATACACCCTTAGCTGTTCGTTCATGGCATTCAGGTCAGGATAGCCGGCTCCCAGCACAATATGGAAAGGCCCGGTTTTCTCTCCGTCCGGGATTGGCGATGCGCTGGAGCTATATTCTTTCAAACTGCCGTTTGAATTTACATAATAAGCGTCTTTCCTCACACTCAACGGTTTATCCGAAGGATAATCAACGATGGAGGTAAATGCGTTATCTTTATAAAAACCAAGCGCCAGACCTGCTTTGGCGCTTGCATTGAAACTGGCCAAAGCCGTAGTGACATGCACGGAAGGATCCGAGTAAAACAGACCTACCTTTATTGTTTGCGGTATATTGAATGCCGCTCTTGTAGCGGCCAAAGGCCTGATCAGTAAAATTGCCGAAACTAAAATCACCATGCAAGCTATTTTTTTGCAGCTTTTTTTGTTGAATATGTACATTTAATTTCACCTTCTCATTCGTAAAGCAGCTTTAAGCCATCCGGTATATCGCTGGATAACTTTTCCCGTTCCCTGTTTTTATTCGACATTATCTGTGGATCTTCCTTCTATATCGGCTTTATTCATGGATTTTTAATAATTTTGTAATAATTTAAAGGGTCAAATTCAGAGATATGCCGCATATACTATAAGTAAAACATTTGACAACAGGCATTTGGGGTGTTATGATTATTTAAAATATAATAAAATATCGGTAGAGGCGCATTTTTCAAAAGTACTGAAGTGGAAGGCTACAGGGCCTGTTGATATTGCTGGAAAGGGAAAAATGCCGAAGGAATGGTCTCCTGGAAGATTATCTCCTGGTCATACAGTCAATAGCTGTACGACTGTCATCAAAATATTTTGGTGGAGCGCTATCTGTTCTTAAACAAGCCGGTTACGGCCAAGTTTTATTGTTTATACGGACTGCTGGTACTCTTCCAGCAGTTTTAATTATTTATACAGGAAATATTATTGTGATTGGAGGAATTTGAAATGGATAAAAAATTAAAAGTCGGTGTCCTTGGCGGCACGGGAATGGTCGGTCAAAGATTTGTAACCCTGCTTGACAACCACCCATGGTTTGAAGTCGTATCCGTCGCAGCCAGCGAAAGGTCCGCAGGCCTTCCCTATTCCAAAGCTGTGGAAGGCAGATGGAAACTGGAAGCACCAATCCCTGAAAAAGTAAAGGACATCATGGTCAGGAATGTCCTTGAGATTTCACGGGTTGCCGAAGAAGTGGATATGGTTTTTTGTGCCGTGGATATGAAAAAGGATGAGATAAAGGACCTGGAAGAAAAATATGCAAAGGCGGAGGTTCCCGTAATCTCTAACAATTCGGCCCACCGGTGGACCGAAGATGTCCCGATGATCATCCCGGAAATCAACCCCGAGCATGCAGCAATTATCGAGAACCAGAAAAAACGCCTGGGTACAAAAAGAGGTTTTATCGCCGTAAAGTCCAATTGCTCCCTCCAGAGCTATGTACCTCCCATCCATGCCCTGATGGCTTTTGATCCTCAAAAGGTTCTGGCCTGTACGTACCAGGCAATTTCAGGCGCGGGCAAGGTTTTCAGCGACTGGCCGGAGATCCTGGACAATGTGATTCCTTATATCGGAGGAGAAGAAGACAAGAGTGAGAATGAGCCTTTGAAGATCTGGGGAAAAATTGAAGACGGCAAAATCGTCAAGGCCAAAGGTCCGTCAATTTCCGCCCAGTGTTACAGGGTTCCCGTTTCCGACGGACATATGGCGGCCGTATATATCACTTTCGGGAAAAAGCCTTCCAAAGACGAAATCCTGGCATGCTGGAAGGAGTTCAGCGGAAAGCCGCAGGCACTCAAGCTTCCCAGCGCGCCGGCGCAGTTCCTGACTTATTTCGACCAGCCCGACAGGCCCCAGGCCAGGCTGGAAAGAAATCTGGAAAATGGAATGGGTATCTCTGTCGGACGTCTTCGTGAAGATAACATTTTTGATTATAAATTCACCTGTCTGTCCCATAATACCATTCGAGGCGCGGCGGGCGGCGGCGTGCTGATGGCCGAGCTCCTGAAAGCCGAAGGGTATCTTGGATAAATCCGGAACCATTTATTTTAGAAAGGGGATGTTTGTTTATGAGAAAGTGCATTTTTACAGGTTCGGGTGTTGCAATTGTAACTCCTTTCACAAAGGATGGAGTCGATTTTGATAAACTTGGCGAATTGATCGAATTTCAAATTAAGGGAAAAACCGACGCCATCATTATTTGCGGCACAACGGGTGAAGCATCGACAATGCCTGACAATGAACATATTTCAGTCATTGAGTACACGGTGAAGAAAGTCAACAAAAGGCTTCCGGTCATCGCGGGCACAGGCAGCAACGATACGAAGCACGCCGTCCATTTGAGCAAGAGGGCCGAAGAAGTAGGCGCGGATGCGATCTTGAGCGTTACGCCCTATTATAACAAGACTACGCAAAAAGGCTTGTATGAGCATTTCAAGTTGATTGCCAATCATTTGAGCATTCCTGTAATCTTGTACAATGTTCCTTCCCGGACCAATCTGAATATTAATCCCGAAACGGTGAAACAATTATCGGAAATTGAAAACATCGTTGCCATAAAGGAATGCAACCTGAATCAGGTCGGAGATATCATCAATCTTTGCGGTCCCGATTTTACAGTGTATTCCGGCGAAGACGGACTTGTTGTCCCCCTGATGTCTCTCGGAGGCAAGGGCGTAATCTCGGTAATGGCCAATATTATTCCCGAAGATACGCATGATATGGCTGCCGCATACCTCTCCGGTGATGTCGACGGAGCAAGGAAAATACAGCTGAAGACCCTCAATCTTATCAAAGGATTGTTTTCAGAGGTGAGCCCGGTTCCCATAAAGGCTGCCATGAATCTTATGGGAATGAAGGCAGGACAGTGCAGAATGCCTCTGGTTGAGATTTCGGAAAGAAATCTGGAATTTCTGCGGTCGGTGATGAAGGAATACGGCTTGAAAATATATACATGAACAGGAAGTGTTTCCAATGATAAATATACTGATGAGCGGCTGCAACGGGAAAATGGGACAGGTGATTTCCAGACTATCGGAGCAGTACAGTGATTTGAAAATTGCTGCAGGTTTTGATATCTTCGACTCCGGCAGAAATAGCTACCCGGTTTTTTCAAACCTTGAACAATGCAGGGAAAATATCGATGTAATCATCGACTTCTCAAACCCTGATGCATTGGAAAATATCCTGAGGTTTGCCGTAGAGAGAAGGCTCCCCATTATTGTCGCCACTACCGGCATCTCCCTGAGTCAGAAAAAGCTGCTGGAATCGGCTGCAAGAGTTATTCCCGTGTTCTTTTCGGCCAACATGTCTCTCGGAGTCAACCTGATTATGGATCTGGTCCGTAAGGCTGCAAAGGTGCTGGAGCCTAATTTCGACATCGAAATTATTGAAAAGCACCATAATCAGAAGCTTGATGCTCCCAGCGGCACTGCCCTTGCCATCGCGGATTCCATTAACTCTGCCCTGGAGCAGAAGCAGGAGTATATCTATGACAGACACTCCCGCAGGAAAAAAAGAAGCAGAGCGGAAATAGGGATTCACGCTGTCCGCGGAGGCACCATCGTCGGCGAGCATTCCATTATCTTCGCCGGCAATGATGAAGTCATCGAAATAAGCCACTCAGCCATGTCGAAGGACATCTTCGGAACCGGGGCTCTTAGAGCCGCAAAATTTATCCACGGAAAAGCACCCGGCATGTATGATATGAACGATTTAATCACGTCAGAGTAGGGTAAAGATTTAATGGAGGTGAAAGCAATGTCGGAAAAACCCATTACCAAGGTCAATATTACTTATAATGTAGCTCTGGTTACCATCGAGAATATTCCGAACAACCCCCGGCTGGTTTCGGATATATTCAACACCATTGCGCAGCAAAAAATCAATATTGACATGATCAGTCAGGCTCCCCCCTTTCGCGGGTCCCTGAGTATTTCCTTCAGCCTGCCTTCCGATGACCTTGTAAAGGCACTCAGTTCACTGAACAAATTCAAAAAAAGCATCAAGGATCTGCAGATAGAAATCGATGCGGACAACACCAAGCTCCAGGTATATGGAGAAGCCATGCGGGATATTCCGGGCGTGGCTGCCGGACTTTTCACCGTTCTGGCAAACGAAGGCGTGGAAATCAAGCTGGTAACCACATCGGAGGTGGATATTTCATACCTGATCTATGAAAAGGACGTTGATAAAGCAATGAACGCAATCAAAAAGGAATATAACATTAATTAAGCACTGGCGGAAATATAAACTTCCGATAATCTTTTCCGGGGAACTACGCTTTGGTAGGTTGCATAGGCGAGCAGCAAGCTTTAGCTTGCGACCAGCCCGCTCCATTCCCCAGAAAAGAATCGGAAGTAATATTTCCGGTGCTCCTAAGTACCGGTGAAAATGCAACTTCCCGTTTTTCTTTAAATACAGCCCTTTGCGGCCGACTTATCGAAAAACGGGAAGTTCTATTTTTGATACTCCTGATACTATAGCCAAACAAACCTTGATCTATTGGCATGTATGCGCTGTAATACTAAAAGTATCTTTTTATCTCGGTTGAGTCGTCTCCCCCGTTGTCGTCATTATTGTTTCCTGAGCTTCCGGTATCGTTGCTGTCGTCAGTATATTCCTCTTCCTCGGCTTCATCCTCTTCGTCTTCGGTTTCATCCTGCTCTTCGTCTTCGTCTTCGTCATCCTCTTCCTCATCCTGGGCGGCAGGTTCCTCTTCCCTTACCATAAATTTAATCAGTTTGGGATAAACATAAAAATTGGTGATCATCCCGATCAGGCTGACGGTAAGGAAAGCATAAAGAATCAAGCCGATAATCTGGCTGAAGGGTATGATCATTCCAAAGGTAAGGAACAAAATGAACATACAAAGGAGCAAAATCCCGATATTGGGGAACAGCTTGATGATGGCAAATATCAAGGCATTCTTGTAAAGCTGCTTTATTGTGAGGTGGAAGGTCACCAGCATGGGATAAATATATATGTGCATGATCATGAAGATTACAAACATCATGATCATCAGGGTGGTGCCTATGGTCATGAGCAGATTGCCTCCGCCCAGGATAATATAGGCTCTGATGGACCATATCATCAACAAGGTGACAAAAAAACCGATAACGGATACAATAATGCTCTGCTTTAAATTTTTAAGGGCATTTTCCTTGAAATCACCCCAGATAAAAGCATGCTCTTCCCTGCAATAGTTCCTCAGGACATAGGTGAAGCCGGCCTGGGCCGGTCCTACCGTTACCATGGGTATGCAGAGCAGGCCGGACAAAAGGATGAACTTCAGAAATATATCGCTGATCAAAGCATCCGCGTCGCCCATAGCCTCGGGTATGATGTTGGGAAACAGGAATAATGCCGCAAACATTCCCAGAATGATTGCCGGAAGGTTGAAAATATTAAACATCAGATTCATTTTAATCAGATTCCAGAATTTTCTTTGGAATATCTCGAAAAACACCAGAATCCGGGCCTTTTTTGGTGCATCCTCGGGATTTGGAACCCCGGGACCCGGTTTTGTATAATCAAAAAAACCGAAAAAACCTGCCATTTGTACAATCCTCTTTTCATGTTTTTGTATTCGTTTTAAGCTGATAAAGGCTTTCTATCCCGCTAGATTTTATTTTATCAGCACTGTGTCCATTATTCAATACATTTTATTCCCAATATTTTTTTACTTAAAGGTATTGACACCCATTGCTTATGTCTGTATAATTGATTTTGCTGATGAACTGAGATTTCAGCACGCTGCGCGCGGTCGTGGCGGAACTGGCAGACGCGTACGTTTGAGGGGCGTATGGTAATACCGTATGGGTTCAAGTCCCATCGACCGCACCAAAAAAAATGAAAATTTTAATACAAAAATAGCCGACCGTAATAGACGGCTATTTTTGCTTTGTCATTTTGTTCTCTCCTTCACTCCTTATATCTCCGCCTTCAGCGGAGCTTGCCCGTATAGCTTGACGCTTCTTGCGTCCGGCTGGGTAAAACCCAGATAGAGCGTTCTCTTACCCGCGGCCTCTCTGACATCGCCATTTGAGTCATAGCGGTGAAATGCCGAAGCACTGATGGCCAGCGTGACCTTTGCGCTCTCGCCCTGCTCCAGATACACCGGCTTGACAGCGGCAAGACTCCAGCGTTCCTTTTCGCCCTCTGCCCGGGCATAGAGCTGAACCGTCTCTCTTGCGGCAATACCTCCGATATTGCTGACAGTCGCGCTAACGCTGTCACAGTCAGCCTCAAGGTCCTGGATGACAAACTTGCCGTAACCGATGCCGAAGCCAAAGGGATACAGGGCCTCACCCTTGAAGTAGCGATAGGTGCGGTTTTCCATGCTGTAATCACGGAAATCCGGCAGGTCCGTGGTGGCGCGATAGAAGGTCACAGGCAGCTTGCCGCTGGGGCTGAACTTTCCAAACAGCGCCTCCGCAATGGCCAGGCCGCCCTGGGCGCCGGGATAGAAGGCCTGGAGTATGCCGTTGACCTTTGCGTCCGCAGCCCCCAATGTCAATGCGCTTCCGCAAACCAGCACAACGATGACGGGCTTGCTGTTTGCCGCTTTAAGGACGGTTTCAACCAGCGCCTGCTGACGGCCCGGCAGCTCAAGCCCCAGCTTGTCTCCACCAGAGAACTCGTTGGAAGCGTCGCCCTCCTCGCCTTCTATGTCGGCATCCAGGCCTAAGACAAGGACGATGGCGTCGCTGTGCTTTGCCACAGCTGCGGCCTCTGCCAGCCGGTCATCCCCCAGGCCCAGATTGCTGATGCTATTCTTATACAGATGGCAGCCCAAAGCGTAGAACACACGGACATCCTCCGCCCCGGCCACTGCGCGGATGCCGTCAAGGACAGTGATATGCTGGCTTGCCGTTCCCTCGTAGTTGCCCTGGAGCGCACGGCGGGAGTCGGCGTTAGGCCCGATAACGCCGATGGTCTTGATCCCTTTCAGCGGCAAAGCGCCGTCGTTTTTCAGCAATACCAGGCTCCGGCGCGCCGCCTCAAGATTGAGTCTGCGATGCGCTTCCGAGTCCACCGCCTCATATGGGATAGCGGCATATTTCTCATTTTCCGGCGCGCCCAAAAGCCCCAGACGCATACGCGACACAAAAAGCCGCGTGACGGCGGTGTCGATCTGCTCTTCTGTAAGCAGCCCCTCCCGAATAGCCTGGAGGCAATAGCCAAAGAGATTGCCGCAGTTGATGTCGCAGCCATTGCTGATGGCAAGTGCTACGCTCTCCACAGGGGTCCCGGTGACCCTGTGGTTCTCATGGAAGTCCTTGATGGCCCAGCAGTCAGAGACCACATGGCCGTCAAAACCCCATTTGCCGCGAAGTATCTCCTTCAGAAGCAGCCTGGAGCCGCAGCAAGGTTCGCCAAGGGTGCGGTTGTATGCGCCCATCACAGCCTCCACGCCGCCCTCCCTGACAGCGGCTTCAAATGCCGCCAGGTAGGTGTTCCAGAGATCGTAACGGTCTACAATGGCATTAAATTCATGCCTTTCGCTCTCGGGACCCGAATGAACGGCAAAATGCTTGGCGCAGGCGGCGACCTTCAGGCTGTCGCGGTCCTCGCCCTGCAAGCCTTTGATAAATGCCACACCCAAACGCGCCGTGAGAAAGGGGTCCTCGCCATAGGTCTCATGTCCCCTGCCCCAGCGCGGGTCACGGAAGATATTAATATTGGGAGACCAGAAGGTCAGCCCTTTGTATATGTCGTGGTCGCCTTCCTCCTGGGCGGCGTTAAATTTGGCGCGTCCTTCGGTGGAGATAACGCCGGCAACCTCGCGCAGAAACACCGGGTCAAAGGTTGCCGCCAGCGCGATGGCCTGGGGGAACATGGTGGCAGTGCCGGCGCGGGCCACCCCGTGGAGGGCTTCGTTCCACCAGTTATAGGACGGGATATTCAGCCGCTTGACCGCAGACGCGCCATGGAGCATCTGGCTGACCTTTTCTTCAAGGGTCATCCGGGCGACAAGGTCCGCTGCTTCTTTTTTGATATCGTACCTGCTCATTTCTTCTTCCCTCTCTTTTATCTCAAACGGCGAGGCGGGCAGCCCTTCTTTGTTGTAAAGCCTTGCCTGCTCAGGTGCGTTTTCCCAACCGAAACGCGCGGCATGGGGCCTTTTAATTGCCGGACAGGTCAATCTCACCGTGTCTGCGCTGATCACTGCCGCCGCCGGGACAAATTCCCCGTCTTTTCCACTGATTTCAAATCCCGTCAAAGGATTGTTGGGCGAGAACAAACCACCCCTCGCATGGTCAAAGAACAGCACCAGCGTATTGCCCTCGGCCCGCGCTTCGCGAATCAGCGGCCCTGAGCAGACGATATCCTCGCCATAGGCACATTGGATGGCCGCCAGGGCAAGACGCTGTCCCACAGCCTCCTTGTCCAGCGGATGAAGGTCATTATACTCGCCCACGTCGATGGTGACGACCATTGCGGTGTTTGGGATTTTCAGCGATCTTCGCTGCTGCTCGCGAAGCAGCGGCCAGAACTGTCCTTCGGCATATTTGTAGTTGGGAAGCTGCACATAGAGAAACGGAATCCCGCCCCAATGCCTGCGCCAGCCGTTGACCAAAATCTCAAACTTCTCGCCGTACCGCTCCGGCCTGCCGGAGTCGGTCTCTCCCTGATACCATAGGACACCCTTGACAGCCAGATTCGTCAAAGGCGTAATCATGCCATTGTAGAGGCCTGTGGGCGTATAGTGGAACTGTCTGCCGGGAAGCAGAGGAGAAATGGCGGCCCCCCGGCGGTATCTCCAATTTCCCTCCAGTGACAGCGTTTGTTCCCCGCAGCTTATGGCATGCAGCTTGTTTTCCACAACACCGCCGCAGCCATAAAAGCTTAACAAGCGGAGCGCCACCACGCAACGCCCCTTCGGGAGCGCCTTGATCCGGTATTCACGGGGAGGATAACGATAGGTGGTGTTGCCCTCCAATTCGCCGTTTACATAGATAAAATCCGCGTCGGTAACGGTGCCGAAATAAAGGGTCGCGGGCTTTCCTGCCAAAGTCTCCGGCACGTCAATGGTCTTGCGCATCCATATAGCGCCGGGCAGCTGCAAATCGCCCTCAAAGGGTGCAGCCAGATTCCGCTCATCCCAGTATGAGTCGTCAAAGCCGGCGGCAAACCATCGCTCCTTCAGCCCGTGGTCAAGCGTGTCAAGCGCATTGCCGAAAGCCTCAATACGTGCGTCGTCCTCAGTCCGGACACGGGCAACGAAGGCGTCATCCTCACATTCGCGCAGCTCCTCCAACGCTTCGGGGAAATCCACCAGCAGATCACGGCCCATCCACGCATGGATGGGTGTTCCGCCCACGGCCGAGGCGAGCAGGCCAATGGGTACGCCGTACCTGGCATACAGCGCTTTGGCAAAAAAGTATCCGACAGCGGTGAAATTCTCCACCGTCTCCGGTGACACAGGAACCCATTGACCTGTGGAATAATCCTTGCGCGGGCCGTGGAAATCATATTCCTGCGGTACCTTGAATTGCCGGATGCAGGGATTGTTCGCCTTCATGTCCTCAGGGTATTTGCCGCGGACGCGCTGCATCATCAGCTCCATGTTGGACTGCCCGGAGCACAGCCACACGTCGCCAACCAATACATCTCTGATCACCACTCGTTCCGTACCGGCGGTGATGGTCAATTCGTGCGGACCGCCGGACTGCAGCCTACCGAGTGTCACCTCCCACGCGCCTGTATCCTCCGTCCGCGTTGTGTAACTCTGTCCCAAAAAGGATATATCGATGTTCTGTCCCGCATCTGCATGTCCCCAGAGCTTGACATCCTTTTCCCGCTGGAGCACCATGCCATCTGAGATTAGAAATGGCAGCTTCATTATCAACCATGCCTCTCCGGGCACAAAGCCCAATGAAAACTCTCCCGGTTGTTCCCACACCTGCGGCGGAGAAACAACCGGACGTTCAAGCTTTCCTTCGGTAATTCTCGCCCCAGGCGGCGCCTTTGGCAAGCAAGTCATGAAAAGGAGCTCCGCAGTTCTCACCGCAAGAGCCCCTTTTCAATTGTTGCAGACAACTGGCCCGTCAGGGGCTGCTTTTGTTACGGATCCACATATTTCGCGGCACGCTCCGCGATGATTTCATCGGCTCCGGAAGCGCGCCAATCGGCGATAAACGCGTCCCATACCTTGTCGAACTGACCGGCAGCTGCCCTTACTGCATTACAGGTACCCTCCTCACTCTTCAGACGCAGATCTTCTGTGTAGGGACCGGCTGCCGAAAGGGTAACAGGGAGAACAATTCCCGCAGCCGCATCGTTCAAAGAGGTGTTTATGGCATCAATGATATACTTCGGATCACAGGTATACCCGTTGGCCAGGGCCAGGGTGGTTTTCTCCTGATCGCCCAGCCAGATGCCGTTCATGGAGATGGTGTAATCGATGTTGATCGGAGAGTTTTGAATCGTCGGACCTGTGGCGGGAATCGTCGCCGGCACGCCATTAACAAGCTTGTGGTTCTTGCCCTCTTCGCCGAACTGGAGGAACTGATATATCTCGGGCTTCGCCAGCCAGTTAATATAGCGGACAGCGGCTTCGGGTACCGCACTGGAGCCGGGAACGAATACAAACAGCCCGGCGGCGTTATACTTCATCTTATACTTTTTGCCGGCGCTATTCTCAAAGGGATCAATGACAACATAATCACCATCGGGCACATTTTTCTTCAGTTCATCCAGATAGCTGGGAGAGTTACGGTATGCCTGGTCCCAATTGTGGGTGAACGCGCCGACACGTCCTGCCTTGATCAGGTTCTCGGAAACCACGTCATCCTTGTACAGATAAAACTCGGGATCAATCAAGCCTTCGAGATACAGCTGGTTCAGGTAACGATAACCCTCTTTGGCGCCGTCCAGCAGGTAGTAACGGTCGATAACTGTGTTGATCCAGCGATCCTTCGGTGTGATGTCGGGATTGATGAAGGAGTCCGCCAGGATACCTCCGCGCCAGCGCACGTCACTGGTTAGTGAGAAAGGAATTACATCCACACCTAAGGTCTTTGCATTTTTCTTGAAGGCAATCAGCGCCTGATGGAACTCCTCGCGGGTGGCAGGCAGGGGCAATCCAAGCTTATCCAGCCAATCCTTGCGGATAAAGGTGTTGGCACCGGCAACGTTCATACGGCGGGCTGGGATGGAGTGGATTTCCCCTGTCTCCATGACCTTATTACGCTCAAGCAGCCGGCGTCCGAGAAGCGATGTGTCATCTCCCAGCAGAGTGTCCACATCTTTTAGTTTGTCCAGATAAGGGTTCAGTACGGTCAGGCCACCCTGATCACGGTAGAGGCTAATGAGATCGGGGCTGTAGGTGTAGCAGACATCCGGCGCGGTTCCGCTGGCCATCAGGTTGTTCAACTGAGGCTGCTCGTCCCAGCGGGAGACTGCGACATATTCCACCTCGATGTTTTCGTCTTCCAGAACTTTTGCTTTCATCCAGTCCGTCCAGTAGTTATTGGTGGGGTCGGTTTTACCGCCATCCGTACCGCGGTCAAAGATTTCGACCCTGATTTTAGCGAGTTCCGGCTTGGTCTCAGCGGCTGTCGTAATTTCAGTGCTGGTGCCTGCTCCAGTTGTTGCGGTTGTCGGAGTGGTCTGGCTGCCGCAGGCCGCAAGCGTCAGCAGCATAAGGCAAGCCAGTAGCAGAGTCAGTGCTCTTTTCATGATAATGAACCTCCTTGATTTATAATTAGGCGTATGATACGCCCCTAGGGTACAAAACAAATCAACCCTTCACGGCGCCAATCGTCACGCCGCTGATGAAGTATCGCTGAAGCCATGGGTAGACTACCAGGATGGGAATGGTAGCAAACATCACTGAGGCTGCTTTCAGCCCCTCACCGGCCGCTGGAGCTGTGAAGGCCTCCTGCGTGGCCACTTCGATGGAAGAACGGTTGTTGATGATCTGCCATAGCTTGAGCTGTATAGGATAATACTTTGAATTGGTAACATACATCAGTGCGTCGGAAAACCCATTCCAGCGTCCCACTGCGTAAAACAGCGCCAGTGTCGCCAG
This sequence comes from Bacillota bacterium, assembly GCA_023426125.1. Classification (GTDB taxonomy): domain Bacteria; phylum Bacillota; class Clostridia; order Acetivibrionales; family DTU013; genus MnB-11. The sequence goes on from JAFABI010000073.1 coordinate 205,510, forward strand.
TACGGGAGTAGACAGCGGCAGATAGATCCTCATCAAAATGGTAAACGGCCCCGCCCCGTCCATTTCGGCAGATTCCCGCAGACTATCCGGAATCCCCCAGAAGAAACTGCGCAGAATAATCATGTTGAACACGCTCAGACAGCCCGGGAGCACAAGCACCAGAGGATTGTCCAGCAGGTTCAGCTGCTTCATGAGAAGATAGTTTGGAATGGTACCTGCGCTGAAATACATGGTCAGGATGATGGCAATGTTGAAAATGCTTTTGCCTTTCAAGTTATCATAGGTTAGAGGATAGGCGCAAAGTGCCGTCATGAACATGGAGAAAATCGTGCAGATGACGGTCAGTATGGCCGTGAATACAAGGGAACGGGAAAAGGCGGCGTCTACCAGCACATATGCATAGGAATCCAGCGTAAACTCCACGGGGAGGAAGGCAACCCTATTGTTAACAAGGGCGTTGGGCGAACTGAGGGAACGGGCTGTAATATTGATAAACGGCATCAGGTAAATCAGGATCAGGAAGCAGCAAATCAACACAACAATCCAGTCGCCTGCCCTGTGGGGACCGTAACGGGGCCTTTCGGCTTTTACACTATGAACTACTTCGAAAGCATTGCTCATGAATGTTTCCTCCTTTACCAGATACCGCGTTCGCCGAATTTTTTTGCAAGCGTATTGGCCGTCAGCAGGAATATCACGCAGACTACCGACTGGAACAATCCGACCGCGGTGGTGAGAGAGAATTGCGATCCCCTGATACCTACACGGTAGACATAAGTGCTGATAACATCCCCCACACCCATAACCGCAGTGTTTTGCATGGCGTAGGGCCGGTCAAATTCGATGCCCAGGATGCGTCCCAGGTTCATGATTAGCAGGACGACAATGGTGGGACGGATGCCCGGCAGGGTAATGTGCCATATTTTGCGGAATCGTCCGGCGCCATCCATATTTGCAGCTTCATATAGCTCCATGTTAATACCTGTAATAGCCGCCATATAGATAATAGTATTCCACCCCATTTCTTTCCAGAGTCCAAGCACCACATAGGTCCCCACCCAAAGACTGGCCTCTCCTAAGAATTGGACAGGACCCACACCGAGCTTACCAAGGAATATGTTGACAACACCCGATTGGGGTGCCAGAAGCTGGAACACAATACCGCTGATGATGATCCAGGACAGGAAATGCGGAAGATAAACGACGGTCTGTGTCACGCGCTTGAAACGCTTGAACACCAGTTCATTCAACAGGATCGCCAGCACGATGGGCATGGGGAAGCCTACAATCAAATCCAGGACGTTGAGGACAAGTGTGTTTCGCAGGGCGTCCCAGAAGTCCACCGAGGCAAAGGCCCGCTCAAACCACTTGAATCCTACCCACTCGGATTGCCATACGCCCTTGAACATGTTATAATCCTTAAAGGCCATAACGATATTGGTCATGGGGGCATAGCGAAAGATAACGAAGAACGCCATCGGGAGAAGCATCATGAGATAAAGCGACCACATGCGGCTGAGATACCTCAGCGGCTTTGAAACAGGTTGCGGAGCCTGTGTCTCAAACTTAATGCCCAAAGTCACCCCTCCTTTTTATTTTAAAAGACCTTTGGTACTGCAGCAAAATTTTTTATTTTATCCTTGAAGAAATAGCATAAATGCCGATGAATCAATGTTTTTTTCACTGTAGCATCAGTCGTAAATAAGCCGATCTTTTTCGTCCGGAATTTCCGTCATCCGGTGAAAATAGGTGTTGACCACATCCCTCCACTCCCTGGCGTTTTCCAGTTGACGGGCCAGACGGTCACGGACAGACTTGAAAACAGCCTTCGGCAGATGCCGTTCCAGCGATTGCCACTGCCGGATAAAATCTTCAACGTCCCGGACTCCCTCGAAGTGTGTATCATAGTAATGCTGCAGCAGCGTCTTCCCGTTTTTGAGTCTATCGGAATAGGACAGTCGATGGAAATACAAAAGCAATTCCTGCGGACAGGTGTCCACATCGTCAAACCGGGCGGTCAAGCCAGGGTGATACTGCTTGCTAAAGCCCGTGCCGCGGCTTGTTCGGTCAACGCCGATGGCGGAGTGGCTGGCGCGGTGATAGGTCCCCCACCTCATGAATTCATACCCCTCAGGGCTGGGGCCATAGTGATGATGGATATTTACCATCCAGCAAAGCCCCAGGGGGGTCGTATATTTTTCATACGCATCCCTTGAGCGGAGCAGAATGGATGAGACCTTTCCCACCACCTCCGGCTCGCTTCCAAAGGTCAGCCGCACCCACTCTCCGGCGATTTCTTCGGCCGTAAGTGCCGGATCCCACGCCAAACGCCCGAAGGCGTAAAGGTTGGCCTGTGCCAGCGTATGCCCCGTCCAGTTATCGTTGTCGCCAACGTTGGCAACGGCGGCAATGGTATCAATCCTTTCACCCATCAAATCACGCAGCACCGTCGTCTCATCCACCGGAAAAGAGAGTACCTCCTCCCACTGGGAGGCCAGATTACACACGTCAATCTGCTGACCGGTGTATTCCTGCGTAATCTGGAGCTCCAGCGCTTGTCGGGTGTGTTTCATCGCCCCCAGCAGCGGTGAGTTGGGCTCGCGGATCTGGAAATCGCTGGGGCCGTTTTTTATTTGTAATATTACGTTGGAGTCAAACAAACCGTCCAGAGGCTTGAATAAATCATAAGCCGCCCCGGGCCTGTCAATGGTCTTGTCGCGCCAGTCCTGCCGGCAGTTATAGATGAAGCAGCGCCAGTAGACAACGCCGCCGTAAGGCGCGACCACCCTGGCCAACAGGTTGGCGCCGTCCGTCTGGGTTCGTCCCAGGGTAGCCGGACCGCCCGAAAACTCAGAGTCGGCTTTCACAAGAAAGCCGGAAAAATCAGGAATAAGGCGATATATCTCGTCGGCGCGCTCTTTCCACCAGCTTTTTACGCTCTCCTCCAGCGGATCGGAGGTCTTTAAACCACCCACCATCACAGGGCTTTCAAAATGGACGGCGATGGAGAGCTTCACGCCCCATGGACGAAAAATATCTGCCAGCTTCTTCACCTCCGGCAGCAAATCTGTCAGTAATCTTGCGCTCTCGGCGGTGACATTGACATTGTTGACGGCCACCGCATTGATGCCGATGCTTGCCAGCAGCCGCGCATAGTCCTTGATGCGTACAGGATCGTAATCCAGCTTGCCATCGCGAAAAAAAATGGATCTTCCGGCATAGCCGCGCTCGATATGTCCGTCGATGTCGTCCCAGTGATTGAGCATTCGGCGAGGCACTCTTGGAGCGCTCTCGTGGTTGATATTCTGACCTGTTGCGAGCCTGCGGTGCAGGGCGAAGGCGCCATAAAGCACACCGCTGTCATCTGCGCCGGTAATGCTTATCTTTTCATCGTCGGAGCGGATACGATATCCCTCGGCAGGCAGCGCGGGGTCGACGGCAAAGATTACGCCCGCCTCAGGGACCGGAGTCTGCAGCCATGCGAAATATTCCCGATACGTATCCTTAATAATCGCCGCCATTATAATGTTCCTCTCCTATACAAAATGCACAAAAAATATATCTTACAAAGCAAGTCTTCTATTAAATGTTACCAATTTGCAAACCGACTTTCAATTGACAAAACCAACAATTTTTGTAATTATCATGGGTGCGGCTTTCCTTATTTCAACAGGCCCGGGGTGAGACTTCTGCCGCTTCCAAGCTGCCATGCTCGCCGGGTGGGAGTGCAGGCAGCGGGATAAACGCCGCTGCGTTGTGCTCGATTGCTTTTCCCTGAACCGTTGCTTTTCTTTAACCGCTTGACATGCATGCATTTTATGATATATATTGAAAGTCAGGCATGCATTGACAAATAAAGCTCAAGGGTGACTTATGATGAACGAACATGACTTCAACAGCATCGTTGTGGATATTGATTACTACAACCATAGGATCTGCACCCCCTCCTGGGAGATCATCGCACGTGTGACGGATTTTGTGGACGTAACCTATGTCGTGTCGGGTGAGGCGGAATACACCGTGGACGATGTGTGCCACACCGTGCGTGCCGGCGATCTTATCTGCGTACAGAAGGGCCATCGGGAGTCAGCCGTCGCCAATCCCGACAATCCCATGGAATGCTATTGTGTCAATGGTAATATCTTCAACCTCTCCGGCAAAGAGATTGTTATCCCCTTACCGCTGGTGTCACCGATCGGGATCCGGCAGGATATAATCTCCCTTCATCAGGAATTGAATGCGGCATGGCTCTTGCACGACCCCGGCTATAAGACAAAGGCAAGAGCCATTTATATGCTGATATTGCAGCGGTACTATCTCGTGGTTTGGCATCGTGACTATCAGAGTAATTATGACAGACGCATCAAAAAAGTATTGCAGCATGTAATCGACCATTATAACGATCCGCTCTCCGTTGAGGAGATGGCAAAGATGGCAAAGCTCAGCCCGCTTTATTTTGGAAGTTTCTTTAAGCAGGAAACCGGACAAACCTTCCGGCAGTATCTCACGTCAATAAGGCTTAACCAGGCGGAAAATATGCTGAACAGCGGCGTATATAACGTCAGCGAGGTCGCCGCCGAATGTGGGTTTTCTGACGTCTTTTATTTTAGCAAGGTATTTAAAGAGCGCCGTGGTCTTGCGCCGTCGGAGATTCTCAAGTCGAAAAAGAACGAGGCGCAGCCGCGTTCGGATTGAGTATTTTGGAGGATGCAATTTCATCCAGCTATATCTCTTTTAAAAAATCCAGCTTGGTATAATCCTTCTCAAGCCTTTCCCGAAGATACCGTTTTGTGACCCTCCCCAGCTCATCCAGAACCTGGGCGGACAATTTAAAGCTGAACAGCTCACCGGCCTTTGAATGAACAATATGCTGGATAGCCCTGACTGCACCGTGTGAAAGCTCCAGTCCGTACAGATCGCTTGAAATGCAGCCTTCGTTGCTGCAAATGAAGCCGCATTTCTTAAAACTGAAGGATATCCCGTCACACCCTTCCCTGCCGCAGATGATACAGCTTCTGACATAAGGCGCAAACCCCATGATGGATAGAAACCTGAGCTCGAATATCCTGGCAATGAGTTCCGGCTCCTTGTCTGTCTTTGAGAGCATATGGAGAGAAATGAGAAGAAGCTGGAGTGCTCTCGGTGAAGGCTGGTTTTCCTGTATCACGTCATTCAGGATATCGATAAAATGCGCAGCATAAGTCAGCCGCACCATATCGTTCCTGATCTCATAAAAGGCTTCAACGACCTCGCAGCTGTTTATGGAATACATCTCCCTGCCGCTGAAGAGGACATAATCGCAGTAGCTTAGAAACTGAGTGCCGGCCACCAGATTGCTCCGCGGCCGCCTGGCCCCTTTTGCCATCGCGGATATCCTCCCCCTGCTTTTGGAGAAAATGGTAACGATCTTATCCGCCTCACCGGTATTGACCTCTCTTATAATCAAACCCTTGGTTTTAATATAACCCATCTGAATTTAACCCGCAAAAATCCTTATTGTTTTTGTACATATTACTTGTATCCCAGGGTCTTTAGCATGTTGTCGCTATTCCTCCAATCAGGCTTGACCTTTACCCACAGCTGGAGAAAGACCTTTGCCCCCAGGAGACTCTCGATTTCCTGCCTGGAAAGCGTGCCGATCTTCTTCAGCATCTTGCCTTCCCTGCCGATCAATATTCCCTTATGGGAATCCTTTTCGCAATAAATATTGGCTTCAATGTCGACAAGATCTCTGTTTTGCCTTTCCTTGAAGGAAATGACCTCTACCCCTACTCCGTGAGGAACCTCCTCGTTTGTCAGCTCGAGTATCTTTTCCCTTATAAGCTCAGCGGCAATCATTTTTTCCGGCTGGTCTGTCAGGATATCGTCAGGAAAGTACTTCGGCCCCTCCGGAAGCAGCTTCTTGATCTCATCAAGCACGATTTCCGTACCGTCGTCATTCAGGGCGGAAATCGGTATAACGGCTTTGAAATCCATCAGGGCGCTGTAATTTTTTATCGTGCCCAGGATCTGGTCTTTTTTGACGGTATCGATCTTGTTGATAATTAAAAACACATGCGTCTTCAGGTTTTTCAGCTGTTCCAGAATGAAAAGATCACCTGCACCGGGCTCGGTGTCGGTAGCTTCTACCAGAAAAAGGACAATATCCACCTCATTCAGCGTGCTTTCCGCGAGGTTTACCATGTACTCGCCCAGCCTGGTTTTGGGTTTGTGAATCCCCGGCGTATCCAGAAAAATAATCTGGCAGTCCTCTCCGTTGACAATTGTTTTTATTGTATTCCGCGTGGTTTGCGGCTTGCTGGATATGATCGAAATCTTTTCACCGGCAAATTTATTTACCAGGGTCGATTTCCCAACATTCGGCCGGCCGACAATTGTGACAAAACCGGATTTGAAAGACATTTTTCTCTTTACCTCCCATATCGACTGATTATGCTATCAAAAACTCAAATTCCATGTCCTTGCGTTGACAATCGTATTTGTCATCAAATGCTTTCCGAATCCATTCGCGTAAAAGCATTTGGCAAGAGCTCCTCCAGGGTATATTCCCTGTAATCTCCCTTTTTATTGCTGCATAAAATCTTCAGGCTCCTGTCGCCGAATTCCGCAAGGACCTGCCTGCATATCCCGCAGGGATGGATATAATCCTCACTGTCGCTTGCTATGGCTATTTTCTCCAGTTTTCTTTCGCCTTCCGAAACAGCTTTGAAAACTGCAGTCCTTTCCGCGCAATTCGTGGCCCCAAAGGATATATTTTCTATATTTGCCCCGGTATATACATTGCCTGAGCCTGCAATGAGCGCCGCGCCGACCCTGAATCCCGAATATGGCGCATAGGCCTTGTCCATAGCCTCCTTTGCTTTTTTCACCAGTTCATTATCCTTCATAGTAACACATCCTTTGCTATATTTGTGCGTCCCTCTGTCAAAAGGGGACATTTCTCGTCCATCACACGAAGGCCACCCCTGCCATGAACTTTAAAAACTGCATCCCTGCGCTTTTTTACCTTCTCCGCCAGAGATGTGTCCCCTTTCCCTAATAGAATATCCGAAATAGCAGGAGCGTCAGCGAAAACCCCAGAAGCGCACCTGCCAGCAGTTCCAGTATGCTATGTATTTTGGCCTCCAGCCTGCTTTGCACCACAAGAAACGTTACCAGAAGCACCAGCATGGTTATACTTACGTTTTCCGTCCACAAAGCGATGGCGGTGGTAACGGAAAATGCGATCGCCGAATGTCCGCTCGGCATTCCTCCGCTTAGCGGCGTGCCTTTTTTGGTTAAGGCCTTCAATACAAGGACAAAGATGATTGTTATTAAAAGCGCGATAATGGCAAGGTGCATCGGAGCCTGCTTTATCCTGATAATACCAATCTCCAGGCTGGTGCTTACCCGGTCGAAAAAGATGAAATAGCCAACAACCAGCGAAAAAAACGCTGAAATAAGTACTGCTCCTGCAGCGGTGTCCTTTATGATTTTCGCCTTGGGGTGGTATATTTCGATGATGGTATCCACCAGTACCTCCATGGCAGTATTAAACAACTCGCAAATCAGCACCATGACAATGGTAAGGCATACCAGCAGCAATTCCGTCCGCGTAAGGTCATAGAACAGGCTGAGAAGCAAAATTAAAGCTGCGGCGCTGATATGGATCTTCATATTGCGTTCAGCCTTAATCGCGTAAATCACACCGTTTATGGCGTTATTAAAACTTTCGATCAGGTTCTTGTTTTTCATTCTCTGGCAAGTCCCAGTACCGCCAGGACTTCCTCCTGCTTTGCCAGCATTTTTCTTTCCTGCTGTCCATTCCCATGATCGTATCCAAGCAGGTGGAAAACGCCATGGGTAGTAAGAAAAGCCACTTCCCTGACATAGGAATGTCCGTATTCCGCCGCCTGTCTTTCGGCTCGTTCCAGTGATATCACGATATCTCCCAGCACAAGAAGGTTTTCGTCCCGGTCAAGGTCTCCCTCTGCCGACAGTACTCTTCCTTCCTCCATTTCTACGATTGGAAAGGAAAGCACGTCGGTAGCCGAATCCATATTTCTGAATTCCCTGTTAATTTCTCTGATCCTGTCATTATCCACAAGCATAATGCCTACTTCACAGCCGCTATTCATACCCGCCTGCTTGATGCACGCAAGGACTGCCGTTTTGATAAGCTTTGTCAATTCTTCGTCAACAGGCAGCTTATCCTGGAGGTTTTCCAGAAACACTTCACAGATGGGATATTGTTCAATATCCTCAAAAGTTTTCATAGTACATTTTTTCCTTCTCCTGGGATGCGCTGATTTTTACGCTCTCCGGTATTTGCTTCGGTAATTCGATAATATTGCCGGGTTCTTCCATTTTGGGATCCTCCACCGGCAATTTTTTAATTTTGATCTCCGGGTACGCCTCACGGGCATGGAAAAATCCGCCGAATACCCGTAAAAACGCCCTTGCGATCATGTCAAGGTCCCTCAATGTCAAATCGCACAGGTCCAGCTGTCCGTCGTCCAGCTTATCCTTGATTATTTTCCGGATCAGGCCTTCGATTTTCCCTTCGGTCTTGTCCACCATGGATCTGACGGCAGCCTCAACAGAATCCGCAAGCATGACAACGGCGGCCTCCTTGCTGGACGGTCTGGGGCCCTGATATCTGAAATCCTCCTGCTTTACGGTATCGCCCTTGTCGCCTTTTTTTGCCTTATAATAGAAATATGCCACAAGGGTGGTTCCATGGTGCTGGCTGATGATTTCCTTGATGGCCATGGGAATTTTATATCTCTCGGCGATTTCAACGCCGTCGGCCGTATGGGAGGTAATGACAAGGGTGCTCAGGTTCGGCGTCATTCTGTCATGCGGGTTGTCGGTCAGCTGGTTTTCCTTGAAAAAGTTCGGTCTCTTCAGCTTCCCGATGTCGTGATAATACGCTCCAACCCTGGCAAGAAGCGCATTGCCTTCGATGGCTTCGGTGGCCACCTCCGCCAGATTGCCTACCATAAGGCTGTGGTGATAGGTTCCGGGAGCTTCCATCAGAAGCCTTTTGATCAGCTGCTGGTTGGGATTGGCCAACTCCAGGAGCTTTAACGGCGTAATGATATTGAAGGTGCTCTCAAAGAAAGGAAGGATTCCAATGGTAAAAATCATGGACAATACACCGTTTAACGCCACCAGTCCGCTGTCATTGGCAATGTTGGCAAGGGTATTTTTATTCAGCAGCCCCATGCATACAATCACCAGGACATTCGTTCCCGCCACGATAAGGCCGGAGGCGGAAAGCTTGCTTCTCTGGTTGGCTCTGGATACAATAAAGGCCGAAAGGGTCCCGCTGATCACGGAAATGTACGTCAGACTCATCTCACCCTTGGTTATAAAAGAAATACAAACCGTCAACAGGATATTTACAAGGATGGCCAGCCTCAAGTCCAACAATATCGAAATGAGCATGGGCGCTATGAATATCGGTATCAGCAGCGGTGTATAGATGCACAGGATTCTTGCTATCACAAGCGTCATAAGGATGATAACACACAACAGCAGGATATCGTTTCTGTTTTGAAGCATTTTTCTGGAAAAGTGGTTCATATAGAGCACCAGGATAAATGCGAGCATTAAAACAACCAGAAGTATCCCGAGGGCAAAAGCATAGTCAAACCGTCCGGACTCAAGCAGGTTCAATTCCTTAAGAACCTCCAGCTTATCTTCCGTAACCGTATCCCCAAAGCTCAATATCCTTGTCCCTTCTGAAATGATCTGCTTGTTTTCCAGTGCCGATTCATAGGCCGCCTCTTTTTTTTCGTTGGTCAACTGTATGTCTTCCGTGCTGTTGGGCTGAAGCACCGCTTTGACAAACAGGCTGCCTATGTTTCTGATTTCCTGGCTGATATCGCTTTCCTGGTAGCTGTTTTGCACTTCGTTCACCTTTTCGGCCAGATTGGCTTCGGTGATTTCCTCTTTCATCACTTCGCTGACAGCGTCTTTGGTGATTTTTTTAAACTTTGCCAGATCCTCGTCGGAGATTCTCGCAATGAGATATTTGATTTGCTCGCCGGAAAGGGGCACCCTGAACTGCAAAAGATTTTCGGAAAGCCGGTCTGCGCCTATCGCCTGTTCCAATTCCAGTTTTTTGTCGTAATCGGTGTCCTTTTTGGTTATATTCTGGTCCTGCAGGCTTTTTTCAACACCTTTTCGCGCTTCTTCCACCGTGGAAAAAAAGTCGTCTGTAAGATTGAGAATGTCGATGGCCACATTGTCAAGCCTTATCATTACCGAAGGAACCGCTTTTGCGGCCGCTTCCGCCAATTCTTCAGCCTTCAGCCGGTTCTCGATGTCTCTCGGAGCCGTGATATCATAAGGGGATCTTTCACCAAGCGTCAGCTTGTATTTTGTCGGAGAAGCCCCGTTTTCCACGACGACGAAAGCGATGATTACAGTGATGATCCCTATAAATATCCTTTGAAAGGATTTGCTTTTTAAATATGTTTTCAGATACCGCTGCGTATTGTTTTTTTCCTTGACCTGCAAACGCTTCTCACCTCGCATTCTTAACAGTAGCAATTTGCCTGGACTAAAAAGTGTAGGGGCACGCATTGCATGTCCACCCGGGCTTAAGGATGACTCCGCGCAGGCGTCCCGCCCTGGATGTCATATTTTTCATAAGCCTTTATTATCCGCTGCACCAGCTCGTGCCTGACTACGTCCTTCTCATTGAGATGAACGAACTCGATTCCCTTGACATCCTTCAGTATCTTGATTACTTCCTTCAAACCGGACTTTTTATCTCCCGGAAGGTCGATCTGGGTTATATCTCCGGTAACGACAGCCTTTGAGCCGAAGCCTATCCTTGTCAGAAACATCTTCATCTGCTCAGGCGTGGTATTCTGGGCTTCATCCAGAATGATAAAGGAATCGTCCAGGGTCCTCCCCCGCATGTATGCCAGCGGAGCTATCTCAATCATTCCCTTTTCAAGGTATTTCTGATACGTATCCACGCCCATGATTTCATACAGGGCATCGTATAAAGGCCTTAAGTACGGATCCACCTTATTCTGGAGGTCGCCCGGAAGAAACCCCAGCTTTTCCCCCGCCTCCACCGCAGGGCGTGTGAGGATGATCCGGTTGATCTGCTTTTCTCTGAAAGCGGTTGCCGCCATGGCTACGGCAAGAAAAGTCTTGCCGGTGCCTGCCGGCCCGATGCCGAAGGTAACCGTATTGTTCTTGATGGCATTTACGTATGTTTTCTGCCCATGGGTTTTTGCCTTGATCTGCTTTCCTCTCCAGGTGAGGCAAATGCTGTCGCCCAGGTATTCCTTCACCTTGTCCAATTGATTTTCATTGGCCAGCTGGACCAGATAGCTGACGCTTTGCCTTGTAATGACGTCTCCCTGGACTGCCACGGACATCAATCTTTGCACGACCATTGAAGCTTTTTCCACGTTTTCGTCTTTTCCTACGATCCTGATTTCGTTATCCCTTGAAACGATATTGACGTCAAAGCCTTCTTCAATCACATTTATATTTTCATCAAAGTTTCCAAAAAGGTTGATTGCGTGCTCCAATCTATCGAATTCGATAGTTTTTTCCATTATGCTGTTCAATCAATTTCCTCCAATCGCTTCCGTAACACCTATTTCCTCAATACATTCCATTGTGACTACCGCTTTTATGCCCTCCAGCTCGTCTTCCTTGTATTTTACGTCTGTTTTGACAATTTCCGCACTTTCCGGCTTTTGCTCCATGATGAGCTTTAATGCATTCTCTTCCGCTGTTCTTCTGGCATCTTCCTCGCTGATTTTCCTGGTTTGAAGCGTAAGCTCAACGTATTTCCTTTCCACCAGCTCAAAGGGGAAAACCAGATCCTCGCCGACCGACAGCTTTCTTTTTTTTTCAACGCTTTCATAGTTCTCGTACCGGTCTTTACGATGGAAAAGATCGAAGATTTTCGTAAAGAGTACGACGGAATAATCCACATATTCATTTCCGGTCTTTACTTTTTCAATAACCTCCTGCTCAACGGGGTACTCCTCCTCATACCATGTCCTGGCCTTCACCGTACCCATGGCGTGAACCAGTCTGAATTTATCCTTTTCGTTTTTAAAGGGGATCTTTCCGGATATTAGTATGTCGCCCTTTTTCACCGTATCTCCGGGCGCTGCTGCTTCTATCCCGTCCGCTACTACGGATTGTTTTATGATGCCGTCCTTGGTGGCGACAATATTGCATGGCTCATCCTTTGGCACCACCACCGGAGGGATAATCCGCTCCCTCAGCTGCACTTTGACCTTCGTCCCCTTTACATCAATGCTTATCCACGAAAGCCTCTCCATATCCAGCATCATATCCGACACGGTTTTCTTTGTATCGATCCCGTATTTCAGCACTCCCGGCTTTATACCGTGAGATGCGAGAATGCTTTCCACATAGGTTGTTTCCAGTTCCTCATTCCCTGCTATTTCAACACTCCAGATGAACGAGGTCATCAAATATACCAGGCCTACAAACAGAAAAGCTCCTGCCGCAAAAGCTTTCCTCCTCCGGTATCGGTTAAAAAGGAAGGGAAGGCCCTTTTTTCTCACGATCCTGACTCTGCATTTGGATTTCCTTGCTACCACCCTTAGAAGCTTGAAGCCCTTTATCGTTACCTTCATGGTCAGGGTGCAGTTCTTATGGCGCTGGATATCCCAGAGCAGGATCTGCCTGTGAGTGCATATATTCATGAACTTTTCCAAAAAATAACCTTCGACTACTATAATAACATATCCTCGCACATAATTCCACAATCTGAGCAATAACAAGTATTCCACCTCTACTTTTCCTTGACATCTTCCTCCACTTTCTTTATGTTCATGACACACAGGGGACATTCCCTCTGTTCCATTTCCAATGGGGGCATGCCCCCATACCCCCTCGCTGCGGGCAAAATGAATTCGCCCTATGCTACACTTCGTGCGCCACGCCTATACGTGGCGTTTGAACAACGTCAGTTGGGGATTGTTACCCACCACTGACAGCCTTTTCAATTGGTAACCCCACCTAAGAGGAGGGGGACTGTGACGTTGTTCCAACGGGGACATTCCCTCCTCATACCCCGTGACCCATAACTCAGCGGGTGTGTCCCCGCACCTCATATCCCGTGACACGTGACTCAGCGGGTGTGTCCCCTTACCTTATAAACTCCAGCCCCTGTATATCCCCGGAGATGATGATATCTTCGGATGTAATTTCCTTTATGAGAAGCCTGCTGCCGGTAATCCTGACAACGCCGATCCCTGTGTTTACCCTGATCCGGCTGTTATCATATTCTATAATGCTCTTGTAGTTTTCCAGCATCATGTCGCCATTGCCGACAATGGTCAGCTTTGGGATGTTTAAGACGATTTCCTTGGGCAGGCCGAGAATTTCCGAAAACTTTTCCTTCAGGCTTGCTTTGGGCTGTTTTTCCGGCTCAGGTTTTTTCTTTCCTTTCCTTTTGCCTGCCATTATTTCTCACTTCCCGCCTTAACCAATTGAAGCAGGTCATCGGGAGTACCGAATTCATACCCCTTTTCCTGTGCGCCCTTAATAATTGAATCCAGCGCTTCGGCATTGTCTTTGGAAACCGCATGAAGCAATAAAACCGCGCCGTTATGAAGATTGCGCATGACAATGTTGTAAGCATAGTCCGCCCCCCTGATCCTGTCCCTGTACCAATCGTCATAGGCAAAGCTCCAAAAAAGGTTGCAGTACCCCAGCTTATTGGTGACGGCCAGGGATCTTTCGCTGTATTCGCCCTTGGGAGGACGCAGGAACCGCATATGCAGCCCGAATTTTTCGTTAAATGCCCTGTCAAGGCCCAGTACTTCCTCTTCCAGAGCGGAATCGGCAAGCCCCGGCAGGCTTGGGTGATGAATCGTATGGTTTCCCACTTCATGGCCTTCTTCAACCATTCTCCTCACCAGATCCTGATGGCCCTTCAAATAGGGTCCGGTAATGAAAAAAGCGGCCTTAACCCCGTTGTCTCTCAATGCGTCGAGAATTTTCGGAGTATAGCCGTTTTCATAGCCTTCATCAAACGTCAGGTATATTTTTTTTTCGGTAGGATCACCAAGCCAGGCTCCCCCATATTTGGAAAGCAGCGCCGGAGCGCCTGGATCTGCAGCCGGAGTTTGATTTTCCGCGCGGCGGGCAATACCCCAGCTAAGGAGCTGATTGTTCAATGCGGTGGCGTTGCCGCTGTTGGCAAGGATATCTTCAATGTCGACGCTGGAAACGGGCGAATCACCCTCCGACAGTCTGCCGCTTACTTCCACGCTCAGGTCCATGTCCCATTCGGTACTGGAGTATACACCGCCCAGATCGCTAAGAGATGAGTATCTTTCCTCATATCCTGCCCGGCATCCTGTGTAACATGAAAAAAACAATACGATGATCAGAATAAATATGAATACTTTAATGGCCATTTGTCTACAGCCCTTTCAATGACTCCATTATATTCATATTATCCGGCAGGGAAAAAAATACTACATTGCTCTTAATTCACGGGTGTAAGCTTGTCATATTTTATGGCAGTCCCATCGTCTACGAATTTCGGGATGACGATATCATCCGACTGTTTTAAATCGACCTTCAGCTGCAAATCCTCCAGAGGCTCCAGGACGCCGCCAAGAAGCCTTAACGAACGGTCCAGGTTTGCCGGGTCGGAAATGGCCTTGATGGTATACGGCGGCGTCAGCTGACTCCCGTTTACCATGATATAGCGTCCCGCAGCCCTTATCTCACTCATGGCAACGATCCTTTCGTCATTTACGGCAATGGCTTGGGCGCCTGAAGCCCTTAATTCGTTCACAATGTTGAGTATGTCGATATCCTCCACCGGAATATATTCGTTGTTGTCAAGCGTTACGACAATCCCTTTTCCTTTCACGTCCACCAATCCGGCAAACATCCTGGCCTTTGCCAGGCTATCCTTGATTTGCTGGGCGGCAGCACTGTCTCCGGCTTGTACCGTCTCATAGGTCTGGTTTTCCTTTTCCAGTTCCTTGAGCCGTTCCTGCAATTCAGTTTTTTGCTGCTGCAGCTTGATCAGGTCGTCCTTCAATTCGTCAAGCCTTTTATACTGCAAAGCGTTCATGCTCTGGTTGTAATTTATGCTTCGAAACTGCCAGGCCAGCATGACCCCCAACAAGATGCATACCATTGTGATTGAAATCGTTTTTGCCGCCTTCATTTTTTGAATTCCTCCAGTCCGGAAATCAACCTGCTTACGTGGTCAATCCCGCTAAACTTGCTAATTTTCAATTCTTTGGACCTGGTAATTTCTATCCGGATCTTGTACTCCAGCATTTCTGCAACACGGTCACAGTTTGCGATATTCTCATACAATACGTCAGGATCACCGATGGCCTGGATGACATAAGGGACGGAATACCGGTTGTTATTGACCATGATGGTCGGTCCGGCACACACCTGCTCGCTCATCGGTACAACCCGTTCGCCGTTGATTGAGATCGCTTCGGCGCCTGATTTCTTAAGCTCATTGAGAATAACCTTTATATCCTGGTCGTGTATGATGAGATAATCCAGCGGTATATCCTCCCGCCTCGCGGCCGCGTCATCAAGCTTAATCGTGATGCCCGGCCCCTTCACATCGGTAAAACCGGCTTTCAATCTCGCTTTGTCATACTCACTGGCCGTTGCGATATCCATATTCCTTTCAAGGTATTCCTTGATGAATTTTTCCTTCGAAGAAATATTTTCATCAATTGCCTGCTTCAGCTCATCAACGGCTTTTTGCTCGGCAGCCAGCTGTCCCACAAGTGTGTCGGCATTTAACGTATTGGAGGCAGTGAGTCTTTTTGCATAAAGCGTACTTTTAAATTGCAATGCAACTATGATGCCAAACAATATAAATATTAAAAGAAAAACGGCGCCTCGTTCAGCTTTTTTCATTTTCTCTCCGTCCGGTCCATTTTAAAAGCTCATATTGATCGTAATCCTGCAGCGAAATATCTTATATAGGCTTAATTCAATTCTACTTATTCTTGCGCATTATTTCAAGAGAAATTATTAGCAAGCGGGTATGTTTGCATATCTTTATGTTATGATATATTGTATTACTGTAAGAATTACTTAGCGTACATACGGAGGTGGACAAAAGAAAATGTTCAGACAAATACGGTACCAGACCGGAGAGGCCTTGCAGGTGGCGGAGGAAATGAAAAGCGGAGATGTTCCCTGCCTGGAGGTTATCGGCCATGATGAATTTGAGGCCTTGGCAGAAAGGCTCCTGGAATTTGACATAAGGAAATCAGAAGATATCCCCTATGACCGTAATGCCAGAGACGGCGTAAAGGAGCCCGAGTTTGAGTTCAGAGCCGCGTTTTATCCGGCAAAATCCGGCAATACGTCCGGAATGCCCGATATCATGTATATTGACGTCTATTTTGAACCGGAAGCTGAAAGAACCTACGATTCCGTGGGTGAGATGTGAGGATTTTTGCGGGCGCGCTAATAGCGCGCCCCTGCACTTATTTTTCCTATATCAGCTTCTGCTTATTTCCCGGATTTTCCGGGCATAGATGTTGGTCAGTTCATCGGCAAATTCTGCCGAATAGCTTTCGCTTATGATCCTGCAAATAGGCTGCTCGGCGTCGGGCAGCACCAGGACCCAGCCATCGTCCTGATGGATCTTTACCCCCTCCAGGGTCTCGATGGATTGGCTGCTGTTTTCCTGGATGATGCTTCTTATGACCTTTCCTTTGGCATCCCACGGGCATTCCACTTCCTGCCTGCTGATATGGAATTCGGGAATCATATCCACCAATTCCGAAAGTTTTAAATGGTTTATGGAAATAAAGTCCAATATTTTTACCAAACCCGCAACAGCGTCAAAATGCATGGTAAACTGTTCCAGCATTTCCTCCTTGACTTCCCTGCCCAGGATTTTTCCCATCAGGTCCTGCTGCGAGGTTTTGGTCCGTATTACCTTGCCGTTATTTTCACCGGCAAGTCTTTCCACAACATTGCTGGCAGAAATGGGGACAACGACGGTGCCGCCCTGGATCGTCCTGAAAAGGATCAGGGAAATAAGGGCAATAAATATGTCTTCCGTAATGATCCTGCCCTTGCAGTCGACAAGCATCATTTTTTCCGACGTATCTTCGATGGATACGCCCAGGTCGAACTTCCCCAGCTTGATATGGCTGGTGAAGAATTTCACATCGCTGGAAGTCATGCTTTGCCGCATGGTCTTTGTATTCAGCAGCCTTAAATTGTTTACCTCCACCTGGCAGCCCAGTTCCTCCAGCAAATTTTTCATGATCCCCGCGATAAAGGGAGACCGGCTGTTCAAGGCGATTTTGTAATTCATTTTCCCTGATTTGACACCGTTTATGATCCCTTTCAGATAAAAATCACTGTAGCCTGTGATTTCCTTGATTCCATTGATGCATTCACCCTCGCACCTGCTGAAATCCTCCCTTATAAAGGCATTCTCAATTTTTCGTTCGGTACCCCGGTCAATGTTGCTCCCGTTTTTATCCAGGAAATCGATATAAAGCCGCGCCGCATCCTCGGTGGATGTGCTGATGTGTATCCCCCCGTTCAGCTTGTAAAAACGGATTGCCGAGCGGGTAACGGGAAGCAGCATCTTTCCGAAGTCATAAACGTCGATCCCTGCAGACAGCAGGCCTGCGATAAATGAGATCTTGATCATCTGGGCAGTAGTTGTATCGTCGCAGCTTACACCGATCCTGGATTTTCCTTTGTTCACTGCCCCGTAGGCAGCGCCAAGCTTTGAAGCATATTCCGGTGTTATATCCACATTGATTTCTCCTGCGATCCCTCTGTTTCCAAAGATAGTACGGGTAAATTTCGAGCCCCAGACGAGATTGGAATTTACTTCCGTACCCTGTTCAATCATTTTGTTGGGCCATATCTTAATATTGGGCTTTATAATGGAATTTTCCTTAACCACCGTATCATCTCCGATGACCGACTGTTCAAACGCGGAAACTCCATCCCTCAGGTGCACCTTGTTGCATATGACGCTTCCCCGCAGCTGGACGTTTTTTCCCACAAGACAGTTTTTCCAGAGAATGCTTCGTTTAATGCAAGACCATTCGTCAATAATGTTGTTCTCGCCGATCACTGAAAAGCTGTGTATGGTAGAGCCCTTTTTTATTCTTGTATTTCTGCCGATAATGCACGGCGGGTTTAATATGGCGCCTTCATCAATTTCAGCGCCCTCTTCCACCCAGATGCCGTCTTTTATCAATTTTCCCGGAATATTCAGTTTCACCTGGCCGTTCATGATGTCAAAATGCGCCTGGACATAAGCCTTTAAATCGCCTATGTCACACCAGTAATCGTCAGTAACAAACCCATACATGGGACGTTTTTCCTTCATTAAAACAGGAAAGAGATCCTTGCTGAAGTCAAACATTTCATTTTTATTAAAATATTTTAAAACCTCGGGATTCAATAGATAAATCCCCGTGTTTACCGTATCACTGAACACCTCCCCCCAGCTGGGTTTCTCAAGGAACCTGGTGATTCTGCCCTCTTCATCCGTTACCACCACCCCGTATTCAAGGGGGATGTCCACTTTTTTCAGGACGATGGTCACCATGGAATTCTTGCTTTTATGGAATTCGATAGCGCCGGTAAGGTCAATGTCCGTCAGGGCATCTCCGCTGATGACAATAAACGTATCGTCGAGGAATTCCTCGGCGTTTTTTACACTCCCTGCGGTCCCCAGGGGTGATTGTTCCACATAATACCTTATTTTCATGCCATATTCCGAACCGTCTCCGAAATATTCCCGGATTAAATCCGGCATGTACTGAAGCGTGACAGCTACTTCATTTAAATGATGTTTTCTTAAAAGCTCAACAATATGTTCCATCACCGGTTTATTGCCGACAGGCACCATGGGTTTGGGTCTGTTGCAGGTAAGCGGCCTTAAGCGTGTACCTTCTCCGCCCGCCATGATAACAGCTTTCATCCGTTTCATCCTTTCGCAAATCACTATTTGGGACTTCTATGATTCCCATTTTCAAATTTTTAAATAATGCCAATATTAACTTTTAAAATAATCCATCTGAAGAACTGGTATATGCACATGATCTCTATCATTGCTTCGCTATAGTTAAAGTTTTTGTAAAAATCAAATTTTTAATTCATGTACAAATCTGTAAGTCGTAAAAAATGGATTTCAAGGACAGGATAATATTAATCAGTATTTTTTAATTCCTGCTGCGAATAATAGTAAAGAACCGTCAGGCAATGGCATGCCTGAAATGCCCAATAGAAAAAGGAGGAGATGCAATGCCCAGAGTATCAAAATCAGTCAAGGAAAATACCGATTATATAAGCAATGGTGTTGTAATAAACCCATCTGTTCCCAGTGCAGGTGACAAAGTCAAAATCGTATACGACGGTCTTCTCTCAAAGAGCGGCGCAACCCATGTTTATGCAAGAATTGGCTATGGCAGCCGGTGGGAAAATACCCAGGATGTGCCTATGATGAAGACCAGTACGGGTTTTGAAACCACCATACCGGTTATGAAGTCGGATACCTTGAACGTAGCTTTTAAGGATTGTGCAAACCACTGGGATAACAATTCCGGATTGAACTACTCGTTTGATGTGGTAGAATAAAAGATTTCCGGAGACGATCATGGATTGGCACTCCCTCAAAGATGAGCAGGTTCGGTTACTCAGTATGTCTCAAATGTCTATAGGGGCGATCATTCAGTATCTCCCGGATTAGGCAGTGGGGCTGTCTTAAAAAGCGGATTACCCAATGGGCAATCCCTGCAAATTCGGCTGATATATGACCTAAGCCATCTGCCGCCCATGCGTTCAGGGCCGGCACATGTCAGTATCCATGCCGTGCAGGGGGGCGCATTGCGCATGCGTATATTTTGAGACAGCCTCCTTTTTTCTTTCTCTTACAGGGTCTGGTTCTTTTCCAATTCCGCTTTTATCTCCAGCATATTTTTGCAAAGCAGCGGGTGCTGAACGTATGGCGCAATATCGCACATCGGTTTGACCGCGAATAATCTTTCATGCATTCTGGGATGAGGAATTGCAAGTCTTTCCTCCGAGAGTATCCGATTACCGTAGAGAAGTATATCCAGATCCATGGTTCTTGGTCCCCAACGGATGACCCGTTCACGTTTCAACTGCATTTCGATGGAGTGCAGGAAATCCAGCAGCTGATGGGGGGTAAGCAGGGTTCTGACTTCAAGGGCTCCATTTAGAAAATCCTCCTGCTCCACATAGCCGACCGGCCCGGTTATATACATTTTCGATATTGCCGTAACCTTTGTGGAGCTCCGGCTGTCAAGAATGGAAATAGCGTCTTCAATATTCTTTTGCCTGTCGCCCATATTGGAGCCTATGCCAATATAGGCCTTTGTCCAACCGCGCTCCACTTCGGCGGCAACATAACCGAAGGTCTTCCTGATGGGAGCCGACGGCTTCTTGATGCATACCTTTATTTTTTCCGGAAGCCCGTATTTTTCAAGGAGAAATATTGCCAGCTTATGCGCCGCCGTCTCTATCAAATCGAAGGTATGCTTTTGCAGAAATTCTTCCACATCCTGGCATACGGCGGCATAATTCACCGTTAATTCCAGATTGTCATTCTCCGCAGCCTCAAGGAAATCCAGGGCAAGCTCAAGGGATACGAGGAATTTCTGTCCAAGATTTTTTTCCTCCGGCAGCACCCCATGAAATGCATAAACCTCCAGATCCTTTACAATGATCTTATCCATATGAAACCTCCGTTTTCAGCCTGCTGGGACAGGTGAAACAAATTTTAATTTACCGGTTTAACCGGTAAATGACATCCGCCATCCTGCAAGCCCTTTTATTTTCTTTTACATCATGTACCCGCACAAAATCAACCCCTTTGGAAACCCCGATAACAGAAGTGGCGAGAGTACCTTCCATGCGCTGATCAACAGGAAGCTTCAGGGCATTTCCCACCACGGATTTTCTGGATGTCCCCAGCAGCAAGGGGAACTCCGTTTGTTTAAAATACTCCAGGTAGCGCAAAACCTCCAGATTTTGTTCATAGGTCTTTCCAAAACCTATTCCGGGGTCCAGGATGATTTTCTCCTTCTTGACGCCTTTGTTCAAGGCGATGTCAACGCTGGACCGCAAAGAAGCATCGATGTCCTTGAGTAAATTGCCATATTCATGCTTTTCCTGATTGTGCATCAGGCAGCAGGCCACCCCATATCTTGCGGCAACCGCGGCCATTTCCGGATCCTTCTTAAAGCCCCAGACATCGTTGACCATGGCGGCGCCGGCTTTTATTGCTTCCTCTGCCACTTCAGCCTTGCAGGTGTCGATGGAGACCGGTACACCGATTTCGTTTCGTATGGCCCTGATAATATGAATAACCCTGGAAAGCTCCTCATCCTGCGATACGGGAGTATGACCCGGCCGGGTTGACTCGCCCCCGATATCCAGGATGTCCGCGCCGTCCTCCACCATTTCCCTTGCATGGTGCAAGGCTTCTGCCATACTGATGTAGCGCCCGCCGTCGGAAAACGAATCGGGCGTAACATTCAGAATGCCCATAATGTATGTTTTCTTGCCCAGCTCAAAGGTTCTGTTTCCTATGATCATATTTCAAACCTCAATTCCACTGTTTTTGATGGCGCTATCCCAGTCGCACTTCTTGGCAGCAGCACACAGGAAGCATTTCCTTGACAGCTTGTCGCTTTTGTACAATAAGTACTTCAGGCTGTTATCTTCCGCATCATATTTCGAGTGGGTCGATATAGCGTCTGCAATCTGCAGTATTTCATTCCCGTCAAAGCCGCACTGCGGTAAGATTTTCCGTGCCGCCAAAGCGCTTGCCCGGCTGTGTGGTATTCCCTCCTCATACTGCCGCCATTTGCCAATATCGTGCAGCAGCGCAGCCGCATAGATCAAATCCTTCCCATAGCCGAGGCCTCTTTCGAGATTCAGGATATAGGCTATCCTGGCTACATCGAGAAAGTGGTCCATGCCATGCCTGCAATAAACCCTTTCCTCCTCCGCCTGCATATTTTTTTTCAGGTTCGACCTGTAATCCTCATTCCGGAGGATTGCGCCGATTCTTTCCATCGATTCTTTCATTCTGCGCTCACTTCCTTCCCCATAACTCGTCGTGCCGGTATACCGGACGGCCACTGGCCGCCCTTACATCGAGTACTCTCCAGCCAATGGCGGCTTATACATCAAGCTTTTTTTATTCCACTGCCCATGCCACAGAGTAGCACACCTGCGTTGAAAGTGTAGGGGTGCGCATTGTCCGCAAATGCAATCTGCGTCAAACAGCTACCGGACGGCCACTAGCCGCCCCTACGTGGAATCCCAAGCCCCCATATGTTCAACCCCCGGGGAATTTCAAATCAAGGGCATGCCGTATACTTCTCAACCTCTCTGCCCATTGCTTCCCTATAGGCTTTCTGAATAACACTGCATTTCTTGCCCGGACAAGTGTATGGCTTGTCCTGTATCCGTCTGACAGGCATTACACCCATCAGGCTGTTTGTAAGAAAGACTTCCTCTGCAGTCAGTAACTGCGTTAGAGTAAACTCTCCCTCTTCCACAATAAAATTGTCCAATACCCAGCCTCTTACAATTCCATCCAATATTCCGCACCTGACTGCCGGTGTAAAAACCCTGCCTTCACTGGCAAAGAATATATTGGATACGCTTCCTTCCGCCAGGCGGTCATACACATTGGCAAAAATCACCTCATCAAAACCTGCCTTATGCGCCGCTTCATTTTCAAGAATATTATCCGTATAATTCAGCGTCTTATGATATACAACATGGCTGTGGGGATTTCTCTTCAATCTGCTTATGCCAACCTTGAGGCCGTCTTTATACTGTCCGGTGGCATAAACATTTTCCCTCGTCGTGACGACAAGGTTTTGCGGGGTAACCAGGACTTTCATCCCGCAATCCTCTATGGAAAAATCGCGGATATAGCCCAATAAAAGCTCTTCGCTTGCGCTGTTGGCGACACCAAGCGCGGCAAGCCCTCTTTTCATCCGCTCACAGTGCTTTTCCAGAAAAACGGGGCTTTTCCCTACAACGTCAATCGTTTCAAAAACGCCCTTCCCGAAATTGACGCCTTGGTCCAACCGTATACCGGCTTTGGAGTCCGCTTTTTGCCCGTTTATGATGGTTATGCCTGTAAAGCCCAATATTCTACACCCTCCCCGTTTTTTGACCGTTACGCAAATGCCCTGAAAAAAGCCCGCGCCTTGTCAAGGGTTTCCATATATTCATCGGATTCTACGGAATCCCAGGTGATTCCGCCGCCCACGCCAAAGCATACGTCCCTGCCCTTTTTGAGCAGCGTCCGGATAACTATATTAAAATCCGCATTTCCGTTCAAGGAAAAGTATCCGATACAGCCGGTATACAAAGAACGCTTGATCCCTTCCAGTTCATCAATGATTTCCATTGCCCTGACTTTCGGCGTTCCTGTAATGGAACCGCCCGGGAAACATGTCTTAATGCACTGCAATGCGCCGGTGCCATCTTTCAATTCACCGGTGACCGTAGATACAAGATGAAATACGGTACTGTATTCCTCCAGCTTGAAAAGCTCCGTTACTTTCACCGTCCCCGGTTTGCATACCCTGCTCAGATCGTTTCTTTCAAGATCGACAATCATCAGAAGTTCAGCCCTGTCCTTCTCGCTTTGCTGCAATTGGAGCCTGTTGGCTTCATCTTCCTCCGGCGTCCCGCCCCGCGGCCGCGTACCCTTGATCGGCCTGGTCTCAACCATCCTTTGATTGATGCGCATAAACCTTTCCGGCGAACATGAAATCACTTCAAAGCCTTCAAAGGATAAGTAGGCTGCAAAGGGAGCCGGGTTGATTTCCCTGAGTTTTTTATAGATGGCAAAGGAATTTCTATCGGTAACCTTTGAAAACCGCTGCGTCATATTTGCGATATAAATATCGCCGGAGCGGATATATTCCTTCATTCTGGCTACCGCATCCTCATATTGCTTCCGGGTGAAATTGGATTGAAAGCCTTGAAAGGGATCGTACTCACCGGTATCGCCAGGCCGGGCAAGGGATGCGGCGCTTTCAGGTATGGCCGTCTCTTGGCCGTCATTTTGGTTTTCCCGGGTTCTTTTTGCATTTTCTCCGGAATGTATCCTATTAAAAATTCCGTCGATACTCTTTCCGGGGCTGTCCAGCATACCGCATGCGGAAACATAATATTTGCCGGTTAAATTGTCCATCAGGATAAGGTTGTCGTAAAATACAAAATAAACCTCCGGCAAGGAGAAGCCTTCTTCGGAGATGACATATACTTTGTCCAGCCCAAGCCCCGCATCATAGGAAATGTAACCTATACAGCCGGCAGGGAAAGGAATCTCAAAGGGATACTCCACAAAAAATTCCTTCAGGAGTACCTCCAGCTTTTCAAAGGCATTGAGCGCGGATAAGCTTCCGTTGACATAGCACTTCCCCTCCTCTTCCTTGAGTACCAGAAAGGTATTCAGTCCGATAAAGGAATATCTCCCAAGGGTATCGAAATCCCTGGAGCTGTCCAGGAACGCAGTATTTTTCTCATCCTTGAATACTGTATAAATTTCAAAGGGATCCAGGCAGGTAAAAAGCTCTCGCAGTTCAATCTTCATTCCGACCTCCGTGCCGCCGTGCATGGGAATTCCCGCCACTCCTCACAAGAATGGTTGCATTGGTCGATAAAATTCTTCAGCATTGCATGCCCGTACTGTGTAAGCTCCGCTTCCGGATGGAACTGTACCCCTTCAACGGCATAATGCTTGTGGCGGATGCCCATGATAACGCCGTCTCCCGTTTCGCTGGTAATTTCCAGGCAGTCCGGCAGTCCTTCCTTTTGAAGCACCAGCGAGTGATACCTGGTTACCATGAGAGGAGTTGCAATGCCTGCAAACAAGCCTGTCCCATCGTGACTTATCTCGGAGATTTTTCCGTGGACAGGCACTTGCCCCTTCACCGTAGCTGCGCCAAAAGCTTCTCCGATTGCCTGATGGCCAAGGCATATGCCCAAAACAGGTATTTTTCCCTTGAAATAGTTGATCAGCGCAAGAGAATTGCCTGCCTGTTTGGGCGTCCTGGGCCCCGGTGAAATGATCAGGCCCTTGTAGCCTCTTTCGCCGGCCTGTTCCGGAGTGATGGCGTCATTCCTGAAAACCTCCACCTGCTGGCCAAGTTCCTCAAAATACCGGACCAGGTTATATACGAAGGAATCATAATTATCGATCATCAATAGCAAAGCGTCACCTCTCCATGTCCATGCCTGTACCTATGATCTTTGATGGCCGGATATAAGTGCTAAAGCTTCCGCTCTGGTTTTTGCGTCCGATTTCATGCTTCCCCTTAAGGCCGAGGTTACGGTTCTCGCTCCCGGCTTGCGTATTCCACGCATGGTCATGCAAAGGTGCTCAGCCTCGATGACAACCGCAACGCCTAATGGGTTCACGGTTCTTACAATGATGTCCGCGATTTCGCTGCACAGTCTCTCCTGCAGCTGCGGCTTTTTAGAAATTGTGTCCACCAGCCTGGCTATTTTGCTAAGCCCGAGGATTTCTCCATTCCTGGGAAGGTATACCACATGGGCAACGCCGATGAACGGCAGCAAATGATGCTCACACATGGAGTACATTGGAATGTCCTTGACCATTACCATTCCGTCATTATAGTCTTCATGGAATATTTTGATATCGTCTGTCGGATCCCTGTGGAGGCCGTCGAAGATCTCCGCATACATGCTGGCAACTCTGTCCGGCGTCTCGCGCAAGCCTTCCCTGTCAGGGTCGTCGCCAATTGCAGATAAAATTTCTCTTATTGCTTTTCTGATTCTCTCATGATCTACGCTCATAGTATCCCCTTTTGTTGTCCTTGTGTTATTATATGGCCTTTTCCTATTATTCGGTTTATTGCTGCAGATAAACATTTTATTTATCCTTCAACCTGGAAGGCATATAAATACGGTAAAGTAATGTTTGTTTTGCTGCAGCAGTAATGACGAGAAATATTTGAAACCGTTGAAATGCTTCACAAAAAGAAATATCTTATGTGTATCAGCGGAATGCGATAAGTGCACCGCAAACATTCCCCATGTTTTTCGTCCGTAGGCAACTTCCCGTCCTGCCGGCACTTGACGCGCAAATATCTACTCTGTCATTCTGAAATTTTATGGGAACATTATATATCACCATAATGTGAATGTATAGGAAAATTCGATGAAATCGTGTATTTTTTTAATTTACTGTTACTATTCATGTACAAGGGGCTGTCAAAAAAAGCGGGTTGCCAATGGGCAACCCCTGCAAATTCAGCTGGCACATACAAATACCACTGCTGTGTAGAGGCACGCATTGCACGTCCGCATATTTCATGCCGCAATAGTAAGATATATAGCTCCTTGCAGCCTTCTACCACGTCCCGTCTGAGGTGAACCTACCTTCCCCCTTCAAATAGCAGTCAAAAAATTCAAGGCAGGCCTTGTTGATTGTTCTAAGGCAAGCTTCGGTATCGGCCGTTGATTTGCGCCCGTTGAATGTGCGTGTCAGAAAGGGGCTTGTCAGCGCCAGATCCGTCAGGGTAAAATGCCCGGCGCCGCTGATGTGGATATTGAATGCCGTTGCACCGGCACCGGAAAGCAAAGCATAATTTTCCGCATATTGCGGCCATTGGGCGAGGTGGCTCCATGAGCTGTCGGAATATACATTAAGCACAGGCACAGGATAAATATTTTTTTCGTAAACGAACTCGCCGTCCTCAACGCCCTTGATATCACATAAGAATGGGGATTCGAGCGCAACAACCGCGCCGGTGTCCTTCCTCATCCTACCTATGCCTAGTGCTGCCGAACCGCCTAAGGAATGTCCCATAACGCCGATCCTTGTTCCGTCCACAAGTTTGTATACCGTATCCGCATTATTGCTTTCTGCTTTTGCAAGGATTTCATCGATTACAAAATTTATGTCGCCGGTGCGTATTTTCATCCACTTTTGATAATATTCATAACTTTGCTGCCTGTCGGATTTTGCATCCTCGACAGTGCATTCCTTCATACTTTTCACTAAGTCAATATGGATAGAAAGCACCCGGCATCTATTGTATCATAATTGTGACTAACGGCAATGCCTTTGCTCATTTTCCGGGAAAGTATGTTTTTTTTGAGAAAGCGATAAACGTAAAGAGCTATCTCAAAAAGCAGCTTGCCCAATGGAAAGCTCTGCAATCCCGGCACATGCTGGTATCCCGCCAGTGCAGAGCGCCCATTACGCGTCCGTGTACTCTGAGGCAGCTCCTTTCTCTTTTATGGATGCATGGATGCTTTAGCGTTTTAGTATGCTCGCCAAACCAACTTGCTTTATGGTCCCTCTGGAGACATGATAACGGAAGGCAAAAAAACCAAGCAGGAACATGATGGCGATTCCCAGCACGCCAAAGCGCGAATGTCCGGTTATCTGGGTTATAACGCTCATCAGGAGCGTACCGGCAAAGGCTGCTCCCTTCCCGAATATATCGAATATCCCAAAAAACTCGTTAGAATTTTCCTTGGGGATAATGCGGGAAAAATAGGAGCGGGATAGCGCCTGTATCCCTCCCTGAAAAACGGCGACACAAACGGCAAGGAGCCAGAACTCCCAGGCTTGATCCAATTGAAGGGCGAACAGTGTGATTGCTATATATCCGATAATGGAGATGGAAATCAATTTTGTTGTTTCTATCCTTTTCGTCAAGCGACCAAAGAGTATGGCGCAGGGAAAGGCCACCACCTGGGTAAGCAGCAGCGCCATCAGCAGGTTGTTGTCGGAAATGCCTACATCTTTTCCATAAGAGGTCGCCATCTCAATAATGGTATATACGCCGTCGATATAGAGAAAGAAAGCAATTAAGAAAGTGAGTATGCTTTTGTGTTCCTTAAAGTGAGTAATGGTGTGCCATAAGCGGGACAAGCTTTCACGGATGGGACGCCCTCCGCTATCGATGGCATAGACCTGACGGTATCTTCGCAGAAGCGGAATGGTACAAAGAACCCACCATAGGGAGGTAATGACAAAGGTCAGCATGGTAGCCGTTGCTGCGCCCAATCCTGTTGCGTCGGCGGTGAGGACCAGTCCCAAACAGGCTACAAACGGAATGCAGCTGCCGATGTAACCCCATGCATAGCCATGAGAGCTTATACGGTCCACGCGGTCCTCTCCGGTGACATCAGGAAGCATTGCATCATAAAAAATCAGGCTTCCGGAAAACCCTGATTTTGCTATAATAAATATCCCGAGGAAGACAAGCCAGCCAACCGGCAGCGAGAGCGCCAGACAGCCTGCAGCACCCACGGCCATAAACATGGAAAACAGCGGCTTTTTATATCCGCGCAAATCACCTACAGCGCCAAGGATCGGGCCAAGTATAGCTACAATAACCGTCGAGATGCTGACGGCATATCCCCAATAAGCGGTGGATGCAGCATCACTGACGCCATCTGCCGACGCAAGATTTTTAAAACAGATTGGTATGATGGTAGACACCAGCAGCATAAACGCCGAATTGCCCACATCATAAAGTATCCAATTTTTCTCCAGCTTGTTCATCGTAAGCTTCGCCTCCTTTATAATTCATTTCAAAACCTTCCGGCTGTTGCAGCCCCGTACCCATAGCCTTACAGGCCCGGCGAATCCTTTCCGGGCATACGTCAAGCGCTTTGAAATAAAGTGTGTCCAGGCGCGACGCGTGCTCTTGCTGTTCCTGTGATATGACATCGGGAAGAGACATTGGGGAAAACACACCGCGTTTTCCTGCAACGGTTTCACAAAGCTGAAGAAGGCCTTTATGGTCCAGGAGCCAGGAATAGAACCGCGCGGCTTTCACGCATTTCCTGATTGTCTCTGCACTTATGCCGGGCCAAAGCTCGGCCATTGCGTTAAAATCCGGCTTATAGCCGTACACAAGAAGACACCTTGCTTTTGCGAATCCATACTGCGCCAGGATATGCCTGTCATAGGCAGCCTCCATCCGCAGATGGTCGGAAAGCTCCCGGCTGTGCCCGTAAACATACGGATGACAGCATGCGTCCAGTGTATAGTGGCAGATCAAACCCATCAAATAGGACAAGGCGGCATTTTCACGTACCTTCGCCAGGATCGGGGCGAACATCCGGATGGCCGGCTGCTCGTGGCACACAATGCCGTAATCCGCGATATCGGTTTTGCGGTAAGGCTTGTAAAAGAAAAATATATCGGGCCCCTGCAGCCCTACATTGTATTCCTGTCTGTAAGCAAATATGCATGACTTTAAATGCGTGTCAAGCCGCTCTAGAACATCCTGGCCAAATTTATAGTGCGCCACACAATCCGGCATGTGTCCACCGCTTTCTGCCATCGTATTCAAGTCCCCGGATGGGTAGACCTGCTTTTGGCAATCAATGCTGCACATTAATTTAAAGCATAACAAAAATGTTTTGCGGTAGTATTATAACGTATGAACGATAAATCCGGGTTGGGCTCAGGTAAATTATGCGTAAAATTTAAGCTCCACCGCAGTCCGTCCTCGCCGGAAAACGTCGTGCAGTCCACATTCACCCGGCTGTGGAGCCTTTTGCCGTAAATTTTGTCTCCCATGATTCGCCTGTTAGGAGCAAAGCCCCTGTTACCCCATCAACATTGAACAATGTTTCTATTGACAAACCGGTCTATATAATATAGACTAACATTACAGGTCTATACTATATAGACTCAGGAGGATTTACAATGAAGGAATATAAATTATCACAGAGCGAAACGAGATTTGCAGAAATAATTTGGCAGCATGAGCCGATCGGCTCTGGCGAATTGGTTAAGCTGTGTGAAAAAGAAATGGAGTGGAAAAAGTCCACTACTTATACGGTTCTAAAGAATCTATGTGAAAAGGGTATCTTTCAAAATCAAAATGCAGTTGTTGCCTCACTGATAAAAAAAGACGATTTTTATGCCAAACAAAGCAGGCGTTTCGTAGAGGATACCTTCGGAGGTTCACTTCCTAAATTTCTGACAGCCTTTATCGGCGGCAAAAAACTAAGCGACCGTCAAGCCGAGGAACTCAAAAAGCTGATCGACGAGAACAGAGGTTAATGCTTATGTGGTGCTATACGTTGTTTCCTATAATTCTGAATATGAGTCTTACCGCGGGGATTGTTATCGTTCTTGTGCTGCTTGCCCGTCTGCTGTTGAAAAAAGCGCCAAAAGTATTTTCCTATGTGCTGTGGGCGGTTGTATTATTTCGGCTTCTCTGCCCCATATCGTTTTCCTCGGGCTTTTCACTGTTGGGCATTTTTAATTCACCAACCGCAACAAACGGCAGCATCGCCTATATCCCCACCGATATCGTTCATACGGCAAACCCACAGGTGGATTTTCCGCTTCCGGGTATCAGCCAAATCATCAATGAAATCCTTCCGCAGAATGATGAGCAAACAGTTGCCGATCCGCTGGAAGCACCGATGTCGATTGTTACGTTCCTGTGGCTTTTCGGCATCGCGGCGATACTGATTTACAGTATCGTTTCAGTACTGATTTTGAAAAAGCACCTGAAAAGCGCGAAACATATTGAGCGGAACATCTACGAGACAGACAATCTGAAAACGCCCTTCGTATTTGGCATATTTAGGCCGGAAATTTTTATTCCCGCTGAACTGGCGGTAGAGGAAAAAAGCTATATTATCCGGCATGAACAGACGCATATCCGCAGGCTTGACCATATCATAAAGCCTTTTGCCTTTTTGGTTCTGAGCATCCATTGGTTCAATCCTCTGGCCTGGGTTGCTTTTGTTCTGATGAGTACAGATATGGAGCTTTCCTGCGACGAAAGAGTGATAAAGGAAATGGGTGGTGAAATCAAAAAAGCCTATTCCTCATCACTTCTATCTCTGGCGACGGGAAAACGCATCCTGAACGGCAGTCCCCTTGCCTTCGGTGAGGGAAATGTGAAGGGCAGAATTAAAAACGTTTTGAACTATAAAAAACCTGCGTTTTGGATTATTGCAGTTGCAGTCCTTTCCGTAATAACGCTAAGCATCGGATTAGTAACAAACCCTGAAAGTGATATGCTAACGCAAAATCAGGCAGAAGAAATTGCAAGAGGCGTATACCCATCGGCAATCAGTATAACGGCCGGTAATGAACAAAAAATACATGGTACCTTTAAATGCTATACATTTGAAGTACAACTGCCCGAAAACAATACAAAAGAGATCCTTGCCATAGCGAAAAAAACAGGTGGTGTTTTCACATATAACCAGAATGATGGCAGATGGGATGTTTATACGGGTGTGATTGAAAAAGCTCCGATTACATCCGGACCACTTACTATCAATACTACCGTAACAGACCCTATACAAATCGGGAGAATTGCCTTTTCAGTTGAATATATGGGTGCTATGACAAGTAAACGAACACCAGTGGAAGATCGCATTGCCTCTTTTCATCTAAATGACATTTCACTTCTAGCGGGTGACATTAATGAGTTCTGCGTTTCCCTGAATTATGATTTTACGACCGATAACGACAGCTATCTGAATCCCGCGCGCGGCGCAAAGGGCAAGGGTACATGGCCGGACAATTACATGGAGATCAGGATAAAGCGCATTGAGAGAAATAAATATGAAATTATCAGTATTGGCACGGGTGGCGGCGGACAGGGCCTCACACCCTATACAGCACAGCAGACGTCACTCGAACCGATTACAGTCACGTGGTCACCCGAGCAGAGTATTGATGCTGTTGGAATGGCAGAATTGGATTATGCCTCGTACGTGGCGATATGATATATAATGAGCATGAAGCCGATAGCTACTGATTTTC
This sequence comes from Bacillota bacterium, assembly GCA_023426125.1. Classification (GTDB taxonomy): domain Bacteria; phylum Bacillota; class Clostridia; order Acetivibrionales; family DTU013; genus MnB-11. The sequence goes on from JAFABI010000073.1 coordinate 237,338, forward strand.
TCTGCTTCTATGTTCATATCGTGCTCCTATCGTTCATCTTCTAACAATCAACCGAACTCAATGCCTTTGTTAATAATGGCGAGGCTATATATAGTGCTTTGAGATTATCTTTGAGCATCGCATACTGCCAAGTGCCCTGTGCTAATTTTTGCCGGGCTTTTTCACTTTTGCTAATCAGCGAAGCTATTGGTGCAAGCGCTTTTTCCAGGTCCTCTTTCGTATATATGTCCGATATATCTTGCTCGGCTAATTCTTTTTTTATCAATGACGAGGCGATATAAAGCGCTTTAATCCTGTTCTTTTGCAACGTGTGCTGGGAAATGCCCTGCGTAAACTTTTTTTGCGCTTTCTCACTCCGGTCAATCATTGAAGCTATGGCTCGGAGTGCTTCCTCCATATCTTTTTTCGTGAAATTGTCCATAAACTCAAACTCCATAACTTAAGTTGACTTTTTATCCCATAAACTAATTATATACCGATAAAAGCAAGAGGACAAGCATAACTGCCCGTTCTCTTTGCTTCGTTCCAGATATAGCACAAATTTGCTAATCCTCTAAGGCTATTACCGTTAAGATACTCTCTGTAAATCAATCAATGCCGGGTCGCATTATGTAGCTTTAGAATTTAAGGTTTTTTCGCCATGCACAAAATAATAGTATCAGAAAGAGTAAATTCACCGCCGCAACGGTCAATTATATCGGCAATTTCTCTCAAGAACGGTATCCTGATGTCATCGGGTATTGCCTTATGGTCTGAATATGTGCTGATAAGTGTAGCATAATCTTCTGCATTAAATGTTCTTGCGCTATAGTAAAGTTTATCATTCACATCAACAAAGCCATATTGTTTTAACGTACTAGACCTATTCAGACGTTTTTCCTCAGCTTGCTGCCGCCTTAATTGCAGGCTTGGCAAAGGCTTATTTTCTCTGAAAAATTGACTATGCTTCCTGTAGACTTTTTGAAACTCCTCATGTATGTGTGTATGTTCTTCAGCAGGAGCAGGTTGGTTTGAAAACCATGAAAATACGCCCCCGCTTTTCAATAATCCATATACTTTCGGAAGCCCTGTTTCTTGCGGTATCCAATGGAAAGCTGATGCGGAATAAATTAAGTCATAAGCATCTTTATTGAGTGGAACACTTTCAAAATCCTGATTGATTACTTCAAAACTCTTAAATTCCGCAAACTTCTCCCTTGAAAATTGTGCTAATTTATCACCTATTTCAATGGCAGTTACTTTACACCCGGTTCTTAAAAAGGCAATGTTGCCTGACCTGTGCCAATTCCTATTTCAAGTGCTCTTTTATTTCTGTCAAGACTTGAAAACCGAATTACGTCGTCAAACAGCTCGTTTGTATATGTTGGACGAAATCTGTCATAGGTTGGAGCATCCATATTGAATGTTAAGCGTAAATCCATTATTATACCCCCATTAAAAATAATGCTTGCTTCTTTATTTTTGCTCTGAAACCCATTATAGCCTTAATTTGTATGTGTTTGTCAAATTATATCACACTTATTCGCATGAAAACAGACATAGCTTCCCCTCTGCGGGAAATTATGTCTGTTTTGAAAGTTAGGTGAATATAGATAACGTCAATTGCTTATATTGTAAATACGCTTTCGTTTATTTTTGCAGCTGTTACTTCCGCAAAGTCAAGCATGTCAGAAAGTGTTATCACTTTGAATTTATACTCTAAATTTGATTTGCGGTTATTGTACATATTATGTATCATTTCACCTATTAACCTTGTTAAATCATCAGCATTAACAGTGTCAGGCAAATAATAGTCTGTGGATTGCTTCAATAACGACCATACTTGTTCTTTATTTTCAAGACTTTCTAATAAGCGTGAATCAATCTCTATGCAATCCTTAATGTAATCTTCTATATAATTCTTGTCTAGTGTTAGCCTTACAGGAGTCCAGAATCTGCTTGTATACGCAATATCAGTGAAGATATGAGTAAAATATCCAAATATAAAATCAGGATTTATTGTATCATTATATTTTTGGATATTAAATTTTAAACTATTTTCCCATTCATCATAATTAGTATAATAACCCCAACCCTCATCACCAACACAAAAATGTGTTAACGCTTTTTCAGAGTGTTGGCATCCTTGCCTAAACATAATTGCATCTGGGGCAAGAGACCCTTTATAAAATGCACTAATATCTTTTATGTTGTTATCGCTTCCTAATAATTTCTGAGCAACTTTTAAATGTACCATAAAATAGCCCATTGATTATCTCCTTTTAAAAACGGACATTATATAAAAATTTGAACATAGTATATCAAAAAAATTGAAAAAGCAAAAGGAGTAAACCATGGTCAAGTCCTTTTTTATATTTATAAAAGGCAAATATATTTGGGATTACATGGGTCTGCATTAAAGTCTTAAAGTTAATTATATGCGAGTTTAAAGCGATTGCTTACACCCATTTGAGCTGATTTTCATGTAAATTCGGGCAAAAAGCAAACAGGATTGCCTTTTACTTTCGTAAAAGACAATCCTGTCTTTTCTGGTGGGGGTGGTCGGAGTCGAACCGACACGATATCACTATCGCTGGATTTTGAGTCCAGTGCGTCTGCCAGTTTCACCACACCCCCGCAGATGTAATTTGCTTTATTATATTAACACATACTTTTCTATAAATCAAGACCATTTTCAGGCAATGTACGGTAAAAAAATAATTCATTTCATACCTTTTTACACAGCTCATACAGGTCCGTCCGTCTGTGCTTAAGCAACGGCAGTTCTCTGCGGACCCTGTCGATTTCTTCTGCCCCAATATCGGCAAAAACAATCGCTTCCTTCTCTGACGTCCGTTGAAGAACGCTTCCCCACGGCGATGCAACCATAGAATTGCCATACGCTGTATAGGAAGCTGTAAGGCTTCTCGCCGGCGATGCTGCCGCTACATAAACCTGATTGTCCAGCGCCCTTGCACGGATGAGAAGCTCCCAATGCGCAGGGCCTGTCACCATGTTGAAGGCTCCCGGGATGATAATGACTTCCGCCCCCTCCAGGGCCATAAGACGCGAAAGCTCCGGAAATCTTATATCGTAGCATATTGCTATCCCGATTTTGCAGAACTCGGTCTCAACAATTGTACTATCCCCGCCGCTGGATAAGACTTCCGACTCCATAAATCTTATTTTCCCTTTGACATCAATATCAAAGAGATGCATTTTCCGATGCCTGCCAAGGATCGCACCTTCTCTGCCAAATACGAAGCATGTATTGTAAAGATTTGTGCCGTCACGCTCGGGTATCGATCCGGCGACTACATAGATACCAAGCTCTGCAGCTTTTTTTGAAATAGCTCCGGCGGTAGGGCTGTCCGGCATACTCTCCGCATATTCGCCAAATTTTTTATTATCATATGGACAATTGAACATTTCAGGCAGTACTGCAACCGCTGCTCCGCCATCGGCGGCTTTATCAAGCATTTGCAGTGCTTTTGCCACATTTGTTTGCTTGCAGTCAACAACATCCATCTGGCACAAGGCCAGTCTGAAGTCTTTCGTCATAAGCTCCTCCACTAATTTTTTACGGTCATAATAAGTTTAACCTAAAACCGAGACAAAATCCATAGCTGCTGCTCATCATTTCCTGTAGGATTTTACAGCACTGCCGCTTCACAACACTTGCTGTATTGCTTGAAACCAATTAAATGCTTCATACACTATTGTGAAGCAAGATTATGGTTAACATCAGAACCTTTTTATGTAAACACGAATACTATAATACTAAAATGATGAAATCTGGAGGTAGTCTGATGAAAACAACGGAATGTTACGATATGTGCAAAATGCAGTATTTCTGCCCTCAACCCATAACCAACGCACGGCTGGCACATGCCTATGTCCCCTTCCAGCACCTCATGTGCCTTTATCCTCCTGAAAAAGCGCTGGAGCAGGGTACCATATTTCCGGAGCTGGCCTGGCCTTATGGTACGGAGCATGAATATACCGTTGATGCATGATTGGAGGTGTCGGTATGGATATAGCACGTCAAAGAAAACTGGATGAAGTCATGGCAGCCGATTTTATGCTGTACGATCTTGGTTTGTATTTGAATACACATCCCAATGACCAAAGGGCTTTGTGCATTTATATAAATTGCGTGCCAAGGGCCAAATGGTTAAGGGAAAATTACGAGCAGATGTATGGTCCCATTACGGCCAGAGCAAGCTACAGCTATCCATGGCCCTGGATCAATAGTCCCTGGCCCTGGGAATGGCAATAAAAGGAGGTATGGAATCCATGTGGATCTATGAAAAGAAACTTGAATTTCCGGTAAGAATAAAAACCTGTAACCCAAAGATGGCAAAATATATCATTACCCAGTACGGCGGGCCGGACGGTGAACTTGCAGCATCCATCAGGTATCTCAGCCAGCGCTTCTCCATGCCCACTGAAATGGCAAAGGCTACGCTTAACGACATAGGCACCGAAGAGCTTGCGCATCTTGAAATGATAGGTTCCATGGTGCATCAGCTGACAAAGGGCGTACCGGCCAAAGTGCTGGAGGCGGAAGGGCTTGGATCCTATTATACACAGCATGACCATGCTGTGTATCCGGTTGATGCATCAGGCGTACCTTTCACAGCAGCCGTCCTCCAATCAATGGGCGATCCGATTGCCGACCTGACGGAGGACCTTGCTGCCGAGCAAAAAGCCAGAGCGACCTATGAAAACCTGATAAATCTAACAGATGATCCGGATTTGCTCGACCCGCTGAGATTCCTGCGTGAGCGGGAAATCGTACATTTCCAGCGTTTTGGCGAAACTCTCAGGGTTGTGCAGGATACTCTGGCTCAGAAGAAGCATTTTGTACAAAAACCCATCTATGAAGACAATATGCCAAATAAGACATATTGAGCAAAATTTTTTATGGATCGGCCAAGTAAATTAAAAGTCCGGGGGCATCGAGCTCCATGCGACTTTTTGTGATTGCCTTTGGGCAATACCGCTGATGGCAACGGCTGGCATGTGTCCAGCCGTTTTATTAGCATTTCCACCGACGCAAGGTGTTGGCAAAAGGTTGGAATGATTCTCCACGGCTTATTAATGGCGTAGGCCAGGAATACGATGTAAAAGCACATGGCTTTCCGTACCGGGATCTTATGAATAACCCGCCACCCTTTACCGCTTCTTCTTATAACGACCTAATTCAAAGGAAATTTGTCGGTTGTAGACAAATTTCCTTACATCTAACTGCGCCAGTTTCAGCAGCGGCGACAAATCGCCGTCCGTAACGCTGCTCAGGCCGATCTGCTCCAGATGGGAAAATTCCTCAATGCCGGCCAGGGATTTGACGGGTATCTGCCGCATATGCAGGTATTTCAATTCTTTATCCCCTTGAAAGCCTTTATGGAAGTAATATTCGTCCCTTCCGCGTCGATATTTTCCAGCAGAGGACAGCCAGCCAATGCGGATAGATCGGTTACGCGGGTAGCGTACAAGCACAAATTCCGCAGGCCAGGCAAAGCAGCCAGCGGCGATACATCATCGACAGGATTGTGCCGAAGGTCGATAAGTTCCAGTGAAGCGGGCAATTTCCATATGCGTGTCCATATTATAATACTCTACTCATATATTCCATTCAATTCCTGATAAAGCGATTTTGCATATGAATCAGTCATGCCGCTTATATAGTCGGATACCAGCAGCAAACGCAGATATATGTCTTGATTTCGTATTGCCAGCCTTTTTTCCTCAGGTCCCATCTCCCAGCTCTCCAACTTTTCCATTTCAATTTCAAAATTGCGGAGTTCAATGCTATAGGTATCCCGATAATTTTCTGAAAATAGGGAATATAGCTTTTTATACGCCTGAATTTCAATGAAATTGTTACTTTTATATTTTTCATCGTGGAACAAAACCGCCGGCACGAATTTATCGAGCAAGCTGGAAAGGATCGTATTTGCGGCAAGCTCCAGTTTTATAATCTCCCGGTTCGGGAATATGAAGTTATTCATAATATCCTGCAAGATTTCTGCAGAGTGGGTATGATTCGTATCATAAAATAAATCCTGGTGAAATGTTCCGCTCATAATCTCCTGATAATGCCTGTCAAAGCAATAGGCAGCACAATACATAAGCCATTCCTGCGCATACGGAATCCAATTTTGTATTATATACAAATCGATGTTTGAGATATTCTTATTGAATTTGGAGTGGTTTCTCGCCACGTCATCTTTTATCTGGCAAAGCTTGTTAAAAAGCTCATTCATTTTTGAATGGTCGTTTTTTGGAAATTTCATACATAATTCACGTCGCTGATCATCGATGAATGTTAACAAGTCCGATAAATTAAACAAGCCCTTTTTCATGGCATCCTCAATGTCGGCAGTTTTATACGAAATATCATCGGAAATTTCAAGAATAAGGGCCAGGGGATGCCGGCAATTTTTTGCCCCGGTTATCTCCGTAATCTTTTTATATGCTTCCGCTTCAGAGTAAAAATAACCCATCTTTTTGCAGGTAAGGTTATATTCTGCATCTTTCTTTTTCTTTACACCGCCGGAAGATGTAGGATATTTAATTAGGGTATTAAGTACAGCGCTCGTCAGGTTTAACCCAAAGTCGCTGTCTTGAAAATGCAGCTTGGTTAAAACTCTTAATGCCTGCGCATTTCCATCGAAGCTGGCCAGATCGCGTTGAAATTTTTCATCCAATATATCACTTAGCGGAACATTCTTGCCATCCTGCACAATGGCATATTTTTTCAGGTTAAATGAAAACCATTTTTTTATAATTTCTTCTCCAAAATGCCCAAAAGGAGGATTCCCTATATCATGCAGCAAGCCGGCACATGCCAGCACGTCGGGAATATTCACTATGGCGATTTGATCTTCCCTATCCAAAGTTTTTGTCTTTATTTTTGACAGCACCATAACGCCAAGCATTTTTGCGATAGAAGCGGTCTCATACGAATGTGTAAGTCTCGTACGGACAAAATCACTTTTATCCAATGGGAACACCTGCGTCTTATCCTGCAAGCGTCTAAAGGATGCGCAGGAAATAATCCTTCTATAGTCTTTTTCAAACTCACTTCTGGGATATTTCCCTTCTGTGTATTTTTCAATAACAATCGGATCGCCAAGTCTTTCTTCAGAAAGTAAATTGCCCCACTTCAACTGCATCACCTCATAAAATTTTATTTTCACAATATCCTGTCTTTTATAACTGATTACCCTTGAACCATAGCAGTTCCCTAGCGAAGACATGGGTTTTAAATGACAGCAAAAATATGTTCTATATCGCCGGCATGACGTTCCCGCCGCAAACCGGGATATAGGCGCCCGTTATATAGCTTGCCAGATCCGAAGCGAGGAATGCAACTACGTTGGCGATTTCCTGATCTGTGCCCCTTCGCTTCAGCGGAACGCTCTTTTCATAATCGCCTGCCGTATAATTTTGCTTTCTATCCCTGTCGCTTATGGTCCAGCCCGGCGCAACCTGATTGACGGTTATCTGATGTTCCCCTACTTCCTTTGCCAGGATCCTTAAAACACCGTCCATTCCCCTCTTTCCCGCTACATAGGCGGATTGGTTGGGGGAGTTTTGCATGGCGCACTCGGTATTTATCCCGATAAACCTGCCGCTTTTTTTCTCAATCATGGAAGGAATAAACGCCTTGGCCATAAAAACATTCTGCATGACGCATGACTTAAACTGGCTCTCATAATCTTTGGCATCCTGCTCCAATATATTAGCCCACTGATATTGGATGACTGCGTTATTCACTATGATATCAGGGGCACCCAGGCCCTTTATTACCTTATCCTTCATTTCCATAATTGAATCAGAATCCGTAATATCCGCCTTCACAATAAGGGCCCTGCTGCCTGCTTTTGTGATGTCGTCCAATAGGTCCTTCGCATTTTTTTCATTATTCAAATAATGAATGGCTATATCCGCTCCGCAACGTGCAAGCGTACGTACCATGACTCTTCCCAATTCGCCTGTAGCTCCGGTGACCAGCGCAATTTTTCCGGATAAATTAATTTCCATCGAGTATTCCTCCCCTGCATGCGCAAAATGTACTTTTAATTTACATCAACAGTCAGCAATTATCAATAGTCTCATAAAGTTTTTTATCCATATCTTTTACAAATTCCGGCAACTCCTTGACGCTGTATATGTGTAACAGGTGCAAAGCTCTGGTGCAGCAGGTGTAAAACAGCTTTCTTTCCGTTTCATCCGCATAGTCGCCGTCTTCGGGACATAAAACCAGTACGGCATCGAATTCCAGGCCTTTGGCAAGATAAGAGGGAAGGATATTCACTGCATTTACCGCATTGAATTCCGCCGTATCTCCGTTCACAAGTCTGGCGTCCGTTTCTCCTGCGATTCTTTCGAACACTTTGTTGCCGTATGCGGCTGTCCGGCATATTATGGCAATGGACCTGCTGCCGCTTGCTTTCAATTGGGCTATGTCTTCTTCCAGGCTGCAAAACATGGCTTCTTCACTTTGTAAACAAAATATCCGGGGAAGCTCGCCGTCCCTGTTTACATATTCGGTATCCTCCTGCCAGACCAGCAAGGATTTGCAGAATTCGGTTATTTGCCTCGTAGACCGGTAGCTTTTGCTTAAGCTGATTGACAAAGAAGGGTCAAAATCAAAAATGTCCAGGATCGTTTTATAATCTTCCGTATTCATGTACGGATTGATGGATTGGTTCCTATCCCCCAGCAAGGTCATGCTGCAGTGGCCGAAGAGCTGCTTGAAAACCTCAAACTGTACCGGTGTATAATCCTGCACCTCATCGATGATTACATGCTTGATATTGCCCGGGCTGGAAACGCCATGCAAAAGGCCGTTCATCAATAGAAGCGGCGCTACGTCCTCGAAGCCCGATTTTCCCGATGAAAGCCCGGCAATGGTTACCCGGCTGATTTCATCAAAAACTTCGGGGATTTTCCCTTCGGAAATCCGGCAAAACAGCTCCCTGTCCCTGAACAGTTCCATATAGCACTCTACCGTATCGATCCGTGTCATCTTCTCGATTTTTTCCCTTAATGGTCTGAACTCCTCTCTGGCCATAAAGATGCTTCTGCCTTTAATCTCCACTTTGTCCAGGTATTCGCCGGTGTTGGCCAATTCCAGTGTCAGCTGCTCAATCCTTTCTTTTATGAAAGGCTCAAGCTTGTTGATAAGTCTGCTCCTGATCTTTGCAAGCCGCTTTTCAGGGGGAAGAAATTTCAAACCCACGGCAAAAAATTCGCGTATTTCTTCCTTTGTTTCAATCACGGCGTCTTTATATACAACGTCTTCAAAGTCTTTGCTATCTTCGAGATGCTTTACATAATTTTTTATGGTTTCCCCAAAGGCAGTTGAAGCTTTATACCGTATTCCTTTGATTCTTCCTCGGTATTCCGGCGAATTCCATTCCGTAAGGATATATTCCATCTGGTTGCCCATATCTTCCAGTTTCAGGCGGTTTCCCAGTATTCGCTCCCCATATTCCATAAAGGTGGTTCTGTGCATATTTTCCTCACCCAGCTCCGGGAGGACATCGGAAATATAATCATTGAAAATCCCGTTGGGCGAGAAAATCACAATATTGTCCGCCAGCACCTGCTTTCTGTATCGATAGAGAAGGTAAGCTATTCTGTGAAGCGCGATGGAAGTCTTGCCGCTCCCTGCAGGTCCCTGGACCACCACCAGCCGGTGAAGGTCATTGCGTATAATTTTGTTTTGCTCTCGCTGGATGGAGGTCACGATGGTCTTCATTTTGCTGTCGGCGCTTTTGCTAAGGATTTCCTGCAGGACCTCATCGTCAATCTTCAAACTGCAGTCAAACATGAAATCAATTTTCCCCTGCCAGATTCTATACTGCCTTTTCAGGAGAATTTCCCCTTCTACTTTGCCGGCCGGGCATTCGTATTCCGCCCTCCCGGTTTCATAATCGTAGAACATGCCGGCCACAGGCGCTCTCCAGTCATATACCAGGCTCTGCTGCGTTTTTTCCTCGATCAGGCTCCCGATTCCGATATACAGTTGTTCTTCTTCGTCGCTGCCTGCTTCTCTAAAATCAATTCTTCCGAAATATGGTGTCTTCAGCATTTTTTCAAGTTTTTTCACCTGAGCTGCTTCAAACAAGGCTTTACGCCCTTCTCTCTCAATATCCGTCTGAAATTGCCAGATATTTGCCAGATCGTCCAGGTCCCCTCCGGGCACAGGATTGACACTGTCCCACATGGACCTTTGTATGGCAATGACCTCCTTCCTCACGTTCCCCGCCGTCTCCCCGGCCGCTTTCAGCTTTATGCCTATCTGTGCAAGAACTCTCTCCAGCCTGCTTTTTTCAAATGTCCATACCGCATTGTCAAAGTCCATAGCATTGCCTCCTCAAAATTTCTAAAACCTCTTGACGGCTAATTATATTGTGTGATATAATATAATTGGATATTAATATGCACATCATAATAAACAGCCAATCCTTATAACTATACTACTTTCCAGTAAAATAGTCAATAGGTATGCACAGGGTGCCCACGGCTACCGCATGAATATTATTCCCAAGTAAGAATTTTCAATTGTTTTTTGGTTTTTGAAACGTATAGCTTCGGAGGCAAGACGGGTGGGCGTGGCTGCGAATAAACGCTTCATGTGGAGGAGTGGCTGCAGGCGTTTGTCCAGGCGATGCTCGAACACGGTTACCCTAGAGGAAATTGGTGTTAACCGGAGGTAGGGGCAACTTCCACGATTTTTTCGACCACATTATTCCGATCCAAAATGAAAATGATAGCCTCAAGACCGCCCCAATAATCCGTACCTTGATAAGAATCGTTAAAAATATTATGATTGTCCACATAGAGGAAAGTATCCGCCAGGTCTATACCCTGCAAAACGATGTCAAGCGAACGCAAATTCATTGACGTTATTTTGCTGATATTATACTCTTGGAGGCCGTATTTTTGGTAAGCCGCCACTACATTTTTTTTGATCGAACCAACAGAAATGCCTTCACTTGTGACATAATTAGCGTCTTTATATACCGTCTGTAAAACAGTCCAATCGCCGGACGGATCTTGTAATTCAAACGTATCAAAGTCACGGTAATAGGCGATACGAAAGGGCCCATTCGCGTTTTGGCCGTTTGCGTAAACAAATAGGGTATCCTCGGCGTTATCGTTGGACGGGTTTATGCAACGCATTGTTAAAAAATCCTTCGGATATGCAATCATACCGGCTTCACGACTTTGCAGGCTAAAATGGATGCTGACGTATATGATAAAAAGCAAAAGTAAAAACAGGCATACAAAAAGCAAAAGCCGCTGATAGGGACCTACCTTCTGAAAACGCAGCATAACAACACCTCCTCGCAGGAACCCACTTGTGGAGATTAGAAAAATAGAAGTTAAAACCCATTAACCCGTGTGGACAAACCTGCCATTGCCGCACTCAGTTTCGTCGACCGTATATTATAATCCACAAGATCTCTTTGATTATAATACATTTTTTCAGTGCCAATTGTCAATATATTAACGGCAGAGTTCAAGGGCTCTAGCCGCATACTCAACAGCCTCCGCGGCTGTTGACAGGCCGGTAATATGCCTGGCGACATCCCGGGCATATTCCATGGTAGTAGTTCTGATCATCTTTTTCACAGCCGGTATCCTTGCAGCATTCATGCTGAATTCTTTCATTCCCAGCCCCATAAGCACAAGTACCGAGGCAGGGTCAGAGGCCATTTCACCGCATGTGGAGACAGGTTTTCCACATTTTCCGGCAGCTTCGATGACCATGCCTATCAGCTTCAAAACTGCCGGATGCAGCGGCTGATGCAGATGAGAGACACTGGGGTTGCTTCTGTCCGCAGCAAGAACATACTGGCAGAGATCATTGGTCCCAATGCTTACAAAATCCACTTCCTTTAGCATGGAATCGATCATGATGGCAGCCGACGGCACTTCAATCATCAAGCCCACCCTGATATCCCTGCCGAAGTTTTCGCCTTCACTTTCTAGCTGGGATCTGACCTGCTCCAGGATGCGGTTCGCTTCCCGCACTTCACTGACGCAGGTAATCATCGGGTATAGTAAGGATAGCCGTCCGCAGGCGCCGGCTCTCAAAATCGCCCTTAATTGTGTTTTAAATATATCTAGCCTGTCCAGTGACACCCGAATGGATCTCCAGCCGAGGAACGGATTTGTTTCCTCGGGAAGGTTCAAACCTGGAAGCCTCTTGTCTCCGCCGGCGTCCAGAGTCCTTATGACCAGCGGCTTTCCCGCCAGCTTGAATGCCGCGGTTCTATACGCCTCCAGCTGAACATCCTCACAAGGCAGATGTTCACAGGCACTGTAAAGAAATTCGCTTCTGTACAGCCCTACGCCCTCGGCTCCGTATTTTAAAACGGTATCGATATCTTCAGGCGTATCAATATTGGCCATAAGCCTTATATGAAAACCGTCCGGCGTGTCGGCAGGGAGACCGGCGTCAACCCTGTCATCCTTAAAAATGACATTAAGACGTTCTGACATCCGCATGTAATGCTCCATTTGCTCCTTTTCCGGTGAAAGGATGACAGAACCTTCGAAGCCATCGACGATGATGCTTGAATAATTTTCGATTTCGGATATGGCTTTGCTGCCAAGCCCGAATACCGCGGGTATTCCCAGGGCCCGGGCCATAATTGCCGCGTGGGACGTATTGCTGCCCTTTCCTGAAACAATTCCCAGTGCGGACTCTTTTATGATCATTGCAATGTCCGTAGGGGTGATTTCTTCGGAAACAAAGATATGCCTCCCACTCAAGCCGGTATTGAATTCCGCGGCGGTTCCCGAAATATTCTTAAGAAGCCGCTGCCCAAGATCATCGATATCTGCGGCTCTTTCCCTGAAATATTCGTCGTCCATCGTTTTAAAAATGCAGGCATGCTTGTGGAAGACCTCTTCGACTGCAGCTTCCGCGGAGTTTTTTTGAAATACGATGGAATCCTTCAATTCCTTTCTAAGGTCAGGATCCTCAAGTATTGCAATATGCGCGTTGAAAACGTCAGCCCTGTCCCTGCCTAAGTTTTGCAGCGTTTGTGATTTAATGGCACTAATCTGAAGCCTGGTTTGCTTTATGGCTTCTTCCAGCTTTTCAAGCTCCACCCCGATTTCTGCCGGTATCACTGTCCGCCTGCCTATTTCCGGCCTGATTTTACGGTATCTGTATGCTTTACCTGCCGCTATTCCGCCGGCGCAGGAAATTCCCTTCAATACTTTCATATTCACCTACTGCATCTTCGGAAAGCGGAGTGCTGAAGACATACCCCTGGATCATATCGCATTTCTCTTTTGAGAGAAGCTCCAGTTTCTCCGCCGTCTCCACTCCTTCCGCCGTTACTTTAAGATTCAAATCATGGGCAAGGGCAATCAAAGCCTTCACAACCATCGCTTCGTTCGAGCCCTCCGTCATACCGGCGATAAAGGCTTTATCTATTTTGACATTGTCGATGGGCATCTGCTTTAAATAGCTCAGCGAGGAATACCCCGAGCAAAAATCATCCAGGATGATCCCCATTCCCATCGCTTTTAAGCTGTGAAGCGTTGAAAGGGTATATTCCAGGTCTTTGAACGCAATCATCTCATTGACTTCCAGTTCTATCCACTCCGGTTGCACACCGGCCTCGTCCATGGCGGCCGAAATCGTTTGAATCAGATTCTTTTGCATAAATTGCCGCAGCGAAAGGTTTATGGACAATTTCAAGGTGCTGTTGCCGTCCTTGTGCCATTTTTTCAACTTTGTAAAGGCCGTTTTAAACACCCATTCACCGATGGGGACAATAAGGCCCGTTTCCTCAGCAACCCCCATGAAATCCTCTGCGTTAAGCAGCCCTGAAACCGGATGCTCCCATCTCAGCAAAGCTTCCATACATATCGTTTTGCCGGTTTCAAGCTCAATTTGCGGTTGGTAGTGGAGAATCAGTTCGTTGCGTTCAAGGGCTTTTCTCAAATCATTTTCGAGGGTGAGCTTTTGAAGCATCCGCTTGTTGAGGGCTTCGGTGAATAACTGGAAATTGTTTTTGCCCAACTCCTTTGCCTTGTACATGGCTGCGTCTGCGTTTTTCATGAGCGTTTGCATGTCCTGCCCGTCATCGGGGAAGATTGTTATGCCAATGCTTGCAGATATGTAGAACTCCCGGCCCGCCAGAATCCATGGCTTCTTAAAGGAAGCAAGCAAGCGCGAGGCCATGCGGGTCACTTCTTCGATTTCCTTTATATTGGGCTGCATAATGATAAATTCATCCCCTCCAAGGCGTGCTATGGTATCCCCTTTGCGCATTTGCCCCTTCAGAAACCGTCCGACATTTGCTATAAGCTCATCCCCATAAGTATGTCCAAGCGTGTCGTTAATGGTTTTGAAATTGTCAAGATCCAGGAAGCAGATGGCCAGCATCCTTTTCTTCCGTAAGGCGTTGGCCGCCGCGATTGAAAATCTGTCCATCAGCAATGTCCTGTTGGGCAGTCCTGTAAGTGTATCGTAATATGCCATCTGGTGGATTTTTTCTTCCGCAAGCTTTCTGTCGTTGATGTCCGTCAGAGAGCCCGCCATCCTCACCATGGCGCCTTCCTTGTTGACGATAGCCTTGCCTTTGACCAGAATCCATTTATATTCGCCGGCTTTGGCCTTAAACCTCAATTCCATCTGAAAAGGCCTTCTGCTTTTACTTGCGGCGTAGTTTTCGATTGCTTTTAAAAATTTATCCTTTTCATCCGGATGTATATACTTTACCAATATGTCAAGTTTCTGGGGAATTTCATTGTCATTATACCCCAGGATCGCCCAGCACCTGACGGATATAAATATATCTTCTTTCCCATGTTCCCAATCCCAGATACCGTCATTCACCCCATCAACCGCAAGTCTGTAGCGCTCCTCGCTCAGCCGCAGTTCCTCGCCTTTCCTGCTGAGCTCGTCACACTGCTTCTTCAGCTCCAATTCAGCAGCAATAAGCTCCTGGTTGGCTGTTATCAATTCTCTCTTTTCACGATTCAATTTTCTTTTCAGCTTGGCGATATATACCTGAAGTAGAAAAAGTACCGCGACGACGGCGATAAGGACTACGATAAGCAGTTTAGTAAAATCAATATCCGAATCTGTCAGAAGCATATGTTCAAGGTATTTAAAGGGCAGCCGGCCATTCTCACTCTGAAACCGTACCGGCTCAACAACAGCCCCGGCAGCTTCGCCGAATACCTTCAGGCAGGTATCCGGTATGCCTGCGGCCAATAAAATACCAATAGCATAAATGACAGCCTTATGCCTTACATTCATTTTCCCCTCCGAAAAAACAAAACAAAAAGCTTGTGTCTATATCCTATGATTATATATTCAAACAGGCATAGTTTTCAATATATTTCTGACTATTACCACACTTTTTGTATTAAATGGATAAAATTTCATATTTCCTCCTGGTTTCAGTCAGGAAGCTGCTTCTTGTACTCTTCATTGGTAATACGGTCCATGTCATCCACGATTCCCTGCCTGTCGATCTTATTGGTATAGTACTCTTCATAATCATGATAACCGCCCAGGTCCTGTGGACTGTCTGCCGAACCATATTTCATAAGGTCGTTGAACTGGTCCATTCCCTCGTGTTCATCATCTTCTCTTTTATTGAGATATTTCCTGCCCATGGGAGCATCCAGGACCAATTCCTCAACCGGACGGGATTTATTTAACATCCCGGGGGTTACCGCCTTGCTCTCCTCGCAATCAATGCACAAGCTTGCGTAAGGTATCGCCTCCAGCCTTTCCGTTCCTATTTCCTTGCCGCAGAAAGCACATTTGCCAAACTTGTTTTCGTCAATCCGTTTTAAAGCATCTTTTATGTCTTTTAGCATGTGCTCCTCATGCACCTTCAAGGCAGAATTGAGCTCTACCTGGAAAAGCTCCGTCCCCAGCTCTGCCGGGTGGTTATCGTAGTTGGAAAGCTCAGCCGGAGAATATTTGTCCTGCTCCGCATCCTTGTTTTCCTTCATCCTTTGTATTGTGTGGTCAATGTCGTTCAGCTGCTTCGTCAACAGCTCCCTAAAATGCATGATATCCAATTCAGACACCTATCTTCCCTCCTGATTTGCTTAAATTATCCTGCACGATGTTTACAATATCGCTGATGATCTCACCGATCACCGGCAGCTTCCACATGACGACGATTTGTAGCAGATACAGTGCTGCCGCCCCCAGCAGCGTAAATCCGATAGCGGCTCCAAAACCGCGGGCAAGACCTCCCAGGAAATTTGAAAACAGCATTTTCCTCGGATGCTCGATATAATAGACATAGTCCACAAATTTAAATTTCTCCATGTTCAGGGAGATATGGTCAAGCTTTTTGCCAATGCCTTCCAGAAGGCCTTTCTTGCCTATCAATGCCATCACCCCCTGCCGTCCGTATTTTCGTTACAAGATAATCACAATTGAAGATGTCCTTCTGAAGCGTTCCGGCAATATCCATCAGCTTGAACCTGACCAGTTCCAGCAGTTCGTGGCCGGCCTCGTGTTCCTCGTCATTAGACCGCACCTCTATCCTGTTCAGAAGGTCACCTGTTATTTTATAGATCCTCTCAAGGTCACTTTTTAATTCCGTTGTTAAAACCTCAGGCATAAAACATCCTTTCAAAAAACAATACTAAGCAATGGTGAAAATATAACTTACAGCTGAAATTTTTCCGCAGATGCCGCTGTAATATTGTCAGCATTCTAAATTTTGATTGAATATCCATCCGGTTATTATATAATATAGAGGATATGGATACATCATTAGAGTGCGCCGTATACTTCGATTTTATTACAGTAATATTTTTATAAAAGGAGGCAGGTATGGATTTCAATGCGGATATAGGCGTTTTTGGCGGATCAGGGTTCTATTCCTTTCTGGATAAGGTTCAGGAGGTGGAAATATCGACACCTTACGGAAATCCCAGCAGCAAGATCTCCATTGCGGAAATCGGCGGCAAAAAAATAGCTTTTCTCCCCAGGCACGGAGCCCGGCATGAGTTTCCGCCGCATCAGGTCCCCTACAGGGCAAACCTTTTTGCCATGAAGGAGCTTGGCGTGAAAAAAATCATCGGACCTACGGCCTCAGGCAGTCTTCAGCCGGAAATAAAGCCCGGAGATTTTGTCATAACAGACCAATTTGTCGACCGGACCTCCGGAAGAAAAGATACGTTTTTCGACGGCCCGGAAACAAAACATTTTACCAGCGCACACCCCTACTGCCCCGTTCTTCGTAAAACAGCCATCGAAGCCGGAAAAGCCCTGGGCATTCCCATCCACGAGCATGGCACGGTCGTAGTCATCCAGGGTCCAAGGTTTTCCACCGTAGCGGAAAGCCGCTGGTTCAGCAGGATGGGATGGGAAGTCATCAATATGACCCAGTATCCCGAGTGCTACCTTGCCAGAGAGCTTGGCATATGCTATGTCAATATTGCGCTGATCACCGATTTTGACGCAGGCCTTGAAGGACGGGACGATATTCCTCCTGTCACCCAGGAAGCTGTTTTCAAGGTTTTTAATGAAAACAACGAGAAGCTTAAAGGGATGCTTTTTGAAATGATCCAACGGATCGACTTGTCCGAAACAGGTTGTAAATGCAGTGCGGAAGTATAAGGAGGATGGAATGAAATGCGACCATTGGAGTTTAAAGACGGAGTACTGAAATTAATTAACCAGACCAGATTGCCAACAGAGCTGGTTTATGTTGAGTGCCGTACATACAAAGAGGTGGCTGACGCCATTACCGACATGATCGTCCGCGGCGCTCCGGCCATAGGGGTGACCGCTGCATATGGCATAGCCATTGGAGCTTCCGCCATAGATACCGGATCAAAGGAAGCCTTCTTTAAGGAGCTTGAGGAAATTTGCACTGTAATCCGAAGCACACGCCCGACAGCCGTAAACCTTTTCTGGGCTGTGGACAGGATGCGCAGGAAGGCTTTGGAATGCAACGCTCCGGATCTGGCGGAAATCAAGGCTTTGCTCGTCAGGGAAGCCTGTGAAATGGACCGTGAGGACGTTGAAATCAACAAGACCCTCGGGCTGCATGGCAGCAAGCTCATCAAGGATGGCTTTACCATTTTGACCCACTGCAATGCCGGCGCCCTTGCCACCTGTGATTATGGAACTGCCCTTGGAGTCATACGCGCAGCACAGGAAGCAGGTAAAAAGATCAATGTCTACGCCGACGAAACCAGGCCTTATCTCCAGGGTGCACGGCTTACGGCATGGGAGCTTCATCAGGACGGTATTCCCGTTACGCTGATCTGTGACAATATGGCCGGCCATTTTATGAAAAAAGGCGTCATTGACTGTGTCGTCGTCGGCGCCGACAGAATCGCATCCAACGGCGACACGGCAAACAAGATCGGGACTTACAGTGTAGCCGTGCTGGCAAAGGAAAACAACATTCCGTTTTATGTAGCCGCACCGGTTTCCACCATTGATTTTTCCATTGAATCGGGAGACAGCATCCCCATCGAGGAAAGAAAAGCCGAAGAAGTTACGCATCTTCGAGGGATCCGGCTTGCTCCCGAGGGAATCTCGGTTGCGAATCCGGCCTTTGACGTGACGCCAAACCGGTATATAACTGCAATTATCACAGAAAAGGGTGTGGTCTATCCGCCTTATGACAGCAGCATAGCCAGACTTAAGTGAGATTTCCCGGCAATGGTAAAAGCCGTATAATTGTATATAGTAAGATTTTTGGGTAAAAGGTTCTGTAGGGGCGCGCATTGCGCGTCCACACAGGACATATAAAACAGTACCTAACTCGACAACCAGTTCGTCACCGTTTATATGATAAGTTTCATTATTGCCTCCATCCAATAGCAGCCAGTCAATTAACATATAAGCTTGTTGCGGTTCTATATTTTTGCCGGAGATATATCATAAGGGCGGTGCAATACGATGTTTTGTCGCTTGTTCGTATATATAGGCTAATTTTATTATTGTAGGCTCACTGTAATTGTCAAAAAGTCAGCACATAGAAAGACGGAAATCAAAGTGAGATAATACCATCATAAACAATGGAGGTATTATCAGATGAGAAGTAAAGAACTTGTAGTCACACGGCACAGTCAAATTGAATCTTTTCGGGCTTCGGGCCAAACTGCAGAAGAATGGTGCAAGGAAAATGGTATCACTGTATCAACTTTAAAATACTGGATAACAAAAACAAACCGGGAAAACAAACAAGCAAAACAGGGATTT
>JAFABI010000089.1 GCA_023426125.1 Bacillota bacterium
GGTTTATCAATATTGAAG
The DNA here is from genome assembly GCA_023426125.1 of Bacillota bacterium. Lineage (GTDB taxonomy): Bacteria > Bacillota > Clostridia > Acetivibrionales > DTU013 > MnB-11. The sequence continues at coordinate 19 of JAFABI010000089.1, forward strand.
TATTTGAACACCCGGATAGACTATCTTTTTCCGAAAAGGATGTACGGTTCGAATCCATGAGAAGTTCAGGTCCGGGAGGCCAAAACGTTAATAAGGTCGAAACTGCCGTTAGAGCATTTCACCTTCCTACCGGCTTGACTTCAACAGCAAGCGAGGAAAGATCGCAATACATGAATAAAAAGCTGGCTTTAAGCAGGTTATCAAACCTTATCAAAGCTAAGAATGATGAATGTTTTTCAAACCAAAAAAGAGTAATGTGGATGCAGCATAATACCCTCGAAAGGGGAAACCCTCTCAGAGTTTATGAAGGTAAGGAGTTCAGGCTAAAACAAATTATGCATTTTGAAAAGAATAGGTAATACATGAATATATCCGCCACAGTAACACAAAAACAGTTATCCGAGCTGCTATTAAATACAGCCGTAGTGCGTCCGGTCTTTATCTGGGGGCCTCCAGGCATCGGCAAGTCCACACTGGTACAGCAGTTTGCCGAATCATTGGGTCTTCCCTGTGTTTCACTGCCCGGAAGTCAATTGGCGCCAGAGGATATCACTGGTGTTCCCCAAATCCTGGATGGAGTAAGTCAGTTCTGTCCCCCGAAGATGATCGCAAGGAAAGAACCGTACTGTCTCTTCCTGGACGAACTGAAGGCATGCAGTCAGGAGGTACAGAAGGCATTTTACAGTCTGATTCAAGAACACAGAATCGGTGAGTATGAACTTCCTAAGGGCTCTATCGTTGTTGGTGCCGGTAACAGAGCGCAGGACAGTGCTATTGTCAAGTCTATGTCCTCAGCTTTGATTAACCGTATGATACATGTACAGTTAAAGGTCTCCCATAAGGATTGGCTGGAATGGGGCTCAGCAAATGAAATACATCCTTATATTATTGAATATATCAATTTGCGCCCGGATCATCTCTAGACACAGCCACCAAAGCATGAAGAGCCCTTCTCCACCCCGCGTTCACGGCATATGCTTAGTGATGCTCTCAATGAGTATGGAGAAGAAATAACCGATGAAGCTCTTGAAATACTGGCATACGGCTGTCTTTCACCACATCATGCAGGTCAGTTCAAGGCATTTATCAAGCAGATAAAAAACAGGTACCAGTTGTCCGCTATCATGGATGGTGATGAAAGATGGCCTTATAAACCCGAAGACTTCCCAACAGATGGTCCTCTTCTTATTATAACCGATGGATACTGCGAGTCTTTAAAAATTCAAAGAGAGCACGCATTTTTAATGCCTAAGGGCTATAATCTACCATTTTTACCAAAAGGAAAAGTTTTTCGTTTCAGTTAGCTTTGGCCGTCCTAATCATGGACCTGTTCTGCATCTGTTTTAGCCTGATAACCTTGTGTCATTAGGTCAAAATAGATGCCATTATTCCCTGTCACATATAGCCAAAATATTAAAATGCGCAATATATTCTTCCGTGGACAAAAGTGAATATTTAGGATTATCAAGAAAAATTATATTATCAATGCTTGCCTCCGGGTAATCATTCACTAAACCCTAACGTAGAAATAATCATTTAAGTATTCTTATCGAGTTTGCAAATAAATATTCAAAAAGTTCTTTTCTTTTACTATCGTCAAGTTCGACATTATTAGGGCTAAAAGAACCATTGCGGAGGCAAGGAAAGACGATTTTGATTACGGCAAAAATCCCACCAAAACCCGTGGCGGTGATTTAGTGATGGCCTTTGAGTGCGACCCCGCCACGGCTGACACAGAGTTTCATTTGAGCAAGGTCAAGTACAAGGCCATCACAGGCCGGGAGCAGAAGCGGGAAAAGAATGTGCTGTACTACCATCAGCGACAAGCGTTCCCGCCCGGTGAGGTAGACGCGGAAACGGCCCTCCAAATTAGCTATGAAACAGCTATGCGCTGGACGAAAGGCAAGCACGCCTTTTTTGTCGTTTCTCACATAGACCGCCCACACCCCCATTGCCATATCTACTATAATTCCACGACCATAGACTGCACCCGGAAGTTTCGGGATTTCTCGGTTCGGCGCGGGCGTTCCGGCGTCTGTCTGACCGTGTGTGCTTGGAAAAGGGCCTCTCCGTCATTGAACACCCGAAGCAGAAAAGCAAGGGAAAGTTTAAGCACTACGGCCAGTGGCAAGAGGCCCACGGCGGCAAGCCTCAAATTTGCTCATTTTTTATTTGCATACGAGGAAATTACTTGACCGATACCAATAATGGTATTATAATCATAAATAGAATCAATGGAGGTGCGTTATGCAAAAAGACATAAATAGTATTATGCTCAACCCAACTCGAATGAGAATTGTTCAAACCTTTGCTTTACGCAATAGCATGACAACAAATGAAGTATGCGAGGTAATACATGATGTACCACGAACCACGCTTTACCGACATATCAATATTCTAATTGAAGCTAATATTTTGACGATTGTAGAAGAAAAGAAAATACGAGGAAGTGTTGAGCGTACACTCGCGCTAAATATAAATGAAATAAACACACCAAACGACTCGGAAAATATTTCGCAACAGGCATTTGGTTTTCTTATGGGGATTTACTCAAAGTTTGAGAAGTATTTTGACAAAGATGGTTTAGTATCTGGAAACAATAAAGTGTTCTTCAATAACACCGTTATGATGATGACCGATGGCGAGTTTGACGAGTTCTTATCGAACCTGCAAGTGCTACTTGTGAGATATCATTATGAGGCTGCTGATGGACGAAAGCCGAGAGATATATCAATTATTTCAGCACCCCCCACAGAGGACAATCATGGAGAATAAAATGTCGAAAGTCAAAAAGAAACGAGGGAAAAAGGTGGTGGCTATTCTTGCAATTATCTTTGGCGCGATTATGTTGTTGAACCTTATCAGCTTATTTGTTAATCAAGTTTTCTTTTCCCATGAGCTTGATAATCTTACCTCCTACGGGGAGTTGGTCGAAGTCAATGGAGAGAATATGCACGTGTACTCGATGGGTGACGGCGAGAAAACGATTGTCTTACTGCCCGGTTTTACCAATCCATTGCCGAGTGCAGACTTTGCCCCTCTCATGAGAGCATTGGCAAAAGACTATACCGTCGTAAGCCTGGAGTATTTTGGTATTGGATTTAGCGATGAAACAAAAGCACCCCGAACAAATGAAAACTATACCGAAGAAATACGATTAGCATTGTCTGTTGCGGGCTTCTCTGCGCCCTATATTTTGATGCCACATTCCGGTTCGGGAATATACACCGAATACTATGCAACGAAATATCCAGAAGAAGTGTTGGCTATCATTATGATAGATACTACGTCGTCGGCTGAAACAAGTACCAATGTCCCAAAGTTCGTTTATAGCTTGGGCAAGGTGCAACAAGCCATCGGCCTTTCCCGCCCGCTCAACTCTATCATAGTTAAATCCACACTTGGAATTAACGAAGATAACGGATATACTCAAACAGAAATTGGCGATTACACAAAATTTATGAACCACTATTACAATGACACAATCGCAGATCAGATAGCACGGCTCAACGAAAACATTGAGGAAGTGATGGGTATGGATTTTCCGCACAGCATACCTGTTCTAAAACTTGTGCCTTCTGAAACTGCGCAAGGAAAACAAACAGGTGAAAAATACCAAAATGCACATATAGAAAGATTGGGTTCAAATGCAGAATGGCGAGTAATTGAAGGTAGCCATTATTTATATCATGGCCATGTGGAGGATATTTACAACGCAACAAACGATTTTTTGAATAGCAGATAAAACTGCGATTATCTCGCTCCAACGGTAAATTAAGTAAACCGTTGTTGCGGCGGCTGAGTAGCTTTGCCTAAAACAGTATAGAGTAGCCAAGCGGCGGTTTTGAAAAAATCAAAACCGTCGTTTTCTATATTGCGGTGGGCGTATTAACTGCGCCATTTTACAGAAACACGGCGGTATATGATGAGGTATCGCGTGTTATCAGACATATAATCGGCGTGATCTTGTGTAAAGATTCCTTTCTCGACAAGGCGCTTTAGAACCTTTTCCTGCGATATCCTATATATCCAAATTGCTTCGGCCCGCCGTTTTTCAGCTTCAGTCATGCCGCTCACCTCAATTCTACTTATACGGATATTATATCAAGATGAGCGTGACTTGCATAAAGTTAATATTCCAAAATATGCCTCATTTCGTGTTTATAGTCTATTTCTAAACTACCATCACGTCGAATAAGAGTACAGTAAGACCGTATGAAGCAATAAAGAAAACGAACCCGAGCTGCAATCCCTGCAATGCCCCTTTATAGAATAATGCCGCATATTCCTGCACCATAAAATCAAGCCCCATTCCTAAGCCATGCTTTGGCAAACAGATTCACCAGGAACAGCCACACACATACGCCGCTGATAAATACCAGAACTTTTAAAATCCCCAGTATGCCGTCCAATGTTTGAGACATGGAAAATAGCAGCTGGTCATTTTCGGCAGCCTGATCGAGTAGCTGTTGTAATAGTTCTTCAATTGTCATAATGGATTTAATTCAGTAGGGCTAGAGCCTGCAAATATAGCTCATCTTTATATGTCTGGACTTCTGCTTTAAGCTTGATCGGTTCTCTGTTGGGGATTGCTTCAAGGGCGGAGCTTAGATTATTGTCCCGGACGCT
>JAFABI010000041.1 GCA_023426125.1 Bacillota bacterium
CTTGGGCGGATGATATTGAAGCCGGGCGGTATGACAGCGAAATCGACGCATGGCATCATTATAGGGTTTATATCTGCAATCTTGCGACGATTGCGTGGGCGAACAATGTAAACGACGCGCCTTATGCATCCATCATAAACAGGCTCGCGCAATTTGATCCTCAATACGCGGATATGAACGCTCAAATAGCGGAGCAATACTATAAATTAGGCGAGGAGAGTGGCTCAAGCGGCTGGTGTAAAAGCGGTATATGGAAAGAACTCGAGGAACTCGGCGGCGGACTAAACAACTATTCACGGGACGCTTTTCGTGACAAGGAAAAACGCGCAAATATCGCCACAAAATTTCGCGAGGCAGCGGATTGCATAGACGAAGTCGTGCGAATTTGCAGGAAATTTTTCTAAAATAAAGTAATGCGGGCCAAGCATTGCTAAATAAAACTTTGACCTACTTGACATCGGCTTACGAAAAGAGCGGGAAAAAATGGCGTGTGCCCCGTGATACCGCTTTACCGTTCCAAAGGGATGCTCCGACAGGCACATTCGTTCCTTTACCTTGTGGATATCTTCCTTTATCCTATGGTAGCAGCAGTGAAAACCATCAAGCCATCTCCTTTCGTCTCGATTTTCTTTCCCAATGTTGCAATTTGGCCGGGGATATACTATAGTGATAATGCTTCAATGGTTTGAACCGATTAACCAATCGGGGAGTGTATTATGGATTTTGAAAAACAGATAGATTTAATCAAATCGGATTTTGAAAAAAGCCGCCGTCTGCTTATCGCCCTCGGGGACGAAACACGTCAGTCCATTATCATAACGCTGATGAGTGCCGAGTGCGAGGGGATGCGGGTGGGTGAAATCACGGCGAAGACACACCTTTCCCGCTCGGCGGTGTCCCATCATCTGAAAATTCTACTGGACACGGGCTTGGCAAAGGTATGGCACGAGGGCACGATGAATTTTTACACCGGCAATTTCGGCATCGAGTTTCAGCATCTATGCGATCTGGTACACCACATAGAGGAATTCCGCACAGCGGTGACAGAAGCCTTTGGCAACGACAGTTGTTTTAGTAACAAATAAGGAGCGCACCATCATGACGATCTTCTATTTTACATCCACCGGCAACTGCCTTGCGGTGGCTAAAAAAATCGGCGGCAAGCCTGTTTCCATCCCGCAGGTTATTGATTCACCCGATCTGCATTTTAAAGACGATGTCATTGGCCTGATTTTTCCAATATACGGCTTTGGAATGCCCAAAATGGTCCGCAAATTCCTCGAAAAGGTCACATGGGAGGCCGAGTATTCCTTTGCCGTCGGTACCTATGGAAATCTGTCCGGCGCGGCCATGGCGAATGTGCAGACCTTCGCAAAGAAGCGGGGACAGCGATTCGATTACACAGAAAGCCTGCTAATGGTTGATAATTATCTGCCCGGTTTTGATATGAACGAGCAGGTCGCCAGACTGCCGGAAAAGCGGGTTGATGAGAACCTTGCCCGGATTATCGCGAATATTCAAAACCGCAGAAAGCTTGACGCGACGGCAACCCCTGTCTGGAGAGCCTTTACCGCAGTGATAGGGCTTGGCGGGAATCTCTTGCTGAACGGCAAACAGGGACAAAGTTACATTGTAACTCAGGATTGCACCAAATGCGGCATTTGCGCCAAGGTCTGCCCCGCCGGAAACATCGCCATCACCGATAAAGTCGTGTTTGGAGACAGATGTGAGGTATGCCTCGGGTGCGTCCACCTCTGCCCCCAAAATGCCATACACACGAAAAATGAAAAGAGCACCGAGAGGTGGCGCAATCCCGGTGTTACACTGAATGAAATTGTCGCTGCCAACGACAGGCAGAAAGGAAAATGAGTAAACGATAGCGGTCACCGGCGGCACGGGATATATTGCCGGATATGCAAAAACTGCGGGCGTAAAAGCCATGCAGATTTAAATGCCGGCAAAAACATAGCGGTAAGCAAGTCCTGGCGGCGTAGGCAAGAAATAACCTACAGACCAGGTACCTATGGGGTATAATCCCGTGTGGATAGGTTCATGGTGAACGATGAAGGTGAACCTCTCACGCAAAGAATTAGTAACGTCAGAAAAGAACAATTTTCTCAAATTCGGGTAAGACTTAATTACTGGCAATGTCGAACCACCCACTTGTGTTTACTTCTTTTGCCAATTCTTTAATCCACAGTGGATTGAAAAAGTCTTGATTAATCAGCGGGATAACTTCCAAATCTGATGGCAATGAGCTATCATATGATGATAGAAGACGGCGACAGACCGCTCATCGGCTGCATGCTTGGTCCATGGGATCACAGCTTTGAAACGTTGCGTAAAACAAGGGAATGTGTGCTTGCAATTCCGACGGCGGATCTTGCATCCAAAGTTGTTGAAATCGGTAACTGCTCAGGTACAAATACGGATAAGTTTAAAACCTTTGGTTTGACACCGGCACCAGCTGAAGAGGTTAAAGCTCCGCTTGTGGTTGAATGTTTGGCGAATCTGGAGTGCCGTATTTACGATGACAGCCTGATAAATCAATACAACCTTGTCATTCTGGAGGTGGTGAGAGCGTGGATTGACCCGGAGCGTAAGGAACTGCAGATGATCCATCACAATGGAAACGGAACCTTCAGAATTGATGGTAAAACGTTGGATCTCAGGGATAAAATGGTGAGATGGTCGTCCTATGCGCGGCGTTGACAGGAGGTTGTGATTGTAAAAGCAGAAAATGACCGATGTTTATTTTTGCAGAAGCAAAAGGACGTTGGGTCATTTTGTGTGAAAAATGGAAACCTTATATAGACAAGTAAAAACACGATTGCAATTGGGGTTATGGAAAATTAACTGTGTTTAACATTACATCGTATAATGCGAGCTTATAATTGACTTTCTCCAAGTGCTTGAGAGTCTGTGATAATTGCTCCTGTACCTTAACCCTGTGATCCATCATCATCTGTTTACGTTCTGGGATAGTGCTATCTCCCTGTTTAAATAGCTTCACATATCGTTTTATCTCAGAAAGCGGCATGCCTGTTTCGCGTAAAGCCGTTATGAATTCGATCCACTCAAGATTTTGCTCATCATAAACTCGATTTCCGCTATCGTTTCGATTCACAAAAGGCAGAACGCCCTCTTTTTCATAAAAGCGCAAAGTGTATTCGGAAACACCGGTTTTTTCTGAAAATTGCTTTATAGACAAAAACATTGGGTATGCCTCCTATGTAGTTAGAGTAACTATAAGTTGATGGTAACATATAATTGCACTGATAGCAAGCTGAAAGACAACAAATGATTCAAAAGTCAAAATAACAGTACGAGAAATAGCTTTTATAAAGAGAATATAAGTAAATACAAGGAGTTTGTAACTATAAAGGCCGAACTTTTTATATTTACATTGTATATTTAAAATACTACTTGACTTAGAGCTTAATATAAGATTTATACTGGTTATACAAAACTCAAGGAGGTTTTTTCATGCTTAATTTTGATTTTTACAATCCAACCCGTATTTTGTTCGGTAAGGACAGGTTAGAGAGTATTCATAAGTTTGTTCCGGCCGAGGCTGCTGTTTTAATAACTTATGGAGGTGGAAGCGCTAAAAGGAGCGGCCTCATCGACAGGGTAAAAACTGTGCTTGGAAACAGGAAGGTATGTGAATTCGGCGGTATAGAGCCAAATCCACATTACGAAACCTTAGTAAAAGCAGTAGAAGTTATACGCAATGAACACATAGGTTTTATCATTGCCATTGGCGGGGGTTCCGTCATCGACGGGACAAAATTCATAACACTTGCCTCATCTTACGGCGGAGACTTACACGACCTGCTGAAATACGGCTTTGCACCCATCCCAATAGAGACCGTAGGGAAAGCGGTTCCATTTGGCACAGTGCTTACCCTACCCGCTACCGGCTCAGAAATGAACAGCGGCGCTGTGATCAGCTATGAGCAAGGAAAATACTCCGTTTTCAGCGAGCTGGCTTTTCCTAAATTTTCAATCCTAGACCCAACCCTGACCTATACGCTTCCCAAAACTCAGGTTGCCAATGGAGTGATCGATGCATTCGTGCATACGACAGAGCAATATCTTACTTATCCCGTGGATGGCAGGGTACAGGATCGTATATCGGAGGGTATACTGCAGACGTTGATTGAAATAGGCGAAACTGCAGTTGCCGAATCGGAAAACTACGATACGCGGGCAAATTTGGTATGGAGTGCTACACTGGCGCTGAATGGATTACTATGTGCAGGTGTGCCGCAGGATTGGGCAGCTCATATGATTGGTCATGAGCTAACCGCCTTATATGGCATTGATCATGGACAATCCCTGGCGATAATTCTGCCGGCATTATTGGATATACGCCGCGAGCAAAAGCGTGCGAAGCTTCTGCAATATGCAGAACGTGTTTGGCATATAGAGAAAGGCAGTGAAGATGAAAAGATCGACTTGGCAATCCGCCATACCAAAGAGTTCTTTGAAAACCTCGGTGTAAAAACCAATTTGTCCGGCTATGGCGTTGGAGCAGATAAAATACCGATTATTATCGAGCGGTTAAAAGCTCATGGAATGACCGCACTTTCTGAAACTCAGGATCTTACACTGGATATAAGCCAGAAGATTCTTGAAAGAGCATTGTAGTTTTTTCCATAAAGCTGATGTTAATGCTAAAGATAGGGTGCAACGAACAGTTGAAAAGCTCGTGGAAGAGATTGCAATTTTTGCGTTATCTTAACGGATTTACCGGTAGATTTTCAAGGATAGGGGTGAATGCTACAATTGTCTAAAGATGCAATAGCAAATGATGAATTTTTCTTGGCTATAAGGTTGAATGCTGCGGCACAATCCATGTGTACCGTGGTAAAACCGGTGGTTTCCAAATGCTCAAACCTCTAGATACAACCTTTTGTAAAAATTGATGGGGGTTCTAATAGTGCTGTTATTTAGTAGATTCGAAGAGTTTTAGGAGGAAAACGGTATGGTAAAGTTTTATAGCTCTGAGTTTTCAAAAACCGCTATGAAGTTTTGTGAAAAGCTTGAGTATGCACAAGAAATCGTTAAGGGGAACATATATATGAAGGAATGTGGATATTTTCGATATCTTGAAGACACTTTTCGTGGCGATCCATATGATGGAGTGACTCGTATTGTGGAGGAGTACAAAAAAATTCCTTTCACTTTTTCTGATGGAACGAAACGTGAAATTCAAATTATGAACGACGACATTTATGGTTTGGAAGGCGATGATAAATTTCCTATATTTTGTTCGACTTTATTTGACGAGAATATTATTACTCCTCTATCTGATTCTTCCGGTGTTTTCTGCAAAGAATTTCTAAAAGAGATCTCTCAATTTGGTAAGTATGTTGCGTGTTTTTCAATTGAAGAGTTTGAAGATAAAGCTTTGGATCATGCTTTTGAGAAAGATTTGTTTTATCAATTCGGTAGAGTGGCCTATTTAAATTGTACTGATGTATTTCCGTCCTCATCCCATAATGTGCAGATAGATGAACGAGTTAAAATGTTTTGGGGGATAATTTATAAGCATACAGGAGAAAGTATTGAAGGCGGCATACTTTTTCAAACTGAGAGTTATGCTTTATTTCAAAAGGACCCTTTTTACAGATGGCAAAATGAATGGCGCTTTGTACTATTGGATAAAGAGAATATTCTTATTCCTGCTCATAGTGATTACTATGTCATGTCAATAGGTTCATTTAGTAGTGGCAGAATCTATGAAATTAATGATATTGTAAATGCAACTATTGAGTTTAATTATTGAGTATATAAAATCCATTTTGCGAATAAAGTTACAGAACGACATGAATGGATAGTTCGGTTATAATGTTTTTATGCTGATGTCAGGTATTTCTGTCCATGTCTGGACGGCATCTTTTTTGACCCAACTTTCCAAATTTTGCTAAAGAAAGTCGGTGCAAATTGTAGCTTGATAAATAGTTAACATATGCTATAATTTAGATAACATGATAAATGTCTGTTTGACCTGAAATATGTTTTTATAGGAGAAATGATGATTAGAACTATTCCTGCAATAGAGGTTCAATTATAGAAGCGGATATTGCTAAAAACCATTCATAATAGCATAAGGTCTGGAAAAAATATATGTTGAAATTATGGAAGCAAATTATTAACTTCAAATACAATTCAATCAGGTTTCGTTTAATAAAGTATTTTTTAATATTGGTTTTGGTACCAATTATATCGATTGGTGTTATTACATTCTTTTCATCGTCAATGATAATTAATAATAAGGTGAACCGATATGAAAAAGCTACGTTGAGTCAAATACGAAAAAACATTGAATTCAGGCTGGATCAGATTAATTATGTAGCATCCAGTATCCTTGTGAATAAGGAAGTCCAAAGTATAATACATTGAACTCGGTAAACTGTATAGCAAAGCTGCATAATGAAGAGGATATCAGCCGGATTGTTGTAAGCTTGAGCGATTTACTCCGGATCAGTGTGAGCAAGAAAGGTGAGTACATCCTGCTTAGGGAGGAAGTGGAATATGTGAACAAGTATTTAATCATACAAAACATCCGGTATAGAGATAAGTTTACGGCCATTTTTGATATTGAGGATTCCCTTAAGGAAAAGAAAATACTCAAGCTTTTACTCCAGCCATTGGTTGAGAACTGCATTTACCATGGGCTTGAGACTTTGGAAACCAAAGGGGAAATTCGAATAAACGCTTATGAGGATAAGGGAGATATACTCATTAAAGTAAAGGATAACGGTGTGGGCCTGGAAGAAGACAAGCTGCTCAGGATGAACGAAGCATTTAAGAACTATAGGGATGACAATCAGGAGAGTATCGGCGTAAGGAACGTAAATGCCCGGATTAAATTACATTTCGCTGACAAATACGGTTTGCAATTTTATAATAATATCGAAGGGCCAGGGCTCACAGTGGAATTACGGGTACCTGTACTTGATAATTAGGGGGATATGGGAATGGTTTCGGTATTATTGGTAGATGATGAATACTTGGTTCTGCAGTGGTTAAGAGAAACCATTGATTGGACGGGACTGAAGGCTGAAGTAGTAGGAGAGGCGTTGAACGGCAGAGATGCTTTAGCTAAAGTGGACAAGCTTCAGCCGGATATTGTTGTTACTGATATACGGCTGCCTCTGATGGATGGTATTGAACTGACAAAGCAAATAAGGGAAAATTATCCTGCGGTAAAGATTATCCTGCTTAGCGGATATGGAGAATTTGACTATGCTCAACAAGCTATCCAATATGGTGCAATAGACTATTTATTAAAACCGGTAGATAACGATAAGGTGATTGCGGTGGTTAAAAATGCTGTTTGTCTTGTTGAAAAGGAAACTGCAGAGGCAAGAGAAAAAGATGAACTGAAAAAGCAAGTGTTGGAAAGCCTTCCGGCATTAAAAAAAAACTACCTCTATGATCTTGTAATGGGATTATCAGATAACATCCGGGAATCTGAAGAGCTATTAAGGATATTTCGTATGAAAACCGGAAGTTGTTATGAAATTCTTCTTCTCAAGTTGGATTATGATGGAGCCATCGTGGAAGATGAACTCCGGAAACTTATGTTCTGGCAACAGGTAATGGATATTTGCAGTGAGATTGTTTCCCGTAACGGGTTTGATAAAGATTTTAACCTGTTAAGCCAGGATGAATTAGTATGTATCTTGGGGAAGGAAGCCGAAAAGAAATATGATTTGGCTTCAAAAGCCTTCTCAATATCGGGCGAGATCAGGGAAAAGGTAAACGAACTGCTTGGAATCATGATTACAATAGGAATCAGCAATGCGTATGAAGGCTTGAGCTCCCTGCACCAGTGTTACAGGGAAAGCCAGCTGGCGATCACCGGGAAATTGGTACGGGGTACTAACAGTATAATTCACATCCGTGACATAGCCCTTAATGATAGTATCCATAGGTATCCGATCGAATATGAACGGAAGCTGTTGAACGCCATTGGCAATATTGACATGGAATCAGCCGATAATCGTCTCAAGGAATTATTTGATTTTATGTTGGAATCAAAAATTAATTCAATTGGTTTTGTGCAGCGGGTAAGCACAGAAATTGTGACGATGATCAGCCGGTTGGTGTATGATATGGGTGGGAGTTTGGAAGAAGCATTAGGGAACGGGTTTAATCCCGTCCTGGAGATAAGAAAGCTTGAAACCCTGGCATCATTTAGCGAATATATCCATACAGTTATTTCAAAAGTTATTTGTTATATGGACAGCAAAAGATCTGCAAAGGCAAGAAATCTTATAGGAAAGGCACTAGAATATATTCAGGAGAATTTGAACAACGATATTTCGGTTGAAGAAGTATCAAGCGTTATTGGAATCAGCAATAACTATTTCAGTCTGTTGTTCAAACAGGAATCAGGCACGAATTTTATAGACTATCTGACGACTCAGAGAATTCAGATGGCAAAAAAGCTGTTAAGAAATAAAAACCTGAAAATCTACGAAATCTGTGAAATGATCGGATACCATGATGCAAAGTACTTTAGCCAGGTTTTTAAAAAGGAAACAGGTCTTACTCCTAATGACTATCGAAATTCTTTACCATAAAGCAGTAGAATTTTCAACCTTGTTTGTAGAAATTTATAATTTAACTCTGCGCTTTCCGACTTTATAATGAAAATGACAGCCAAGATATACCTTGAAGAAGGCGGGTTCACTTGCGGAACAAAAGTTGAAAACCCTGACAACTCAAAGGTTAGTCCTCTAATGGTTCAAGTAAACGAAGTGGTAAGCAAAAGTTCTCAGACCTGGGCGGCATACGGAGAATGTATCACTCCCGGCTTCTATGATGAAATGAACAAGATCGGCCAGTTAGTGATTTTAAACTCAATTACAGCCGAAGAAGCAGCAAAGAAAATGGAAAAAGCAAGGCTTGAATTCCAGCTTACCAAGAATTAATAATATGAATCAATCATGAAGGTTATACTCGCGTGCTTGTATAACCTTCACGATTAATAACAACAACGAGGTGCTTACGAAGTAAGTCGCAAGGCTCAAATAAGGAGAGATCTTTTTGGAGACATTAAAAAGAAACAAACTTGTTTTGTTGTTTATACTACCTTGTTTTATTCTCTATATTTTTATTGTAATTACTCCCCTTTTCCAGTCGCTATGGTATTCCTTTTTTTCATGGAAAGGATTTGGTCCCATGCAATCGGTGGGTTTGAGAAATTATATCAAGTTGTTCACCGAAGATGAAGTAGTTTGGATTGCGTTCCGCAATATTTTCTATATGATCGTTATATCCTTCATTTTTATGCTCCCAATTGCCTTATTGCTGGCAAATTCGTTAAGCTCAGTAATCAGAGGGAACAGATTTTACAGTGTTGTGTTTTATATGCCATGCATTATCTCTACAATCATGATAGCACTTATGTGGTCAGCAATTTTTAATACGGATATTGGTCCTATAAATAGCATATTAAAAGCTGTGCATCTCGATTTTCTGGCAATGACCTGGTTGGGCGATCCTAAAATAACCATATTTGTTGTTATTTTTGTTAATACGTGGCAGTATGTGGGATACCATATGCTTATCTTTCTGACTTCACTACAAGCCATCCCGGAAAGTATTTTTGAAGCATCACGCATTGATGGAGCCGGTGGGTTTATGAAACTTATATACATCACTGTACCTCTACTTAAAGAGTCTATAAAGCTAAACAGTATTTTAGTTGTAATCGGTTCCTTTAAAGCGTTTGATCTGGTATATGCCATGACTTCAGGAGGACCTGCAGATTCCACCCAGATGCTTGCAACTTATATGTACCATAATACTTTCAGAAGGTTCAATTTCGGATATGGTTCAGCTATTGCAATGACGATTTTTATTTTAAGCATCACAACTTCGTTAATTCAACAAAAGATTCTTGCTGTAAAAGAAGATTAAAATTTTGAGGGAAGTGCCTATATGATTCAAACATCACTCAGCACCGGTTTAAAAAGAAGCAGAATAGCAGAGTACCGTGCAGGCCATTATATATTTTTGTGTATTCACTCCATTGTTGTGCTTGTACCATTCCTGTGACTGTTTATTTCAACATTCAAAACAGAACAGGAGCTGGTAGCTCATCCGTTCGGACTGCCTGAAATGTTTAGTTTGAGCAACTACTCCAGTGCGTGGAAATCAATAAACATGCTGATCCTTTTTAAAAACAGCCTATTCTTATGTACGGTTTCAGTAGTCTGTATTCTTTTCCTGACAGCGCTGGCTTCTTATGCACTGTCACGTTTTAAACTGGGCATAAACAAATACTTGTATAATTTTTTCCTGGTAGGGATGATGATTCCTATCAATGCTGCGATCATTCCTCTCTTTATTTCGTTGAAGACTTTTGGTTTAGTTAATACATATCCCGGTGTGATTATTCCTTATATAGGATTTGGAATACCTATGGGGATTTTTTTGATGAGCAGTTATATGAAGGGGATCCCCGACGAAATTGAGGAGGCGGCAATTATTGATGGATGTGGGTTGTGGGGACTGTTTGCCCATATTATTCTTCCTTTGTCCCGCCCGATTTTTGCAACTTCTGCGATTATATCCTTTATGGGACTTTGGAATGAATTTCTATTTGCTCTTGTATTTCTTTCCGGTAAGGAGCATCAGACAGTACCACTTGGCTTAGCCACATTCCGCGGCCAATATTCAACAAACCATACTACGATGATGGCCGGAGTTGTGATTGCAATGATTCCTACAATCATCATATACATCATGCTGAGAGACAACATCATGAAAGGTATGACCGCAGGTTCTGTAAAAGGATAAGGGCGGAAATTGCTTGAATACTATCAGGAAGTTACACGTGCGTTCTTAGAGGAGCGCTATTCAGTAATGAAAGACACATATTCCGTTAAATAAATTTTTGAAATATGGGAGGGTATTTTTATTATGAATTCCAGAGAAATTGTTAAGAAAGCATTAAATTTTGAAGAAACTGAGAGGATACCTGTTGAAAACACAATTGAGCTTTACAAAAAGTATTTTAATTATGGATCAAGTGATAAAAGTGATGGGGAAGAGTTTGTTAATGATATCGGATATCCGGAATATTCTTACGGAAAAGGAAAAGCTGACGGAATTCCGTATATCGGTGGCGCCTACATCGATGAATGGGGGTGTACCTGGAATGCGGGAGAAGATACTGTTAAAGGAGAAGTTAAATTTCCAATAATTACAGATTGGAGAAAGCTTGATACATTCCAGCCTCCATGGAGCGTTCTGGAAAAGGCGGATCTTTCGGGTGTTAACAGGCAATGTGAACAATCAGAAAAATTTATGATCCATATGTGGGGAACGGAGCCCTTTCAAAGGATGCAGTATCTAAGGGGGACAGAAGCTCTTTTCATGGATCTGGCTTATGGTGATATTGAAATATTTAAGCTTAGGGATATGGTTCATGAGTATTACATGAAGGAGGTTGAACTGTGGACGAATACCGATGTGGACGCTATTCATCTTGAAGATGATTGGGGGACACAGCAAAGCTTGCTTATTTCACCAAACCTATGGCGGGAATTCTTTAAGCCTATCTACAAGGACTATTGTGATTTGGCACGAAGCAAAGGAAAATACGTAGTTATGCATTCTGACGGGTATATTATGGAAATTATTCCGGATCTTATCGAGATCGGTGTTAATGCAATAAATGCACAACTCGATTGTATGGATATTGATAAAATTGCTGAGCAATTCCATGGGAAGATAGCTATTTGGGGAGGGTTCGACCGGCAGTACCTGCTTCCCTTTGGAACGGTTGAAGAGGTTAGGAAGGAAGTAAGGCGTATCGCTAATGCTTTCTTCAAATATAAAAGGACGGGAATTATTGGGCAGTGTTTTTGGGATAAGGGCGGGAAAGAAGAAAATATATATGCGGTCTACGATGAGTGGAGCAAGATATGAAAAGGAGATAGCATTGTTGAAAGTTTTTAATTTGAACTGTTTGTGATGTACAGATTGACAAAAATTATTCATATTTGGAAGGAGATGTTTCAATGGGTGGATTTGGGAAAAATTTTATGTGGGGTGGTTCCGTATCAAGTATGCAGACCGAAGGTGCCTGGAATGAGGGCGGAAAAGGTCTCACCGTTTATGATATGCAGGAAAAGACAAAATGCGGGTCCGACTGGAAGGTGGCGATAGATTTCTATCACCGCTATAAAGAGGATATCGCTCTGTTTGCCGGGATGGGTTTTTCCGCCTACCGTTTCTCGCTTAGCTGGGCACGAATTCTTCCGGATGGAGAAGGCGAGGTTAACGAAGAAGGTTTGCGCTTTTATGACAATGTCATCGATGAGCTTTTAAAATATAATATCGAACCGGTGGTATGCCTTCACCATTTTGATATGCCCGTTATTTTGTTAAAAAAATACGGAGGGTGGAAAGGACGGGAAACTGTAAACGCATTCCAGAAATACACTGAAATAGTCGTCAGACGCTTTGGAACCCGAGTTAAATACTATATCCCCTTCAATGAGCAAAACGTGGTTTCCTTGATTCCTTTTTTACAATTGCCGCAGGTTATAACGGAGCAGGAAAAGAAACAACACATTGCTGTCTGCACGCATCATATATTTTTATCCTCCGCATCCGTTTGTCATATCGTGCGTAAATATGCTCCTCATGCCAAGGTAGGCGGTATGGTTAATTTTACGCCGCTTTATCCTGCCAGTTGCAGGCCGGAGGATGTACTTGCCGCACAAATGGCAAACCGCAGTTATAACTATCAGACCCTCGATGTATTCGCGAAAGGTGAATATCCGGCGGATCTTCTTCACCAATGGAAAATTTCCGGAGCTATAGCTCAGATTGTCGAAGGGGATCTGGAATATCTTCGTCAGGGTAAAATGGATTTCCTTGCTCATAGCTATTACATGTCTGCACCGATAAAGGCAGGAGATGAATGTGACGGAGCAGCCAATATAATGAAATTGTTTCTAAACTCTACAAAAAACGAATTCCTTGAACAGACGGAATGGGGCTGGACCATCGATCCCGTTGGTATTCGCTTGACGGTGAAGGAAATATATGACCGTTATAAGCTTCCCGTATTTACAATAGAATGCGGTATTGGCGTAAATGAGGAGCTAAATGATGATAAAACGGTAGAGGATGATTACCGGATTGATTATTTCAGAAACCATTTAAATCAACTTAAGTTAGCCGTATCAGAGGATGGTGTCGATCTTATGGGCTTCTTAACTTGGGGTCCTATTGATATTTTAAGCTCCCAGGGCGAGATGAAAAAACGATATGGTTTCATCTATGTCAATCGTTCAGACACCGATCTGAGAGACCTTACACGCCACAAAAAGAAGAGCTTTGACTGGTTCAAAAATGTGATTGCCGGCAATGGGGAAGAATTATAATTGGAAGAGGTAGAAGATGTGAATAAACTGGTTTTTGATATAGGGGGAACAAATACAAAATTCGCATTAATGAGTACCGATGGTAATATCATTGCAAGAGAAAAGGTACCTACCGTATATGCTTCTGTGGATAAATACTTTGATAATATGATCCGGATACTAATGAAATATAAACATCTCGGGGATGAGATTGCTATCAGTACCAATGGCCGGATGTGTATGGATGGTGATACTTATCGAGCTTATATTATGAAGCTGCTTCAGGGAGTTAATTTAAAAAAAGAGATGGAGGCTCGGACAGGATTTCCGGTAACTGTTTTAAATGATGGGTTTTCTGCAGCGTTAGGAGAATGGTGGAAAGGTGCGGGACAAGGTACCGGAAACCTTCTGGTAGTAGTACTCGGCAGCGGCCTGGGCAGTGGTCTGGTTCTCAATGGAAAGCTATATCAGGGCTCTAAATTAAATGCTGCCATGATGTTCGGCATGGTGAGTTCCTGTGGCGGTGACAAATATGATCTGACAGGATTAACGACAGCTTTCATGCTCTTACAATATCAGTTATCTGTTGTAAAGCGGATACCTGTGGAAGAGATGACCGGACCGAAATTCTTTGAATTTGTCGCAGAAGGTGATCCGAGCGCCATTGGAATGCTCGATCAATATTGTGAAAGCATTGCTGGTGCTGTCTTTAACTCTGCCATGCTTCTGGACCTCGACGGTATTGTTGTAACCGGCGGGCTATCCGCTCAGGATATCATAATCGAGATGATTAACCGTAAATTGCAGGAGATCCCCAGGAAGGTTATGCAGGGCCAGCCAGCTGCAATCTTGGAGATGGCTGCCTTTGATCTTAAAGATTTTCAGGTGCAGGTGAAAAAAGGTGAGCTTGCCCTTGATGCAAATGTCTATGGTGCCTTATATTATCTTCTCCATCGGGACGAAAAAGCTAATTTCAGTACTATAAATTTCGCGGGTTAAGAAATAACATAATGGAATAGAGAAGAAATATGCCGGTATCAAAGGGCTTGCAGTGTTTTATGTTCCCTCAGACGATGTTTGAGGGAATTTTTGCGTCAGGATTCTGATTTTGAAAAAGCAATCGTTTCGTCCCCAATTAACAGCAGAGGTTAAAAACCAAGTGAGTTTATATTTGAGATTGGATTATATTAAACTTATCTGTCAATAAGAGTAATATTTTAACTATCTATAAACAAATAAAGATTAATTATTATGATATAATTACTGCGAGAAAGGTCTGGAGGGACAAAATATGGATTAAAAACAAACAATGATTACAAAAGTATTTGCATTTTTACAACTTTAATGATTAATGTTGCATCTATATCTGCTTGCTATACAAACTTATAAATATTGGAGTGATTGTAAATGAAACATGTACATTTTTCTAAGAGAGCAGCTGCTATCCTGTTATCGTCTGTGCTTCTGCTCATTTTTAGTGGCTGCTCACAAAACGGCGGTGTTTCCAGCGCGTTTGGCAGTTCTGCAGCGTCTTCCGACGAACCGGCTTCTTCATCTGCCGAAATTCCGCTACCTACGCAGTCAGGTACATCATCAGCGATAACGACAAGTGACGCTCCAGCAGATAGCAATGAAACGTCATCTGAAGCCACGCTGTCGTTGAGCGCATATCAGGCGGTGTTACAAAATAAGGCCGAGTTTTTCAGCACCGATGCCAACAAAAATTTAAATATAAGCCAATTAAACCAAGCAATCAGTTCGGAAGTTACCGTAGATGTGACAAATTTTGCAGTTATCGATATAGGACATGGAGGCACACCGGCGGTAATTCTATCGCTTAACGTGAATGGCAACGGTTATGGCGTTGAAGTTTTAAGCTATCAGGATGGTATAGTTTATGGTTACACTTTTTCCGGAAGACAATTTGGCGATCTGAGGACCGACGGAACATTTGTATCTTCCGGCGGTGCCGCTGACGTTGGAATTTGTACAATTACTTTTGACAAAACCACATACTCGATCGATAAATTTACTTATTGCGAATCAAATACCGATTCAGAAAACAATATGAGCGAGTCTTACTTTGTTAATCATCAAAGCGCTACGGAAGATGAGTATAATGAGGCTTTCAGCCAATGGCAGAAGATACCGAATGTAACGTGGTATGATTTTACCGCTGCTAATATTGGTACAAAGTTGTCCTAGATTTAGTCCTTTTGCACTCCGTTTACTTTGAAGGTGATGCACCGTAAATACGCCGACCATCGGCAGACGGAGGAATCCGGGAAGTAGGGTTTGACAACATTGGTTTGCGGGGCTGCCGGCGTATAATGGAACTGTTCCAGCAATACAACGTGGAGTTTGTTTCCTCCACCGGAAAATTCGATATCTCCACTCCGATGGGGCGGGCCATGCTCCATATCTGTACAAGGCTAGCAGGGAAAAACAAGTGGGCAACTGTGGGTATGCCCTTATGAGTATAATTAACCGGGTAGGCAGACAATACCTCCGCTGCACCAAACGGCTGGATAACAAAAGCTGTGCCGGGTGCGGGAAGATTTACACCGCCGAACTGGAAGCCCTTGTCTATCAGCAGATTGGGCGATCATGGTGTGAAATTCTTGCATGAGAACGTCTTCTTGCGATAACTGTGAAACTTTTTTCTGGCATTCCCTGTATTGTTGGATGAAGGAGGTATAATATGAACGATTGTACAATCATAAGAAAACTAAAACAAAACAATGAAAAAGCAATTAAAGAACTCATCGATAAATATGGTCGGTATATTGCGGCAGTTATATACCGAGTCAGTGGTTCTGTATTGAAGGCTGAAGATATTGAGGAGATTGTGTCGGATGTTTTTTATTCTGTTTGGAAGAGAAGGCATCATCTTTTGGAAATTGAATCCTTAAAGCCGTATCTGGCGCAAGCCGCCCGGAATATGACTAAAAATAAATTCAGCCATGTAAAGGATGAACAGCCATTGGATGACGAAATGGCGGTGTTTGATACTGAGGAAACCGACGAACTGTTAATCCAAAAAGAAAAAGTATCAATGGTTAGGGAGTTTATGGATTCAATGAAATATCCTGACAAAGACATCCTTACAGCATACTACTTTCGGGATTACAAGCTTGAAGATATTGCATCCATGTATGAGCTCCCTTTGTCTACAGTGAAATCAAAGATTTATAGAGGAAGAAAAACAATTATTGAATATTTTGAAGAAAGAGGTTATCTTTATGAAAGTTAATTTTAGCAGGTGTAAAATATTTGCGAGACCGGACGAAACAGATAATATAAGCCATAATGAAGCAGGCGTTCCTGACGTTGATCTGAACAGGGTTAAAAAGCTTACAATGAATAAAATACGGCAGGATGAAAATAAAAAATTCCTAACTCTTAGAAGTATCGGTACCAAAGCGGCTTGTGCCGTAATAATGGTTGTATTGATCACGACAGGAAGCGTTTATGCATTCAGCAATGAAGGCGTTCAAAGCTTCATCAGCCAATTAACAGGCGTACAACAGGCAAAGATACTGACGGTTGGAGAAGCTATTACAAACAGGGACTATAAACTGAAGGTGCATGAAATAGTTACTGATTCCTATGTGGGAGATGTTGTTATATCGGTGGAAGCGTTGAGTGATAAGAGCAAAAAAGATTTTGACAACTACCGTATTGATCTTAAGCATATTGGAAGCGGTTACGGCTTAGGTGAATTGGAAGAATACAGAGAGAAATATATCAAGTATTATAAAATAAGCTTTTCCGGTGCAACACATAAATATTCCCACAACGATGGCAAGCTTCAATTTTCTATTCGAGGGATGAAACAAGCAATTGAAGTTTCTTTGTCTCCTACCATAGAATGTTTGGATATGGAGATTGCGGAGGATAATTCCAATGGATATGAATACAGATTCGATAAGCTTCATTTATCAGAAATAGGCCTGACTTTAGAAGGTACAGATACAAGAAATTTGGAGTGCGAATATTGGTATAATATCGAGCTGCTGTTTGCTGACGGAACGAAGGAGCTGTTGGCAAAGAAAATGAATGAAAATGGTAGTAAAGCTCGTATTCCGGATACTGTGGAAAACTCGCCAGGTGAAGCAAAGATATATGATGACGGCTTAGAATCCGTTTCGCAAAACACGGCAACAGCTTCGGGAAACACAATGACGGATACTTCTATAGATGGTGATTTGAACAGTGGAGGTTCCTTCTACCACTCGGGTGATGCTGATAATTATGTTAATATATGTATAGGTTTTTCCAAAAACCTTCCGCTGGATACAATTAAACAGGTTATTATAAATGGCATAGCTTATGATATTGAGAGATAATCTGCCGGTCGGAACGAATTTGGCCAAAGCTCCTGGTTTGCCGCATCCTGTGACAATTGAACTGAACTCAAGCCAAATTATGAAAAAAGAACCTAACTTTTCATCATTTTTTATCGAAAGAAGCCGATTGCTGCTGCAATTGGCTTCTTTGTCGGGATAACTCTATAGTCGGCATAATCGGTATAGCCGTTTTGTGGTGTACCTGATTTTTATTGACAACACCCTTAACCTTGCTGTATAATAAACGAAAATTGAATGACATCTTCAGGGCAGGGTGCAAATCCCTACCGGTGGTAAAGCCCACGAGCCGCAAGGCATGATTCGGTGAGATTCCGAAGCCGACAGTACAGTCTGGATGAAAGAAGATAAAAGCGCACAATGTGTGTATCGTATATTTGCTCTGAAATGATTTTATCGTTTCAGAGCTTTTTATTTTTAGATACATACGAATATTCCGCTAATTGATGCCTTGAACGATATGGTTCAAGGCATTTTACTTTTTGAGGAGGTGCGTATTGAAAGACAAAGATTATATGCAAAAAGCATTGGAGCTTGCCGAAAAAGGCTGCGGATGGGTAAATCCCAATCCGATGGTCGGAGCGGTTATCGTAAAAAACGATATCATCATCGGTATGGGTTATCATCATCAGTATGGTAAGCTTCATGCTGAACGTGATGCCCTTCAAAACTGTACAGACTCACCGGATGGCGCAACATTGTATGTAACATTGGAACCGTGCTGTCATTTTGGAAAAACACCGCCGTGCACCGAAGCAATTATTTCAAGCGGAATTCGGCGCGTAGTGATTGGCTCATTTGACCCCAACCCTTTGGTCGCCGGACAAGGAATTGAAATTTTACGTCGGCATGGAATTGAGGTTGTGGACGGAGTATTGACGGAGGACTGCAATAAACTCAATGAAGTATTCTTCCACTTTATTCAGAACAAAACCCCATATGTTGTAATGAAATACGCAATGACAATGGATGGGAAAATCACCACCCACTCCGGAAAATCGAAATGGATTACTGGAGAAATCGCCCGTGAACGTATCCACAAAGACAGACATCGGTATTCCGGGATTATGGTAGGGGTAGGCACGATTATCACGGATAACCCTTTGTTGACATGCCGATTGCCTGACTTAAAAAGTCCCGTTCGCATTATTTGTGACACGGAACTAAAAACACCATTACAGACGAACGTGGTGCAAACTGCAAAACAACATAAAACGATTATTGCAACCTGCTGCACAGATAGCATGAGGACACAGACGTACCAAGAGGCGGGATGTGAGGTTCTTCTCATGCCGCAAAAGGATGGCCATGTTGATTTAAAGGAGTTGATGATTGCTTTAGGAAAAGAAGGAATTGACAGCATTTTATTAGAAGGAGGTCAAACTTTAAACTGGTCTGCATTGAAAAGCGGTATCGTTAACAAAATTCAGGCTTATCTTGCACCAAAATTATTTGGAGGGATAAATGCCAAATCTCCTATTGGTGGTACAGGTATTGAAGCACCAAATGGAGCATATCAGCTTTTGCCACCACAGGTCACTAAGTTAGGCGATGATATTCTTTTGGAAAACGAGGTGATAGGATGTTTACAGGAATCATTGAAGAAACCGGAATAGTTCGCAAGATAAAAAAGGGTGCGAATTCCGCGGTCTTAACCATCGGCGCATCTTCTATATTAAACGATATGGAACTGGGTGGCAGCATAGCTGTGAACGGAATTTGTTTAACAGTTACATCTTATACAAGCACCGAATTTACAGCAGATGTTATGCACGAAACAATAATGCGTTCTTCTCTTAGTAGTCTTCATACTGGTACGATGGTCAACCTGGAGCGTGCCATGCCAGCTAATGGGCGGTTTGGAGGCCATATTGTTACCGGGCATATTGATGGAACAGGCGTTATCCGTTCGATTCAAAAGGATGATAATGCAGTTTGGTATAAGATTAGAGCGATACCGGAGATTTTACGTTATATTGTAGAAAAAGGTTCTATTGCGGTTGACGGTATTAGTCTGACAGTTGCTAAAATATCTGATGTTGATTTTAGCGTATCTGTTATTCCACATACCGCAGATAATACCATACTGGCCCTAAAAAGGGTTGGAGATACGGTCAATCTTGAAAATGACTGTGTTGGAAAATATATTGAAAAGTTTCTCGGTATTCCGGCGCAATCAATTAAAATGTCAAAAGGCTTCCTCACGGAAGCGGATATTAAGGAGGAAATATGTTTCAATTCAACACAATTGAAGAAGCGATTGACGATTTATGTCAAGGGAAAATCATTTTAGTGACAGATGACGAGGACAGAGAAAATGAGGGCGATTTTATCTGTGCGTCTGAGTTTGCTACCACAGAGAATGTAAATTTTATGGCGGTGCATGGTAAAGGGTTGATTTGTATGCCTATGAGTATTGAACTTTGCCAAAAGCTCAATCTTTCCCAAATGGTAAATATCAGCACCGACAACCATGAAACCGCTTTTACGGTTTCGATTGACCATATTAATACTGCAACGGGAATTTCAGCAGAAGAACGCGGCATTACAGCCCGTGCCTGTGTCAGCGAAGATGTAAAGCCGGAAGATTTCCGCCGTCCTGGTCATATGTTCCCGTTGACAGCTAAACGCAACGGTGTTCTTGAACGCAATGGTCACACAGAGGCAACTGTCGATTTACTTAGACTTGCCAATTTGAAAGAGTGCGGGTTATGTTGTGAAATTATGCGAGATGACGGCACGATGATGCGCACTCCCGAATTGATAGATCTGGCGCAAAAATGGGATTTAAAGTTCATTACAATCAAAGCTCTACAAAGCTATCGCAAAAATCACGATAAGCTGGTAGAGCGTATTGCCGTAACGAAAATGCCAACTAAATATGGCGATTTTAAGGCTTATGGCTATCTTAATAAGCTAAATGGAGAACATCATATAGCATTGGTTCGCGGGGATATTGGAGATGGAAATAATCTTTTGTGCCGCGTTCATTCAGAGTGTTTGACAGGAGATGCTTTTGGTTCTCTCCGCTGTGATTGCGGTCAGCAGTTTGCGGCGGCGATGGCACAAATTGAACAAGAGGGGCGTGGGATTCTACTCTACATGCGACAGGAAGGGCGCGGCATTGGTCTTATCAACAAGTTGCGGGCGTATGAATTGCAGGATCGGGGTATGGATACTCTTGAAGCGAATTTAGCATTGGGCTTTGACGGTGATATGAGAGAATATTACATTGGCGCTCAAATACTTAAGGATTTAGGCGCTAAAACCTTACGGCTGTTAACAAATAACCCCGACAAAGTATATCAGCTTTCCGACTTTGGTATGGAGATTACTGAACGAGTACCTATCCAAATGAGCGCGACAGCCCATGACCTGTTTTATTTACAAACCAAGCAATCCAAAATGGGACATATTTTAAACTATTAAAAAGGAGATTTTTATATGAACGTATTTGAAGGAAAACTTGTATCTAAGGATATTAAGGTCGGAATAGTCGCTGCCCGTTTTAATGAATTTATAACATCGAAGCTGCTTTCCGGTGCATTGGATGGATTAAAACGACATGATGTTCAAGAAGAAAATATTGATGTGGCATGGGTTCCCGGAGCTTTTGAAATTCCGCTGATTGCCTCCAAAATGGCAAAAAGCAAGAAATATGATGCCGTAATATGCCTTGGAGCAGTCATCCGTGGAAGCACCAGCCACTATGATTATGTGTGCAACGAAGTTTCAAAAGGTATCGCACAAATAGCACTTACCAATGATATTCCCGTATTGTTTGGGGTTCTTACAACGGAAAATATTGAACAGGCAATTGAACGGGCGGGAACAAAAGCTGGAAACAAAGGATTTGATAGTGCCGTTAGCGCCATTGAAATGGTGAACTTAATGCGTGCATTTTGAGCCAGTATATGACCATATCCCGATTCTTTGCAGAAAACTCACATACTTCAGCTTTTTGGCGGCCTGCAAAATGCGATTGTACGTCAGATCAACACGCAATTACTGTCAGAGCAAGCCACACCCACGGTGAACAAGATTTCAAGGAAAAGCCATGCGGCTATCCACTAGCATCTTCGATAATGTAATTTTATTTCATTAATCAATATTTTGTAGATTCCGTCGGTAATAGGCAACGGTTTTGTCATATTCAAAGCCACATGAAACAAGCGTCTTGCAGGAAGGCAGGTTTTCTTCTTCCGGCTGAACAATTATTTCTTTCGCCCGTGTATTTGAACGGATTATATCCATAAGTAACTGTATGATCCGTTTACCATATCCTTTACGAAGATACATTTCTTCACCGATTAAATAATCCACGCTGTACGTTTCGTTGGGAGCCTGAATGGAATACCAATCTTCTCCTGCTTCATAACAGTCATAATACTGGCAAAAGCCGATAGGTCGATTGCCTTCCATCACGATAAAATGATGAATAAACGCAAAAAGGCCGTTTCTTTGTCTAATCTCGTCAATCCACGCATCCGGATCTTTATACCATTGCAAAATGTATGGTTTTTGGAGCCATACACTCATTAAAGCAATGTCTGTCTCTTCTATTTGGCGCAAATACAGAACTCGATCACTCACATCAATACTCCTTTTAATTTTATTTTAATGAGAAATAATCCACTATGTCATAAGCTTGCTTCGAAACATGAATAATACTTCATGTTCTTATTATAAAGTATTAATTTATAGATACTGCGACAAGAAGTAACGAATATGCTAACCAACTTGCTGGCATTTTCGAAATAAAACAAATATCACCTATGGAAGCATCATTGCCACAGGAAAAGGATTCATTGATTTTATTCAGCCGCCTGTGCTGCTGCTTTTGTCTCATGAACCGTTCCATATGGATGCTGAGGCGGAGCATAGATAGAGTACAATTTAAGCGGTCTGTTGCCAGTATTGATTAAATTATGCCATTTACCGGAGGGTATGATAAACGCATAGTCTTTATTTACATTTTCTTGAAAATCCAGCTTGTCTTTTCTATCACCCATTTTGACAAGTCCCTGACCTTCTTCAATGCGTATAAATTGATCAAGGTTTGGATGGATTTCCAGGCCTATGTCCTCTCCAACCCTGATGCTCATCAAAGTAAGCTGTAGATGGTTTCCCGTCCATAAAGCTCTACGAAATGCATTGTTTTGCTTAGCAGCCTCCTCAATATTTACTACAAACGGTTCCGGACCGTAATCTTTTAGTATGGTTGGATTAGCATTTCCTACGCCATATGGCAACGGAACATACTGATTCGGAAAGCTTGTGTAATACATGGGAGTGTTATCATAGTATGGGTATGGATTTATATTATAAGCATTATACATATTTGCCTGGGTATACATAGGTGCGTTGACGCAATAGGGACATGAATTTATTCTCGTTATACACATTGGTTACTCCTTTCATTATAATATTACCATATGTTTTATGTTAATGAGATGTGCGTTGATTGCCATATAAGTCATCACCCAAATTCTTTTCATCAGAAATCATATATTTCATGTCAGCCATTTCTGTTTCAACTGCAAATGCCAAGGCTTTGAGCGCCTTTATAGTTTTAAGGTCTTCTGTCATGACATATAAATTTTTGCTGCCTGGTTTCAACTTTGTCTTAATGGATGACAAAACATTGAGAATATCGGCACTTGGATTTACGAGTATAAAGTCTTTACAGCCTCCAATCTGATAATTGAACCGGCCTGTCCCGACATCGTGTCCATTAATAACAAACGACACAGGATGATTTTTCCCTTCTCCTGCTTGAATAAAATCAGCAGATGAAGGTTCAGGCAGATGATGAACAGGAACTGCATAGCGATTTTTGTAGCCATAAACTTCAAAGCCCTTTTTTAAATAGAGCTTATATGCCGGTGTATTATTCGTTCTGACTGTTAAGGTGACGCAGGGCGATTTTTTCAATTCGGCAAAGGCTATAACCTTATCAACAAGTAATCCGCCTATCCCGGCTTTTCGGAATTGCGAATGTACTTCTATTCTGCCGAGGTGAATTCTGTCTTCATGGGTTATTGCATTAACAAATCCGGCAAGGCTGCCATTCACTCGGGCAGTCCAAAAATCGCCCCGGACAATGTCGTTAAATTGTATCTCATTATACGGCTCGGAAGGGAAGCATTCACTTTCAAGTAAATAAAACTCATTAAAACTCAATGCCTCATCATTTTTAGATATTATGCACTGCATTCTTTTCACTCCTTTCTCGAAATGCTTATTAAGTGGGAGGAAAGCCCCAATATGCTTTCTTCTTTTTCACACATACGTACAATACGCATGATGCTTTCCCTTAAATATACTTCATAACCGAGCAACGTCAGCCAATAAGAATATTCACCATACCCGCCGCCAATATCATAAATGACTGCTGGTGGTGCGGGTAGCAGCTGCCGGAGGATTTCCTTCGTTCTTTCAAATTCAATAAGACCAAGTCCTTCGCGCAGCCTGTTTTTCTCAATGCCGGTGTTATAACTTGCCATAACATCTTTATCGATGGTTTTCATAATGGAATCCTCCTTATAATATAATAAAATAAAAACGGTTAAAAGCTTTTCAGGTTTCCCTTTTGCTTTTAACCGTTATTTTCGTAATTTTTTTTATATCGCTATAAAATCAACTATGAGTATAACAGCAAAAGCTCGTTGCTAAGCTGGGCTACGAGTCGTTCATGCTGAATATTCATAATGATCGCATTATTATAAATCATAGTGAGCTTTTGCCTCCTCTTTACAGAATTTTACTTAGTATAGCATGGCAAATGGATTCTGTCAAATGCGGATTTTTCTTTCGCAGCGCTGCAGAAAGATACCCGGACTATGCTTCATCACATAGGATGTACTGCGGCTCCGCGCCTTTTTCTGCCTCTATTAAGCCCCTGCTTTTCCCGACAAATTAATAAGTAGCAAGTGCCAAGTAACAATTTTATTATAAAGAAAAAAGTTGTGTTTTGCGTTTTTACACGTAGCGATACAACCTTTTTGTCGATTGGAAGGAAGCGGAGGGAATGCTATCGGCAAGGTGAACCGCATAGCCATGCAGAAGAAATATGCGAAAGGGGATAGACGGTTCTGTGGAGGTAATTACATGCGCCATTATCAATGTCCGGTATTTTCTTCAACAGGCACATCGCCAGAAAGCTGCCGGCATGTCTTTCCGAATTTTAACTGTGACAGTATCAGTCCGGCAAACATGAGGGAGCAGCCGATACCTCCGCGCAAGCCCAGGCTTTCTCCCAGAATCAGAAAGCCTCCCAGTGCGGCAAAGACATTTTCCATGCTCAGGATAATGGCGGCGTGGGATTCCCTGGAATGTTTCTGTCCGATGATCTGCAGGGTATAAGCAATACCAACCGATGCAAGGCCTCCGTAAAGTATGGGGATCAGGGCCTGTTGAAGTCCCTGGACCGGTATTCCTTCGAAAAACATGGCGGCAGCCAGGCTGAGAATGGAGCAGGTAAATATTTGTATCACTGACAGCTTCAAACCGTCAAATGTTTTTACAAAATGCCCGATGACAAGGATGTGCATTGCCCAGAAGAAGGCTCCGATCAACTGAAATATATCTCCCGGAGAAACGGAAAATTGTTCGTTGACGCTTAGCAAATACAGTCCGATGACTGAAATACCCGCACCAATCCAGGTATTCATATTTATTGTGTGTTTTAAAAAAACACCCAGGAATGGGACGATCACTATATAAAGACTTGTAATGAATGCCGCCTTGCCGGCTGTGGTATGAGCCATGCCGATCTGTTGGAGAGTTGCGGCGGTGAAAAGGACAAGGCCGCAGATTATACCGGCAGGGATGGTGCGTTTGAACTCGCCTGGCAGCTTCCGAAGTCCTGCCTTTGCACCGATGAACAATATCAATGGCAGAAGCGAAAGACCGCCCAGGGCAAACCGTACACCATTAAAGGCAAAAGGGCCAAGATGCTGGGCGCCTACCCTCTGGGCGACAAAGGCAAAGCCCCAGATAGCAGCTGTAAACAGTAAGATTATATTGGATAGGGTTGTTTGTTTTTTCACGGGTTACTCCTTGTTTATCCTGTATAAATTATTGTAGATTCTACCACATTCGCGGCAATTCTGCAAAGTGGATAATAGGAACAGACTTTTTGCCGTGTTCTTGACAATACGGCGATTCAATGCTATGATAATCACAGTTTGCAGGGGGACTCTCCGGAGTTGAGAAGGTAGAACCTGACCCTTTGAACCTGTCGGTTAAGACCGGCGTAGGGAAGCAAATCATCTACATCAAGCAATGTACATGGTTCAGGGTGCTTTCCTAAATGAAGGCACTCTATTTTATTTTAAATAGTTCGCCTCTCTTTCCAAAATTGAATACATAAATCGTTTGCGGGGGAACTCATGCGAGTTGAGAAGGTTAAAACCTGACCCTTTGAACCTGTCGGTTAAGACCGGCGCAGGGAAGCAAATCATCTACATAACGGGTATTTGATAGGCTGTTTTCCTGCAGTAAGGGAAACAGCCTGTTTTATTTTATAAAAAAATGAAAGGAGAGAGCATTGATGAAAAAAGTATTGAGCATTGCCGGTTCGGATTGCAGCGGGGGCGCAGGCATACAGGCGGATTTAAAGACCTTTTCGGCGCATGGCGTGTTTGGCATGAGCGTCATTGTATCCGTTGTTGCGGAAAACACCAGCCGTGTCATTGATATTCAGGATGTTCGGCCCGATATGGTCAAAAAGCAGATCGACGCCATCTTTGAGGACATTGGGGCAGACGCTGTGAAAGTCGGTATGCTTTCCGGCCGGGAAAGCATGCTGGCCGTGGCAGAAAAGCTGCGTGAGTATAGGCCCGCCAATGTGGTGGTGGATCCTGTAATGTATGCCAAAAACGGCTGCCCGCTAATGCATCCTGACGCTATTGACACGCTGATTGAGGCAGTTGTTCCGCTGGCCGGTGTCCTTACACCAAATATACCGGAAGCGGAAAAGATTGCCGGTATTGAAATAAGGAAGGTGGAAGATATGGAACGCGCAGCAAGGCTTATTTTCGGTATGGGCTGCCGGAATTCACTGGTCAAGGGCGGCCACATCACTGGCGACGCCGTGGATGTATTGTACGACGGGAAGCAGTTTTACCGTTTCCGCTCGGAAAGGATCAACACAAAGAATACCCATGGTACGGGGTGCACCTATTCATCCGCAATCGCAGCGAATCTTGCTCTGGGATTTTCTATGCCGGAGGCTGTCAACCGGGCCAAGGAATATGTCACAACGGCAATCCGGCATTCCCTGGCAATTGGCAAAGGCAGCGGCCCTACCCATCACTTCTATGACCTCTATAAAAATGGTTTGTCGAAAGGAATCAATACAGATGCGTTATAAAACACAAATAGAAGCCGCAAAAAAAGGCATTGTCACAAAAGAACTGGCACAGGTTGCCGGGGAAGAAGGGGTGGACGTACAGGAACTGCTTCAACTTGTCGCTTCCGGACAGGTGGCAATTCCCGCAAACATCAATCACGCCGCTCTTCATCCGTATGGTATCGGCAAGGGACTGCGCACCAAAATCAATGTCAACCTGGGGATATCCGGCGATTGCGCCGATTATAGCGCCGAGATGAAAAAGGTAGAGCTGGCGGTCCGGTATGGGGCCGAGTCCATAATGGATCTCAGCAATTACGGCAAGACGCGGGAATTCCGGGAAAAGCTTATTCAAACCTCGCCCGCCATGATCGGCACCGTTCCCATGTATGATGCCATCGGCTATCTGGAAAAGGATTTAAAAGACATTACGGCGCAGGACTTTCTGGAGGTTGTGCGGTCCCATGCCCGCGAAGGCGTGGATTTTATGACCATCCATGCCGGACTAAACCTCAGGGCTATAGAGATTTTTATGCGCAGCAAGCGGCAGATGAATATCGTATCCCGGGGAGGCTCCCTGCTGTTTGCCTGGATGAGGATGACAGGCAATGAGAATCCGTTTTACGAGCATTATGATGAGCTGCTGGACATTTTGGGCGAATATGACGTTACCATCAGCATCGGGGATGCACTTCGGCCCGGCAGTATAGCGGATGCCACCGACGCTTCCCAGATCGCTGAACTGACGGAAATCGGCCATCTCACCAAACGCGCATGGGAGAAAGACGTCCAGGTCCTGGTGGAGGGACCGGGGCATATGGCGATGGACGAGATTGCCGCGAATATGAAGCTGGAGAAGCGTTTGTGCCACGGTGCGCCATTTTATGTGCTGGGGCCGCTGGTCACCGATATTGCGCCCGGCTACGATCACATCACCTCAGCCATCGGCGGCGCAATCGCAGCTGCCAGCGGCGCGGATTTTCTTTGCTATGTAACGCCTGCGGAACATCTCCGCCTGCCTGACTTATCCGATGTAAAGGAAGGGATCATCGCTGCTAAAATTGCCGCCCACGCTGCGGATATTGCCAAAGGCGTAAAGGGGGCGCGCGCCGCCGATTTCCGGATGAGCGAGGCGCGCCGCACGCTTGACTGGGAAGAGATGTTTCAGCTTGCCATCGATGGAGAAAAGGCAAAGGACTATTATGAAAGCGTTCCGCCCGAGGATAAGCATAGCTGTTCCATGTGCGGGAAAATGTGCGCGATGCGCACAATGAACCGTGTTTTAGAGGGATGGGATATAACTTTAAAGTAAAAAAACAGGAGGAGATTCTCTATGGAGATCGCAAAAGCATTAGAACAAGTCCGCAGTAAAAAACCCCTCATCCATCACATTACAAATTACGTCACAGTCAATGACTGTGCAAATATCACGCTGGCTGTCGGCGCTTCGCCGATCATGGCGGACGCCCTGGAGGAAGCCGGTGACATTGCCGCAATTTCATCTGCTGTTGTGCTGAACATCGGAACGCTCAACAGCCGCACCATAGAATCCATGGTGGAGGCGGGAAAGAGCGCCGGCAAAAAGGGTATTCCGGTCGTGCTGGATCCGGTGGGCGCAGGTGCTTCCAGGCTGCGCAACGACGCGACGGCAAGGATTCTGGAAGAGATAAAGATTTCCGTAGTGCGTGGGAATATTTCTGAAATACGCTATATCAGTGGACTTGCCTCCCATACAAAGGGCGTGGATGCCTCCGAAAGCGACCTCGGTGATGACGCCGGAAAAATCGCCCGCGGGCTTTCACAGCGGCTTGGCTGTGTCGTCGCTATTACCGGCGCAGTGGACGCCGTTTCCGACGGCAGGCGCACGATCCGTATTCACAATGGACATCCGGCCCTCTCCGGCATCACAGGTACGGGCTGCATGTGTTCTTCTCTGGTTGGTTCCTTCTGCGGAGCCAATCCGAAGTCAATGCTGCAGGCAACGGTTGCGGCGATTTTATGCATGGGGATTGCCGGTGAAATTGCCCATGAAAAGGCCGGACAGGCCGGAAACGGCGGTTATCGTATGGCCATCCTCGACGCCGTCGGTAAAATGGACGCGGATACGCTGACCAGGAGGGCCAACTACCGTGAAGAATAAGATCGACTATTCGCTGTATCTTGTCACAGACCGGGAACTGATGAATGCACCTACCCTGGAAAGCGCCGTGGAAAGCGCGATCAGGGGCGGATGCACACTGGTTCAGCTGCGGGAAAAAACAGCTTGCTCCCTTGAATTTCTCCGGACGGCGCAAAGAGTCAAGCAGGTGACTGGTCAATACGGTGTACCGCTGATCATCAATGACCGGGTCGACATTGCGCTGGCAGCGGATGCCGACGGTGTGCATGTCGGCCAATCCGACCTTCCGCCCGTGGTAGTCCGCAGGCTGGTTGGGCCGGATAAAATCCTCGGCGTATCGGTTTCCCATGCCGGCGAGGCGGTGAGCGCCGCTAACGCCGGGGCTGACTATCTCGGTGTGGGCGCGATGTTCGCCACCGGGACCAAAACCGACGCGGATCTCACAACAATGGAGGAGCTCCGTCAGATTCGCCGTGAGGTCAGTCTGCCGATTGTGGTGATTGGCGGCATCAATGCGGCGACGGTTCCTTTGTTCAGGGACAGCGATATCGACGGGCTTGCGGTGGTGTCGGCCATTCTGGCGCAGCCGGATATCGAGGCCGCGGCAAGGAAGCTGAAAGATATATTCCTGCGGGAAGTGAAGGGCCTGCGGTAAGGGAGGAGGCTGCCCTTCCTGCTGCCGTCCTGCGGGGTGCTGCGGGGTGCCAAAAGCCTGCTGTTTAAACGCAGGCATATTTCAGGTGATCCGCGATGTTCAATTGGTGTCGGGAGGCGACGCTGCAAGGATGGAGAATCTGCACAAAAGGGTGGGGCTTTTGCATTAAAAGGTTGAAACAAGGAATCGTGCAGTATTTATTCTCACCAATTTTTTTACAACGACACCATAGACGTCCCGGGTATTTTGATAGTATAATGGGAAAGAGAAAAATATGGCAATATTTATAGTGAGATAGACAAAAAATAGTAAGAAGGTCTGACGGCATGCAGGAAAGGGATCTCATCAAAAAGACCCATATCAGGTATTTGGTATCGTATCTGGCTGTTTTTCTTATTCCGGTACTATTGAGTATCGTGATTTATAAAAACCTGGTTGACCTTCTGGTGAAGGATTCCCTGAATGCCAACATGGCAATCCTGGAACAGTCCAGGATCATCATCGACCAGAGGATGGCCGAGCTGGACTCCATTGCATGGAATATTGCCACAAACGGCAGCGTATCCAGGCTGTTGTACTCTCCAAGCCAGACTCCGGAAATGATCACCGACGCTTTTAACAAAATGAGAGCGGATTTCTATTCGTATAAAGCTTCCAATAATTTTATTGCGGATTATTTCATCTACTTTAAATATATCGACTCCGTAACGATTCTTGACACCCTGTACAAACCCGGCGAATATTACAGGTACTTTCAAAAGGTTTATACAAACTGGCAAACCGGTTATGATCAGTGGTATAACTTTATCCGGGGGGAGTACTCCGAAGATAAAACCGTAATGACGCTTGAATCCAATACCGAAAACGGTGACAGCACCATCATGTTTGTTTACAAGCTTCCCCTGTATACAGCGGACCTCAGCCTGGGATCGCTGGGGATCATCATAAATAATGTGCAGCTGAAGGCATTGATGCAAAATGCGGTTGAAGAAAACCGGGGTTTTTTTTATCTCCTTGACCAAAACGGGAAGACGATTGCCTGTTCCGGCGGCAGTGCCGCAGCAAATCTGCCGGAGCTGGAATTCAAAGACGGCAGGGGAACGGAAATCGCCAATGTAAACGGGCACAATATGCTCGTTACCTATGTAAAGTCCTCGCATCTGGGATGGAAATATATCATCGCAGTGCCCCAGGAATCTGTAATGGCAAAAGCCAACAGCATAAAAAACGGTTTGCTCCTCATCATTGTGCTTTGTCTGCTGTACGGCCTGATCGTATCCTTCGTCTTTGCATCCGGGTACAGTAAACCATTGAAATACCTGCTGGACGACATCGTTTTGCAGGTGAAAAAAACGGAACAGCTCCCCTGCAATGACACCTACGGGTTCATTAAGGGTGCGTTCATGCAGCTTGCGGCGGAGAGCACGGTCCAGGAGGATATGATCAGAAAGCAGATGCCCATTTTAACGGATAATTTTTATACGAAGCTTATCAAGGGCGAGATACGCAGTGATGAAGAAATCAGGCGTTATGAGCTCATTCTCAACCTGAAGCTGGATGCGAAAGCCTTTTCGATTTTGCTGTTTTACATCGAAAATTTTAAAAATATGGAGGTTGCGGGCTTGGCGATTATTGGAGAAATCCAGCATTTTGTATTTGACGCCTCCTATACTCTGACCATCGACGGGAAGACCATATGCCTTCTTGTAGGCTTCAACACATGTGAAGAGGACATCTGCAAGGAGGAAATGCGTAAGTTTGCCCTTGAGGCAAGAAATAACCTTTATTTGAAATATGAGATGCCTGTAACGATAGCCATAGGCGGCCTTAAAGATAAAAAAGACATCTACGGGTCTTATGAGGAGGCTGTGATTGCATTACGGTACGGACAGTTTCTGGGGGAGAATTCAATCATATGGTCCGATGAAATCAACAAGGCCGACGGAATCGACTATTATTACCCGCCGGAGGAGGAGGTCAGGCTTATGAATTCGGTGCGGGCCGGTAATTTCGAAGCTGTTAACGCCGCCCTGGACGGAATTTATAAGAAAAATTTTGTTGAAAAGCGTTTGAAGCCTACCGTGGCGGAATATCTTGTAAATGATTTGAAATCCACCCTGGTAAAGCTTCTGTCCGAGCTCATCGTGTTGGATGGCATGAAGGGCAGCTTTGAAAGCATTCTGGCGGAATTGAAGGAATGCAACACCGGAGGAGAGACCTTTCTATTCATCCGGAAGTTTTTTATCAATGCCTGCGGTATCATCAATTTAAGGAAGAAAAGCCATAACGATATTTTGAGGGACAACATCGAAGCTTATTTGTCCGCCAGCTACACGCAAAAGGATTTGTCGCTGTCTTCCATTGCCGAGCGTTTCAATATTTCCGAGCCCTACCTTTCCAAATTTTTCGTACAGCATATCGGTGAAAATTTCTCGGTCTATGTCGGCAGGCTTCGCATAAAAAAGGCCGAAAGCCTGCTGCTGGGAAGTGAAAGCACCCTGGAACAGATTGCAGAGAATACTGGCTTTGGCAGCGTCCATGTATTCATAAAGGTATTCAAAAAATATACGGGACTGACGCCCGGAGCGTACAAAAGCACCTTTAAACTGTAAAAGAATAGTATAATCATAAATTTCGTCCATCCGGTTTAAAAAAAAACCCTCTCTTTTTTAAAAAAAATCTATCGGGATTAAATATCATTTATTTACTTTCATCACCGGCTTGTATTAGGATGGAAGTATCAAAACATGCGCCGGCCGGCCCAGGATTCCAGCTTAAGAATGTAAGCTTACCCGGAAAACAAAAAAAGAAGAAGGGAGTGAATGTCAAAAATCGCCGTTGGCTACAAACGGTCTTGATTTGTTGTTGCTTCATGCCAGCTTGAAAACTCTTTTAAGGTGGCTGCCTCTAAAAAATATGGATGTAAAATCGAAAGGAGTATGTGTTCATGAAAAAATTAGTAAAAACAATATTCCTGCTGTTGGTATTGGCCTTGATTTCCGGTACTGCCCTGGCAGGGTGCTCGAATGCCGGCGAAGACGCAAGCAACCAGGTTGGTTCCGCAGACGCAAATACTTCATCTGCAGCTTCCGCACAAACGGAGGCGGTGGAGGAAACCGTGGACCTTAGCATAATCATGAGCGATTCGGGAGTGACCATGCCGTCCGGATTTGATCCTAACGACAACCCGTATATCAATATTGTCAAAAAATATGCAAACGTCAATCTTAAGGTGGAGATGCCGCCCTATGCCGACTTTCAGACAAGGCTGCAGTTGGTGCTTGCTTCAGGGAATAGGCCCGACGTCATCCATACAACGGGAACCTGGGCCGGTACGCCTACCTATAACGCCGCGCAGGAGGGTGCGTTCATTGACCTGAGATCCTACTATGACAACTCACCGGTGGTGCAAAAATACATCACCGGAGAAATGATGGCCTATGCCGCAAAGGGATTTGACAAGAGCTTTTATATCCCCGGTTCGAATGTCACTACGCCCAAAGGCAGAGGCTCGCTTGCAAGGTATGACCTCCTTGTGAAATACAACAACGGCGTCTGGCCGGGTTCCACCGATGAATGGATTGCCTTCGCCCGCGAGGTAAAGAAAAATATTCCGGAGGCGCTGATATTTACCGGCAGAACCTCGGGCAGCACCTTGTTCGGGTTCGGTTCGGACGCATTTTTCGCCTGGCAGGGCGTTGCTCCGGTCACCGGTTATCAGGTCAGGGATCAGAAAATTGTAAATGTTTTTACGCTTCCCGAGTACAGGGAAGCCGTACAGCTTTATGCCAACCTCTTTAAGGAAGGACTATTGGACCAGGAATTTTCCAGTTCCGATCCGGCCAGGTACAACAAGGCCGTTACCACCCAGAATGTCATTCTTGCCGCCAACACTCCCGACCAGTATGCTCCTGCCGCTCCGGGGGGAATCGAATGGGTATTCGCACCCGATCTGAAAACCTACCCGGCTTCCTTGAAGGACAAGAAATACACTTATGGATTCAGCGGGGGGGATGTGACAGGCCATGGAATGTACATATCAACCTCGTGCAAGAATCCTGACAGAGCATGGAAGGTAATCGAGGGATTTTTCAGCGATGAGCTTTTTGAAGAGATCAACTGGGGAAAAGAGGGCGAGGAATATGTTATCAACAACGAGGGCAAGAGGATTGTGGACTCTACCAAGCTAAATTCTGCCGATCGGCGGCCGGGTATTGCATATGCGTGTATGATGGGCTTCTCAAGCGGTCTGGAGGCAAAAAAAGCAGTTCAGCTGCAGATTTCAGGCACGGATGTTTTCAACCGGTATTACGACAGTGTGAAGACGATATCGGATCACGCCGGCGAGGTTGGCGTGCAGCTCTGGAGCGGATATACGCCCATAGACGATGTGCAGAAAAAACGCGGGGATGCCGACGCGTTTATGTCCGAGGCCACTGCAAAAGCCATCATGGGTCAAATTACAATGGAGGAATTCGATAAAAGAGTACAGGAGTGGAAGGAAAAATACGGGTTTATCTGTGATGCAGTAACCCAACAGCTCATGGGAAACAAGGACAAAATCCGCGAGATGGGCGTAAAGTGCATCGATTGGTAGTTTAAAGCAACAAAGGTTGCAGGAGATGCGGGTGGTTTATTTTGCAGATCCTGCAACCCATTCATAAAAAATAAAGGAGCTGGAGCATATGGATGCGGCTGCAGAAAGGACACTGGTCAGCCCCAAAATCCCAAAACCCAAAAAAAGTAAAATAACCCGGAGGACAATGAAATTATATGTCATGGTTTTGCCGGTCACCGTATTGATGTTTCTGTTTCATTACCTTCCCATCTATGGCATCGTCATCGCTTTTCAGGATTATTCCCCCTTTGCGGGTGTTTTTAAAAGCACATGGGTAGGTTTGAAGCATTTTACCTATTTTCTTACCGACGACTCCTTCTGGCGCGTATTCAAAAACACGGTGATACTCAGCTGCTATGATATCATTTTCGGATTTCCCGCGCCCCTTGTCTTTGCGCTCCTCGTCAACGAGGTCATGCGCCTCCGGTTCAAAAAGGTGATACAGACGATCTCGTACCTGCCCCATTTCCTGTCATGGGTGGTGGTGGCCGGAGTGTTCGGCCAGATACTTTCGCCCAACGGGGGCGTTGTCAATATTATTCTTCATAATGCCTTTAATATCGATCCCATCTACTTCCTCAGCAAGTCCGAATGGTTCAGGTCTACGGTGGTATTGATCGAGATATGGAAAGGCGTCGGTTGGGGTGCGATCCTTTACTTTTCAATCATGGCCGGAATCGACCCGACACAATACGAGGCGGTGATCATCGACGGGGGAGGCAAGATAAAGCAGGCCTTACACGTCACGCTGCCGGCGCTTGTACCGGTGATCGTGATCAACCTGGTATTCCGTCTGTCATCCATATTTTCCGTAGGCTTTGAGAGGATTTTCCTTCTCCAGACCCCCCTGGTTTACGATGTATCGGATGTTATAAGTACCTACATATACCGAATGGGGCTATCCGGCGGCCAATTCAGCGCCACGGCTGCAATCGGTCTGGCCCAGAGCCTTCTGGGATTTATCCTGCTTACCGTGGCCAACAAGGTTTCAAAGATCATTACGGGCTACGGGATATACTGATGTTAGGGGGACTTTTCGATGTTTGTTTATAGAAAGACGCCGTCCAGATGGCTGTTTGAGATTGCCAATTATTTCTTTCTGACCTTTTTGTCGGTGACCATTATATTGCCTTTTGTCAATGTAATTGCCGTATCCTTAAGCAGCAAGTATGCCATCGAACACTTTCTGGTGACGTTTTATCCCGTAGGGTTCAATTTGGAGGCCTACCGGGAGATCATGGGGAACCTGCACTTCTGGAGGACCACGCTCAATACCATTGTCCTATCCGTCATCAACACGGTCCTTACGCTGGGGATTTCGCTGCTTACCGGCTATGCCCTGAACAGCAGGCACTTTGTAGGCAAAAAGCTCTTCAGCAATTATTTGCTGGTACCTTCCTATTTCAGCGGGGGACTGATCCCATTCTACCTGGTGGTGAACGGGCTTGGCCTCAACGATAAATACCTGGCGCTGATTCTTCCCGTTATCGCGGCGACGGGCCAGATCATTATCATGAGGGCGGCAATAAGCCAGATGCCGCAGGAGCTCATGGACGCGGCCGAGGTTGACGGAGCCGGGGATGTGAAAATCATTCTGCATGTGGTGTTTCCCATCATCCTGCCGGTGGTCGCCGCTTTCGGAATATTTACAGTCATTTCCCATTGGAACGACTGGTTTAATTGCCTGTTGTTCATAAGAGATAGAAACAAGTGGACCCTGCAGTTCAAATTAAGAGAGATCATGACCTCCAACGAAATGGCGGACGATCTGTACAATCCTTTGAAATCCGGCGCCGGAAAGCAATTCATCCATCCGGACAACCTGAAAATGGCGGCGCTCATGACCACGGTGCTTCCGGTCATCGCCGTATATCCCGCGCTTCAGAAATACTGGATCAAAGGCATCATTATAGGCGCTGTAAAGGCCTGAAACCAACATGAAGGGAACGAGGACATATGGAATATAAGCATCTGGGCAGGCCCTGCAGAAATTTCTGCATCTTTGCGGCGTTGTTTGTCAATGATCCGCTGGACTCCAGGTTGAAGCTTGTGATGACAAGCTTTGTCGCGTACGGCACCGGTACGGTAATTTTTGTAGATGTTTTGACCGGGGAAGGGGAGTCCATTGAGCTTCCGGGGGATGAGGGAGCCTGGGCCTTACTGGATTCGGGGGACGGAAGGCTGCTGATAGGGACGTGCGGAGGGTTCGGTTATCTCCACTGTCTTGACCTGCAATCACGCAAATGGTCCGTACCGCTGCGGGATGAAAAGGAAACCTATATCTGGAACCTTGCCATGGGTCCGGATGGAATGGTATATGGAGGTACTTATCCCGGCTGCAGGGTGTTGCGGTATGACCCGGCCGCCCATACTCTGGTGAATCTGGGGTGCGCTTCCGACGATGGGAATAATTTATACAGCCGGCGGGTCTTTGCGGGGATTCCGGGGAAAATACTGATCAATTGCGGCTATAGCAGGTCCCACATTGCAGAGCTGGATATCAGCAGCGGGACCTTCAGGCCGGTATTTGAAAAGGGCTGGCAAATTGAGGAGATCACCCGTGAATACATAAGGATAAATACCGGAAAAGAATTTGTGTATTATGATCCTTTAAATTATACTGAACTGGAAAAAAGGGAATTTGGCAACGATACCCGAAATAAGCCCATAAAGGCAAAAATGCTGGCTTCTGCCGGGGAGGGAAGCATTGCAGGAGTGAGAGGGCAGGAGTACTTCTATAGTAAAAGCAGTCAGGCGGAGCCTGTGTTTAAAAGGATACCTACCCAGCCCCCCGCCACCGGAATACTCACCCTGGCCATGGATTCCGGCGGCGGACTGTGGGGCTCCAGCGCACTGGGCCAGACCATATTCCGCTATGACGTTGCGGACGGCGAATACTGGAATTCCACAGACGTCTGCGATAGCGGGGGTGAAGTATACGGGATATGCTGTATTGGAGACAGGATTTTCATGAGCGCTTACTGCAATGGAGATCATATTGTCTATGCTCCGTCAAAACGCTGGGACAGGGCTGAAAATCGAAACCCCATGGTACTGGAGTCTCTGGCACCAAATCTCGTAAGACCTTCCGCAAAAAGTACGGTCGGACCCGATGGCGCCTTCTGGACAGGGTGGATGGCGAAATACGGGACCTATGGCGGAGGACTGTCACGAGTGGATGCAGATACCCTCCGGCTAACTTCCTGGTACGATCCCATTCCGGGACAGGCGCTGGGTGCCATTGCCGCGGATACTCACTACGTCTATTTCACGACTTACGGATATGCCAACGGTCTGGAAACAAAAGTGGAGCCCTTTAATCTTGGCATCTGGGAGCCGGGGAAAGGACTGGTAAAGAAAATAGAGTTTCCCCGGGGGAAAGTCCCTCGTTCTCTTTGTATTTCCGGACGGAATCTGCTGGTGGCCGGCGGCAGCGAAGCAAGGCTGTTTGACCGTTCGACGCTGGAGGCCGTTGGGAGCCTTCAGCTTTCCGGAGACTGCGCCTATGCGGCTTCCGTCGATGAAGAAAATGTCGTGCTGTTTTTGCAGAAGGAAGCCGTTCTCATAAACTCTCAAAATAACGCCGTGAAAGGCACACTGGACCTTCCCGGCAGAGTGAATACCGCCGTTTCCGACGGACATGGAACGCTTTGTTTTGCTGCAGGCAGTGACCTATACGCGCTCAAGCTGTGAGCCGTCATGCTGGAAACACTGCGGGGCAAGGCTTGCTTCTTTACCCGCAGTCCGGTTCTCACAATCCTTGATGAATTCGCTCGGAGTCATTCCCACATCGGCTTTGAATTTGTTGTAAAAATAATCGGTGCTTTTGTATCCCACCATACCGGAAACTTCATAGACTTTCAGCCTTTTATCCAGCAGAAGCTTTTTTGCCATCTCGTTGCGCACCTTTGCAAGATAATTATTGAAGGACATTCCGGTTCTTGTAAAAAAGATCTGGCCCAGGTAAGCGCTGTTGTATCCGAACATTTCCGCAAGTGTCCGGAGTCTTAATTCCTTGCTGTAATTTTTTTCAATATAGGAACAGACTTTTTTTACGATGTTTTCCTGTGTAAAATTGCATACCATCCTGGCAACCTTTATAAATTCGCCGGCCATATAGAGCGCAATATCCTGTAAGCAATCAATGCTATAAACGGTTCCGATGATCTCACATTCCTCAAGCATCCCTTCGGAAACTGTTTTATATTGAATTGAGAGCATCTCTTTTATTTTGAGGTATGTGCTGATAAAAACAGTATGTATTTTTTCCGGTTTTACGTTATTACCGACACAGTCCTGTTCAAGCTCCCTGACTGCTGTATGAATAGCTGTTTCGTTGCCGATTTCTATATATTTATAAATGTTTTTACTGTGGGATGCAAAATTGATTTTTCTGAGGTCTCCATCATTTATCAATGTATTTTCAACATCTTCC
This sequence comes from Bacillota bacterium, assembly GCA_023426125.1. GTDB lineage: Bacteria > Bacillota > Clostridia > Acetivibrionales > DTU013 > MnB-11. The sequence continues at coordinate 38,953 of JAFABI010000041.1, forward strand.
CAGAAAACAATATCAATTTTTTGTCCGAAAAAGAAACGCCTGTCAATAATCTTTTTCGCGTCCTTATAGGAATCGGATATTCCGTCAAGGGAATAGATCTCCCTTCCAACGGCGGTAAACGGGTTGCTGACGCTCCGGACGGGTGCGTTTTTACCGGTTTGCATCAGAAGTCCGGATACTTTGGCCGTATTTTTGCTTTTTACAAGAAGGATGACATAGCTATCCATAAAGGTAACGGTTACATCCTTTTCCGCTTTTACAATTTCCCTGATGCTGTTAAGATTGCGATGATCATGAAGCAGTCCTTCGATAACAGCGATTCTAAAGGTATCGCTCCTTTGATCCATACCCTCCGATAAAATCTTTGCTTCATTGCCGGAAACCGGCAGAATACCGCAGATCATATCAGAAAGCAATTTTTCCTTTAGCTTGTCAGCATCCGCATAAAACTTATCCGTCTTTACCTGCATGGATAGATCCAATTTTTCCTTTAAAAGCATCAGTTCTTCGATGAGAATATCTTCATCGATAGGCTTCAGTAAAAAGCCATCCACACCTACCCGTATGGCATGCTGTGCATATTGAAATTCGGAGTACCCGGTCAGGATCAGGGCTTTTCCTTTGTAGCCCTTTTCATGTGCCTGGCGCACCATTTCTATTCCGTCAATGTTTGGCATTTTGATGTCAACCACAGCAATATCCGGGCCAAGGCATAGAAGCTTATTTAAGCCGTCCCTCCCGTCCGAGGCCTCTCCGCAAACGGAAAAACCGTATTCCTCCCAATTGATGAGTGTCCTCAAGCCTTGCCTTACAATAGGTTCATCGTCCACCAACAACACTTTATACATTAGAAATCACCCTCCCTGCAAGAGGCAAGTACATGGTAACATTTGTACCCTCCCTCATAACACTGGTAATGGTAAGACCGTATTGCGCTCCGTAGAAGATTTTTATGCGCTGGTTTACATTACACAGACCTATGCTTTTTCCCGTATAAAAAATTTCCTCATCTATTTTCGTCTTCAGAGCAGCAAGCACCTCATCCTCAAGCCCTGCGCCGTTGTCTTCAACAGAAATGGCGAGTCTTTCACCGTCCTTATACAGCGAAATATTGATATTCCCGCCTTGCTCCTGGTTTTCAAGGCCATGGATGAATGCGTTTTCTACGATGGGCTGCAAAAGGAGCGGTAATATGAAATATTGCGCCGGGTTAATATCGTACTCTACGGTGATGCGGTACTGGATCTTTTCGCCAAAACGGAATTTCTGTATTTCAAGATAGCTTTTTACCTGATCAAGCTCCGAGGCAAGAGAAATACATGCGTTGGTAATCTCCAGGATATGGCGCATGGAATTGCCCAGGATCTTGATTGCCTGCGCCACTTCCCTGTCACCGTTGACATTGGCTTTCATGCGGATGGTTTCCAGGGTGTTGAAAAGGAAATGAGGGTTGATCTGGCTGGAGAGCAGCTTCAGTTCAATTTCCTTTTGCCTTGACACCAGCTTTTCCTTTTGGAGCTTTTCTTCATAGATTTCACGCAGCAGTTTTTGAATTCCTTCAATCATTTTGGCAATGCCCTGATGGAGCTCGCCGATTTCGTCCCTCCCGTTGAAATCTGTGCTTATGTTAAAATCACCGGTAACCGCCTTCTGCATTTCCTTGTGAATAAATTGGATACGCCGGCTGAAGCTTTTTGAGAACAGGGAGATAATGGCAACGGTTGGGATAAGGAACAGGGCCGTAATCAACAAACCTCGCAAAAGCATGGTAAAGGATTCGCTCTTTATATCGTTGACAGGCGTAATGGTAACGACTTGAATGCGCGATTCCGCACGCTCCGGTTGAAAAGAATTCAGATGGAGGATGGACCTGTTTCCGTTATAATCGATAAACAGCGGTCTGTCCTGCCCATCAAGCGGGGCATTGATACCGAGAACAGCATAGTCGTCTCCGATTTCCCTCCTTCTTGAAGAAAACAGGATGTTTTCATGCCCTTCAAGGATGAAGGCTTTCGAATCTTCATCATATGCCAGGCTGTTTAGGTAGCTGTTGCTTATATTAATGGCAAGAACAAAAAAAGCTCTGCTCTGGTTTATATTGATTTTGCGGACGAGACTCATGTTGTAATATTTTGTAAAATTGTCGGGGACACATTTCCAGAGTATTTCTCCATGGCTGTTTGCCGCATCGCTGTACCAGTCGAGCTTTTTTATTTCATCCGTGACCTTCGTAAAATGTCCGCTGTTAAGCATCGTTATGTTATCCGTATAGATCATGATGGAGTCAATCTGCGGATAATATTTTATAAAATCGTCGAGAGTCTCATAATTCTTATAGGTGGAAATAATCTGGCTGAAGCTGGTATATTGGTTCTGCACCAATATTTTCAGCTCATTGTCATAATAGATTTTATCCGAGATGTTGGTCAAGAGATAAAGCAACTCGTCCAGCCTGTCACTGATGCGCGCATTGTTGGTGGAGGATTGGCTTATTGCACTTTCAAGCACGGCATTATACATGTTTGTGGCCAGGTATGAACCGAAAAACAGGATTGGTGTAATTACTGAAATGAAGTAAATAGCGACAAGCTTTTTCATTATTTTCATATCTCTAAAACTGCAAAGGATCCGTTCAGCAAATTTCACCATAAAATTCTCCGCTTTCATTTGAGGACTCGTTAAAATATAACTTCCGATAATCTTTTTCGGGGAACTACGCCTGGCAGGCTGCATAGGAGCAGTAAACTTTAGCTTGCGGCCAGTCCGCTCCATCCTCCAAAAAAGAATCGGAATTAATGTTTTAGCCGATCCTTAGATAAGATGATTTAAGATCCCATTACCCTCTCATTCCATTTTAGTATTGTTTTGCCAACAAGTAAATATATATTTTTTTATGTCTTGGATGGTAAAAAGTATAGACTCCCGGAGGGGGAATTCCATAATCTAAAATTTTTAGCACTAAAAATCTATATTTTACAATATATACAAAAAAATAAATTTAATTTAAAATAAGGTTGTAAGGTTGCAGATTTTTTATGCTGTATACAAAAAAAGGGAAGATAAAAAGCTATAGGATTTCTGTAAAGTCTTATAATCGTATTGACCCAACGAAGAGGGAGACGGCAAATGAAACAGAGAACTGCTGTTATGAGCAATTTACCAAATGCAAGGAAAAAGGCGAGATTCATACCTTTTTTTATCGCACTGCCTTTTCTGATACTGGTGTTTGTTTTTTCCTATCTGCCGCTTCTGGGATGGGTTTATGCTTTTTTTGACTATCGTCCTCCACTGAAGCTTTTCCAGTGTGACTTTGTCGGCTTCAAATGGTTTACCGCGCTTATTTCCAATTCAGCCCAGGTAGGGAACCTACTGCGGGTGCTTGCCAATACCTTCGCAATCAGCGGCCTGAATATCATTACATCTGTTATTCCCATAGCTTTTGCGGTATTCCTGATGGAAATCCGGGTACCGTGGTATAAGAAGCTTGTACAAACCTTTACTACGATTCCGAATTTCATCAGCTGGGTCCTGGTATATTCCTTCGCTTTTGCTATTTTTTCAAACGACGGTTTTTTTAATAACCTGTTTACGGATTTAGGACTGCGGGATTCCCCCGTCAACTACCTCGCAACGACGGAAAGCGTCTGGGCTTCAATGGTTTTGTGGTATTTATGGAAGTTCATGGGGTGGAACGCGATTATGTATATCGCGGTTATTATAGGGATCGACCAGGAGCTATATGAGGCTGCTACTGTTGACGGAGCCGGGCGCTTTCAAAGGATGTGGCACATTACGATCCCCTCAATACTTCCCACCTTTTTTGTACTTCTCATGCTCTCCATCGCGAATTTCCTTAATAACGGAATGGACCAGTACTATGTTTTCCAGAATCCCATCAATCAAAACAGAATAGAGGTTCTGGACCTGTATGTGTACAATATCGGAGTCGGAAATTCCAGTTATTCGATAGCAACGGCCATTGGTATGGTGAAGTCCATCGTAAGCGTAACACTGCTATTCTTTGTTAATAACATGTCCAGGATAGTAAGAGGAGAAACCATTGTATAAAAGCAAATTCCACCCCTGCAAATCTGCCGGGCAGGGGTGTGTGATATGCCGCAGAGGCAGCGGTAGATAGGGATATCATGGCTCAGAATGTATTAGCAAAAGAGGATGCCGCCGATTCCTGGAAGCCGTCTTCCGGTTTATACCTGGCGAAACGAAGTCCGGGTGACAAGGCAGCCGACGTATTGATTTATTTGATTTTTGGATTGATTACATTGCTCTGCATATTCCCATTTTATTATATATTTATCAATACCATCAGCAGCAATGAAATTGTCAGCCAGGGGAAAGTTTACTTTTTCCCCCGGGAAATTCAGCTTTCCAATTATGTATCGGTGTTTAAAATAAAGGGACTGGGAAACGCTGCAATCATTTCCGTGCTCAGGACGGTGATCGGAACTTTTTGTACGGTTTTTGCCTCCGGTCTCCTGGGATATCTGTTCACCAAGCGGCAAATGTTCGGCAGGAGGTTCTGGTACCGCTTTATCGTAATTACCATGTATTTTAATGCAGGGCTTATCCCATGGTACCTCACCATGTACAACCTCAAGCTCACGGATAATTTTCTTGCATACATATTTCCTGTGATTGTCCAACCGTTTTTTATCATATTGGTAAAAACCTATATCGAGTCGCTGCCGTCATCCCTGGAGGAAGCGGCTGAAATAGACGGGGCGGGGATTTTTAGAACCTTTGTCAGCATCATTCTTCCTTTGTCCAAACCGATCCTTGCAACCATTGCAGTTTTTGCGGCAGTCAACCAATGGAATTCCTACATAGATACCCTTATTCTGATGACGAAGCAGGAGCTCTGGTCACTGCAGTTTATCCTGTACAAATATATAAACCAGGCGAATTCACTTGCGGCCATGCTGAGAAACATGAATTCCGTCGACCCCAACATGGTAAAGAACATTGCCAGCAGGCAAACCCCCGAGTCGGTGCGCATGACTGTGACCATCATCGTTGTTTTCCCCATATTGGTCATCTACCCGCTCTTCCAGAGGTTTTTCATCAAAGGCATCATGATAGGAGCAGTTAAAGGATGAACGGGGACGCATAAATATGCAAAATAGCCTTTAAAGAAGGTTATTTATATAAAATATAAAAATGAACGGAGGATATTTGTATGAAAAATGGTATGAAGTTTCTGGCGATCTTCATGGTGTTTTGCATGGTAATTGCAGGCACTGTAGCCTGTGGTTCTTCCCAAACGACGGAGAGTGAAACCACTGCTTCGTCCTCAACCTCGGGCAGTGCTGCCACTTCCGACACTGCTACTACGCCGGCGGCAGTTGATTATTCAAAAGCAGAACCCGTCACATTTGATGTTTTCAGCCAGACCGCAAACTTTACGGGTGCGCAGGGAGGTTGGTTCGGCAAGATTCTAAAGGACAAGTTCAATCTCACCCTGAACGTCATTTCGGGTCAGGGCGAGGGATTAAGCCTGTTCCAGACCCGTTCGGCAGCCGGGAGCCTTGGTGATATTATCATTTTCGGCAGCAATATTCAGAACTTTGTGGACTCCACAACCGCCGGACTGCTGATGGACATGACATCCCTTCTTGCAAGTGAAGGAAAATTCATAACAGAAACCTATCCTTTAGCCGTTGAACGTATGAGGACGGATTACGGCAATGGAACGGCGGTTTACGGACTTCCCAACAACTGTACGACAGAGAAGGCGACCACATCTTCCGACGGAAATGACATGACCTATGGAAACTACTTGGTATGGAGCGCATACAAGGCAGCCGGAAGCCCGCAGATAAACACCCTTGAAGATTTGCTGCCCGTCCTCCAGAAAATGCAGCAGGCAGTACCTGTGGCATCCAATGGAAAAAAGACGTACGGCTTCTCCCTGTTCAAGGACTGGGATGGTACCATGATGTCCAACGCAAAGCAGTATGCCTGCTGTTATGGTGTTGATGAATGGGGCTACCTGTTGGTCAATGCAACAGGCGACAAATATGAAAGTATTCTTGATCCCAACGGGCTTTACTACCGAAACCTGAAATTCTACCACGATGCAAACAAGCTGGGATTGCTGGATCCCGACTCTGCAACGCAGACCTTTTCGGATATGACCGATAAACTGAAGTACGGTCAGATACTGGCAAACTGGTGGCCGTGGTGCTGTCAGGGACAGTACAACACGGCGGCGAATGTAGCAAAGACTGCTGACCATGAACCCGACGGGTATGTACTGATTCCCATCAAGGATCAGAAAATCTACTCCAATGGCTTTTATCCTTCGGGCTCCAATTATGAAATTGCCATCGGAAGCAAGTGCAAGGATCCCAGCAGGGCCATGGCTCTTCTCAACTGGCTGTATTCCCCCGAAGGGGCGGAGACTTCCTATGATGGTCCCAGAGGCCTGACCTGGGAGCTTGTTGGTGGGAAAGGGGTACTTACCGAATTTGGAAAGGTAGCCGTACTGGATCCGAAAACGGAGGTGTCTGCAGATTGGGGCGGCGGAACCTATGAGGACGGACAGAATAAGCTTAACGACTTCAGGTTTGTTGCCGAAAATACAACGGATCCCAACACCGGAGAGCCATACATCTATTCAAGATGGACCTCCTATAATGTCAGCACCGATCTGATGGTAGAATGGTCCGAGAAGATCGGCGGCGGAGCGAAAACCGTTCACGAATTCCTTGAAAAGAACAACATGATTACCGTGGCTCCGGGCACCAACATACAGAATCCTGTATTGGATACCGATACAACGACCAAGTCCAATAATGTCAGGACCATCATCAGGAAGTACTCCTGGCTAATGGTTATGACCAAAGACGATACGGAATTCAACAATTACTGGAACCAGATGATTACCGAAGCCAAGCAGCAGGGAATCGACGACATTGACAAGGTGTATATCGCACAGTGGGAAAAGCTGCGCGACGCAAGGGCGGAAGCTGCGGCAACAGCTCAATAGGCCGGTATGCTTCACAAAGGAAAACCATCCTGGAAGGAGATTTACTAAAGAAAAGCCAACGCTATATCGTTTCCTTCGCGGGGTTTCGCAAGGGGCTTCGTCCTGCCGTACAGCAGGACGAAGGTTTCCCCGTGTGTTCTTTTTTTTGCGTCTCCTATGAAATTAATTCCATGGGATACGCAACGCAATAATTGTAATATTATGCAAGATCAGATGGAAAGATGAAGAAATGATAATGTTTTGTATTTTTGGGGGATATATATTGGCGTTTACGTAGTAAATGAGGGATATGGATGAAAAAAGTCAAGCTTTTTTGCTTCCCTTATGCCGGCGGTTCCGCATCGGTTTACAACAAATGGAAGCTTTTTGCGGACGAAGCTGTTGAAATATTTCCAATCGAACTCGCCGGAAGAGGTAAAAGGATCAGGGAGCCATTTTATGAAACTGTCAATGACGCATTAAAGGATATGCTCGTTTTGATCGATCCATATCTGGATGGAGCTCCATATGCCTTCTGGGGCCACAGTATGGGAAGCTTGATTACCTTTGAACTGTACCATGCGATCATTAAAAATGAAAAAAAGGAGCCGGTGCATCTTTTTGTTTCCGGGAGATACCCGCCCTCCGTCACCGGGCAGTCCAAAATTCTGCATAACCTTCCTGCAGAGAAGTTTAAATATGAAATTATGAATATGGGCGGCACCCAGAATGGAATATTTGAAAACAAGGAGCTTTCGGATATCTTCTTTCCAATATTGAAGGCGGACTACAAATTGATTGAAGAATACAAATATGTGGAGAGAAATGGAAAAATCAACTGCAGGATTACCGCTTTCACAGGAAAAGAGGATACCCTGGTTACACAGGATGATATGCGCCAATGGGAACAACATACCAGCAATAAGTTTGAACTGTATGAATTTAATGGGGGCCATTTTTTCATAAACGATCATGCCGGAGAGATTATGGAGATCATTAACAGAAAATTGAAAGAGCTTTTACTATTTTACGGCGGGGAGAGTGGTCAAAATGCCGGATAATGGGCTATCCATCGTGATTTTGTTTGTTTGTGCCGTTGCCACGCTGATTTCTCTCTATTATCTGATAATCGCCATCAAAGAGATTTTCAGTAAGAAAAGAAAATTTAAGGGGAACGGATTCAAAGGTGTATTTGCACTATTGGTGTCATTTATTATTATGGGAGGCTTTGCGTACTGCCTGTATAATGCGCCGTTTATCATATATAATGGCTATACCTGGACGATGATCGAAGAATGGGGGCCCAGCGCCCTTATCCACGCGGTTTTGTCCCTGGTGGTTTTACTGCCTGTTTTTTATCTGTATTTCATGACGTCGTATTTTTTTGTTAAACCCGATGACAAACCGTTTTTTATGATTATCATCCTGAGTATTATCAGCGGAATAGGGAATTCCCTTATCGTATTTATCATAAACCAGGCGCTCAACCGCACGCTGAATGCCGAAAGCAGGTATTCGGCCGTTGAAAGCGGCCTGTACTTCTATTTCCTGCTGGGGATTCTGCTCTTTACGGTAAGTGCCTATATCGTAAGGAAAAGGCTTATCGTCATTACCAGCAATGTAGTATTCGATAAACGGATGGAAATCATCCGCAAGGTGCTTATGGCGCCATTCAACAAATTTGAGTCCATTGACGATGAAAAAACTTACGCGGCGCTGAACAATGATACCGAAGCCGTAAGCGGATTCGTCAATATGTTCGTCAACGGGCTCACCGGCATCATCACCATGATAACATGCTTTATATACCTCGGGACGCTCCATCTTTCCGGAATGTTTTTTACCCTGCTCATCATCCTTTTAGCGGTAGTCCTTTTTTTGAATGTAAGCAGATCGGCGGAAAAGGCATTCGAAAAAAACAGGGATATCCAGAACCTTTTCTTCAAGAATATAACCGATCTGGTGAGGGGGTTTAAGGAGCTCAGCATCAATCGGAAAAAAAAGAAGGAATTCGGTGCGGATATTGAAAAAAACTGCGAAATGTACAGGGATACCCGCGTGGAAGGTGAATTCAAGTTTGTCGGTGTTTCCATTCTTGGCGAAGTAATGTATCTTTTCGTTTTGGGATTGATTGTATTCACCTTTCCTTACCTGTTCAGGAATATACAGGACAGCACTTTAAGCAATTATGTGCTTGTCTGCCTGTATATGGGAGGCATCGTAAACCAGGAGATATACCTTGTTCCGGGAGTTATGCGGATTATGGTCAGCTGGAAAAGGATAAAGGGGTATATCAGCGGGCTTTCCATGATAGGGGCTGAAGAAAAGAAGCTTTGCGGGCTTGATGATACGGGCGGCTTGACGATAGGGCTTAAAAAAGTGACATACCAGTATAAAAACGATGCCGGGGAAAAGTTCACGGTGGGACCCATCGATTTTTCTTTCAAATCAGGAGAGTCGGTCTTCATTACCGGTGGCAATGGCAGTGGAAAATCTACCCTTGCCAAATTGATTACCGGGCTGTACCCCCCGGATGAGGGTGAAATTACCGTTAACGGCAGGAATGTGGAAATGGAGTCCCTGGGAAATTGTTTTTCTACCGTTTTCAGTGATTTTTACCTGTTTGATAAGCTCTACGGAATTGATTACCAGGAGAAGGAAAAAGATATACAAAAGTATCTGGACATACTCCGGATCCGTGATAAATTACAGATTGACGGCGGAAAATTCAGCACGCTGAAGCTTTCCACCGGACAAAGAAAGAGACTGGCGCTTATGATAAGCTACCTTGAAGACCGCCCCGCGTATTTGTTCGATGAGTGGGCGGCAGATCAGGACCCTGAATTCCGAAGCTTTTTTTACAAGACAATCATTCCCTACCTGAAAGCGAAGGAAAAGGTTGTTATTGCCATAACCCATGACGACCGGTACTTTGATGAGGCGGACAAGCTGATTAAAATGGAAACGGGCAGAATCGTATGGTCCAAAGGGATAGATGCAATGGATGATATGGGAATTGTCAGCGCGTGATGGTTTTTTTACGGGATTTTAAAAAGGGGTATTGAAAATGAGAAGGATTGTTGTTTCCATATGCTTGGCGTTCGTTATACTTCTTCAGGCCGGATGCGGCAAGGATGTTCCCGTAGTTATGGGAACAGGAAGCTACCGGGATAATGGCGTGACAATTACCGATAGAGGCAGCTACTATGACGTCGTGCTGGACTTCACCGGAGGGCTCACGCACAGACAGATCGGAGAAGCACTGGCAAAGGGGATACTGGCGGTTGTACCGAATTATGAATTCCTTATCGATTCCTATGTTTCCGAGAATATAACAAAGTATGAGTATCCTTACGCTCTCTTCAGGGTTGAGGATATAAAACCTCAAATCGACAAGGACTACCAGGATGAACTGGAAGGCATGGCGTCGGTTTTCTCCGGAGGAGACAGGAATTTATGGAAGGATGATAAGATTTCCAGGGATGAAGTATTCCTGTTCAACCTGTTTCCCGATGTAATACGCAACACCCAGTGCAGTTATGTGTCCGTATTTGGTTCACGCTCATCCACCGGGAGGAACATCACAGCCAGAAATCTTGACTGGTACAGCGGGAGCCGGAACCAGCTGCCGCTTCTCAATTGTGTCACGACGTACAAGTTTGAGGACAAAGAACTGTGCTCCATCGGTTTTCTCGGCTTTATGGGAGTAATTACCGGTATCAACGACAGCAAGGTTTTTGCAGGGATCATGGATTCGCAAACCGGACAGGCTTATGATTCCGCCGGCAAACGTTCTTATGTTTTTGACCTTAGGCACGCGTTGGAAAAAACGGGGACCATCCCGGATGCAGCAGGCTACCTGCTGGATCCGTTAAAGCATTATGCAGTAAACTACATCGTTGTCTTTTCCGATCCGGAGGAAGGTGCCGTACTGGAAAACAACATCAGCGGCATAGGGGTCGGCAGCCAGCGTACAAAGCGTGCGCTGAGGGAGACCGATTCGAAGCTCAATGAAGGAATAAGCTGGGGTATCGATGATTCCATCGGCTGTGTCAATTCGTTCATGCTTTACGGGAATCATGACAACCACACGCGGAACAGATACAATACTCTGCGGTGGAACAACATGAAAACCCAGCTTATGGCAAAGGGCCCGGAAGTGACAGCGGACGAACTCAAGGAGGTTATTACATACAAAAAGCATTCCAGGCCGGGAACGTTTTCCGAAAGCGGAGACTTATATAACCGGATGACGCTGCAAACAATCCTGTTCCAGCCATATGACCTGGCTCTGGAGGTGTTTTTCCATCCGAGGGATACAAAAAATGACCCTGAAAAGCCGGCTTTTGAAAAGATACCATTGTTCAGATAAAGGGAGCCCGGTTCGAATGCGGACATAAATATGAAATTTAAGGGGGATTTACGGTATATGTCCTATAGTACGCTGACCGAGTTGATGATTTCCAGAAAAAATGAAGAAAATACCGGAATGACTTTCATATTGAATGATTCCGATGAGGTATTTCTATCCTACGGCGGGTTGTACCGTACAGCTTCGGGGCTTTTATACGAACTGCAGCAGAAGGGCTTCAGGCAGGGGGAGGAAATCATTTTCCAGATCGATGACAACAGGAGGTTTGTTTGCTTTTTCTGGGCCTGCATTCTGGGAGGCATGATCCCTGTTCCCGTAACCCCGGGTACAAATGACGAGCATAAATTGAAGCTGTTCAGAATATGGAATATTCTATGCAATCCGCGGATAGCTGCGGATAGGGATTTCTTTGAAAAGCTGGAGGCATTTGCAGAGAAAAATCAGTTCGGCGGAGAAATGAATGCAATGCGGCAAAAGGTGTTTTTCACGGAAGACGCCGTTATCCGGGAAGGCAGGCAGGGCGATATTCATCATGCCAAAGCCGGCGGCGTTGCTTTTATCCAATTCTCGTCGGGCTCGACAGGAAGCCCCAAGGGCATAATGATCACCCATAAAAATGTACTGACAAATACCAGTGCCGGAAGCAAATGGGCAAAATTCAGCCCGGAGGATTCCAGCCTTAGCTGGATGCCCCTCACTCACGATATGGGACTGATCGGGACACATATAACCGATGTGCTGGCATGTATCAACCAATACAACATCCATACGCGGACATTTGTGCGGCATCCGACCCTATGGATGCAAAAGGCAAGCGAGCACCGAGTGACGCTTCTGTATTCGCCAAACTTCGGATTTAAGCATTTCCTGCAGTATTACCATCCGGAGGATGAGAAAAATTGGGACTTATCCTGTGTCAGGCTGATTTACAACGGAGCCGAGCCTATCTCGGCGGATTTATGCAATGAGTTCCTTGATAAAATGGCGAAGTTCGGCTTGAAGAGAAACTCAATGTATCCGGTATACGGGTTGGCCGAGGGCACGATTGCAGTGGCTTTTCCCCAGCCGGGCGAGGTTTTTAATACCCTTGCGCTGAGACGGGACCATTTGAAAATCGGTGAAAGCGTGGTGGAAACGGGTGTCGAGGACCAAAACGGCGTCGTTTTTGTTGACTTGGGACATCCGATCTTTGACTGTTTCCTCCGGATATGCGATGAAAGGAACAACAGCCTTGGTGAGAACAGGGTTGGATATATACAGATATGCGGCGGCAATGTCACTCCGGGTTATTATAACGACCCGGAAGCCACCGGACAGGCGTTTACTCCGGATGGATGGCTGAATACAGGCGATCTGGGACTTTTAAGGAACGGGCGCCTTATTGTCACAGGCCGCGCCAAGGATATCCTGTTTCTGGCCGGCCAGAACTACTATTCCCATGACATTGAACGTGTGGCGGAATGCGTGGAAGGCGCCGAACTGGGGAAAGTTGCCGCGGTTGGTGCTTTCAACGAAGAGCTTGGCTGCGACGGGCTTGTCTTATTCGTCTTATTCAAGCAAAAGCTTGAAAATTTTATTTCCCTGGCAGCCGAATTAAAATCCGTCATCAGCCTGAAGCTGGGAATTGATGTATCCGAGGCAATTCCTGTGAAGAGCATACCCAAGACCACAAGCGGAAAGGTTCAGCGCTATATGCTGCGGGATGCCTGGTTGAACGGCGAATTCAACGCCTTGAGGGATCAGCTGCACCGTCTTGTGAAGGAGAAGTTTGAAAACAGGAGTATAGCACCTCCGAAAACGATAACGGAAGAAAGGCTTGCAGCCATATGGACCGATGTATTGGGCATTCCGGTGATTAGTGTGACGGATGATTTCTTTGCATTGGGAGGCGACTCCATACGGATTACGCAAATGATATCCAGAATAAGGGATGAATTTCAGGTGGAACTGGAACATGGGGATGTTTTTGAAAATCCTCAGATTACCAGGCTCGCCGGCCTGATCAGCGCTTCAGTGCACAGTCGTCCGTACTCGGAGCATATTGCCTGCAGAAAGGTCGCGAGCGGAGCCCCCATACCTCTTTCCTTTGCACAGCAGAGGCTGTGGTTCCTTGACCGGCTGAACGGTGAAAGCCGGCAGTACAATCTGCATGCTGCCTTTCATATTCAGGGCAGGCTTGAGAGGGATGTGCTGCAAAAAAGCCTGAATGAAATCATTAAGCGTCATACAATCCTTCAAACGTCTTTTGTTGAAGAAGACGGCCGGCCTGTCGGGAAAATTAATCCCTGTTCCGGAATAGAGATCGGATATGCCGATTTAAGCAGTATCTCCGAACATGAAAGAAGGTCAAAGACTGTAAGTATGGCAATAGAATGTGCTATAGAGCCTTTTGAGCTTGATAAGGCGCCATTGATAAGAGGAAGCATCCTATATCAGGGAGCGAATGAATTTATACTGGTAATTGCTGTGCACCATATCGTTTTTGACGGCTGGTCCTTTGGTATACTGCTTGAAGAGCTGTCTTTGCTTTATGAAGCATTTCTTTCGGGAAGGGAGCCGGCTCTGCCGGAATTGGAAATACAATATAGCGATTTTGCCGGATGGCAGCTGGAAAGTCTCGGAGACGGGAGCATGAAAAAGCAAATGGACTACTGGAAGGAAAAGCTTTCGGGAAGGCTGCCGGCCATGGATTTACCGGCAGACAGGCAAAGGCCTGCCATACAAAGATACGACGGGGCAAAGCTTAAAAGCATCCTGCCGGAGGAGTTGACCGGGCGGCTGCAAGTCCTTGCGAAAAAAGAAAAGGCAACGCTGTTTATGGTCCTGTTGGCAGCATTTAAAGCACTCATTTACCGTTATACAGGCCAGGAGGATATTATCGTCGGCTCTCCGGCTGGCAACCGCGACAGGCGGGAAACCGAAAAGCTGGTCGGCTTTTTTATCAACAATCTTGTCTTGCGAACGGAAGTATCGGGCAGGGAAAGCTTCCGCACACTGTTGGAAAAGGTGAAAAAAACGGCTCTTGAAGCTTACTCAAACCGGGATATTCCCTTTGAGAAGCTGGTGGAGGAATTGAAGGTCGAGCGTGACATGAGCCGCAACCCTTTGTTCCAGGTGTTGTTCAGCTTGCAGAATATACCGCAGCCCTCGTTGGCTTTTTCCGGAATAGCCTTGACGGAGCTTGATATTGACAGTGGCTATTCCAGGTTTGACCTGTCCCTTGATATCAGGGAAAAAAGCGGAGGCCTGGAGGCTGCATTTGAATATAATACGGATTTATTCAATTCCGATACCATTTCAAGGATGGCAGGACACTACCACAGGCTTCTGGAGTCCATCTGCCGAAATCCCGGAGAAATGCTTGATAAATTGGAAATTTTGACGGAGGAGGAGAAGACATTACTGCTCAAGGAATGGAATCATACGGAAGATGACATTGAGAAATACAAAAGCTGGACAGAGCTTTTTGAGGCTCAGGCCGCAAAAACGCCCGAGGCTGCTGCAGTGATGACTGCAGCAGCCAGCCTGACATACGGGGAGCTCAACAGCATGGCCAACCGGCTTGCACATTACCTTTTTAAAAAGGGGGTTGGCCCGGAAACCGTCGTCGGAATCTATATGAACCGTTCTGCAGGCATGCTTGCGGCTTTGATTGCCATACACAAAGCCCGGGGGGCATACCTTCCCATGGACCCGATTTTCCCGAAGGAGCGGCTGGCATATATGCTGGAGGATGCACAGGTACGTCTGATCCTTACTGAAAACGCCATAAAAGGCACTTTGCCTTCCTCCGGAGCCGAATTCGTCTGTATCGATGATTTATGGGAGCATTTAGCGGAGTGCGAGGATACAAATCCGACGGAAAAAGGCAGCCCGGACAACCTTGCTTATCTCATCTATACGTCAGGTTCTACCGGAAAGCCCAAGGGTGTTCAGATTGAGCAGCATTCCTTGAATAACTTTCTCCAGGCGGCAGCCGAAAATATCGGCTTGAAGGACAGGGACAGGTTATTGGCGGTTACCACGCTGTCTTTTGATATTGCAGGTCTGGAGCTGTTCATGCCGTTAATTGCGGGAGCATGCGTGGTGCTTGCAGGCAGGGAGGAAGCGCCGGATGGAAACAGGCTGGCAGCCATGCTGGACGCGTTTGATATTTCCATCATGCAGGCGACGCCTGCCACATGGAGACTCCTGATTGAATGCGGCTGGAAGGGGAAAAACGGTCTGAAGGCGCTTTGCGGAGGAGAAGCCCTGCCTCCCGAGCTGGCAATGCAGCTTGGTGAAAGGTGCTCGGTTTTGTGGAACATGTATGGCCCTACGGAGACCACGATATGGTCCACAATGGACAGAGTGGAGGATACGGGTAAAAATGTCACCATCGGAAGGCCTATTGCAAACACCCTGATCTATATTCTTGACAGCAGGGGAAACCCTGTTCCGGTGGGAGTTTCGGGAGAATTGCATATCGGCGGCCAGGGGGTGGCCAGGGGATATTTAAAGCAGCCTGAATTGACAAAGGAAAAATTCATCGTCAACCCTTTCCTTCCGGGGAAAGACGGAAGAATCTATAAAACGGGAGACCTTGCCAGGTATTTGCCGGACGGGAAAATCGAGTTCATGGGAAGAATGGACCATCAGGTTAAAATACGGGGCTTCAGGATTGAAACCGGAGAAATTGAAGCCGTTCTGGCTGACAATTCCTTGATCAGACAGTGTGTCGTTGCATTAAAGGAAGTGATTAAAGGCGAGAAAGCTCTGGTGGCTTATTTGATTCCCGCTTCGGAGCAAACCCGGGGAGAACTGACTCCGGACAAGCTGCGCAGCTTTTTGAGAGAAAAGCTGCCAGACTATATGATTCCTTCCGCCTTTATAGTTATGGATGAATTTCCTAAAACACCCAACGGTAAAATAGACAGAAAGGCATTGCCCTTGCCTGAAAATTCGCGGCTGCGGACGGGAACGGACTATGCCGCTCCCGCCAACAGCATTGAAAAGAGAATTACCGCCGTGTGGCAGGAGGTTTTGAAGCTTGACAGGATCGGTGCCAATGACAATTTCTTTGATCTGGGAGGGCATTCCCTGCTTCTCGTCCAGGTAAGCAGCAGGCTTGAAAAGGAATTGAGCAGAAAAGTACCGGTTATGGAGCTTTTTAAATATCCGACCATCCATACCCTCTCTTCCTATCTGGCCAAAGCAGACGAGGGTACTATGGACCAACCGGATATATTCCAAAGGTTTGACAGGGAAAAGATCAAAAAGAGTGAGAGTCGTGCGGATATAGCAGTAATAGGCATGAGCGGCAGGTTTCCCGGGGCGAAGGATGTGGATGAATTCTGGAACAATCTGTGTAACGGAAAGGAGTGCATTTCTTTCTTTACTGAGGATGAGGCGGCCGCAGAGGGCATAGACCCTGAAACCTTCAGAAAGCCTGGCTATGTGAAAGCCTGGGGCATCCTGGAGGATATTGACAGGTTTGATGCCGGATTTTTCGGCTATAATCCCAGAGAGGCTGAAGTACTGGACCCGCAGCAGAGAATTTTTCTTGAGGAGGCCTGGAAGGCATTGGAGAATTCCGGGTATGACCCTGGCAAATATCCGGGCGCTATCGGTGTTTATGCCAGTACGGGTATGAATACCTATATGCGCAATCTCACGGATGAATACGGGAATAAAGGTCTGGCAAACGATTATCAGATCATGATCAGCAACGACAAGGACTTTATTGCAACCCGGGCTGCATACAAGTTGAATTTGCAAGGACCCGCCGTTACCGTCCAGACAGCTTGCTCATCTTCTCTCGTAGCTATCCATATGGCCTGCAGGAGTCTTGAGGATGGGGAATGCGATATGGCATTGGCAGGCGGGGTGAGTATTAAACTGCCCCAAAAAACCGGATACCTGTACCAGGAGGGGATGATCCTGTCAGCTGACGGCCATTGCAGGGCTTTTGACGAATCGGCCGGGGGGACGGTCGGAGGAAACGGAGCTGGGATCGTGGTCCTGAAACGCCTTGAAGATGCCGTTGCTGACGGGGATCCTATTGAAGCGGTCATTAAAGGTACGGCCATTAATAACGATGGCGCGCTGAAGGTGGGCTATACCGCACCAAGGATCGACGGGCAGGCAAAAGCCATCGCCGGCGCGTATTCAAGGGCAGGGGTAGACCTGGAAACGGTTACCTGTATCGAAGCCCACGGCACGGGTACGCCCCTGGGGGATCCCATTGAAATCGAGGCGTTGAAGCAGGTTTTTGCTGCGAAAACAGATAAAAAGGGCTTCTGCGCGGTGGGCTCCGTAAAAACCAATATCGGGCATCTGGATGCCGCCGCCGGTGTTACAGGCTTTATAAAAACCGTTCTTGCTTTGAAAAACGGCAAAATCCCGCCAAGCTTGAACTACAATAAACCAAATCCCAAAATAGACTTTCAGGACAGTCCCTTTTATGTGAATTCAAAGCTCAGGGAATGGAAAAAACAATCAGGGCCTTTAAGGGCAGGGGTAAGCTCCTTTGGCATAGGAGGGACCAACGCGCATGCCGTGCTTGAAGAAGCGCCGCCGCCGCCGGCGGTAACTTCATGTGAGAATGGCCAATACCTTCTGGTATTCTCTGCAAAAAGTGAAATGGCACTGGACAGGCTGACGGAAAATTTTGCCGACCACTTACAAAAGAACAGGGGCGTTCATTTGGCTGACGCTGCCTACACGCTGCAAATGGGCAGAAGGGAATTCGAATTCAGGAGGTTTCTGGTTTGCTCATCCTGTGAAGATGCCGTTATGGTACTTAAAAATAAAGAAAAATATATGCACGGCAGCTTGAAAAGGATTTACAGCGCAGGGGGCGTCGAGGAGACGGACGGTAACCCCCCGGGCCAAGCCGATCTCATGGGGATGAAACCGGAGGAAGTCGGACATTTATGGCTTTCCGGCGGAAAAATCCATTGGGAGGGGCTGTACGGCAGTTTCAAGCCTCACAGGATACCGCTGCCTCCCTATCCCTTCGAAGGCAAATCCTATTGGGTCAAGAAGGAAAATTCCCGGGACAGGATCCCCGGAAAAAATGGAGAACCGCTAAAAGACAAAACTGCAAAGAACACCGACATCCCGGATTGGTTTTATACGCCGGTATGGAAGCAATCGGTTGAGGATATCCCTGTTAGCCGTTCACTCCGGGATGCGCAGGAAGCTCTGCTTGTTTTGACAGGGGAGCATGAATTCTCAAAAAGGCTTGCTGCTGAATTGAGGGATTTCAATACCAGTGCAGTTATTGCAGCGGCAGGGAAAGGGTTTGAAAAAGCGGATGCCCGCCGCTACCTGTTTGACCCGGAAAACCGTGAGAACTATGATCGGTTGATAAGGGAAATGGACTCCGCGGGCAGGAAGGGCCTGACAATTGTAAATCTGTTCGGCATAACAGATGAATGCTGTGATATGAATGACGTACATTTTATGGATGCGGGAAATCGGATATTTTACAGCCTGTTATACCTCGCGCAGGCCCTGGGGACCCATGGCCGGAATTTGCCGGTAAAGATCAAGGTATTGACAAACAACGCGCAAAAAATATTCGGAGAGAAAGGGCTGAATCCGGTAAAAGCCCTTGCTGAGGGACCATGCAGAGTCATACCGAGGGAGTATCCCAATGTGGACTGCACCGTTGTTGACCTTGCGTTGCCTGAATCGGAGATGGAAACACAGGAGCTTATAGAACAGGTGTCAGCGGAGATATGCTTTAAGCCGGAAGAGAAAACCGTTGCATATCGCGGAGGACAGAGGTGGGTCCGGGATTTTGAGAAAGTGAAGCTGGAAGAAAGGAATCCCCCTGCAATTCAGCTGAGGCATGAAGGTACATACATGATAACCGGCGGTTTGGGAGGAATCGGACTGGCACTGGCAGAATACCTTGCCCGACAAGCTCAGGCGAGATTGGTTCTTTTGAGCCGATCTTCATTCCCAGGGGAAGATGAGTGGAGCCAATGGCTTGAATCCCATGGACGGGAGGACAGGATATCACAGAAGATCAGAAGACTTGCGGACATCCGTAAAATGGGGGGCGATATTCTGGTTTGCCGTGGAGATGTTACAGATGGAGGCCAGTTGGAGGAGGTAAGAAAACAGGCGGAGAAAAGATTCGGCAGGCTTGACGGATTGATTCATGCTGCGGGAATCCCGGGTGGAGGCATGATTCAGCTTAAAAAGCCTGAATTGGCTGAAAAAGTTCTTGCACCAAAGCTGCAGGGTACAATGGCGCTTTATCATGTTTTTAAGGACAGCGGTCTTGATTTTTTTATCCTTTGTTCATCGCTGAATGCGATAACAGGCGGCTTCGGACAGGTTGATTACAGTGCGGCAAATGCTTTTTTAGATGCCTTTGCCCGGATACATGATTCTTTTACGGGCACACGGTATATTTCAATCAACTGGGATCGCTGGCCGGGAACAGGAATGGCCATCGGAGCGGGCCGGTCTGCCGTTTTGCCGGAACCGGCGCGGCATCCCCTGATGGGAAGAGAGCTGGTTTCTTCTCCGGTAAAAACAGTCTACCATGGAGAGTTCAATCCCGAAAAGGACTGGATCTTGTCCGAGCATATCGTAATGGGAACCCCTACCGTGGCAGGCACTACATACCTGGAAATGGCGAGGGCTGCTTTTGCGGATATGCATGGACAGGGGCCGGTGGAAATTTCTGAGGTTGTTTTCCTTACGCCAATGGCTGTCAGGGAAAATGAAACGAGAGACGTATTTTTTACTTTGAATCAAAGGGATGCGGGGTATGATTTCCAGGTAGCAAGCAGGCTGCAGGGCGCCGGGGATGAATGGCAGGAGCATGCTCACGGGAAAATCGCCGCTGCGGGTCCGGCGGCGGAAAAGAAGTGCGATCCGGCTGAACTGGCGGCGAAATGCGACAGGTGTGTATTTGATTCTTCGGGCGGAAGTGAAATACCTTCGGAAGAATTCATCCGCTTCGGCAGCAGGTGGAGATCCTTGAAGAAGCTCTGGACAGGCGGAAACGAAGGCTTTGTTGAGGCTGAATTGAATTCGGCGCACAGGGAGGACCTCCGGGAATATAAGCTTCATCCGGCTTTGCTTGATGTGGTAACCGGTTCCGTGAGGCTTGCCGCCGGCGGCAATTATCTGCCCTTCTCCTATGGGAAATTGAGAATAAACGGACCGCTTCCTGAAAAGCTCTATGGCCGCATAAAGTTTAAGGACGGTTTCGCCGGTTCACGGGAGGTAATCACCTGTGACATGGATATTCTTGATGCGGAAGGAAGAAGCCTGGTTGAAATAAGCGGCTTCTCCATGAAGCTTATCGGCGAGACGGCTGCGAAAAACATCAGGACGGGATTCACCGGAACACGGCAGGATCCGAAATATGCAGCCCTGGCAAAGCTTTATACGGAATATGACGGAAGCGGACGGCAGACAAACGAAATCGGAATAACTGAAACCGAAGGAGTGGAGGTATTCAAGCGGGTGCTCGGAAGCTGTATGAAACCGCAAATCATTGTTTCAACAAGGAATATACAGGTTTCAATAGAGCAGGCATCCTATATGGATATACCCGATATGCCGGGAGTTTTGGAGGAAGTTGCCGCTGCAAAAGCCGTATATCCGAGACCTGAATTGAGCACTGAATATGTACCGCCAAAGAATGAAACTGAAAAAAAGCTTGTATTGCTTTGGCAGGATGTTCTCGGGATAGAAAAGGCGGGTATCCATGACGAATTCTTTGAGCTAGGCGGGGACTCGCTTCTTCTCATACAATTTCATACGAAGCTTAAAGACAGCTTCAAAACGGATATTGCCGTAGTAGACCTTTATAAATACAATACGATCGCTGCTCTGGCAAAATATTTGAACGGGGCTTCGGAGAAGGAAGCGACCCCGGCGTTTACGGAGGTGAACCTGCGGGCGAACAGGCAGCTTGAGCAGCTTGAAATGATAAAAAAGAGAAGACAGCAAATGGGAAGCAATACTTTCAGTGCGCTTAAGTAGAAAGGGAGTGGAATCGATGAGCGATTTTGAGGACGGCAATTTAACGGGAGCGGTCGCCATCATAGGAATGAACGGCCGTTTTCCCGGTGCGGACAATATGGATGAATTTTGGCAAAACCTCTACAACGGAGTGGAATCCGTGAAATTCTTCAACAGGGACGAATTGGTCAGGATGGGCATCGATGAATATTTGCTGGATAATCCCAGATTCGTTGCGGCGGATGCCATACTTGGCGGAATGGACCTGTTTGACGCCGCGTTCTTTGACTATTCTGCAAGAGAAGCAGAAATCATGGACCCGCAGCACCGCCTGTTCCTTGAAAGCGCGTGGGAGGTGCTTGAAAGCGCCGGGTATAATTCGGAGATTTACAAAGGGCGTATCGCCGTATATGCCGGTGCCAACCTGAGCGGGTATATGATACGGAATCTCTATTCGAACCCGGGCCTGGTGGAAAATGCAGGCACCTTCAAGATAATGATTGCAAATTCACAGGACTTCCTGGCTACAAGGGTATCCTACAAGATGAATCTTACGGGGCCGAGCGTGAATGTAAATACGCTCTGCTCATCCTCCATGGTTGCCGTTCACATGGCATGCCAGAATTTGCAGAATTACAGTTGTGACCTTGCCCTGGCCGGAGGGGTCAGCTTCCAGATATCGAGAAATGAAGCCTTTTTTTATCAGGAGGGAGGGATTGGTTCCGGTGACGGGCATTGCCGTGCTTTTGACTCGAGAGCCAATGGGACCGTCAGCGGCAGCGGCCTTGCGGTGGTCGTACTCAAGAGGCTTGAAGACGCCATCGCCGACGGTGATTACATACATGCGGTGATCAGGGGTACGGGCCTAAACAATGACGGCTCGGAAAAGAACAGCTATACCGCTCCCAATGCAGACGGGCAGGCGGAATGCATAGCAGAGGCGATTGCAATGTCGGGAGTCGATCCCGAGACAATCACCTATATTGACGCGCATGGTACGGGAACCGATCTTGGGGACCCTATCGAAATATCCGCATTGACAAAGGCTTACCGTGCTTATACTCGAAAAAAGCAATTCTGTGCCATAGGCTCGGTGAAGACCAATATCGGACACCTGGTTACCGCAGGCGGTCTGGCAAGTCTTGTGAAAACCGTATTGGCTATGAAACACAGGGCTCTGCCTCCCAGCTTGAATTTTGAAGAGCCCAATCCTAAGATCGATTTTGTAAACAGTCCTTTCTACATCAATCATAAGCTGACAAAATGGGAATCAGAGGGACATCCCCTTAGAGCCGGGGTAAGCTCCTTCGGCATCGGAGGGACGAACACCCACGTGATCCTGGAGGAGGCGCCTGAAAGCAAGCCTTCGGGAAAGTCCCCATGGCCCTGGCAGTTGATTGTTTTGTCTGCAAAAACGGAGACGGCGCTGGAAAAAATGACGGAAAATCTTGCTGAATTTGTCAGCAGGAATAAGGAATTAAACACAGCTGACATTGCATTTACCCTCCAGGCCGGCAGAAGGAATTTCAACTGCCGCAGGATGCTGCTTTGCCGCGATCTGGGCGATTTGGAGGAAAAACTGAAGAAGCCTGCGGGAGAGTATGCTTTTACACGTTTCAGAAAACCGAAGGAACAACCGGTGGTGTTCATGTTTCCGGGGGAAGGGGCGTTTTATGGAAATATGGGACGGGAATTGTATGAAACCGAACCGGTTTATAAAGCTAATTTTGACCGGTGTTCCGAGGTATATAAGAATATAGCGGGAACCGATATCCGCAGGGTGCTTTATCCTGACGTACCAATAGAGGAGGGGCTGGAGCGGCATATACCTGATGAGGTGAACCTTCGGGCAATGATTTTTTCCACTGAATATTCCCTGGCCAGGCTGTGGCTTGAGTTCGGGATAGAACCGGAGTCAATGATCGGCGAGGGCGCGGGTGAATATGCTGCAGCGTGTCTTGCAGGCGTCATGTCCGAGGAGGATGCATTAATGCTTGTGTCGGCCGGGGTGGAAGATTTGCCCCGGAAAGCCCGGAAGGCCGCCTTGAAGGCTCCTCAAATGCCTGTTATATCCGGTCTTACAGGCAGCAGGATCAAGGACAGCGAGGCTGCGGATCCTGATTACTGGATAGAACAGCGTCATGCAACACAAATCCGGAAGGGGCTGCTGGAGATCATGAAGGACACCGACCGCCTTCTCCTTGAACTGGGACCGGGGAAGGGGCTTGTCACAAGGATCAATGAACTCGCACAGCCCGGGATTGAACCGGATACGATCTATACAATGCCCGCCCCCGATTCCAAGGAAACGGATGCATATGCCTTGCTGCGCAGTATTGGACAATTCTGGCTTGCCGGAGGAAAGGTTGACTGGAACAGGCTTCCTATGAACAAGAAGCGCCATCGTATTCCCCTGCCGACCTATCCCTTTGAAAGACAGCGGTACTGGATTGAGCCGGGCAAACGAAGCGAAGCTCCGGGACAGACTGCGTTACAGGTAAACGGTAAGGAGGAAATCAACAATTCCATTGTAAGCTCGGGATTTGTCGGCGGTGCAATAAACATGACCTTCAGCCTGGATACCGATGGGCCGGAGGAACAAAAGAAACAGCAGCTTGAAGATATGCTGCTGTTTAGAGAACGGCTGGTGGAATTCTGCAAAAACGATGGTGGAATTTCCCGCGGGATGGAGATATCGCCGGTAAGCCTTGTCAAGAAACAAACCCCGGCTGCTGCCGGTACCGGTAATGGCGTCAAGCTGAACAAAGTGCCGCGTCCCGAACTTGAAACAGCTTATGCCGCACCGAGGAACGAAACCGAAAGAATCATTGTAGAACGGTGGCAGGAGGTTTTAGGGTATGAAAGCATCGGTATCCATGATGATTTTTTCACACTCGGCGGACATTCACTCCTTGCTGCGGCAATTGCCACCGATCTTGGCAAGGTGTTTAAGGTGCAAATACCAATGAGGGAGCTTTTTGAAGCGACTACGGCGGAAGAAGTCGCAAAGCTGGTAGAAGCATATCAATGGGCGGTTCAGGGACAGGAAGAAGCTGCTGCGGATTCCGACGCGGATGTGGGTTTTATCTGATTCCGGCTGCAGTGCGGCAAGGAGGAGTTGCTATATGACAATGATAGAATTCCTATCAAGATTACGGAACATGGATGTGAAGCTCTGGGTGGAGGGGGATAATCTCCGCTATCAGGCTCCGAAGGGTAAAATGGACAGGGAGCTTCTCCAGGAAATATCCGGACGGAAAAGCGAAATAATCTCATTCCTGAAGCAAGCAGGTTTTGAAGCGCGCGACATGCAGGAGCCTATTCCGGTCATTCGGAGGGAAGGCGGGGAATTGCCGGTTTCATTTTCTCAGCAGTCGCTCTGGTTTTATGCCCAGCTTGTACCGGACAGTCCGGTCTACAACATACCGAATGCGGTCAGAATAACCGGAGCATTGGAGGAAGGCATCCTCAAGGAAGCTTTGAACAGGATTTCCCTCAGGCATGAATCTCTAAGGACCATCTTTAAAAATGCCGGCGGCAAACCCACGCAGGAAATTATTCCTTCTGCCTGTGTTTCCCTTGGATTTGTTGATTTGATTGGGATTTCCGGACTTGGAAGCGGGGAACTGCAAAGATTGATGGAGGAAGAAGCCTGGAAGCCCTTTGACCTGGAAAAAGGCCCGCTATGGCGGGTAGTACTGTATAAACTGCAAGCTGAGGAATATGTTTTGCTGCTGACCATTCATCATATCATTTCAGACGCCTGGTCCAACGGGATATTCGTAAAGGAGTTTTTTGCCATCTACGAAGCGCTGGCTTCGGGCAAGACCGATACCCTCCCGCCGTTGTCCATCCAGTTTGCGGACTATGCAGCATGGCAGAGGGAAAGGTTTGAAAGACAGGATATCCTGCAAAACCTCCTTACCTATTGGAAGAAACAGCTTGATAACCCTACGGTGCTGGAACTGCCTACCGACTATCCCAGGCCTGCTGTTCAAAGCTTTTCGGGTAACGCGCGGATAATATCGTTACCTGAAGAGCTGTGCAAAAGAATAAAGGCCTTCTGCCTGCGTGAGGATGTAACTTTTTTTATGCTGCTCCTGGCGGCGTTTAAGATCTTGCTTCACCGCTACAGCGGACAGGAAGACATATTGGCGGGAACTGTCGTTGCAAACCGCAGCCGTATTGAAACAGCCGGGATGCTGGGGTTCATTATGAATACGCTTGTGCTTCGTACGGATTTTTCCGGCAATCCAACCTTTAAAGAGGTTTTACTGCGCGTGAAAAAGATGACGCTGGATGCGTACGCTTACCAGGAGATTCCCTTTGATATTCTCCTGGAAAAGCTGAAGCCTGAGAGGGATTTGGGCAGGACGCCGCTTTTCCAGGTGATGTATATCCACCAGAATACCGGGGAAGTGGTATTGAACCTGCCCGGTTTCGATATCAAGCCGGTTGAACTGCAAAACAAGGTAGCCCCCTTTGACCTCAGGCTGATTACCGAAGAGAAGAACGGCTGTATCCTGTGCAGGCTCGATTATTGTTCAGACCTGTTCAGGGATGCTGCCGTGGAACGTATGCTCCTGCAATATGAAAGGATTATTGACGGAATGATTTCCAACCCGCTGCAGAAAATTGATGAGTTTTCTTTTCTATCGCAAAGTGAACTGAAGAAAATCCTGGTAGATTTCAATAATACATCCGTCTCTTTCCCCACCGACCGCCTTATACACCAGATGTTCGAGGACCAGGTCCAAAAAACGCCCCATTCCACGGCTCTGGTGTTTGAAGGCAGCAAAATGTCCTATGGGGAATTAAACTGCCGGGCAAACAGGCTGGCACATCATCTGAAAAAGCTTGGAGTCGGCCCCGACGTTGCTGTTGGCGTATGTATTGAGCGCTCTTTCGAAATGGTGATATCCCTGATGGGGATTTTAAAAGCCGGCGGAGCCTACGTCCCTTTTGACCCGAACTATCCGAAAGACCGTGTGGAATACATGATAAGGGATGCAAGGGTCAACGTGCTGATCACCTTTGAAAGTCTGATTCCTCTGATACCGGAATTCGACGGAGAGCTTATTTGTCTGGATAGGGAGGATGGGAGGCTTGACGGTGAAAAGGATGAGAATCCTGCATGTGAGGCGACGGACGGGAATCTGGCCTATATCATCTACACCTCAGGCTCCACGGGCGAGCCTAAAGGTGCAATGAATACCCATTTGGGGATGAGAAATCATAAACAGTGGATGCAATATAACTACAAACTGACAGCAAATGACAGAGTACTGCAGAAGACTCCTTTCAGCTTTGACGTCTCGGTATGGGAATTCTTCTGGCCTCTGATCACAGGAGCCTGTCTGGTCGTCGCAAAGCCCGAAGGACATAAGGACCCCGGTTACCTTGTCAGGACGATTGTCGAGGAAAATATTACAGTAATCCATTTTGTACCGCCTATGCTGAGTGTATTTCTTGAGCATACCGATGTCAGGCGGTGTGTCAGCCTGCGGCACGTGTTCTGCAGCGGGGAGGCATTGAGTATTGAACTGCAGCACCGTTTTTTTACCTATTTCGACATACCGCTGCACAATGTTTACGGACCTGCCGAATGCGCCGACGTCTCAACTGCCTGGACGTGCAGGAATGACTACAGTGACCGCATTGTACCTATCGGAAGGCCCATCTCAAATGTGCAAACCTATATACTGGACAAGCATATGAACCCTTTACCGTTGGGTGTGGCAGGAGAGCTTTGCGTAGGCGGCGCAGGTGTAGGAAGAGGATATATCAACAAACCCGGGCTTACGGAGGCAAGATTTGTTTCCAATCCCTTCAGCAGCGAGCCGGGAGCAGTTATGTACAAAACCGGCGATCTGGCCAGGTATCTGGAGGATGGCGTCATTGAATACATGGGCCGGTCGGATTTCCAGGTAAAAATCCGTGGAATGAGAATTGAATTGACTGAGATAGAGCGGGTGCTGGCCGGTCATCCAGCAATCAAGGAATGTACTTTGAATACCTGGGAGAAGCAGCCGGGAAGTGTTCATCTGGTATGCTATGCGGTAAGCAGCAGGGAGGCGGCGGTTATGCCGGCCGAGCTTCAGGCATACCTGGGGAAAAGCCTCCCGGATTATATGGTGCCCCGGATTTATGTGTTTCTTGAAAAAATACCTTTGCTGCCAAATGGGAAAATCAACAGGAAAGAACTTCCGGCTCCGGTGTTTGCCGTAAGCGAAGGGTATGCGGCACCCGGCAATGAGCTTGAAAACAGGATCGCCGATATCTGGAAGGAGGAACTAGGACTTGCCTGTGTTGGAACCAACGACAATTTCTTTGAAATCGGGGGGCATTCGTTGTTGTTGACAAAAGTCCACAACCGGTTGAACAAGGAATTTGGAAAAGAGTTTTCCCTCATCGATTTATTTACCCATTCTACCATCAGCGCGCTTGCCGCCTTCATTTCCAGGGAGGGGAATGAGACCCCGCAGCCGAAGGAGCAGGAGAGGATACACAAGCAAAGGGAAGCGAAACTTTTACGGAGGCAAATCCATAGGAGGTAATGGAATAGTGAAGGAAGCATACGAAGTAAAAAACCTTGATGGAGTAGCGATTATCGGAATGTCCGGACGCTTTCCGGGCGCCGGGAATATTAAAGAATTCTGGGAAGATTTAAAAAAGGGGAAGGAAGCGATTTCCTATTTTTTAAAAGAGGATGCAAGGAATTGCGGGATCGGCGAGGACAGCCTGAATGACCCGGATTATATCCTGGCAGGCGGGATTATTGAAGACATCGACCTGTTTGACGCGGACTTTTTCGGAATGAACCCGAGGGAAGCCGGAAATATGGACCCGCAGCAAAGGCTTTTCCTTGAATGCTGCCATGAAGCGCTTGAAGACGGGGGCTATTCCAGGAACGGGTATGATTATCCCATCGGCGTCTATGCAGGCAGCAACATGAGCTATTATTTCCTTTACCACCTGTTTGACAAGACAGGCTTTAAGGATGATTTTTCCATGGCTTTGGGGAATGACAAGGATTATGTGGCCACAAGGGTTTCCTATGAATTTAATTTGAAAGGCCCCGGTATCAATGTGCAGACTGCATGCTCCACTTCGATGACTGCAATTGCAATGGCATACGAGGGCCTGCTGAACTACCACTGCGATATGGCTCTGGCGGGAGGTTCGGGGATCAGGCTGCCGCAAAAGTCGGGATACCGGTTTCAGGAAGGTTTTATAGCTTCTCCCGACGGACATACCCGGCCGTTTGATGCCAATGCATATGGTACGGTATTCACCAGCACGGTCGGGGTTGTATTGCTGAAACGCCTGGAGGATGCCATACGGGACAGGGATTCTATTTATGCGGTAATCAAGGGAATGGCTGTGAACAATGACGGTTCGGACAAGGTTGGCTTTACGGCACCCAGCAGGGAGGGCCAGGCGGATGTGGTGGCGGCGGCCCAGGAGCTGGCGGGAATCAGTCCGGAGGACGTGGGCTATATAGAAGCCCATGGTACGGGGACCTCCCTGGGCGACCCTATCGAGATATCCGCACTGGAAAAGGTATTCGGCAGGGGCACAGATAAAAAGATGTTTTGCGCGGTTGGCTCGGTGAAAGGAAATATCGGACATGCAATATCGGGCTCGGGGGTTGCGGGAATGATTAAAACGGCGCTTGCGCTGAAGTATGGGCAAATCCCGCCGACAATCAATTTTGAATCTCCCAACCCCAAAATTAATTTTATCGGCAGCCCATTCTATGTAAATGACCGCCTTTCGGAATGGAAAAGTGAAGGAAAGCCGCGGATAGCCGGTGTGAGCTCCTTTGGTTTCGGAGGCACGAATGTGCACGCTGTTCTGGCTGAAGCGCCCGGCATGACGTCAACCGGCACACACAGGCCGTTTTGTTTGCTGCCTCTGTCGGCAAGGACTCCGGCCGCTTTGGAAAGGCTATGTCGAAACCTTTCCGGTTTTTTTGCTGAGAATCCCGGGGTGAATCTGGCGGATGCAGCTTATACGCTCCAAACAGGCAGAAGGGAGTTCGAATACAGGCGTGCGTTTTTGTGCAGGGACTTACAGGATGCCATAAGGCTTCTTGCTGTTTCCGACGGGGAACGTGTTTTCTCCGGTACATCAAATGAGGGATATGTTTCGGCGAGTGAGGCGGGGAAGTTGTTTGAGCGGGATGATCCCGGATCGGAGGCAGTTCTGGGCGGACTTGCCGGCTTGTGGGTCAGGGGGGCCCGCATTGATTGGACGAGATTCTATGAGGATGAGCTCAGGCTTCGGATACCGCTTCCCACTTACCCGTTTGAAAGGAAAAGGCATTGGGTAGAGCAGTTCAACCTTACGGCGATGTTTGAAAAATACCGGCAAAACAAAGCAAAAAGTGGGGATTACAGGGACTGGCTTTATCTTCCTACATGGAAAAGGGCCCCATCCCTGCCGGACCCTGCAACAAAACCCCATAAGAAAGAAAGCTGGCTCGTTTTCATGGATGAAACCGGTTTTGGAGACAGGGTCCTTGAGCATCTGAAGCTGCGGGGGATCGCTGCAATCCCTGTGAGAATCGCGGACAGTTTCGGCGGCAAAAAGGATTCCGGATACTTTGTAAACCCTTCGAGGAAGGAGGATTTCAAGGAACTGACGGAGGCCCTGTCGGAAGCAGGTCATTTTCCGGGGGTCATTTTGCACCTCTGGTGTGTTTTTAACCGCTCTGTCTGTGAATCAAGAATGGATTTTGCGGAAAAATGCCGGAAACGCGGCTTTTACAGTCTGCTTTACCTGGCACAAGCCTTGGGGGAGAAGGGACTTGAAGAAAGAATACGGATTGCCGCAGTTAC
Source organism: Bacillota bacterium (assembly GCA_023426125.1). Lineage (GTDB taxonomy): Bacteria > Bacillota > Clostridia > Acetivibrionales > DTU013 > MnB-11. The sequence continues at coordinate 69,128 of JAFABI010000041.1, forward strand.
AAACAACATGTATGAGATTTCGGACGAGGGTGTTGCGTACCCTGAAAAAGCGGTTATTCTTGGGCCATGCAGAGTCATACCGAGGGAATACGGGAATATTTCCTGCCAGAGTGTCGATGTAGCATGCTATGAAGCCGGGAGTTATGGAGAGCAAAGGATGATTGAAATGCTCCTCGCTGAAGTTACATCAAAGAATCCGGGATTTATAACGGCTCTCAGAGGAACGCACAGGTGGTTGCAGGATTTTGAAAGAATAAGGCTTGACAGCCCGGACGACAAGCCGGGACTGGTCAAGGAGGGGGCGGCATATCTCATTACAGGCGGAATGGGCGGTATTGGATTGGCAATGGCCGGGTATATGGCGGCTAAGGGAAGGGTTAAGCTTGCTCTGACCCAGAGAACGCCATTTCCCCAAAGAGACAGCTGGAGTGAGTGGCTGTCCCGGCATGACGATATGGACAAGACGAGCGTCAAGCTAAGGAAGATTATGGCTTTGGAGGCTTCAGGCTCTGAGATTATGGTGATCAATGCCGATATAACCGACCCGGATGAAATGAGAATAGCTCTGCAGGAGGTCGAGGAGAGGCTTGGAACAATCCGCGGGGTCATCCATGCGGCAGGCGTTGCAGACAACGGTCCCATCGCCGGAAAGAGCGCGGAGACGGCAGAAAAGGTGCTTGCACCGAAGGTGAAAGGTACGCTCGTTATCGATGAACTGTTTAAAAACAAAAAGCCGGATTATCTGGTCTTGTTCTCTTCCAGCAGTGCGGTTCTTGGAAATGCGGGATTCACCGATTATTGCTCCGCAAATTCATTTTTGGATCAATATGCCCAGCAAAGCGGTAATTTGCCCGGTACATATACCGTATCCATCGGCTGGGACGAATGGGAGGATGTGGGGATGGCTGCGGAGAATAAACGATGGGACAGGGTGAAAGATAAAATTTCTGTCCATGAAGGTCTGCTGCTGCTTGACAGGATTGTTGCAGCTAAGCCTTCGCCTCAGGTGGTGGTTTCGCCCGGAGACTTCGGCAGTATGCTGGAAAGTATAAGGAAATTCCTGCAGACCTCCCTGAACGGTGCAGCTGAAACCGTCCTGAATATGGAAGCAGGGAACAACAGGCCTGAGCTGCGCACCCCTTACCAGAGGCCAGGGAATGAGACGGAGGAAAGAATTGCAGATATATGGCAAAAACTGCTGGGCGTAAGCCCTGTAGGAATAAACGACGATTTCTTTCAACTGGGAGGGCATTCGCTTCTGGCTACAACACTGGCTGCAGAGCTTGCAAAAAAATTTCACAGGAGCGTATCGCTGCAAAGCCTTTTTGAAAGGCCTACCGTCGCACAGCTGGCGGAGTTGTTCCAGAGCTCGGGAGCGCCCGGCGAGGATGACGGCGAAGAGTATGAAGAAGGAAGCTTATAGGCTTGAAGTACATAGAGCATTAAATTTTATGGAGGGATCTATATGGGTAAAACAGCATTTCTTTTCCCCGGTCAGGGGTCGCAATACGCAGGAATGGGGAAAAGCCTGTGTGAAATTTCTTCTGCCGCAAGAGAGGTTTTTAAGGAAGCCAATGACTCGCTGGAATTTGATATAAGAAAGCTCTGTTTTGAAGGCGGCATGGAGGAACTCACGAAAACCGAGAATACGCAGCCGGCCATATTGACGGTGAGTGTAGCTGCTTACAGGGTTTTTATGGAGAAAATCGGGATAAAACCGGAATTTACTGCGGGACATAGTCTTGGTGAATATTCCGCCCTTTGCTGCTCGGGCGCTGTTAAATTCGCCGATGCGGTCAGAATTGTAAAACGCAGGGGCAGGTTCATGCAGGAGGCTGTGGCTGCCGGGATCGGAAGCATGGCTGCTGTCAGTGGGGCAAGCCGGAAGGAAGTTGAAGAAGAATGCGCCAGAATTTCAAGGGCAGGGCGGTTGGTCGTTGTTTCAAATTACAATTCACCCGAACAGATTGTGATATCGGGTTATGCCGATGCCGTTGCAGCGGCTGCTGAGAATCTGGAGCACAAAGGTGCACGGGTAATTCCGCTTAAGGTCAGCGCCCCATTCCACAGTCCTTTGATGCAGCCTGCGGCAGACCGGCTGAGGGAGGAATTGCATCACTATACATACAGTGCTCCCGCCTATCAGGTTATATCAAATGTGACAGCACTTCCGCATACGGATACGGACAAAATCATAGAAAATCTCTCCCGGCAGATCGTTCAGCCTGTGCGCTGGACGGATTCCATGGCGTATCTCGTAAAGCAGGATGTGGACCTGGCCATTGAAATGGGTCCGCAGACAGTCCTTAAAAATCTCATGAAAAAAAATGCTCCGGAGGTAAGAACATTTTCCTTTGAAAAGGAGGAAGACCTGTCAGCGTTAAACAGGCAGTTTTCCAACAGAGAAGGCAAGGACGCGGCTTATGGGGCGAAAGGTCTGGCTTTGCTGACGAAATGCATTGCTATTGCCGTCTGTACAAAAAATCACAATTGGAACAATGAAGAATATCAAAAGGGTGTCGTTGAACCTTACAACAGGATAAAAGCAATGAAGGACGAACTGGAGAAAGAGAAGGGCCAGCCGACCCCGGGCCAGATGAAGGAAGCTCTTGAGCTGCTCAGAAAAATTTTTGTGACAAAAATCACTCCCGCCCCGGAGCAGGCGGAAAGGTTTCAAGAGATCTTTGACAGTACGGGAACCGGGCAGCTTTTCCGGGATTTTGAAATTCCGGCATGACAAAAGACACAGGGAACTTCCGGATGAGTGATTTTTATGTATTTGGGGAGGGGTCGGCATGATAAATATTGAAAGGAAATCAAGTTTGCATGGTGAGCCGGCGGAAGAGTTCATGCGAAGCCTGGAAAGTCTGAAAATCAAGCTGTGGGTAGAAGAGGATTCTTTGCGTTATAAGGCGCCGAAGGGTGCAATGACTGAAGACATTTTTCTATACCTCAAGGAGAGAAAAGAGGATATCCTTCAGTATCTCCGGGAGGAAGCCGACAACAGCATCTTTTTTGAACCGGTAAAAACCATCGGAAACAGAGAATACTATCCCCTCTCTGCAGCACAGAACAGGATGCTCGTATTAAACGAGATTGACAGGGAAAGCAAAGCCTATCACATCACCCAGGTACTGAAAATGGAAGGACAGCTTGATATACAGCGTTTGGAGAAGATCATCGGGCATCTGATAAGCCGGCATGAATCCTTGCGTACGACATTCACGTTTGCTGAGGATAAGCCTGTACAGAAAATTCATCCGTCTCTTGACTATAAGCCGGACTTTGCAGAGCTTGAGGATATGGAACAGGTGGATAGGGTCATCAATGATTTCATACGGCCGTATGACCTTGGTACGCTGCCGTTATTCGCAATAAAGCTCATAAAGCTCACCAGGGCAGGTGCTGCACCGACTTTTTTTCTTCTTCTGGACATGCACCACATTATATCCGACGGGGTATCGCTGGGCGTGCTGGTCAATGAGATCAATCAATTGTATGTGGGGAGAGTGCTGCCGGAATTAAAGATAAGGTATGTGGACTATGTAGAATGGTATGAGAAGCTGCAAACAGGAAAAGTCATGGAACGGCAGAAAAAATTCTGGTTAAGGCATCTGGAAGGAGATCTGCCGGTATTGGCCCTCCAAACCGACGACCAGAGGCCGTCCGCATTCAGTTTTAACGGAGGCCTGGTAAAGCGCCGGATTGACAAGAAGCTAACAGACAAGCTGTACAACCTGGCCCGGGAAAACAGGGTAACCCTGTATACCATACTGTTTACGGCATTCAGCATCCTGGTAGGGAGGTATACGGGTCAAAAGGATATCGTCATCGGAACACCGACAGCAGGCAGAAGGCATGCGGATGTCCAGAACATCCTGGGGAACTTTGTAAACACCCTTGCGATTCGAAGCTACCCATCCCCGGAGAAGACCTTCCTGGAATTTTTAAAGGAAACCGGTGAAACGGTTTTAAAGGCCTTTGACAATCAGGATTATCCTTTCGAGCAATTGGTGCAGGATCTGAAAATCCGGAGGGATTTGAGCAGGAACCCCCTGTTTGACGTTATGTTCATTCTGCAAAACCTGGGCATTGGGCGGATTAATGCCGAAGGCGTCGAGATTTCCGACTATGAAACGGGAAAAGGAATCGCTCAGGTTGATATTGCTGCAATCGCCGTTGAAACTGAAAAAGGGATTGACCTGGAAATCAATTATTGTGCGGATTTATTCAAAAAGGAAACCATTGCCGGATTTTTAGCCCATTTTATAAACATCCTTGAAGAAATTTCTCAAAATCCCGGGATAAGGCTCTGTGAAATAGAAATGCTTTCCCGGGAGGAACGAGACCGGCTGCTGTACGGTTTCAACAATACCAAAGCGGATTATCCGGGGGAAAAAACGGTCCACCGGATGTTTGAGGAGCAGGTGGAGAGGACGCCCGACAATACGGCAGTACTTTTTATGGAAAAAAAGCTGACATACCGGGAGTTGAATAGCAGAGCCAACCAGCTGGCCTATTCGCTGCGGAGGAAGGGTGTGGGAAGGGACAGCATCACAGCAATAATAGCGGACAGGTCTCTCGAGATGATGACAGGGATCATGGCTATTTTAAAAGCAGGAGGCGCATATCTGCCCATAAGCCCTGCATACCCGGAGGAAAGAATCCGGTATATGCTGGCGGATAGCGGAGCAAGGATCGTGCTGACACAGCAGAAATATTATCCTTCACTTCATATCCTGCTGGATGGGCTTGTACGGGAGGAAGGCAGGGGAAGGATTGAAGTGGTCGATCTGGAGGGTGAAGGGCTATACGCGGGAAAAGATTCGAATATTGAAGCTATCAATACCCCCCAAGACCTGGCATATGTAATTTACACCTCAGGCTCGACCGGCAGGCCCAAAGGCGTTATGATCGAACACCGTTCACTGATAAACAGGCTGAACTGGATGCAGAAAAAATACCCCATCAATGAGCAGGATGTGATACTTCAGAAAACCCCATATACCTTTGACGTATCCGTATGGGAGCTGTTCTGGTGGTCCGTTGTGGGCGCAAAGGTATGCTTTCTGGCCCCCGACGGAGAGAAGGACCCCGGAGTAATAACAGATGCCATAAAGAGATATGGCGTGACTGCCATACACTTTGTACCTTCGATGCTGAACGCATTTCTGGATTACATTGAGGAGCGTGTAAATGTCTGGAGACTGGGAAGCCTCAAAAGGGTATTCGCCAGCGGTGAAGCCCTGGGCTTGCGGCAGGTGGAGCGGTTCAACCGTCTGCTGCATAAAAAGCACGGAATCACCCTTCATAACCTCTACGGCCCGACCGAAGCAACCGTTGACGTCTCCTGGTTTGACTGCTCAACGGGAGAAAGTCTGGAAATGATACCGATTGGAAAGCCCATCGATAATATAAGGCTGCATGTGCTGGATGGAAATAGCAGGCTTCAGCCCATAGGAGTTCCCGGCGAGCTGTGCATAGCGGGTGATGGCCTTGCAAGGGGCTATTTGAACAAACCTGAATTGACAGACGAAAAATTTGTGAAGTGTCCCTTCGCTGCGGATACATGCCCCGGGAAGGCGGCGGAAGGCCGCATGTACCGGACGGGAGACCTGGCAAGATGGCTTCCCGACGGAAATATGGAATACCTGGGCAGGATGGACAACCAGGTGAAGGTAAGAGGCTTCAGAATAGAGCTTGGAGAGATAGAGAGCGCGCTTTTGAAGCACGAGGATGTAAAGGAAGCTGTAGCAGCCGTAAAGGAAGGAAAGAACGGGGATAAGTACCTGTGCGCATACATCGTTCCCAGGAGAGAACTTACTGTAAAGGAACTCAGGGAGTATCTCATGAAAGAACTTCCCGAATATATGATACCTATGTATTTCACGCCGTTGGACAAGCTGCCGCTGACCTCCAGCGGCAAGGTTGACAGGAATGCACTGGTCAGAACCGACATAGGCCTGTCTACGGGAGTGGAATATGAAGCGCCCCGAAATGAGACGGAAGAGAAGCTTTCCCGGATATGGGGAGAGGTCCTGGAAATTCAGAGGGTTGGTACAAGAGACGATTTTTTTGCGTTGGGCGGCGACTCCTTGAAGGCAATAAAGGTGGTTGAAAAAGCAAACAGGGAGAATATGAACATTTCACTGGTGGATATCCTGAGGTACAGGACAATTGCCGATATTTCAGGCGCCTCTTCGGTTAAGAATAAACCGGTGCCGGATGCGGATCACCTGTTTTCCTTTGACAGGATGATGAAAAGAAATGATAAGAAAATAAAAATGACCAGCAATGCAAAGGAGCGCAAATATAACTTAAGCTACAGTCCCATCGAATATCCTTTTTTCTACAAATGCACTTATTCTGTTCTGTTGGAATATTTGAAGCATCTGTGCAATTATGAGATGGAACTGGATTTTTTAAATGCTTCCACAGGGGATATGCTGATTGGCCTGGAATATATCGAGGATGGATCGGCGCAAGGGAATATCACTGCTTTTAGAGCAATCAACGGAGAAAAGGCCGGATACCCCAATGCACTTGAAAAACTGGGTATCAGCCTGGGAACAAAGGCGTTTCCCGATCGAGATACCGCAATTGAATATATTACCAATCGTCTTAAAAAAGGTGAAATAGTACCTGTAACAGTGACTACCTACCACCTGAATTATACATGCGATTACCACATGGATACGGATAAGCTGATTGATATTATGGACCGGAACATAAAGCTGGACCCAAACTTCATAGTAACTTTGCATATCGTTATTGTAGTAGATATTACGGAGGACAGTGTCATTGTACATGACACCACCTTCAGTTATTTTGGTGAGGTACCCAAAGATGAGTTTTTCAAGGCGTTTGAAGGAATGAGAGGTATTGAGGCGCTGCGGGGCCACTGGGGTTACGATAAAGGAACGCCGTTTGAAGTCTTTGAAATAAATACCGACAAACTTATCCGCAGAGAAGCGGATGAGTATATTGTTGAAGGAATCGGCAGGTATCTGAAGGATTTCTTTGCGGACATACATCCGGTTGAAAAACTGGAAAACGGACAAATGCTCCATTGTATCTATGGTTTTAAGGCCGTCGAAAAGATCATTGAGCTGTTCAAATGTAATGTTGTTTCCAAACCCTATAATGCAAAGATGATTTCCGACATCAACGACGTTTACAACTACTGGAACGGACTTACCACATTATTTCGAAATACCCTTTGTACGCTAAAACAGTATTACCCTGTCTGCGGGGAAATCATTGACGGGTTTGACAGGCTGATCCTTGATTATCATGATATAGGAATGCTGCTAAACAAATATGACAAGGCGAATCATGAGGAAAGAGCTTTGTATATCGGTAAATGCTTGGAAAAGGCATTTGCTTTTCACAAGGAACTGCTGGAAAAGCTTTCCGGAGATATCAACCTGGTGGTATAATGTGTACTACAGCGTAAACTTCATTTTAACCCGGCATTCATGTGCTTTGCAGAAATAATCGCAAAGGCTCAAACGCGTTATTTTTACAAGGATAATTAGGTTGTTCGCGCTGTAGTATCAGATAAAACAATCATTTTGCGCTTCTTTTAAAAAAATTTCCATATTCCAATGGATTCTTTCACCGGCATTCCTGTTTAGCGTGCAAATTGCATAAACTGTATCAGGATCCGGAAAAGACTGGTAGAAGTAAAATTCTCGTATTTCGTCGCCTATTGCAAGTTTGATATCGTTGTTTTCCAGCTCGATGGTGAAAGAATTTAAAGGGATGCTCAGGCCTTTTCCTTCTGTTTTAATATAACTTTCCTTTAAGGTCCAGAACATATAAAAACATTTTAACTTCATTTCTTCGGGCTGGTTCATAAGGTATCTATATTCATCTCTCGAAAAAAATCTTTCTGCGATTTCCAAATCAATTGGTTTTATCATTTCTACATCTACACCTACTGCATTATCATCGATGGCACAAATCACCCAATTTCCCGAATGGGAAATATTGAAATGAATTCCCGTTAGCTCACGCAGCAACGGTTTTCCATACGCATTTGTTTCAAACGCCAAATCCCTGTTTCTAATCCCCACCCTTTTACAAATAGCATATCTTGCTAAAATATCGCCAAGAAGAGCCCTTTGCGCATCTTCGAACCGGTGATACCGGTTTATCCGTTCCTTCTTCTCTTCCGATACACAGTGGAACAGCCTGTCAAAATCATCTTTTTCAATATTCCTGTCGATTTTTAAAATATAAGTATCATGCATCTGCATTCCAGTCCTTAACAGCTTTCAATTTTTCAGGTGATGGCTACAATGTTAAGTATAGATAAATCGGAGAATAAAATCAATGGGGGCCTGTGACGGGCAAATATTGTCCATGTCTTTTTCCATCCGGTCTATATGCCATACGTTGTATATTAACGGCCTGAACAAAAAACCAACGAAATGACACTATTCCAACAAAATTTGAATTTAAAGTAAAACAGCGAACCGGTATAATTACATCATGGGATGGTTGCGCAGCCTCCGATTAAATCTGGGAGGAATTTTTTTATGAAAATTAGCAGGTTTTTTGTTGCTTTTCTGGCAATCTGTATTCTTATCACAGCAGCGGCCGGCTGCGGAGGCGACCAGAATCCCTCCGGCAATGCCGGGTCTACCGCTGCTACCACGGCTTCAGGCGATACGCCTGCCGTCAGCGGTGAAAAAGTAAAGCTGACGGCGATCATGACCAAGCACCCGCTGACCAAGGAATTCGCAAAGATGGAATGGCTGCAGGACGCCGAAGACCGTGCGGGTGTCGAGATCGAGTGGCAGGAAGTGACCTCCGACTGGGCACAGAAAAAGGCGACGCTGCTGGCAAGCGGAGACGTTCCCGATATGATTATAGGAAACGGTTCAATCCTGGATACCGAGTTTGCCCAATTTCCCGGATTGTTTGAAGATTTGTCCCCTGTGATCGATCAATCTCTTCCCAATGTCAAGGCAATGTTTGACGCCCATCCGGAAACAAAAACCATCGCCACGCAGCTAGACGGCAAAATCTACGGGTTGCCCAAATACCAGAGGTACTGGCCGGATGCGGTGACCCGGCAGTATATCAACCAGAAATGGCTGGACAATCTCGGCTTGAAGGTGCCGACCACCTGGGATGAGCTTTATACTGTCCTGCTGGCATTCAAGGAGAAGGACGCAAACGGCAACGGCGACGCCAATGACGAGATCCCGGTGGACTTTGCTCCCACCGGTTTGGGCGTGGGGGTAACAAGCTTTGGTTTCTTTGAACCTACGGTTATGCTGGGAAGTATGGGGATTACCCTCGCTGAAAGTGGATACGGATATTTTGTGGAGGGCGGAAAAATTAAAAATTTTGTAGTGGATGAGCGGTACAAAACACTGGTCAAATTCTTAAACAAATGTTACAGTGCCGGCTTGATCAACAAGGAGGTCTTTACACAGGACTATACGAAATACCAGTCTGTAGCCCGCGGAAACGGTGATGTAGCAGCCGTAGGGTTTACATGGGGCTGGGATGCGACGGACAGGTTCGGCAATGTGCTGAGTACCCAATATACTTCCATGGGGCAATTGAAAGTATCTGCAGATGCAAATTACAAATTGTCCTGGGATTATGCCTATAATATTCTCAATTACGGATCAAACTGCGCACAGATGGCAGTCAAATGCAAGAACAAGGAAGCGGCTTTAAAATTCATCAACATCCTCTATGATCCGGTTGTCAGCATGCAGGTGCTGTTCGGCTCCATCGGTCCCAACATCAAGGATAACGGAGACGGCACTTATGCCGTATTGCCGCCCCAGGATGCAAGCATGGATCCGGGTACATGGAAATGGACCTCAAGCTGGGCTGACAATGGAGCTATGAATATCGCAGATTCTCTCAAGCTGACACTGGGTACCGACATGCAGGCTCTTGATAAGCAGATGCAAGCTCTTAAGCCGGTCATGGACGCCATTGACAGAGAGAACGATGTCCTGCCTTCCATCTTTATGAAATACAGTGTGGAGGATAATGCGACAATGGGCATCAATAATACGAGTCTGATGAACCTTGCCCTTGCAAAATGGGCGGAGTGGATTTCCAACGGCGGGATCGACGCCCAATGGGATGCCTATGTCAACGATTGCGACAAAGCAGGCGTCAATCAGAACATCCAGATCATCCAGAAAAAATATGATGAATACAAAAGTAAGAAATAATCCGTAGCAATTCGGAAAGATGCCGTACTGTATGGATTTATGGTATGGCATCTTTCTTGTGTCGAGGAGGGAGGTACGTATGGGCAATCATAAAGCCGGCGGCAGGAGAAATATTTTTAATACCTTCGGGCGGGATCACCAGCTTTGGATCATGATCCTGCCGGCTATTGCCGTGATCTTCATATTCAATTATCTGCCGATGTACGGCATCCAGCTGGCATTCCGCGATTACAAATTTGATTATGATGTGATCAAAGGCCTTACCGGCGGTAATTTCCGGGGACTGTTTTACTTTGACAAATTCATTAACAGCTATATGTTCAAGGACCTTATGCGAAATACGGTATCCATTAGCCTTGCAACCATCCTGCTGGGTTTCCCGGCTCCGATCCTGCTTGCGCTGCTGCTCAACCAGGTGAAGGGGATCCGGATCAAGAAAATTTTACAGACCACCGTCTATATGCCTCATTTTATCTCCATCGTGGTCATGGTGGGGTTGATCAATGTCCTGCTTTCACCCAATACCGGCATTATCGCGCATGCTTTTTCCGTTCTCGGCCTTGGGGAAACAAACATACTGGGATCCGCAAGGGGATTCGTCCCTCTGTTTGCACTATCGGACATCTGGCAGCACTGCGGCTGGAACAGCATTATCTACCTGGCGGCATTGTCTTCTGTTGACCCTCAGCTATACGACTCGTGCAAAATTGACGGCGCCAGCAAATGGCATACCGTATTGCATATCGATATCCCGGCCATTATGCCGACCGTGATCATATTATTCATTCTTGGAATGGGAAATGTTCTGAATACCGGATTCGAGAAAGTTTTTCTTATGCAGAATTCATTGAATTTGCCGGCTTCGGAGGTGATTTCAACGTATACCTACAAGATCGGCATTCTCGGCAACCAGTTCAGTTTGTCTTCGGCAATAGGATTATTCAACACGGTGATCAATTTTATTTTCTTGTATGCCATGAATGCCATTTCAAAAAGATATGCAGACATCAGTTTGTGGTAAATCGAAGAAGAAGGAGGCCGGTTATGAGCTTGGTGGATTTAAAGAGAAAAAGCATCAATGAAATATTGTTTGACCTGGTTGTCGGTATATCCTGTGCCCTTGTTTTCCTTATTGTCGCATACCCTTTATTCTTTATTGTCATAGCCTCCGTAAGCGACTCCACCCTTGTTTCCAGGGGAGAGGTGGTTTTATACCCCAAAGGCTTCAGCGTATTCGGCTATAATCAGATTTTTCATGATGCAAGGATCTGGACAGGATATTGGAATACCTTCATTTATACTTTTGCCGGGACTGCCGTAAACCTGGTATTTACGCTTCCTGCCGCCTATGTCCTGGCAAGAAGGGAGTTTCTGGCACGCCGGTTTTTAATGTTATTTTTTGTTTTTACCATGTTTTTCAGCGGGGGGTTGATTCCCACCTATGTATTAATGAACGGCTTGAAGCTGACCAACAATATGCTGGTTTTCATCATTCCCTTCTGTGTCAATGTCTTCAACCTCATTATTACAAGGACATTTATCGAGCATTCCATTCCGGGGGAATTGTATGAAGCTGCTTCCATGGACGGCTGCTCGCATTTCGGCTTTTTCTTCAAGGTGGTGCTGCCGTTGTCGAAAGCGGTGATTTCGGTGATAGGGCTTTATTACATGGTCGCTCACTGGAATGATTTTTTTACGGGACTGATTTACATCCGGACCAATAAGCTTCAGCCGCTGCAGATTGTACTAAGAGACATCCTTCTGACCAATCAGGTTTTTTCCCAGGGAGCCGGCGCGGGAGGGGCTGCCGGAGGATATGCACAGAAGTATGCCGATCAGGTCAAATATGCCGTCATCATTGTTTCCACGGTGCCCATCCTGGTCGTATACCCGTTCATTCAGAAATATTTTGAAAAGGGTGTCATGATCGGATCCATTAAAGGGTGAAAGGCGGGAGGAAGGATGGATACGAAAAAGGATGTACATAGTCAGAGACAGAGGGAAGAGGCCTTTGAATTGTACCTGAATGCTATTTATCTATTTGAAAGTATGCTATAATTTTATTAATCGTGGGAGAAATTTACATACACTATCAAACAAGGGGCGGGTGTAGATGGTATGTTTAAGCTTCTGGTTGTTGATGATGAGCCTATTCATAGACGTGAACTTGCTAATCTGATCAGGACATTGCGCGATGGTTATGAGGTATGCGAAGCGGATAACGGCAAGGATGCACTGGAGTTAATATGCAGGTGTGAAGATTTCAACATACTTGTAACCGATGTGAAAATGCCTTTAATGGATGGTCTCGAATTAATTGAAGCGATGGGTGAACGTATTGACAAAGTGAAAGTGGTCGTACTCAGCGGATATGATTATTTTGATTATGCGAAAAGGGCTTTGAAGCTCGGAGCCTGCGATTATCTCCTGAAGCCTGTCGATGAGGATGCAGTCCGGACAATGCTGGAGAAGGTGGAAAAATTAATTGAAAAGCAAGTGAAGCTTGACAGGGTCAAAAATGAACTGCAGCAGCAATTGGACAAGACGTATCCCATGTATATCGATTATACGATGAACCGGTTGATCTCCGGAGAAGCCGGTGAGGAAGAGGCAAAAATCCTGGAAGATATGATAAAGAAGGATGGACATGGCAGGATGTTTGCTCTCTGTCTGTACGGCTCCGGAGATTTGAATACGGACATCGCCGAAGGATGCGGACAGGATAGCTTAAAAGCGTTTTTACGTTATACCGTACATAGCCTTCTTAAATCCTTCGGGCATAGCCTTTCCTTTTTCCTCAACGGCCAGCAGATGATTACGGCGGGTATATTGAAGCCGGCTTACGAAGAAGACGCTGCATATTTGCTCCGCCTGGAAAATGAGTTTTACAAGCTCCCGGAAATCATCCGCCAGTCATATCCTGTGAATATCAGGATCGGCGTCGGCAATTCCCATGTATGCTTGTATGAAGCTTATAGGGCGGCGGTTAAAGAAGCCATGGACGCTCTTGACTTCGGATTTTACAGCAAAGCTCCCGTTGTCTTTTACTCTTCCCACCAGACGGAAGCCTTAAGCAGGATCTTTTTAAAAACCGGAGTGCCTGAAGCGCTGCTTAAGGAGGCAATTGGAAGACATGACAGAAATAAGGCGGGGGAGTGTTTTGAGGCAGTGACGGCAGGCACTCTGCAGGGAAAGCCTCTGCCTTCCATGGTGAAAAGTTATGTAAAAGAGCTTTTATCGACAGGATTGAACCTGACTGTGCTGTATGCGGATAAAAGCTTTCTGGATGAAATAAATAATAGGATAAAGCATTTAAGCCTGTGCGGCGATTTTTGCATGCTGATCCGCAACGCGGAAGAAATTCTTGAGCAGATGATCCAAATCAATCAGGAGATGGTCAAAAACAAGAACCGCGCCTCCGTGACCCAATGCCTTAAATACATTTCGGAGCACCTTACGGAGGATATCAGTGTAGATATGCTGGCTAGCAGGTTTCATTTCAACAACAGTTATTTCAGCACCATTTTCAAGAAAAGTACGGGCGTAGGGCTGTCGGAATACATTGTTGAGGCACGGATGCAAAAAGCGCTGCAATTGCTTAAAAACAGCGACACCAAGGTATATGAAGTAGCCTTGAAGGTAGGGTTCAGAGACGTAAAATATTTCTGCAAGGCATTTAAAAACAAATTTGGAGTAACTCCCAATCATTTCAGGAGGTATGCCAATGTTGGGAGTGCTGTAGAATGATACGGAGCAAAAATATGCCCGGCAGGAGGATAAATCCCGGCAAGCTGTTGAGTCTGTTCAGTCTCAGGACAAAGCTGATGATTGTGTTTTTTGTCATGATCACCATCACCATCTGCTTTATGGGAGTATCGTTTTACGGGATCAGTACCAATGTGATGTCCAGCTTTGCCGCCCAGAATGTGTATGAACTCATCAAAAAAAACAATGAAATCATGGACCAGAGGCTTTCCAACGTAGTGAACAGCAGCTTATCCCTTATAACCGATAAAAACCTGTTTGATGTACTGTCGGGCATTGAGCCGGAGGATAGCAAAAGCAGAGTGAGCGCCGACATTGAAATTTCCAAAATATTGACACGCTACTTTATCTCCGAACCCGAAACCTATTCATATAAGCTGGTAACCAGCTATTATACCTTCTCGCCGGATCTGGGAACGACACAGCCCGGATTTCTGCCCTATAGGGAATTTGGAAATACGTATCTTTTCAAAAACGCCATGGAAGCCAACGGAAAAATTGCCTGGATACCTACCTATGATTTTGTCAGGGTCTATTCGCAGAAGGAACTGGAAAACAGCGTAATGGAAGGACGCTATGTATTTTCCGCCGTCCGGCTGATCGACAGCCTGACGTTTGAAAACGGGCAGACAAAGCACTTGAACAAGGAAGTTGAGAGACCCGTGCTGGTTATTGACTTTTTGCCCGACTTTTACAACAAGCGTTTTGAGGATAATGACATTCTCCGGAAATCATGTTATGCGGTGATAAGCAGGGATGGTACCGTCGTGACGCAATCCGGAACCAACGGGTTTAACGTGGATTTCCTGGCAGGATGGGTAAGGGGGATGGGGGAGAAAACCAGCGGATATGAATATATCAATGTTGACGGCAATCCGTGGATCCTATCTTATGATACCTCCGGGATAACAAATTGGATCACGCTGGTTGCAATAAATTCCAGGGACCTGACGAGAACATTGCTTGATGATATTAAAAGCAGGAGTATATACCTGGCTGTCATCTTATGCATCGTATCCGTCATCGTTGCCTGTATCATATCCGTCAGGGTCACCAATCCCATCAACAGACTGGTTAAAGCTGCTGAAAAAATAGGAGAAGGAGATTTTGACATTGTCATTTCGGAAGAAGGGGATGTGGATTTCAAGCATCTCATTCATACCATCAATAAAATGAGCAGGGAGATTAAAAACCTGATCAAGGAAAACTATGAGGTGGCGCTCCGGGAAAAGGAGGCTACCATCGGTGCTTTAACGATGCAGCTAAACCCTCATTTTCTCTATAATACCATCAACATCATAAACTGGATGGCCATAAGGAATAAGCAGAAGGATATCAGCACCATGCTGATGAGCCTGTCCCACATGCTCAATTACACCGTACGGTCCAAAGGTGATATCGTCTGTTTTCAGGAGGATCTGGAATGGTTGAAAAAATACCTGTATATCATGTCCATACGCTTTGAAAACAAATTTGCCGTGACCTATGAGGTGGAGCCCGGGACACTTGAGGCAAGAGTACCCAAGCTGTTTCTCCAGCCAATTATTGAAAATATATTCACACACGCTTTTGACGATTTGCTCCAGGACGGCCGGATAAGGATTTCCGCCCGAAAGGATGCGGATGTTCTGGTTTTTACCGTGGAAGACAACGGCAAGGGGATGGAGGAAGAGGATTTGCGGAAAATATTGAACAGAACCGCGGATAACAGTTTACGGATTGGCTTATCCAATGTGGACGAACGGATAAAGCTCCTCTATGGCGGCCATTACGGCGTAAAAATAGCATCTGCCCCTTCCAAAGGTACTGCGGTTACAATTACCATCCCCGTTGAAGCGGAGCAAACAACCGATGAAATGACACAAAGCAGGAAAAATGATATAGAGTAGGAAGGTAAGGTGCTATAACAGTTTATTATGAAACCGATGTGCAGTTAATGGCAGGCAGAAGGAGGGAAAGATGAAAAAACCGAAAAAAATGCTGGCATTTGCCATGATTGCCTGTCTCGTATCCAGTGTTTCCGCAGGATGTGCAAAAAACGGAATGCCTGCGTGGCAGAGCTTATCCACAAGTGCAAAGGACTATTCCTCCGCACAAGAGAAAAGGGTTTATCTTACATATGCCGGGTGGGGGACTGCAAACGAAAAAAATGTGACGCAAAAAGCCATTGACACCTTTAATGCGATGAGTAAAAGCATCAAGGTATCCTACATGCATATTCCGACGGACTATTCCGCGAAGATGGCGACCCTTGCAGCGGCAAACCAATTACCGGACGTTTTCATGTTTTTTAAGGAGATTTCCGCAAAATGGGGAGAAGATAAAAATCTATACAATTTGAAGGAATTCCTCGATAAGGACAAGGATATTGACGAAAGCAAACTGATTCCGAATGCATTACTGAAGGTGAGTGACGACAAAGTGATTGGAATCAAGATTTGCGAGGAGGTATTTGCCAATTATTATAACGTGGACATGTTCAGGGAGGCCGGGGTTGAAATGCCTCCAGCGACTGCGGATAATGCATGGGACTGGGATAAGTTTGTAGAAATTTCCAAAAAAATGACAATGGATGAAGACGGGAATAACGCGCGCTCGCCTGATTTTGATCCGAACCGGATCAAGCAGTACGGAGTCCGGTTTAACCGCTGGATGTGGTCGTTGTTTTTCGATTCAAATCAGGCTGGCATCGTTACTCCCGATAAAAGCAAGCTTAATCTGACAGATCCTGCAATCACAGAATCCATACAAAAGCTGGCCGATCTTATCAATGTCCATCATGTAGCCCCAACCCTGACGGAGGAAAAGGATATTCCCAACCCCTCCGTCGCCTTGCAGAGCAGACGGATTGCAATGGATCTGGACGGGCAGTGGATAAACGTCGACCTTGGAACGGCAGGCATGAACTTTGATGTGGGAGTCCTGCCGAAAATGAAGGTGCCTTCTACCGTACAGTTCGGAGAGATGATTGTCATGTCCGGCCAGGTGAAGTATAAGGAGGAAGCGTGGGTGCTGCTGAAATGGATGATCAATCCAGAAGTGAATGCCGACATATACAAAAGCGGCCTATGGATGCCGATTGTAAAGGAATGGTACACGGATCCCCAACTGCTGGCAAGATGGGTAACGGTAAAGCCGGGGCATTCCAGGGGATTTAAAACGGCAGTGGTGGACGTCCTCCTGGAACATGGCTCCAATAACCACGGGTACTGGCTGAAAAATTCGGAAGAAATCAATGCGGCCGTAACAACAGCGCTGGACGATGTCTGGCTGGGCTTGAAGAGCGCACACGATGCATTTGAGGAATTGGAGCCACAGCTTGCTGCAAAGTACAAGGGCGTATATGACTGATTGTTTAAAATACATATAATTTGAGGTGGGAAAATGAATCCTGTAAAAAATCATTCAAATCCATTGTCTCTCAATCAAGTTGGAATCCATTCTCCTTATTGGGAGCCTTATCGGAAACTGGTGAAGGCGGTTGTCCTTCCTTATCAGTGGGAGGTGCTGAACGACCGGATCCCCGAAGCGGAACCAAGCCGTGTCATAAAGAATTTGCGAATCTCCGCCGGCCTTGAAGAAGGAGAGCGGGGGAAGGAGCCGTACTTTTATACGATGGAATGGGAAAAAAGAGGCAGGACTACGTATTGGGAAAACACTGTCCAAAAAGCGCCGGAAGAAATAAGGGAATACAATCAGACGCACCTGCCGGTCCGGGAGCAGAAAGAAGCCGTGGGCCATGCCGTCAGGCTGGTTTATATGCTGAATGGGATGGCGGATGTAGCAATGGAAACAAGTGACGGGGAAATGCTGGAGGCGTGCCGTGCCTTATGGGAGAACATTACACAAAAACAGATGTACATTACGGGAGGAATCGGCGCTTTCCCTGGCGTCCGGTACGCCTCTGAAAGCGCCCATATCCAATAGGGAGGGAATCCGGCATTCCGCCATTATGGATCAATTTTTTATGGTATACTGAATATAGGTTATTTCTATTTTTAAAGGAGATGTAAAGCAAAATGGACTATGTTCTCGGCTTTTCATGGAAAGGCCTTGTGGTTTTCCTGCTGGCGATGCTGCCGAATGTATTTTATTTTTTGCAGCCGCCTTCCAGTGGGCAGGGAAGCAAGAAGAAACATCTTGTTTTAGATATTGTAGAGCATGGGAGTCAGGCCCTTTTCATTCTGCTTTTAGTGTTTTTGGTAAGCGGCCGAAACGCTCCGGTGCTAAGTCCATATACGATAGGCATGGCAATATTGCTGCTTTTATACTATGCTTTGTGGATATTCTATTTTGCCGGCAGGAAAAGCCTGATTGCGCTTTATGGAATGGCGGTCATACCTGTGGTGTATTTTATTCTGGCGGAGTTCTGGCTTCATATTTCTGTTGCCGCCATACCAACGGTAATATTTGGATTTGTACATATTATGATTACATCCATGGATAATCCTTCCCATCCTGGGTGAAAAGCTTTTTATCTGCGGCGTCCTTCAGTTCAGTCATCTGGCGCTGGATTTCCTCCGCCATGTGATTGAAGTTCTGGCATCTCCATTTTATCCTCCTGGTAAATTGTTTTTAAAATGATTAACTAAATCGTTAATTGAATAATAGTAATATTGATAGATTGGTGATATCTTTCATCAGGGCAGTTATCAAGATGGTTTGAGAGAAATAAAACGGGAATAATTTCGAGCTTTTTATTGTTTGTACTTGTGAGGCGTTAATAATTCTATTTACAAACGCCTTCGGCTAATTTATACTTATGTTAAATCTATTATAGGAGCAAATCATAAGATGAAAACAGATATCTCGGAAAAGTGGCTGCCAGTTTATGAAGCATTGGCCAGCAGTGTACGTATAAAGATAATTAACCTTCTGGCGGAGAACCCTTTAAATATAAAGCAGTTAGCTGGAGAACTGGGTCTGAGCAGTGCCATAGTGACAATGCATATAAAAAAACTTGAGGCGGCTTCCATAATCCACAGTGAACGCACAAATATAAACGGAGCGGTACAAAAGCTGTGTTTTCTTGATGTGGAATCATTGGAGGTACAATTTCCAAGTAAACAGGCAAAAATAAGAAATTTCCACGAATTTGCCATGCCAATCGGACATTATTCTGATTTTACCGTTAATCCCACCTGTGGGATTGCTACACCTGAAAAAATTATCGGACAGTTTGATGATCCCAGATATTTTCTGGATCCCGATAGAGTTAATGCCGGTATATTATGGTTTGCGGAAGGTTATGTAGAATACAAGATTCCCAATTTTCTGCTTTCTGTACAGCAGCCCCAAGAGCTGGAAATATCAATGGAGTTGGGTTCTGAAGCTCCGGGAATAAATAACAATTGGCCTTCGGACATAACGTTTTTTCTAAATGAGAAAAAAATCGGCCAGTGGACAAGTCCAGGTGATTTTGGAAATATCAGGGGTAAATATACCCCTGAGTGGTGGAGCTTGCAGGTAGGGCAATATGGACTTTACAAGGTTACCCGCATTACCCGGAATGGCTCCTATATTGACGGAATCAAGGTCTCTGATACTTCGCTTTCTTCATTTGATATACGCCAGAAATACTGGTCTTTCAGAGTGGCAGTTCTTCCAGACGCGGTGAATGCCGGAGGTGTTACAATTTTCGGAAAAGGTTTCGGAAATTACAGCCGTGATATCATGTTCAGACTATATTTTGAATAGATAGCGAGTGCATTCGAAAAGTTTAAAAAGCGCACAGTATTGCTAAAAAAACTTAGGTTCGCCGGGAATATATTTTTACGTATATTTACTATAATTTAAAGGGTTGAGGATTAGTTAGGTTAGGTTTAATATAATGCTGATTATCTAAAAAGAGGTGCGCCTATGTCAAGTAACTGTAAAAGTACTATTTTTTCTTTAGCTGAGGTTTATCGGGATTACTTTAAGATAGGGGCCGCAGTAACTATAAATGTAAAAAAGCATTTTAACAGCTTGACTGCCGAAAATGCAATGAAGTTTGGAGAGATTCATCCTGAAGAGGATAGGTATGATTTTGAGAAACCGGATAAAATGAAAGAATTTGCACTGAACAATAATATGAAGATGAGAGGGCATACCTTCGTATGGCATAATCAGACTTCAAGCTGGATTTTTCTAGACAAAAGCGGTAAGGAAGCCTCCAGGGAATTGGTACTTGAAAGGTTAAAAAGGAGATGGTTGTTATCAGCTTATAAAGAATCATTCTCTGACCAAACAACAAATAGATGAGCTTTTAGACCACTTTATTGCGCCTCTGCCTGCTTTTTTCAAAGATAAGCTAACAGATGCTTAAAAGAAAATATAAAAAAATAATGATAAAGGAGATGCGTATCATGGCCGGATTTGATGATCTATCCGCATTATTGGAGCAATTTGTGAAAAAGGGTCCTGCAGGCTGCGGCTGTGCAGTCGCAAAAGATGGTAAAACCTTATATCAGGGATATTTCGGGTATGCCGATCTGGAGGAGAAAAGGCCGATTACCGAAGAAACAGTTTACCGCCTGTTTTCCATGACAAAGGTTGTCATCTGCACCGCAGCCATGATGCTGTTTGAAAGGGGAAGATTCCTTTTAAACGAGCCGATATATGAGTATTTTCCCGAATATAGGGACACGCAGGTATTCGTTACGGAACCTGACGGCACCGTCCATACGAGAAAAGCCAAAAGCCACATGCTTGTCAAGCATGCGTTCAGCATGTCTGCCGGCATGCCATATGCTTTTGGAAATTCACCTACAGCCATGGAGATGGCAAGTGTAAAGGAAGAATTGCTGAAGAAGCATGGGAAATATGATATTGTGACCGAGGTCAAGGCTATGGGCGGCGTTCCGGTTGCATTCGATCCCGGTACCCGCTGGCTGTACGGATATGGCCATGATATTGTCGCCGGTTTGATCCAGGTGGTTTCGGGAAAAACCGTGGGGCAGTTTTTGCAGGATGAAATATTTGGCCCTCTGGGCATGAAGGATACCGGTTACCGATACTGCGAAGGAACTGAAAAGAGGATGGCTTCCCTTTACAGGAAGGATGAAAACGGGGCGATGACCAGGATATCCGGTATGCTGGATGAATTCCATCAGCCGGATGCAATATATGAATGCGGAGGCGCAGGGCTTTATTCCACGGTAAACGACTATCTGAAATTCTCACAAATGCTGGCGAATAGCGGAATTTACAACGGAAAAAGAATTATCGGAAGAAAGACCATAGACCTGATGCGGGCAAATCAGTTAAACAAAGAGCAGTTGAAAGATTTCACCTTTTCATATGTGGCTGGCTATGGCTACGGTTTGGGAGTCAGGACCTTGATGAGCACAGCGGAAGGGCATTCTAACGGCTCGGTCGGGGAATTCGGCTGGACCGGATTTCTGGGCACCTATGTATCCATTGACCCTCAGGAGGGATTTTCCGTCGTCTATATGCACCAGATGGAACCCAATATGGAAGAGTACCATCATCTACGGGTAAGAGCAGTCGCCAACGGCTGCCTGGGTTGAAGCTTTTGCATTGGATAAATAAATGATGATAAAGTAAAAACATGTATAGGAAAAAGAGGTACCTGGAGGGTCTTGGATGGAAAGACGTCATTGCTACGGATACGGAAAGATGCAAAACGATTGCTGAGATGCGTGCCCAGGCAATGGCAAAATAATTAGTGACAAGTAAAATTTTTAGACAATAAGGGGTATGTATTATGATTGAATACATACCCCAATGGTTTACGGGAATAAGGGCTGCCTTGAATTGATATCAATCCTGTCTAAGGCAGTCCCTTCGTATTTGCTGCACTATTTCTTGCCGAGCCTTATCACATTCCATGAAAGCTTGTTTAAAACGGATTTTCCCCTGCCGTCTTCAATAACGGTTTTTCCACCCTTATGGGGCACTACGTTATTGGGATGATCAATGGTATTGACGGCATCGGCGTCTGTACTTTCAAGGACCAGGTGTTCTATGACATTGTATCCCGGAAAATCGCGAAGGTCTGTTTCCACAAGAAGCGGCTCCTCCAAATCCCTGTTCACCGAAAAAATGGCGAGCTCTTCTTTTTCTTCATTGTAAACGGCAACACTTTCAAGATACGGTACATCATTGAATTCTACGGTATCATATGCGGGGGCTTTCACAACAGAATTCAGCACCTGCCCTCTGCCAAAGATGGAAGTATGCAGGTAAGGGTAAAAAATGGTGTTTTTCCATGAGCCGCCGCCGGTTACCGTCATTATGGGAGCAATCGTGTTTACAAGCTGAGCCATGCATGCTATTTTAACGCGATCCGCATGCTTCAAGAGGGTTATGAGCATACACCCTACAACAACTGCGTCCAGCAGGGAGTAAATGTTTTCATTTATATTCCGGGGGTTTTTCCATCTTATTTCTTCGGTAATTTCAGTCGGATACCACACATTCCACTCGTCAAAGGATAAATGAATGTTTTTTTTGCTCCTGCACTTTGCTTTCGCAAAATCGCAAATGGAAACGACCGATTTTATGAAGTTATCCATATCTAAAGATTTTGCCAGGAAATTTGCGGCCCCTTTCTCATTGTTACTATAATAAGTATGAAGGGACACATAATCTACATGCTCATAGGTATGCTCCAGGACGGTAGCTTCCCATTGGGCAAAGGTTGGCATGGCGCTTCCGGAGCTGCCGCATGCTACAAGCTCAATGGTAGGATCCACCCATTTCATGACTTTTGCGGTTTCACAAGCGGCACGTCCGTATTCTTCAGCGGTCTTCCTGCATATCTGCCATGGCCCGTCCATTTCGTTTCCAAGGCACCAGGTCTTGATGCCATGAGGCTTTTCATACCCATGAAGCCTCCTTAAGTCACTCCAGTATGTACCCCCCGGATGATTGCAGTATTCTACAAGAGTCCTTGCCGCCTCAGGACCTCTTGTCCCTAAGTTGACAGCCATCATCACATCGGTAGCCGCATACCTTGCCCAATCGACAAACTCATTCGTGCCGACTTCATTGGATTCCACAGAGGCCCAGGCCAAGTCAAGCCTTTTAGGTCTTTTTTCAACAGGACCGATCCCATCCTCCCAATTATAACCTGAGAGAAAATTACCTCCGGGATAGCGGACGATAGGGACTCTCAACTCCCTGACCAGTTCGATGACATCCTTGCGGAAGCCTTTCTCATTTGAAGAAGGGTGTCCCGGTTCATATATCCCGCCATAGACGGAACGTCCCCACTGTTCCACAAATGAACCGTATATCCTTTTGTCTGCTTCACCGACTTTAAAGTCCTTGCTAAAGATTATTTTTGCTTCTTTCATTTCAACACCTCAGATTAATAATATTATTATATAATTAATAAAAATATTAATTATATAATATACCTATAGATGAATTTAGTCAATATATGAACTCCTTTTTTTCAAGACGTGTAAATTAATGTTTTTTTCGCTGTAGTGCTAAAAAGGTAAGCAAATAACAACAAGGTAAAGAGATGTAAAAGGTAATAAGCCTTGCTGAATCTTAACAGGTAAATAAAGGAGAATATAGTAAAAACATGTGCATGGCAATCATCATGCACATGCTCTATAATAATGATGTTAAACCTACTAGATGGACAGGAGGGTACGAATGAGATTGCGCATGTTGAAAAGAGTTCTTTCAGCTTCAAGCTGAGCATGTATCCTCTCCTTGCGGAAAACAAATATTATATCTGCTTCGTAGCGAATGATACACATAAGACAAACCTGTTTACAGCCATTGATATCATGGGTCCCTGGGCAAAACAGGAGATAGAAGGCTTCTATCATGATTCCTCACTGCTGTTTGATGATGATGGCAGAGTATATATCATGTATGGCAATACCGAGATACACCTCACGGAATTGAAGGAAGATCTTTCCGGTCCCAAACCCGGCGGACTGGACCGGACCGTCGTGAAAGAAATGCAGGAGTATTTCCTTGGGTATGAAGGGGCCCACCTATATAAAATAAACGGCAAATACTACGCTTTTTTCATTCATATCCTGAAGTCCGGGAACCGACGCAGGACGCAGGCTTGTTTTGTGGCAGATTCCCTGGAGGGTGAGTTTACCGGAGGAGAGATCTTTGATGACGATATGGGATATCACAACTCCGGTGTTGCACAGGGAGGGATCGTGGATACGCCGGATGGCAAATGGTATGCGATCCTGTTTCAGGACCATGGTGCTGTTGGACGTATACCGGTTGTCGTACCCATGCATTGGGAAAATTATTTTCCGGTGCTCGGCGTCAATGGAAAGGCACCGCATTCTATAGAAATCGTGAGTACTCGGCCGGGAAATGCATACAAGTCCCTGGTGGGAAGCGACGATTTCATCTATGCGCCGGATCCGGACGGAAAGGTCCGCATGAAGGATATCTGGCAGTGGAATCATATTCCGGCGGATGGGCTTTGGTCGGTAAAAGAGAAGCCGGGAACCTACCGCATCCGGTCTGGAAAGCTGTGCCGGAATGTCAGCCATGCAGTCAATACACTGACGCAGCGAACGATGGGGCCTGCCTGCGAAGCGGTAGTCACGTTGGACGGCAAGGAGCTCAATGACGGCGACTATGCAGGACTGTGCCTGCTGATCGGTACCTATGGCCTGATTGCACTTACCAAAGAAGCGGGACGGAATTCCCTGGTTATGCTGGCAAAGAGCTCAAAGGATTCTTCGATCTTTGAAAACCTGATCGACAGTGAGCCTGGAACCGAGTTCGCCAGGATCCCTGTAAGCGGCGACAAGGTTACGCTGAAAGCTTGCTGCAATTTCATAGACAATACGGATGAATGTGAGTTTTATTATCTGGAGCGAGAAGAGTGGAAAAAGCTTGGAATTACTCACAAGATGTATTACAAGCTTGACCATTTCATGGGCTGCCGCTTTGGGCTGTTCCTGTTTTCTACAGGAGAAATCGGAGGAGTCGCTGAGTTTTCAAAGTTCCGGTATAGTATCAAAGGGCAGCTTCCGATACAAGAAACAGGCTAAAGGGTATGGGCTTATGACAGGCATGTAATAATAGTTATGACAAAATCTATGACAAAGGACACTACCTTAGGAGGAGTGTCCTTTTTATAATGGAAACAGGAAAGAGCATATGCTCTTACCGCTATCTCAGTTATTATAAATCGATCGGGGAGGTTGTTATTATGAAGACCAGGAAGCTTTGCAGCGTTATCATCGGCATTTGCCTGCTGACCGGTATTTTGTCGGGCTGCAGCCAGGCAAAAAAGGAAGCGGTGAATGTAATGGAGGACTACCTGAACCATATTATCTCGGCGGAGTATAGCGAAGCTTATGCGCTGTTGTCCGACTTCGACAAGGGGAACATCAGTGAGGAGTCCTTTATCCGGTGGCGGGAGCAGGTAGCTCAAACCATCAAAATCGAGGGCTTTTCCATCGACAGCAAAATCGACACCTTTAAGAACTATAAGTACCTGGGTACGGAATTCGGCACTGCATATGGATTGAAAGTCGACAGGAAGCAGGAGGTGCTTATACCCGATATCGAGCAAAACGTCTATGACAAGGAGAGCTTCCGTATCATGGTGCAAAAGCAGGAGAATGGCAGCAGGGTACTGCTGCTGCTTACGAAACTGGATGAAACCATCGCTGCCTATGATGCATACCTGAAGAAGCTTAAGTAATGCCGGGAAGGCATGCTTTTTCCCCGTTTTGATGCCGGGAGGGGAGCATTCAGAGTATGGGGGCGTTTGGGTATAAAGCTTTCCGTTTGACGTAATCGTATTTACCGCGTCAACATGATGGAAGTCTGGACCGATTAAAAGCAAAGGGGGCGGTTGATGTGAAAATATTGATAAAGTATATACTCTCAACAATATTCCGTAAGCCGGTCCGCCTGATGCTTGTCCTGCTTACCATCTGTTTGTCCGGGGCTGCCATATTCGCTTCCGTCTCAATGTCCGATACAATGATAAAGACCACGATGAATCAATGGCGCTACGAATACGGATACTCGGACATCGTGGTCAAACCTTCCCCGTCGTCGCCTTCCCGTTATTTTGACCAGTTTAAAGCCGACCGGTACGGGAGCTGGTTTTCCTACACAGTCAAAAAGCTCTCCGCCGGTGCAAGCATAGCGGAGCACCAATTCCTTCTGCAAGGGTACACGCTGGATGCGCTCCGGCAAATGCTCCCCCTGCCGTTTTTGCAGGAGCTTAACCTGTTCCCCTTTGAAGGGAACAAAATCATTGTCAGTGCAAAATATGCCCGGGAGAATCATATAAGCCCGGGGGATGCGCTCACGGCCAATATAAACGGAAACAGGCATTTGCTTGTTGTGGCTGCCATATGCCCTCCGAACGGGCCGTTTGCCTATGAAAATGATCGCTTTGCGGCAATCATCCCTTTTGAAAAGATGCAATCCTGCCTTGGTCAATTGGGGAAAGCGGACGCCCTCTATATCGGGCTCAAGGACAAAGCGTCAAAAAGCCATATGATACTCAAGCTGTCGAACCTTTACCAGGGGTATTCCGTGGGTGAAACCTACTCTGCCGACCACCTCCGTTTGCAGACAAACAGGAGCGCCGTGCCTTTTGTGTTCATGTCGGTGCTGCTGTGCCTGATGGCGGTTTATGTCATCTACGTGATCTTTCAAAACATTGTCATTGAACGTATGCCGCAGATGGGCATTTTCCGGGCCATAGGGGCCGGCCGCCCGGATGCGGCTGCCGTCGTGCTTCTGGAAGGCGCGGCCTACGGCGTAATCGGCGGTATACTCAGCCTGGGGGCGGGAGCTTTGATCCTTGGCGTTATGACGCGGCATTTGCATAAGGCGGAGTATTCGGACGGCATCGCTTTATCGGTCTCCCCATGGCACATTGCTTTAACCTTGCTTGTAGCTATAGGAATCAGTATTGCGGGCGGATTTTTATCGCTGCGGAAATACAAGGGGCTGTCCATCGTCCGGCTTATCAGGCAAAGCGCCGGCGGACAGACGCATTCCCGTGCTGTACTGCCCATGGCGGCTCTCGTGATATTTCTTGCCTCTATGGCTGTCCTGGCGGTATGGAGGTCTCAAAGCGGCCTTGTTCTATACGTCTTGCTGGTGGTCGCCATCATGCTTTCTTTCCTTATGGCATCCACATTCCTGTATGGGCAGTTTGCAGGACTGACAAAGAGGCTTATGGGCAGGGCCGGGGGGATATTTAGAATTGTCTCCCTTTCGGTACAGAACCAGAGGGGATTCCTGATTGCAGCAACCATTATGTCGGTGATCACAGCGACAAACATCATCATCAACACCATCACTTACAGCAACGACGAGGGAAGCCGGCGATATTTCAGCAGGTTTCATTATGCCATGGAGCTTGGCGCCAATGACCTGACCCGGGGGAAAATCAATCTCATTGAACAGCTCCCGGGGGTTTCAAGGGTGTGCGCAAATTATTATTCAAGCAGCGTCGATGTGAAAGGGCAGAGTATATCCATCTACAGGATTCATGGCATCGACACCCTCAAGGCGGATGCGTTTATGGACTATACGGTTACAAGCACACGCGCATTCCCTTTTGCCGCGTTGGAAGACGGAAAAAGCATTATGATTACAAACACCCTGCGCAATATTTATAACTTGGATGAAAACGATGTGATTGTTTTGAAAATATACGGATACGACGGGATATACAGGGAAATTGCCTATACGGTCATCGGTTTTTTTGATGACGAATATACCAAGCTTGGCCGTTATGCCCTCCTATCCCATAAAAATTTTGCCGAGGATTTCAAGGCGAAGCAATACTCTTCCTTCTATATTATGGCCGATGAGACGGATAAGGCATTTCGTGCCATCGAGGGGGCATACCGCGACAAGCAGCTGCAGCTGACAACAGTGCAGGAAATGCAAGACACCACAACGGAGGAAAGCCGGTTGATCATATCGGCCATGCGCTGGATTTCCTATATATCCGCCGGCACGGGTGTACTGGGGATGCTTTTCATCATGATGCTCTCCTTTAAAAACCGGATGGGAGAGCTGGCTGTTTACAGCGCAATGGGCCTGGAAAAGGGAAGCGTTGCCGGGATGCTGTTTGCGGAAATGCTGCTGGCAGGACTTGCAGGCTTGACGACAGGCGCTGCCATGGGCACGGTGGTAAGCTTTATTGCTCTGCCCAGATTGATCTATTCGCTGCAAATTGCCATGAGCATCTATTTCAGTCCGGGGATTATCCTGAGCGCATGCCTTTTCGGGTTAGGGGTATGTATGGTGTCCGGGGCAATCGGCATAATCAGTTTCAGGAAAACAACGGTGATGGGAGGGCTTCGCTATGAATGAATGCATCATAAAAGCCGCGGGGCTGCGGAAAGCTTATCGGAACGGCGAGGTTGAAACGGAGGTTTTAAAGGGGATTGACCTGGAGATTGCAAAGAGTGAGTTTTGTGCCATCATGGGAGAGTCGGGCTCCGGCAAAAGCACGCTTTTGCACATCCTTGGGACACTGGACGCGCAGACGGGCGGCGAGCTTGTGATATCGGGCGAAAATATAGCCGGGCTGTCGGACAGGAAAAAAGCCGTTTTACGAAGGAAGACCATCGGATTTATCTTCCAGTCCTTTTATCTGATTCCGGGGCTTACGGTTTACGAGAATGTGATGATGCCCAACCTTATAGACCGGCGCAGCGCGGATCCCGACCATCTTCACTCGCTGCTTGATACGGTGGGCCTGTTGCATCGGGAAGGACACCGGCCCATGCAATTGTCGGGCGGCGAGCAGCAGCGCGTGGCAATTGCAAGAGCGCTTGCCAACCGCCCGGTCATTTTGCTGGCGGATGAACCAACAGGAAACCTTGATTCGAGGAATTCCAGGCAAATTATCGAGCTTTTGCACACAATCAACCAAAGAGACAACGTCACCATTGTTATGGTCACACACTCTCAGGAATTGGCACAAGGATGCAGCAGGGTTATCAATGTGAAGGATGGTATAATTGCATGAAGATCAGGGATCGGCACAGATTTACCGCAAAAATGATTACAATCCTCCTGTGTGGGATGGGAATGCTGGTTTTGCCAGGCTGCACGGGGAATGCCGGCGAAAGCGCCCAGCCTGTGCAGGCGCCGGAAAAAGGCACATTCCTTACATGCTTTGGCACAGTTCACTGGAAGGAGAGCCAGGTACTGAGCTTTCCCTTTGACCTTCCTATCCGGGGGATCGAAGTAAGGAACGGACAAATTGTATCGCCGCAGGAGATCCTTTTCCATATTGATTATGATGAGCTGATTGCCCAAAAGGCCGGCCTGGAAAACACATTGAAGTCCCTGCAGTTCATGAAAAGCAGCTATAAAAACGAGCTGGCGCTGTGGGAAAACCAGGAGGATGACCCGGAGAGCGCAGAGCCCGACCCGTATTCGGTGCGCAGCGCACAGGTTGATCTGGAGAGTGCGCAGAACAAACTGGAGGATTTAAACGCTGAATACCTTGCGCTGGCGGCAATGTACGAAAAATACCCTTCGCTTTATTCCCCCCTTGAAATGAAGACGGGGCTAGAAGCTGCGTCCGTTAAGCTCCGCGATCAGGAGCTGGCTGTAGAGAAATGCAGGATCAACCTTGAAAAGGTACAGGACAGCGACGATCAGACGCCGGATGGTGAGCATGCCCGTATACAGGCGCAGAGGGATTTGAAATCAGCCCAGATTCTGCAAACGGATGCGGAAATCCTGCATGCGGAAAAAAATGCGGACATTCTGAAAGCCATTGTTGCAGGTCAAATCTATCAAAATGTTAAATTTATCGAAAATGGGGATGTTTGCATTACCGAGTCCGGTTATTTGATCGATGATATCTATGCTGCACCCAATAGGGCTGTTCCTGCAAATGAGCCTGTCATGAGCCTGGTAAGCATGGATTCGCTGGAAGTGGTGTGCTATGCCGAGGAGCAGCTTGCCAAGGATATCCGGGTCGGCGACCATGCGCAGCTTTCTTTGTATTCCGACAGTACGGCTGTTGCGCTGGGAGCGGTAGCTTTTATATCGCAAAAAGCGATCATAGTAAATGGGGAAACCGTGGTGGAGGTTGTTATCGACTATGACGGGGCGGATTTCCTGCCCGGATATAACGTTGTGGCGAAGATAACACCCGGTAAAAAGGATTAAGAGTATGATGAGTGATGCGAGACGACGATTGTAAGGATGGCCATTGGCCGCCCGGGTATTTGTTGCCATGTGCGGACGCGCAATGCGTGCCCCTACATTCGATTGGTATCTGATATTTCCGTCATGAAAATTTTTCAGTACCGTACAGCCCACAGTGCTTGAACCTGGGGGCTGTTTTGCTGTATAATCCTGGTGTGGAGAATTTTAAAAAACGGTGGTAAAGAAAAATACTTTAAGAAAAGCGGGTCATTCAATGAAAAAAATACTGGTCGTTTTATTAATCACAATCCTGTTTTTGGCTGGCTGTGCACTGACAGTGGTAACGCAAGAATCGGAAACCGAAAAGGATATACCGGCAACAACAGCAAACACAGAGGCAGAAACCACTCCTACTGCAGCTTTGCAGCCAGCAGTCGAGCCGACGGTTGTGCAAACGGAAGAAAAAAACGAAACAAAGGAAGTTGACCTTGGAGCCATGGAAGGTGTTTTCGGATTTGCCGATGAATCAGGAAAAAAACTGATTACCCTGGAAAGTGAAACTATCCACACATTGGCAAACCCTGAGGAATTTGATACGGCTATCGGGAATAATGGGGAAGTCGTCAGGATAAAGTATGTCAAACGGCAGGAAGCAAACAGCAGCGATACATACAGGCAAACATCCCATAATTTTAACAATATGACGGGATACATCTACGAAGTACAGGATGGGGAACTGGTTAAGGACAAAAGCTATCTGCTGTCAAAAGGTTCGGTCATCAGTGAAGATGCGCTGATTAAACTGAAGTCAACAAAAAATCCTGAACCGGAAGGCGGTTACTATCAAAAGGCAGATGTGGAAACGATCGGGAAAATTGAAGCCATAAAAGACAGGAAAATCATCGACAGCAGCTTGATTGCCGAGACCGAAGACAACGCAAAAATCTGCATGGTTGTTTTTGAGAGAATTGACAATGACATGCTGGCAAGCATCGTCTACCTGAAAGACGACAAAGTGGTGTTCAAAGATTACCCGGCGGAATATGACGAACTGTCCACATGGCGGGTTGACGCCGGAGACCGGCCCGGTTTGTTCGGAGCGCTGTTCCTGGCCAATTCGGATGAAGGCCTTTTGCTGGGTTTGACCTGGGCGGGTCCCGAAGGTGAAAACATTTTTATTTTAAAGGATGTAAACGGAGCTTTTGAGGAAACAGGTTTGAAAGCCGGTAGATATTGGGCTCCGTGATAACGAGGCGGCAAAATGTGGAAGGATGGCGGACGCTTCGTCACGTTATTTGATCTCTTTTTGCGCGTAATTGACGATCGGTTTTCTACGATATAAAATAGGCAAAGAGGGAATGCTAAGTACAGAGGAGACTGAACATGACAACGGAGTATAACTTTGATGAAGTGATTGACCGGCGTAATACACAGAGCGCCAAGTGGAGCAACCCCGATCTTCTTCCGTTATGGGTGGCCGATATGGATTTCGAGTCCCCTCCTGCAGTGGGAGAGGCAATCAGAAAGCGTGCCGCCCACAATCTTTATGGATATGACCGTCTGCCGGAAAATTACTTTGACACGCTGCAAGGCTGGTTTTCGCGCCGCCAGGGCTTCAAGGTCGAAAGAGAATGGCTTGTTACCACTTCCGGCGTTGTTGAGGCGCTGTTTCTGATTATCAACGCACTTACCCTGCCCGGTGACGCGGTGCTTATCCAGCCTCCGGTGTACCATCCGTTTGAATACAGCGTACGGCGAAGCGGCCGGCAGCTTGTTACAAGCCCCATGCGGCGTACCGGCCGCGGCTATGAGTTGGATCTGGAGGACCTGGAGGCCAAGCTGGCCCAGTCCCTGGTAAAGCTGCTTATTTTATGCAACCCCCACAACCCCATCGGCAAAGTGTACACCCGGGAAGAGCTTACCGCAATTGGCGAACTGGCGCTGCGGCATCGCGTCGTCGTCGTTTCGGATGAAATCCACGGCGACCTCATTATGGAAGGGCACAGGCACATTCCCTTCGCAAGCATCTGTGAACAATTTGCACAAAACAGCGTTACCTGTACCGCGCCCAGCAAAACCTTCAATCTGGCAGGTCTGGCAACATCCAATATTTTCATTCCCGATCCGGACCTGCGTGACCGCTTTACACGGTTTTCCCAGTGCCTTGGCATAAAAGGGGGGAATCTGTATGGCATCATCGCCTGTGAGGCGGCCTACCGGGAGGGTGAGCAGTGGTTGGACGAGCTGCTCTGCTATATAGCCGGCAACGCCGGATTTTTTAAGCGGTATCTCGAGGAAAATATCCCCGGGGTGTCTGCGGATGACTTGCAGGGAACATATCTTCAATGGGTGGATTTCAGGAAGCTGGGACTGTCAAAGGAGGAGCTGGAAGCCCTTCTGCACGACAAAGCGCGGTTGTGGCTTTCTCAAGGCTATATATTCGGCGAAGAGGGGAGCGGCTTTGCCCGCTTTAATCTTGCCACGCAGCGTTCGACACTGACCCGGGCGTTAGACCAGCTTGAGGAGGCTGTCCGCACGCTTTAAAGAGGATGGTTCCTCCTCCGCCTGATCGGAGAAGGAACCATCTTTCAGTTTCCTTGATTTTCCAGTACTGCCATTGTTTTATACGCATCAGTGACTATTCTGCTACACCGGTTGTCATTGCGAGGAGCAAAGCGACGTGGCAATCTCTGCTTCTGATGAGATAGCATTTATTCGATTGCCGCGCTCCGCTTCGTTTCGCTCGCAATGTCAGTACCTGAATAGTCGCACGCATCAAGCAATTCGATAAAGTTTTTTTAATATTTAATGACAATTTGCCTCGTATTTGTGCTAAGATAATCATATAACGAGGCGACCAAAATGTCCCCCACCTCTATAGGTGGCGGGTACCGAATTGGGTTTCAGGCGGTGAGCATATCTCCCGCCTCGTTGAAACTCCGCTGATGTAAGGAAATTTGTCTACAACCGACAAATTTCCTTTGAATTAGGTCGTTATAATGCGTTTGCGGACGCGCAATGCGCGCCCCTGCACCATCGCCATGCTCCACTTATGCCCAATGTACCTTGAATGAATATATTTGGAGCGATACTAACAAGCAAACGAGGGGAATTAAGAATGGATAAAATGTCTTTTGGATATGGAGATACAAAGCTTGAAATCGGATTCGACGGCGCCAGGTCGGTGCGGGTGCTGCAGGGGGAGAGCATTCCGGCGTCGGAGGATCCCAAAGCGGCGTTTTTGCAGGCGGTCGGTTCCGGATGCATCGCGTCAAAACCATTAAATGAGCTGATATTGCCGGAGGATAAGATAACGATCGTTATCAGCGATATTACGCGTTTCTGGATGCGTCAGGACCAGGTATGCGCGCAGTTGGTTCCGTACCTGCATGACGTCCTGGGAGTTGCTTACGGGAATATAATAATTCTGGTTGCCCTTGGGACCCACCGCGCGCAGACGGCGGAGGAACTGAAAATGCTGGTGTCCCCTGAGATCTATGAAAAAGTAGAGGTGGCAAACCATGACTGCATGTCGCCCGAGCTTAAGTTTGTGGGTACTACGTCGCGAGGCACACAGGTCTATGTCAATCCTCTGGCGGTGGGACGAAAGGTGATCCTGGTCAGCGGGACCATCCACCATCTGATGGCCGGATACGGCGGCGGCCGTAAAAGCATACTTCCCGGTATCTGCGGTAAGACCACCATCAACCAGAACCATATCCATTCCTTATCACCAACCATGCCCATGTCTAATCCGCTGATCGGCATGGGACTGCTGGAGCAGAATCCGGTCAATGAGGACATGAACGAAGCGGCCGAATTGGTTGCACCCGTGTTCGGCATCAATATTGTCATGGACAGCCAGTCGGGAAACTACCGGCTGATTTGCGGGCATTTTGCCCGGGCCTGGGAGGAAAGCTGCCGCGTGGTGCAGCAGATGATGGGCATCCCCATTGAAAAAAAAGCGGATATCGTCGTGGTCAGCTGCGGCGGGTATCCGAAGGACATTAACCTGTATCAGGGCGTCAAATCTTTGATCAATGCCGCTGAAGCGGTAAAAGACGGCGGCAGGATTATTTTTCTGGCAGAATGCCGCGAGGGCGGCGGCGCGCCGGCCTATTTCAGCTGGATAGATTCGCTGCGCCGCGGAACTCTGGATCCCGATCTACGCCGGGATTTTACCATTGCGGGCTATATTTTTTATGCTTCCTGCGAGGCGATGGCCAAAGCGGAGGTGCTGATGCTGACGAAAATTCCGGCCGAGACGCTGGAAGGCATGGGAGCGCGCATCTTTTCCGAAATGGAAAGCCTTCTTCAGGAAGTGGATTTCACCGGCAAAGACATTTATGTCATGCCTTACGGAGGCTACACCGTCCCGTATCTCATGCATCGGTGACATTATGACAAAGGAAGCTTCATACCGGAGAACCGGTATGAAGCTTTCAAAGTCAGGTAATGGTTTCTTTCCATTTTCATGAACTTTACAAAAAAAGCCCGAAGCATTATAATATCCTATGATCTTGACAAGTTACAAATAGCGTGCTATTGTAAAAAGAAAAAAACCGTTGATGTAGAGATCAAACCGTAAGCGCACTTTCAGAGAGCCGGGGGAGCTGGAAACCGGCAGAAAGCGGTGCGGCAAATGGACTACGGAGGGCGCGTGGAACGAAAGCTTTTGCTTTTTTAGTATATCGCGACGCAGTGCCTGCGTTATTGGGCGAAGAGTGTGTCGGCACTCTGTTAAAGGTGGGTAATATTTAATTACCAGACAAGGTGGCACCGCAGACGATGGTCTGTCCTTGATTACGGTTAACGTATCAGGACGGGCTTTTTTATTTGCCGGAAAGCCTGTTTGGCAGTTGTCATCCGACGAGAAACCAATTATTCAGAAAGGATGAGATGAAAATGAAAAAAATTATTGCAACCCTGCTAATCTCTGTCTTGCTCCTGGCCGTCGCCGGCTGCAGCCAGAATAACCAACCGGAAGGAGGCGCTTCCGCCGACGCGGTTCAAGTAGGTATCGTCCAGTTGGCCGATAACGGGGCTTTTACAGACATGCGCGAAGGCTTTATCAACAGAATGCGCGAGCTTGGCTATTCCGAAGAGAAAATGGTTTTTGACTATAAAAACGCCAACGGGGATACGGCTACCTTGAATTCCATCTGCCAGACCATGATAGACGGAAAAAAAGACTTTATCGTAGCCATCGCAACTCCGGCCTCCCAGGCCATCGTCAATATGGACAGCGGCATTCCGGTGTTTTTCATTTCGGTGGGCAACCCGGTAGGGGCCGGCATCATCACAGACATGAACAAGCCTGATAAAAATGCCACCGGCACCTCCAACGCCATTCCCGTCAGTGAGATGTTCAAGCTGGCCGACAAGCTGACGCCAAACCGTCAGACCTACGGGCTGATTTACAACACAGGCGAGGTAAATTCCGTTACGACGGTTGAAAAAGCCAAAGCGTATATGGACGAAAAAGGGCTGAAATATAAGGAAGCCGTAGTAACCGCATCCTCGGAGGTGCAGCAGGCGGCCCAGTCGCTGGCAGGCGATGTGGATGCCTTCTTTGTCCCCAATGACAGCATGGTGCAAAGCGCGATGCCGCAGGTTGCCGAAGTGGCCAAAGACGCTAGAATTCCGGTGTATGGCAGCTCCGCGGTCATGGTGGCATCCGGGGCATTTGCGACGATCAGCATCGACGACATTACCATCGGCAGTATGACGGCCGATATGGCAGACAAGTTCTTAAAGGGTACTACCATCGAGGAAATTCCTGCGATCACCGTATCGGATTTTACTACCGTCATCAACAAGACCACGGCGGAGGGCATTGGAGTTGAAATCGCACAGGAGGTACTGGACAGTGCGAAGGTTATAGAGTAATATAGTTGTATTAAGCACTGGTAAAAATATAACTTCCGTTTGTAAGTTGCTGCGAATTCAGTGCGGACGGGGGCGGCCGCAAATGTTTTGCTTTTTGTGGCCGGCCTATGCGACCGGCATTCGCCAAAAAAAGAGCGGAAGTGCTGTTTTTTAGTGCTCCTAACCGGCAGGAGGCAGGATTTATGACTTTGGCAATCGGCTCTGTCCAGCTCGGATTGATTTACGGGCTGCTGGCACTGGGCATTTATATCTCATTCCGTATACTCAATATTCCCGATCTGACCGCAGACGGCAGCTTTACCCTGGGATTGTCGGTATCGGCAGCCATGACGGTGGCCGGCTACCCGTTTTTCGGTATTCTGCTTGCCATCGTGGCTGGAGCCGCCGCGGGATCGGTAACGGGTCTTTTGCAAACCAAAATCGGAATTCATCCCATACTGGCCGGTATCCTTACCATGAGCAGCCTGTACAGCGTGAACCTGTATATTCTTGGAAGCCGCTCCAACCTGTCCCTGATCGGCAACGACAGCGTTTTTAATCAAATGCCGGCCGGCCTGTCACTGGACAAGGAACTGGTAAAAACGGTCATACCGCTGATTTTCTGCTTTGTGTGTTCGGGTATCCTGATCTGGTTCTTCAAGACTCATCTGGGCCTGTGCATTCGTGCTACCGGCAACAATGAGGACATGGTCAGGGCTTCTTCTATTAATGTAAGCTCCATGAAAATCATTGCTCTGGGTATATCCAATGCATGCGTCGCGCTGTCCGGCGCAGTTCTTGCGCAATATCAGGGCTATGCCGATATCAGTTCGGGTATTGGCATTGTGGTGGTGGGTCTGGCTTCCGCGATCATCGGCGAAGCCATTTTTGGACGTCGTTCCGTGACGGTAGGCTTGATTTCGGCAATTTTCGGCGCCCTGCTTTACCGTTTTATCATAGCGGCAGCGCTTAAGTCAAGCATTTTCCCTGCGTATGCCCTGCGTATTGTTTCGGCGGCGATTGTGGTCATTGCCCTGGTGATACCGGTAATCAATAGAAACATTCAATTGAGCAACATGAGAAAGAAGGCACAGAGGGATGCTTGAAATAATAAACGCCAGTAAAACCTTTTTAAGAGGCACACCCAATGAGCATGTAGCGCTGGACGATGTCAGCCTCTCCCTTGCCGAGGGAGAGTTTGTCACGGTGATAGGCTCCAACGGTGCCGGAAAGTCGACGCTTTTCAATGCTGTTGGCGGCACTTTCTGGCTTGACCGGGGCAGAATCCTGCTTAAGGGGGATAACATCACCTACAGGGCCGAGCATAAGCGGGCAACGCTGATTGGACGGCTGTTTCAGGATCCGATGAAGGGTACGGCTCCCGACATGACCATTGAGGAAAATCTGGCACTTGCCTACAACCGCAGAACGAAAAACGGACTGCGCATAGGGGTGCGCCGCAAGGATGTGGGGGTTTTCCAGGAAAAGCTTGCACCGCTTGAAATGGGATTGGAAAATCGTATGAAAACCAAGGTGGGGCTTCTTTCCGGCGGTCAGAGGCAGGCGCTGTCGCTGCTTATGTCCACCCTCGGAAAACCGCTGCTGCTATTGCTGGACGAGCACACAGCGGCGCTGGATCCGGCCTCTGCGGAAAAGATCATGCGGATCACCAAAAGCATCGTAAGCCGGGAAAAGCTTACTACGATGATGATCACACACAATATTCAGTCCGCGCTTAAAACCGGAACCCGGACCATCATGCTGGACCGCGGGAAAATCATCCTTGACATCACGGGAAAGGAACGTGAAGATATGACGGTCACCCGCCTGATGGAGCTGTTTTCCCGCCATAGCCGGACTACCCTGGACAATGACCGGATGCTTTTTACAAAAGGTCAGAAGGAATAGAGAAAAGTTGCTTGAAGAAACAGGATGAAGTTAAGAAAAAGTATAAAAAAGTGCCATGCAGCCAGGAGCGCATGGCATTAGTTTTTTTTTGAGGGATGATACCGGGTTTTAAGGATACTGCGATGGCATGCCAAAAATAATACCAGAGATATAAAAATTTTATTCTTCAATCCACCCGTATTCTATATTATAATTGAAGTTCGAAATACAGAAGGATGACCGGGATATGCCTTACACTAAATTTGAATGGACTAAGTTTTTGAGACAGGTGCCCAAAAACCTTCATTCAATTATTACAGAACAATATTGAGGAGGTCTGCTATGGTTAGGAATGAGTTATGCTTTCGTCAGATACATTTGGATTTCCATACAAGTCCCTTGATTGAAGATGTCTGCGGAAGATTTAATGCCGAACAGTATGCCCGGACGCTGGCAAAAGCCCGGGTTAACTCTGTCACCACCTTTGCCCGCTGCCATCACGGAATGCTTTATTATGATTCCAAAATAAATCCGGAAAGAATCCACCCGCATCTTGCGAACAAGAACCTTTTGAAGGAACAAATCGACGCCTGCCGCAAGGAGGGAATCAAAGTACCCATATACACCTCGGTCCAGTGGGATCAGTATACGGCGGAGGAACACCCGGAATGGCTTTGCCGTGACGAGGAGGGCAGGGTCGCCTCCTCCTTCGGAGGCATGCAGCTGCCGTATAAAGCCGGGTTTTACGGCACACTGTGTTTGAATTCCCCTTATTGTGACTTTTTGAAGGCACATTGCAAGGAACTGCTGGAACTGTTTGCTCCGGTGGAGGGACTTTTCTTTGATATTGTATTTCCTGTGGAATGCACCTGCGGGTATTGCAAAAGGAAAATGACGGATATGGGTCTTGAGCCGCATCTTGCAGTTGACAGGCAGATATTTGCCCAAAAAACCGTTGACAGGTTTGTCGTGGACATGAGCGGTTTTGTCCGTTCAATCTCGCCCAATTGCAGGATTTTTTACAACAAGGGCCACGTCGGCGTTGCACATAGACCGGTAGTGGACGCATACAGCCATTTTGAGCTGGAAACGCTGCCCAGCGGGAGCTGGGGTTATCTCCATTTTCCGGCTTCGGTCAGGTATGCGCGCAGGCTTGGCCTGGACTGCCTTGCGCAGACGGGCAAATTCCATACGATGTGGGGTGACTTTCACTCCTTCAAAAATAGAGCGGCGCTGGAATTTGAATGCTTCCAGATGCTGGCGCAAAATGCAAAATGCCTGATCGGAGATCAGATGGAACCTGGCGGGCAGCTCTCCGAAGAGGTTTACAAGCTTATCGGCTCGGTTTATGAGCAGGTGGAAAAAAAGGAACCGTGGTGCAGCGGGGCGGTATCCGTTACGGAGATTGGAGTGCTTACGCCGGAGGAATTTACAGGAGCTTCCATGGGGAACCTTCCAAAACCTTTGCGTGGCGCGGTGCGGATGCTCCAGGAAGGAGGGCACCAGTTTGACATTTTAGACAGTCTCAGCGATTTTACCGCTTATCGGCTGCTGATTCTGCCGGATTGCATCCCGGTAGGCGACGGGCTTGCCGCAAAGTTAAACCGGTACCTGTCGGAAGGCGGCGCGCTGATTGCATCCTGTGAATCCGGTCTGAACCGGGATAAAACGGCGTTTTCCATGAAGGAGCTGGGTGTTTCCATGCTTCCGGACCAGCCCCTTGATTTATTGGGCAAACCGGTATGCGGCAGGGTTTTTGCTCAAAGTGATTATGCCGATTACCTCCTCCCGGAGGGCGAGATCGGTGCCGGCCTGCCCCATACGGAGCATGCGATGTACATACGGGGGATTGAAGTAAAGGCCGCCGCCGGGGCAAAAGTACTGGCGCCCGCAATTGCGCCGGTTTTTGACCGGGACTACCGGCATTTCTGTTCCCACCGGCAATCCCCGTCTTCCGGCAGATATGCATATGATGGTATCGTAAAGAACGGAAACTGCATTTATTTTGCACACCCCATTTTTACCCAATACAATCAAAATGCACCGCTCTGGTGCAAAAAGCTTTTGCTTAACGCCATCCGGATGCTCATCGGGCAGCCTCTGCTGACGCACAATGGGCCTTCCGCCATGATCGCCGCGGTCAACGACCAAAA
The DNA here is from genome assembly GCA_023426125.1 of Bacillota bacterium. Taxonomy (GTDB): domain Bacteria; phylum Bacillota; class Clostridia; order Acetivibrionales; family DTU013; genus MnB-11. Next base: position 109,110 of record JAFABI010000041.1, read on the forward strand.
ACAGCACAACCGCCGGATCGTTCATCTGCTATACTACGTGCCGGAGAGGCGATGCGAAGAAATCGACATCATTGAAGACACGGTTCCGCTATATAATATCCTGCTTTCCTTAAAGGTTGATAAGGAGGTGGAAGGCATATATTGCGTGCCGCAAAACATCAAGCTTGCTTTCACTGCTGCCGGGCATACGGTAAGCTTCAGCGTGTCGGAGGTCATCGGACATCAGATGATAGAAATACGATACAAATAGTCCGGAATAATCCAAGTACGGCACCGCGTATGTTCGTTACCGGATAAGTTTGACAAAGGCGGAACATGGCAAGGATGGAGGTGCGCGCATTGCGCGTGACTTTTATATTCCATTGAAATATTTTTTTGCGTATAGTAGAATGAAAACACATTCTCGTGCTTTTTTATATAGAGGATCAATCTTGTTGCCATTTTGAGACAGAGGTGCTGGCTTTGAAGGATAAATTCAAAAGGATGCTGTTGTGGTATAGAGATTTGTCTGTTCAACAAAAAATACTGCTGTTGAATCTTGTCAATATCCTGGTACCACTGCTTTTATTGGCGTTTTTTGCTACGAGGGTTTCGTCTTCCATCATTATAAAGAATACCATTGACAACTCGGTTCGGAGTCTTTCTCTGGTAATACAAAATCTTGATAATCTTATTCGGAATACCGAGAAAACTGCCAATATCTTTGTCTCTAACGAGACCATCCAGGAAGTCAGCAGACAGATGGACATCATGACCGAAGGTGAACGGCTGATCAGTTCCCAGTCGGTATCTTCGATGCTGGACGCCCTCATCGACCCTGGAAATGAGGCGGGAAGCGCTGCGATCATCGGCGTTGCAGACTATGTGGCTGTTACAAACAGCATTGACCTGCCTGCCTTTAAACATGAATTCATGGCTTCACAAAATGAAAACGCTTTTATGCCCGCCAATGCTGCCAACAAGTATTGGCAAAGTCTGCATAAGGCCGGCTATATCCGAAGGTCTGAGAGGACGGAATGCATCACCTTGCATAAAAAAGTGGTTGAGGCCCTGTCCGGGGTTGTTGCAGGAAGCCTTATCATAAATATTGACGAAGCGGTGATTGCCGATAGCTTTTTAAGCCTGAAGGATGTCAACGACGGCGTCTTTTTTATTTCCGACAGGGAAGGGACGATTATTTCATCAACGCAAAAGGACATGCTTTATCAATCGGTGAAAGAAAAAGTCTATTATGAGTGGCTGGGAAAGAACCCGCTTGCAGGGGATATTTTCATGCTGGAAGGCGAAAAAAAGCTGGTGGTCAATGCCGGATATCCCTATATGGGATGGAATATTGTGGGGATTATCCCCATCAGCAAGCTAACCTCGGAAAGCATGCAGGTAACCTTCCTTATTGCTTTGACGGGCGTCATTTGCCTTGTCCTGGCTTTGATCTCCCTGATTGTCATTTCCAGATTTATATCAAAGCCTATCATCAAACTGTCAAAAACGATGATGCATGTCGGTAAAGGTAATTTTGACGTAGGTACTTTGCCTGACGGAAATGACGAAATCGGCTTGCTGTCAAAGGATTTTTCCAACATGACCCATCAAATCTCAAATTTGATGAAGCGACTGCTGGATGAACAGGAGAAGAAGAGGGAATTTGAATTGCTGGCTCTGCAGACGCAGATAAATCCGCATTTCCTTTACAATACCCTGGACAGCATCTGCTCGCTGGTTCAGATGAATATGAACGAGGAAGCGTTCATTATGGTTAAAAAACTGGCGTTCTTTTACCGGACCTCCCTGAGCAAGGGGGAAAGCATCATCACCATAAAGGAAGAGGCGGATAATGCGGAAAGCTATCTGACCATCCAAAAAATACGTTATTATGACCAGTTTGAATACCGCATGGAAATTGATCCGGAGATCCTGTCAAAAAAAATCGTAAAGCTTTCGATACAGCCCCTGATTGAAAATTCCATTTACCATGCCATTAAAAACAAGCGCGGGCAGGGGGAAATAGGAATTTTTGGCAAGAGGCATGAAGACAAGATCATCATTTCGGTCGTCGACGACGGCATCGGTATGAGTGAGGATGCCATCAAATGCATATTTTCCGGTACAATTTACGAAAACCGGAAAAAATCCTTTGGCGTGAAAAGCGTTGACGACAGGCTGAAGCTTTATTTTGGTATGGAATATGGCGTGAAGATTTACAGCGAGCAGGGGAAAGGTACGTGTGTCGAGCTCATACTGCCGTTTGACCTTAAAGACAGGTAGGAACGGCAATTGGAACATATATAAGAAAGGGTGACGCTATGCTTAGAGTGCTTATTGTGGACGACGAATATCTGATCAGGAAGCATATTATAAATTCGATAAAGTGGGAAAGCCTTAAAATGAAGGTCGTCGGAGAGGCGGCGGACGGTGAGCAGGCATTGCGGATGGTGGAACAATGGAAGCCGCAGGTGATGATTGTAGATATCAAAATTCCCTTTATCGATGGGATCACTCTTTCAAAAATCGTGCATAAACAATATTCGGATATAAAGATTATCATCCTGACCGGGTTCGACGAATTCAACTATGCCAGGGCGGCCATTGAAGCGAGCGTTGTCAATTACCTGCTTAAGCCGGTGGATGCAGAGCTGCTTACAGCGGTTTTGACCGAAACAAAAGACGCCATACGGAAGAAGACGGGAGAAAACAGAATCATCAGGAAAGAAAGGCACAAAAAAAATATCACTGCAAGGGACCGGTTTGTCCGGGGACTGCTTTCCATGGAGCCGCCGGCCCCCGAGCCTGAGGATATCCTTGTGCAAATGGAAGAATTCAAGCTGCATATCGATTCAAGAAATTTTATTGTCGTTGATTTTGCCTGTGAGAAATTTACGGGGAGAAAGGGACAAAGAGACGAAGGCAGAAGGTGCAAGTATATTGCCAATAAGTTCAAGCTGCGGCTTCCGCAGATACCCGGTATTTCCGCTGCCTTCCATGGCTTGAACAATGATGCCGTGCTTTTTGTCAGCCTGGACGAGTCCGTAAGCTCCCATAGACAGGCCATGGATGCTGTATGGAAATCACTGCGTACCGAGATAAAACAGCGGTACGGGCTGGAGGTGGCAGTTTCGTCAAGCATGTGCCATCATAGCCTTTCGGAAACGGCGGAAGCCTACTATGAGGCCGTTATGGCAAACAAAACCCGGTTTTTACTGGGCAACGAGGAGGTGCTGCATTATGAAAGCACCTTCAAGCTGCAGCCTTCTGCGGATTTTAAACTGTTTTACGGGGCGCAGGATATTCTAAAGTATCTGAGGCTGGCCGACAGGCAGAATGTGCTGCAGTCGGTAAATCAAATTTTTGAGCTTCTTTTTGAAATGAAAGCCGACACGGAGTACACATTGTTCGTTGCGCTAAGTCTGCTTACCGTCCTCTCGGAATTCAGCGGGGAAAACGGCGTGTCCATGGCCGAAGCTTGCGGCGGCACCGGCAAGGCCATAGAGGATTTCAAAGGGATGAACCGTTTGAGTGATATAAAGGAAGCCCTCCTCCGGATGTTTGGAGCTGCCATGGAAGCTGTCGGGAACAACAGCTATAAAAACTCCCTGAAGCTGGTGAAAAAGGCCAAAGAGTATATCGAAGGACGTTATTCGAATCCCGCCCTTTCCCTGGATGACATTGCCGGAAGCATTCAAGTCAATGCCTGTTATCTGAGCAAGATATTCAAGCAGGAATCCGGCATCTCGCTGGTGGAATATTTAACCGCCTTCCGGCTTGACAGCGCAAAAAAACTCATCGACCGGCAGGAAAATGTCCAGCTCTATAAAATCGCCGAATCGGTGGGATATAACGACCCGTACTATTTCAGCAAATGCTTTAAAAGGAAATTCGGAATCACACCTTCCCAATATATTTTGAAAAAGACATGAATTTTGTCCGGGAATTAAAAATATTCCCACGGATGCAAAGAATTTTCATGTTCAACAAAGCTCGTTTTATTTATTATATTTGTAACGGCAGTTTTTGTTTTGTCGACGAAGACAAAACCAAGGCCGCCATTTTTATTTAGAGTTCAAAAGGAGGCGTTGTCAATTGATGAGCAAAAGTGTATTGAAAAAGGCATGTGCGTTATCTCTGACCATGGGGCTTGTGTTGAGCTTTACGGCAGGCTGCGGCAGCACTACAGGGCAGGCGGACGGGACAGATGCGCAGGGACAGTCGTCGAATAATACGGCGGGTACCACGGAAGCCAAAGGGAGCGGTGAAAAAATCGTTATACGCTTTATGACAAGAGAAGCCGGCAGCGACGCGGTTGTTCCCATTCACCAGGAGGAGTTTGCCAGGTTCGAGGCAGAGCACCCCAACGTGGTCATCCAGAATGAATCCATCGCTGAAGAAAATGCATACAACAACAAGATCAAGACCTCCATTGCGACAGGCACCCAGCCGGAGCTTTTTAACTATCCGGCAGTCATAGGCGCCGTGGGCTGGGCTAAAAACGGAGTGATCATGAACATCGATTCGCTTATCGAAGACAAGGAGTGGTCGGGCGGTTTCATCGACGGCGCCTTTGAAAACTGGAATTTCGAAAAATACGGCGTTAGCGGACATTATGCCATTCCTTATTCCTTCTCGCCGGAAGTCATCCTGTACAACACGGAAATCTTTCAGAAAGCCGGCATTACCAAGACGCCTGAAACCATGTCCGAGCTGTTTGACGTTATAGAAAAACTCAAGGCTGCCGGCGTCGTTCCCATGAGTATGGGCAATAAGGATGTCTGGCGCGGGGGACATCTGCATAACAACATCCTGTACCGCTATATTGGCGTCGACAAGGCAAAAGACCTGGGCCTCAGAACGAAAAAATGGACGGATGCGGATGTGGTTGGTTCCCTTCAGGCCATCAAGGATCTGGTTACTGCAGGCGCCTTCGAAGAAGGCTTTGGCGGGCTGGATTATAACACGGAAAAGACTTTGTTCTTGAACGGCGAATACGCAATGTCCTGCAACGGTTCATGGATCATTGCCGATTACATGTCTTCCGACTCGCCCAACAAGGATAAGATATCCTTCTTCCCGTTCCCTTATTTTGATGACAAGCCGGAGCTTAAAGGCGATTCCGTACTATACTCGTCGCCGATCTTTTTAAGCAACGCCACCGAAGGCGAAAAGAGGAACATGCAGATGGAATTTGCCAAGTTCCTTTACGGCAAGGAATGTTCGCAGGAAAGAATGGATAAGATCGGAAGGTTCAGCTCGAGAAAGGATGTAACCGCACCCGAGAATTCTTCCAAATTGCTGAAGGATGTCATCGCCTACATGGGGACCATAACAAATCCCGGCGGCGACTACTTCGAATATGAAGCCGATCCGGCCATGCTCGATGTCTGCCGCAATGCGATTGCAGGCATGATGCTTGGCGATTCGGCGGAGAAAGCGGCGCAAACCATACAGGGCTCACTGGACGCTTACGATAACAGCCTTAAGAAGTAGTATTCCTGAAAGTTGACAGTTTGCAGCCAAATGCAGCAGGCTCCGCCTGAAACCGGGGGCTCAATGCCCCCGGAATTCCCGACTTTGCGGTTTTCTGCAGCACATTGGCAGGACGGTTTTTGCGGAAAGCTGAAAGTATCATTAGGATCAATCTTATCTTCGAGGCAATTCAAGAATTATTCGTTGGCATCGGGAGGCAAATACATGGCAAGGTATAGGAAAAACCTTTTGGTAATCGTCGGTTTTTTAGCCCCGGCTTTTCTCTTGTATTTTATTTTTGAGGCAATCCCTGTGATTTCTTCTTTCTGGTTTGCGTTTAACGAATGGGAGGGGATTGCAAATGTTCCTCTGAAATTCGTCGGTATCAATAATTTTAAATATCTTTTTCACAGCGAGCAGTTTCTCACGGCGCTTAAAAATGTCCTTGTCTATGTTGTGATAAGCGTTTTGACACAGGTGCCTATCGGCTATTTCCTGGCGTTTATTTTAAACAATGTTTCAAAGGGAATGCGATTCTTTAAAACGGCATTTTTTATACCCAATATCCTGCCGATGACTTCGGTGGGGCTTCTCTGGTATTTTATCCTGATGCCGAACCATAGAGGGCTGCTGAATAAATTATTAACCGTCGTCGGACTGAAAGGTCTGACCCATCAATGGCTGGTGGATACGTCAACCGCTTTTGGATGGATTATTGCCGTCACCACCTGGTGCAGCATCGGTTTGTATATGATCATCGGAATGGCCGCGCTTGCAGGCGTACCCGAGGAAGTGGTCGAGTCCGGCCTGCTGGACGGTGCAACCGGCTGGAAGAAAGTACTTTATATTTTGGTGCCCATGATCTGGGAATCCGTTAAAATATCCGTAATTATGGTAATTACCGGCGTCCTGAAATTCTTCGACCTGATTTATGTCATGACGGGGGGAGGCCCCAACGGTGCGACGCACGTTCCTGCTTCGCTTTTATATGATGAAGCTTTTAAATATAACCATTATGGAGCCGGCAGTGCTATTTCGGTTGTCATTTTTATGCTGAGCATTTCCTTCACAGTCATCAGCTTAAGGGCAATGCGCAATGAAAAGCTTGATTCCATATAACGAGGGAGGGAATACGATGAAAAATGGGATTGCCAGACGAGGCTTATCCTCGCCGGGGTCGAAAAAGATAATCGTATACGTGATCGTATCGGTTCTTGCCGTGGTTTCAATCTATCCGATTTTCTTTTGCCTGATGTCGTCCATGAAAACGACCATTGAAATATTTTCGACACCCTATGGGCTGCCCGGCAAATTGATGCTTGACAACTATATAAAGGCCTGGACCCGGGGAAATATCGGCAGATGCGTACTGAACAGCGCTTTTCTGACGGCCAGCAGCATTGCGCTCACGGCGCTTGTGGCATCCCCTGCGTCCTATATTCTGTCCAAGTTTGTATTTAAAGCAAAAGCTTTTTTCTATATGTTCTTTATCGCCGGCCTGATGATCCCCATCCAATCGACCATCATTCCGCTGGCATATGGATTTGGCAAGCTGAATATAAACGACAATTACCTGGTGATGATTTTGCTTTTTACAACCTTCTCCATCCCGGTGTCGGTTTTTGTACTAACAGGCTTTATGAAGTCCGTGTCCGTCGAGATGGAGGAAGCAGCCGTGATCGACGGCTGTACGCCCCTGCGCCTGCTGTTTCATATCATGGTGCCGCTTTCGGCGCCGGCGATTGCGACCGTGTCCATACTCAACTTTATCAGCACCTGGAACAACCTGTTGTTTCCCTTGCTCTTTATCAGAGAAGCAAAGCTTTATACCATATCCATCGGTCTGCTGATGTTTTTCGCGGAAAGAACGGACGATTACGGAGGGGTAATGGCAGGAGCGGTGATTACCATGCTGCCGTCCATCCTTGTTTATGTGCTTTTGCAGGAAAAGGTCGAAAAGGGCTTGACTGCAGGAGCGGTGAAAGGATGAACTGACGACGCGAATTTTAACACAAAGGAAATGGCATTATGTTGATGAAGCAAGTAATGGAACTGTTTGAATTGCTGGACAAACCCTCCGCAAACGGAGAGGAACTTGTGAAGCTATTCCTTGAAAACAAGGCGACCACTGCAGCTTCCCGTACGGTAGCAGGAGAGCGGGGGAAAACTGACGCCGTCAAGATACTGATCGCCGGGAAAAACGGCAAAAGCCTTGGTAAAAACGCTCCAACACTGGGCATTATCGGCCGTCTCGGAGGACTTGGCGCCCGACCGGGAATCACAGGGTTTGTTTCCGATGGAGACGGTGCTCTTGCAGCGCTGTCAGCCGGCTTGAAAATAGCACAGATGAACCGCAACGGAGATATACTGGAGGGAGATGTTATCATCGCCACTCATATCTGTCCCGCAGCGCCGGTGTCGGAGCACAAACCTGTTCCTTTCATGGGGTCTCCCATCGATATGGAGACCATGAACCGGTATGAAGTGGATGCGCAAATGGACGCAATCCTTTCCATTGATACGACGAAAGGCAACCGTGTCATTAATGCCTGCGGCTTTGCAATATCGCCTGCAGTGAAGGAGGGATACATCCTCAAGGTAAGTGACAGTCTTATGGACATTATGACTGGGGTGACCGGCAGGATGCCGCTTGTTTTCCCGCTGTCCCAGCAGGACATTACACCCTATGGAAACGGCCTCTTTCACCTGAACAGCATTTTGCAGCCGGCAACAGCTACCGACGCACCGGTTGTAGGGGTGGCAATCACCACGGAGCAGCCGGTCGCGGGCTGTGCAACAGGAGCCACCCATCCGGCGGCTGTCGAAGCGGCTTCCCGTTTCGCAGTGGAGGTGGCCAAAGCCTACACGCAGAACAAGTGCGAATTTTACAGCCGGGAAGAATTTGACGTCATCCGGAAGCTTTACGGAGACATGAAACGGTTTCAAACGATTCCGGCATGCTGAAAACCGGAAGCGCGATATAAAAACACAAGGATAACTGCCGCCACCCCATACCGACATCGTCCGCAATACGGTTTTTGCAAGGTTGGCGAAAAAATAAAAAGGAGGGCAAGCTATGCCTGGAAAAACACTGAAAAGTATACAGGAAATTGAGGATTTTGTCAGAGGCTGTACATTCTTCGGTACGGGAGGCGGGGGAAAACCGGAAAACGGTATCGAGTCGCTGGTAAGTGAATTTAATAAGGGGAAGGAAATCGGATGGATCGATGTAGAGGAGCTGCCCGATGATTCCCTGTCCGCGTGCCCGTTCCTGATGGGCTCCATCGCACCCCTTACCGAGCAGACTTATAGAGAAATGGCCGCTTTCGGATTGGGGCAAAGAGTCAATAAGGACAAGGAGTGCCTTGCAAAAGCTGTTCTGGAGTTATCCGCTTATACTGGCAAGAAGATAAGCGCTCTGGTCCCTGTGGAACTGGGGGGAGGAAACACTCCCGGATGCATTGCCGCCGGCATTGTAAACGGAATTCCGACGGTTGACGGTGATTATACGGGCCGTGCAATTCCTGAAATCACCCAGACGACGCCATACCTGATGGACAAAGCCCTTTTGCCCATAACAACCGTCGACGGATGGGGAAATGTCTGTATCATCAAAAACGGAACCGGCTATGCAATGGCAGAGCGCATAGGAAAGCTTATCAGCGCGGCATCCTTCGGCTCCACAGGCGACGCAGGCTTCCTGCTGTCCGGCAAGGAAACCAAGGAGGCCGTTGTCAGGGGAACGTTAACAGAATGCTATACTGTCGGGAAAATGATACGTGAAGCAAGGGAAAGCGGAAAGGATCCGGTGGCTGAAGTCGTCCAATACCTTGGCGGCTGGCTTGTATGTGAGGGGACGGTTTCAAAAAAGGAATGGGAAGACAGGCTTGGCTATTTCTGGGGCACGCATACAATCTCCGGAGAAGGCAGATTTAAAGGAGATACGCTGAAAATCTGGTTTAAGAATGAAAATCATGTTTGCTGGAAAAATGACCAGGCTTTTGTGACAAGTCCCGACAGCATCATTGTTGTAAACGCAGCAAGCGGAGAGCCGATTACAAATACGAAAATTGCCGAAGGAGACAGGGTTTCCGTGATTGTCAGAAAAGCAAACCCGCTGTTCCGTACGCCCAAAGCGATAGAGGTCCTGGGACCGAAGGCGTTCGGCTTTGAGCTGGACTATGTGCCTGCGGAAAATCGTTTAGGGGCAGAGGAGGCTATATGAGAAAGATCAGGATCGGTCTGATAAACATGCTGACCACGGATAACAAGGAAATAGAATATTCTCACCAGAAGGTACTGGAGGAATGCTTTGACTGTTTTGAAATCACCACCCGAACCATTCCCGGCCAGTACGAAGGTATTCATGATTCAGAAACTTTGCAGCTGGCCGTTCCGAAATCCTTAAAGCTTGCCTGCGAGTATGAGGAGCAAGGGATGGATGTCCTGTTTATGAGCTGCTGCAGCGACCCTGGTGTCAAGGAAAGCAGGAGCAGGGTAAAGATACCGGTGATCGGAGCAGGCGCCGCCTGCGCTTCCGTCGCCCTGGGCATGGGCAGCAAAGTCGGGGTGATCGGTATTGAAGCAGAGATACCCGGGCCCATGCGTGAAATCCTGCAGGATAGACTTTTTGACTATGTCAGGCCGGAGGGGATTAATACCACCCTGGACTTATACGGTGAGCAGGGACAGAAAAGAGTTATAAGGGCTGCAGGCGCAATGAAGGAAAAGGGCTGCGACGTTATAGCACTCGGCTGCACCGGGATATCAACGACAAGAATCCATAAAATTATCAGCGGGCAGATTGGTATTCCAGTCATCGATCCCGTTTTGGCGGCGGGCGTTGTTATGTCATACTTCCGCCTGATGGAGCCGTTTTCTCTATAATAGGATAATCAACCGCAATAGGATAATCAACCGCTTGACAAAAAGCGGTTTTTATTTTACTATAAAATTGAACATTGTTCAATTATGAGGAGCGTTTGGATGAAATCGGATAAAACAAAGGAAAATATAATTAAGCAAACGATTTGTCTGCTGCAGGAAACAAACGGAGAGACAGAAAACATCACAATCAGGAAAATTGCCCAACGGGCCAAGGTTGGCGTAGGCTTGGTCAACCATTATTTTCAATCGAAGGACCACCTGATTGAAGTTTGCGTACAGACAATCGTCAGCGGAGTTATCGATTCGTTCCGTCCCAAATTATGCGAAAGCAAAGAACCTATCGAGATCACCAAGTGTGTTGCAAAGCAGGTAATGGATTTTTTGATGGACAACAGGCAAATATCCAGAGTGTCGATTCTGGGTGATTTGAAACAGCCCGAGGCTGAGGACAATACGATGAAAACCGTGCTGGGCTTTGGAAAGTCCCTGTCCGGCGGACAAATGACAGAGAAACACAGTGTCGATTCGTTTATGATTACATCCGTTTTGCAGGTGGCTTTTTTGCGGAAAGATCGATTAAAGAACAATCTCGGTATTGATTTTTACGATAAAGGGCAGCGTGACGGTTTCATTGATTCTATCATAGAAAGGTTTGGAGAAAAATGAGATATTTAATTATTAACGGCAGTCCGCACAAAGGAAACACATGGAAAATTGTTGAACTGGTGAAAGAAAATATACAGAAGGAAGACAAAGATCCGGTAATAGAGGAAATTCATCTGGCGCAGGAAAACCTGCCGTTTTGCCGCGGATGCAGCGCCTGCTTCCGCCTGGGGCATGAAAAATGTCCGCACAGCGGAACAATCCTGAAAATCATCGAAGCGATGGACAAGGCGGATGGAGTCATTGTTGCTTCCACTGCTTATAACAGGAGAGAAACCTCAATCCTGAAGAACTTTTTTGACCATCTTTGTTTCATGCTCCACCGTCCTCATTTTTTTTATAGCAAGGCATTGGTCATTACCACCACGGGAGGTGTCGGCGGAAAGTCGGCGGCTAAAAGCATCTCGTCGTTCCTGAAAGGGATCGGCTTTAACCGTTGTTATCTCCTCAGCGCGGCTTCCTATAGCTGGAATGACTATCAGATCAATGAAAAAATGAAGGCAAGGATATCCGAGGTCGCCCGGAAATTCCAAAAAGACGTTTCGTCAAAAAGTCTGCATAGCCCTTCCTGCATGCTCCTTATCCCTTATAACCTGTTTAGAGGCATGTCTCTTGCCTATGTGAAAGGAACGGAATTTGAAATGCAGGACGGCGTCCATTGGACGGAGGAATGCCGGAAAAAAGGCGTATATGACCGTTCTGTCCATGTGCCTTTTTATAAAAAACCGATTGGACAGCTCTTTTATTTGATCGGCAAATATGCCGGAAGAAAAATAATGGTCACATACAAAAAATGAGCAGGTCATACCTTTTTAATAAGCATCCGGACCCATACCGGCAATTGGAGAGGCAAAATATGATAATATTTGACAAAAAATGGGGAGTGTGATATTGTAACGGAGAACGATTGTATCAAGGAGGTAATAGAAATGCCGGAATTGCCGGACCTTCATGTGTTCTCTATGAATCTTAAAAAGCAGGTCTTAAATAAGACGGTGGTTTCTGCGGCGGTTCATAATGGTATCCGGATGAGTGTGCCGTCAGAAAAATTCGTAAAGGGTGTAATGAATTCCAAAATCGTGGATATTGTCCGCATAGGCAAGGAATTATACTTTCATTTGTCCAATGGAAATGTCTTCAGCGTCCATCTCATGCTGAACGGACAATTCAGATTATCTTCGGTGGATGAAATTGACGGCATTCGGAATAAAATCATCTCCATTGGTTTTGAAGACAAAAACGCAATATCTGTTTCCGACTATCAAGGCTTATGCAGGATAACGTTCAATCCGCGCATAAGCAATGTACCTGACGCTTTGTCTGAAGAATTTAATTATGCGTATTTTGCCGATACGGTCAGGCGCAACCCGAGAATGAATGTGAAGGCTTTCCTGATCGACCAGAACCTTTTGAAAGGCATTGGCAACGCATATGCGGATGAGATTCTCTGGAAAGCCGGTGTCTCCCCTGAATGCGTTATCGGGAAAATACCCGGGGAAGCGCTTCTAGGTTTGTTTTCAGCCATTGTTGACGTGTTGACGGATGCAATCGACAAGATACTGAAAATTTCACCGGATATCGTAAGCGGAGAGGAACGAAGTTTTTTGAAAGTTCACAATCCAAAAAAATCGGCAACGGATGAAGGCGATGCGATTATTGTAAAGCAGGTCGCATCCAAGAAAACATATTATACCAAAAAACAGAAGCTTTTTATATAATGAGAACGTAAAATATGTAAAAGGGGACGGTCCTGCTTGCTAGTGAAACTAACATACAGGACCGTCCCCTCTTGCGTCTGCAATACACACTTCATCTCTGTGGCGTGCACATTGCTTTGGGCATCCTGTTAAGTAACTCCGCTGAAATCCGGCGGACGCAATGCCCGTACCTTTGATCAACCCTGCAGCTGAGTTTTCGTCTGCTGGATTTCCGAGGTGTTTGCCATTACCGCCGGCTTATAGAAGCCTTTGGTTTCAGCCAGCTTGTAAAGCTCATACTGAGAGGCTTCACAGTTGTTCCGGATCTGCTGGATCGTAGACCGGAGATTTGGATTGGCGCATTCCGAGATGGTATTGGCATAAAAGGTCAGGCTGCTTTTTACCGAGGAAAGCGCATCATTGACCATTGTCTTGTCTTGTAGCATATATTCTCCTCCTTAACTTAAAAATGACATGAGCTGTTGCTTTGTCTTTTGAGCATCCTGCGCGGATTTCTCAAAATATGACTTTACCTGCGGATCAACCGCTTGCTGGGCATAGCTTTGCATCTTTTGGTAAGCCGTTTCGTGTGCTCCGATGAGATGTCTGAGATTTTGTAGCTCTACCTGGTTTAATTGTGACATAGTAAGACTCCTTTCCGTGATTTTCGTATATATTATTTGATAATAAACCAACAATATACAATAATTTTAAATTCTATTTAATCTTTGAGATTGTGCCGTATTGGCAACATGAGCCTAGAATCCTGAACTAAGTACAGCATCACGCAAGTTAGTTACCGGATAGAAATCAAAAGGCATCCAATGTAGGGGCGGCCATTGGCCGTCCGGGAGCTGTTTTACATAGGGTGCATTTGCGGACGCGCAATGCGCGCCCCTACACCATCGCCATGCTCCAATTTTGTTAAACTTATCTGGTAACGAATATACGTAGAACTGTACAAAGCTATCACTAAGCCTTCCGGATGCAAATTTTGATGAGCAGTAAAGAAATGCAGATGCCCTTGGCGGATATCGGCATCACAGGTGAAAATCCGTTGGAAGATATCCGGTGCATTGCCGGCAAAGAGCGGATAAATGTTAATATATCGCCGGTGTCATACAGGAAATTCCTATGGTTTTTTTGTTACCGGGATTGTACATCCTATGGGGGACGTTTTCTCTTATATAGATGCTGTCACCCTCGTTCAAGTCGTAGGAGTCATCCCCCAGATGCACTTTCATAACACCCTTCATAACGAAGATACATTCTTCCGCTTTATGGTACAAGCTCTCTTCGCTGCTCCAGCTTTCGGCATGGAGTTGGAAATAGATGATTTCCATTTTGGGGCTTATGGAGGAACCGAAGGTGGTAGGGGTTAAAAATTCGTAGATGATACTGCTGTTAGGAAGCTCCAGCTTTCGCCGGTTTTCTGCTTTTATAAGCACAGGCTGTCTGTCTTCTTCATCCAGGAAAGTATAAATCGGAACCTCCAGAACTGCGGAAATTTTCCTCAAGGAAGAAATGGAAGGATCGATAATATTTCTTTCAAGCTGTGAGCGGTAAGGAAATTTGTCTACAACCGACAAATTTCCTTTGAATTAGGTCGTTATAACGAGGCCCAACGATAAAATAATCCATTGGGGCCTGGGTGAATTGACAAGGCTTGAGAAAAAACATATAATCAATGAAGAGAATTAGTTTTTAGATTTGGAAAAGAGTTTACCCATGTCACAGCTGGCTAAAAACCTCATAGGCAGGAATGCGCTATTGCTGGTCTTATCCGAAGACGAAACCGATACCGCCGATGTTTCCTCTTTTGGCGGTCTGGAATGGAAGTATTGCGTCGGGAAAGTCGGGGCAATGGATTCACAGAAAGTCATTGCAGCCATCGATACGGCGGCAAAAAGAAACGGGCTGATAAAACCGGATGTTTACAGGGAATCTCATGCGCTTTACCATGCGATCATAGAAGCCCTGGAGGGGGTAACGCGGGGACAGGTGCAGCTGGGAGCGGTTTTGCGGACAGTGGGGTTGAGGTTTTCCATTATCCGTGGTAACGCATATGACAGCCTCGAGGAAGGCGAGTGGATTGCAGTCGCACTCTACGGGACCATCGGCGCGCCGGTAAAAGGGCTGGAGCACGAGACGGTAGGATTGGGAATAAATCATTTGTAACGTTTTGTAAAATGAAGAATAAAATTGTAAGGAACCTATAGTATTTAGTTCAATAGGGGGTTCTATTAAAAAGTCGTTGACTTTTTTAGTAGATCCCCCTTTATTTTTGTCATTGGGAGGATGGAACGGGCATGATAACTTTGACAGGTAATTCATTAACATTGAAGGAAGTTGGAGATGTGCTTTACAAGGGCATAAAGGTTGAAGCTTCGGCGGAAAGCATGGCAAGAGTCGAAGCCAGCCGCCTGGCGGTTGAGGGCATTGTCGCCGGAGGAGAAGCAGTTTACGGGATCACTACAGGCTTTGGAAAGTTCAGCGATGTTTTGATCCGGAAGGAAGATACCGAAGAGCTGCAGCTGAACCTGATACATTCCCATGCCTGCGGCGTAGGCGAGCCTTTCTCTGAAACCGTAAGCCGTGCAATGCTTCTATTACGGGCAAATGCGCTGCTAAAAGGTTTTTCGGGCGTACGGAAAGTGGTCGTGGAGATGCTGCTCAAGCTGTTAAATGCCGGTATCCATCCGGTCATACCGCAGCAGGGCTCGCTGGGGGCAAGCGGCGACCTTGTACCCCTGGCACATCTGGCGCTGGTGCTGATTGGCGAGGGAGAGGTCCATTACAGGGGGAAAAGGCGGCAAACCGGGGAGGTGTTTGCGCTTGAAGAGATAACGCCTATCACGCTGCAGGCGAAGGAAGGGCTTGCCCTTATCAACGGGACCCAGGCCATGACTGCAATGGGTGCCGTTTCCTATCTTGAATCGGAAAAGCTGGCTTACCGGGCGGAAATGATCGCCGCCATGACAATGGAAGGGCTTCATGGAATCATCGACGCCTTCGATGAAGACATCCAGCTTGCCCGCGGCTATCCCGAACAGGCGGAGGTCGCCGGAAGAATGAGGGATATCCTGGAAGGGAGCCGGCTGGTCACCCGCCAGGGAGAGCTCCGGGTGCAGGACGCCTATTCGCTAAGGTGCATTCCGCAGGTTTTCTGCGCCAGCTGGCAAGCGCTGGGATATGTCAGGGAAAAGCTGGAGATTGAGATCAATGCGGCAACAGATAATCCTCTGATTTTTGATGACGGCTGCAAGGTCATCTCTGGGGGGAACTTTCACGGGCAGCCGGTGGCCTTTGCCATGGATTTTCTTAAAATTGCCGTTGCCGAACTGGCCAATATTTCCGAGCGGAGGATAGAACGGCTGGTAAATCCCCAGCTCAGCGATCTGCCTGCTTTTTTAAGCCCCGAGCCGGGTCTGCAGTCCGGCGCCATGATTTTGCAATACACGGCCGCTTCCCTGGTGTCCGAGAACAAAACCCTCGCTCATCCGGCAAGCGTCGATTCCATCCCGTCCTCCGGAAATCAGGAGGACCATGTGAGCATGGGCACCATCGGAGCCAGGCATGCATACCAGATCATCGGCAATACCCGCGGGGTGCTGGCAATCGAGCTTATATGCGCACTCCAGGCCGTAGAGTACAGGGGCATCGATAAAATGGCTCCCATGACAAGGCGGATTTATGAAAAAGCCCGTACTATTACCCCTTCAATAAGCAAAGATAGGGTATTCTCTCACGATATTGAGAATATAAAAGGCTGGTTGACGGAGGACTGGCAGTATTTGCAGGATTGCAGCGAAAATCGGTGTTACCGTTTTGCGGTATGAACAGGTGCGGCAGGGTGAGATTCTTCCCTGCAGCACTAAGTACAGCTCCACGCAAGTTAGTTAGCGGATAGGATTGGAATAAGAAAAGATGTGGAGGTTTAAATCGATGAACAATTCGGATATATCCCGTGCAATGACAATAAAGCTTGACGGTGAACTGCCCGGTATGCCTGAGTTTCAGCCGGGAATCAGGCGGGCGCCCGACAGGGGCTTCAGGCTGTCCCGGGCTCAAACCGAGACTGCGCTGAAAAACGCGCTGCGCTATGTGCCGGAAGAGCTTCATGCAGCATTGGCTCCCGAATTTCTGGAGGAACTTCTGAAATACGGCCGTATCTATGCCTACCGCTATCGTCCGGAAGGCAGGATTTACGGAAAAAGCATCGATGAGTACAGGGGCTGCTGCATGGAAGGGAAGGCCTTCCAAGTAATGATCGACAACAACCTGGACTTCGATATTGCCCTCTATCCCTATGAACTGGTTACCTACGGAGAGACAGGGCAGGTGTGCCAGAACTGGCTGCAGTACCGATTGATCAAAAAATACCTGGAAGCGCTGACAAAGAACCAGACCCTCGTCATCGGCTCGGGTCATCCCCTGGGGCTGTTTCCATCAGGGCCGGAGGCACCCAGGGTGATGATAACAAATGCTTTGATGGTAGGCATGTTTGACAACCAGACGGACTGGGAAATTGCCCAGCAGATGGGAGTTGCCAACTATGGCCAGATGACAGCGGGCGGCTGGATGTATATCGGCCCCCAGGGGATTGTACATGGGACCTTCAATACGTTATTAACGGCAGGGAGACTTAAGCTGGGTATACCCCCCGATGGGGATCTGCGGGGAAAGCTGTTTGTGACCTCAGGCCTGGGAGGGATGAGCGGAGCGCAGCCTAAGGCCGTCGAAATTGCAAATGGCGTGGGTATTATTGCTGAGGTGGACTATTCCAGGATCAAGACAAGGTATGATCAGGGTTGGGTGAGGAAGGTATCCGACAGTTGTGAGGAAGTATTCGGAACTGCCGGTGAGCATGTCAAAAACCGGGAAGCCATCTCCATTGCCTACCACGGAAATATCATCGACCTCCTGGAATATGCGGTTTTAAATCATGTCAAAATCGATCTGCTGTCCGACCAGACCTCATGCCATGCGCCTTACAGCGGCGGTTACTGCCCGGTGGGTATTACCTTTGAAGAAAGGACAAGGCTGCTGGCGGAAGACAGAGAAAAGTTTCACAAGCTGGTGGATCAATCCCTGAAGAGGCATTTTGAACTGGTAAAAGCTCTTGTGGACAGGGGGACGTATTTTTTTGATTACGGCAATTCCTTTATGAAAGCGATTTACGATGCAGGCGTAAAAGAGATTTCCAGAAACGGAACCGATGAAAAGGACGGTTTTATCTTCCCTTCCTACGTAGAGGACATTATGGGGCCGGAGCTCTTTGACTATGGTTACGGGCCTTTCCGGTGGGTGTGCCTCAGCGGACGGGACGAGGATCTGAAAAAGACGGATATGGCGGCGATGTCCTGCATGAATCCCCACAGAAGAGGGCAGGACAGGGACAATTATATCTGGATCAGGGATGCTGAAAAGAACAGGCTGGTGGTTGGAACAAAAGCGCGCATCCTTTACCAGGACGCGGAAGGCAGAAGGGACATTGCATTGAAATTCAACGAAATGGTCCGCAAGGGTGAAATAGGTCCGGTCATGCTGGGCAGGGATCACCATGACGTCAGCGGTACGGATTCGCCTTTCCGCGAGACATCCAATATAAAAGACGGAAGCAATGTGATGGCGGATATGGCAACACAGTGCTTTGCCGGAAATGCAGCACGCGGGATGAGCCTTGTCGCCCTGCATAACGGGGGTGGAGTAGGCATAGGGAAGGCCATAAACGGAGGGTTCGGATTGGTGCTGGACGGCAGTGAGCGAGTGGATGCCGTCATAAGGTCCGCCATCATGTGGGATGTAATGGGGGGAGTAGCCCGGCGTTCATGGGCAAGGAACAGCAATTCCATGGAAACCTGTATTGAGTATAACAGGAATTATGCCGACGCAGGCCATATTACAATACCGTATCTCCCAAAGGATGATCTGGTTAAGGAATTGGTGGCCGGGGTTTTTACCGATTGAAATGGCGAACACTGTCCGGGATTGCCGAAAAAGTATTTTGATTTATGCATTATATAGGGGAGGAATTGAGCGGTGTCAAAGTTGGTGGAATGTGTCCCGAATTTCAGCGAAGGCAGAAATCCTGAGGTGATACAAAAAATCGTTGCGCCCTTTATCGCAACGGAAGGAGTAAAGCTTCTGGATTACTGTCCGGACAAGGATCACAACAGGGTTGTGGTCACCGTCATGGGGGAGCCGGAAAGTGTCAAATGCGCCATGCTGGAGGCCGTAGGCATAGCAATAGCAAATATCGACATGACAAGGCACCATGGACAGCATCCCAGGATGGGCGCTGTAGACGTAGTACCTTTCATCCCTGTAAAAAACTATACGATGGAAGAAGCGGTAAGCCTGGCAAGGGAAACTGCCCTGCAAATGGCTGAAAAATACGGCCTGCCCGTATTTCTGTATGAAAAAGCGGCAACCGCGCCGGCAAGGGAAAATCTTGCGAATATCCGGAAAGGAGAATTCGAAGGCTTATGGGAAAAGCTGCTGCAGCCCGAATGGAAACCGGATTTCGGTCCCGCTGCGCCCCATCCGACGGCAGGCGCGGCGGTCGTGGGTGTAAGAATGCCGCTTGTTGCCTTCAACATAAACCTGGGCACCGCGAACACGGAAATAGCCCATAAGATAGCAAAATGTATCAGACATCTCTCCGGAGGCTTGAGATATGTCAAAGCCATGGGGGTTGACCTGAAGGAAAAGGGGATGGTACAGGTCTCCATTAACATGACCGACTTTACAAGGACTTCGCTGTACAGGGTCATGGAAATGGTCCGCTTTGAAGCGAAAAGATACGGCGTCCCCGTGGTTGGAAGCGAGATCATAGGCTTGACGCCCATGGAAGCTCTCATTGACGCAGCGGCATATTATATGCAGCTTGAGGATTTTAGTATGAAACAGGTTTTGGAATACAGGATGCTGGAGTAAATATAGGGGCGGCTATTGGCCGTCCGCTCATGACAGTAAACATAAACCATGGAATGGTAAGTGATGCGGCAGACAGAACCGTCCTCGGGCATAGGTAGCGTGTTATCACAGATTGCATTTGCGGACGCGCAATGCGCGCCCCTACACGTTTACATCCTCAGGCGCCTGCATTTGGATTCTCATGGATACTCAGAATGATACATATATCAAGGAGGTGCGATGATGGAGGCAGAGCTGCTGATAAGATCGGATTGTATTATAACCTGCAAGGAAGGCTCAGGTTCCCGTGCGACGGACGGCTTTATCGCTGTGGCCGGCGGCAGGATAAAAACTGTCGGTGAAGGCGATATACCCGGGGAATGCGGCAACCTGGGGATACGGTGCATAGACGCCAGAGGCAAGACTGTGATTCCGGGATTGATCGATGCCCACACCCATCTGATTCATGGGGGTTCCAGGGAAAATGAGCTTGCCTTGAAGCTTAAAGGTGTCCCATACCTGGACATACTCAAAATGGGAGGCGGTATACTTAGTACGGTCAGGAGTACAAGAAAAGCCACCAGGGAAGAACTGAAAGCAAAGGCGAAAAAAAGCCTGGATGAGATGCTGCTCCACGGTACCACCACGGTTGAGGCAAAGAGCGGATACGGACTCGATCTGGAAACAGAGGTGAAATGCCTTGAAGTCGCAGCAGAACTGGATAAGGAGCATCCGGTAGACATTCTGAGGACCTATATGGGAGCACATGCAATCCCGGAGGAATATAAGGGCAATACCAGGGGGTATATGGATTTTATGACCGGTACCGTCATGCCTTATGTGGCTGAAAACAAACTGGCGGAATTCATGGACGTCTTCTGTGAAGAAGGCGTGTTTTCACCTGAGGAAGCGGGACTTCTAATGGAAAAAGGCAGAGAAATGGGCTTCAAACTGAAAATCCACGCCGACGAAATCGTCCCCCTTCAGGGAGCGGAGATGGCTGCCAGAATGCGGGCAATATCTGCGGAGCACCTGCTGGCCGTATCCGACAGCGGCATGGAGGAGTTGAGCAGGGCGAAGGTGACGGCAGTGCTTCTTCCGGGCACTTCCTTTTATTTGATGCTGGGCAGGTATGCCGATGCCCGCAAAATGATGGAAAAGGGAATAAGGGTGGCGCTCGCTACCGATTATAACCCCGGGACCTGCCCGACGGAAAACCTTCAGGCGGTAATGACCTTCGCATGCTTTGGCATGAAGCTGTCACCGGAGGAAATCATCAGGTCCATGACCATCAATGCAGCCCATGCAGTAGACAGGGCTTCCGAAATAGGTAGTATCGAGGAAGGCAAGAGGGCGGATCTTGTTATTCTTGATACGCCCAATCCAGAGTATGCCATATACCATTTTGGAATAAACCATGTGAACAAGGTGATAAAAAACGGAAAGATCGTGGTGGATCAGGGCAGGATGATTTAAGCAGGATGATTTACAGGGAGGAATGAGATATGGGCTTGCTAATCGATAAAACCTTAAAGGATTTCAACAGCCTGCTGGCCGGCAGCGAGCCGGCACCGGGGGGCGGAAGCACCGCCGCTCTTTCAGGGCTTCTGGGCACGGCGCTGTCAATGATGGTTGTCAATCTCTCCACAGGCAAAAAAGCTTATGAGGCTCTTGATGAGGACATAAAAAAGCAAATCGGGGAGGATTTCCGGATAATCCGGTCTCTCAATACCGAACTGCTGGAATTGATAGACGAAGATACAAGAGCCTTTAATTCCTTGATGGAAGCGATGAAGCTCAACAAGGAAACCGGGGAAGAAAAGGCTTTCAGGGCCGAAGCCATACAAAAGGCTGGCAGGCATACCTTGGAGGTACCGCTGAAAGTGGCGGAAAAATGTGTTCAGGCATTGAAGAGCCAGGGGATTATTGCTCAATATGGAAATAAGAATGCCGTATCGGATGTGGGGGTAGGCGTACTGCTTGCATATGCAGGGCTTGAAGGAGCCGCACTGAATGTCCGGATCAATCTTCCCGGTATCGATGATACTTCTGTCAGGACGAAGGCCGAAGAAAAGGTTAAAAGCTTTCTTGAAGAGGGAAGAAAGCTGAAAACGCACATTATGAGTATTGTCAATAACAGAATCCGGTGAGGGCGCATTTAAAAATCCGTGCACGGTAGATTGCCGAAAGTGGCACACCCGAGTGTGAAAAAATGTAACCAGGGAATTACGGACACAAAGCAGACGCTGGACGCCATCCACCAGGATCATTCCAAGGTGAGCCTGCTGCCGTATTAACATATCCGGGCACTGGACGAAATGATATTCTTTGAATTTATGGAAATGCTGAAACGAGACATCCAAGTAAAGCGGTGTAGGCTGTGCGGACGGTATTTTGTGTTGATTGAAAGCAAAGAGGGAATACTGCGCTAGGGAATATGACGGAGGGAAAAGCTGCCAGGAAGCCGGGCTTCTGCTGCGCTATGGACAGAGGGTCGCAGAGGCAAAAATTTCCGACGTTTCCTCTGACCGCGCTCCATTTTCAGCTGTTACAGCGAGTTTTATTGTCTCGACAGGAAATCCCAAACCTCAGCGCTCCGAGGCCACACAGCGCCACACAACGCGACACAGGCGATAATGGCTATTCTAGCGATTATTTGCTTTTTTATTTAGACTATCTCCTTTCAGCAATAGACGATACCACAGCTTGCAGGAGATAGCTTTGTTTAAACGAAAAAACCTATTATAAATATAATAAATCTTTATAATTGCGTCATTTATATTGGAAACTTAGATGCTTTGTGGTAGAATTAATAAAATGTGAAAACAGAGGTGGCCAGGGTGCGCGTAAGTTATAAAAAGCTTTGGAAGCTCTTAATTGACAAAGATATGAAAAAAAAGGATTTACAGAAGGCTGCTGGTCTTAGCTCAACAACTATTACCAAACTTTCAAATCATGAAAATGTGAGTATGGAAGTATTGAAAAAGGTATGTGCGGCCTTAGGCTGTGATATCGGCGATATTATGGAATTGATACCGGATAACGATACTCCTTAACGTTAGGGATTAAATTCATATTTTGAAAGGGGATTTTATGTCAAAAGATAACAGCTCATTTTTTAAGAGCAAAAATAGCTGGTCAGAAATTAAGGACAAATTGCTTGCCTACTATCTCCCACAGTACTTTCAGAAAGTGTTAATGACAAATAAATCTATATTTTATGTGGATTGTTTTGCGGGAAAGGGAAAGTTCGATGACGGAAAAGATGGCTCCCCTCGAATTGCTCTACAAATACGAGATACCTGTATCAATCAGTCTAGAGCGAAAAATCCCAAGATTGATACTTGCTTTATTGATCTAAATTACGAGGATGAGTTACAGGCAAACACAATTGGTTATTCCACCAAGAATGGCGCCCCACAGATTATATCTGGGAAATATGAGGAACAAATTGAAACACTATTGTCAGATAAAATAGGAAAGAATGTATTTCTCTATATTGACCCCTATGGTATTAAAGCTCTTGATTACAGACTTTTTTCAAAGTTTGCAGACTATGGATTCTTCAGCATCGAAATGCTGATAAATATGAATTCTTTTGGTTTTATGCGTGCTGCATGCCGTGCAATGCGTGTTGAGTACATTTTGGATGAATCGCTTGATGAACTTGTCGAATATGAGCCAACACAAGTTGACGCCAATAAGCAGTCTATAGAACTATTGAATAATATCGCCGGCGGTGAATATTGGCAGGATATAGTAAAAGATTACAACTCTAATAAAATAGACGGTTATCAAGCAGAGAAGCGATTTTCCACTGAATACAAACAGTGCCTTCGGAAGAAATATATATATGTTTTAGACATGCCAATCTGTATAAAGTCAAAACAACATCCGAAATACAGGATGTTTCATGTTAGTAATTACGAGGAAGGTTGTATCCTTATGGCTGATAACATGTTTTCCCGTTCAGATGAGCTTTTTGTTGAGATACAGAATCAAGGGCAATTAAGTCTATTTGAACACGACGTACAAAACAATGTTGTTGATCGAGATGGCATACAGCAAAAAATGCTTAACTTTATATCAAAGTTTTCAAACAGTATGAATGCGGACAAGCTGATAGCTACCTTTTTTACAGAATACGGGGTTCTGTGTAAATCAGGAGAAATACGAAATATATGGACGGACATGGAGAAAAATGGCTTAATAAAAGTTACAAGAATACCTGCTACAACACCAAAGGCAGGCAAGCCGTCTAAATTTTTTACTGAGGATAAAAGTAATAATCAAAGTGTAACCATCGAGAGGAGCAAGTCATGAAAACGGTAAATGGATACATAGAGAGAAAATCTATGCTTTACAAAACTGGTGTGGAATATGGAGATTACACAATGAACCATGTTCTCGGCTGTTCACATGGCTGTAAATATCCTTGCTATGCTTTTTTGATGGCAAAGCGTTTCGGTAAATCAGCTTCATATGATGAATGGATAAAACCTTATTTGGTAAGTAATACGCTGGAGATTCTCGAAAAAGAAATACCGCGTCTGAAGTCGAAAATACAGTCAGTTCAACTATGCTTTACAACTGATCCATTCATGTATGAATATGATGAGATCAAAGAAATGAGTCTTGCAGCTATTAAAAAGTTAAACACTGCCGGAATAAAGTGTACTGTTCTTACAAAAGGGCTTCTTCCGATTGAGTTAGCGGAATATTCGAATGAAAATGAGTATGGTATCACCATTATTTCTCTTGATGAGGAGTATCGACGCAAAGTCGAGCCTGGCGCCGCATCCTACCGAGAGCGTTTGACGTCACTCCGAGCTCTGAATGACAAAGGTATGCGCACCTGGGTGAGTATTGAGCCTTACCCAACGCCTAATCTTATTGAGCAGGATATAAATGATATATTGTTAGCCGTTAGCTTCACGGATAAAATCATCTTTGGTAGAACGAATTACAATAAAGATATAACTACATACGCGAGGCATAGGGGATTTTATAATGAACAAGCCACAGCAGTTATTAATTTTTGTAATGAGAGGAATATTGCATACCATATCAAGAATGGTACAATAACAGACTAAATACACTGGGAGGAACACCAATTATGATAAAGGATATAATAGCGGCAAACGAGACAGCCGCACCGAATGACCGAGAGATTGCCGTACTGAAAGAGCACTTCCCCACTTGTTTTAATGAGGATGGCTCTTTTGATATTAAGCGTTTCAGGGAATTCCTGAGTGATAAGTTGCATGTTACGAGCGAGGGCTACGAATTAAAATTCCTTGGGAAGAATTATGCGCGACTACTGGTATCACTTGATACTGCAACTGTTATCCTGCCGGATGAGGAGCATAACGCCAAACCAGAGAACGCCGTCAGCGAGAACGTTTATATAAGCGGCGATAATCTCGACGGCTTGAAGCACCTTCTCAAGTCTTACTCACGCCAAGTGAAATGTATCTATATCGACCCACCGTATAACACCGGTACTGACGGATTTGTATATAACGACAATTTTAATTTCACTGTAGAGGAACTTTCTGAAAAGTTAAGCATTAGCGAAGAACAGGCGCAACGAATATTGACTTTAACGAAACGCGGCTCGGCTTCCCATTCGGCATGGCTGATGTTCATGTACCCGCGTTTGCAATTGGCGCGGGATTTACTACATGATGACGGAGCAATTTTCATCTCTATTGATGATAACGAGCAGGCTAATCTTAAGTTAATCTGTGATGATATATTTGGTGAGGAAAATTGCATGGGATGCATTTGCCGTTCCACCGGGCAGACCACTGGTCAGGACAGTGGAGGGTTAGGGTCTTCTTTCGATTATGCATTCATATATGGTCGGAAACCAGACTTTGATATTTCAGGTTTACCTTTAACTGAACATGATATTAAGCGTTTTAATAATGAAGATGATTTTGGGAAATACGCTTATGATCAATTGCGAAAAACAGGAAGTAATGATAGACGTGAAGATCGCCCAAATATGTATTACGCTATTAAAGACCCTGATGGAAATGACCTTTATCCAACGGCTACTGCTGGATATGAGAGTCGCTGGAGGGTAGAGAAAAAAACATATGATAAGCTTGTTGAGGACGACTACATTTTATGGAAAAAAGCAGAACGTAATGGAGAACTTGTTTGGTGGCCATACGTAAAATATTATTTAGAGGGTCGTAGTAAACGACCTTCTCCATTATGGACAGATTTAGAGGGGAATAAAAAGGCTACTCGCGAAGTGAGAGCTTTGTTTGACGGAGTTAAAGTATTTGATTATATTAAGCCTTTGGATTTTATTAAAAGAATTATACAAATTGCGCCCAACATGGAGCCTGATGACATCATAGTTGATTTTTTCTCTGGCTCAGCAACAACGGCACATGCAGTAATGGCTCTTGATACGAAATATAGATATATCATGGTTCAATTACCTGCCGAACTGGATGATACGATAACAAGCCAAAAAGTATCAAAAGAATTTCTGACTTCGATAGGACGAAAGACAACACTTGACCAAGTAGGTATAGAGCGTATTATCCGTGCCGCTAAGTCCGTTAAGGACGCAAACCCTGACATCACCGCTGACCTTGGCTTCAAGCACTTTACCCTTACCGAGCCATCCGATGAGACATTGGACAAGCTGGAAGCGTTCACGCCCGAGGAGAACGGACTGATTGTAGCAAATACCATTCTTGATGCCTTCGGTAAACCGACCGTTCTTGCTACCTGGCTTGTGCGCGATGGCTACGGCTTTACTGTCGTTCCGGAAGAAGTGGGCTTTGCAGGATACAAAGGCTATTACATTAAGAAGCACCTTTACCTCATTGACAAGGAACTGTCCAATGAAGCCATTGAAGCTATTGTAGTGAAATCTGAAACGGATGGCAGTTTTAACCCGGAAAATGTGGTACTATTCGGGTATAGTTTCACTTGGACAGAGGTTGAATCATTGCAAACAAATTTGAAACGGCTGAAGGATGCGGAGAAGAATCTCCGTATTAACTTCGATGTCCGCTATTGATAGGAGGGGATGTTATGGAGCTTATCCTCCAGCAGGAATTGCCACACCAGCAAAAAGCCATCGATGCAATTTGTGCAGCCCTTGAAAGTGTACAGATTACTGCGCCCACGCAGTTTTTTGAAAATCCGCAGATTGCCCTTACTGACCCGTGCCTTATGGCCAATATCCGAAATTTGCAGAGTAGTATTCCTGCTGAGTACCGCAGTAGCTCAGTTATCGGGAATTGCCTGAACCTAGATATAAAAATGGAGACAGGTACCGGCAAGACCTATGTATATACAAAAGTAATGTTTGAACTCCATAAGCGTTACGGTCTTAATAAATTCATTATTGCCGTACCTTCACTCGCAATCAAAGCTGGAACGGCACAATTCTTAACTGACGAATATGTAAGGCGGCATTTTTCGGACGGATGTGGCTATGGCACAGAGTTAGAAGTCGGCGTTCTCGAAGCTGTAAAAAAGAAAAAAGGAAGGCAGTACTTCCCATCTGTGGCCGGAGATTTTGTCAAAGGCTCTTGCCAAAATACAAAGAAGATTTATGTTATGCTTGTCAATATGCAGCTCTTGACAGGTACAACTATGCTTACCCGTGACGATTACGACTACGGTGTTGAAGGTTTTTACAGACCGCTCGACGCCATTTGTGCTACTCGCCCTGTGATTATCATTGACGAGCCACACCGTTTTTCACGCATACAGAAAGCGTTTAAGGTTATCACGGATGAGATTAAGCCACAGAGTATTATACGTTTTGGCGCAACTTTTCCAGAGACTTCGAGTGGTCGCGGGATCAACAAAATTACTATTAAGGATTATCAAAATCTGCTTTACGACCTTAACGCATGTGAGTCTTTCAACCAGAACCTCATTAAGGGCGTAGCAAAGGAGCATTTTGATCCTCCATCTAAGCGCGAGGAAAAATTAAAAATCCTCTCTATCGCAAGCAAGGAGTCGGTGACGTTTCAGTATAAAAAGCGTGATGAAGCCACAAAAACCTACACCTTGAAGACAGGAGATTCGCTGTCTATTATCAGTGACGCTTTCGAAGGTATTACAATATACGCCATCGGCACCTCCATCGTGGAGTTTTCCAACGGTATTGAGAAGTCTACAGGAGAGGAAATGGACGTTGAAATCTACATGACCTCGTATCAGGAGCAAATGCTACGCCTGGCTCTCCAACGACACTTTGAAACCGAAAAAGAGAATCTTTGTGCTCGCACTTTCAAAATCAAAACCCTTGCACTATTCTTTATTGATGATATATCTTCGTATCGTCCGAATGGTGGAGGTAAATCTCCGTACCTGCTCCTTACTTTTGAACGCCTGCTGAAAGAGCGGATTGAAGCTGTACTTGCCACTCTTACCGAACATGATACCGAATACCGCACATATTTGGAAGTGAGCCTTGCCGATATTTCTGCTTGTCATGCAGGATATTTTTCTCAGGATAACAGCGATTCAGACGAGGATATTGCAAAGGAAGTCGATGCTATCCTGCACGGCAAAAAACAGCTTCTGTCCTTTAAAAATGCAGAAGGCAGTTACAATACATTGCGTTTTCTGTTCTCAAAGTGGACGCTTAAGGAGGGTTGGGATAACCCGAATGTATTCACCATTGCAAAGCTTCGCTCCAGCGGAAATGAAAACAGCAAGTTGCAGGAAGTCGGACGCGGCCTACGCCTGCCTGTTGACGAAAACGGAAACCGCATATCAAACGAGGAATTTCAGTTAAACTACATTGTGGACTTTACAGAAGCGGATTTTGCACAACGCTTGATCGACCAGATAAACGGCGAAATCCCACAGGCCTCTTTAATCAGCGAGGTACGGCTTGGACAGGTAGCCAAGAAACTTGGTATGACCTCTGATGACTTGTTTGATGCCATATATGATAAGCACTACATTGACAGACGCATGAATATTAAGTCAGACACTCGGGATGCTTTTTTTGCAGAATATCCCGACTTTGCCTCTGGACTTTACTCAGGTAAAGTCAAAGACCGCAATGTTACAAAGCCGAAGCCTATTAAAATCCGTAAGGCGGTTTATAGTGAAATCCGGGAGCTTTGGGAAAAAATCAACCAGAGATATCTGCTTTTCTATGATGCAGATCTGGATGCAGGCATGGATTCCGTAGTGCTGTCAGTGCTTGAGCAGGGTATATTTACCGATGCCATCATGACCAGCACGAGGGAAATTGTTGATAGCGATGGTATCCATATGTCTGTAGTTTCCGAAACGGGAGTGCAATATACCGTAATACGCCCAATTGCCTATAACCTTTTTCTAAAACGTATATCGCGAGTCACAAACATTCCCATTGCGGTTTTGCATAAAGCAATGTGTGAATATGTTAAAAAACACGGTACTGTTGACCCTAAATACATCAACGAAAACTCTATGAGTAACTTCGTACATAAGTTTCAAGAATGGAAGAATGGTAGCCTGCAAGGTCGTTTCCGCTATATAAAAAGTAATACCCCGCTTGGAGCTACCGCACTGACCTATGCGGACGGATCACCGCGCGAAGACATCGCCCAGGGGCGTATCGGCACCAAAATTGCTCCTGGAACACCGAGCGCAAAATATTTGTATGATGCTTTCGCTTTCGATTCACCATTGGAACAACAGAATATAATGACATCAGATATTGAAGAAGTGGCCGTGTACGGGAAAATTCCTCGGAGCAGTATTGCCATCCCGACAATTACTGGCGGTATGTATAGTCCTGACTTTATGTATGTAGTTAGGCGTAAGAATGGAGAGAAAGAATTAAACATCATCGTAGAAACTAAGGATGTTGAAAATAAAGATACCCTGCGTGGTGAAGAAGCTATCAAGATAAGCTGTGCCGAAATCTTTTTTAAGATGCTTGCTGGTGACGGCTACAAAGTTCAGTTCCATACGCAACTTGGCAACAAGCGAATGAAACAGATTATTGATGAAGTCTTAGCATGACGCATAGAAAGGAGCGCTCAATGTCTCTAGAAATTGTCCGCAATGATATTTACAAAAATGCGTGTTGACGCCATAGTCAACGCTGCTAATAGTCGCCTTCAAGCTTTGCGGATTATCCGAAACGAGGCTGAATAGTCATCCGTGTAAATGGTAATAATCTCCATATAAATGAATGGAGGTTATACAATGAAAACATCAAAAAACATCCTTAGTGAAAAGGAAATGGAACTAGTCAGTCTGCTAATGCAGGACTGCAAAAGCACAGGTGAT
Organism: Bacillota bacterium; assembly: GCA_023426125.1. Classification (GTDB taxonomy): domain Bacteria; phylum Bacillota; class Clostridia; order Acetivibrionales; family DTU013; genus MnB-11. The sequence goes on from JAFABI010000041.1 coordinate 139,013, forward strand.
ATTCAGTCGAAGCTGAAAAGGCTGTTTGCTGGGACAATTGAACAAATGCTCGAAGCAGAGATGGATGAACATCTAGGGTATGAAAAACATGACATTGCAGGCAACAACACCGGGAATTCCCGCAATGGGTACAATCACAAGACCATCATCAGTGATTACGGTGAGAATGAAATTGCGGTACCACGCGACCGAAACGGCGAATTTGAACCTAAAGTCCTGGAAAAACGTCAGACACGTACAGATGAAATCGAACAGAAGATACTGGCAATGTACGCAAAAGGGATGAGCCAGCGCGACATTGAGGATAATTTACGGGAGATTTATGGGGCGGAAATCCCACAAACGATGATTTCTAAAATAACAGACAAAATACTGCCAGAAGTAAATGAGTGGCAGAACCGGCCGCTGGAGTCGGTTTACCCCATAATTTACTTTGATGGGATCATGTTTAAAAGCCGTAAAAGATAGCCAAATTATTAACAAATGTGTCTACTCTGTTCTTGGCATTGATATGAACGGACAGAAAGATGTTTTGGGGATTTGGATCAGCGAAAACGAGAGTGCAAGCTTTTATGCATCAATTTGCTCTGACCTCAAAAAGCGGGGCATAGTGGATATATTGATTGCCTGCCATGATAATCTGAAAGGGCTGGTGGAAGCCATAAATGCAGTTTTTCCAAATGCAAAACAGCAACTTTGTATTGTCCATCAAATTCGGAATTCGACTAAATTTGTACAATACAAGGACAGAAAAGCAATCTGCGCTGACCTTAAGAAAATTTACGGCGCAGTTAATTTGGACAATGCAGAGTATGCAAAAGAAGAATTTAGGGAAAAATGGGATAGGAAGTACCCGTCCATTCTGCGATCCTGGGATACGAACTGGGCAGAGCTTACCACGTTTTTCAATTATCCAGAACAGATCCGGCATTTGATTTATACAACGAACGCAGTGGAAGCGTATCACAGAATGGTGCGGAAATTCACCAAAACAAAATCCATTTTCCCCACTGACGATTCGATACGGAAAGTGGTATTCCTTTCGGCTAAGGAAATCACAAAAAAGTGGACGCAGCCAGCAAGGGACTGGGCAATGGCATATAGCCAGATTATGATATTTTTTGCGGATAGATTTGTGGCATAAAACCTTGAGGGCTCTGCCCTCAAACTCCCGAGGTTTATCCGCTCGGAGCTTACCGATGAATAGAAAAACGGCGAACAATAAAGTCCGCCATTCATCGTATAAGCCACAGCAAGCGTGGGTCGCTCCTCAGCGTTGCCCGATTTATGCTGCATTATAATCATTAACAAAATTTTGGCAGATTATACCATTTACACTGAGGAATATTCACTCCCTCCGAAACACTTACTTTTGATTGCTGTTCAAACGCTCTTAAATATGTTTCTTGAAATAAGTCGTCTCTGCGTCCTCTTTGGAATATGTAAGATTTCGGCAAAACCTGTAGACTGAATTACCGTACTCATCCATTAAAGCCGTTAGCTTATCATGTGGGATTGCTTGATTGACTTTTATTGCGCGCAATATTTCCACCCTTGACTTCCTTTTAAAATCCCGTACACTTGTAAATAGTCGCGGGACTTCAAACAGTTCATTTTATAAAAATTTTCTTTATATATTACTTATCTATCATTTTTTTGCAGTAAGTACATATGGATGCACTCTGAAGGTGATATTTATGAAAAGATTTCCTATGCAGGAAAGCAGGCTCTTGTGATAAATCAGGGTATTTATTGTATTTTTGAGTAAAGAGAAGGAATGTGTCATTATATAAAAATGACTAAACACAAAAAACGGGGGATAAATAGTAAATTAACCAACTTTAATCTTTATCCCCGTTTTCGCTATTGTATTGCTGTCAATCAGAAATCTACCCTTTATTCACCGCTTTAAAAAGCGCTTCCACATTTGCGGGGGTGATATCCGGCAAAATCGCTTCATGGCTGGGCGAGATGATCAGGCCGGTAGGAAACAGCTTCTTCAATTCCGCCACTTTGTCCAGAATCTGCTGCGGGGTTCCGTTGACCAGCAGATTTTGGGCATCAACGCCGCCGCAGAAGGACACTTTATCGCCAAATTCCTTTTTCAGCTTGTACGGGTCCATATCTTTCGCCAGCGCCTGTATGGGGTGTATAACATCAACTCCTGCTTCGATCAGGTCGGGAATGATATCGAAAATGGCGCCGCAGGAATGATGAAACACTTTCAGGTTATAGCGCTTTGCCTGTTGAATCAGCCTACGTGTACCCGGGAGTACAAACTCACGCAGGGAATCCGGCGACAGCATAAGGCCGGATTGGCTTCCGAAGTCGTTGCCGATGAGAACCGCATGGAGCTTTCCTCTGGTTTCGCTGTAGAATATTTCATTTGCCTCAAGATAAAATTCGGTGATCCTGTCGATGACGGCCCTGAACATTTCAGGCTCCGTCAGCATCTTTACCAGCGCCGTTTCCATGCCGAAGGCGGAACATGCGTCCTGAAAATGAGCAGACCATATCACCCCCATAATGGGATAGCCCTGCGGCGCTTCCTCTACTACCCTTCTGCATTGGGCGCGGTCTATATACTTCGAAGGCTCGGGCCAATCAAAATCGTCAACTCTCGACGGATCACTGTAATCTTCAAAAAAGCCCGGGGCAGTCAAGGTTCTTTCATCCTGGGCCCCTTCGGTACTCCCGGAAAAATTGAGCGCCGTGCATATTTGATTGCTGGCCGGCGAATCATAGGGCATTTCTACCGGATAGATATCATCGTCCAGCTTGAATTTCAACCGGTCAACGCTGTTCACGTTAAAATGCCGGAAAAGGCCGTCATAGGATTTGGGGACAGGAAGCCCAAGCCATGATGCGGGTTTGTCGACGGGTTTTCTCTCAATGGTCGCGTAAAATCTCTCAATATGGTTCATAAAAGCCTCCTTTTGGGTATTTCGCTTCTAAAAAGCGGATCGATGGGGCGACATAACGGATTGACAAGGACTTAATGGATATTATAAGCTATGTGTGATGTCAAAGTACATGTATATAATCGAAAGGAGCATGTGTCTTTTGGAAATCAAAGAATTTGATTCCTTGAACAAGGTTATAAACAATGTGCAGTTTAAAATACTTGAGCATGGGTATGTACAAACGGGAAAAGAGTGGAATTTTTCTCAGGTGTGTTCACCCTTCAACAGGCTTTATCTGGTTATTTCCGGAAGCGGGGCAGTAAAGGATGATAATAATTCCATGAACCTTCAAAAAGGGAATATGTATCTGATACCTCTGCACCATACCTGCGACTACTCTTGCGATGATGCTCTTGAAAAATTTTATATCCATTTTCGTCTGGAGCTGATCCCCGGGCATGACCTTTTTGAGAACTACGGATATTTTAGTTCAAGACCGGTAGAGCCCGGCCTGGCGGAAAGTTTGATACAGAAGGCGCAAAACGGACGGATCAGTGACTTTATTTACTGCAAAAGCGTTTTGCTGGATTGTGTTTCCAGGTTCCTGGAGCCCTATGCCGATAAGCTCAATGAGCATATGAAGGTTTCCAATGACTACATTCATGTATATGATTATATTGTAAACCATTGCTATGCCGATTTGCGGGTAAAGGACATTGAAGAGCATTTCGGCATCCCTTCCGGAAGCCTTTCAAAAACCTTTAAGAAAGATACGGGCTATACCTTGAAAAGATTCATCGACAGCAAGGTCGTTCAAAAAGCCCAGGAAAAATTGCTGGTGACGGATTTGCCGGTAAAGGACATTGCCTATGACCTGAAGTTTTCCGACGAGTTTCATTTTTCCAGCTTCTTTAAAAGGCACGTCGGCCTGGCGCCCAACAAATACCGCCAGCGCAACAATCTGTACAAGTGAGCCCTTGTAAAAACAGCAAAACGGTAAAAAATAAATGTGACCATTTTCTATCCTCATTCGTGTTATGGATGAAAGGGGGTTATTGTTGATGCAAAAATTGCCTAAGGCGCCGGACGACAATTTTTCTGCAAAGTATGATTTATATGGAAATATGCTGTTCAAAATTTCAATGGTCCAGCTGGGAAATAAAGAGGATGTTGAGGAAGCCATGCAGGAGGCTTTTTACAGGCTCTTGTACAACTCGCCGGAATTCAGGGACGACGAGCATGAAAAGGCATGGCTGATCAGAACGGTGATAAATCTCTGCAGGGACATGCGCAGGAATGCGTGGTACAAAAGGGTAATAAAAACGGAGGAGATACATAAGTACTATGACAATCCTCCGGATAGGGACGTTATGATGGAGATCCTGAGACTCCCTGCCAAGTACAAAACAGTGATACACCTGCACTATTTTGAGGATTATTCCGTCAAGGAAATCTCTGAGATTCTAAAAATCAAGGAATCTGCAATAAAAATGCGGTTGATGCGTGGAAGGCAGCTTCTTAAAATCGAACTGGAAGGAGAATGAAACATGGATAGAGCGGATATAAAAAATGCTATCGGAAAGCTTGAACCTGATCATGGAATGAAATACAGACTGGCGGACAAGTTGAAGGATCACTCCCGCAAAAGGTTTTCCTGGAGGCCGGCAGCCGCTATAGCGGCCGGACTTGTCGTCATCCTGTGCGCGGGATTTCTGGCCGCTGATTTTATCACAGGAAAAACAGGCGGGGATCCGGGGGATATAGCCCAAAGCCCGGGGATTAGCATCCCGAAGGTTGAATTGCCGGAGAATCCCGGCGCCAATGTGAAAATGATGGGGCTCATTGTATACCAGGGGAAAGTCTATTTGCAAAGCGCCCTCCCATTGGATTCCGGGATAGCGGAAAGCCTTATGGATGAAAAGCTGGGCAGAACGAAGGGAAATCTCACGGAATGGAGCAAGCAGGAGGATTATGCCGTAGAGCTGGCGTCCACCATCGGAGCGCAGGATGTATATTCCGTTAAGGGCTATGACAAAAGCTTCAGGATTATGGCCTTTGAAAAAATTGACGGCGCCGTCTATGCCCAATTTTACGAATGCCAGAATGGCATAACCGTGAAAACAGGGGCCGACATTTTTGGCAAGCTCAAAATGGAAGGCAGCATAGAATCGGCGCGCTATGAATTATTTGACAGCTGGAACAACGGCAAGGGAGAAGTGAAGCCCCTTGAAAAGCTGGATGGCTTGAACGGCTTCATCACCGCCCTGAACGAATCAGTTCCATATGGGCAGGACAGTCTGGCCGGGTTATGGGAGGATCAGAGTCCCGACGCCCAAAAGTTTGTTTATATAAAGCTGAAGGACGGCACGGAAGTACAATTGAGGATCTTTAAGGACGGATATGTCTATTACAATAACATCGAGATTTTCTTCAAAATCGACGACGATACTTTTACAAGCTTTTGGCAGGAACTGGGATGATGCTTTTGCAGCCATGGATTCCCGGCTCTGATTCGCCTGAAAGGCTGTCATGTCAAATACCGGCATAGAAATGAAAAGGGAGATATCTCAAAGCGGATTACCGAATGGGCAATCCCTGCAAGTTGGGCTGGTCGATGACTTAAGTCATTGACCAGCCTATGCATCCCGGGGTCGATATATGCTGGTACCTCCAAAGTGTAGGGGCGCGCATTGCGCGTCCGTGCATTTTGAGGTAGCGCTTTTTTACTTTTTCAGCAATTATACCGAGGCGTTATAACAATCCTGTCATGGACTTTTACGGCAAAACGTTTCCGGCGGCGCGGTAGATTGCGTACCACTCTTCGCGGGTGAGGCAAATGTCCGCCGCCTTTATGCAATCCTTCAAACGCCCGACATTCATTGTCCCGGTCACGGGCTGCATTTTTGCAGGATGGCGCAAAAGCCATGCCATCGCTATGGTGGTGTTGGTTACATCATAGGCGGCTGCAATTTCATCAATTTTGGAATTTAATGCAGGGAATTTCTCATTATCCAGGAAGACGCCTTCAAAAAACCCATACTGGAAGGGAGACCAGGGCTGGACGGTGATGTCGTTCAGACGGCAGAAATCAAGTACGCTGCCGTCCCGGTTGACAGCAGATTCATTCAGCATATTGACATTGATACCGGCAGAGATCATGGTGGCATTGGTGATACTCAGCTGCAGCTGGTTGGCCACAATGGGCTGCCTGACGGATTTTTTCAGCAGCTGTATCTGCATGGGATTCTGGTTGGAAACACCGAAGTGGCGCACCTTTCCGGTGCTTTGAAGCTTGTCGAACGCCTCTGCCACCTCCTCCGGCTCCACCAATGCGTCCGGACGGTGCAGGAGCAGCACATCCAGATAATCGGTTTTCAGGCGTTTCAGGCTGCCATCCACCGCTTCAAGAATGTGCTCCTTTGAAAAATCAAACATACGGCCGGGTACAATGCCGCATTTGGACTGCAAAATCACTTTTTCACGGACGCTGCTGTTCATGTGGATGGCCTCGGCAAAGATTTCTTCGCAGGCGCCCCGGCCGTAAATATCCGCGTGGTCAAAGAAATTTGCGCCTTCCTCCAGAGCCGTCCGGACAAAGCGCTCCGCATCCGGTTTGGACAGTGCGTTGATACGCATGCAGCCTACGGCAATGACCGGTACCTCCAGATTTGATTGTCCCAATTTCAATGTTTTCATAATAAATATTCTCCTTGCAAATTTGATGATGATAAAAAACAGGTATAGTAAAATTGTAAACCTTAGCGTTAACTTTAAGTCAAGAGGAAGATTAAAAATCTTCAATTCGCAATTCTGGAACTATTTTCTTTCATTATCGTCAATATTCATAGATTTTGCTGTAAAACCTATAGTTTAATAAAGTAAAAAAGGTATTTAAACGATGAGTAACGGAATAAAAATTATATCCGGCTGGTTTATCATAACCATAGCCTACATAGCCGTATTTGCAGTTTTTGGGCAGTTTGTGACGTATGATTCCAACCTGGGGGTTACGAATTATGAAAAGTCTCCTTTCTTAAAGCCTGTATTGGGAGCTTTGCTGACCATCATACCCTATATGCTTGCCGGGTTATACTGCAGAATAGTTTTCAAAGGCCGGCCGCTGATGAATGCCTGGTTGGTGAGCTTTATACCCAGTCTTGGGGACAAACTGGCGATTTATCTGTTAAGCGCCTTGATTTATGAGATGAATCCTCTGGCAATTCCCCAGGTTATGTACCGGATAAATAGCGGAGGTGACCAGACAGCGCCGTTTTTCACAGATGGCTATATCGTTTTAAGTATTGTATTTGGCAATCTTATTTGCATTTTATTTGCTTCCCTTTTCCAAAAAAGAGACAAAAGATAATCTTGAATAAAGAGAGGTAACAAAGATGGGCAGGAAAAAAGTTTCTATCGTAATCGTCCTATTCATTGTATGCATTGGAATCCTGGCTGCCGTTATAATTAATGACTATCGGAGCTTTACCCCGGAAAAATGGCTTGAAGAGCCTGATAAAAGATATGTGATCGTTAAAAATATGGTAAAAAAATATGATTTCGGGAATATGACCAGGGAGCAGGTAATCAGCTTGCTGGGGGAGACGGAAAAGGACAGGAAAGCTGTTGGGTTCGCCCTAAGGAACGATGGTACGGGACCAATCGTTCAATTGGACAGTCCGAACAGCATGGTTTATTATACAAAAACCGGGCGAACGCCGGAAGAATATCGAGGGTTCTATCTGCTGTTTGACGACAATGGCAAAGTCGTCGATTATGCAATTATACGCTTTACTACATAACTGGTACTCTGTATTGAATCTTTTTGTAGGACAATATGATGAAGCCGGACGGCAAGAGTAAAAATTACAATTGGGTTTGAGCCGGTCGGATTCCTTGAATATATTTCCCGAATGATATGAATCGTGTTAATGAAGGAGCTTGTGACTATTGAGGTACTGTCGTTGCGAGCGAAACGAAGTGGATCGCGGCAATCTAATAAAATGCTATCTCAGTCAGAAGCAGAGATTGCCACGTCGCTTTGCTCCTCGCAATGACAACCGGGGCACCTGAATAGTCACAGGAGCTTCACAGCAATGACAACCGGGGTACCTGAATAGTCACAAGAGCTTCACAGCAATGACAGCGAGTGGAAGTCTTTCTACTGGAAAAAAGAATGGTCCTGTGTTATGATAGGAGGAATCAGACTGACTACACGCCTTGACTGGGGGGAATGTGAGCCTGGACAAAAGACTTCAAATTCAATTTAACAGGGCGGAGAAGACGTTCAGCAGAACAGTCCCGTTTAAAGTCTACCGTATCACCAATAGCGGTCTTTCCGGAATGATTGACCATACGCATGACTACATGCAGATATGGTATGTTCAGAAGGGCTGCTGCGAGCATTACATTGACGGAAACCGGCATCTGCTTGTGAAAGGTAATCTTTTTGTACTGCCGCCCTTTGTTGTGCACAAGATCAAAGCGATTCAGGGAGAGGACGTAGAAATCATCGGCTGTGAGTTTCTTACGGATTTTGTCAGCAAGCACGAAAGCTTATCGTATAAAGACAGCGGGTTTTTTGACTTTGCCTTTATCGAGCCTTTTTTAATGTCCATGGAGGCCGTCAGGCCAAGGCTTCAACTGGCAGGCAAAAGCCAGGCGGTTGTGGAAGAACTGATGCAGGAAATGTATCATGAATACTGCAACAAAAAAAAATATTTCGAAATAATCGTCAAGTCCGACCTGCTCAAATTGCTCGCAAATGTTGCACGGGTGTATGAAGAATCGGAAGACCCTAAGAACGAAGAGCTGTTCGGAAGGTACAGGGAGGCTGTCAATGCCGCCATCAGCTACATTGTTGAGAACTACAACGCAAACATTTATATTGAAGACGTATGTAAAATAGCCATGATGTCGCAAACTTATTTTTCATACCTTTTCAAGCAGATCACAGGATATACCTTTGTCGAATATGTCAACAACCTTCGAATTAAAAAGGCAATGGAAATGCTGAAGGATTTTGATACTTCCATTACCGATATATGCTATACCGTAGGCTTTAACGATGCTGCCTATTTCAACAGGGTTTTCAGAAAAGAGACCGGCCTGTCTCCCCGGCGGTACAGAAACCTTTCAAAATGAAGCTGAACCGCTTTTTCTGCAAATGCAGGCTGCATGGCGAGCAGCAGTTACTGCCAGTCCGGGCGCTCCAAGGCCGTATTTTTTGGCGCAGAAGTTTTGATGATCCTATAAGTCGCTTATTGATTGAACCAAATGCCCTCCTTCGCTGTATTGTTTTTGTAATTGGACAAAATGGTTATAGTATTGCCGAGGTGAAAGGCCGTACATTTTCTTGAATGCCCGGACAAAGGCCGAATAGTCCCCAAAGCCGCACTCCGGGCAGGCTTCGGCCGCGGGCCTTCCCTGCCTGAGCATGAAGCCGGCATGAATCAGTCTTTTCTGCAGAATGTAATGATGGATGGAATATCCGGTATACTCCTTGAACCGGTGCATTAGATAATACCTGCTCATATAAAATGCAGCAGAAAGCGTATCAATGGATAAATCCTCCGCAAGATTGGCGTTGATATGCTTCAATACTTTGTTGATATTCATGTCAACACCGGTATTTCCGGAAGCAGTGCCGCTTTTTCCCTCCATGGATAAACGGTTTATCAGTACGATAAATTGTATAAAAAGCGCATTTTTAAATATTCTGTTCCCGAAATCATCACATTTGTTTGCCTCTTCCATCTGGACAATGATGTTTTTGATCCGGCTCATTTTGTCGTCATCGCTGTTTAATCGATTGCAGCCTTCAGCTGCCGCCAGGCTGAAACAGGTTTGCAGGTTGCATTCCCTGGAGCTGTGCTTCTCAAGAAAAAGCGGGTTGATCCAGATCACGACACGCTCATACATTTCACCCGGCAAGACCTCCGTTTTATGCACTTCCATGCTGTTTACCAGCAAAATATCCCACGGCTTCAGCGCATACATTCTCCCTTCGATATAGTAGACCACCTTGCCGGAAATTAGAATCACAATCTTGTTGAAATCATGGTGGTGGGCTTCGAACTGCATATGTTTCATGTCCTTCAAATGAAAGTATTCAAAATCCCCTTTGAGAAAACCTCTTTTTATATTGAGCGCTTCCGTATCCACTTTTTCTTCTCCTCCTGATTCGATTCTATTTCTAGTTTACAGCACATTTTGCAATATATAAAGCATTTCCTGCAATAAACATAGTAAATATTTTGAATATACTAGTATCAGAATCGATAGCAAAGGATGATTGGGTGAATCGAATGAGTTTTGTTAAAAAGAGCAATGCCATGGTTTTTTTGGTTCTTAACGCTGTGATGTGGGGCTCTACCTATGTATGGTCCAAAATGCTGCTTTCGTATCTTCCGCGCTTTTCTATCCTGTTTTTATGCTCATTGGGAGGCATAATTTCGACATACATCCTGTTCCACCGCCAGATTAAAGCGATACCGAGAGCTTCACTCCTCCCCAGCTTGATTGTCAGCAGCTTCTCCATTTTGAGCAACACCTTCTTCATGCTTGCTCTGCAGCACACCAGCAGCTCTAATACCGCCTTCATCGTCCAGATGTCGGTAATTTTCACTCCGCTCCTTGTGGCGCTGTCATCCGGCAGGATGCCGCAAAAAAGGATATTCGGCAGCGCTTTTACGGCTTTGGCGGGACTGTTTTTAATTACATGCGATTTCAACGACTTTCATATCAATGTGGGAGATCTGCTGGCAGTATGCAACGCGTTGTTCTTCTCATTGTTTCTCACAGGCCAGAACCGTATTTTGGGAAAAGTGGACCCGGTTCACTTTTCTTTTATCCATCATATTTCCAACGCGTTTGTTTTTGCTGCTCTGGCGTGTGTTTTCGAAGTGCGCGGACTTCACGTCGAAAGGCTTGCATCACCCGTGTTTGCAGCTCTGATATCCGTAAATATACTGTTTTCGGTGGTTACGGTCCTGTTCCAGAGCGTGGCAATAAAGCATGTGAAACCGGAGCATGCAACGCTGATTTATACCCTTGAACCGGTTACAACCCTGATCCTTGCATGGAACTTTATGAATGAACAGCCGGATGGGCTCAAATCTGCGGCTGGCTGCCTATTGATACTGGCGGCGATCGCCCTGTCTGTTTGCAAACCGTTTTTGCCGAAAGCCGGAGCGCCCCGCTTATTCCGAAAGGAACTGTTTAGTGAAAGAACCCGTCAGGAGCAATAAGCTGCAAAAAGCAGCAGGTTCACTTCTTATTGAGATGGGTATTGACATAAAGGTCCCTATATTTCTTAGGGCTTACGGTTTCATGATACTTGAAGAATTTAATGAACTGGTTCAGGCTGTGCCAGCCAAGGATGTCCGATATCTGCTTGATGGAATAAAAGGAAGTGATCAGAAGGTTTTTCGCAGCTTTAATCCTTTCGGCGTAGATATACTCTTTGATTCCCATGTTGAAATCGGTTTTAAACAGACGGGTCAAATAGTCGGGGTTGTATCTGAACTTTTCGGACACCATCATGACGGATATTTTCTTGTCACTGTTTATCCTGATCCATTCGGCGATTTCATTTGTCAGACGTCTGCCCTGCTTGTACAGGTGATTGTATTGCGCCAGCAGTTCACATAGGATAGTGCCCGCAATAAGGTCGGGGGTAAAATCGGGATACAGCGGAGAATTTGTCGTATCAAGCAGTTGGCTCAGCAGCGTTTTCATTTTCAGATTATCCGATAGTGCGAAGGACTTTGGTAATTTTTCAAGCATGGAATAATCGGATATATAAAAGTGAAACCAGTAAAACGATGTGCCCGCAACGCTGGTTTTGTATCCTCTGTGCATGCGCCCGGGCAGGAGGATGATAACCTCATTTTCATTGATAATATGCTGGTGGTAGTCTTCTTCAAGATAGATTCTGCCTTTTACAACATAAATCAACTCGTATGAGTCTATTACCCGCTTGGGATGGATCCACTCGTCGTTCTGTGCCTCAAAAAGACCGGATGATGCGTAAACGACATTGGTGTTGCCGTTGTTTATGGTTATCATATCGGTTTTTCTCACTTTATGTATCGTTTTTGATATTGAAAGAACAGGTATGCTCTTATATAATTATAATAAGCTTTTAGTCAGCGAAGGTCAATACTATTAGGGGCAGAGACATGTTGAAATTTAAGAGCGTCACTTTTGATTGCGTCAGTATCGATGATGGATTTTGGAACAAAAAACAGCAAATGAATTGCAATACTACAATTCATGCCGTGTATAACAGGTTTGTTGAAACAGGTCGGATTGAAGCATTCAAAGGCGGCTGGAAACCGGATGAACCTGACAGGCATCAAATATTTTGGGATTCGGACGTGGCAAAATGGATTGAAGCGGTTTCATATATCTGTAGGGCGCAATATGACGCTAAGCTCGCCGGTATTGTGGATGAACTGGTTGAGCAGATTGAAAAGAACCAGTGGGAGGACGGCTACTTTAATACATATTACATGACAATCGAGCCGCAAAGCAGATGGAAGGTCCGTACGGGACATGAGCTGTATTGCGCAGGTCATCTCATGGAAGCGGCGGTGGCGTATTATCAGGCGACAGGGAAAGACAAATTTTTAAAGCTGATGTGTAAATTTGCCGACCACATCGAGCAGGTTTTTGCAAAGGAAAAAAGCGCCGGTTATATAACTCCGGGCCACGAGGAGATTGAACTTGCGTTAGTCAGGCTTTACCGTACGACGGGAGAGAGACGCTATCTGGAATTGTCAAAGTTTTTTCTGGATAACCGGGGGAAGGACAGTCCCACCTCGTATTATTCCTATGCAAATGCCAGGTATGCGCAGGACCACGCGAGCGTCAGGGATCAGCACACTGCCGAAGGGCATGCGGTCAGAGCGGTCTATTTGTACAGCGCTATGGCGGATAATGCCTATGAATTTGAGGATAGGGAGCTTTTTACGGCTTGCCGCAATATTTTTGAAGACATCGCCTACAGGAAGATGTACATTACGGGGGGAATCGGCTCTACCTCCAATGGGGAAGCATTTACGACGGACTATGATCTTCCCAATAGGATGGCATACGCAGAAAGCTGTGCGGCAATAGGCCTGGTTCTGTTTGCAAGCCGGATGCTGCAACTGGAGGCCGATTCGCTATATTCCGATGTGATAGAAAGAGTTCTCTACAACGGCTTTCTGTCCAGTGTATCCCTTGATGGGGAAGCCTTCTTTTATGAAAATCCACTGGAAGTGTGTCCAGGGCTTCATATGCGCGATACAGCGGTCAAAAAACCGCAAGTGTGGCTTCCTCTGACGAAACGTGTCGGCATGTTCAACTGCTCCTGCTGTCCGCCGAACATTGCAAGGTTTATAGGCTCGCTGGGAGGGCTCCTGTATACTTATAACGAGGATACAGTTTTCATACACCAGTATATGAATAGTAAGACTGCCTTTGATGTAGCCGGAAGAACTGTAGAAATCATCCAGGAAACGGATTATCCCTGGAATGGCAAAGTAGCAATCCGTGCCAGGGGAATGGCAGGTATGCATCTGGCTGTCAGGATACCCGGGTGGTGCCTTAAATACGGGTTATCCGGCGGATGCGGACAGGTTGCGCCTGAGTCCTTCAAAGGCTACGTGCACTTAAAATGCACTGAAAATGATATTTCTTTTGTGCTGGACTTCGGAATGGAACCTGTCCTTATGGAAGCTTCACCGAATGTGCAGGAAAATTCGGGCAGGGTTGCCCTGCAAAGGGGGCCGGTGGTATACTGCCTTGAGGAGGCGGATAACGGCAAAAACCTCAGAGATATCGCCCTTGATGTGAATACCGGTTTTAAGATATATTTCGACGAATATTTTGGTGCCTGCGTCATTGAAGCGGATGGATACAGACGTGATGCCGGTAAATTCCGGAATCTTTATCAGCCTGTGGACGACAGCTGTCGGATGAAAGCAAGAATAAAATTCATACCCTATTTTGCATTTGCAAATCGGGCTGAAAACGAAATGATTATCTGGATAAGTGCTTCCTGAGCACGGATGAAAATATAAAAAGCTATGCTGAAATTTTCTGCAAATGCAGTCCTGGAACGTCGGATTTGCAGAAAAAGCGCAGATAATATTTTCAGTGTTCCTGAATCTGAAAAGGATGATTTCGGCTCATGGTCATGCGACTATATTTTTCGGAAAAAACGAAGCTCTCTTTGCTTTGCCAAACACATAATACATAGGACGAGGGGAGGCTGTGAATGTGCACGGAAACAAATACCCGCTTTTCAGCAAGGCATTGTCCCGATTGCCGCTGGGAGCAATCAAGCCTGTGGAGCGGCTGCTGGATCAGCTTATTCAGCAAGCGGAAATACCGGAAAACCCCTTCGATCACAAAAGGCCTCCGGTAACCCTTGCTGCCGGAGCCAGGAGGATAAGCGCATGGGGAATGAACGGCAGCTCTGCTGCCGATGTGCCCGTAAGCCCTGTAATTTCAGAACTGCCGGAAGAGGAGGTGCTGCTTGTGCCGTATGGATGTACGGCATTGAGGATCGCTCAGTTACCTTTTTATATTGAGAAGGAAGAGAGGTGAGGTATACGTGCGCGCTGCTGTGGCGAAAAAGGAAAACGTTGAAAGGCTCCGCGGGGAACCGCTTACATGGAAACGGTTCCTGAAGGGACTGGAAAGGGGCAAATATGTTTACATGATGCTTCTTCCCGTAATGGCCTGGTATATCATTTTCTGCTACGTGCCCATGTACGGTGTTATTATCGCTTTCCGGGATTATATACCGGGGCAGAGCTTTTCCAGCGGAGAGTGGGTTGGCTTCAAATATTTCATCAGCTTTTTTGAAAGCCCGTTCTTTTTAAGGACAATAAAGAATACCGTATTGCTGAACTTGTGGGATCTGGCCTTCGGATTCCCGGCGCCGATCATTCTGGCCCTGGTGCTGAATGAAATACGGGCGGCCTGGTTTAAAAAGCTGGTGCAGACAATTACCTATCTTCCGCACTTTGTTGCGCTGGTTGTCATCATAGCAATCGTCAAGGATGTTCTTGCTTCGGATGGCCTGTTCAATGAGATCAACAAATGGTTCCAGATCACCTTTTCCGGACTGGAACCGTCGGTATACAAGCCGGTCATGTACCTGGACAAATCGGAATATTTCAGGCCCATCTATGTTTTTTCCGGAATATGGCAGGGCATCGGTTGGGGATCGATAATATATTTATCTGCACTATCCGGAATTGATACTCAGTTATACGAGGCTGCAAATATGGACGGAGCAGGGCGGTTCAGGAAGATCTGGAATATCACTCTGCCGGGTATTGCTCCAACCGTAGTGATCCTGCTCATCTTTGCCGTAGGAGGAATATTCAGTTCCGGCTTTGAAAAAATTATTCTTTTGTATAAGCCATTGACCTATGAGGTCTCGGATGTTGTGGCGACATATGTGTACAGAAAAGGTCTGGAAGAGGCGCAGTTCAGCTTTTCAACGGCTGTAGGGCTTTTCAATACCGTGATCAACTTTATTCTGCTGATAACGGTCAACAAGATTAGCCGCAGGCTGACAGAGACCAGTTTATGGTAAGGAGGCGATACGATGAGGTACAGAAGGACGATTGGCGACTATTTATTTGACTCGGCCAACTATTTCATATTGATCGTGCTGGTTTTAATCACCTTATATCCCCTTTATTATATCCTGGTTGCTTCCTTAAGCTCCCCGGCAGCGATCGCAAAGCACGGCGTTATGATGTTCTGGCCTGAGGACGTTACGATGAAATATTACAAAGCTGTTTTTGACAATCCCATGATTGCCGTCGGTTACCGCAATACCATATTCCTTGTTGTTGTCGGTACCGCCATCAATATGCTTTTGACAATATTTGCGGCATATGCGCTGTCACGCAAGTGGCTGATGGGCAGAAACATTTTCATGTTCGTTATTGTCATCACCATGTTCTTTGGAGGAGGGCTTATTCCGTCGTACCTCCTTGTGAGACAACTGGGACTTTTCAACACCATCTGGGCGCTTATAATACCCGGCGCGGTCTCCAGCTGGAATGTGATCATGATGCGCACCTATTTCATCGGTATACCCGATTCGCTGGAGGAGTCTGCAAGAATGGACGGGGCCAATGATTTTCACATTCTTTTCCGCATCATTTTGCCGGTCTCCATGCCCATCATTGCGGTCATGATACTTTTTTATGCCGTCGGACACTGGAATGCATGGTTTTCCGCATCCATCTACCTGAAGGACAAGGAACTGTATCCGCTGCAGCTGGTATTAAGATCCATACTGATAAACAACTCCCTCAGGGAAATGGGGGATACGGGGTATACAAGCAGCGGCAGCGCCCGCGAAATAACCAAGGGGCTCAAGTATGCCACCGTTATTGCTTCGACGCTGCCCATACTATGCATCTATCCCTTTGTGCAAAAGTACTTTATCAAGGGGATCATGATAGGCTCCATCAAGGGATAATTGCGGTTCATCCCTTAAAAGAGGGTTGAATAAATAAAAAAATGATTCACAGGAGGGAAAAACATGATCAAAAAGATTCTCACAGTATTTCTGATGTTGTCAATGGTTTTTGCGCTTTTGGCCGGATGCGGGTCCGGGCAGAACGAAGAGCAGCCTTCAAGCACTGCCCCCGGGACTGATTCCACATCGGCTTCCGGCGTCGACGGGGCGGCTGCCTGGGAACCGGCAACCATCAGCGTGTACACGTGGCTTTCTTACGAGGAGTCGTGGGGTGCAAAGTCCAAAGGGGAAATCAAGTGTTTTGAGGAACTGGAAAAGCGGACCAATACCAAGGTTGACTGGTCGATGATGTTGGATACCAATTCCTTTGAACTGATGATGTCTTCCGGTGAAACCACCGACGTCATCTGGTATTCCTGGGCGCCTTCAAGGCAGCTCAAATATGCCAAGGCAGGACTTATTCAGGACATCTATCCTTTGGTGAAGGAGTATGCTCCCAACATAATGAGGCTGATGGAAGAAAATCCGAAACTCAAAAAGCAGCTGGTTACTCCCGAAGGAAAGATGTATCTTGTTCCGTGGGTAACCGAGGATCCGATCCTTACGCGCAATGCAGGCCTTGCCATCCGCCAGGACTGGCTTGACAAGCTTGGATTGGATGCTCCTGAAACAGCGGATGAGCTGTATGATACGTTTAAGCAGTTCCGTGACAGGGATGCCAACGGAAGCGGACAGCCCGACGAAATTATGACAGGCTACTCGGACCAGCTTTATAAGCTGATGTATGGCTTTGGCACGGCAGATGACTGGCATATGGCCGATGACGGAAAGACGGTCGTGTTCGGTCCTACGACCGAAAATTACAAGAATGCCCTCAAGTGGTTCGCAAAGCTTTACAAGGAAGGAATCCTCGACCCTGACTATCTTTCGAGGGACGGTGATATTTATACCAAAAAGGTGATGGCAAACCAGGTCGGCCTGTATCTGGACGAGGTGTTCGTCATATCGCAGTTCAACATGGATTCGGCCGCCAGCGGGACACCCACCGACTTTGAACCGCTTGGCTATTTGAAGTATAACGGAAAGCGGGTAAGCTATAATTCAACGACAAAACGGGTAGCCCAGCAATACGGTTCGGTTATATCCTCAAAAGCCAAGGATCCTGCACGCATCATCAAGTGGCTTGACTATATGTTCAGCGACGAAGGCTCACGGCTGATGAACTGGGGGATTGAAGGCGAATCCTATGAAATGAAGGACGGAAAGCTTGCATACACCGCGGCTGTAACCAATGAGCCGCAATATGAGTCCAGTGTCGCCCGTTCACAATATGCGGAACCGACATGGTGCGGCCCGCAGTCAGGCGAAGCCGAGCTTGCAATGCTTAATGACGCAGGCAAAAAGTTCAGGCAGGCATGGGCTGACGTCGATAATACCAATGCCATTGAGCCGTATATGTTCTACACCGATGCCGAACAGTCTGCAATGGACGAATACAGCACCAACCTTAAAACGGAAAGGGATACATGGCGGGACAAGTTCATTACCGGTGAGAAGGATATCGATGCCGAATGGAATAATTATATCGAAGCGCTTAACAACATGAAGCTCAAAGAACTCATTGCAGCGCAGCAAGGGGCATATGACAGGTTTATAGGCCAATAACCGGCCTGTACGAAACATGGAATTTGCCTCCCGGCTTGCAAGCGGGAGGCAAATTTTTTGGAATCCAGCAGTACATACTTATTGACATGGCACATTCAACAGGGGGTACCAGCGAATGGAACTGAAGAGGGTCAAGCCTTATCCTGGCATGATCATAACAGGAAATACGGAATTTGAAGGCGGGGTGTATGATTTTACCGGAAAGGACGGCATTGTCATTGGCGCAGACAACATTACCGTATTGGGCAGCGGCGCGCACATAAAAGGAGGGTGCGAAAAGGAAGAAAGCACAGCGTTATGCAGTACTGGAGAATCCGGGCATGAGGATGAGGATGCAAGCTCATTCGGTAATGGAAAAGAGCCCGGGTTTTATGGAATTGGAATTTCCGCCGAAGGTAGAAAAGGCGTTATGATAAAAAATCTGAAAGTATCAGGCTTTGATGTGGGACTTCATGCAAGGGACGGCAGAGATTTTGTGATTGAAGGCTGCGATTTTTCGGATTGCTTTACCGACCCCGCATGGGGATGGGATGACCATGGATTTCACGGGGGCATCCTTTTTGAGCACATGCATGGCTGCCGCATACAAGGCTGCAGGGCGAGAAATGTCTGGGATGCGTTAAACATGCGCTTCAGTGATGATAATATAGTGCTGGACAACGATTTCTCACATACTTCCGATACGGGCTTGAAGCTGTGGAATTCCAGCCGCAACGAAATAGCCGGCAACGATTTTTCCTACGGGATACGCATCGCGCCGGGAGAAGTGCATGCCAGAGACTCTTCGTGCGTACTTATCGAGTCCGGTTCCAACCATAATCAATTTAGGCGCAATGATATGACCCATGGGGGCGATGGACTGTTCATACGCGTCCTTAACGGCTGGATGTCTACCGGAAACCTGTTTGAGGAAAACGACTGCTCCTGCGCAAATAACAACGCCATCGAGGCGTGGGCCGACGGCAATACCTATGTCCGCAACAAGGCAAATCATTCGAGCTACGGGTTCTGGCTCGGAGGTTCGGACAATACCGTATTGATAGGGAATGAAGTGGCCTATAACGGGGTCCTGTCTAAAAACGCGCCAGAAGCTTTCGGGAATGCAGGTATCTCTGTTGTAAACAACTCCGGAAGCCATTATGTAGTTGAAAACAACCATATCCACGATAACCATGGGCCGGGTATCGCCATACGTTACAGAAAGGACTATCCGTCCTATCACTGGGTGATCCAGGGAAACAGGATTGAAAACAACAAAACAGACGGGCCTTACAGGGGGCATGGCATCTATGCGAAAAATGCAAGATGGCTGACCTTCGGGAAAAACATCATTGAAGGGAACGAGGGAGAAGCGGTTTTTCTTGATGCAAACACTTCGGATATGGTGTTTTTGACCGGCGACGCCCGGGAGGAGGTCGATGCAGCCTTTACAATGCTTCCCGAGTCGGCAGGCGCCGGCGAGAAAGTGGTTTTTAAAGCCTGCGTGCCTGAAAAAGCTGCCGGAAAGCTGCGCTTCAGGTGGGATCTGGGGGATGGGACGGTTGAAACCGGCGAATGCTTTGAGCATACCTACAAAAAGGAGGGATTCTACCGGATGGGGCTTACGGTTGACAACGGAGGCAGGGCGTCGATGGCTTTCAGGAATATCTATGTGCTTTCTTCCGGGCATACTTTCGGCACAGCGGATCAGGCAAGCAATTGGACATGTTCCGGAAACGCAGGGACATACGAAATAACAAAAGACATGGCGCATACCGTAGCCGGGCAGGGCTCGATCTGCATTAAGGCAGGAAACGGCACCGAACATACACTTGTATATCCGGCAGCGGGAGAAATGGGACTTGATATCGGGGCACTCAGCGTTTTTTCCTTTTATTTGCGATATCTTACGGAATCCGAGCCTGATTGGGAAAGAAGAGCCAGAATGCCGGCGATTACCCTTTATGCAGATGATGAAAACCATATAAGGCTGATTCCTGCAAAAGGTATTATGGAGAGGTATTTTCTATCAAATAATGAAGAAAAGGATAACTGGCAGTTCGTGTCAATCGACATCAGCGGTGAAAATGGATGGGAGAGGCATATTGCCGGCAATGGGCTTGAGGGTGGTGTAATTAACCGTATATGCATCGAGTATGGAAATGTGTATCCAGGGATAAGCAGGTTGTGGCTTGATGCTGTGCGCCTTTCGGAAAAGGAAAAAAAGCCTTTGAATGCGTTGAATCTGGCACTGAACAAATATGATTCGGACTATCCGTCCCCAATCTGCTTTTCAAGCGCGGCACACTCGGATGTATTTGCTCCTCTGGCGGGTAACACGCGCCTTTATGGGGATGGAACTTCCCGGTATGCATCCGGGGCCGCAGAGGAAGAAGCATTTTATGGAATTGATTTTGGCAGTGTTCGCAAGTTTGACAGGGCTGATGTTTATTTTTATCATAACCTTAGCGAAACCGTCAATGCAAAGAGCGAGTCCGTACCTTTGGAAGCGTGGTTGGAAGCGGAAACGGGGGACAAATGGGAGGAAATACCGGCGGCCAGGATAAGGCCAGTGCCGGGACAAAATGTATTTGTGTTCAAGCCGGTTCTGGCAAGCAACGTACGTGTCCGTTTCCGCTGTGATACAGGCCGTATTGCGTCCATTTATTCATTTTCAGTATATAATACGCAGAATGTAATCAATCAGAAGGACAGGGGAGTAAATGCGGAAATTACTTCCAACAGGAAAAATATGCTTACAGTGGATGCCTTCGAGGTGAAACTGAACAAGGAAATCAACAGCAGCGGCGCGCCTCTGGGTGACCTGACAGCCCGTGTGTTTGAACTTGACGGCAGCGGCAGCCTGGCAGCTTGTCTGTTTAAAAAGGTCGTCCCGCGGGACGATATTGTGCCTTATGCGGTTACGCGGATCGAAGCAGGGCTTTCAGGTCTTGAAAGCGGGAAAAAATATGCGCTTGCCCTTGGGCAGAGCTCCCTTGCCGAAAGCAGGACGGTTGGCGACTATTACCGCTGGATCGCCGGAAAAACAGACTTTGGGGAGACCTTTGCCATCTATGACAAGGGTGAAACAAAG
The DNA here is from genome assembly GCA_023426125.1 of Bacillota bacterium. Taxonomy (GTDB): domain Bacteria; phylum Bacillota; class Clostridia; order Acetivibrionales; family DTU013; genus MnB-11. The sequence continues at coordinate 160,149 of JAFABI010000041.1, forward strand.
CCTGCCGACTATGATTGGGGGACGGCATATCTGCGTGTGCTTTGCGGCGGAATTACGGCGGATTATTCCAATGAATCGGAGCATATAGGCGTCCGGTTCGGCATCCGGGACATGGAGTGCCGCTATATGACCTTTACCATACCGGATCCGGTGCTTGCGCTCACCGATGGTGCCGCCGGCGGAGAAGCCGGATGGACTGCGGAAGGAAAAGATGCCGAAGTATATATAACGTTTGCTGATGATGTATGCATCAATGGTGCGAACCTATGGATAGACGGAGACAAACCCGGAAGCATTGAATTGCTCTGTAAAGGAAAAGTCCTGGCCTCGGTGGAAGAACCCGAAACCGGCCTTGTCAGATTGGGCTTCGGCCTTGTAAAGGAAAAGGAGTTTACACTGCGGATAAATTGTACATCAGGCAAATGCGCAGTAAGGGAGGTGGAGCTTGAAAGTGAACCTGCTGCGGCGTCCATCCATGCCTGATATCCGTGGAGCTTTATTGCTTCCGTGTCCCTGCGGCCTGGCGGAACTGCAGAGGCGTCTGGCTGGCAGCGTGCACCTACAGGCATTTGTGCCATAGAAATTTCACAGTATCACGGGCTTGGACACTGTGGAAAATTATGGCGTATGAATCTGTAGGGGCGGCCATTGGCCGTCCGCCCAGGGTATAAGGAATCACCGGAAGGTCGTAGGACGTTTACTTCGATATATTGCATTTGTGAGGACGCGCAATGCGCGCCCCTACAGAACATTTGCGCCTACCTGTGCCAATGCTTATAAGAATGCTCCATCAGCTTTAAAGATTCATCCTCTTCCATTTCAGGGAAAAGGAGATACATTCCGGCGGCGCCGTATTTGCTGATCAGGCGGTCGGCGCTGGATATCCAGTCTTTAAACTCACCGTCATAGATGGAGATCCACAGCGCTTTACCCGCTTTTTTCACCTTATCATAAATACGGTACCACTTTTCATTGCCGCCGTCCGGCTGACCTGCGCCCGCTGTCCATTGCAGTCCGTCCAGCCGGCCGATTTCCATCAAAGCGTCCAGATGCCGTATCGCATCCGGCCCGTCCAGGTGGTAGATCGAGTTATCCAGAGCGCCAAGCTGTTTTTCCAGCGAAGGTAAAATGAACTCCCTGAATTGCGCCGGCGACATCAAAGCGGAAAAATCACACTGCACCTTTGCCGTCTTTCCCGGCCCCCATATGCTGAAGGCAGTATAGCAGCTGCTGCCGTCACGGCCTTTTACAATATCATACATGGCATTGTAATATTTGAAATAGAGATCATCAATTTGATGGATGTATTTCTCCACCTTTTCCGGCTGGTCAACGAAATCGTAACAAAGGTTTTGGGGCCCTCGCATGGCGGACAGGATATCCGCATTCTCGATCAGATCGGGTATTGCGACCAGAAAGTCTTCTCCTGAAGCTGCCTGAGCCCTGGCAAGCATAGCACAATGAGTCTTCCACCAGTAATTGCCTTGGTCAAACCTCAGCTCTCCCAGATCATCCAGGCTATCCGCACACTCCTTATACCAGACGGTATCCCAGCTGAAAACCGGTTCGGTCCCCAAATAGGTAGCCAATGAACCCGGTCCGATATTCAGGTCGACATAGGGAAAAGCCTCTGCCATAAAAATATGCGTCCTGCAGTAATTCCTCATCTCGGATACTTTTCTTTCAACATCAAGATGAAACTCCTCGGATGTTTCCGGCTTCCTGACGGTTTCCAGCTCTTCCGCAGGGGTTTTTCGCCTGGCGGTCACCCACATCAGGGGTCTTCCAAAATTCTCTCTTTTCCACCAGGATTTAAAATGCTGCATGGTTTCAGGCCAATTATCCTTATATTTCATTGGCATATCCTCCCCGGAGATTATTGTTTATGGCGCCTGCAAAAATAGTATAGCATCAGGAAAAGAAAGCTTCTTTAACATTGTTCTCATTTTATTTGCTTTTCTTCTGATTTTTAGGTAGAATAGTAAAATTGGAAGTGGAACGATGTAAGCAGTGCGGGTACTTATGCGGCAAGGAGGCTGATTCCTTATGAGATTCAGGAAAGACATCATTCATTTGCCCGCGGATTTTCCCTTTGACCTCTTTGTGGCAAGCGGCACTCCGGAGGCCGAGCCGGTCCTGCATTTCCACGACTGCCTGGAAATAAACTATATACTTGAAGGCGGAGGGTTCAACTTTATAGAAAGCAAGCGTTATGAACTGGTGCCGGGAGATTTCTACATTATCAACAATCTGGAGCATCATATGGCCTCCACCGACGGCTCCCTCAAAATGCTGGTCATTATTTTCGACCCGATTTTCATCTGGATGAACAACCCATTTGACTATGAATACCTGAAGCCTTTTTTTGACAGGAACATAAAGTTCTCAAACCGGATATCGAAGGATAATAAGGTCACGGAGGAGCTGGCGGCAGGGCTTGGGACCATTGAACAGGAATGGAGGGCAAGGCAGGAAGGATACAGGCTGGTCATCAAGTCGGTCCTGATGAAGCTTTTAGCTGTCCTTTACCGGAATTGCACATTAAACGACGAGATTGGAAGTGATCGGAGGCAATTCCAGAAATCCTACGATCGAATCCGCGGCGTTATTGAACATATTAACAGGAATCTGGATAAGAAGCTTGAATTGGAGGAGCTTGCGAGGATAGCCTTTATGAACCGGACCTATTTTTCTTCCTATTTTAAAAAGGTGATGAAGATAAGCATGTCGGATTATATTGAAGCTTTGAGAGTCAATAAGGCCATGCACCTGCTAAAGGTTACAAACAGCAGCATTACGGAGATAGGCCTGGCCTGCGGGTATAACGACATCTCACATTTCAACAGGGTATTCCGGAGGCTTAATTTGATATCTCCCAATGAATACAGGCATGGAAAGCCGGAAGCGGCGGAAAATGCCAACCGGTGAATGCGGGATTTGAAAAAAATTTTTAAAAAGGATAAACAAAAGAAATGATTTATTTGTATGAACAGGTTTCAGGAGGTCTTTTTGAATGCAGCATGGGGTAAAAGCATACAGGCTCACCACGCTATCCTGTTTTGTAGGAATATTTGTCCAGGCGATCGTCGCAAATATAACAGCGGTGTTGTTTGTTCCCTTAATGAAGCTGTATGGACTTTCCTATATACATCTTGGCATCCTGGTGGGAATAAACTTTGCAACGCAGGTGGCTTCGGACATCATCTTCAGCAGGCTCATAGACAAAACCGGGTTCAAAAAACTAGTCCTGCCCGCCAATGTTTGCGCCTTTGCCGGACTTTTGCTGTTTGCTGCGTCTCCTTACATCTTCAAAGACGTTTTCGCCGGAATCGTGATTTCCACCGTGATTTTTTCGGCGGCAAGCGGGCTGCTTGAGATCCTGCTGAGCCCAATCATCAACGCCATCCCCAATGAAGATAAAGGTCCGGCGATGACCCTCATGCATTCGTTTTATGCCTGGGGACAGGTCATCACAATTATTGTGACAACATTGTTCCTGTACCTGTTCGGAAGCGGCAATTGGCAGATCATTGTGATGGTCTGGATGCTGGTGCCTGTGATCAATTTCCTTATGTTTTTGTTTGCCCTGTTTCCGGAGACTGTTCCGGAAGAACACCGGCTCAATATGCAGGACCTTATTTTCAAACCCTACTATATAATTGCATTATTGGCGATTTTCTTCGGAGGCGCGTCGGAAATCATCATGAACCAGTGGACGTCGACTTTTATGGAAAAAGCACTTCTGCTGCCAAAGTTAACCGGCGACTTGCTTGGCATGTGTGGTTTTGCATTGATGATGGGATTGGGGAGATTATTGTACGGTATCTATGGGGCCAGGTTCAGTATGAACAAAGTCCTTGTTTATGGCTCCGGGCTGGCGGTGATCTGCTATATTGCCGTTGCCGTATCACCCGTAAATGTGGTCAACCTGCTTGCCTGCACACTATGCGGTTTCGCAGTAAGCCTGCTCTGGCCGGGGACGCTGGTCATTGCCACGGAGAGATATTCCCTGGCGGGAGCCTGGATGTTTGCCATTCTTGCGGCCGCCGGCGATATCGGCGCAGCGGCGGGACCGTGGATGACGGGAATGGTCGCCGAGAAAACCATGGGAATGCAGGCGGTCATCGATTTTTCCGCAAAACTTGGAGTCTCCGCAGAGCAGCTGGGCATAAGGATGGGGATCCTGGCGGCGGTTATTTTTCCGGCGCTGGCAATGGTTTGCCATGTTGCGCTGAGGAATCGGCAAAATGCAAATACGCAGCAGTTATGATAAATAAGTGTAAAAAATTTGTTCATAAAGTGGAATGATTGCTTTTCCGGAAGGGATAAGTATTATAGCCTCAAGCCGGTGAACCATTTTATTACCGGCTTTGGAGGTTTTCTCGCAGAGAGTGGATGCAAGAGCGGCAATAGGCTTAAAGTAAAACGAAGGCAAGCATGGAAGGGCAGGGGCTGGCGAGGATCGCCGGCTCCTGCCTTAATTAATCCTACTCATTCATCTGCCGGCGGGATATCGTCGTAATCAAAGTATGCGAGTTCGTTCTCCGTGGGCACGGCTACACTGTGCGGCTTGTACCCTTCAGGGAAGAACGCGCGCTGCAATGCGTCCAGATAGGAACAGCCGTGCAGCTTTGTCGGTTCGATATGGGAACCTTCGCCGAATTCATTCCAGGTACCGACGAGCGCCAGGTTCAGGTAAGGGTCGACATAAGCTTTCAAAGCATTGCACATTTGCTCGAATTTTTCAGGTGTCGAACCGGAGCGCCAGGTGCCCCGGCCACCCAGACCTGCCCACGGACGGGAATCCCAGTTTGGCGATACCAGCGGGACGACAGGCAGGGCGCCATTCTCAAAGCCGCTGCGCCAGATCGGCTCTATCCAGGGCAATATGGCCTCATAGGGCCCTTCAAGCTGACCGGACTTCATACCTTCATTGCTGTATGAGTATAGGGTGCAGGCGTCGAAACCTGCGTCCTTTAACAGCCTGATTTCTTCCACCGTGGGATACTTGATGGCCATGAAAAACAGGCCTCCCCATGGTTTGGCTTCTTCATGCATGGCCTGCAGCATCTTTTTTGTACCCTCGTAGCCAAACTGGCCGATGAGGCGGTCCGGTCTGGTCATAGAGACGACGTTGCGGCCGTCCGGCGTCTTCAGATAATTATCCAGGTGCAGATAATGCTCCCCCATTGTTTTCACCATATCCAGAAGCTGCTGCTCAGTATAACCGGCAAAGTCACTTTCCTCGTTGCACCACATTACGACGAATTCCATTTCCTTCCGGCGTGAAGCATGAAGAAATCCCTGGTCCAGCGCCACGTTGTTTTTTCTGTATCCCCGGTTTTTTGCGATGTCATAATACCAGTCGAATATCCAGAATGAGATGCCGTGCTCCGTCGCCTGCCCGATATGCCAGTCCTGCACCTCCGGGAGACCGTCTTTGTAATAACCCAGGATCGGCTCCAGGTCAACCGTTTTAAAGGCTTTAACGGAGGTCCATTTCTTCTCCGACTCCCAGTTGGTAAAATAGTAGCAGCCCACCTTGATGGATCTTTGGTTTGTTTCTTCCATATTTACCCCTCCTATAGACAACAGTTTACCAATAATATTCAATATATTATCGATTACATTAACGATATCATATCGTGGAACAGTTTTCAACTAGAAAGAAGGGTGTTTCGTCCGGAATAAATGCCGCAAGAAAATTTACAGCCCATGGTTGACAAATCATAAAAGCCGCTATATAATAATAACGTTAACATTATCGGTAATATAACAAATCTTGTGTGAAAACCGCTGAACACTTTCAAATCACACATTGGATTTTGAACAACGTCATCAGTCCCCCACCTCTTAGGAGGCGGGTTTCCGGTTGGAAAGGCTGTCAGTGGCGAGTAGCAATCTCCCACTAACGTTGTTCAAACGCCATGTTCAAAGCGGGGCGCGCAGGCATCGTCTGCGTGAGCATATGCCGGATTCATTTAGGTTGCATAGGCGAGCAGCAAGCTTTAGCTTGCGACCAGCCTCGGTATATGCGCTACACTAAATTTGAAGGAAGCTTTGCCCTGATTAGGAATATAAACTAAAGCCCAAGGAGGAGTCCTGCCAATGCAAGACGCTTTAAAAAAAAGACCGCCGCACGGCGGTTCGCGAGCCGTAGCACAAGGGAACGGGGGGCTGCGGATCTCCCAGTTTAAAAAATCTCTCAAATACAATTACGACCTGTATCTCCTGACAATACCCGTTGTGATCTATTTTATCGTTTTTGCGTACTGGCCGATGTATGGCGTCCAGATTGCCTTCAAGGATTACAGTCCGGCATTTGGCATTCTGGAAAGCCCCTGGGTAGGCCTGAAACATCTGAAGGTGTTTCTCGACTCCTTCTATTTTGAGCGGTTGATCAGAAACACACTGGCAATCAGCGGGTACAGTATCCTTGTTGGAGTGCCTGCCCCCATCATTCTGGCTCTTCTGTTTCAGGAAATCCGAAATACAAGGCTGCGATCGGTCATACAAGCCGTTTCCTATGCGCCGAACTTCATGTCGATCGTTGTCGTCTGCGGCATGATTCTGATATTCCTGAATCCCAGCAGCGGCATGATCCCCGCGATGCTGAAACAGATCGGCATCAGCGTGGAGTCAAACCCCATGGCCGATCCCAGGTTGTTCTGGCATATTTATGTCTGGTCGGGAGTGTGGCAGGGAGTCGGATGGAGTTCCCTCGTTTACACCGCTTCCATTTCCAGCATTCCATCCGATCAATATGAAGCGGCTACCATTGACGGCGCTGGAAAAATGCGGCAAATATTTACCGTTACCATACCCAATATTATGCCGACGATTGTGATTATTACCATTTTCAGTATCGGCGGCCTGATGAGCGTAGGATATGAAAAGGTTTATCTCCTGCAAAATGCCAACAACCAGGAAGCCTCCGAAGTCATTTCTACCTATGTGTATAAGGCAGGTCTCACGGGGATGCCGCGTTATAGCTTCGCATCCATGGTAGGCTTGTTCAACAATCTAATCAATATTGTTATCCTTGCGTGCGCTAATTTCCTGGCCAAGAAATTCGGCGACACCAGTTTGTGGTAGGGGGGTGAGGAAATGTTCGATTTAAAACATGTCAAGCCAACGCGCAGTGAATACATTTACCGCTGCCTGACAATCGCCGCATTGGTCATAATCATACTGATCATAGCATATCCTTTGTATTATGTCATCATGGCTTCCTTTTCGGCTCCAAAGGAGCTTTTCCGAAATCCTCTGATGCTTTATCCGAAAGGCTTTAACCTCAACAGCTATAAACTGGCGTTTGCCAACACGGACATCTGGATGGGTTATCGCAACTCGCTGTTATATACGCTGCTAGGCACTTCCATCAACATTGTAATGACCGCAATAGGCGCTTACCCTCTTTCAAGGCGCAATTTTGTGGGACGCGGCGTACTGACTTTTTTCTATACCTTCACCATGTTTTTTGGAGGCGGTCTGATCCCGTTTTTTCTGGTTTGCAAAACCCTTGGTTTGTATAACAACATCTGGGTTCTGGTTATTCCGTCCGCCATCAGTGTATACAATATGATCATCATGCGTACTTTCTTCCAGTCGAGGATACCGGAGGAACTTTTTGAAAGCGCGATGATTGACGGATATAGTAATATCGGCATCCTGCTGAAGATTGTCCTTCCACTTTCCACGCCGATTCTCTGTGTCATGGTTCTTTTCTACGGTGTTGGCAACTGGAACGCATATTTCAGCGCAATGATTTTTATCACCGACCGCAATCTTTATCCCCTGCAGTTGATCCTCAGGGAAATACTGGTCCAGAATGAGGTAACCAGCATGCTGACCACAGCGACCGACGCAAAGTATGCGGACAGGATCATGGACCAGCTCGGTTTAAAATATGTTGTTGTCATCGTTGCCACTTTACCCATTTTCATCATTTATCCGTTTGTGCAGAAGTTCTTTAAGGAAGGCATCATGGTCGGCGCCTTAAAGGGTTAAGTGCCATTCTATTTGTCTTACCCCGGCGGGCGGCTTGCCTCCGCGGTTTAAGAAATATAACAAAATAACAGGAGGATTTGAAATGAAAAACAATCGTGTGGTAGTTTTGCTCATTACCGCTATGATGCTGCTTGCGCTGCTGGCAGGATGCGGCGGTGCACAAGCTCCCGAAAGCACGGGCAGTGCCGGCGCCAGTGGCACGGAAGGTTCAAGCGTTGCGGCGGATACAAGCAGCGCGGCACTCGAACCCATCACATTGAAGGTGGTAGCGAAATCGTGGGAAGATGTCGCCCCTTCAAAGAAAGACCAGTTCCTCTGGCAGGAATATGAGAAAAAGACGAATGTAAAGATTGAATGGACCGAAGTCCCGGTAGTTGCCATGGAGGAGCGTAAGAGCACGATGATGGCCAGCGGTGATCTGCCCGATATTTTCTATCAGTATGAATCGTTCACTAACGAGGAAATCGCGTTATACGGCTCGCAGGGAATCTTCATAACCCTCGACGACAAGCTTGACAAGCTGCCGAATCTGTCAAAATTGATGGATACTTTGCCCAGCGTACAGCCAAGCATCACAATGCTGGACGGGCATATATACTCCTTCCCCTACGTGATTGACTCACCATCCGGGCTGACTTGCCGCTATTATGTAAAGAAAGATTACCTGGAACAATCCGGGTTGAAGACGATCGAAACCCTGGGGGATTATGAAACCTACATGAAGTATGTCAAAACTGTTCAGAAAAATGGCAAGCAGGCTTATGGCGTCTGGCAGTCCCCCCATACCACCTGGTTTTTCGAGATGCAGCTCATGGGCTCATACAGCCTGTGCGACAACGGTTTCCAGCAGTATTTGCAGCGGGTGTATGATCCCGGCGACGGAAAGCTGAAATTCACATTCACTGACCCGAAGCTGAAAGAATTATGGCAGAGAATGGCCATGTGGATCAAGGAAGGGTATTGGAACAAGGAGATCCTGACCAACGGCGTCGAATATCCGGAGTGGGTTACGGCGGGCACAGAAGGCCAGGTAGGATCCTTCACATGGTCCGGGGCGCAGTTCCTGTATTCCGACGCACCGAAGGATTATGTGGCGTTCAGCGCTTTTGAGGGTCCATACGGACGGGTGCTGTCCTGGGCGGATACCCCTGTCAGGGGCCTGGCCGGAGCAATGATCACAAACAAGTGCAAAAACGTCGACCGTGCTCTCAGCTGGCTGGACTACTGGTATGGGGAAGAAGGCTTCCAGTTTGCCAAGCTCGGCGTTGAAGGCGTTACATACAATGTTGTGGACGGCAAGCATCAGTATACCGACATAATCAATAATTATGAAGGTGGCAAACAGTTAGGCGCATTCCAGCAGGGCCTCTTTGCATACGGCGGCGGTTTGCCGTTCTACGAGCCCAAGAACAACCTCGGCAATGAACTGAACAATACTACCTTTGAAGAACAAACAGGATGTACCGAAGAAAGCATATTGAAATATTATCCCAAAGAGGTATGGCCGGCATTCCTCGGCTCGGCTGAAGAGATTGACGAGCTTGCGACGTTCCAGGCTGATATCGTCACCTATATTGACGAATCCCGCAACAAGTTTTTAAGTGGGCAATGGAACTTTGATTCTGATTGGGATGCCTATGTAGATCAGTTAAACAAGCTCCACACCGACAGGTATGTTGAAATCAAGCAGGCCCAATATGATCGATATAAGGCAATAAAGAAATAAGGGAGCCGGGTTTCTGCAGAAGGAAGGCATGAACCGGACATCCGGGCCTTTCAACCGCAAAACAGAAGGGCTTGACCTCTCGCCGGGTCAAGTCCTTTTGCCTTCTCGAAGGACAAATTGGACAATGATTGACAATTACGGAAGTATTTTATATAATTACATCAGTTCAATAATAGCGTTCATGTGACCGTTAACGATAAAAAATAAAAGGAAATCATAGCAGAATGGAAAATGAAAACAAGAAAAGCATAGTTACATTAAAAGACATATCGCTCAAGACAGGCTATACAATCAACACGGTTTCCAGGGCTTTGAAGGGAAAGGACGATATTGCCGAACCCACCCGGAAGCTCATCACCGAAACCGCGAAGGAACTGGGCTATATCGGCAATTCTCTGGCAGGAGCATTGCGGTCGGGTGTCACCAGGACGATTGCAGTGATCATCAGTGACGTGTCAAATCCTTTGTTTGGCATCATGGCAAAAGAAATAGAAGCTGAATTGCGAAAAAAAAATTATTGTACCTTTGTATTGAATACGAATGAGAAATACGAGCTTGAAGAGCAGGCGGTATATCTGGCTTTGAGCAAAAAAGTCGACGGCATCATCCTATGCCCGACCCAGAAAAAGAAAGATGATCTGGATTTGTTGCGCGCACAGGGGATTCCCTTTGTACTGATGGGGAGAAGGTTTCCGGAATATCCGGCCGATTACGTGATCTGGGATGATGTGAAAGGCGGATATCTTGCCACGTCGCATCTGATTGAGCGCGGACACAGGGAAATACTGTTCCTGAACGGCCCGAAGTACATCTCCAGCGCACAGGACAGGCTTGAGGGCTATAAGAAAGCTCTTTCCGAAAACGGCATCGATTTTTCCGACAAGCTTGTAAAGGAGATCAAGATTACATCCAAAAGCTGTACAGAGATCATAAAAAAGCTGATTAACGACGGCATTAAATTCACCTCGGTTTTTGCGTTCAGCGACTTAATTGCATGGGAGGCAATCGAGGCTCTGAACAGGCTGGGTTATAATGTTCCGCAGGATATAGCCGTGGCAGGCTTTGACAATATCCAGTCCAAACTGCACTTACCCTTTCCGCTTACCACCGTAAGTTCGCCAAAAGTAAAGATGGCCCATAAGACTGTAGAGGTTCTGCTGAATAAAATCAATGAAAAAAACAGCACCAGAAGAAATAATCATATTATTGATACGGAACTCGTTGTAAGAAGTAGTACATAGGATGCATACCAATGCCCATCCCGCACAGTGGAACCCTGCGCCTGAATGCTGCATGGCGGCAAAAGTAGGGGTACGCACTGCGCGTCCGCAGAATGCTGTCTGTGATAAAATTGCCTTACGCCAATGACCACTCCTGTATCTTTTTTTATTCCAATGCCATGCCGCGTGACGGTACACTTGGACTAACTGTAGGGGCGCGCATTGCGCGTCCGCAGAATGTTGTCTGTGATAAAATTGCCTTACGCCAATGACCATTCCTGTATCTTTTTTTATTCCAATGCCATGCCGCGTGGACGGTACACTTGAACTAACTGTAGGGGCGCGCATTGCGCGTCCGCAGAATGCTATCTGTGATAACACTATCCTTTCAACCAGGAGATTGTTTCTGTCTTCCGCACCGGCCACCATTCCATAGTTTGCGCTCACTGTCACGGACGGACGGCCAATGGCCGTCCCTACTACGGCCAAATGGCCCCATGCATGAAAAGTTGGGCGGTTATTAATCACCATTTCGATACCCTTTTCACATATCGCAGGGATACCTGCGCCTGAACCAATGCCTATGCCATAAGGCGGCATATCTGCGTCTAAACCAATATCCATGCTGCATGGCGAAAAAGTAGGGGCGCGCATTGCGCGTCCGCAGAATGCTGTCTGTGATAACACTATCCTTTTATCCAGGAGGCTGTTTCTGTCTTCCGCACCGACCACCATTCCATGGTTTGTGCTTACGTCACGGACGGACGGCCCAATGGCTGCCCCCGGCATATGGAGCTTTCATACGTGTCCCGGTCAAATCAAACTTCCATACGGTGTGTCTTTATTTGCAAAAAGTATTGACATCATCTTTTCAGGATGATACCCTATGATTAACGGTAACATTATCGTTAACAATAAGGAAAATGATATCTGCATTTCATCTGGAGGGATAGCATGAAAAAAATAACATTTGCCGTGTTGCTTGCAAACAGGGGGTTTTTCCCGGCAGAAGGCATTGCATCTGCAAGAGAGCGGATGGAGTCGGCGATAAAAAAAGCCGGATATGACACGCTCTTTATGGATAAGACCCTGACAAAATACGGCGCAGTTGAAACAGTGGCGGAAGGAGAGCAATTCGCAAGTTTTTTAAAAGAAAATGACGGTTTATATGACGGTATTATCGTTTCACTTCCGAATTTCGGGGATGAAAACGGCGCTGCGGCCGCATTGCAGTATTGCGACAAACCCATATTGCTGCAAGCGTTTGAAGATTCGCTGGACAAAATGGGCGTGGACTCCCGCTGTGATGCCTTTTGCGGAAAGCTGGCCATGTCTGATCTGTTCGTACAGTGCGGAATCAAATTTACCACCTTCCAGCCTCATGTGATCAATCCAGACCGACCGGCGTTTCTGGAACAAATCCATAAATTTGCCTCGATCTGCAGGATTGTGGCGGGGATGAAGCACTTTACCATCGGCGCTGTCGGAGCAAGGACTACGGCGTTTAAATCTGTGCGCTGCGACGAGGTGGCCTTGCAAAAGCATGGCATTACCGTAGAAACCATCGATCTTTCTTCCGTTATAGACGCAGTGCGGCGGTACGATAATGAGAAAAAGGCAGGAGAGAAGCTCCGTGCTATGGAAGCGTATTCCGATTTTAAAAATGTTTCCGCCGAAAAAGCGGTTACTCTGGCAAAACTCGCGTTGGTGCTGGAGGACATCATCAGCGGCTACCGTCTGGACGCAATTGCCATCCGGTGCTGGTGTGAATTCCAGGTGCAGCTTGGCATTTCTCCCTGCTTGATTGTTTGCATGTTGAACCAGGCAGGAATCCAGGCGGCATGTGAACTGGATATCGCCAATGCAGCCACGATGAGGATGTTGAGTCTTGCCAGCGGGGAAGCCTCCTGCTGTATGGACTGGAACAACAATTATGCGCAGAAAGAGGACGAATGTATTTTATTTCATTGCGGTCCTGTGGCGAACTCGCTGTTGAAGGGAAAGGGTACGCTGGAAGTACATAAGATCCTTGCAAACTCCTATGGCGCCGAAAACTGCATAGGCTCCAACATCGGCACAATGGACCGGTTTGATTTCACCTATTCAAGCATGAAGACCCATAACGGAGAGCTGCATTTCTACATCGGACAGGGCGAATTGGTAGATGAACCGGTTCCGCCGGAATATTTCGGCGTGTATGGCGTCGCAAAGGTCGAGCATTTGCAGGATGTCCTCCAATATTTGTGTACAAACGGGTACCGCCATCATGTTTGCCTGACCAGAGGGTACTACAGCGATGCGGTTCTGGAGGCAGCGTCCAGGTATCTCGGATATCACATCACCAAACTATAAAATACTGCGGGGGAACTGCAATATGACGTATATTGGTCTGGACATCGGAACGACAGGCTGCAAAGCATCGGTTATTGATCAGAATGGCGTCACCCTGTACAGCAAATACTGTGAGTACAATCTTATTTTCCCTTCCAAAGATTGGGTCGAAATTGATGCAGGCATGGTATGGCAAAAGGTCTGCCTGGCTCTCTCCGAACTTGCCGCCGGCAACAAATCCATGCGGTTTGATGCGATTGCCGTTGGGTCCTTCGGAGAATCCGTAGTGCTGCTGGATAAGGACGATAAGGTGATCGGCAATAGCATTTTTTATACCGACAGCAGAGGCACCGAGGAAATCCGGCAGGTCCTGGCCGGGATTGAGCAAACCGAGCTGCAAAACATTACAGGGATGCCGGTCCATTCAATGTACTCCATCAATAAGCTGCTGTGGATCCGGAAGCATAGGCCGGAGCAATGGGCGAAGGCCGAAAGGATCATGCTGTTTGCGGATTACATCGGTTATATGCTCACGGGCAAAGCCGTAATCGACTATTCTCTGGCATCAAGGAGCATGATGTTCGACATTCATGCCAAAACGTGGTCAAAGAAAATTTTCCGTGTTTTTGGCTTTAATGCGGAGGCGTTTTCCCGGCCGGCTGTAAGCGGAACGGTTGTCGGCACTGTGCTGCCCCGGATCGCTGCGCAGTTGTCCCTGAATGATGATATAAAGCTTGTGCTGGGTGCTCATGACCAGGCCTGTGCCGCAGTGGGGACGGGGGCTTTACAGGCCGGGGACGCCGTCGACAGTATCGGGGCGGCTGAATGCATTACGGCGGTAATTGATCGCGAAAAAGCGAATACACAGCTGTTCCGGTACAATTTCTGCTGTGAACCTCACGCTGTGCCGGGCAAGTACATAACGCTGGCATTCCACTCCTCGGCGGGAGCTGCGATAAAATGGTATAGAGATACCTTCGAACAGGAGCGGTACAAGTATTTTGAACAGCGGAATCAGGACATTTACAGGATACTTGATGAGGAATGCGGCGCCGAACCTTCGGAGGTATATTTTCTGCCCCATCTGGCAGGAAGCGGGACGCCCATGCTAGATAGCCGCTCCAGGGGGGCATTCCTGGGATTGACCCTCGGAACAGCCAAAAATCAAATTTATAAGTCGATACTGGAAGGGATCTGCTTTGAAACCAAATTGAACACGCAATTGCTGGAGGAATGCGGGATCAGGATCGACCGCATGGTATCGGTAGGCGGAGGGGCAAGATCAAAAACCCTCCTGAGCATCAAAAGCCATATCATGGGGCTGAAGGTTTGCACCCTGGAGGCCGCAGAATCAGGTGCAATGGGGCTTGCCATACTTTGTGCGTACGCCATGGAGGCATACGGCAGCATTGAGCAGGCGGCTGCAGCGATGGTGAAAGAAAAAGGCACCTGCTACCCTGACAGCGGAATGCAGAAAAAATATGGTGAGAAATTCCAAATATACCGCCGGATCTATCCGGCACTGAAAAATATACACTTGGGGGGCATTTAAATGTTGTCGAAGAACAGAGCGGATGCACTTGGCGAAATCAACCGGATACGGGATAAAAAAGCCAGTATGGCCATTTTCTGTACGGCCAGCCATTGGAATACCGAAGCGATCCTGAAAGCAGCCAATGACTTTGCAGCCCAAAATGGCATACGGAATATCCCCATTGCGGTGGCGATAACCTGTAATTACCGGCACATGAGCCAGGCCGGGAGGGTGACGTATTCCAAAGACCTGAAAACCGGCTTTTTGTCCATTATCGACTATGTTAAAAGATTATGTGACGAGGAAGATTCTCCGTACAGGAATGTCAAAGTACTGCCCCATCTGGATCATGCCGATCCGGAATATGACAACTGGGCGCTGACAAAAGGGGTTGACTGCCTTGCCAGTGTGATGTTTGACACCCAAAGATACCTTTTAAAGGACGGTAAGGAAATGACCAGGGAGTATGTCCGGCAATACTCCGACAGGGTTCTTGTGGAGGGCATCATGGACGAACTGAGCGTACTTAGCGACATCAAGGGGCAGCAGGAGGACAACTATGTTGAAAAAGCGGTCGAGTATGTACGTTCTACCGCAATTGACTTTCTGGTTGCCGATCTTGGAACGGAGCAGCAATCCAGCAGTGTGGGGAAATCCACCTACCTTAAGCAGCGGGCAGCCGATCTGACAACGGCATTGGGTAAGCCCATGCTGGTCCTGCACGGGACTTCCTGCTTAAATAATGAACAAATTGCAGGGTTGGCGGAGGATGGAATCATCCGGGTCAACATGTGGACACGGATTGCGAGGGAGTCGGGACAGTACGCGGCGGAAAGACTGCTGGGCCGTGCCAGGAGCATCTTCACCGGTGATTTTGAGGCGGCGGAATCCAATCAATACCTGCGGGATTCCATTGACAAGTCGTCCCAGATCATGTATGAAACATTGGAACTGCTGCAATATAAAAACCTGGCCGAGTAGCAGGGAGAAGACGGTATAGGTATGCTGCCGGTGCAAAGGTCCAAAACGGGATTGACATTTCCGGCAGGGTAGGATATGATATTAACGTTAACATTAACGATTTCAAATGGAATACAGGGGGATAAGTGCCCATGCATTTCTTTCTTTTTTCAGGGACCCACTGGGACCGGGAATGGTACCAGAATTTCCAGGGCTTCCGCTACCGGCTGGTCAATATGCTTGACCACCTCGTGGACTATTTCGAGACCACCGATACAAAAAGCGTTTTTCATATGGATGGGCAGACGATTGTGCTGGAGGATTATGCCGAGATCAACCCGGAAGGCTTTGAGCGGCTGAAAAAGCTACAGGGTCCATGAGGATATGGCGTATCGTTTCTCCCAGACAGAGGCCATAACCGAGACGATCCTGTGGGAGGGGATGTGGAAGATAACGAAAGGATTGCGGTTTGCCGGCGGAGACCCCTGTTACCTCACCATTTTAAAGACGAGCCCGATGCCTGTAAGGGAGGTCGTGGAACTGCAGATACCTTTCCATCAAAGCTCCCCCAAATGGCATGAACCCCTGGGCTATGAGGATATTGGCGCTTTTCGCCTGTTCAATCCGGACGGCACGGAAATTCCCTACGCCATCTCGGGGCGAAAAACCGGTGCGGCTTGCCGTGGGCTTGGCGGGAGCAATATTGCATGTGATTTATACACAGTCCTTATGCCCCTCGACCTGTCTGGCATTGGATTTACGAGCATACAGGTCCGGCCTGCCGACAAACCCGTGCGTTTTTTCGGCGGTTTTGCCGATGCAGGGGGAGTCATGGACAACGGCATCTTAAGGGTGGAGACAAATGCAGACGGTACCATAAACTTAATGGACTATGGGACGGGCAAAACCTATAGCAAGCTTCTGGGACTGAACGACGGTGCGGAGATCGGGGATGGATGGGATCACGCCGCACCGGTCATGGATGCCCAGGTCTTCAATACCCGCCTTGCAGAGGCATCGGTTATACTCAACAGCCCTGTGGCAGGCAGAATCCGGATTGTACGCGAAATGCAGGTGCCGGCGGGGATGCAGACGCTTCTTAACGGCAATGTACGTACAGACGAAACAGTCACGCTGCGCATGGAATTTGTCATAACGCTGAAAAAGGACGCACGGTTTCTGGAGGTTACCCTGCGTTTTAACAATACGGCACGGGACCACAGACTTCGTCTGCTGCTGCCGACAGGCGTCCGGGAGGATTGCTATGAAGCGAACCAGAACTTTGCATTCATTGAACGGAAATGCAAAATCGACCCGGATACCCACGACTGGAAGGAGCCGGCACAGCATGAAGCCCCCATGAACGGGATAGTATCCAGGCGGCGGACTGATGGCACGGGGTTGGCGTTTATTGCGGAAGGCGGCCTTCACGAATGCGCGGCGTATGAAAACGGCGATATTGCCGTTACCCTGCTGCGGGCGTTTGCCAGGACACCTTCGCCGGAAAGGGAGGACGGAGGCCAGGAACTTTTCCCGCATGCCTACAATTTCAGGCTTGTCCCGCTGGAGGGGGAGATGGACCGTGCCGGTCTGCAGAACATGCAGGATTTTATGGCGTCCGGACTGACCTGTTCTGTAACGGATGAGGCCTTCGGCGGCAATTTGCTGCAGATTAAAGGCAATGTGTGCGCCAGCGCCGTGAAACCGGCCGAAAACGGGAACGGGGATTGGATTGTACGGCTGTATAATGTCAACAAAAACACCGAAACAGCAGAAATTTGCACCGATTCCGGGTTTATTTCGGCCTATCTTTGCGATATGCTGGAAAATATCCGCGAACAGCTGTCTATCGAAAACGGCTGCATACGCCTCGACATTCCCTCCGGCCGCATTATGACGATCCGGTGCACGACGAAGGATGAGGCGGATCGGAAATAGAAAACACCGTTTTAGAACAAATATTAGAACAAACAAATGAACAGCAAGGAGAGATGGACATGACAAATATAATGAGAACCCCGGATTTGATCCTTTCTAGCGATGAACCATCCGGCAGATACGCCGCCACAATTTCGGAAAACACGGTACAAGCAGGATACAGGGGGGGAAAGGTATGGGTCAGGGCTCCTGAGGGCATATCATTCTTAATCCTGCGATGGCATGGTGATTTTTCGCCAAAATGCAGAATTTTCGGAGATGTCTTTGAACGGTCCTATGGAGACCTGGAATGGCGCTGCATCCTGCCTGAACGGATAATGCCGTGGTACTGCGCGGCTTATGACGGCGAACGCTGTGAAGGATTTGGCGTCAAGGTCCGGCCCAATGCATTCTGCTACTGGCAGATTGACGGATATGGCGTCTCCCTGACACTGGATCTGCGGTGCGGAGCCGGCCCGGCATTGCTGGAAGAGGAAATCTGCGCAGCCGAACTTGTGTATGATGTCTCCGGAGAAAGGCCCTATGCATTTCTACAGGGCTTTTGCCTGAAAATGTCCGATTCGCCTGTTTTGCCGAAGCAGCCTGTTTACGGAAGCAACAGCTGGTATTACTGCTACAGCGCGTCAAACCGGGAACTCATCATCAAAGATGCAATGCTTTTGCAGGAATTGACGGAAGGCCTTGAAAACAGGCCCTTCGCAGTGGTGGACTGCGGGTGGTCGGAGACCACGGACCCGGAGGATCCCTGCGCCGGGACGGCGCTTGCGGACGGGAACACCGCCTTCGGCGACATGAAAACGCTGGCGGACGAAGTGAAGGGGTATGGCGTCCGGCCCGGGATCTGGCTGCGTCCGCTCTGTCTTTCCTGTGGAAAGACGGTATCCGAAGACTTGGTCCTGCGCCGTGTGAATCCGGGCCAGTATCCCTGTCTGGATCCGTCGATACCGGAAGCCCTGGAAATTGTGGGGGAGGATATCCGCAAGGCTGTCGACGCCTGGGGGTATGAGCTGATAAAAATCGATTTTTCCACCTTCGACCTGCTGGGAAAATTCCATGATCACGGTGAACTGAACTGTATGGGCGGCGGATGGAGCTTTAAAAACAAAAATAAAACAAGCGCGCAGATCATTAAGGATTTTTATGCCTGTATAGCGCAAAATGCAAAGGATGCCGTTATCATCGGATGCAACTGCATCGGCCATTTGTCAAGCGGGTATTTCCACATATACCGGATCGGCGATGACACATCCGGCAAGGTTTTTGAACGTACCCGGAAAATGGGTGTCAACACGCTCGCGTACCGCATTTGCCAGCATAAAGCTTTCTATGACATCGATGCGGACTGCATCGGACAGGCCGGGGATATGCCCTGGGAGCTCAACAAGCAATGGCTGGAGCTTCTGGCATACAGCGGCACGCCGCTTTTTGTCTCCATCCATCCCGACAGGGTCACGCAGGAGCAGAAGGATACTCTGCGCGCAAGCTACCGGGCGGCGGCCAGGCAGGACGATGTGTTGGAACCCCTTGATTTCACCGATACGGCCTGTCCTGACCGCTATCTCATCAACGGCCGGGAAAAAACCTTCAAATGGTTCAGTGACACCGGTGTGACCGACTTTTATATATAACCCATGCCGGAGCGGGGAAGGCAATCGTTCCGGCAACAAAACGCGTTCCCAAATTTAAAAAAAGGAGATGGAAGGATGAAAAAGGTACGGAAACTTACAGCCGTCCTGACGGTGGTGTTCCTGCTGGCAGGCATGATGGTTCCTTCAATTGCCACATCCACCTATGACAAGGTGTCGTATGTAGCGCAATTACTGGGCGGCCTCGGCCTGCTCACAGACGATGGAAACGGGATCGACGATGCTTATGTGACAAGGGATACCGACAAAATCGAAGCGGCACTCATGCAGCTGCGGCTGCTCGGGCTGGAGGAGAATGCGGCCGTCTTCGACGGACAGGACACCTTTACGGATGAAAATGTGCCCGACAGCCAAAAGAATATTCTGGCTTTCCTGAAAGCCAGCCCACAGCTTGGATGGAAAGCGGATGCCCAGGGGAAATTCAATCCGTCCGGAAACATTACGGAGCAGGAATACTACAAGGCATTGCTGATTGCCCTCGGGTATGTATCCGGCACGGATTTCACTGACAGTCAGACAATCTCTTTTGCCAGAGACATAGGCCTTTATGTTTCACCGGTCATACGGAATGTGTTTATGATCAGCGATTTTACAAATGCGACGCTAAGCGCCCTTCGCACCGAAACAAAAGGAACGGCCGGCACTTTGGCAGATGCAATCGCACAGCGCGACGCGGTTCTCGGAGAACTGCTGGCGGACAACCATCTTTTAACCGTACCGGGCGGCAATATGGCGCCCAACTCCGGTTTTGAAGGAACAGGCGGGTGGTACTATTTTAACGGAGCGACGCTTGTTTTCTCCGGCAATACCGTTTACAGAGGCGACCGGGCGCTTGTCCTGACCCGGCAGAACAACGGTGTGAAGTCGGACCGGCTAGCAATTGAAGCGGGTGAAGCCTATTCGGTTACCG
This sequence comes from Bacillota bacterium, assembly GCA_023426125.1. Taxonomy (GTDB): domain Bacteria; phylum Bacillota; class Clostridia; order Acetivibrionales; family DTU013; genus MnB-11. Next base: position 180,424 of record JAFABI010000041.1, read on the forward strand.
CATGGGTCCACGGCCGCGTCAACGTGATTGCCGCCCTTTACGGGCAAAACGGTATTTGGCTCTCCAGCTATCAAAATGTCATGGATGGGGGCCGGACCGGGGCCTGGGTGAAATTAGACGACGTTATCAAAATAGATAATCCGGACGTGGAGTATATAGACATCACGTTTACGCCGGTGGATGAAACGGTGTTCATCGACGAGGTTAAAATGATGCCTGTCACCGGGCGGCCGCTGGCAAAGGAACTATGGGCTACAAAGACAACAGCGCCAGAGCCAAAGGTGGGCTGCTACTATTTCAACAACTGGGTTATGGCAGACCAGTGGAGCCATGTTAAATATTTTGAAGAAGGCCCCATCACTCCGGTGATCGGCTATTACCGCGACGCGCTGCCTGAAGTCCAGGAATGGCACATACAGCAGGCAAGGCAGCATGGAATATCCTTCTGGATATTTGACCTGTATTACGATATCACAACCGATACTATTTTAGGAAACAACGCCGCCTTAAACGACGGTTTCCTGAATGCCGATTCCTGTGAAGACATGGAATTTGCAGTCATGTGGTGCAATGAGGAGGCCGACTTCACAACTTATACGGAGCAGCAGCTTCTCCGGATGGTTGAAACCATGGGGGAAAATTATTTCAGCAGGAGCAATTACCTCAAATCACCCGACGGCCGCAATATTTTCGCCATGACAAGACCCGACAGACTGATCGACAAGCACGGTGCCGCGGGGACCCGGGAACTGCTTCGCAAAATGGATGAGGCTGCGGCGGAATGGGGCGGACTGTTCTTTCTGACGGTCAAGCAGCCTACGGTCGGCAATGTCTCACAGCTCCAGGCCGCAGGGTTCGATGCGGTGACCATGTATTCCTATTCCAACGAAGGCATGGGATCGGGCAAATCCGATGGGCCTTATAACACCATACTTCCCTATATGGACCCGCTATGGCGCAGCAGCTCCAAAAACGGCGTGCTCCCTGTGGTGCCGGTGGTGTCGCCCAATTGGGATTCACGCCCGCTGGCCGGCGTCGGAGGCCGTGGCTCCTGGCGTACCGGTTCGACGCCCGAATTGTTCGGGGAGATGTGTGATACTTTTAAGAATTATGTGGACCCGGAGCTGAACATGATCATGGTGGGGACGTGGAACGAGTTTGGAGAGGGGTCCTATATTGAACCGACGGTGGAAAAGGGATGCGACTATCTGGATGCGATGCAGCAGTCTTTCTTTCCGGAAGAATATGAGCCGCACACCGTGGCTGTCCCTACGAATGACGAGCTTGAGCGGATGCAGTACAGCGATATCCCGCCGCTGGATCCCCCTATCCCGCCTGACGGCAATCTTGTCCCCAATCCGGGCTTTGAAAGCGATTACGGCTGGGTCGTGTTTGATAATTCGAGAATCAACTACTCCACGGAGATTGTGCACGGCGGTAACCAGTCCATGATCCTGACACAGGCGCAAAACGGTGTAAAGGCGGTTGGACAGATTCAAGTCCGGCCCGGCATGGAATATGCGGTATCGGTATGGGTATACGGCAAGGCCAGACTGCGTTCGGCCCTGTTCTCGTCCACAACCTGGCTGGGGACATACGCGGATATTGTCGAAGGAGGCCAGCAGGGCCAGTGGACCATGCTGGAAGGGGTTTTCACCGCAGATGATCCCAATATTGCGTCTTTCGACGTTGAAATTTTTTACGACGACGAAGGAGAAGACATCTATATCGATGACGCCTCCGTCAAAATCATTGAAACAGGCAGCGAAAATAATATCATACCCAATCCCGGCTTTGAAGAAGACGGCGGATGGGTCACTTTCCTGGACGGGTTTGCCGTATCGTCCGGAAACGAGCCGGTGAGGGGAGGAGACCGCTCCTTTAAGCTTGAGAAATCCCACAGCGGGATGAAAACAACGGAAAAATTCCCGTACGCTTATGGCGATTCATACGAGGTGTCACTCTGGACATACGGAAAGACCTCCTTGCTGGTGGGGATATATGACGCAAGCGGCGGGTTCATCGGTTATCAATACACCGATATTGAAGGCGGCGGACAGGGGAGATGGCAAGAACTTACAGGTGACCTGACAATGTCCCTGGATGACCCTGACGCTGCGATGTTTGATATCCAAATTGTCAACGGCGAGGAGGCCACTTCAAACCAGATCGACAATTCCAATCTGGAGGGCAGTGAAGTCATGTGGTATGCCTTCTCAGGCAACCTGCAATGGGATACCGGGTTGGCACACAGCGGCGTGAAATCGATGAAAGTTTCTCCGGCCAACGGAGGGGTGAAATATTGGCCCAACCTGGCGGTCCGGTATGGAAAAACCTACACTGTTTCGGCCTGGGTATACGGGGAGGTCACCGTCATGGCTGCGCAGTTTGACGAAGCCGGCGGCTTGATCGGTTATTACACCGATGTGGCGCATGGGGGGACAGCCGGCAGTTGGAAGCAGATCACTGCCAGGGTTACCATCGGTAATCCTGCGATTGACGCAATCAACATTGAATTCAGGCCGGGAAGCAGCGATGTGAACGTAGACGATATCTACTTTGTCGAAGTAAATGATGTCTTCATCGATGATGTATCGGTCATAAAGGACACCCTGGAGCTTCAATGATTGATGCAAATAAAAAATATGACGGAGGGAACCAGTGCCGATCTTGCTAAATTTGCCGATAAATCAAAGGTAGGGCACATATTGTAAAAAGTGTGGCGACGCTGGTGAAAAACGGCATTGTGGCAGGCAACGGAACCGATATCAATCCTCTTGGAAAGACAACAATACGCGCCTCTGCACAGTGGGGACACAACATGCAGGGATGCCAGCGGGCAATCCGCTTTTGAGATAGTCCCTTGATATTAGGAAATCTATAAGAAATTATAGATTTCCTCTTCTTTTGATGACCGATGCAGGAACAGACTCCCGGAGGCTTTGGAGGTGACTATTCAGGTACTGGCATTTCGGGCGAAACGAAGTGGAGCGCGGCAATCGAATAAATGCTATCTCAGTCAGAAGCAGAGATTGCCACGCCGCTTTGCTCCTCGCAATGACAACCGGGGTACCTGAATAGTCACCTTTGGAGAACAATCTTGCGGGGATGGTTTGTTAATCGAATTGACAAAAACTTCGCCAGGAAATATAATTAAGTAGGTGCCGTAGTATTGGCGCCATTTATGCGATCAAAGGAGAGAGGCTGAACAGATGGAAAATATTATCGGTATAGATATAGGCGGCACCAAATGTGCCGTAATATTGGGCAGGAATAAAGTTGACAGCGGGAGCGGGCTTGCTGATTTGTCCATCCTGGATAAATTCAGATACAAGACTGAAAAAGGCCCGGATTACATGCTGAAAACAATTGAAAACGGCATTGAGGAAATATTGGCTAAAAATAGCCTTCGCCGGGAGTCCATAACAAAAATAGGGATCAGCTGCGGAGGACCTCTGGACAGCAAAAAGGGAGCCATCCTCTCGCCTCCGAATCTCCCCGGATGGGACGATATCCGGATCGTTGAGATTTTTGAGGAAAAGCTTGGTATAAAAACAAGCCTTGAGAACGATGCCAACGCCTGTGCTCTGGCCGAGTGGAAATATGGGGCGGCAAAGGGCTTTAACAATGTGATTTTTCTGACCTGCGGGACCGGCTTCGGCGCAGGCTTGATTCTTGACGGCAGGCTGTATGGCGGAACCAATGGCATGGCTGGAGAAATAGGGCATGTAAGGCTTGAAAGCTTCGGACCTGTCGGCTATGGCAAGCGCGGTTCCGTCGAAGGCTTTTGCAGCGGGGGAGGCATAGCTCAGCTGGCAAAAACCATGGTCCTGGAAAAGCTGCAGATGGGGGAAACGGTTTCATTTTGCAGCAGCATGGAACAACTGGATTCCATCGATGCAAAGCTCGTAGGCGACGCCGCAGAAGCCGGGGACGAACTGGCAAGGAAGATCTACGGGGTCTGCGGGGAATATCTGGGCCGGACCCTGTCAATTTTAATTGACGTGCTGAATCCCGAAATCATAGTGATTGGCAGCATTTATGCAAGAAGCACGGGTTTGCTCCGGGACCCCATGCTGGAGGCGGTCCGGCGCGAGTGCATCCGGAGTTCAAGGGAGGCATGCAGGATAGTGCCTGCCGAACTGGGGGAGAAGATAGGCGATTATGCCGCACTGGCAATAGCGGCATATATGTGATTGGGGAGTGCTGAATTTTCACCGGTACCTGCCTGGTAGTTATCCTGGCAGTTATATTGATTGATCTGAAGATTGGAAAGGGGATTGGGGCTTGATGAAGGAAAAAGCAGAAAAAGTAATTGAAGGATTGATGCAGGAATTTCCTGCTTTGCAGCTTTGCAGGGAGGACATTGAAAAGGCATTTGAAATGTTGCGAAAGTGTTATTCAACCGGCGGAAAAGTACTTATCTGCGGTAACGGCGGCAGCGCTTCGGACTCGGAGCATATAGTGGGAGAGTTGATGAAAGGCTTTATGCTGAAGCGTAAACTAAAAGCCGGAGATGTAGATAAGATTAAGGTAATGTTTCCGGAGGATTGCGAATATTTGTCCGGCCACCTGCAAGGCGCCTTGCAGGCAATTTCCCTTGTGAGCCAGACAAGCATTTCTTCGGCTTTTATCAACGACGTGGCGGCGGACATGGTATTTGCCCAGCAGGTATACGGCTATGGAAGGCCGGGAGACGTCCTGATAGGCTTAAGCACGTCGGGCAATTCAAAAAATGTGGTCAACGCGATAAAGGTAGCCAGAGCTTTCGGACTTGTGTCCATTGGAATGACAGGTGAAGGCGGTGGAAGGATGAAGGAGCTGTGCGATGTTACAATAACGGTTCCTGCTTCGGAGACCTACAGAATACAGGAATATCACCTGCCGGTCTATCATGCCCTTTGTGCAATGATCGAGTATGAATTTTTTGAATAATTGCGGCTAGAGTAAAATTACTGTGGGGACGAAATAGGATAAAACCCCATAAGCAATTGAAAAGAAGATGACATCCTGTTAAGATATAAGCTCTAATATTGATAATAACGAGTCCCCAAAATGTCCACCACCTCTGCAGGTGGTGGGTACCGAATTGGGTTTCAGGCGGTGAGCATATCTCCCGCCCGGGATGCATGGACGAGCAGCAAATGCAAGGCATTTGCGACCAGTCTCGTTGAAACTCCGCTGCGGTAAGGAAATTTGTCTACAACCGGCATATTTCCTTTGAATTAGGTCGTTATAATGGTACTGCGAATAGTTGGGATATCCACTAACAGTGATTGCTTTATTCACTGGGTTAGCAGTTGTATATCCAAAAAACCAATAGTATCACCGATACTATCTTGCATTTTGATTAATATGTGCGCGATATTGTTGTGCCCATACTTTTTTGGTTGTATGATTATAGTATGGCATGCGGTTAATAATACCTTTGACGATACCATAAAGCCGGATCCAATAGTCCATAAATCTATTGTCCCGTTTCCGTCTGTATCAAATCATTTCTACTCATGATAACTTTTTTGTAAGGATTTGATATAGCATTTGGTGCTTTTGTTAATGAGTCTCCGGGGAAAATTGTTTTAGGGGCCTGTCCGTCCGGCTTCTTGCTTAATTCCGCTACAGTGCCTGGTTTTCCAAAATTTTAGATGAGTATATGCATGTCGGAACACGTGTTGGTTTTTGCTGCATACAGCCGCGCCTTCCTCTCTGAAAACACCTGAGAAATTTCCACCTTTTCCTGAATGCTGACACCTTTACCATTTGTTCTTATGCTATTATCATAAAAACATAATGAAACTGAAGTGGAGCTATAGTCATAATCCACCACCGGGTTCAAAATATTGAAAGGATGGAAAACCAGATGAAACACAAACGATTCCTCACCTCCCTCTTCGTTGCTTGTTTGCTTGTATTCAGCCTCGCATCCTGCACGGGAACACCCTCATCCAACACAACGCCGACGCCGGGCACCACGTCCGAACAGCCCGTCGGCGGGAAGACCATAAACTATTGGGCAATGTGGAGCGAGACCGAAGTCCAGGCGGAGGTGTTCAAGGAGGCTATCGCACGGTACGAAGCTGCCACCGGTAACACCGTCAAAGTGAATTGGCTCGGCCGCGACGTACGTCTGACCCTGAAGTCGGCCATTGACGCCGGTGAGCCCATTGACATCATTGAAAACTCGCCGGACTGGCTGTACCCCAATTTTGGTACCGAGTACCTTCTGAAGCTAGATAACTATCTGAATAAGACATACGCTACTACAGGAGGCAAGACCCTGGGAGAGACCATTATACCGTCCTATATTGATTTCGCTAAAACCTATAAGGGCGACGGCTCAGTATACTACCTGCCACAGCAGCCTTCGATCGCCGGAATGTTCTATAACAAGGCTATTTTACGGAAAGTCGGCGTAACCGCGCCGCCTGCCACATGGGCAGAGTTCCTCAATGTCTGCCAGAAGATCAAGGATGCGGGCTATGACGTGGCGACTATTGACGATGCCTACCGTCCAGCTCTCGCCGGCTCCTACCTGACGCTGCTTAAAGGCCAGGCATGGTGCGACCGGCTGAACGCTGACGCGACCGGCGGGATGTGGGGCGACCCTGCGGTGTTGCAAATGGCGCAAGCCATAGCCGATCTGGCTTCTAAAGGATACCTCAGTTCGACCACCGCCGCCAACGTGTTCCCGGCCGGGCAGCAGGAGCTCGCGGTGGGCGCCACTGCCATCTATCTGTGTAATGGGAGCTGGCTCCCGAACGAGGTAGCCGCCACTGCCGGACCCGACTTTGAATGGGGCGTATGCGGATTCCCGCTTCTGTCCGGCTCGGCCGACCCGAACACAAATCTTCAGTTTATCTCCCAGGGTTTTGCTATTTCCTCAAAGAGTCAACACCCTGATGACGCGGCGGAGTTGATCGCATACTTCATGGACGCGAAGACCCAGCAAGGGCTTGTTGACCGGGCAGCATGCGTTCCCGCCGTGGATGGCGTCAATTGGCCAGCCATGCTGGAGGACGTCAAGGTGATGCTGAACAGCATGACCGGTACCTACACAATATGGGGCAACATGAGCGACACCAATGTCAGCGCTGCCCTCACTGAGAACTTGGGAAAACTTATGGGGGGAGACCTGACGCCCGAGGCGTTTGTAGACGCTATGAAGAAGGGCACGAAGAGAGATTGATAATTCGACAGGCTCTGAAATTGCGGAATGGGGCGGATGGAGACGTCTGCCCCGTTCTCTCATGATGAGAGAAAAGGAGGGTCCAGCGTTGATTCGTCGAAAAGAGGCGCGTTTTATTGTTTTGTGTATGGCGCCCGCACTGCTATGTTTTGCATTCCTTTTTGTGTATCCTGTCCTGAGAACCGGTTTGATGAGTTTTTTCTCCATGTCCTCCTTCACGGATAATATGGAAAAATGGACCTTCGTCGGGTTACAAAACTATCTTACGGTTTGGAAAATGCCGCTTTTTGGCCGTTCCTTCAGAAACCTTCTGCTGATTTGGGTGGTTGGGGGTGTCGTGACGCTCTGCGTCTCGCTGTTTTACGCCGTTGTGATCTCCTCAGGTGTGAAGGGGAAGTCTTTCTGGAGGAGTGTCATCTATATGCCCAACATCATTTCCATGGTGGCGTTGGTGAGCATGTGGACGCAGTACATATTCAACACCAGGTTCGGCCTGCTTGCCTCGGTGTTCAAGACGCTGGGACTCCAATCGCTGGCGGCGGTACAGTACACCGACGAGAAGCACATATTCTGGGGGATGCTGTTTTCCTTCTGCTACGGTTGTGTCGGGTACTATCTGCTGATCTTTCTCGCCGGCATCGACCGCATACCTGCCGAACTGTATGAGAGTGCTTATATCGATGGTTCGGGACGCGTGCGGTCCTTTTTTTGTATTACTCTTCCATTGCTGCGAAGCGTGTTCCACACCGCCCTGACTCTCTGGACCATCACATCATCGAACTTTTTCGTCTGGTCGATGGCGTATTCCCGTTTCATCAGTTCCTCAACGGCGGTTCCCGGGGTTTTGATGTACAATCTGGTCTTAGGATCGAAATCCACCGCCTCGTTGATGGACCCCGGAGGCGGTGCCGCGGTCGGTGTTTTTGTGACTCTGGCGGTCATGGCAGCTTACACCATGCTGAAACTGGTTCTTCCCGAGAGGAGGTTGGAATACTGATGAAACAGAGTGAATTGATCAGGCAGCTGCGTCTTACACCGGGCTATATTGCCCTGTTTTTCTGGCTTTCGTTTTTTGTTGTGTCCATTGGTTGGATTTTACTCGCCTCTTTTTCCTCCACGCGGGAAATCTTCACGAACACGATATTGGCTTCCGGATGGCGTTTTGAAAATTACGTAAAAGCCTGGACCACTAACAATCTATCGTGGTACTTCCTGAACAGCCTGTTCTATGCCTCCTTCTCATGCTCCGGCGTGATCCTCATCGCTTCTCCCGCCGCGTATGTGCTTGCCCGCAAGGTTTTTCGCGGACGCGGAGTGATTACACGGGCGTTTTTGATAACAATGGCCGTACCAAGCGTGATGATCGTCGTCCCCATGTACTCGATCCTGGCACAGGCCGGTCTTGTGGGAAATAGATTCACACTCGTCATCATGTACATCAGCTCACTGGTTCCGTTCACCATATTTTTCCTTATGGGATTTTTTTCTTCACTTCCCGGTGCGATTGAAGAAGCCGCTACGGTGGATGGCTGTTCTCAGGGACGGATTCTCTGGCAGATATATATGCCGATGGCTCAGCCTGGAATCATTACCGTCACCATCTTCAATTTTATGAACATATGGAATGACTACTTTATCTCTTTGGTATTCGGCAGCAAGCAGGCACTGCGCTCCCTCTCCGTGGGACTGCAGGCCATCATCGAGTCCATGACCTATACCGGTGATTGGGCCGGGTTATTCGCGGCGGTCATGATCGTCTTCCTGCCCACGTTGTTTTTATATATCTTTTTATCTGACAAGATTATTGCGGGCGTCACCGGAGGGGCGGTCAAGGGATGAGTGTGATATGTCGCCTCCGGATGGTAATGTTAATGTTCACTGCTAGAAAAATAGCGACTTGTGTTGGCGGATTTACTATAATTAGCCATATATATAGGGAACTCTTGCTGGACGACTAATCCTCCATTGGTTTATAATAACGATTATAGATAAAAAATACATAAAGATTGCAAACAATAAAAAAGTGTACTTATTCTCCTTGGGCCTGGGGTTGACGCGGCGATTGAATATTTAATTGGGGGAAGCTCTATGAAAATAAGGGATATGCACAGGAACACTTTGCAGCGGTGGGCGCAGATAGGCATAGGGAGTAAATTTACCGTGGCTTTTGTAGTGTTCATCATTCTCCCTGTCATGAGCATCGGCTTGTTTATCAGCAGGTATTCCAGCTGGAACGTTGAGGAACAGCTTAAAACATTGACCACAAAAATGCTGGAACAAATGGGCAGAAATCTGGATAATCAGCTCCAAACGGCGGACAGGCTGGCTCTTTCCATCATGACCAACGAGATGATCCTGACGGATATTCAGTGGTATGACAGAATGGCTCCATTGGAAAAGTTAAACGCGGAGTATCGATTACACGATTGGCTGCTCAATTTCTCGGAGGTGAACCCGGATATTGCCGGCCTCTATCTTTTTGACCAGCAAAATAATATCTTCTTCGCGAAAGGGAATCCCCCGGAACCGGGATACAGCGCGCCGGAAAGCCAATGGTATCAGGATACGGTAGCCGCGAACGGCGCGATGGTACTTTTCGGAACGCACAACGAGTTTCACGTCGCGAATCGTCCCCGGAGAGTGATCAGCATCTGTCACTCTCTCAGGGATTTCAGCTCGAGAAAAGTGTTAGGAGTGCTAATGCTTGACCTCCCGGATGAATTTCTGCCCGGCATTCTGGAACAACCCGGCGGCATTCTTGAAAGCGGCGCCGACATATGCGTGCTTGACGAAGCCGACAGGGTGATTTATGACAGTGCCAGCGAGGAAGCTCCTCGTATGCTGCCGGAGGAATTGCTGGGCCGGATTTCGGACGGCAACGGTATGATGCGATATCCTATAGCCGGCAAGGACTATTTTCTCATTTTCTATACTTCTGATTACACGGGTTGGAGAATCCTTAATTTTCAGCCGTATTCCTCTGTGCTGTCCAGTGTAATCAGGGCTCGGTTGCTGATATTGGGTTTGGTTTGCGGATTTGTCATCATTTTCATCATCTGGTTGATCTACATACAAGAAAAGCTTATTATGCCCATAAAATCCATGTCCCAAGCCGTCGCGATGGTGAAGGCGGGCAACTACGACGTCGTTCTGGATTTTCCCAGGCACGGGGAGATCACTACACTGTCCAACGGTTTAATTGATATGGCAGGACATATCCGGCGCCTGATTCAGGATGTGTACATGTCCGAGCTGTTACAGCGCGAGGCTGAGCTTGTGGCTCTGCAAAATCAGATCAACCCGCATTTCCTGTATAATACGCTGGAATGTGTGCGCGGTATGGCGATTCAGTCCGGGAACCGCGATATGGCCTCGATGGTCAGAGCCCTCTCCTTCTATACCCGCTACAATCTTTCCCGCAGCACGGAGTTTGTCACGATAGGGGAGGAGCTCCGGCAGATCGAGAATTACATGACCATACAGAATATCAGGCACAACGGGAAATACCGGTTGGAATATGATATTCCCAGTCAATATGCCGGCTTTCGTGTCATGAAGATGATTTTTCAGCCGTTGGTAGAGAACGCGATACAGCATGGGCTGGAGAGAAAGATTGGCGGCGGTTTTGTCTGCCTTTCCCTCCGGGAAGATGGGTGTAACCTTGTTTTCTGCGTCACGGATGACGGTATCGGTATGCCCGAAGATAAGATCCGAATGCTCAACGAGAAACTTGCCGTGCCTGCGGCTGTTCACGCGGAGTTTCGGAAAAACGCGGGTGGGGTCGGCATTGAAAACGTGAACAACCGGCTTCGCATTCACTACGGGGAACAGTCCGGTCTTTTTTATGAGACAGTGAGCACCGGCGGCGTCTGTGTAACCATACGCATCCCCAAATACGCAAAGGAGGGCGGGCTGTGCGTGTAATAATCGCTGATGACGAGATATGGATACTTCCCATTATTGAAAATACCCTGGCGGAGATGGAAGGCAGCGTTTGTCAGGTCGTGGGAAAGGCATACGACGGCATAAGCGCCCTTGCCCAGTGTGAAGCCCTGATGCCGGATTTGCTGATTACGGATATCCGTATGCCGGGGCTGACCGGCTTGGAGCTCATCGAGAAAGTAAATCTGTTGTCGCCCCAAACGAAAACCATTATCATCAGCGGCGCCGATGAGTTTGCATTTGCCAGGCAGGCCATCGGGCTTGGGGTTTCCGAATATCTGCTCAAACCGATTTACGAGGAAGATCTCGTACATGCCGTACGCAAGGTAAAAAGCATAATAAACTCCGGACATGAAGACCTGGTCAACGTGCCGAAAGACAGTGTTACGCAGGCGATGCTCTACATACAGGAGCATTATCATGAAGACATCAAACTGGAGCAGGTTGCAAAAAGAGCCTTCTTGAACGCCAACTATTTCAGCGGTCTCTTTAAACAGCGGTATGGCGTGAATTTTTCGGAGTACCTGACGAACCTGCGCATGAAAAAAGCGGAAGAGATGCTGCGCAGCGGCCTGAGAATTTACGAAATCAGTGAAAAGGTTGGAATCAAAGACCCGAAATATTTTACGAAATTGTTCAGCAAGCACTACGGCTGCATGCCTAATGAATATCGTTCCAAATATCGATCTGGGACAGGGCAGCCGTAAAGTATCGGAGAATACGTTTGCGTTAAGTACTGGTGCAAATATAACTTCCCGTATAGGTTTCTGAAAACGCAGTCCATTGCGGCCGGCATTTTCAGAAAAACGGGAAGTAATATTTGCAGTACTCCTAAATATATACAGGCCACCGAAAGGTTATTTTTCGCCTGCATAATTCCGGGAGTGAATCCTGCAATTTGAAGGAGAAGGTTAGCCGCAAGGCGAGTAGGACGGCTCTGGTTAATACCTGCCTCCTGCTCGATTCCAGAGAGAGAGTGAGAGGAGGATGTGCTGATGAAGGTACCGCGTTGCGTAAGTGTCTACTTGCTGCTGATTGCCCTGCTGTTCAGTCTTTGCTCGTGCGGAGGCTCGGGGACAGTGGTGGAGGTGCCGGAGAAGAAAGTCTTGCGGATTATGCACTATCAAAAAGAGGCGAAACAGGCGTATATCAACATGTTTGACAGGTTCATGGAGGAAAATCCCGACATTGTCATAGAGTATGACCTGACCGGCGGCGATGAGTATCGTAGTTTACTGCGGAAACGCTTTTTGGCCAATGAACCCATCGATATTGTAGGTGTCCATCCGGGTGTCACTGAGGCTGTCCCATATGCGCAAAGCGGCTATCTTCTTGATTTGACAGGAAGGTCGTTTTTGAATGGCATTCAGGAGGAGGCACTGGAAACCGGACTGTATGAGGGACGGTATTATGGACTGCCGGTTGATCAAAGCTATATCGCCTGTCTGTACAATCAGGATATGTTTGATCAATATGGCCTGGCTATTCCCAAAACATGGAGGGAATTCCTCACGGTCTGCGACCGGCTCTCGCGGGAAGGCGTGACGCCTGTCGCGCTGGGACATAAAGGGGTTTGGGCGGTGCAGCTGATTCCGTACGCGCTTGCCGTAACGGCGGTTTATCGGGCCAACCCGCTGTTTGACGAAAAAATGTATCGAGGTGAGACTAACTTTTCCGGCTCCGAATGGAGAAGTGTATTTGAAATGTGCCGGGATCTGATTCCTTACGTAAACCAAAACTTCATGGATATCACGTTTGAGCAGGCATTGTCAATGTTTGCTTCTCAAAAAACCGCAATGATTGTTTCGGGAACGTTTTCGCTGAATTTGCTGTACAAAGAAGAGCCCCGCTTCAAATTCGGCGCGTTTATCCTGCCCGCGTCCGGGGACGGCGAAAACTGGACGCCTTACGCGGTAGGCGGTATGTTGTCCATCAGCGCCGGAACTGAGAATCAGGAAGCAGCTTTGCGCTTTTTCGATTATTTCATGCGGGACGACATATATTATCAATATTTGAGCGACAGTTTGAATCTGCCCGTAAAAAAAGGCGTTTCGGTGGAATACAATCCGATATTGCGGCAGCTTTTTACCAACGTCAGCCAAACCCACGTTTTTGTAAATCAAAACTGGCCGCAGGAGATGACTAACTTTTTTATACTGGGTGTTCAGGAGATGTTCGCCGGACGGGATAATGACACAGTGCTGCGGGAACTCGACAGTTCCTGGGCGCGGATGACGGGGCTGGATAATACCGAATATGGCGGGGAGAACTGACGGATGACCATACTGGCCGGAAACCCGATCTCGTGGAGAATCGAAGCGGATATAAAGCCGAAAACCTGAATATTTTACTCCTTGACCTGAAGGTTATCTCCCTGACTAAAACGCCATTCGGCAGTATAATGACCCTATAAGAATATAAGTACATTTTTGGGTCCTATCATTGTGAATCTGGAAAGAGAAAATTCCAGAAATAATTAAAGGAAATGGGAGGAAAACAAAATGCTTCGAAAAACCTTCAACAAAATGCTTCGAAAAACCATTTCACTTTTACTGGTTATGCTGTTGGTTGCCGGAACGGCGCTTCCGGTGCTGGCAGTTGCCCCGCCGGGGCCGGGTAACCCATGGCCGTATGAGAACCCGCCCCAACCCTATACCAGCAAATACATATACAATCTGTTTGACGGCGACCCATACGCCCCGTCCGGCTCTAGGGACGTGGCCCTGGGCTTGCCCGTAACCAGCCTGAGAGCCGTCGATGAAAACGGCGCGAATAACTATCTCAACAATGTGTTAAATCCCGGTACATATTGGGCTCTCGGTAATTTGACGAGCGGGGTGCTCACGGACGCGGGCGGAAACCCCCATGGCTATCACTCGCAAAAACAGGGAAAAGCTATCATCACGATGGACCTGGGAGACTTGTATGAGATCAGTCAGGTCATCGTCTACCCCTGGAGTTCCACCAATGTCGTCACTACTTATAACTACACGTATACACTGAGTTTTTGCGGCGCCGGGGACAAGACCATCGACGAACTGGAAGATAGTGATTTTTCATCGCCTTACCCGGGCATTGGCGCCATTAAAAATGATCCCGCAGCCCCAGAGAGGAAGCCGTTGATCAATGGCTTGGCCGACAAGGATATTGAGGCTCGTTTTGTTCGGATCACCGCGACCAGGGTGTCGGGCACACAACTTCGTATCGCCGAAGTCTCGGTCCATCCCAAACCGGGCGATAAGGCCGCTTTGCAGACTCTTTTCAATGAAAGCGCGCGTTTCACCCAGGAGCTATATGGTACAAACAGCAATTGGCCGGCCTTCGCGAGCGCCAGGAATGCCGCTCAAGCCGCGCTGCAGCAAGAGATAATTTTCAAAGCCGAATTGGATCGCGTCTATGCCGGTTTGTCGGAAGCCATCGCCGGGTTTCTGAAAATGCTGTACAATGCGCATAAGAACAAACAGGCGGCCGACCACAAGTCGTGGAGCTGGCCACAGTTCGCGGCCGCGCTGAGCAACGCGGGCAATGTGCTCAATAACCATTACGCCATGCCGGAAGAAGTGAGTGACGCCATCGCGGCGTTGACGCTGGCTGTCAGCCGGCTGTATGGCTCAAATGACATTCTGAATCTGAAGCATTACGACCCGTTCAGACCGGAGGGCTCGGTCAACCTCTCGATGAACAAGCCTGTGTCTTACTCCAACTCCTACGAGAATTACGGCTGGTTTGCCAGCAATCTGACCAGCGGCCTGATCGGCAGCAATGGCACGGCTAACGAACCCAACGGATGGAACAGCCATCCCTGGGAAACTCCCGAAGACAATAGGTATTGGCTGGTCATAGACCTGGAGGAAGTGTTCCTGATCGACAGCGTCGCCCTGCTGCCCCGGCAGGACAGTCTCAATTGGCCCAGCAACGTCGGCCTCGATTTCCCCGTGGATTACAACATCGAGTTCTCGACCGACGGGGAGAATTATTGGGGCACGGTATATGAGAGGGGCAAAACCAAGGAGCTGGTCAAGGATATTCCCCAGTTCACCGTCCTGGATACGCCGGTGGAGGCCCGGTACGTGCGTATCAACATGACCAGGAAGCAAACCTATACGTATTGCCTGTCTGAGGCTGTGGTTTACGGACGGGGCGTTGAGGAGTCGTCTCTGTACGACAGGGTCAGCAGACGGCTCACCGTCGGCAAAACCTGGCAGCGCCCCGGCTTCCTCATCTATCCGGACGACGGCTCCGTTGACCTCGGCGAAGTTCACTGGGATTTCGGTGACAGCGACATCCTATCGGTGGACGAAAACGGGCTGGTCACCGCGCTGGCCGAGGGGCAGATTACCGTCACAGCGTACTGCGAGCGTTATTCCTTGAGAGCGGAGTGGGTGTTCGATGTCCGGGAATCGACGAACGGTCTGTACGACCGGCTCCTGGTCTCGGCCTTCTGGGTGCCCGAGCTGGAACCCAAAGGCCCCGGCGTCAACGCGAAACAATTCGACCTGATGGCTGAGGCCGGTATTGACAATGTCCAAAACGTAAGCACCAGCAATCTGCAGAGCAGGGATACCAACATGCTGATGGCCCGGCTCGCCGCCGAGCGCGGCATGCTGTTGAACGTGTGCGACAGCACTTTCAGAAACTTTGATACCTTAAACAAGGCGCTGATCAAGCGGATCGTGGAAGATTACGCCGATGTGCCCGGCGTGGGCGGTTTCTATATTATTGACGAGCCCGGCGATCTGTCCTTATACGCCGATACAATCCGGTATTTCAAGGAGCTGGCGCCGGATTTATACATGCATATCAACGCCAGTCCCTTCATGACGGAGGCGAGCTGCCGGAAATTCGCGGATGCCGTCACCAATAACGGAGCCGATCCGGAACTGCTGGATTACATCATGTTCGACGTCTATCCCTTCGCCGGCTCGCATGAGTTAGACAACCGATCAATAAACTATCCTTATATGCTCAACCTCATGGAGGTTGCCAGGAGAGTCGGCCTTGACTATGACGTGAAGACCGCCCAGTATCTACAGACAGCCGGCGGCTTCCGCCCCGGAACGGATGGGGTCAACGAAGATGAGCTGCGGTACCAGATTTACGTTTCGCTGGCTTACGGATTCAAGCAACTGTCCTACTTCACATGGTCCACGCCCATACAGCGCAGCGAACCGTTCACGCACGCCGTCCTTGACGCCGACGGAAACCCGCGCCCGATCTACGAAGGCGTCAAGCGGCTCAACGCCCAGATCCACGCTCTCAGCGACGTGGTGTTCCCGCTGAACGCCGTTGAGGTCTATTTCACTGGAACCAAACTTTACAGCCAAAAAGCAATTCCTGGCACCTTCTTCGCGCAGCCGGCTGCCAAGGACGATATGGTGTATTCCCACATGGTAGATAAGTACGACGGAACCGAATACCTTATGATCGTCAATAACAGCATCAAAAATCCGGTCACACACACCGTCAAGCTGGACGCCGATATCCTGTACCTATCCGAAGTGTCCCATGAGGACGGCAGCTTTTCCCGTGTCGAGCTTTCGGGCAGCGACAATTCGGTAACTCTTGACTTCCTCCCCGGCGAGGGACGCATCTTCCGCATCAACAGGGATTAGGCGACCCTGTCGCCGTAGACGATCGCGTTCCCGAACAACAACACCGACATCGAATTTGCTGTACAAAGAAGAGCCCCGCTTCAAAATTCGGCGCGTTTATCCTGCCCGCGTCCGGGGACGGCGAAAACTGGACGCCCTACGCGGTAGGCGGTATGTTGTCCATAAAGGTATGGGCTGGATATCCCCAAGACCTGGACGGAATTTCGCTCGGTTTGCGAACGGCTCCTGGGGGCAGGGGAAACGCCTGTTGTCTTAGGGATTAAGGAAGCTTTGGTGACGCAGCTGATCGCTATCGCGTTGTCCGTAACGGAGGTATATCGTGACGCCCCGGACTGAAGCTATTTAAGATATGGATTGATTAGCACAAACTTCCATTAAAGGGGGGAAGTATGAAAATTACGACATGCCAAAAATGGTGTAAAAAGATTATGATAATGGTACTAGTGTTTGTCATGATGCTGAACATTTACTTAACTGCTTTTGCAGATACAACCAGAACTGGAAGTGAAGTATCAGCACTAACATATGACATAACCAATATCGACTCCTATGTGCCGGACGGCCTGGGGAACATTGCGCTAAACAAACCGGTTACGAGCACATCCTCCTATGAAAAGGCAAACGAAGGCTGATGCAATGCCTTTTTGACCGATGGGATCCTTGGTAAGGCCGGAGCCGTGAATGGATGGACTACCAACCCATACGATAAAATTACAGATGCCACTACGCCTGCAGCAGTGCAAGTTGATCTTGGTGCGGATTATGCGCTTAGCCGGGTTGTATTGTTTCCGCGATCGGATTATACACCCTACGGTCTGTGCTTCCCGAGCGATTTTATAATCCAGCTTTCATCAGATGGTGTAAACTACACTGATGCATATACCAGCGCAGGAAACGGGATTCCAGTCGAACCGTTTGTAATCGATTTACCTGAGAAGCCGGAGGCTCGTTATGTAAAGCTGTATGTCACCAAGCGGTATGACGTGAACATGGGAATTAACGGTAAACTTGTTCAACTCTCTGAAATAGCGGTGTTTGGCAAGATCAGCAAAATTTCCGCGTCACTCAACAAGACGGACCTGCTTCTAATACCGGGTGTGGCAGATACGCTTGTTCCTGATATTATTAAAGACGATACTCAGGAAGTAAACCTGACATGGGAGTCCTCCGACACTTCCGTTGCTGCAGTTGATCAAAACGGTGTTGTTACTGCGGTTGCTGCCGGAAATGCCACTGTCACTGCAAAGGATGAATCCAATGGAATTTCCTTAACTTGTTCGGTTATTGTAAAAGACAAAATTAAGCGTTCGTCCGACAATATATTGATTTCCATATTTTGGCCTCCGACAAAGGATTATGTCAATGACGAGCAGTATTCCTATCTTGCAGATGCGAACATTACGTACATTCAAAATGTAACAGGCAATGATCTGAACGAAAAGAAGACAAACTTGGAAATGGCACGTCTTGCATATAAATACGGTATGCAGGTTGGCGTAGCCGACAGCCGTTTTGGTGGAAATCTGCTCAATATGGCGGATGAAGAGATTATGAGTTTGGCCGGTGAATATAAGAATATTCCGGGTGTCGGCGGATATTATATCCTTGACGAACCCCATAATGCCAATCCATATGCAAGGGTTTTCAAAGCCTTCAAAAATGCAGATACTTATGGATATGCGCACTTAAATTTCCTACCGCTTTATGTTTATAGTTCTGTAAAAGAAGCTGAAAATCAAATGAATGACTGGGTGAAGCTTGCCAGCCAAAGCAACTGCAAGCTGGATTACCTGATTTATGACCGGTATCCCTTTGGCATGGATGAAAATACTTCGGACTATACAGGATTCCTGAATAATTTGTCTTCAACCTGGAAGGTAGGGCTTAAAAACGGCGTAAAAACAGGAACCTACATTCAATCTATCGGCGTACCGGGTAATTTCCGCCGTACCAATGAAAATGAAATTCGATATGAAGCCTATATGGCACTTGCTTATGGTTACAAACAGCTCTCCTATTTCTGCTGGTTTACTCCTACAGGCCGGTCCGAGACATTTACCGATGCATTATCACTGCAGACGGCAAAAAAACGGATCTTTTTGAACCGGTGAAAAAGCTTAACGGCGAAATCCTGAAGATGGGTCCCACATTGATGAATCTGGATGCCAGGAAAATTTATTTTAATGGTAGCACTTATGGACAGGAAGCAGTTCCGGATAATTTCTTTGTCCATTCCCTGGACAATAACGACCTGACATTTTCCTACATGCGCGATAAAAACACGGGACGTAATTATTTGATGGTTGTCAATAACAGTTTTATTGAAGAAAGAGATGTTTCGCTAAAATTTGCTGATGGCATTACCGGACTTCAAGAGGTGAGCAAGGATGATTGGAACTCATGCGGCAGTTGCCTTGACAGACGGCATTCTGAATATGCACTTTGCAATAGGTGACGGACATTTGTTTGCACTTCCTGAAAATTTTGATTATCAGGGACCTGCAGAAGAACCTGCTGCAGGAACCAACCTGGCTTTGGATGCACAAGTTTATTGTGAAACATCCCAGGGGTCGGATGGCTGGTACATGGCTAACCTGAATGACGGTATCCGCTTTTCCGACGGCAGCACCAGCAACGGCTGGCAATCCTCTGCCGGTGTAGAATCCTCTGAGAACAGTATTACTCTGGATCTTGGTACAACCCGTAAATTCAACCGTATTGATCTTTATCCTACAGGAGAGTTATTAACCTTTGCTGATTATATGCCAAAAGATTTCTCTATAGATGTTTCAGAAGACGCCAGTATATGGACCACGGTTAAAACTGTCACAGATATGGACACAAACAGCTGCATTGTTCCGAGTTACAGTTTTGATTCCGTAACTGCACGGTATGTCCGTATCAGTATTGCTGAAATGGCAGGAATAAATGGCAGATACGCAGCTTCCCTGAGTGAGATTGAGGTTTACAATGATGATGGAACCGTTCCTGCAACTGAATCTCCTCTGGATAGTTCAGTTGTAGAATATACCCCTGGGATGAATATTGCACTCAGCAAAAAAGTATATGTATCTTCGTCAACTCCAGATTCCATTTATAAACAGTGGGGTTGGTCTGCCGACTATGTAAATGATGGTTTATCCGGAGTGGGTACAGCAACATGCGGTTGGACTTCCAATGTTAAAATTAATACCACTGAAACAGCAAATGAATGGGTAGCTATTTATTTTGGAGATCTGTTTAATGTTAATCAAATCAATGTATCGCCAACTCTCAATGGTGCATTTCCCTATGACTACACCATTGAGCTTTCGGAAAACGGGAAAAACTGAGTGACGGTCAAAGAAGTGACCGGTGATGTTCCCGGCAACTCGTCACTTCGTGAATTTGTCCTGGATAAACCGGTAGCTGCCAGATTTATTCGAATGACCGGCACAAAATTAAAATTATCCGGTGCCGACGGGTATTTAATGCAGGTTGGGGAAATTGAAGCTTATGGCAGTCCCATTTGCAACAAAACCTCGTTAAATGAGGCAATTACATCTGCAGAATCAGCTTCGGCAGATAACTATTCAAAAGAGGTGTTCAGCAGCATTCAGGAATTGGTTGTCAAGGCAAAAGAATTGTCCGGCAGTGAATACACTACCCAGACAGTTGCAGATGATATGACTTGCAAAATACTGGCAGCCCTCGCTACAACACTGCCTAGCTCCACACCCAATCGTAAGGCTGGCGTACCGGCGACGGCATTGGCCAGCGTGACGGTAAATAACGTGTTTACCCTCGACCTCTCGACGATCTTTGAGGACGCCGACAGCGACCCGCTGACATACTGGGTATCGGTCAACGGCGCACCGAAGGTTGCGGCAGATGAGGATTACAGCTATACACCTGCGGTAGCGGGTTTGTTCACATTAACATTCACAGCCAACGACGGGACAGCGGATTCGATAGACACCTACACCGTGACACTGACGGTGGTAGATACGCCGCCAACAAATCCGACCATAGCCAGCATCACTCCGGTGAATAATGTCGAAGTGCCTTACGGAACAGAGGAAGCGGTAGCACTTGCCGCATTGGCGGATACTACCACCATAACCGACGGCGGCAATAGCACCCATACCGTAAATTTAAGCTGGACCATAGACGGTTATGACAGCAATACGGCCGGGGACTACACCGCTGCTGGCACCTTCACATTGCCGGCGGGCGTAGAACAGTCAAATCCGGCAACCCTGCTGGAGGTAACGGCAATAGTAACCGTGCGGCAGGCAATTAACGCCGCCATCAGCCCCACAACGGTGGCCTTTGACCCGGATAGCCCCGGCAATGTAAGTACAACCGTCACCTGGGGCAGCGCGGCAGCTGTCACAAGTGTGGTCTAAGGCACAATGTCTTTAGCATCGCCCGTGGATTACTACGTAAGCGGAAACACTCTGACCATCACGGCAGGCTATCTTGAAGGTCTTAACCTTTCCGCAGGCGATACAGCGGAATTTGAAATCTCCTTTAATGTCGGTGACAGCGCCGCCCTGGCAGTCGAAGCCGTAAAAAACTACAAGCCCGGCAGCGACGCCACGCTGAGCGATCTGACGGTGGGCGGCAGCACAGTGAGCGGGTTTACGCCCGGTACCTACACCTGCAGTGTTAAACTGCCCCACGGCACTTTGCCAGGCAGCGCGGCGGCTACGGTCGGCGCAACACCCTCGGACCCAAAGGCAACCATAAACGTAATCCAGGCGGCGTCCCTGCCCGGCAGCGCCACGGTTTTGGTGGCCGCCGAGGATAAGGCAACAATACAAACCTATACGGTGAATTTTACGTTTGAAACCGTATCGAACAAGGCTCCAAAACGCAAGGCCGGCGTACCGGCAACAACTTCGGCCAGCGTAACGGTAAATGCCGCGTACACTCTCGACCTTTTGACGATCTTTGAGGACACCGACAGTGACCCGCTGGCCTATACGGTATCAGTGGATGGCGCCAGTCCGGTTGCGGCAGCGGTAAGCTTTGCCTATATCCCGGTATCTGCAGGCGATATCATATTGGTATTCAAAGCCAACGATGGAACGGCGGACTCCGACGACACCTACACAGTGACGCTGACAGCCAGCGCAGCGCCGCCGAAGACCTATGCCCTTACCATTACGGCAAGGACGGGTGGCAGCACTACGACCGGCAGCAGCAGTTATGCGGCAGGTACGGTTATCAACATTGCCGCGACGCCTTCTTCCGGATATAGCTTCAATAAATGGACGTCCGACGGCGGCGGAACCTTCGGCAGCGCGACCAGCGCCGGTACCACCTTTACCATGCCTGCCAACGATGTCACAATCACAGCCAGCTTTACGTACAACGGCTCCGGCGGAGGCAGTGGCTCTCATACCTCAGCGCCGTCTTATAAGGCAGATGTTTCGGGAAGCGGCACATCGGGAACCCCCCTGCCGGTCAACGTCAATACAAATAACGGAAGCGCGTCAGTGGATCTGCGTACTCCGACGGGGGATATCTTCACCGACGGAGGGACTATGCTTATCACCGTACCTTCCATCCCAGGAGTGGATACCTATGCCCTTGGTATCTCCGCGTCTTTCCTGACCGGCTCTCAAGGGGAAGGTTCCCTGACTCTCACGACAGGTATGGGCAGCATCACCATACCGGATAACATGCTTTCCGGAATTCCGGGAACTGAGGGGAAAAAAGCCGGCATCACCATCGGCCAGGGCGACAAGTCTGGTCTGCCCGATGAAGTAAAAACATCTATCGGCAACCGGCCTCTGGTGCAGCTTACCCTGACGTTGGACGGAACGCAGACGGATTGGAACAACCCCAGTGCTCCGGTTACGGTTTCGATCCCTTACACCCCGACGACGGCGGAGTTGGCTGACCCCGAGCATATCGTCGTATGGTACATCGACGGAGCCGGAAATGCGGTATCGGTACCCAACGGGAGGTATGACCCCGCAACCGGCGCCGTGAACTTTACCACCACACATTTCAGTTATTATGCCATTGCCTATGTGCAAAAGACCTTCGGCGACTTGGGTAGCGTGGCCTGGGCTAAGGGATCCATTGAGGTGCTTGCGTCCAAGGGTATATTGGAGGGTACATCGGAAACAGAGTACTCCCCTCAAACAAACATTACGAGGGCGGACTTCCTGTGCTTCCTTGTACGGACCCTGGGAGTTGACGCCGAGGTTGATGGAAACTTCGATGACATAAACAGTGATAACTATTACTACAAAGAGATAGGCATTGCCAAAGCGTTCGGTATCACCAAAGGCACCGGGAATAACAAATTCAGCCCGGATGCATACATTACAAGGCAGGATATGATGGTACTGTCCGAGAGAGTCTTAAGAATGCTGAAAAAGCTTGAAGCGCAGGGTTCGGCTTCGGATCTTGGTAGTTTTACCGACAAGTCCCTCGTAGCGGCCTATGCCGTAAACAGCGTCGCTTCTGTTGTCAAGGAAGGTTTGATCGTCGGCAGCGGCAATAAGGTCAACCCCCTGGGCAATACCACAAGGGCGGAGGCAGCCGCGTTCCTGTACAGGGTATATAATAAGTACGCCGGATATTAGAAGATTAGCGGATGTGCAGAGTATCTAAACAATAGCCCCTATTTTGACAATATCCGGCGACATATGATATGGAAATTCATATAAAGTATTAATAATTCTACGAAAAACGGTAAATTATCATTTTAATTTACTGTTTTTCATTTATCCTATATATTGGCATAGAATGATTTAACATACATGCTCTTGATGATTCAAACAGTCAGGCTTGACATTATATAGCATATAGCTCATCATTTAGTTTGAAGGAAATCAGGAAACACTACAGCAAGAAGTTAGGGGATATTTTGTGGTATACAACCCGATTGACAACACTAAAGCGATAGTACTATAATAAGATGAAATTAATTTTTGAATTTCATAAACACAAAGCGATGCCATATTAGTGATCGGGCGGTCCATATGAAATATTCATTTACAAATACAACACAAATAAGGTCGTTGCGAAAAATGGAGAAAAAGGGCAGGCTTGCATGTTATCTCATTCATATATATAAAAAGTTTATTGGTAACAAATTTATAATTAAACTATTCTTATCATACTCTATAATAATTGGAATTTCACTGTTTATAACGGGTAACATTATATCTAATTTCCTCGTTAACAAGATGGTAGATGATGAGGTCAAGGATCAGAATATATTAATCAACAATATGAAGAAATATACAGAAGATAAACTGGATAGGATAAATCAATTAATGATGAGTCTTTATAACAGCTACAGCAGTGAGAACTATATTGTGGAAACACTGAAAAGTATAGAACAAAGCAGCACTGATTCAAATTACCCGGATTCATATAAGCTTGATATCACAAATACCTTCCTGTATGGAATGGTGAGAGCGGAAAGCGATATTGCTGATATAATAATTCTGGATAGCCGGGACGGATTATTTTTTCATGCTTCGCCCATAAAGGAACGGTCTGTGTCAAAGGTGTACGATTTTTCCGAGGACCGTGTTGTTAAGAACTTAAAGGAAGTTGAAAAACAATTTAACATATTTTCGTATGGAAAGCCCGGATATATTATTGAGTCACCTTTTCCGGTGGTTACTTTTGCAGGGAATATTGTAGATTTTCAGAATGGAATGAAAGTAAATAAAATCGGAAAATACATGTTTAATTTTAACCTTAGAGGATTTGATGAAGCATACAACAGGCTTAGTGGAAATACTAAAAGCGAATTTTATATTATCGGACCCGACAGACGGATAATATACGCCAGGAATTCAGAGATGGTAGGCGTTGAATATACGCAATATGATGAAGCTGTCAATAATGGAAATAAAGAAAAGCTTGCGGGGAGAAGAGTAATTATCAGCCATGGCAAAATTGATTTTATGGATATAACTCTTCTGTCAATAATCTCTGAAGATGAGGTTGTTAAAGACGCTGAAAAGGTTAGATATTTTATTACCATCGTTGTTTTTATAAGCCTTGTCATTGCTATGGCGGTTACTTTTGCAGCCTCAAGAATATTTTCATCAAGAATCCGGAAAATTGTAAACAGCATGCATTTGGTGCAGGAAGGAAATCTGGATACAAGAATCAAAAATAAGAGCGAAGATGAAATAGGACAGCTGGCAATCATGTTTAATCAGATGTGCGAAAGGCTTAAAGAGTATATAAACCGTGTATATATTTCTGAAATTAAAACGAGAAAGTCAGAAATCCATGCTTTGCAATCAAAAATCAATCCCCATTTTCTCTATAATACCATTGAAACCATACGTATGAAGGCATTGGAATATAATGCAGCCGATATTTCAGAGATGATGGCAGTTCTCGGAAGGCTTTTCAGGTGGAATGTAAGCGGCAGTTCTATCATTATCAGTCTGGAAGAAGAAATAGAGTATGTATCCATGTACTTTAAAATTCATCAAATCAGATATCAGCATAAAATCAGCATGCATATTGAACTTGAAAAAGGAATTAAAAACCTTGGAATTCCAAAATTTTTACTGCAGCCAATAATTGAGAATTCAGTGCATCATGGTTTGGCGGGAAAAGATGACAACGGAGAAATCCGGATAAAAGGATATATTGACGGCCACCGGCTTATCATTGAAGTAATTGACGATGGAACAGGTATGGATGACAGGACACTTGATAGCGTGATACAAAGTCTAAATGCCCTGCCGGATGATTTTGATGATTACTATATCGGTTTGAGCAATGTTAACAGTCGTCTAAAGCTTTTATTCGGAGACAAATACGGCATTGATATTACCAGCGAAAGAGGAAAATATACCAGAGTGACTGTAAAGTTGCCTGCTATACAAAGAAAGGACATGGGAAAATATGTACAGGCTTTTGATAGTTGATGATGAGGCGGTAATAAGAAACGGCCTGAAAAGCATGATACATTGGGAAGAATATGGCTTGAAAATTGCTGGTTTTGCGTCTGATGGACTGGAGGCTTTACGGCTAATTGCGTCAGAAAAGCCTGATATTGTTATTACGGATATAAAAATGCCTAATATGAATGGTCTGGAGTTGATTAAAGAAGCCCGCGATAGAGGTTTGAAACTGAGGTCCATCGTGTTAAGCGGCTATAATGATTTTATACTGATAAAAGAGGCTATGAAGTACGGTGCTGAAAATTACCTTCTCAAGCCTGTAGACATAGAGGAACTGAAACATACTCTTGAAGAAACGGTTAACAATCTTGAAAGTGATTCCAGATCTCAAAAGATCGTATTAACAGGCTTAAACATGCTGAAGAGTACTATTTTAAACAGAATTGTTCGTGGCAAAATCGGTATACCGGAATTCATGGAGAAGTCGCGCCTGGCAGATATTGATGTTTCCGGAAAGTGCATGTGGGTAGCGGTTTGTTTATTGGAGAATCAGCAGATGGAGGAAGAGGCTCTTTGGGATTTGATTTATAACATTGAAGATATTCTAAAAAGCTCTCTTAATACTGATGGATTTTTGCCATTCGTTGATATTAACGGTTGGATTGACATTATCTGCGTAAAAACAGGGAATATGAAGGAGAAGAATGATCTGATGCTTTCTCTGGATAAAGTTCGAAAAGAGATTTGCACGGATACAGGAGCCGATTTGTTGATTACAGTGGGGAATGAAGTTGAAGGAATAGCAAATATTCCGGTTTCATATGGCGAAGCTTTGCGTATTCAAACCTACAGGATGTTAAATGAAAAGGATAAAATACTTTTTCATGATGACATGCTACAGAGGAGCGATAGCACAGAGCGGAAAATAGAATTCAATTATAATTATACAATGATTGATTCAATCAATATAATAAATAGCAAAAGTATAAATAAGACAATAAAAACGATTGTAAAATATGTAGAAGAGCACTATAAAGAGAATATTTCCTTAAAGGAGCTTTCATCAAAATTGTTTTTTAATGCCGAGTATATTGGAAGGCTTTTCAGGAATGAAACCGGAAAAGCGTTTTCCGACTATTTGAATATGGTAAGGATTATAAGATCCATACAACTGTTGGATCACACCGGAATGAAAACTACAGATATTGCAAAAAGCGTTGGTTTTGACAATGTAAACTATTATTACTCCATATTTAAGAAATTCATGGGCATCACACCGACAGAATACAGAAATAAGCAGTCGGATATTTAAAGTATATGTACGATTTCTAAACTTGAAAAAAACATTTATGCAAAATAGAATATTATTAAGAGATTACTTATGCGCATAATGATTTTCATCTTAAACTGAATTCATCGGGAGGAAGAATAATGAAAAGATTTGTTTCAGTCTTACTATTGTCCCTAATGGTTTTGATGCTTTTCGCAGGCTGTAAACAGGAAGTAAAGTCCACGGATGGCAAAAGCAGCAGTTTAACTCAAGCAGAGACAAAGGAAAACTCCACAAAAACCAGTGAGCCTGTAACACTCACTTTTTTGGCACAAACGGATCCACTGAAGACGGAAGCCTTCTGGAAGGAAATCAACGATAAATTTGAAGCTGCCAATCCCGGCATTAAAATCAAATGGTCGACATACCCTGACCAGAGTAAAAAAGACGATTATTCCAAGGTTTTATATGCTTCCGGAATGCTGCCTGACGTCTTACTGGGTGGTGTGGATATATTGAAAAGAACAGTAGGACCATTTGCAGAAATACCGGAGAGCCTATATTCTATTCTGGAAGATGCAGCCATCGAAAAAATTGATGGAAAAGTATATGGCATGCCGACAATCAAGCTTGTTATGCAAAATGTTTATTACAATAAGGACATATTTGCACAGCATAATATCTCTATTCCTAAAACATGGGATGAATTTGAGAATATCTGTGAGACGCTTAAAAACAAGGGCATATCACCCCTTATTGCATATACCCAGGTTGGGGTGGCAGACCCATTTATAAATACTGTTCTGACAAGTGAATTAAACCAGTTGTCACGTAATTATCCAAAAATGATAGCATCAGGTGAGCTGAAATTCAACGGGCCCGAAATTAAAGGTTTGCTGAAAAAATATCTCGGGTTATGGGAAAAAGGGTATTTCTTTGAAGGTTCCAAATCAATTACCGATACTCAAAGGATGGAAGCATTTTCAAAGGGTAAGGCGGCAATGCTTATAGACGGCCAGTGGTTTGCAAATAAGCTTCAGGGAATGACGGAGAGCAAGCTTGGATGGTTTATGCTGCCTGCAGCAAGTTCTACCGGATACTACCCTGGCTTCAATTCAGACAATGTTGCAATAAGTGCGAAAACTGAAAATTATGACGAAGCAATTGCTCTTATAAAGTTCCTTTTCAGTGATGACATTTACAAGCATTACCTCAAACAGGGAAATGCAAATCCGACAACAAAAAAGCCTGTGATATATGAAATGGATTACCTTTCAAAGGAAATAGCCGAGAAAGCTGCACAAGGCCAGGTTGCCGTCTCATTTACCAAGCTTGTCCAACACCCCGTGGGTTCGGTCGCCGAGTTACAAAAGGCAGTTATGGACGTGATATACGGGGGAGATATTGATAAAATAATGGATAATTTCGAGAAAAAATACAGAGAGCTGCAGGAAGCAGCTAAGAGTGCCGGCAGCAAGTAGAACGGAGCATGCGGGGCTTCAGCTTTGCAGCCGAAGCCCGCATGATTTTATTTGAATAAAACAGGAGGATAATGCTGCCATGAACAGGAAAAAAGTATCTTTCCTACTTGTGCTTCCATCCATTTTGATATTTATTTTAATTGAAATGGTACCGATATTGGTATCATTCATATATAGTTTCACAAATTGGAATGGATATGATTGGAATGCGAAGTATGTTGGATTTGCAAACTACGTCAAATTAATTACCGATACCGGTACTTTGAGTTCAATCAAGATATCGTTGTACTTTGTTTTTATAACTGTTGCGGCAACCAATATACTGGCGCTCATTTTGGCAGTAATATTGAAAGACTCAGGTATACAGGCTAATTTCTACAGGAGTGCTCTTTTTCTTCCGGTTGTTATCAGCCCTGTAGCGGCGGCATATATATGGAAAGTGCTTTTTTCCTATGACGGGCTTCTGGATTATATATTCAAAGGTATTGGATTAGCGGAAAAGCATATCGGTTGGCTTGAAAATCCTGATATAGCTCTATATTCGGTCTGTCTGGTAGCTGTATGGAAATCCGTAGGTCTTCATATAGTCATATTGCTTGCATCTATTAAAACAATCCCGGGTGAACTGTACGAAGCAGCTGACATAGATGGATGTGCATCATGGCAGAAGTTTTTAAACATTACTTTGCCCCTAATAAGGCCCGGACTTACAATCAGCATCGTATTAAGCACAATAGGCAATTTGAAGCAATACCCGCTTGTTTCCGTGCTTACCGACGGGGGACCGGTGGATTCAACACAGATTCTATCCATAAAAATTATTCACGAAGGCTTCAGGTTCAATCAGAATGGTTTTGCCTCAGCAATTTCCTTTTTGCTCTTTACTCTAATAATGCTGGTGACTCTCATTCAGAATACACTGCTCAATAGAAAGAAGGTTGAATACTGATGAATGACGATACTATCACACACGAAGGACTTTGCGGCAGGAAAGCTTTAAACAAGGCCGGGAAAAACATTACCGCGTCAAGGATACTTGTGAATTTGTTCCTGATAATAGTAACCCTGGTAGTATTAGTGCCGGTATATATGACGGTAGTCGGTTCTTTAAAGACCGATTCAACAATTGCAGAGAGCCCGTTTTCTTTAACCAGACTGACTTTGGCAAATTTTAAAATAGTGTTTTCAAACCAGAGCGGTAATGTGTTGAAAATGTATTTCAATACTATTGTGATAACAGGTTCGGCAGTTGTTTTAATAATAATAATTGAAACCATGGCCGGCTATTACCTGGCCAGAAAAAAGAGTAAAATAGCAGTTTTACTATCTTTGATTTTTGTATCGGGGTTGATGATTCCCGATGAAGTTATAATTATTCCACTGGTTACAATGTATGCAAAACTTAACCTTATCGGGACGATTCACGGACTGTTCCTGTTTTTTGTCGGCGCAAGGGGTATTATTGCAATATTTCTTTATCAGAAGTTTATCGGCACAATCCCGTATGAGCTTGAGGAATCTGCGATAGTTGACGGAGCAGGGCAATTAAGGATTATATGGCAGATAATATTCCCTCTTTTAAAGCCATGTACGGCAACTGTGGCAATATTCGTCGGACTGGGTGTTTGGAATGATTTCCTTATGCCTGTATTTCTCCTTAGAGACTCAGATGCAAAGACAATTACCGTAGGTATTTACTCTGCCCTTGGAGAGACAATACAAAACTGGGCCTTGGCATTTGCATGGGTTGTAGTTGCAGCACTACCGGTTGCTTTGTTGTTTCTATTGTTTCAAAGATTCTTTATCGATGGAATGACTGCAGGCGCCATTAAGGGATAACTGCGACACGTCGCAGTATAGATAAATGTTTGGAAGGCTTGAGACGACTACGTTTCAAGCGTATCACAAACCTGTTGTTCCGTCAACAGTAACCTATCAACAAATGCGGAGGTGGTAACACACTGTATTGAGCTGTTGAGATAATGTAACCCTCAAAGCCAAAGCCGTAAGGCAAAAGCGGTACTTTCAGCATCAAGGAAGTTAGGGAACTAGGTTATGGATGGCATGGTTAAATTAAATGAACTGTTATTAAACGTCGTGATAACTGAACGAGCGAAAGATGCTGAAACGCTCGAACCAAAAAGGTACGTAGCTAGATGGTCTGCTTTATCCTCAGACCACACGGATATAAAGCTGCCGGCGGAAAGACAGAACCTAAACCATCTGATAAGTTATCTATACGGAACGTGGTAAGCCCGTATTTCCTTCCCGTAAGGGGAGAAGGCAGCCGCAAGGTGAGCTGACGGAGTGCGGGTATGGGAGTGTGGAGGAAGCAAATGCCGTCCTGTAATGGGGCGGATAGGGACAAATGTCCCACACGAAAGTGTGCAGACTTCCACGTAAGTGTTGATAAGCACAGCCAATCAACACTTTGGTGATTTATCACAAGAGAGTTTGAAGAATTTTTAAGAAAGGAAAGCAAATGTACGCAACAGCGTGTGCACCTTACGACGCAGACCTGAAAATGGGCAGGTTCAAATTTGACTTCAAAGTGCTTCAGGCCAACGTTAAGAAACTTCAAATACGTATTGTGAAGGCACAGCAGACGGATAGGCACAACAAGGTCAAAGCATTGCAATGGTTACTCACACATTCTTTAAGTGCAAAAATACTGGCAGTAAGGAGGGTGACAGAAAACAAAGGGAAGAACACTCCCGGAGTCGACAACATCGTCTGGAAAACGGACAAACAAAAATGTGAAGCTGTAAGAGAACTAAGAAGGGCAGGATACACCGCAGAGCCACTGCGGAGAGTATTTATACCTAAAAAGAACGGAAAGAAACGCGGTTTGGGTATACCCACTATGAAGGACAGGGCACAGCAGGCTCTATACCTGCAGGCACTGAACCGGTTGCAGAAACCATACTTGACAACGACACCTATGGATTCAGGACAAAAAGGAGTACGGCAGATGCAATAGAAGCAATATTCAAAGCGGTTCACGCCGATAAGGATTGCGCGGAATGGGTTATCGAAGGTGACATTAAGGCCTGTTTTGACAACATAGACCACGAATGGTTGAAGGAAAAAATCCCAATGGACAGGCGAATCCTGACACAGTGGTTGAAAGCAGGAATAGTGTTCAAAGGGGAATACAGCGACACAGAGACCGGGACACCACAAGGTGGGATAATATCTCCCTGCTTGGCAGGACTGGCGCTCAATGGACTCGGAAGCATGCTTGCAGAAAAATTCAAAAGCAGGTGGGTCAAAAGAAAAGAAATCAACAACAAGGTACACACCATTGTATATGCAGATGATTTCATAATAACGGGCAAAAGCAGAGAGTTTCTTGAAAACGAAGTACTGCCGGAAGTAAAGAAGTTCATGGAGGGACGCGGGTTAAAGCTGTCGGAAGAAAAGACGGTCATAACCCACAAAAGGATGGATTTGACTTTCTGGGCCAGAACATACGGAAGTATAAAGGGAAGGTATTGATAAAGCCCTCCAAAGAGAACACCAAAAGATTTCTCGACAATACAAGGGCAATCATTAAGAAAAATCTTACGGTGAAGCAGGAAGAGCTGATTGATAAGCTTAACCCAAAGATCAGAGGATGGGCCAACTACCACAGGCACATAGTTGCCAAGGAAACCTTCTCCTATGTGGACTACCACATTTACAACGCCCTACAAAGATGGTGCAAAAGACGCCATCCGAAAAAGGGCAAGTGGTGGATCAACAGGAAATACTTCCACTCAATTGGCACAAGGAACTGGGTTTTTGCAGCAAAGACGGACAGCGGAGAAATGAAAGAGCTGCTGCGGGCAGATGCTACAAAAATCATAAAGCATATAAAAATACGGAAAGAAGCGAATCCATACGACCCGAAATGGGATGTATACTTCGAAGAACGCGAAGGCGACAGAATGTTTGGCAGTATGACCGGTAGGAAACGCTTAAAGGAAATGTGGAGGAAACAGGGCAGGAATTGTCCTATGTGTGGAGATGAAATCAGCAAGGAAAGCGGGTGGAAGATTCATGTCAATGAAAACAACAAAAAATCGATTATCCACCCGGAGTGCCATACTGGATTTCACCTCGACGAAACCAAGGCATGTTGTGCCGGCTGAAACGCGACAGCGTTGAGGCTTAATAATTGCTTGAGCGGAATGCGGTGAAAATCGCACGTTCCGTTCTGATGGGAGTTGGTCTCGGCGACGAGACCCGCTTACCAGACCGAGTGATTTTTTAAACTATTCAATTGATTGGCAGGTATGTGAATTTATTTAATGAAAAAACTCAATCGCAATATTATTCAAGAAAATCGGAACAGGTTATAAGCTATAAACCTGTTCAGTACAGGAGGAAGAATAAATGAGGTCAATAACAGAGCCTGCAAAGGCTGTCAATATTGTAGATGAAGTGGATGTCTGTGTTTTAGGGGGAGGCTGCACCGGGACTTTTGCCGCGGTAAGAGCGGCCAGACTTGGAGCCAGGGTGGCAATCGTTGAAAAACATAATTGCTTCGGCGGAGTGGGCACTTCGGGAGCTGTAGGAATATGGCACAGCCTTAAGGATTCTGAAGACAGGGAGCAGATTATTGCGGGGCTTACCCTAGAATTGATTGAGAAATTGGGAAAAAGAGATGCGGTAGATGGTCTGCGTATAAATACCGAAGAGTTAAAAATCGAGCTTGACGAACTGGTAACCGAATCGGGGGTAAATCCGTATCTGCATAGCTTCTACTCGGCTCCATATATCAAAGACGGCAGTCTGGATGCCGTAATAATAGAAAATAAGGATGGCAGAAACGCTATCCGTGCAAAAATATTCATTGATGCGACAGGTGACGGTGACCTGTGCCGAGACCTGGGAATACCTTGCGATGAATCCAGACCGCTTCAACCCCCCTCGCTATGCTCTAAAATATATGGCTTGCATACCAGTGAAGGGTTTGACTGGGAGAAAGCCTTTAATGAGCATTGTGTAGAATACGGATTAAAAAAGGATATGGGATGGTGTCACGGTATACCAGGTATACCTGAAATAACTCTACATGCAGCAACACACATTTTCGACGTTGACTGCTCAGTCTCAAGCCAGCTTACATATAGTGAAATAATGGCGAGGAAAGGTGTACGGGTTCTTATGGATATCATAAGAAAGCATGGACCGGAAAACGGAAGGATTCACCTGGTACAATTGGCATCAACTATAGGAATCCGTGAAACAAGGCATGTCAGATGCCTATACACGCTGACTGAAAAAGATGTTCTCCATGGCAGGAAATTTGAGGATGGAATTGCCAATGGAGCTTATCCTGTAGATCACAACACCATCGATCCTACAAAAGGATATATATTGAGATACCTTAACGGAATAGAGAAGATTCACAGCTTTGAAGACCACAGTGTAGAAATCCGGAGGTGGAGAGAAGAAACGGAAAATAATCCGACTTATTATCAGATACCTTACAGATCGCTTGTGCCAGGTAAATTTCCCAATCTGCTTGTTTGCGGACGTGCTCTTGATGCGGACAAAGGTGCTTTTGGAGCAGTCAGGGTAATGACAATCCTTAACCAGACCGGTGAAGCCGCAGGTACAGCAGCTTATCTGGCTCTTGCCGGCGAAAAACCGGTAACAGAAATAGAAACAGGCAAGTTGAAAAAAGTACTCAAAGAAGGTGGGTCTATTATTCTGTAATTTTATAGGTCGAGGGAGAAACTGGAGTTTTCAGGTAATAAATCACAATAATCTGAATGAAGAATTAATTCAATACTGCAAGGAGAATGACATTGATTTTGTGGGTTTTATAAAATTTGTGAGGAGCGGATTGGGGGATTAC
Organism: Bacillota bacterium; assembly: GCA_023426125.1. Lineage (GTDB taxonomy): Bacteria > Bacillota > Clostridia > Acetivibrionales > DTU013 > MnB-11. The sequence goes on from JAFABI010000041.1 coordinate 214,645, forward strand.
GGAAAGAACGGTCAGGTATACCACCATAAATATGGAAGCTGCATCAGAATATCATGGACAGTTGGAGAGAAGAAAAAGCTTGGAATCCAAGCCAGCTCGATGCTCAAAGCATTTATAACAATTTGAAAGAATATTAGTTTTTATTGAATTGGGTTGGAAAACATAACACCGTTTTATAACCGTGCAATGGCTCACTTTCTATTTTCATTATCCCAGCATGCGCATCTGCAATTTGTCGCACCAGGATAAGCCCCAAACCGTGCCGCAAGTCCAGTCGTTCGTCCGTGCTTTCCATATAATGCGGTTTTTCTTCCAACTCCTGCAGCTCTTTGGGAGACAATCCTATGCCATTATCCTCAACAACAAGGAGCATTGCTGTTTCGGAACTATCCAAAGAGAGCCTAATCTCACAGCCCCGCGGATTATACTTGATACTGTTTTGCATCAAATTATTGATTGCCCGCACAATCAGGCGGGAGTCGCATTCCAGCATGGCGTTTTCAGCGGCGGGCTTGATTTCAACTTCCACCGGATAGGCTTCGGAAAGCCCGCCGTTCAGCTGCTCCACCGCATAGGACCGCAGAAGCTTGGATAACCGTACCGGCTCCTTATGGATTGGCTGCATTTCATATTCCAACTGAGAAACCAAGTTCAAATCCTGCACCAATTCTTTGATTTTGATGCTTTGCTGTCTCACAATTTCAGCCTGCTCCTTGATGGAACTGTCTGCTGTTTTATCGCTTGCAATGCGACCGGAATATCCCAAAATCATAGAAAGAGGTGTCCGTATATCGTGGGAAACACCGCTGATCCAGTTGGCTCTTGCCTGGTTCTGCCTGCTCAAAATACGGGATGCTTTGTTGATACTGCCCGCAACTTCTGATAAATCACCGCCGACAGACAGCGATACCGGCTTGCCGTTGGAAAGCATTTCAATCGCATCAATAATCGGGTCTGTGCTCCGGAGGATTTTCCGTTTTGAAAAGTAATAGGCTAAGAACAAAAACAAGAAGTCGGCTGCCAGCATTCCGGTAATATAGAACGGAAGTGTTTGAATCGCATGGATAGAAAAATAGTTGCTCATAAGCTTTGTATAGCTGTTTTTCGGGTACCCAAGTACCAGCAGGCCCTCCTCCGTGTTCCAGACAAAAACGGGGTAATTCTTTAAGTATCCTTTGGAAAAGAGAGCCACATCCTGAATCGTATAATCGCCGGGAATGTCCTCCGGTATATTGACGGCCCATACCCGGTTTCCGTCCTGGTTCAGGAGCATCGCCCAAATATGAGCATTTACCAGCTTTTTGCGGGCATCGTCCGATATACCATCTACTGTCGAGCCTGCGGCAATTTCCTCCAGCATATTTTGCGGCGAGGTATCTCCGTAATCGTTTGTGATGATGTTCCGAAAGGTCATACCAAAGATCAGCACATTGAACAGCGCCAGCACAAGGATAACAGCCGCAAAGGACGCCAGATGTTTTGAAATATATTTTCCAAATGATTTCATGGCATCACTTCCTTGTGTTCAGCTTATAACCCAGCCCTTTGATGGTGATCAGGGAAACCGGCTTTGATGGATCTGTTTCAATCTTTTCCCGAGTACGCCGCACATGGGCATTCAAGCTGTTCTCATACCCGAAGGGATTGTCCCCCCAAAGGGCTTCGCAAAGGGCATCCACGGAAACAATCCTGCCCTCATTATGCGCAAGGATTTCCAGCAGGGTGTGTTCTTTTGCAGTCAGCGGGACAACCTCACCGGCTTTATGAACCTCGGCGCGGCTGAAATCAACTGTGCATCCGTCCAGTCTCAGGAACTGCCCGTCCTCTTTGTAGCAGCGGCGCAAAACAGCATAAACACGCAGCAGCAATTCCTGTGCCATAAAAGGTTTTACGATGTAATCGTCGGCCCCCAGCCCAAGACCAGCCAGCTTATCCGCAGCCTCGTCCTTCGCCGTCAAAAAGATGACTGGCACCTCTGTAAAAGAGCGTATTTGCTCCATCAGGGAAAAGCCGTCCCCATCCGGCAGCATCACATCCAAAACGGCTAAATCGGGCTTTTCGCCTGCGGCAGCTTCAACACCTTCCTTCACGGAAGCGGCCGAGACAATATGTTCAAACCCGTCATCCTTTAGAATAGCGGTCACCATTTTAAGCAGCTCCGGCTCGTCGTCTACGAGCAGGAGCTTTTTCGTGTGCAAAAATGCTTGCTCCATTGCGTCACCTCCAATAACTTCTATTATATCATGATGTGCCTATTTTGCGCGGTATGCCGTAAAAAGTAAGGTGAAAGTAAGGATACGGGAATGTAGATGTCAGGTTGATGCTGTACCATAAGAGTATCGAAAGGAGATGTCCTTATGGATTACATGATTACAACGGAACAATTGACAAAAAAATACAAGAATTTCACCTCGGTCAATAATGTTTCGCTTCATATTCGGAAAGGCAGCATCTATGGTTTCCTTGGGCCAAACGGAGCCGGGAAATCCACTGCCATGAAAATGCTGCTGGGATTGACGGCTCCCACAAAGGGCAGCTTTGTCATTGACGGAAAACGCTTCCCCAATGATCGGCTGGCCATTCTGAAAGAGATCGGCTCATTTATCGAATCGCCCTCGCTCTATGGGAACCTGACCGGACGTGAAAACCTTGATATCATCCGCCGGATTTTGAAGCTGCCGGAAAGCTCGGTAGAGGATGCCTTGGAACTGGTTGGCCTTGCTGAGTTTGGCAACCGGCTTGCCAAAAAGTATTCGCTGGGCATGAAACAGCGGTTAGGGCTTGCCGGGGCGCTCCTGGGCAGACCGCCCATCCTCATTTTGGACGAACCGACCAACGGCCTCGATCCCTCCGGTATCCATGAAATCCGCAATCTGATAAAATCCCTGCCAGAGCTTTACGATTGCACCGTTTTCATTTCCTCCCATATGCTGTCGGAAATCGAGCTGATGGCGGACGATATCGGCATCCTGAACCATGGCCGCCTGCTGTTCGAGGGAAGTCTGGACGATTTGCGGCAGAGTGCATTACAGGCCGGTTTTGCCGCGGACAATCTGGAAGAGATGTTCCTGTCCATGATTGACAAGGACAATGCCGCCAGAAAGCAGAAGGCAAAGCTATGAGTGCGCTTGAAATTGAGCTGCGAAAAGAAAAACGGACAGGCGTGATCCCCGTGCTGCTGGTCGTCGGCATTTTGGGAGCGGCCTACGCCTTTGTCAATTTCATGGTACGAAAGGATACCCTGCTGAACCTGCCACTGGCGCCGATGGATGTTCTGCTGACCCAGCTCTACGGTATGATTATGATCCTGAATATGTTTGGCATTGTCGTCGCCGCCTGCATGGTCTACAACATGGAGTTTAAGGGGAATGCGGTCAAGAAGATGTACATGCTGCCTATGAGCGTTCCAAGGATGTACCTATGCAAATTCCTGATTTTGACGGTCCTGCTTCTGGCAGCGGTAGCGATGCAAAATCTGGCGCTGATGAGCATTGGCATGAACGAACTGCCGCAAGGTATTTTTGAGATGGGGACGCTTGTGCGGTTTGCCGCCTATTCGTTTATTACTGCCATGCCTGTGCTGTCTTTTATGGTTTTGATTTCTTCACGTTTTGAAAATATGTGGGTTCCGCTGGGGCTAGGCGTCGCCGGCTTTTTAAGCGGAATGGCCCTGGCTACATCCAAATCGGGTCTGCTGATGGCGCATCCCTTTGTCGTGATGCTGAAACCCGCTGTTGCCATGAGCGCACAGCCGGACAGGACGGTTATCCTTGTTTCTTTGACGGAAACACTCCTTTTCCTTGGGACGGGTCTGTGGATGGCAAAGAATCTGCGTTATGAATAGGGGGGGAGATAGAAATGAGTTTTTTTGAACTGCTTAAAATTGAGCTTATGAAAGTCAAACGCTCAAAAATCATTCCCTTGATCTTTGTTGCACCTTTGCTGGTGGTAGCGTCCGGGATCGCGAATTTGAGCCGCTATTTCACGCCGGAGTATACCAATGCGTGGCCTGCCATGTTCATTCAGAGCGCACTGGTCTACGCTTATTATCTGCTTCCGCTGAGCATGGTCGTTGTTTGCGTCATGATTGCGGGAAGAGAAACGCAGCACAACGGTATCTTAAAGATGCTGGCTCTGCCGGTCAGCCGGTATGCGCTTTCTCTGGCAAAGTTTTGTGTACTGATGTTCTATTTGTTCATGGAAATGGTTGTGTTCCTCGCGGTATTTTTCGTTGCCGGATGGGTTGCCACAAGTACGATGGAAATTACGGAAACACTGCCTGTCCTGTATTTGCTTAAATGGTGCGCGGGGCTGTTTCTTACTATGCTACCCAGTGTGGCAATGATGTGGACCATTACAGTGCTGTTTGAGAAGCCCCTGCTTTCTGTGGGGTTAAACCTGCTTTTTGTGATTCCCGGCGTCCTGGTCGCCAATACGCCGCTCTGGATTACCTACCCGTACTGCTACAGCGGGTATTTGGTGTCTTGCTCCCTGCATGAGTTTACAGCGGCATCTTCCGATACCGCCTTTTCACTGATGCCGTTCCTACCCTGTGCGGCCTTGATCTTTGCTTTGGTACTTACACTGGCTGTCACCCAATTTGGGAAAAAGGAAATGAGGTAGATTTTACCATCAGGTGTTTATTCTGAAACAATCAATTCAAGTCTTGCTGACGCAGTCGCTGCAGAGGCCGTAGAATTTGATAGAGAGAAATAAATACAACAGCATGCTACGGAAGCAAATCCAGGGTTTCATCTGCTCTTCAATTCCCTAGTAGTATCCTTGTTTATCCAATAATTTCTCATTTGTGGCAGTTTGCAATAAATTAACAGGCATAACTCTCCTCTAAGTCACGGTTTAACAGTATTTAATATATTGTGCCATAAATTGACAAATGTTGATGGAAATACTTAATTGTTTCGGAACTATGCGGAAGTCTTGAAACGAACATTTGCTCTTTTGAGGATGGCCATTTATGCTTGCTGCTTGTATCACTGGGGCTGAAGTGTATACACCACGAAGCCCCGCAAGAATCAATATACCGGTGTGTGGAAGCACATTTTGAAGAACTTGAACGCATGACCTACATACCTGAAGAGAATTCCCCTGATGGGGTAGCAAAGGTTGTATATGAAGGCAAGACCAGCGGGGTGGATGAAACCTTCACCGCACTTGACTGGCTGGCTCGGCTTGTGACACATATCCCGGGCAAAGGCGAGCAAATGGTAATTATAATTGCGGAGCACCTTGACATATACCGCCCATCTGTAATACAATATGTATTACAGATGGGCGGTGATAACATGATTAGCTTACGGTTGCCAAAGGACCTGGAAGAAAAGCTGGAGTATGTATCAAATAAGGAGCAGACAACAAAGTCCGATATCATCAGAGAAGCGCTGGAAAAATACCTGGTTGATATGGATAAAAAAGCGTACCCTTTTGAACTGGGCGAAGAGCTCTTTGGAAAATATGGAAGCGGCGACGGAAAGCTGTCGAAGGAATACAAGAAAAGGGTAAGGGAAAAGATCCATGAAAAAATGTCTTATTGACGCCGGCCCTTTGATTGCTTTATTTGACAGGAGCGATGATTACCATGCATCCATGCTGAAATTCTTGCGAAATTACAGCGGCAGGCTGGTCACCAGTTGGGCGGTCGTTACCGAAGCGCTTCATATGCTTGATTTTAATGTAAATGTCCAGATAGATTTTTTAAGATGGATCAAGCGTGACGCAATTGAAATACCTGCCTTAACGAAGTACCACATTTCAAGGATCATTGAATTGACGGGGAAATATTCCGATGTGCCCATGGACTTTGCAGACGCTACCCTTATCGTGCTTTCGGAAATGGAGAATATTGGAGAAATCATCACCATTGATTCTGATTTTCATGTCTACAGTAACCTTCGGAAAGAAATGCTGACGAATATTTTCGAAGGTGGTAAAACTTCTTTATAGTAATAATTAATAAGAATGACGGGCTTTTCATCCAATATACCGTTCATTTCCACGGCGAAGGCAGATGCAAAAAGAAAAGCAGGCCAAAGTACATTTTTACTTGTTCCTTATATAAATATGCTTGACATGATATTGCCCGGTTTCGCGGATGTCTATGTCAAATTTGCCCAGCGCCTTGATCAGCGGCGTTAATTTAGGGTAGCCGTAAATCCTGGGATCAAAATCAGGCTGCTTTTTCAAGATCAGATTGCCCACTTCACCGAGGAAGGCCCAGCCGTTTTCGTCCGCCAGGTCATTGATGGACGTGGCGATGAGGTCTGTGACATCACGCTTTTGTTTTTCCAGCGGGGATTCTTCCTTTTGTTCTTCCACAACCTTCTTTTTTGAATCCGGGGTGGTCTTTTTAAATTCGGGAATGGACAGCTCGCTTTTTGGCTTCGCCGAATTGATGATTTCAATGTAGATGAATTTGTCGCATGCCACGATAAAAGGATTCGGCGTCTTCCTTTCACCGATTCCGATCACTTTCATGCCGGCTTCACGGAGCCTTGTGGCCAGCCGAGTGAAATCACTGTCGCTGGATACCAGGCAAAAACCGTCCACCTTCCCTGAGTACAGAATATCCATTGCGTCAATGATCATGGCGGAATCGGTGGAATTCTTACCTTTGGTGTAGCTGTACTGCTGTACGGGAGTCAGGGCATTTTCCAGAAGCACATTTTTCCAGCCGCCGGCCAGGGTCGGCATTGTCCAGTCGCCGTAGATCCTTTTGAAGGTTGGCGTGCCGTACAGCGCGATTTCCTCCATCATGCCTTTGATGTTGCTGTAGGGTATGTTGTCCGCATCTATAAGAACGGCTAATCTTAAGTCGTTTAAAGTTTCCATTTGTAATAATCTCCTTTTGCATTAATTATTGTCAATATAATATCAAATCATAATATATTTGGCAAATTTTACTTAAATAGTTGGTTCAGCCATTCAATGCAAAGGGGCATCCATGTGGCAATGTGGGCATCCGGTTTCAGGCCGTCTGCAGAGGTTTCTTCTGTGGCAAGAGATAGACCGTGCGGCCCTTCGGGGTAGATATGCATTTCAAAGGGGATATTGCTTCTGCGCAGCGCTTGTGCAAAAAGCAGGCTGTTTTCCACCGGCACTCCGCTGTCGTCAAAGGTATGCCATAGGAAGGCCGGAGGCGTGTTTTCGTTTACCTGGAGCTCCAGGGACATTTCATCCAGCAGTTCCTTTGGCGGCGGATCGCCCAGTAAGCTGATGAAGGAACCCTGATGGGCAAACCGGCCGGAGGAGATTACCGGATAACTCAAGATGATGGCATCCGGACGGTTCTTCCCTTTCAGAATCCCCGGAGCTTCCTGTATGTAAGGCTTTGTCCAGTGCACGCCCAGGCTTGCCGTGAGGTGTCCGCCTGCAGAGAAACCGCATACCGCGATTTTATCCGGATTTATGTTCCAATTGCCTGCATTTTCCCGTATAACGCACATGGCTCTGGAAACATCCAGGAGCGGCTGCGGATGCTTGCAGGGGGCTACGCTGTAATAGATGACAAAAGCGTGAAAGCCCGCGGCATTAAACTGCATTGCAATGGGCTCGGCTTCTCTTTCGGAGGTCATGCAATAACCGCCTCCGGGGCATATGAGAACGGCTCCTCTCTCCTTATTTCCCGCCAGTACATATGTGTCCATGACAGGCCGGAAACCGTCTCTGCCGGAATCATTGTAAGGTATTTCTCCCCAGATATCAATCGTCTGATTTATCATAGAACGCCTCCATGTTTTTATTGTCAATACATTAAGGAAGTTTTCGCTATAGCACCAATTGAAGTTTACCATAAATATTCCTCTAATGCTATACTTTGAGACTTGTAATTGCACTGCTTCGGATAAATGGACGCAGGCAGGACCGTCTTCACCTGTGTCTATGCACTGACCCGTTGTTTCATTATATACCATAATTTTTTTGTAGCATCACCCTGCTGAAATCTGTTGATTTGCAAAAGTTATTTGTTGTATAATGGATTAGTAAAATATTATTACTAATCAGGGGGAACAACGATAATGTTTGATGTAGCGTGTGTTGGCATACTTGTAGCGGATGCGATAGCAAGAACTGTAAACAATTTACCGGATAAAGGCAAGCTGGATCTGGTGGACAGGATAGAACTGTTCACAGGCGGATGCGCGGTGAACGCCGCCATCGATATGGCAAGAATGGGCCTCAACATTGCCTTGATTGGAAAGATCGGAAACGACGGATTCGGCAAATTTATTTCGGGCTCCTTGAAGGATGAAAATGTTGACGTCAAAGGCCTGATTGCAAGAGACGGCTCCAATACCTCCGCTTCCTTGGTGACGGTGGATTCCAACGGGGAAAGGTCTTTCATGCATTGTGTGGGGGCAAACGGAGAGTTTTCCGTCAGCGACATCAATTATGACATCGTCAGGGATTCCAAAATCGTTTTCGTGGCGGGAACCATGCTGATGCCCACCTTCGATGGGGAGCAGTGCGCGGAATTCCTGAAAAAGGCGAAGGAAATGGGCAAATACACGGTGCTTGATACGGCGTGGGATTCAAGAGGCCGGTGGATGAAGGTTTTAAAGCCCTGCATGGAACACATCGATTTGTTCATCCCCAGCATCGAGGAAGCCGAGCAGCTCAGTGGTAAAAAGGAGCCTGAGGAGATTGCCGACGTTTTCCTTTCCATGGGCGTAAAGACGGCGGTGATCAAGCTGGGCAAGAAAGGCTGCTTTATCAAGGATTCCGGCGGGGAAAAGCATACCATACCTACCTATAGCAAAATCAAGGCGGTAGATACCACCGGAGCCGGCGATTCCTTTGTCGCAGGCTTCCTGACCGGGATGAGCAAAGGTTGGAGCCTCTATCAATGCGGCCTGATGGGGAATGCGGTCGGTACGCACTGCGTAATGGCGGCCGGCGCCTCAACAGGCATAAGAAGCTTTGAGCAAATCACAGAATTCATGAAGAATAACGAGCCGGGTTGAGGTTGACATCCTCCGATGAATGCAATATGATATTGCTCATGGGATGGAACAAAATACCTCAAACAGGAGTGTAGCAAATGAAAAAAGCAGTGATGTACGGTGCGGGGAATATTGGACGGGGCTTTATCGGACAATTGTTTTCCCAATCCGGCTATGAAGTTGTTTTCGTAGATGTCAATACCGAGATTCTTACCAGGCTGAACAGTGACAGGCAGTACCCGGTCAGAATATTAACGGGCAGGGAAGAAAAAGAGATTATTGTTAAAAATAGCAGAGGCGTCAATGGAATGGACATCGGAAGCGTAGCGGAAGAAATTGCTACCGCCGATATTATGGCAACGGCCGTAGGCGTGAACGTCCTGCCAAGGATCGTGAAGCCGGTTGCGGAAGGACTGAAAAAGAGATGGTCTTCCGGAAACATGAAGCCTCTGAACATTATTATTTGCGAAAATCTGCTGGATGCAAACCACATACTGGCAGGTCTCATCAAGCAGGAACTGGACGCGGACGGCAAGGAACGTTTTGACAGGCTGGTAGGCCTGGTTGAAGCCTCAATAGGCAGAATGGTTCCGGTCATGACGCCTGAAATGCAGGAAGGAAATATTTTACGGGTGTGTGTGGAGGAATACGGTGAACTGCCTGTGGATAAGGACGGCTTCAAGGGTGAGATTCCGGCCGTTAAGAACATGCATCCCTTCAGTCCCTTCGGCTTTTATATACAGCGAAAGCTTTTCATTCATAATATGGGACATGCTTTAACCGCATACCTTGGCAAGTTGAGAGGCCATGAGTACATCTGGCAGGCAGTGGGAGATCCGTACATAAAGCTGGCTGCGATGCGCGCGATGCAGGACTCTGCCACAGCGCTTTCCAGAGAACACGGCGTAGCCCTTGACTCGGTTCTTGACCATGTGGATGACCTTTTATACAGGTTTGGCAACAAACAGCTGGGGGATACGGTGAACAGGGTCGGCAACGACACCCGGAGGAAGCTTTCTCCCAACGACAGGATGATTGGGGCTGCGAATCTTTGCGTTTCCCATGGCATCAACCCTGCAAACATTTCCCTGGGCATTGCTGCCGCCATGAAATTTGACAGCGGGGACTCAGCCAACAGCATCTACGGGATATTGCAGGATAAGGGGCCGGAGGCTGTGCTGGAGGAAATTTCCGGTATTAAGGCGGATAATCCGCTTAAAAGTATGGTATTGCAGTTTTATCAAATGCTTGACAGCGGCCGCGGTCTGGATGAACTGCTGGAACTGGCTGCCGGGCTGAAAAGGAGCGGCATAAGGTAGGGAATGTCGGACATTTTCAAAGCGTCGCAGAATCTTGAGGACCTGGACCTCCACTTCGAATATGAAGGCACGGCAGTTTATGTGCAGTGGTTCAGGATACAGGTTTTTAAAAGCGACTCCGTCACCGAGAGGCATAACCACTCCTTTTTTGAATTGCACCTGATAAAAGAAGGAGAGACGGGAGTAAGGCTGGATGACGGCGGTTTCACAGCTTGTGCCGGAGACTTTTATTTAAATGCCCCGGGAGTATACCATGAGCAGTTTACCGGGAAGGACGGCCAGGCGCTTGAATACTGCCTGAGCTTCAATTTTATGCCGGACAGGAACGCCGGGACGGAAGCGGCCGCCCTTTTCCGGATACTGGCGGAAACCCCCTGCAAATGCTTCAAGGATACCCACGGGTTGATATCTTTTTTCGACGTTGCACTGGAAGAAGCTTATAGCAAGCGCGTCGGGTTTTATAACAAAATCAGGGACATTGCTTCGCTGATTTTGTTAAATACCGCCCAGTGCATCGGCGAGATGCGTCCGTCGGACTATGGGGTGCCTTTGAAATCGAGCAAGGGGGATTTCCGTTTTGCCCAGATCGAAAAATTCATCAATGACAATATTACCTCGGCGATTACCGTCAGACAGCTGGCGGATTTTATACACTTAAGCGAGAAGCAGATCACAAGAATCGTCAGGAAAAACGCCGGGATTTCCTCAAAAGACCTGATTATCAGGAACAAAATCCGCAAGGCCGCCGACCTGCTCAAAAACAGCTCCCTTGCAATCAATGAGATATCCCGGGTTCTCGGCTTTTCCAGCGAGTTCTATTTCAGCCAGTATTTCAAAAGGTTCAACGGCTGTCCGCCGTCTGCCTTGAGGAAATAGGTACGAATGGAGGGGCTGTCCCAAAAAACGGATTGCCCCCCGGCCAATCCTTGTAAATCCAGTTGGCGGATGTCTGCGCCAATCTGCCCGCCCATTGCAGGGGCGCGCATTGCGTGTCTGTGTATTTTGAGACAGTCTCTTTTTAATTATACGCGGACCATGTCCGAAAATATTAAATTACTGTCTGGTATCCATATGTACTTTCCATGAATATTAAAGGTAAAATTAAACCATATTTTAATATGGTGGTGATTAACAGTGTCTCTTTCAAGCGAATGGACCGACAGACTCAAACATTGGGTGAATAAGCTGGAAATGCAATTTTACACTCCTCTTGGACCCATTGAATTTACCGGATTTACAACTCTTGATCAGCTTTCCGCCCCCCAGGCATCTCAAATGAATTTCGTACCCATGCCGGAAGGCACAAAATGGGGAGCCAAATGGGAGTACGGCTGGTTTAAAGGAACCGTAAAGCTTCCGGAACAGGCCAAAGGGAAACGGATTGTCCTGGACATAAAAACCGGTGGGGAAAGCATCGTTTATGTCGATGGCAGCATCAAAGGGCACCGGCGGGATGACTGGATCATTGAGCGGCATCATTTTGTTTCCGATCTGGCTTTGAGCAAATCCGCCGTACCGGGAGAAAGCTATGAAATTCTTGTAGAAAGCTATGCCGGGCATGGGAAAAGGGAATGCCTTATCGGGCCCGTACTCCCGGGGACAGAGAGTCCTTATGAGCCGGGTGCGGCACAGGCATCTATTGAAACGAGCACTTTCGGCATCTGGAATGAAGAAGCCTACCAGCTCTGGGTGGATGTCAAAATCCTTCTTGATATCCGGAACAATATCAATCCCAATTCCCTGCGGGTATCGGAAATCGACAGGGGACTGAAGGATTTCACGCTGATTGTTGATTTCGAACAATCTTACGAAGCGATGATGGAAAGCTTTTCCGAATGCAGGAACCGGCTCAAGCCGCTGCTTGAATGCAGAAACGGAAGTACGGCTCCCCTGATGAACGTATTCGGACATTCCCATATCGACGTAGCATGGCTGTGGCCTCTGGCGGAAACCGAACGCAAATGCGCCAGGACCTTTTCGACACAGCTGGCCCACATGGAGGATTATCCGGAATATGTATTCCTTCAAAGCCAGCCCCATCTATACATGATGACAAAAACCCTGTATCCCGAGCTGTACAAGAAAATAACGGAAAAGGTGAAGGAAGGCAGGTTCATCCCCGAGGGCGGCATGTGGGTGGAAGCCGATACCAACATGACAGGCGGTGAAAGCCTGATTCGCCAATTCATCCACGGCAAGAGGTTCTTCAAGGAGGAATTCGGCCTGGACAATGAGCTGCTGTGGCTGCCGGACGTCTTCGGCTATTCCGCAGCTTTGCCCCAGATCATGAAAGGCTGCGGAGTCAACTATTTCTCGACGCAGAAAATATTCTGGGATTATAACCAGGGAGAACGTTTCCCGTATAACTACTTTGTCTGGCAGGGAATCGACGGTTCGGAAATCATATCCTTCATCCACGACGATTACAATTCCCGGACGACTCCTGAAGCAATGATAAAAAGATGGGACAACAGGGTGCAGAAGGAAGGAATATCCCAGTTCCTCGTACCCTTTGGATATGGCGACGGCGGCGGCGGACCTGCCCGCGACCATATCGAGAATACCAGAAGGATGGCCGATCTGGAGGGAACACCGAAAGTAAAAATGTGCAATCCGGTGGATTTCTTCAAGGGACTGGAGGAATCCGGCCAGCTGCCGGAAAACCGGTATGTGGGAGAACTGTACTTCCAGGCGCACCGCGGCGTTTATACCAGCCAGGCGAAAACGAAAAAGGGCAACAGGAAAAGTGAACTGGGCTTAAGGGAAGCAGAGATGTGGGGGACTGCCGCGGCGGTTCTGGCCGGATATGCCTATCCCCTGGCCCTAATGGATGCACAGTGGAAAAAGGTACTTCTCAACCAATTCCATGACATATTGCCCGGTTCATCCATCGCACGGGTTTACGAGGAGGCGGAAGCTACTTTTGCAGAGGTTATCGGCAAAGCGGGTGAAATCGCTGGAGAGGCTGCCGCAAGGCTTTGTTCGACGGAAGGCGGAATGACCGTCTTCAATTCCCTTTCCTGGGACAGAAAAGCGCTGGTACAGCTGCCGGAGGGCTGGAAGGGAGCCAGGTATGGCAATGGCGGCGCCTTGCCGGTGCAATTGATCGACGGGAAGCTGACTGCGGAAGTGGATACACCGTCATGCGGTTGGACGTCCATCGCAGACGCCTCTGTGGAGTTGGCATCAAACAGCGCAGTAAAGGCGGAAGCCAACCTGCTTGAAAATGAGCACCTGAGAGTCAGCTTTAACAGCAAGGGTGAAATCACCGGTTTGTATGACAAGGATAAAGGATGCGAGCTTGCCGCCGGTGCCTGCAACAACTTCAAGCTGTACAAGGATGTGCCAAGGACTTTCGATGCATGGGATATTGACAGCATGTATGAAATGTCGCCGGTGGAGCTTCCCGAAGACGCACAAATCAGCGTCAAAGCTGCAGGACCGCTTTGCTCACAGTTGGAGATCAGAAGAAAAATCAACAATTCCATGCTAATACAGACAGTCAGTATCAAAAAAGGCAGCAGAAGGCTGGATTTCAAAACCGAGATCGACTGGCAGGAAAGCCATAAGCTTCTGAAAGTATGCTTCCCGGTTGCCATTCATTCCGAAGAGGCGCTGCACGAGGTCCAATTCGGCTATGTGAAGCGCCCGAACCACCGGTCAAGAAAGTATGACGCCGACAGGTTTGAGGTATGCAACCAGAAATGGACGGCCCTGGCAGAGGAAAACAGAGGCGTAGCCGTATTAAATGACTGCAAGTATGGCGTCAATGTTTTGGGCGGCAGCATCAACCTTACGCTTTTAAGGGCTGCGAAAGCGCCTGATTTTAATGCCGATATCGGAAAGCAGGAGTTTACCTATTCCATTTATTGCTGGAACGGCTCGTTGATGGACAGCGGCGTGGTGAGAGAGGCTTATGAATTGAACTGCCCTGTAATCACGGCTGAAGGGTCTTGCGATAACAGGTCGCTTTTTGGTGTCGATGAGGCCAATATCGTTATCGACACAGTAAAGCCTGCGGAAGACGGTACGGGGGATGTCATCGTAAGGCTCTATGAATCCATGCGGAGTGCCGTAAAATGCACGTTGACCACCAGCCTTCCAGTTGATAAAGCAGTACAGACCAATATGCTGGAGGTGCCTGAAAAAGCGCTGCAGGTAAAGGGAGGCAGCATTGATCTGGAGTTCAGGCCTTTTGAGGTGAAAACCCTCCGGCTGGGATAAAACAACGGCTGGTCGGATCGCATTATTTGGACGCGCGATGCGCGCCCCTATGCTTTAAAAGCAGGTGTGCCACTGAGCACCCCTGCTTTTTCACGTCCAGGTAAGTGCGACAGGGGACGGTTCTTCACTGCCGCACAGAATGCACAGAATATAGGCATATGGCAATTCGACGTACGGGGGCTATTTGACCGCAAAGCACACAGTGTAGGGGCGGCCATTGGCCGTCCTCCTGTGACAGTAAGCGCAAACTATGGAATGGCGGATGGCGAGGCAGGAAGGAACCATCCCCTGGCGTATGGGAATTGTACCGTCACAGATTGCATTTGCGGACGCGCAATGCGCGCCCCTACATTTCGTTCTCGGAAAGAATTACACAATAAAAAATTTGCAGGTTTATAAAAATATGGATTTCGCCGATATTCATCAGGGTATATTAATTCTATTAGAGAGAGGCGAATATAGAATTTAGGAGAATTGCTGATGAGTAAGGCAGAAGCTTTAAAAGAAAAAATCAAATCGGGACAGGAGAAATTGAATGAGTTGCTGAAGCGCGACGAAAAGGATATACTGTCATTGGAAGAGACGGCTGCGATGAGCAGGGAATTGGACAAGCTGATCGTGGAATTTCTCAGGCTTCAAAAATAAGTATCTTTCCGGAGAATAATAATGACGGAATTCAACATTAAGGTTTATAAAATAACTGCTGCGGTTCCCGCAGGAAAGGTCGCCACCTATGGCCAGATTGCAGCCATCCTCGGCAGTCCGGCGGCTGCAAGGGCTGTGGGAACGGCTTTGCGCAATACGCCGCCGGGCCTGGAAATACCATGCCACAGGGTTGTCAACAAATCAGGCGCCATGGCGCCTGGCGGGGCTTTCGGAGGTCCCGGAAACCAGCGCAGGCTTCTTGAGTCCGAGGGTATCGCTTTCAAACCCGGCGGCACCATCGATATGAAAAAGCATCAATGGAGGACCTGATACGACATAAAACATTGATTTATCCTTAAGGAAAAGCAGAACGCCAACCACGATATTGTGGCTGGCGTTCTGCTTTTTCCGTTTATTTATGCCGTTATTAATTGTTAACTTTATTTCGTAACGTTCTCCACAAACCTCATGAGGATCGTTGCGACCTCGGCGCGGCTGGAACTGCCCGCTGGGACAAGCGTTGTCTTCGTGCGGCCGGTAAGGAGACTTTCGGCGTTAGCCCATATCATAGCTGTTTGCGCATAGCCGCTGATGCTTTCTTCGTCGGTATACGCCTTGAGGTCAACGGTCTTTGTAACATCGTAGCCCTTGTATTTCGCATAGCGGTACAGTATTGTCGCCACCTGCTCGCGGGTCACGCTATCGGTCGTACCGAACAATCCGTTATCATAACCTCCGATAATACCGTTCACGTCCGCCCATATTACGGCGTCCGTGTACCATTCGCCGTTTTTGACGTCATTGAATCTGTTCGTTCCCGTTACGGCAGGCAAGCCCTCAAGCCTATACAGGACGGTTGCGAACATCGCGCGGGACATCGGGGTGTTCGGTTCGAAGGTAGTCGTGGTCGTGCCGTTGAAGAGGCCGTTTTTCGCCGCGAACGCGACTGCGTCATAAAACCAGTCATCGGACTTCACGTCCGTAAACGGATTCTTCCAATCCGCCGAGTAACCAACGAGATACTTAGACAGGTGAGTCGTCGTGAATGTCGCAAGCCCCGTGTTCTTATCGTAGGTGCACGAAATTTTCTCAAGCTTGCCCTCGTCGTCTAAGTACCAGACTGTGACGTTTTTCGGATCTTGACCTTCCTTCAGCGTATAGGGCAGGGAAATGGTGATGCTCTTGCCGCCGAAGCTACTAATATTCTTGCCGCCGCTTGTGATGGATACGTCGTAGACGGGATCGTCGCCGACGGCTTTTTTCTGCTCCGTCGAAAGGGTATCTGCCTTTACTGATGCCACACTTACCGTGACTGTGACGCCGGATGCCTGGGTTGTGATGGAGTTGAGGACATTGTTCGGGATCATCACGCTGCCGACGGGCGTCTGCACCGTCAGATCCGCGTCCGTCTCGGACGCCACGGAGGCGAGGGACGATTTCGGGATGTCCACGCTGACTTTTTTCGCCGTACCCGTGATCTCTGGCGCGATGATAATAGCCGCGCTGCCGGCTTTCTTTGCGTCGGCTATCGCGCCGCTCATATCCGACGCCGTAACTGTCACCAAAGCCGCTCCGTTTTGCGCCATTACCTTTGGGTTGAGAACCGTACCGCTGTCCGTCGCAACGCCAGGGCCAGACGGAGGCGTATAGCTGCCCGAGGTAAGCGCTTTCAGCCACAAGCTGTAATAGGTGCCATCGCCTAACGCGGGATAATCAGGTTCATCGAACCAGTCATGAACCTCATACGAGTAATCGTTGACATAGTGCCAGATGATAATTTCACCGTCATTCAGTACGTATTCGCGCAACCCGAGATTCGGGTGCGAGCCGTCGGAGCCGTCGTCTTTTTTACCGACGGTGTACATCCAGCCGCTGCGCGGCCCGTTTGTGAACTCGGCCAAACCGCCTATTGAGTCAACATAGTTGTTCATTGACCTTATGGTGTATGGGATGTGTGCCTGTTTCAGGGCTCTGTCGAACAACTCAAGCACTGTAGCGCCTTTGGCCATTTTGTATTCCGTCAGCTCTATCCATGTTTCGTATGACGCGCCCCTGTATAACAAGCCTTTGTTACCCAAGTCAATATCGCCATCTGACATGGTCGAACCGATTAGCGCGAATTTAACGGAGATAGTATCGTTGTTTGAGTCTCCGCCGTTATCATATTTGCGGATGACAGAAACGGTAAATGTCGCGCTGACTCCTTCGTATGTGACGGTTACGTCCTGATTATCAGCAATATTGGGATTATAACCGCTGAACGCTGCATCTTTAAGAGCAACTTCAACCTCATCGCCTGTGATTGTGTAGAGAGCGGTCAATTTCATGCCCGCAGTGTCTAATTCTTCACCGACATAGTAGATGATTTTGTAATCGCCGGAGATTTCCAGAGCATATACCCTGGGTTTCGCGCTCGGGTTATGCACCGGATAGGGCGCGTTCTCCTCCTGCATCCAGTTTTTGAAGCTGTATTTACCTTCCATTAGCAGGTCGAAAACCGTGCCGTCGGCGAATTCTTCACTTGATTTCGCAATGAAAGAATTCTTATTCGGCTCCCAATCCTTATCGGGTTGTAATTGGTAGCCAAGTCCTTCATAATTGTTTTTTTTCAGGTAGTAGTTGTTTTCGTAATTCTGTAACTTAGGACTGTAACTGCCAATCTCGCCCAGAATACCGCCGACACGACCGTATTTTGTACCGGCATCGGGATTCGTGTCCGTTATTGTACCGTAGAAGTGGTTGTCACTTATATATGTATTATTCCACGCCCCGCGGATGCCGATCTCGCTGCCTGCTATTCCTCCTATACCGCTGCCCATATCAAAACCGTCGACGCTGATATGTGGAGCGGAGTTTCCGGTTATATCCGCAACAACATAACAATTGCGGACCGTAACGAGCGGTGTATTCGGCGCGCTATCGGAAATGTATCCCGCGCCTAAGATACCGCCGACATTACCTCCCGTCGCCTCTATCGTTCCCAGGAACGCGCTGTTAACAATCTCGCAATCACCCATCGACTGCCCTTTTTTGCCGGCGAGACCTCCTACAGAGTCAATACCATATACAGACGCGTAGCTGACGCTGTTTTCAATACGTCCGTTCAAAGTACCGACGAAAGAACCGATATCGCTTTGATCCCTGTTATAACCGACGGTTACATTTTCCTGGATAATACAATTTTTGACGATAATATCGTTTATACCCGAGTTGTAGCCGCCGTTGGCAAGTCCGGAGCCGAGAGTTTTGCTGCCGCTCAGCAGTGTCACATTTTCCATCGTTATTACATCAGGATCAGTAAGCTGCTGATAGACGCCGTCTAAACCGTAGTCGACAATAACTTTATCAAGAAGCCCCGCGCCGTTAATTTCCTCACCGTAGATATTCAGGTTTCTTACAATGGCGTCACGTGTATATTCAAGCAGGGGCCTGCCGCCCTTCGCTACAGTAAGCGTATATCCGCCGCCGTCGATTATTCCGCTGAACGGCTGCAGACTAATTCCCCTATCGCTCTTGGGATTTTTGCCGATCGGTTCATAATCAGACGGCAGTGTGATATCATTATCAAATTTAAACACGGCTCCGGCTAAGAAGTCGCCGCTTAACACGTATTCGTCAATTTTTTTCAAATGTTCGACTGATTTAATCAAATACGGGGCATCCTCCGCGCCCTTCCCCTCAAACCCGTCTAAGCCCGTGCGCTCCTTAACAGTTATCTTAGCAAAATGGCTTGTGACACTGGTCGTATTCGTCTTGTCGGCGTTACTGACCGCGGTGACGACGCAGTAAAAATAGTACTCTCCGACTTCCAGATTTTCAGGACTATAACCCTCAACCCGACCAAAAATCTGATTACCAACACTGTCATAATTTGAAACATTATATCTTTTAGTTGACCTATAATTATTACGGTCAAGAAGTACAGCGCCCTCCGTAGATGCTGATGTATTGTAGTACCACTCACATACGACTTCTGCGAGCGTGTTGTTACCATTAGCTCCTTCAGTGGTTCCCAAGGCAATTTCTATCGGGTCAATTGGTTCGCCCGGCAGATATTCAGTCTTATATGGTGTTAGCTGACTGCCGTTACTGCCAATGTTATATATACCCGGCTGCTGCATTATGATTGGCGCGTTGACTTTTCCAAGATTTACAACGACTTCCGCAATATCACTACATAGGTATGCCGCAGTATTTTTGTCCGTTACGACGCAGCGGTAATACCGTCTTCCGCCAATTTTTGTGGGAGCTGTAAATGACGTCTGATTAGCATTCTGAATGTCATTGAAGGTAGGGTTACCATTTAGACTCCTGTACTGCCATTGATATGTTGCGTCGCCTTCGTTCGCGTCTGTTTCAACCGACAGCACCGCTTGATCGCCTTTATCATACGTTCCGCCCTGGGGATGCGCGGTAATTGTCCAATCGGCCGCTTCTCCGGCAGTGACATACAGCGTATAATCGCTTTGAGTTTCTATCGCGCCCTTGTCGTATACTATCGAAAAAGGCACTGTGTATATGCCGTCTTTTTCTACGCATTCTTTCAGATCTATAGTAACTCCGCTTGTTGTAAAGCTCGTGGTTTCATCTTTTTCATTATAAATGAATTTTGCGCCTGCCACGGGATCAGAAACTACTTTTTCTGCCAGCATAGCTCCTTTTAGGGTTATTTCGTCTATTCCGGCCGGTATCGTCGTATCATATTCTCTGACGAATCTGGCATTAATGCCGGACTGATTCTCTGCCGGAGTAATCGGCAAGCTTTTACCCCCCGCGGAGGCGGAGAGGCCAGTAACAGTCGGAACGAGGGTTATGTTAAATTTATACACGTCTCCGGCTTCCGGGTTGCCTTTTTTGTGCACGTTGATCTCAAAGTCATAACTGTCTCCTATTCCCGAACTGTCTCCTATTCCCAAGCGATCAAAAATACCATATGGTGTCATTGCCAGTCCGTTGGATATGAACCCATAGATCACATCAGTCACTTCTAAAGTTGCGCTGTTAAAGAAACCACCAGACGGCGGATTCCTAAAGCGGGAGATCGTTCCGTTTGAAGATTCCAATGATAACGAGTAATTCAGTGTCTTTATATGATCTAAATCCGGGTTATCCGGGTTATCCAGTTCAACCAGCACATCGTAAAAAGCAGAAAATGTACTTGAGGCTGGTGCCGGTATCTCAACTTCGTAATTGGCCTGTTTGGGGTTAAACTGATCAAAAAATACGTAATTATCCGCACTCGTCTTAAACGTTATGTTTTTTACAAAACCGTTCAGATCGTTCTCCGGCGTCGTATCGCTCACCGTGACAGCAAGCGTCTGATCAGCGCCGCCGCTGAATTTGAAGGTCAGCGGCGTATTCCCGGTGGGCAGGTCGTCCAGATAAGTACTGAGCAAGTAGACCGTTGTATCGTCGGAAATCGTATAGGCGCTGCCGGACGTAAGCTGCGTCAACCCGTTCCAGATGCCGCTGAGTGTGTTGCCGTTGAGTGTCAGCGTCACAGGGATGTCCTGATAGCCGGAGCTCCCTGTGTACTTGTCGAAGTTCGCCGTCGCGGGGGAGACCGCGCTGTCATTAGCGGCCTCCGTGAAGCTGACTTTAAGCGTGTAATGACCGTCCATGCCGCTGCCCTTGCTCTGATCATAATCAAGAACAAACGGAATAATTAAAGAACCGTCCGCCTGTTTGTATTCTTCTTTGTAGTTTTCAAGCTCCAGCGTAAAGGCGGTGTTACTTGTACCCGCTATAAACTCACCGCTGCCGTCATCGAATTTTAATGTTGTATCGTCTTGCTGCGAATAGGCCGGCGCTGTGATGACCAATTCTTCAGTACCCGGCTCCACGTTCTCAACTTTAAAGTTGGTTTCATAAGGATCGAACTCACCAGTGGCAGGGGGAGTATTTGGGGGAGAATTTGCAGTGGTATCAGCGGTGAGTTTCAGGATTTCAGCGCCGTCTTTGTAAGCTACTTCAAATTTGCTCAGAGTAGCTTTGCGATAGAAATTGAATGTATAGGTGTTCTTGTTTGTGTATACACCGTCATCATCTTTAATTCCGGCCACAAAACTTCTTGTAACAGACGAGGCCATTGTCGGGCGTGGCTTGGTAACTGCTCCCCAAAATTGAGCTCCCATCATGCCTATCGCCTTGTTCGAATATTCTTTCTCAACAATGGAGCTGATAGGATTGTCGCTGATTCCATCTGTATATTTTCCGGAAAAAGCACCTGCTTTTTGGTTGGGCGTCACGTAAAATTCGATACCGTTCTCAAATCCGCTATTAGCATCCACGAGCATGATGTCATATTCCGTTTCTGCCTGGTCAAACTTGAACTCATCATAGGTTAGATTCACGTTTAGCCTATCAGAACGCAAGTACACCTGTTTGCCTTTGACGCTGTATGCCTTGGTTCTACTCAACCAAATACTGGATACATACTGAGGCGGGGCGTCTTCGGGCGGTTCAGCCATAGCCGTTATCGGCATAATCGACAGGCACATGACAAGAGCGAGTAGTAAGCATATAAAACGTTTTTCTTTCATATTTTATCATTCCTCCAAAAATAATATAAATGGCTAATGGCTATATGAACCCTAAGCCTTCCGCGGTATCCGGCCCGGCGTGCCGTGACATTACACGCCTATTCTCCGCAGGGACACCATACATGGTGTCCCTGCGGAGAATAGTGGCTCGATATATTGCGTCCCTTCAGGCCATTCCCAATTTCTGTCCTTAGGTTGCTTGTTCATGCGGTTGGCATGTACCGCGATGTTTCTGGCAACGGCACAGGCAGCCGGGGCTGCCTGTGCCATTGTTGTTTAGAAGGTGAATACTACCGGATTGGGCCCGTAGGTGAGATACACTGTATCGCCGTCTGAGAGCAGGCACTCATTCATGGCATACATGAAGAAGTTATCGTATGCGGGATCATTAATAAGCTTGCCGGGGATGACGGGACCAAAGGGGTCGTTGGGGTCAACGGGGAGACCTTTAACGTTATTGGGTCCATCATCAGCAAAATCAACCGCATATGTAGTGTCTTCGCCAATGTACAGCATATGCTGCATGTCACCAAAGAAAAAATAACCGTCGCTATAATACATATATATCCCGCCGTACTCCTCGTACATGTCGTTATACGCCTCAAGCACGGGATCAACATCCGGGACATACTCATCCCACTCATCAAAAGCGCCGGGGAGAGGCTCATACGGTTTCGAGCTCATACCAGCAAATTCTGTTACATACACAGCTTTCTGGCTAAAAAGGCCATAAAGTGGATCGTTGGGATCAAGGAGCGGGCTGTAAGACGCTGCGGGAGAAAACGTCTCTGCATCCACCAAGAGCAGTCTATCGGCTACATCATATACAGTATCATCAATACCATCAACAGACTCTGACGGATATGTGGTCACGGCTCCACTTATTGTAACCACGACGTCGACTGTGCCGGGAGTCACTGCGAGGGCGTTCACGCTGAACGCGAAGACCATGACCAGTACGAGGAGAAGAGCTAATACTTTGCGTATTTTCATAATTCGTTCTCACTTTCCGGTACCTTTGGCACCTGTATCACTTGTTTGTCTGCGCCCGACATCTTATTCCATATGAGCACCCGGACGCTTGACGCTCACCTGGTCCGTATGTGCTGATATTCCGTCCGACGAGCTGCAATCCTTCGGCTCAACGGACGCTGCAACTAGCTCATGGGCATCAGTCCTTTCCTTACTTTACTCACGCGGAGTTTGAACAGCCCCCGGCTGCCAAAACTCACGGCATCATGTGAGCGGAATATAGACTCATACTTCCGAAACCGGACGACAGGAACCACGATCCTCCGCGGGATCTCCGGCAAAGACCTGTCCGCACCAGGTATCACCTTGGATCAGGAGGTAGCGGATCGCTACAAACTTAGCCTTTCGTCCTGCTCGAAAGCCGGGCCTCACAGTAAGGCTCTTGCTTGTCCGCTTTTTCGTGACCCCGTAGGGCAAACAAAAAACGGCTGCGACAATCGATTTTGATCGTCACAGCCGTTTTTCTGCGAAACGAATTTGCCACTCCACCTTTAATAGAGTAGCACACCTTCCTTGTAGGTCTTCTGACTTACGCTTTAGCAGACATTCAGTCTGCCAATCAAGCTCTGCCTTCCCAGTTTCCCAGTGACTGACTTTCGTCAACGAGCATTGATTATCGGCGCTTACAGCGGCGGTCCCGTCCGGGATTTACACCCGGTTCCCTTGTCCACCCCTATGGACTTAATCGCCGCAGGGTCACAAAAAAGAGATATTCAATTGTAAAAGATCGCTTTCTTATGTGAGAATTTGGAATAATCATTAACCCTATCTCTATATTAAGCTTAATTATTGTAGACCGTCAATGCTTTTCTTGAATTACTGTTAATTTTTACTAATTTTCTAAAATATTTTGTTTTGCTTCCTTATTTACACAATCAAACGACTTTTCCATACTTACCAGTATCTTACATATTATTGCATTTTTGAAAGGAAGTCTTGTAATTATTTATGATTTTCACGACTTTTTTGCATAATATTTTCCAGATTTGTTTACAACTCAACATCCCGTTGAATTTTATCGGCTTGTACCGGACCGCCTTTGGCCACGGTAATTTTTAATTCGCCGTTTTTCATTTCCCGTATAAGCTGACGTGAAATACACTCACAGCACGGAGGAAGATATCCGCATTGTCTACCGGGACATGGGAGTTATGGACAAGGTAGAGCCGGTAGAGAGCGGCGAACAGGAATTGAATAACTGACCGAGCAGACAGAGGGCGAGCAAAAGACCGCATAAACAGCGTTAAGGCAGGCAGCCGAAGCCGCCCGCCTACTCAAAAGGGCAAAGGTCATAAAGTATCCCTATGAACGTCAACAGAATGTTTTCAATGATTTTTTCAAACCAGCTTGCCTGTTATCAGCTCCACTGCGATTTTTGCATTTTCTTCTGCTTTTTCCTTCAGATCTGGAACTGTCTTGCGAAGGTCAGCTCTTATGTGTTCTCTTCGGTTCCAGACGTCTTCCGTAAGTGTCTTAAGCTTCTCAAAATCCAGGTACAGGACGTCGCCTGCCGAAGGCTGGTTTATGTATTCCAGAAAGCCTTCAATTTTAGGGTCGTATACCAGACCGACCATGGGAACGCCCGCGCCGGCCGAAAAAACCAGGGCGTGGAGCCTCATGGCGACCATAATTTCCATCCTGCTGATCAGTTCGTAGGTATCGTATACATTCAGCTTTTCCCGGATCAAAAAATTCCTGCATTTCATTTTTGCCACCACATTGGCAAGGATGGGGACGTCATCGGGATACTGCATGGGGATGAAAACAGGCACAAGTCCGAACTTTTCCGCCATATGATCCGCAAGACGGGCAATGACGCTTTCGTATTTCTCATGCTTAACCTTTTCATGACCGGGATATTTCCGCAGAGAAAAACCTATGTACCTTGCAGTGCTGTCGATGCCGAGGGATTTCATCTTGTCCCCGGCAGCCGTATTGTGCTTCGGATCATCCTTATATGTCAAAGTCAGGGCGGGGTCTGCAGTCAGGAGGATCTTCGGCTTGCTGATATCCATGTGCTTTAATTCCGTATAAGAGAGCTTTTCCCTTAGGGTTATGACATCCACCTTGTTCATGATTTTGCGGGTCAGGAGTCTGCTGACCTTCTGTTTCAACGGGCCGATGCCATTGGCGTAAAACATGATCTTTAATTTCATTTTATTGGCAAGCCAAACGATGCTAAGGTAGAAAAGGAGGGAGCGGGTGCTGGTGGTGTCCTGCAGCAGATTGCCGCCTCCGTATATGAAGGCTCTTGTCTTTTTCATCGCTTTATATATCCGTAGAAGGTTCTGCCGGCTTATGGAATCAATGTCGTATTCCATGGCGGTACTAATAGAAGTTCTTGATAAAATCAGGATTTTTATTTCCGGCTTGTATTTCTGCAGGTCTTTTACGATTGACATAAGCAAGGCCTCGTCGCCGATGTTCTGAAACCCGTAATACCCGGAAATGATGGCGTCATAGTACTTTCCTCCGCTGTTTTCCGCCGCGCGTTTTTTCAGAATCCTGTTGTATATCTCCAGCTGTGTGCTGCACATACTTTCCGTTGAGAATTGCGCCAGAGCCTTTGTGTATATCTTTTCCCCCATTTCCGTCCGCTTCCGGCTATTGGAGCCAAGCTCAAGAATGATCTCCGAAAGCCTGCGATAGTCGCCGGTTTGGAACAGGCAGCCACTTTCTCCGTCATTTATGAGGTAGGGTATTACCCCGACATTGGTGCTTATGGTCGCTTTTTTGAAACGTGCTCCTTCCAGGATGGAATAACCAAAGCCTTCGCTGATGGAAGTCAATACGCTTATATCCACGTTGCTCACAAGCTCGTTGGGGTCATCCAGCCAGCCGAGGAAATATACGGTGTCTTTCAGATTCAGGCTTTCAGCGAGCTTTTCCAGCTGCTTTCTGTCTTCGCCGTCTCCGCCGATAAGGAATTTGATATGACCGCTGCTCTTTTTTACAAGGGCTGCGGCTTTTATGAGGGTATCGATGCTTTTCACCGGGTATAGACGGGCCAGTGTGCCGACAATTATATCTTCGCTATTTATATCAAGCTTATGTTTTTCGATCAAAGCGTTTTTTGTATATTTAATCGGAGGCTCTGAGAAGTCCATCCCATTATAAAGGATGAATATATTTAAGGGGTTGAAATTCCTTTCGATAAGCATATCTCTGAAGTTTCCGGAAACAGCGATATAGTTGCCGATGAACCGTAGTGCAATGGCATTCAGCAAGCCTATTGACATGCGCTTGGGAAGGCTGTGCATGTAATCCAGCTTGTAATCGCTGTGAACGGTGGTAACTGTCGGCAATTTTGTATACCGGCGGGCGGCCAGAGCAAACATGTTGGCTTTTGCTCCATGGGAGTGGATGATGTTATATCCGCCTTCTTTGACAATTTGTGCGACTTTTTTGATATCGGAAAAAATATTGCCGGATTTGACGACCTCTACATCTATGCCCATGG
This sequence comes from Bacillota bacterium, assembly GCA_023426125.1. Classification (GTDB taxonomy): domain Bacteria; phylum Bacillota; class Clostridia; order Acetivibrionales; family DTU013; genus MnB-11. Next base: position 240,824 of record JAFABI010000041.1, read on the forward strand.
CACGGGTATCATCGGCAAATGAGCCGGGACGCAGGCTGATAAGCTTTACGTCGATATGCCGGCTCAGTTCCTTTAAGAGATACTGGATATGGGTTTTTGCACCGCCGACGTCGCCTCCGCCGATTAAATGGACTACCTTCATACGCACCTCGAATATTTGTTTCGTTTAATAAAAATTGACGCTTTAGTACAGATTAAGTTTATTTTATGCATATGCTTTTGTCAAATAGTAATTCGTTATTGCTAAATGCCTCAGTGAAACTTATAATGGTAAAAGAACGGGTATTTGCTAAAAAAGCACAAAAATTAAGGAGAGGGGACACACCCACTGAGCTGCGGGCCGCAGGATAAAAGGAGGGAAAGTCCTCTTTTGAAAAGGGTAGCTTTGGCATGAGCAGAGAAAAAAATTTGGTGAAAAACACCGCAATCTTCATGATAGGCAATTTTGCTTCCAGGTTCCTGGGCTTTCTTTTGCTGCCCCTGTATACGCATTATCTCTCAACCTCTGACTTCGGATATTATGATATTGTCATTACCACAGTGGCCATCATCATTCCCATTATTACACTGCAAATCAATGACGCCATGTACAGGTACCTCCTTGATACAGACAAAGAGGAGGAAGCCCGGAGGATCATCACAAGCTCCTTTACGGTCACAATTGCAGGACTTGCCGCTTGCTGCATCCTGTTTTTCATCGTGCTTCGTTTTATGGAAATCCCATTTTCGTACCCGATCCTGCTATACCTGGTCACGCTTGTGCTTTCCGGGTTGTGGCAGCAAATAGCAAGAGGACTGAAAAAGAATGTGGTTTATTCCATCTCCGGAGTCATGTTTACAGCGGTCACTTTGCTTTCCAACATCGTATTGATCCTGTTTCTGGACATGAAGCTGGAAGCGCTGTTCTACTCCAATATAGCGGCTTCGGCGGCCACGGTTGTCTATATTGAATTGAATATACATATTTTGAAAAAGCTAAACTGGAAAAGTAAAACGCAGGGGCTCGTCAGAAAGCTGGCGGCGTATTCGGTCCCGCTTCTGCCCAATGCCCTGAATTGGTGGATAATGAGTACCTGCAACCGGTACATTATCAATTATTATATCGGTACCGATGCCAACGGCATTTTTGCGGTAGCCACCAAGTTCCCATCCCTTCTGATGGCCTTCAACAGTGTGTTTTACCTGGCATGGCAGGAAAGCGCGATCCAGGAGTATGAATCAAAGGATAAAGACGAATTCTATACCAGGATGTTCAACTTTTATCTGAAATTTCAGTTCTGCACCATGCTGGTGCTTCTGCCGGTTACCCGGTGGGGCATGCTGCTTATGGTGGACAAGGCGTTTATCGATGCCTGGAGATATGTGCCCTTCCTGTATGCCGGAACGGTGTTTATGGCCTTTTCAACCTTTTACGGCACCGGCTACCTCAGCTCAAAGGATACCAGGGGGGCTTTCACTACTTCCATTGCCGGTGCGGGAGCCAATGTGCTTTTCAACCTTGTACTGACGCCCATCATGGGAATACAGGCAGCCTCCCTTTCCAACATGCTGGCTTTTGCGGGGATGTGGGTATTGAGGATATTTCAGACCAGGAAATATTTCAGCATCAAGGTTGAGCTGCGCAGCCTGATCTTATTGATGATCCTTTCCGGAATATTTACCGTATTTTATTATTTCAATAACCTGATAATAGATATTGCAATGACAGCCGTCGCTCTTGGAATATTCTATCTGTTCAACCGCAGCCTCGTGGAAAAGGCTGCCGGTTATGTAAGGGACAGGCTGGTTTCCAATGCCAACAAAGCCCGGAGGGCGGAAGGAGATAACTCGTAATGGCCGGAACAAATATAAACCGGGATTCTGACAGCCCTTGCACAGGCTGCGGCGTTTGCAGCACAGTATGTCCCGCGGGCGCCATAAAGGCGGAACAGAATGCGAAAGGTTTTCTGGAAGCAAATGCGGATGAGAAGCTCTGCATTGATTGCGGAAAATGTGTAGAAATATGCAGCAAATACAGAAGTCCGGGTGAAGCGGCATATACCGGGCAGATGGGAAAAGCGGGCAGGGTATTTATGGCCTGCAGCAAGGATGCTTCCGCAAGGCGGAGAGGCTCTTCCGGCGGGATAGGCTCTGAGATTTCAAAAAAGTTCATTTCCCTGGGGTATTCGGTTATCGGTGCGTCCTATGATTTACAAAACAACCGGGTGGTGCATAAACAGGCCGATACACAGGAGGAAGCCCTGGAATTTGCAGGCTCCAAGTATCTTCAAAGCTTTGCCGCAGAAGCCTTGTCCAACCTTTTGCCGGGCAGGAGATACGTCATTTTCGGCACACCGTGCCAGACGTATGCGCTGCGCCGGAAAATACGGCAGGAGAATATTGAGGATCACGTCCTGCTTGTCGACTTCTTCTGCCACGGTGTACCTTCCTATCTTCTTTGGACAAGGTACCTGGAATACATTAAAAAAAGGTACAAGACGGGCCAGGTTAAGACTTTGTCCTTCAGGGGCAAGAAGTACGGCTGGCATGACTATTCCATGGTCGTCGAGGGTGACCGCAAATGCTATACCGGCAGGATGAGGAAGGACCTTTTCTACCATTTCTATCTTAGCAATGTGTGCCTGAATGATGCATGTTACAGGTGCAGCTTCAGGCTGGATGAGGTTTGCTCCGATATAAGGCTGGGAGATTTTTGGGGACCGAAATATAGAGCAGATAAAGAGGGAGTATCCCTGATCACGGCGAATACCGGAAAAGGAAAGGAAATGCTGGAGATCCTGAAGGGTGACATTATCCTGGAAGAGGCAGCAGTCTCTGATCTGCTGGCAGCGCAGCCCACCAGGGACATCGCCGTGCCTGTAAAACGGAAGGACATTCTGGACATGCTCCAATCGGGAGCCAGCCTCAGGGCGGTATATTGGAAATACCTTGCGGCAGGGCATGTCAAAAGCAGGCTGACACACTTTGTCAAAGGGCTTGTACCAGGCAATATTCGCCGTGTCGTGAAAAAAATGATAAAATAAAAATAAAAAGGAAAAGCAATTCGTACTGCGGTGAAAAAATCTGAACGGACCTTCAAAAATGTATTTTACGCTGCAGTATAGGTGGAGGTTATATGAACATTTACATACTGCATGCCTCAAATACTTATAATTATGGCTCCATGATGATGGCGGAAAATTTTATCCACTATTTTGAAGCGGAATCCAATATAGAAAATACCTATTATATTGAGACGGATGACCTTGATAATACGCAGAACAGGCTCAGGACGGCGACGGGTCTGGAAAGCGTCATTGCCGTCCCCATGGGAAGCCTTTACCGTAAGGGGGCTGTCAGCAAAAAGGAATTGCTCCTTTCCGTGGTGCTAAAAATGCACGTCCTCAGTGATCTGGCCATGAAAATGAATATGGTGATTGTCCTCGGAGGAGACGATTATACTGAGGATTACGGCTGGCGCGCCCTGGTATCTCAACTCCTCCGGATAAATGTGATTGCAGGCAGGATGAAGGTATACTTCATCGGACAGACCATGGGGCCGTTTTATTCCTTCCGCAGGCTGCTTGCCCGTTACTTTCTTTCCAAAGCGGATGCGGTCATGGTTAGGGATAAAATTACCTATGAATATTTGCGGAAAATGGGACTTCACAATATCGACGAGATCCCTGATCTTGCGTTGATGCCATTGACACGGGAAGGGCAGGCGCCTCAGAAAGCCAGGTACATTTGCCTTTTTCCCAGCGAATTGATATATCATTATTCCAAAAGCCAGTCCAGAAAGGAATGCCTGGATTTCTACGTCAGGGTATGCGAAAACCTGGTGACGGAATATGCGGATTATGAGCTGGTTTTGCTGCCGCATGTCCTTAAGCCTGAAAGCTCGGATGACAGGGTAATGACAAGGGATATTTACAATGCGCTTGGCGATGGGATCAAATCCAGGACGCATTTCCCGGAGAACGAAATGTTGCCCTATGAGGTCAGAGGCTATATCAAAAGCTCTGCTTTTATCGTCTCCGCCCGTATGCATCCCGTGATTTCAGCCCTGGAATGCGGTGTTCCTGCGATATGCTTCTCCTATAGCAGAAAATACTGGGGAATCCTGGGAGAAGGCTACAAGCTGGAGGATTATATTCTTGACGTCCGCAGCAGTACCTTTGACGAGCTCTTCCGGAGCTTCAGGAAAGCCCTTGGCATTATGCAGGGCAATTACAAAAATATCGCAGGAAGCATAAGATCCAGGGTAGAGGCGGACCAGCGGGAGATCGCCGGAAAAATTTTCGAACTGTCGCAATCGGCGGTGGTCAAGCCGGCTGCAGATGATCGGTAACCGGTAATCGGCAATCAATGACCGCCGCATACTTTTCTTGCAGTGCTGCCATTGACCGAAAGGCATTCGGTGTAGAGGCGGACATTGGCCGTCCGCTTGTGACAGGAGGCAAGAGCTGCAGGACAGTCGATCAATGACGACCGCCGCTGCATTTTACGATGGTTAGGGAGAGAGGAAAGCCAGTGAACGGTATATCTGTTATTATTCCTTTGTATAACAAGGAAAAGCATATCAAAAGAGCGCTGCAGTCCGTATTGGACCAGACGGCGCAGGCGGCCGAAATAATCGTAGTAAACGACGGTTCCACCGATAAAAGTGTTGATGCCGTTATGGAAATAAGCGATCCCAGGATACGCCTTGTCAGCCAGCCGAACAGGGGAGTATCGGCTGCCCGCAACAACGGTATCCGTCAAGCCGCCAACGACTTGATAGCCTTTCTGGACGCAGATGACGCCTGGAAGCCCGGCTTTCTGGAAACCATCTTGCGTCTGAGACTGCAATATCCCGGGGCGGGCCTGTATGCTACAGCCTATGAGACAAGCCATGCCAGGACAGGAATAATAAAAGTGCAGTACCGGGGAATTCCACCGGAGCCATGGGAAGGCATAATTCCGGATTTTTTCGATTCAATGCTGGGGCAGCCGCCGGTCTGGACTTCGGCGGCAGTGATTCCCAGGCATGTTTTTGAGGTGTCCGGGTACTTCCGCGAGGGCGAGGTACTGGCGGAAGACGTTGATATGTGGTGCAGGGTGGCCCTTAAGTTTCCGGTAGCCTTCAATACGCGTGTTTGCGCCACTTATTATCAGGATGCGGAAAACAGATGCTATGTCAGAGGTTCCATTCATAAAAAGGCAACCGGGTATCTTTCGACGTTGAATGCGGCAAAAGCAGATATGAGTTTACCTGAAGGAACCAGGAAAAGCATATCCGTTTTGAAGGAAATGGTGGAAATCGGCCATGCGTCGTCTCTGATCCTGGGCCATGCTGCGGGTGAGGCCCGCAGGGAGTTAAGATCCTTCAAACTTGAACACCTTCAGAAGCAAAAAAACTTTTGGTTCCTGATCTCATTTCTGCCTGTGCGGGTGACAGAGTTTCTTCTGGATTTCAAAGCAGAAATAAGAAAAATCACTGGATGATTCATAAAATGGAAAGAATGCGAACTTATTGACGGAGTTAGGAAATGTCCCCTAACTCCGAGCGGACGCGCAATGCGCGTCCCTACAATGTACGCTATCCTGCCATAGCCCGTTATCTCGGTAGGGGCGGCCATTGGCCGTCCTCCCAAGATAGCAACGCAAATACACGGGGACGGTTCTACTGTATGCTTTGGCATACAGTAGAACCGTCCCCGTGTATTTGCCGAACTAAGGTGGATAGCTCCTTGGCTGTCATTGCGAGGAGCCCTGCGACGCGGCAATCTCAACTTCCATCAAGGATAGCATCATAGAGATTGCTTCGCTCCACTTACGTTCCACTCGCAATGACAGGGTGTCAAGGGGTGTCAACAACCCCGCCCTTGACACCCCCGGATACGCAATGCGTGCCCCTACAGTCGAT
>JAFABI010000094.1 GCA_023426125.1 Bacillota bacterium
CCATACCGAACACGGTAGTTAAGCTTCTCAGTGCTGATGATACTTGGCTGGTAACGGCCCGGGAAAGTAAGTCTCTGCCAGATTTATATCAAAGCCCTGTGTTAATCAACACAGGGCTTTGTGCTATGTGCGCCCGGCATGGGCGCAATCTAACAGGTGAGAGTCTCGAGTGCAGGTTGATAAACATCAAATGAGCTTCCTTCCAATAAACCTTGACACACTGATTCCGGAGAACCATATGGTCCGGATATTAGACAGAGCAATTGAGAAAACTTTTTTAAAACAGACCTTTCCTTATAACGACCTAATTCAAAGGAAATTTGTCGGTTGTAGACAGATTTCCTTACCGCAGCGGAGATTCAACGAGACTGGTCGCAAGCTAAAGCTTGCTGCTCGTCCATGCATCCCGGGCTGGTCGCAAATGCCTTGCATTTGCTGCTCGCCTTATGCATCCCAGGCGGGAGATATGCTCACCGCCTGAAAACCGGCGCGGTACCCGCCACCTACAGAGGTGGAGGACATTTTTGAGCCTCGTTATAGAAATTAAGAAAGAATAGAAAGGGGACGTAACAAAACCTGACTTTTGTTACGTCCCCTTATCCAATTAGATTATATATTACTGATACATATTATTCTGCATTAGAGAAGGCAACTCCCGAGTGGAGGATTATATTTGCATAGGGCATACATTCTCCAGTTCTTACAACAGCTTTGCAATCCTTCGTAATTCGCTTGAATTCCGAATGAGAAATGTAATTGATTTTTACGCTGCCAAACCGCTCTTTTATTTCCTTATGCAAATCGGGATTCTGTGTTATCATTTCGGATGCAACCGTCACCTCTTCCACTTCCAGTTCAAACAGTACCGATTCCAGAACATCAAGGAAGGATGGCAAGCCCCGTCTTATTGCCAAATCTATTCTTTTGCAGCAGTCAGGTACCGGAAGCCCGGCATCGCCCACTGCGATCATATCTGTGTGTCCCATTGCTGCGATAACAGACGACAATTCGTAATTTATCAACTTTGTCTTTTTCATTTATTTACCCGCACTTCTTTTTCAAAGTATGTCTTCAGCTGTCAAATTATGAAACAGCTGAAGTCCTCGCGGCAGTCCGAATTACTTTATAACTGCTGCGGCATATCTCATAACTTTTTCTTCGGTAGCTTCTTCACGGCTCAGTTGCCCTGTAAGCCGCCCTTCGTGCATAACAAGTATGCGGTCGCTTAAAGATAACAGCTCCGGTAATTCGGAGGAAACAATTATTATTCCGATACCGGCTTTGGCGATATCACGTAATATCGCATATACTTCGGCTTTGGCACCTACATCAATACCCCTTGTCGGTTCATCGCAAAGAAGGATTTTGGGTGAATTGCTGATCCACCGCGAAATAATGACTTTTTGCTGATTACCGCCTGATAGGGTTAAAATTGGTAAGTTTACATTATTGGCCTTAATTTTGAATTTCTGAACCATTTTATTCATTGTTTCATTGGCCAGTTTGCTATCGATGAGAAGTCCTTTAACCAGATTCTTTACAATGACCATCTGAGCGTTCTGTTTGATTGTCATTTCTTCAATAAGGGCATCATCCCTTCTGTTTTCAGGGATTAAGCCGATACCGCTGCGGATCGCATCGGAAGGAGAATTTATGGAGACTTTGGTGCCTTCGATGAAAATATCACCGGAGTCGGGTTTATTGAAACCGAACAACGACATCAGAACTTCGGTCCGTCCTGCACCGACAAATCCGCCAAGCCCAAGAATCTCGCCCTTCTTCAGTTGGAAACTGATATCCTCGAATTCACCTTTTCTGGTGAGGTTCTTAACTTCCATCAGAACTTCATCCGTAGCATAGCTTTTTATGAATTCGTCGGTGTTAAGCTTCCGTCCAACCATCAAATTAACCAGTTCATCAATGGTTACGTCGGATACCTTTACTGTTGTGATAAACTCACCATCGCGAAGCACAGTAATGGTATCTCCTATTTCCATAATTTCTTCCAGCCTGTGGCTGATATATATAATCGTTGTCTCATTTTCTGTCTTCAGTTTGTTTATAATTTCGAAAATGACCTTCCTCTGGTCATTGGTCAGTGCAGCTGTCGGCTCATCCAGTATAAGGATTTCCGGGTTGAAGTAAACTGCTTTTGCTATCTGGACGATGGACTGCTCTGCTATGCTCAGCTGACCAACCAACTCGGAAGGCTTCCGGTTCAGCTTGAATTTTTTCAAAAGTCCGGCAGTTTCTTCTTCCATGAATTTTTCGTTGAGAAAGATAGTCTTAATGCTCTTTGAGGAACCCATAAAAATGTTGTGTGCGATGCTCATATTCAAGCATAGTGGAACTTCCTGGTGGACAACTGCAAAGCCATGTTTTTCTGACTGGGAAATGCTGCCTATTTTCACCTCTACGCCATTAATCCTGATGACTCCGCTGGATGGTTGTATAACACCGGCGCACAAATTCATCAATGTCGATTTCCCTGCACCATTCTCGCCGCAAAGGCAATGGACCTCACCTTTCTTGATCTTAAAACAGACGTTTGATAGAGCAGTCGTTCCACCGAATTTTTTTGTTATGTTTTCAAAGCAAATGATTGGATCCAAACTCCATTCCTCCTTGCAATTATCTCACGCTGTTTCTAGCAGTAATCCAGGTATCCATCAATACAGCTGCAATAATTATAATCCCGATGAATCCGGATTGCCAGAATGCCGGAACGCTTAAAAGCACCATTCCGTTCTTGACCACAGCCATAATGGCAGCACCCAGAAATGTACCAAGGATGGTGCCTCTGCCGCCGCTCATGCTTGTACCTCCAAGAATGACTGCTGCGATGACATCCATTTCACGGCCTGCTCCGGCAGTTGTTGGGACAGATTTCAGGTACGCGATACTGATTATTCCTGCAAAAGCCGATAAAACACCGATGATAACAAAGCTGATTATCTTCATGCGGTCAGTGTTGATTCCGGCCAGTCTGGCTGCTCTTTTGTTGCCGCCGGTAGCATATATATCAAAACCTAATTTTGTTTTTTTCATAATGATAAATGTGATTATGAATAACGCTACCATTACAATTATCTGTACAGGAATCGGACCGATATTGCTGCCGATTCCAAAGACCCAGCTTTTTTGGGATTCATTGGAAAAAGCTCCGATGCTCCTGCCCCCTGATACTGCATAGGCAACACTTCTGAAAATCTGCATTGTTCCAAGAGTAACGATAAAGGCAGGCATTTTTGCTTTTGTAGATAAAAAGCCGTTTATAAAACCAATTGCAGCACCGGCGCAAATAGCAACAAAGAAAGCCAATGTAGGGGAGATACCGTCTTTAATCAGCAATGCTGCAACCATGGCAGTAGCCCCATAGATGGAACCGATGGACAGGTCTATTTCGGCACAAACGATAACCATTGTCATACCGATAGCCATTATGCCGATTTCGGTCATTTGTCTCATTATATTGATAAGATTTTGCGTCTTAAGAAAAGATGGTGCTGTAATTGACAACACAGCCATTATTCCAATTAAAACCATTAAAACGCCAAATTCTCTGAAGGATTTATCTCTGTTTCTCCATTTTAATAAAAATTCTTTTCCCATATTCTTCTCCGTCTGCAGAAATTTTGATTACCGATGTTACAACCATAAGGCTGAGGGCTGCTATTCAAATATCCGTTATTTTATGCAGCCCCTCAGCCCCATGCAGGTAGAATATGATTTATTCGGGTTTAACTTCGCTGATGTTGTCCTTTGTCACTAAAAATGCTCCGGTGTTCATATTCAACAAGTCATATCCGAATTTGTCATGGGTGAACAGCTGCATGACAGGATAATATCCCTGCAGGAACGGGTTCTGGCCGATCGTCAGCTGCATTGCATTATTGGAAATGTGCTTCAACGTACCTTCAGTCAAATCGAAGCCTGCGCCGTAAACTTTTCCATTCAGCTTGTTCGATTCAATAAATGTTCCGATGGATTCACTGAAAACGTCTACACCTAAAAAGGCATTTACATCAGGATGTGCAAGATAGGCATTTTCAATAACACCAACTGCTGTAGTCAGGTCTGTAGTAATATCAACCAGATCGACAAATTTAATTTCGGGGAATTCTTTGGCAGCTCTCTTTATACCTTGTTCACGAGCGATCAATGCGCTGTCCGCAGGTGCGCAGGAAGCGATTATATATTTGCCTTTGCCTCCCATAACCTGTCCGAACATGTATTTTCCAAGCATATAACCGGATTCTTCAAGATCCTGTCCGACAAACATTACACCATCATCCTTGCCGGATTTCTGGTTAAGGCTTATCACAGGGATTCCTGCATCATTAGCTTTTTTGATTACATCTGCAAATCCGTCGGGATCCCATACAACCGTAGCGATTCCGTTATATCCGGAAGATATGCAGGTTTCGATCATACTGATCTGCTCTGCCAGGTTGTTTGCAGTGGTGGGAGCCATTACGTCAACCTTGATACCCAGTGCTTTTCCAGCTTCTTCAGCACCTTGCTGCATTTTTGCATAAAAGGAGCTGTTCAGCGCATGCAATACTACGGCATACTTTAAATCACTTGCGGGTGCGGTTCCGGTGCCTTGGGCTTGTGTACCTGCTGCTGTTGTTTCCGTGGTTTCATTTCCGCCTGCAGGCGCGGAAGACGAGCATCCTGCCAACAGACCCAGTGCCATAACCATGCACACTAAAATTGATACAACTCTTTTCTTCATGATTCTTTCCCTCCGTCTTGTTTTTTGCTTTTTAAGCATATTCTTTCACGGCTTCAAACATTGCGACGATGTTTTCCGGCGGAACATTTGAAACTATATTGTGAACCTGTTGGAAAATGAAGCCTCCGTCACGGAACATCACATCAAGATTTCTGCGAACGTGATCCTTAACCTGCTGCGGTGTCGCATTGGGCAGGATATCGCGGGTATCGCAGCCGCCTCCCCAGAAGGTGATGTCTTTTCCGAAGTTTACCTTAATATTTTCTACCTCCATACCCTTACAGCTGGTTTGAACCGGGTTGATGGCATCCATACCGGCGTCTATGATATCCGGCAGAAGCGGTGCAATCCCGCCGCAGCAGTGCAGGCAAAGCTTTATGTCAGGATTGAGCTTTTTGGCATAGCCCCATAACTCCTTGTGAATTGGTTTGAAAAGCTCTCTATACATTGCCGGAGATATCTGGGGGCCGGTCTGCATTCCCATGTCGTCACCGCCAAAGCCCATGACGTCTATGTTCTTGCCATATGCTTCCATGAAGTTTCTGATACCTTCAAGGTGAATTTCCATGATTTTACCAAGGTATTTCTGAATTCTTTCGGGATAAAGGGATAAACTGGCGAGAAAATTATCCTGACGGAACAGAAAGCCGCCCATTTCATATATGCCGCCGCCAAAAGGCGCATAAATCGCTCTATCTGTGGATTGCCTCAGCCTGGCGATGTATTGCTTCCTTATAGCCATATCTTCCTTGCCATAGCCTAATGGCGCAGGCGGCCCGGCAAATACATTCCACATGATGCCCTGAAGATCTTCCTCCAGGTTGCTGAAATCGTCAGAATCGGAATTTTCCAAAGGAAAATAGGTCTGCTCACAGTATAAGACGCCTTTTTTCCAGAGGGCAAGAGGCATTCCTTTATTATTATATAATACGGAATCGCCGCCTTCCTTCCGGATGTCGATATATGCCGGAATCTTGATTGCCGTACCGTCCTGAAGCTCCCACTCCTTCCAGTATGAATCGTCATGCGTGTAGTTTGTTCCGAAATTTACCACATCAATACCCAACATATCAAGTACGTCATTTTCCGGGAAGACCAGCTGTTGGATGACATCACATACATAAAGGTCGCTTTTCCTTAAGCCAAGATACTCGCGCAGATTACGATATGCCTGTACGGAAAAATTGCTTGACATATGTCCGCCGCAATCTACCGGTACCCTGTCGGGCTGCTTGTGATTCAGCGCCGCCATTACTCTTTCTCTTGAGTTCATAAATACTCCTTTCTTTATTTACATAAAACCCCTATAGAAATACACAATGTTATATTCTATTTGGAATTTTTGTAACTTGAATCTAGGTTTATTCTCAAATATTGGTGCTTGTTGCTTTAAAACGCTGATGTACAACGTTTTACCAGTAAAAACATTGAAGTTTTGCCTAAGCTGTTATTGACTCTGTGAATCTATTGTTACATAAAAATATGCGTTATGTCAATGTGTTTTGTGCAAAATCAACAAAATATTTTTCAGTACTGCAAATTTTTTAATGTATTGACACATTGATGATCATAAAATATAATATTTTTATGTCGACAATAAGTTTAATAAAACGTTTTACGGAGATTATTATGAAAATATTATGTTTTGGATCGTTAAATTTGGACTATGTTTATCAGGTGGATCATATTGTACAACCGGGAGAAACAATAATGTCCGATAGCTTTGAGGTTTTCAACGGCGGGAAAGGATTGAACCAGGCTATTGCATTGGGCAGAGCAAATGCTGACTGCAGTATGGCGGGAATGATAGGCCGGGATGGTGTGCATCTTCTTGAATGCCTTAAGGAAAGCAATGTAAATACGGGACTGGTCACAATCAGTGAAAACAACACCGGACATGCAATTATTCAGGTTGACAAAACAGGCCAGAACAGCATTATATATTTCCCCGGAGCAAACCGGAAAATTCAAAATTCCACAGTACAACAGGCTTTGTCTGATTTTGGGCCGGGTGACTATGTTCTTCTGCAGAATGAAATTAACAATATTCCGTATATTATGGAACAGGCAAAGCATAAAGGGATGAAAATAGCTTTCAATCCATCACCGATCACAGCCGGCCTTCATGATTACCCCTTGCAATTGGTAGATCTCATGATTATGAATGAAATTGAAGGGTTCGAATTAACCGGGGAAAAAACCGAGGAGAGTATTGTCAAAAAGATGCATAAGGTCTATCCTGATACTGCAGTGATTCTAACTCTGGGCAAAAAGGGCGCTCTCTTCAGCGACGGTATAAACGTATATCGCCATGGTATCTATGATGTTAAGGTCTTGGACACTACAGCCGCCGGTGATACCTTCACGGGATATTTTCTGGCTTCCCATGCCGCCGGCGAACCCGTCGAGGTCTGTCTGCGCAAAGCATCCATAGCTTCATCCATAGCTGTATCACGCCATGGCGCATCTACCTCGATACCGTTTTTACCTGAGGTAAATAATAGTACCATCAGTTTAGTAAAATTTTAACGATGAAAATAACATTTTCAGTGCTCCTGATTTACATAAGTAATATTTGTAAGCTATAATTATTACTGTGATAAAGTCATTATGCTTTATTTGGAGGTTAATACATTGCGGGCAACGATAAAAGATGTAGCAGTAGAGGCAGGCGTATCCACAACCGCCGTTTCTCTTGTTCTGAATGGTAAAAAAAGCAATATTTCCGAAAAAACCAGAAAACAGATATTGGATGCAGTTGAAAAGCTGCAGTACAGACCAAACCATATTGCAATGAGTATGGTTACAAAAACCACCCGGACGATCGGATTGATCCTGCCTGATATCAGCAATATATACTTCTCGGAGCTATCCAAGCTTATTGAGCAGGCCTGCTACCAACGTGGCTATAATGTGCTTTACGGCAATACTCATGATATGTCTCACAGAGATATAGACTATATTAATATTTTTCTGGACCGCAACGTGGACGCCATCATTGTTATTTTATCCAATTCTATTGACGCGCATTTGCGCGATATCCAGAAGCTTATTCTAAATTCGGAAACCCCTTTTATTATAGTAGATAGAAAGCTGGATATTGATACGGGTGCTACTGTTGTTGTAAACCAGCAGCTTGGCGGCTACCTTGCTACGCAGCATCTGATCAACCTTGGACACAGATCAATCGGCTGTATTACCGGATCCAAAAATGTATACAGCTCCATTGAGCGCTTAAACGGGTATAAGGCGTCATTATCCGAAGCGGGTATACCCGTACAGGAAAATCTTATATTTGAAGGTGATTTCCACAGGGAAAGCGGTATGGAAGCCTTGCCTTATCTCCTTGGAAGAGGCGTCACCGCTATTTTTGCATTTAACGATATGATGGCGCTCGGTGTATATAAGCAGGCAAGCTACTATAATCTTTCCATTCCTGATAACCTGTCGCTTGTAGGTTATGACGATATTTTTATCACAGACTTCCTGTCACCGCCGTTAACTTCGATTGAGCAGCCTGTAAAAAAGCTTGCGGACGAAGCTGTCAACCAGGTCTTGCAGGCCATAGAAAACAAAAACGGCAGCAATAGCTTTATGGTATTTGATCCTGTACTAAAGGTCCGTGGCAGTACAAAGTATATTGATGCAAGAAAATGATGCAGCTCCGGCTATGCATGCTGCTATAGCAGTTCATTTGCTTTCATGCAGTTTTCGATGCTCTTTAGATCCGGCATGGCCGGAATGGCGCCTTTCCGTGTTGTGGTAAGGCTGCCGGCAGCATTAGCAAAGGCGATGGCGGACTCCCATTCCTGCTTCTGCATGGTTTGCAGCTGGGTAAGGCTTTTACCGGCAATGCAATAATGCAGAGCCCCAAGAAAAGCATCGCCCGCACCGGTGGTATCGACTGTTTTTACGTCATAGGCAGGCAGCAGACCGCTGGCTTTTCGAGTAAAGAAAAATGCACCTTTGGGTCCCAAGGTGACAAGGACCAGACTGGGCCCTTCCTGCGCAAGCTTTGCCGCACCGGATCCCAGATCCGATTCGTCCGTCAGCAGCACCATTTCTTCTTCAGACACCTTGAGAATATCTGCCATTGGCAGAGCCAGCAGAATTTCTGCCCTGGCTTTTTCCTCACTTTCCCATAAAAAAGGCCGGTAGTTGGGGTCATAACTGATGATTGCCCCGGCATCTTTCGCCGCCCTTGCAGCAGACAGTGTGGCACTGCGGCATGGTTCGTCCGTCAGGGAAACCGAGCCGAAGTGGAAAATCCTGCAGCCGGTAACAAGCTCAGCCTTTACCTCGTCCGTACGCAGCATGACATCAGCGCCCGGTTTGCGGTAAAAACTGAAAGAACGGTCTCCCTGGCTGTTCAGATGTACGAAGGCCAGTGTAGTATTCACATCCTTTGCCATACACAAGCCTGTTATGTCAATTCCCGCATCTTTCATGACCGATTGGAGGAAACGGCCGAAGTCATCTTCGCCCACCTTGCCGATAAAAGCGGTTTTGCCGCCGAGCCGGGCGTTCATCGCCAGCACATTGGCGGGAGCGCCTCCGGGGTTGCGTGCAAACAGCTGCATTCCCATATCATTGATACCTGAAGGGGTAAAATCGATTAAGGATTCTCCTAAAGCAACGACATCAAACATGACAGTACCTCATTCCTGTACATTTATAATTACTTTCATTGTGTTTTCCCGGTTCGCTTCTATATAATGGTATGCCTGTGCATAATCCTTAAAGGAAAAGTGCCTGGAGATAAGAGGAGCCAGCTGGATCAAGCCTTCGTTAACCAGACGGATAGCATCGAGATAATCTTCATTGCGGTACATCATGGTAGTTTTTAAGTCAAGCTCATGATCGTTGAGTACAGCCAGGTCGATGCTGGCCATCCCGGCGAACACTGCCACCAATAGGATGATACTTCCTTTGCGTGCATATTTGATGGCCTGCCCCATAGTGATGTTGTTACCGGCACAATCATAAATGAGATCTGCCTTGTCCGGCCCGAAAGCCTTTACGATAGCGTCGCCGAGGTCGTGCTCCCGGGTATTGATACAGAAATCGATCCCGCATTTTTTGGCCAGTTCCAGGCGCAAATCGCTGATATCCGTAATCATTACACTTTCAGCGCCCATCCCTTTGGCTGTCTGGGCAACCAGGTTGCCGA
Organism: Bacillota bacterium; assembly: GCA_023426125.1. Classification (GTDB taxonomy): domain Bacteria; phylum Bacillota; class Clostridia; order Acetivibrionales; family DTU013; genus MnB-11. Next base: position 9,909 of record JAFABI010000094.1, read on the forward strand.
TAGGGCCTGCACCCAGCACAACGATTTTCAGGCCTTTCACATCTCCCGCCTGCCTGATGGCATGCACGGCAACCGCGAGGGGCTCGATCATGGCACCTTCGTCAAAGCTCATATTATCAGGCAGAGGGGTAACCCTGGCAGCGTCGACTGCCACAAAGTGAGACGCGGTCCCTGTGGTTTGAAAGCCCATCACCTTCAACTCTTCACACAGGTTATACTTGCCGTGCCGGCACGGATAACACCTGCCGCAGACCACCTGGGGCTGGATAGTGACCTTTTGACCTGCCTTAAGACCTGTTACGCCATCACCAACCTCCGTAATTTCACCGGACACTTCATGTCCCTGTGTGACAGGGTAGGAAGTAAAGGGATGCTCTCCGTGCCAGACGTGGATGTCGGAACCGCATACACCGATTTTCATGATTTTTACCAATACCTGTCCGGGTGTGACGGATGGAACCGGAATTTCGTTGAATTCGATTTGTCCGGGGGCTGTCATGACCTGCTGTAGCATAATAACACCTCTTTATTAAACAATTTTATTAAAGTATCTATATAATGCGATAAAAAACTTTCCTTGTCAAGAGTTAATCAAGAAACGCTTCTATATTTCCTCCATGAACTGTTCCACCAGCTGCATGGCAGCACCATAGGCGGAAGCCTCAAGACGGCACCGGCAGGTTTGCAGGAACGTCCCTTTCTGTTCAAAGGGGCTATGCTTCCTGACACGATCCAGGATTGCCGGCAGGTAAGGCTCCAGATAGCCGCCAATGTAGCCACCCAGCACCACATTGCAGTCGAAGCTCATAGAAAGGTTGGTTATTGCCAGTGCAAGATAATCACAATACTCATCCAAAGCCTTTTTGTGTCTTTTCTCCCCGCTTTCCAGGGAACTGAAAAAGTCTTCCGGCTGACTGCCCATTTCCTTCACCAGAACCAGCGCCGAGCAGTAGGCGTCCACACATCCGTTCTGTCCGCAGTAGCAGCGCCGGCCGCCGGGTACAAGCCTCATATGGCCGAATTCGCCGCTGCGCTGGTTTTGGCCTTTGTAGAGCTTGCCGTCTATGAAAACAGCTCCGCCCACACTGTTGCTCAGAGAAAGGTAGACCATGGTGCTGCCTGACTCCATCCACCTCGATTCCCCCATACCCGCTGCGTTTGCGTCATTCATGAAGTGGCATGGAAATGGGATATACCGGGTAATCGTCTCGCAGGGCAGGTTTTGAAGTCCCAGTGCGTGAGAATCAACGATATTCAAGCCTTGCTCATCCAGAATTCCCGGGATGGAAAAGCCTGCTCCAAGCTGCTTTTCCGCTGGATATGGCTGGGATTCGACATATTCCCGTACCAGACAGCCCAATTCCTCGTAATAGGAAACCGAATTGGTAAAGGCTTTGCTCACTCGCTTGTGATGCAGGATTTCGCCCGTAAGGTTTACAAGGACAAATCCGATATGGCTGCGCGTAATATCAATGCCAACTGCCACCCGGGTATCCGGTACCCGTGCCAGCATCGAAGCCTTACGGCCGCCGGTGGATTCAAATTGCCCTATTTCCCGTATAAGCCCGCAATCCAGCAGCTCCTTCACATTTTGCAGTACCGTAGGCATGCTCATATTCAAAGCTCTGGCAATTTCCGGACGGGAAACTTTTTCATTCCGGTATACATAGCGGAAGACATTATGCCGGTTCAGCCGCTTTATGTCAATATTCGTAGAATTTTTAACATTCACCGCAATTACCTGCCCCTGACTTTTACTAAAGTATTTATTTAGGATCCACGTATATTCGTTACCAGATAAGCTTGGCATCAACTCGCTTGTCATTGCGAGCGTAACGTAAGTGGAGCGCGGCAATCTCAATGATCATTCCGGCTAAAAGCTGAGATTGCTTCGTCGCAAACTCCTCGCAATGACAACGTGTTCTATCTGATAACAAACTTATGTGGAACTGTATTAAGTGTAATGAATCAGGAGGCATTTTGCAAGTGTCACAAAAAATTCCTTGCTTTTACCGGCAGGATATTTGATATAATAAAGGTATGAACCTTCAGACCGACGGGAAACGGGGGGAGAAACCTTATGCCGCATGAGTATGAGTTTATCAAGCATTTGGAAGGAACCCACATAAAGACATTTTTTGTCAGTATCGATAACAGGCTGTATCATTGGCACTCCGATATGGAGATTTTATTGGTCAATGAAGGTTCTGTCATGGTTCATACCGCACAGCAGCATTATTTGCTGGAAAAGGATGACATCTGCCTGGTGAACCGCAACGAAATCCACAGCCTGACGAGGACAAAGGAAACGAATACAATTCTTGCCATTCAGTTTGATTGTAATTTCTGCAAGGCATATTATCCTGCCTTTCAAAGGGTGGAATTCATTCTGAAACATATAAAGAAGAAGGAGTATCCTGAGATCTGGCAGATGATCAGCGGATGCCTGAACGAAATGGTAACGGATTTCTCCAGGAAGGATCCCGGATATCAGCTGAAGCTCACGGGCACCTTGAATCTGATGGTGTATTCCATGCTGGCCGGCATACCCTATGAGGAAATTGAAGAAGGCAGGATCTCGGCAAAGGAGAAAAATCTTGCAAGGTTAAACCGCATTGTAAATTACATTCAGGAAAACTATATGAACAGGATTACCTTGAAGGACCTGGCGGAGATTGAGAATCTGGATATGTCCTATATGTCCCATTTTATAAAGAGGCAGCTGGGTATTTCATTCCAGGATTATGTGAACAAAATCAGGCTGGAAAAAGCGGTGGACATGATCCAGAGCACCAGGAAAACACAGCTGGATATTTGCATCGAATGCGGTTTTTCCGACTACAGGTATCTAAACAAGCTGTTTATAAAAGAATATGGCTGTACCCCTTCACAATATAAACTGGAGTATAAGAAACTTTAGCACTGGTGAAAATAAGCATCACAAAATTGTCGCATGAATATCACAAACATGTCAAAGCGTTAAAAAAACCAAGCCGCTATACTTAAATCACAGTGAACAACTGTAAACCTAATTTATAATTTATGAGGAGGATATTCCATGTCGAGATTTAAATTTTCAGTAGGTCCCTGGAATGTATCGGAAGGAGCGGATGTTTACGGTCCCGCGACAAGAAATGCCATTGCCTTTGAAAAAAAGGTGGAGGCTTTCAAGAAAATCGGTTTTGATGCAGTACAATTTCATGATGACGATGCGGTGCCGGAGATAAATGATCTGACAGAGTCTCAGATCAGATCCCGGGCAAAAGAGGTAAAAAAGATACTGGACAATTACCAGATGGCAGCGGAGTTTGTGGCACCCAGGCTCTGGATGGATCCGAGGACGGCAGACGGCGGATACACTTCCAACAGCAGGGAAGACAGAGAATTTGCCATGTGGAGGTCCTACAGGTCCATTGACATTGCCAATGAATTGGGCTGCAACAAAATCGTACTCTGGCTTGCAAGAGAAGGAACACTCTGTGCGGAAAGCAAGAATCCGGTGGAGGCGGTAAATGGCCTGGTGGAAGCAATAAACAAAATGCTGGAGTATGATAAAAACATTAAAATACTCATCGAGCCAAAACCCAACGAGCCTATCGACAGAAGCTTCTGCGGCACCATCGGGCACGTGATGGGCGTGTCTTGTGCAACCGTTGATCCGTCGAGGGTGGGAGGACTCCTGGAATCGGCGCATGCCGTCCTTGCAGGACTTGATCCGGCCAATGAGATTGCCTTCGGACTTGCCATGGGAAAGCTGTGGGGCGTTCATCTCAATGACCAGAACGGCCTTAAGTTTGATCAGGACAGATCCTTTGGCGTTGAAAACCTCCGCCAGGCCTTCAACCAGATCAAGGTGCTTCTGGAGAATGGATATGGGAAAAACGGGGAATATGTAGGATTGGATGTAAAAGCGATGCGGACCACAAGGGATGAGGCTTCCTACATGCATCTGGAAAACAGCCTCAAGATTGCAAAAATCCTGGAAGAAAAAGCGATGAAATTTGATTACGCCTTCCAGAAGAAATGTGTGGAGGAAAGAAATTACGAAGCCCTTGAAATGTATGTGATGGAATTGCTGATGAAAGGTTGAGGGACAGTATAATGAGATTCACGGAAGGCTTATGGCAAGACCGGTGCGGCATGAAGCTGCACCGGGCGCAAAACCTCTGGCGGTGCAGCGCCGGTAACGGACAGATTAAAGCAATGGTACCCTGCAGGCAGATTCACAGCGTAGCTGACACCATTTCGGGTCCGGTCCTGCATTTTACGTTCTCTTCTCCGCGGGAGGATATGATTTCTGTCAGGATCAGTCACTTCACCGGCGGAATGGAAAAAGGGCCTTATTTTTCGCTCAGCCTTGAAGAGCCGGAGGTTCTCGTCGAAGAGGATGAGAAAAGCGTGACCATGACAAGCGGCAAGCTTATGGTTGTTATAAACAAAACGGGGTTGTTTGGCTTTACCTTTTATTATGACGGAGTATTTCTGACGACGAGCGGCAGCCAGTCCACCGCATATGTGACCGATGCGGAGTATGAAGCAGACCTGGCCAACGATTATAATGGAAGACCGGCACAACCCTACATGAAGGAAACCTATATCCGCGAGCAGCTGTCTTTGGATGTGGGGGAATATATCTACGGGCTGGGTGAGCACTTCACGCCCTTTGTCAAAAACGGGCAGACCGTGGATGTATGGAACCGTGATGGCGGCTCCTGCAGCGATCAGGGCTATAAAAACATACCGTTTTACCTTTCCAGCAAAGGGTATGGCGTACTGGTAAACACGCCGGATCGGGTGGAATACGAAATTGGCAATGCAAGTGTGCGTCATGTGGAATTCAGTGTGGAAGGCGAGAGCATGGAGTACATTATCATAGGCTCCAATGAGCCGAAGGCAGCGTTATCGAAATATACTGCACTGGCAGGCCGTACTCCCGTACCACCTGCATGGTCCTTCGGGTTGTGGCTTTCAACCAGTTGGATGCCTGACTCCAATGAAAAAATCACGATGGATTTCATTGACGGGATGAACCAACGCGGTATTCCCTTAAGCGTATTTCACTTCGATGCCCGGTGGATGGACGACTATAACCTGTGTGACTTTTTATGGACAGAGCGTTTCGGTGATGCGACGGCGATGTTGAAAAGAATTCATGATAAGGGCATCAAGGTGTGTGTCTGGATCAATCCTTACATCAGTCAGGAATCCAGATTGTTTGAAGAAGGGAAAAGGAACGGTTATTTCATTAAAAAGCAGGACGGCAGTGTCTGGCAGACGGACTCATGGATGTCTGGCATCGGTATCGTTGACTTCACCAATCCTGCCGCATGTGCGTGGTATGCGGGGTACCTGGAAGCCCTGGTGGACATGGGGGTGGACTGCTTTAAAACGGATTTTGGGGAGAGGATTCCTACAAACGTGCAGTACTTTGATGGCTCCGATCCCGTAAAAATGCATAATTACTACCCTTACCTGTACAACCGTACCGTATTTGAGATGCTGGAGCGCAAAAAAGGCAAAGGGGAAGCCTGTGTATTTTCCCGTTCCGCCACTGTGGGAACCCAGCAGTTTCCGGTAAATTGGGGCGGGGACAATGACGCTTCCTATGTATCCATGGCGGAAAGCCTGCGGGGAGGGCTCTCCTTCTGCCAGTCCGGCTTCGGCTTCTGGAGTCATGATATCAGCGGTTTTGTCGGTACTGCGACGCCCGATCTTTATAAACGCTGGACTGCCTTCGGTCTGCTGTCAACCCACAGCCGCCTGCATGGTATGGAAAGCTACCGGGTGCCCTGGTGCTTTGATGAGGAAAGCAGCCTTGTGCTTGCCCGCTTTACCAGACTGAAATGCTCCCTGATGCCGTATATATTCTCCGGCGCTGTTCGGGTAAATCGAACCGGTGAACCGGAAATGCGCGCGATGATGCTGGAATTTCCCCAGGATCCCACCTGCCTTCAGCTTGACCGTCAATACATGCTGGGGGAGAACCTGCTGGTGGCGCCTGTCTTCCGCGAGGACGGGATTGTGGATTTTTACGTACCGGAAGGTCTTTGGACCAATTATCTGGACAATGAGCGTTTTGTGGGAGGAAAGTGGTATAAAAGGAAGTATGATTACTTCAATCTGCCGCTTCTGGTACGGCCGGGTTCCATCATCGCAAAAGGAGGGAAAGACGGCTCTGCGGTTTATGACTACGCGGATGGAATCACGTACCGTGTCTATGAACTGGACGAAGGCAGTCAAAGCACCTGCAGAATTTATAGCAGCAGCTGTGAGGAAGTCCTTTGTGCCACGGCCAGGCGTGAGGACGGAAGAATATACTTCCTGGTTACGGGAAGTGACAGCGGAAAAGACTGGTCGCTGCAGCTATGCGGGATCGCTGCCGTGCAAAGGGTTACGGGAGGCAGCGCCGCGCCATGTGAAGAAGGTATCCTGATTCATCCGGATAAAGGAGTCCTTTCGTTGGAAGTTTTGCTATAGTACTGCAGCGTAAACTTCATTGATTTATCGGCATTCATGCGCCTTTCAGAAATATCGCCAAGGCTTCAAGGCGCTATTTCTGAAAGGATAATTCGGTTGTTTACACTAGTAATAGGGAGTGTGATTACAATGTACAAAGCACTGATCGTAGATGATGAAAAACCGGTGAGACAGGTCATACAGGCTTTAGGCCTATGGGAAAAGAACGGGATCGGTCAGGTCTTTGAAGCGTTGGAGGGAGAAAGTGCTTTACGGGTGATGAGGGAAGAAAACCCGGACATTGTATTTCTGGACATGAACATGCCCAATATGGATGGCGTCGCTTTTTTAAAGGTGGCCTGTGAGGAGTTTCCGAAAACCAAATACATTGTGGTCAGCGGATACGAGGATTTTGAATATACCAAGCAGGCCATCCACTCAAAAGTGCTGGACTATTTGCTGAAGCCGGTAGTAGAGGACGAATTGAACAGGGTATTGAAGAGGGCTGTCCGTGAGCTGGCGGAAGAACGGGCCCAGGAGTTTGAAGGACTTCGCAGGCGGATTGAGCAAAATGTGACGATCCCTCTCGCCAGAGAAAAAATAATTATACAGCTCATCGAAGGCCTGGGTCATAACCCTCTTACAGAGGAACAGAAAAAAATACTCCGCATCTCGGAGGAGTATTCCTATTACGGAATAACGGTATTCAGCCTGCTCAATTTCGAATCGGTTTGCGGCAGGGTTTTCAGGGGAGATGCCCACGCCGCCTGTTTTGCCATCACCAATGTGATGAACGAGCTGGCGTCTTCCTGGTGCAACGGTTTCAGCTTCAAGGATGTCAGAACCAGGAACGAAATTATTTTTACCATTATGGCTTCCACCCGGGAGGAAAAGGAATTTGACAGGCTATTGCCCGGCAGGATCCATGAGATCATTGCAAAACTGGAGGAGCTGTTCGGCATATACTCCATCGCAGCCATCGGCAAGGAGGTTTCCGAGGCGGCCTCCCTCAAGGTATCCTACAAAACCGCTTTGGAATTGCTGCATAGCACCAACATCCTTAAGAGCAGTGAAAGAGTACTGACAAAACCGGGACCGGTGATGAAGAGCAAAAGGGTTTCCCTGTTGGAAAAGAAGGAAGTCTTCATCTATGCTTTCGAGACGGGAAACGTGGAATATGCCGTGAGCATTATGAGACAGCATTTTGAAAGCATCCGCAGGCAGGGATGCTGGAGCTGGGACGATCAGTACACGACCACCATGGAGTTTATGCTGATCCTGGAGAATATTACCGAACAGTTTGGCGTCGATGAAGAAAAAAACATTCTTTCAGAGTTCACTTACAAAAATCTGGAGGGCTCTTTTAAGAAGCTGGAGGATTATGAAGAATTTATTCTGGATTTCGTGAAAAGCATTTTCGCCAGTGCCCGGACCAGTATGAAAGCCAGTGAAAAGGAGAGCCTGTATGAAATCAAGGATTATATTGACAATAATTACGTACGGGAAATCAAGCTCAGTGATTTTTCCGGCAAATACTACCGCAGGAAGGAGTATCTTTCCAGGCAGTTTAAGGAGGAATTCGGATACGGAATTTATGAATATGTACTGAAGGTACGGATGGAGAAGGCCGCAGAAATGATTTCCGACCTGTCGGTAAAGATACAGACCGTTTCGGAGCACCTGGGCTACAAGGACAATAACTATTTCAGCAGAGCATTCAAGGCGTATTTCGGGATGTCTCCCTCCGAATACAGGGAGCTTAAGACAAAAAAATAGAATTACATTTTTCTTAAGGCAGAATTTCATTTTTGTGCATTTAAATAAATGTGCGGCAAACTTATCATAATAGTATAAGAACTAAAAATTTAAGGAGGCACATGTATGAAAAAAGCACTATGTCTGTTAATCTGCCTGGCTTTTATCCTTTCCGCCGCTGCAGGCTGCGGAGCGGGAGGCAACAACCCAAGCGGGTCCACGGCTGCCGATACCACAAAAGGTACGGCACAGACTACGGAGAACAAAAAACCCGTAACCCTCAAGCTTTTCTTTTTCAGTCCGGAATTGACTGAACAGTACAATGATATGGCCAATGCGTATCATCAGGAAACAGGGAATACCCTGGATATCAATGTACAGCAGGCCGACTATGTAACCTTGCTCAGCGCAAAGCTCAACTCCGGCGATATACCGGATGTATTCATGAGCAGTGCCTATGCGGACAATATTACTTACAAGGATTATGTCTATGATCTGACAGATGAAGACTTCGTAAAAGAGCTCGAACCATCCACCCTGGAAGGCGTCACCCTGGACGGCAGGATTACCGGCTATCCCTTCCTGGTACAATCCTTCTCCTATATTTATAACAAAAAGGTTTTTGCCGATGCGGGAATAACCGAGCTGCCGAAAACCATAAAACAGTACGAAGAGGTCTGCCAAAAGCTGCAGGCAAAAGGGATTCAGCCCTTTGCAACAGGCTTCAAGGAATGGTGGGTTCTTCCCCAGACCGCATGGCAGGTCCTTGCTCCCATTAAGGATTCCTACGGCGGAGATTACGCCAAATTTGTCGATCAGCTCAACAGCGGCAAAGTTAAATTTAAGGATATTAAGGAAATGAATACCGTATTCGACATGCTGGACCTCATCAAGAAATATGGGGGACCCAAGCCGATGGAATCCGATTTCAACGATCAGTGCTCCGCCCTTGCAACCGGCAAGGTCGCCATGATCCACCAGGGAAATTGGGCTGAGGATACTATCCGGAAAACGAATCCGGAGATAGATTTAGGATACCTCCTGGGTCCTGTGGGCGAAGATGCGGGCAAAGCCAACTTAGCCTTTTTCTCCAGCCAGACCATCAGAATCGCCAAAGAAAGTGAAAAGCTGCAGGAATCCCTGGCATGGCTCCGATGGATCACTACTTCCGATTACGGAAAGAAGTGGATTCCGGAAAAGATCAAGCAGCTGTCACCCGTCAAGGGAGCACCGGCAGCTGACGCCCAGCTGGCAGGCGAAACACTCAGCCTTATCTCACAAAACGCACCCAACTTCCCTCTGTTTTACATGATGTTCCCCACCGGAACGGAACAGGGATTGGGAATTATCCTGCAGGGCTACTGCGCAGGAGACAAGACCAGGCAGCAGACCCTGGAAGAACTCGACGCGGCTTACCAGAAGCTTGTAAACGCATCAAAGTAAGGATTTAGCGGATTTGGCCGAAGGTGATTGTCTTCCTTCGGTCAAATTCATTAGAAAGGTGACGAGCCATGAAGATAAGTCTAAAAAACAGGCGAAATGCATTGGAGTTCACATATTTTACCATACCGGCGGTTGTTGTGATCCTGCTTTTTGTAGAAATTCCGTTCCTTATGAGCATCCTGTATTCCTTTACAAAATGGAACGGTCTGGAGAAAGTTCCGACATTCATCGGTCTGCAAAATTATGTTGAATTGCTCACCAATGACAAGGATTTGGTCAGAGCGCTGGGTTTCACCCTGATCTTCACGGTGATGATGGTAGTGTTAACCAACCTCGTGGCACTCCTTCTGGCCATCCTGCTTGACAGTAACATCAAAGGCCGGAACATATTGCGGGCGGCATTTTATGTTCCCAATATCATCAGCCTCATTGTCATAGGGTATGTATGGCGGTTCATATTTTCCAAGGCCTTCGATTCCCTGTACAACCTCACACACCTTGGCATATTCCAGCTAAGCTGGCTGGGGGACAGCAAGATCGCTTTCTTAAGCGTTGTCATCGTTTCCGTCTGGCAGGCGGTGGGATTTTATCTTGTAATTTATATCGCAGGCCTGCAGACAGTGTCGAAGGACATCATTGAAGCATCGTACATTGACGGGGCAAGCGGAGTCAAAAGATTTTTCACCATTACCCTGCCGCTGATCATGCCTTCCATTACGGTTAGTGTTTTTTATTCTCTTGCCAACGCGCTTAAGACCTTTGACGTAATCTTCAGCCTTACCTTCGGAGGCCCGGGAACAGCCACTACAACCATCGCGCTGGACATTTACAAAACGGCGTTCAGTGACAACCGCTTCGGCTACGGGTCTGCCAAGTCTGTCGTATTGTTCCTGCTGATCCTGCTGATAACGGTTCTGCAGGTGGCATTCTTCAAGAAGAAAGAGGTGGAAGCATGAAAAGGAGATTCACGAGTCTGCTGCTATCCATTCTGCTGTTTATCGCAGCGCTGATTTATCTATATCCGCTGTTCCTGGTGGCCATAAACTCCCTTAAATCCTTCCAGGAAATCATGGCGGATGTTGTTGCATTGCCTGAAAAGCTTAATTTTGAAAACTATGTAAAGGCTTACGAAGTACTCCGATACCCAAGCCTGTTCCTGAATACACTGACAGCTACTGTCATCGGTACGGCCGGTGTCGTACTCATAAGCTCCATGGCGGGCTACAAGCTTTCCCGCACCAAAACCAGATACAGCTGGCTGGTTTTTCTGCTATGCATAGCACCCATGATGATACCGTTCCAGTCGTTCATGATCGCGCTGGTGAAGATATCAAAGCTTATGCACCTGACGAATTCCACCTATGGCCTGGGTGTGATTTACTGGGGGCTGGGCGCGCCTCTTGCCCTTTTCCTGTATCACGGCTTTGTCAAGACGGTTCCCGTTGAACTGGACGAATCCGCGGTCATCGACGGATGCCCGCCCCTGCGGGCCTTCTACCAGGTCATATTGCCTCTTTTGAAGCCGATAACGGTTTCCGTCATCGTCATCAATGCCATGTGGATGTGGAATGACTTCCTGCTGCCGCTGTTGGTGCTTGGCGGGGAAAAAAAGGCGCTGACACTGCAGCTGGCGGCTTATAACTTTTTCGGGCTTTACAAAATCGAATGGAATTTTGCGATGGCGGCAGTGTTCCTGGTCATCATACCCGCCGTGATTTTTTATCTGGTTCTTCAAAAGCATATTATCAAGGGGATGGTATCCGGCGCGGTCAAGTCGTAGGACGGATTTCAATCATTACAACACCAGGGGGGCGTAGAATGAAGTTTACAGATGGGTACTGGTTTATCAGAGAAGGCGTAAAGATATTCAATCCCACGGAAATTAGGGATATATGGACGACGGAGGAATCCGTTACTGTGTTTGCCTCCTGCAAAAAGATACGGCACAGGGGAGATACCCTGAATCAACCGGTCATTACAACCCGCTTCAGTTCACCCATGAAAAATGTCATTTGTGTACGGGTAGAACACAGCATCGGCAAAAAAAAGACAGGCCCGGATTTTGAGCTGAACCTGCCCGGGGATGCCGCGGCGAGTTTGCTGGATAACGAGAGTGAAACCAGGCTAACAAGCGGAAATCTAAGCGTAAGTGTCAGTAAAAAGGACGACTGGAAGGTGGATTTTCTTTTTAACGGCAAATACATCACCGGCAGCGGATATAAAAATATCGGGTATATCGTAGATCAGGACAAGAATACCTTTATGCGTGAGCAGTTGGGTCTGGGTGTCGGCGAATGCATCTATGGCCTTGGTGAAAGATTTACTCCCTTCGTTAAAAACGGCCAGACGGTAGACATGTGGAATGCTGATGGCGGCACTGCCAGTGAATTGGCCTACAAGAATATTCCGTTCTATCTTTCAAGCAAGGGCTACGGAGTATTTGTCAATCATCCCGGACGCGTATCCTTCGAAATCGCCTCTGAAAATGTTTCCAGGACGCAGTTCAGTGTTCCGGGCGAATCTCTCGAATACTATATCATCGGGGGAGAAACTCTCAAGGAGGTGCTGTCCAACTACACCCGGCTGACGGGACGACCTGCACTGCCTCCGGCGTGGTCTTTCGGACTCTGGCTGACGACCTCCTTTACCACAAGCTATGACGAAGGAACTGTAAACAGCTTCATTGACGGCATGTTCGAAAGGGATCTGCCGCTGCATGTTTTCCATTTTGACTGTTTCTGGATGAAGGAATTCCAGTGGTGTGATTTCCAATGGGACAAAGATGTTTTTCCCGATCCCGAGGGCATGCTCAAACGTTTGAAAAGCAAGGGTCTGAAAATCTGTGTATGGATCAACTCCTATATCGCACAGAAATCCTGCCTCTTTGCGGAAGGTATGGAAAAGGGCTTCCTGGTGAAAACCAGGGACGGAAGTGTCTGGCAGTGGGACAACTGGCAGTCGGGGATGGGACTTGTGGACTTTACAAACCCGGAGGCCTGCCAATGGTTCAAGAGCAAGCTGAAAAGGCTTCTCGACATGGGGGTGGACTGCTTCAAGACAGACTTCGGAGAACGCATCCCAACAGAGGATGTTGTGTACTTCGACGGTTCTGATCCGGTAAAAATGCATAACTACTACACCTACCTTTATAATCGTTGTGTTTTTGAACTGCTGGAGGAGACAAAGGGCAGAAATGAAGCGGCGCTTTTCGCGCGCTCGGCGACGGCCGGAGGCCAGAAGTTCCCCGTACACTGGGGAGGAGACTGCTCGGCCACTTACGATTCCATGGCCGAAACCCTGAGGGGAGGCTTGTCCCTGGGATTATCAGGCTTCGGCTTCTGGAGTCATGATATCAGTGGGTTTGAAAGGACTGCACCGGCGGATGTATACAAGCGGTGGATAGCATTCGGTCTTCTATCCTCACACAGCAGGCTCCATGGAAATGAATCCTATCGCGTACCCTGGCTTTTTGATGAAGAATCCGTAGATGTCCTGCGTTACTTCACAAAGCTTAAGTGCAGTTTGATGCCGTACCTGTACAGCAAAGCCTGTGAAGCCGTTGAGACAGGGATACCCATGTTGAGGGCCATGGTGCTGGAATTCAACGAAGATCCTGCCTGCCGTTATCTGGACCAGCAATACATGCTGGGAGATTCCATGCTTATAGCACCGGTTTTCAATGAAGAAGGCGTTGCTTCGTACTATCTTCCCAAAGGGGGATGGACTCACTTCCTGTCAGGTGATAAAATAGAAGGCGGATGCTGGAGAAATGAACGGCACGATTTCATGAGCATACCCATATTGGTAAGGCATAATTCCATCATTGCAGTGGGAAACGTGGATACAAAGCCTGATTATGATTATGCCGATGGTGTCACTTTGCATATGTTTGAGCTGCTGGACGGCTGCAGTGCGGAGACGGTCATATATGACGCCTGCGGAAAGGCCGAACTGGAAGTCAAGGCAGTGAGAAAGGGCCGGAATATCCGGGTTGATACCGGCGGTTCGTGCAAAGCCTGGAGTCTGTATCTCAGGGGCATCAATGAAATCCGATTCGTTGAATCGGCATCTTTAATAAAAGAGGAAAAGGGAATACGGATTGTACCCAATAGCGGTATAAAGACACTCAGTATAGAATTATTAAACGCATAATGAAAAAAATGGGAGGGGAAAGGTATGAAGGCTGCGGTATTTCATGGAAAAGACATTCTGAGGGTTGAGGACGTCGCACAGCGCGATCCCGGGCCTGGAGAGGTAGAAATAAGAATACACGCCTGCGGGGTATGCGGAACGGATCTGCATATCTACGAAGGAGCGGAGGGGGCTGCGAAATGCGATCCGCCTACAATCCTTGGACATGAATTTTCCGGAGTTATCAGTAAAACCGGTCCCGGCGTCAAAGCGGTAAAGGTTGGAGACCGGGTGTGCGTGGACCCCAATGACATGTGCGGAGAATGCTTTTTTTGCAGAAACGGAAAAGGCCATTTCTGCGAAAACATGGTAGGGATCGGCACCACCACAGACGGGGGCTTTGCAGAATACTGTACGGTTCGCGAGAAGCAGGTGTATAAAATCGGAGACAACCTGTCCTTTGAAGAAGGCGCCATGGCGGAGCCCATAGCCTGCTGCCTTCACGGAATGGACCTGACCGGGGTAAAGATCGGGGATACTGTGCTGCTGATCGGAGGAGGAACCATCGGACTGATCATGCTGCAGCTTGCAAAGCTGTCAGGAGCATCTACGCTGATTGTGGTGGAACCGGTAAAAGCCAAAAGGGAGATGGCCATGAAACTGGGTGCGGACCTGACGATCGATCCTTATGCAGATAAAATTGAGGATGTACTTGCAGAACATGGCATCAGCCATATTGATGCCGCCATTGAGTGTGTCGGGCTCAAAAATACGATGAGTGACGCCATCCGTCTTGCAGGGCGAGGCGGGACGGCCATGTTGTTCGGATTGACAAGTCCCTCCAGTGAGATTCCGCTGATGCCCTTTGATATTTTCAGGAGGGAAGTGACAATCAAAGCCTCCTTTATCAACCCATACACCCAAAAAAGGGCTATCCTGCTCCTGAATTCAGGGAAAATCAATGTAAGGGAGCTCATTACCGACAAGGTGAAGCTGGAGGATATCAACACGGTTTTTGAAGACAGCCGGTTTAGAAGCAGAGGTAAAATTATCATTTTACCATAAGGGGTAGGGTTGTGGTATAATGAGTAGAGACGATATGATTTATGAAATAAATTGATGTAAAATGTACTTGGGCAAGTGTCATAAAGGACATCCGTGCACCTATCAGTTAAGCTGATAGGTGTTTCGGTTTAGTGCAAATAAACAGGGTTTGGATGTGGATACAGTGAATCTAAGTATATTTTACCAATGGATACGAAACATAGCCAACCGATTTACCAGGCGGCTTGCAAACAAGCTGGCGCTGGTTTTTTCTCTTATTGTGTCCATGTTTATCATCCTGCTGATCATGATCTCTTATTGGAGAACCATCGATACCATAAAGGCTGATTTCATTGATAACAATAAAAGCATCCTCAAGCTGGTTGGTCAAAGCCTGGATAACTACATCCAGCAGGTGGATGAATTTTCCGTATCCATCCGGAAGGATCAGGGGAACCGGCTCATCAATATTCTCATTGATAACTATGATGATTACCAGAGCAATACGTATATAGAAGATCAAATCAGGGGCTTGTTCAATACAAGACAGGATATTGAGGAAGTGAGATTCTATATTCCCTCCCTCGGGAAAGAATTTTTTATTTCAAGGTCATATGCAAATGTAAGGGTACGCAACAACACCAATAATCAGGAAGCGGAATGGTATAAAAAAGCGACGGCCGGGAGATATTTCCGGTACATCGAGCCAGGTTTGAGTAAGGAAAACGGCAGGGCGTTTTTCTCCTTTCACAGGGCATTGATCAATCTGGTCGGCAAAAAAACACTGGCTGTCGTCTCTATTTCATTTAATGACGAAATGATGAGAAAAATCAACTGGAATGAGTATAGCCAAAGCGGAGAGATACTTTTGGTTTTTGACAGCAGTAACCAGCTCTTTTACTGCAGCAGCTCCGAATTGAAAAATTCAGCCGAGCTTGACGGCGTGGGTGGAAATATTTCTAAAGATGCGGTGAGCGGCAATTTTAATGTCAGGATTGACAATAAGGATTATCTGACTGTGTATGCCGTATCGGATCAAATCGGATGGAGAACTGCGAAGCTCATTCCTTTGAACATACTGAGTCACAAGGTCCAACGGACCAGAGATTTAAGTCTGGGGCTGGGTATTGTTTTTATTGTGCTGTTCGTTACGCTGATCATATTTATATCGAATATCATTACAAGGTCGTTGAACAGGTTGTCCAGACAAATGGAAAAAGTAGGAGAAGGTAATTTCAGAGCCAAGGCCATGGTCCGGGGAAATGATGAGACCGCTCAACTGGCCGATACCTTCAATTATATGGTTCAACAGATTGATGAACTGGTAAATGAAAAATATATTGCGAAGATCAATGAGAAAACAGCCCAACTGAAGGCATTGGAAGCGCAGATCAACCCGCATTTCCTTTACAACTCGCTTCAGGCTATCGCATCCAGGGCGGTTTTAAATGGAAACCGGGAAATCAGCAAGATGATAGAGGCCATGGCATATAACCTCAGATATTGCATAAAAGGCGGCGACATGGTTAAGGTTTCCGATGAAATGAAGCATATAAACAACTTTCTGATTTTGCACAAAGCCAGGTTCGAGGACAGGCTGAACGTAGAGGTAGTTGTAGAGGAAGGGACTCCTGATGTGATGATCCCTAAGCTTTCCATTCATACCCTTGTTGAGAACGCAATCAAACATTGCCTTGAACAGATTACAGGTTCCATTACCATCAAAGTCCACTCCTATCTGGACAATGAGTCGGTCATCGTTAAAGTGACGGATGACGGTCCCGGAATGACGGACGAACGGCTCCATCAGGTAAAAAATGATCTGGATCAGACAAAATGGCTGGATGGAGTCAATGAGCATATTGGATTGAAAAACCTCAATGCACGGCTGAAACTCATGTATGACGGCAATGCGAGGCTGGAGCTTTCAAGCTCGCCGCACCTTGGAACGGAGATCCGGATGGTTATCCGTATGAATAACCCGGTCGATAAATAAAATTCCTTATTGTCTACTTTGTTAAAAGTGTTTATAATTAATAATAATTTTACGTAACTGCAATCATTTTGGAGGATTATTCAGATGAGTGAAATAAAGACAATAGGAGTATTGACCAGCGGTGGTGACGCGCCAGGCATGAACGCCGCCATAAGAGCGGTTGTCAGGACGGGTATTTACAACGGCTTTAAGGTGATGGGGGTCAAGAAGGGCTACAACGGACTGATATGCGGCGATATTTTTGAAATGAACTCAAGAAGCGTATCGGATATCGTGCACAGAGGCGGAACGATGCTTCGTACAGCCCGCTGCCTGGAATTTAAAACAGAGGATGGAGTAAAGAAAGCTGTAAATATGGCCAAGGTTTTCAGGCTCGATGCCCTTGTGGTTATCGGAGGAGACGGTTCCTTCAGGGGAGCGAGGGATCTGAGCAAGTTTGGCCTGCCCGTTATCGGAATTCCGGGGACCATTGATAATGATATAGGCTGCTCGGAATACACCATAGGCTATGATACTGCTTTAAACACTGTTCAGGATGCCATGGACAAAATCAGGGATACGGCTTATTCCCACGAAAGATGCAGTATTCTTGAGGTAATGGGAAGACACGCGGGGTATATTGCCTTGAACATAGGCATTGCCTGCGGTGCTGAAGTCGTCCTTCTGCCGGAAATGCCTTTCGATTTTGACGATAAGATAATAAAGCCAATTATAGAAGGCAGGAACAGGGGCAAAAAGCAATACAGCGTTATTGTCGCCGAGGGTGTCGGAGGAGCAATCGATATTGCAAAGAAAATTGAGGAAGTAACGGGAATAGAATCAAGAGCTACAATATTAGGACATCTGCAAAGAGGGGGAAGTCCGACAGTCAAGGACAGAGTCATGGCCAGCATGATGGGAGCTCATGCTACGGAGATCTTGAAAAAAGGGATCATGAACAGGATCATTGCCGTAAAGGACAGCAAGGTTGTAGATATAGAAATAAACGAAGCATTGGCTATTGAGAAACAGATTGACGATAATATGGTTGAATTAAGTGAGATTTTATCGCTGTAAGCTCTTTCTGTATGTAATGATCTCTGCACCTATGTTTTTTGGCATCTTTTGTCATTGCTGTGAAACTCCTATCCTGTAGGGGCGCGCATTACGCGTCCGCAAAATGCAATTTGTGATAATAATCTTTGCACCGGGGGAATGTTCTTGTCTGCCGCACCGTTCGCCATTCCATGGTTTGCGCTTACTTTCAAGGGCGGACGGCCAATGGCCGCCCCTACATTGTAAGCTTTACCGCCAGAGCCCCCCCTGTCCCAGTTACATTCGGTGCGACAGGGAAGAACCGTCCCCTGTCGCACCCTGTCGCGTCCTGCCGCAGGGTAACTTACTACTAAAAAGTGGATTGAAGTTCGGGCATGGTTTCTCTTGAAAAAACGTTATATTAAATGTAGTATTAACTGTATAAACCGTATAAAGGTGTATATAAGTTGAGATTATTGATCGTTGAAGATGAAACTGAATTGGCAAAGGCGCTGGAGAAGGGATTAAAGCCTTTCGGCTATGCCGTAGACCTTGCTTTTGACGGTCTGGAAGGCGAGCGCAGGGCGATGGCGGTCAATTATGACCTGATCGTTCTGGACTTGACCCTGCCGGTGAAAGACGGTATTGACGTATGCAGATATTTGAGGGGGCACGGGTGCAATTCGGCGATACTGATGCTTACCGCGAGGAATCAGGTGTCCGAAAGGACGCTGGGACTGGACAGCGGCGCCGACGATTATCTGGCCAAGCCGTTTGCCTTTGATGAACTGCGGGCAAGGATCCAGGCTTTGCTGCGAAGGTCTTTCGGTTTGCGCAATCCTGTCCTGACCGTCGGGAATTTGACGGTGGATCCGGCAGCCCGTACGGTATCCTTTGCCGGAATGGCAATTGATCTGACGTCACGGGAATTCGACATACTTGAGTATTTTGCATGCAAATACCCTGCGGTGGTATCAACGGAGGATGTACTTGAGCATGTATGGAATGACGAAGTGAATCCGTTTTCCAACGTTGTAAGAGTCCATCTGGCGAACCTGAGAAGGAAACTGAAAACCGGTGACGGAGAGCCGCTTATTGAGACTGTGATTGGAAAGGGATACAAGCTATGTGGCCGATAAAGCATAAAAAATTCAGCATTAAGTTTAGAATCGCGTTTGTTTACAGTATTTTTGTCCTGATTACAGGTATCGGGATTATACTATTCCTGAGCCTGGCTTTGCAAAACAGCATGAAGGAACAACCGGTTACAAGTGATATTACCTCGGTAACATATTCCATCGCTATGCAATCCCCGGAAGATTCTTCGGTAACTATCTATGAAGCCCCTGCCGTACTACCTACGCAAAGGTATACCGTCACCGCCAGCCAGTTAAACTCGTTTCTTTCCTCCCAGATTTTCAAAAGGCTTACCCGGTATTCTCTCATTGCAGTCGGCATCATTCTGGTCGGTACGTTTTTCCTTAGCTATTTCCTGTCAAAAAGGCTGCTGAAGCCGTTGACGACCATGGCAAAGACGACGCACAGGATTACGGCTGAAAATTTCAACCAGAGGCTGGTCATTCCTGAAAACGACGATGAGCTCAAAGAGCTGGCCGATTCCTTCAACAATACGCTGGATGGCCTGCAGACAGCTTTTTATGAACTGGAAAGGTTTAACGCCTATGCCTCCCATGAATTGAAAAACTCGCTGGCAGTGATGAAGACCAGGCTGGAAGTGGATGTGATGGGGGGCGGAGATAACGAAACGGTGCGTTTCGCAATTTCCCAGGTGGATCGCATCTCAAAATCCGTAAACGACATCCTTGCCATTTCATCAAGAAACCTCAAGGACAGCAGCGAACTGGTAGACCTGGCCCTGGTTGCGGCACAGGCTGTGGACGAGTACAGGATAACGGGGAGAAGGATCGTGCTGGATATCCCGGAAGAAGGCGTCCTGCCGGTAAGAGGGAAAGAGATCTGGTTTCAAAGGGTAATTGCCAACCTGCTGGATAATGCAGTCAAGCATACGGAAGCTGCGAGCCCGATACAGGTAAATGTCAAGCAATGCCACGGAGCGGTGATGGTATCCGTTTCCGACTCGGGAGACGGGATTGACGGAAGCAAACGGGATTTGATATGGGAACCCTATTTCACATCGGCATCAGACACCAATAAGGGTTATGGACTTGGCCTTGCCATGGTCAATCACATTGTTGATACCTGCGGCGGCCTGGTGTGGGTTGACAGTAAGCCCGGCAAGGGCAGTTCCTTTTATATTTCCCTGCCGGCAGTCAAGACGGCATAAGGAGTGCAAAGGCGATGAGACATGCAATACGGCACGCGATGCACAATATTGTAGGAGCTCCCGGCAGGAGCATCCTTACGGCGGTTGTCATTTTTATCTTTTTGACGCCTTTCATGGCCTGCATCGCCATTCAGGCAGGTGCACAAAAAGGGCTTGCGGAAGCCAGGACCCTTATCGGCAATGAAGTAAGGCTCAGTCCTGATTATTCCGCAATGGACGCCAATGGAGCAAACACGGAGCACTTTTATGTCAAACGGGCTTTGGCGGATAAATTGCTTGACTCCGAATTTGTCACCGGTTTTACTTATTATTTGTGGACACTGGTTACTGCAGACCTGGAGCCGGTGATCCTCGGAAGCTCCGATACGGTTGTCGCTGCGGCGCAAAGCAAAGAGGATCCCGATAAAAATCTGTTCCAGCTTTGCGGCTACAGCCGGCTGGATCTGCAGTCGGATTTCAGGAAGGGCAAATTCATCCTGGTTTCAGGAGAACTGCCTGCTGCAAAGGACAAAAATGCAAATTCAAGCGATGCCGTTATCAGCAGGGATTTTGCCGAGACAAACGGTCTTGTGACCGGAAGCAGGTTTGCCATTGAAAGCGGCGGTTCCGATTCCGGAATAAAACTGGAGCTGAAAGTCTCGGGCATTTTTGACAAAGCAACGGAAAGCAGTACGGATACTGCTTCCTATTACCAGTCTGTCAATACTATTTTTGTGCCTCTGGAAGCTGCCGAAGGCATATATAAAACGATGGAGGCGGGCGAATCGGAGGGATTATTGACTACTGCGCTCTTCTTTCTGGACGAGCCGGAGCACTTCGACGAATTCGCGGAAGAGCTTGAAAAGAGGGAGATTGATGTAAAGGGATACAAACTGGAGCAGGAGGATGAGGAGTTTCTCCAGGTCACCGGACCGCTGCGCGGTCTTGAAACCTTTGCCAGGGTATCCGCACTGATTCTTGTTTTTACAGGCGCCGTATGCATGTTTTTCATGGGGATCGCCGGACGGAAAAGGCGTAGAAAAGAAATAGGACTGTTCAGGGTGATCGGGCTGAGTAAAAAACAGGTATTGCTCCGGCTTGCCGCGGAGCTTGTTCCCATCTGCCTGGTATCGTTTACCGCAGCAGGTATGGCAGGGGCCTGGGCAGCGTCTCCCACAGCGGATATGCTGTTAAAGGAGCAGACAGGATTCGCCAGGTCGGAGAGCCAAAGTACGGCAAGGATTTATATCATGGGAGACTATTATAAGATCGCTGAAAAGGCGGACGCGGGGATTGATGTGCAGCTGGATTCTAAGGCTGCCGGCGGCTATGGCGATTTTATTGATACAATTGATACGGCAATCGGATTTAACCATGTCCGGTTGTTTGTTGCTGCGGGATTACTGCCTGTCTTGTGCCTGTTTGCAGCGACAGCCCGGATTGCTGCCCGCAGCAGGCCGATCAATCAAATAATCGATTTAAAGGACAGGTGACACGCCGATGGAGGAGATACTTGCATTTGAAGGGATTGAATATGGTTATCGCGACAGCAGAGGATATAAAACCATTATCAAAAATGCCTGCGGTATTTTTGATAATGGCAGAATATATGCCGTCATGGGGCAGGCTCCGGATGAAAAGGCGGCTCTGTTGTCACTTTTGTCAGGTCTTGAAAAACCGGATAAGGGAAGTATACTTTTTAAGGGTGCGGACATCGAAGGCATGGGACGGGACCTGTTCCGCAGGAAGCATGTGGGCTTGCTGCTGCAGGCATATCCCTGTCTTCCCCGTTTAAGCGTACTGCAAAATGCGATGCTGTCAATGGATGGCTGCGGCGGTTCGCGGAAAGAATTAAAAAGGAGAATTGCAGGCTTGCTGGTGCAGGCAGGGCTTGAGCCGGCGAAAAACAGCCGCAGGGCATCCGGGTTAAGCTTTATGGAACAGCAGGCGGTAAGTCTTGTCAGGGCATTGGGACCGGAACCTCCCCTTCTGCTTATCGAAGAAAGGGACTGGGATAGCGATCCTGGTCTTGGACATGGTATGGCCGGCCTTCTTCATCAGGCTGCTTACGGCAGGGGCGCATGCGTTATAATTGCAACCAATTCAAGAAACCTTCTGGACAGGGCGGATGAAGTATGGGGCATGAAGCAGGGAATCTTGCTTCCGTTGAAGACACATTAGTAACATCAGAAATAGTACCTTTTCTACGAAATAACTTCTGCAAACAGGCTTCCTGGTATTTTATTCATAGTTTGTTCATTCTTTTTTTATGCTGTCTTTATCCCTGTTTTTGTAAAATGTTTTCAGCAGCACGAATTTAGCACTGGCGAAATATAACGAGGCGACAAAAATATCCCCCACCTCCATAGGTGGCGGGTACCGAATTGGGTTTCAGGCGGTGAGCATATCTCCTGCCTCGTTGAAACTCTGCTGCGGTAAGGAAATTTGTCTACAACCGACAAATTTCCTTTGAATTAGGTCGTTATAACTTCCGGTACTGCAACGAAGGTTTCAGAATTATCTTTAATGTAACCTTCGCTGTAGTATTGATAGTCTTTTCCGGGGAACTACGCTTGGTAGGCTGCATGGGCGAGCAGCAAATGCAAGGCATTTGCGACCAGCCCGCTCCATTCCCCAGAAAAGAATCGGAAGTAATATTTCCAGTGCTCTTACATTCCATACTGGAACATGGAGGAGTGGTTTGTTGAAATTATCGGACAAAAAGGGGAAGAGCTTGCCGTTAAAAAAGATACGGGACCGCAGGGCGCTGGTGTTCTTTCTGGGGCCAAGCCTGGCGGGGGTTTCCGTTTTCTACCTCATCCCGTTTGCCGGCGGCATTTATTATTCGCTGGTTGACAGCCCCATCGCCGGAAGATTTGTGGGGCTTGCAAATTATATGCAACTGCTGGCCAATCCCATTTTCTTGAAGGCCGGCATAAATACGCTGATTTTTACCGGCATAAGCGTACCTCTTAATCTTCTCCTTTCTCTTGGACTTGCAATGCTCCTTAATCAAAGGATTTATGGCAGGACAATGCTGAGGACAGCTTTTATCGTTCCTCTGGTTATTCCGGTAGCCTCTGTCGTCATGGTCTGGCAGGTTTTTTTCGACCTCCACGGCTCCTTGAACGGATTGCTGGAATCGGCGGGTATCGGCGGCATTGACTGGATGAAAAGCGAATGGGCCAGGGCTGTGATTATCGTCGTCTATTTGTGGAAGAATGCCGGCTATAACATGGTTGTCTACATTGCGGGCCTGCAGAATATCCCGGCGGAATACTACGAATCCGCCGACATTGACGGTGCCGGCGCCTGGTGCAAGTTTAGAAGCATTACCGTTACCTATCTGACGCCTGCGACATTTTTTGTTTTTATCATGGCAATCATCAACTCCTTCAAGGTGTTCAGGGAAACCTACCTGGTTGCAGGCTCCTACCCTCAGGATGGGATATACATGCTACAGCATTATATGAACAATATGTTTATGGCGCTGGATTATCAGAAGCTTACTTCGGCAGCCTTCCTGCTGGCGGTATTTCTGTTTTTGCTTATTATGGCGCTTTTCAGAGCAGAGCGGAAAGTCAGCCGGTACTTATACTGAAGGGGGAAGTATGTCTTATGGGAAAGAATTTTAAAGGTCTGGCCGGCAAGCTTGCGATAACCGTCTTTCTTTCGATGCTGGCCTTGCTGTTCATATCCCCGCTGGCAATCACCATTACAAACTCCTTTATGCGCGAAGCGGAGATCTATGCCAGCTATGGCATGATTGGCCCAAATGCAGCCGGTATGTCCATCGGCAATACGCCGGCGTATGCAAATATGAAGCTGATCCCGGACATGGTTACGCTGAAGCAGTATTATACGGTGCTGGTAAAAAGGATTCAGTTCCTGTATATGTTCTGGAATTCGGTCAAAATTGTGCTCCCCATATTGCTTGGACAGCTGCTGACGGCTTCCATGGCGGCATATGCCTTTTCCAGGATAAAATTCCGGGGACGTGAAAAGCTGTTCTACATTTACATGGTTGTGATGCTTATGCCTTTTCAAGTCACCCTGGTCCCCAATTATCTTGTGGCCGAGAAGCTGGGCATTGTGGGAAATGCGCTTTCCATCATATTGCCCGGGATATTCAGCACTTTCGGCGTATTCCTTTTACGGCAGTTTATGGTGTGCATCCCGGATGCATATGCGGAAGCGGCCCAGGTGGAAGGCGCCGGACACTGGACGGTTTTTTCGAGGATCATTCTTCCAATGGCCAGGACAGGGATAGGCGCGCTTATCATCCTGGTGTTTGTCGACAACTGGAACATGGTTGAACAGCCGCTGATATTTCTTCAGGACCCGTACCGGCAGCCGCTGTCAATTTTTCTTTCCAGCATCAACGAAGGAGAAAGAGGTTTGGCCTTTGCCGCTTCCGCCATCTACATGGCGCCCATGCTGCTGATGTTCCTGTATGGAGAGGACTATCTGGTGGAGGGGATACAAATCAGCGGCTTGAAAGGTTGAAAATAGAAGGAGGGTTTATGGTTTTGCATATGGGTATGCAGGATGCCGGAGCAAATAAAAAAAAGCTTGTAAAAAGGTTAATCGTTGTATTTGCAGGAGTCATGGTTTTGCTGACCTTTTTTTCCAATACCATTAATAATTTCACAGCGCCAAGGGTTACCTGTGAAAGACCGCAAAGCGGGCAGCTTGTGGAGGAGGTCAGCGGCTCGGGGGAAATCCGTGCAAAAAAAATTCTGGAACTGTCCATACCTTCGAAAATGAAAGTGCTGAGCGTTGACGTGAAAGCCGGAGAGACAGTAAAAAAAGGACAGACGATTCTGACCCTGGACACTTCGGAAATCGAAGGCCAGATCAGGGATGAAACGGATATCTACCGGCTGAAGGAGCTGAGTGTGGAAAAATATCGGGAAGAGCTGTCCGAACAAAGCCTGGCGGAATATGACCTGACGGTGGATGCGGCTTTCCGGAAGCTGGAAAATGCGGAGAAAAAGCTGGAAACTGCCCGGCAGCTCCTTGAAGTCGGCGCAGAATCCGAAGCCGGCGTTAAGAGTGCAGAAACTGAGCTGGAGGACGCCAACAATGCATATGAAGCTGCAAAAATCCGCAGGGATAAGTCGGTGGCAGGCAGCCGGCAGGGGTTGAAAAATGCGGAAACGGAACTGGAGATTCAGGCAAGAAGGCTTGTAAAGCTGAAGGAAGGACTGAAATACGGTAAAATCGTTGCTCCCGCGGATGGGACAATCCTGGAGCTTAATTTTCCCGAAGGTACGGAGGCTGACGGTTCAAAGCCTCTTTACAGGCTTGCGGACGCTGCGGAAGGCTTCCAGTTTTATGCTGCTGTCGGCAAAGAGGCTGCAAGCGTACTTGCAGTGGGAGATATGGCGGAAGTGGAGATTGCTGCTCTCGGCAGTGGGACGGTGGAGACGGAAATCGCTGAAATAAAGGATGATCAGGAACAAAGGGGCCTTGGGAAAATCCTTGTCATGGATATTGCGGCGGAGGACCTGCTGGGGGGTGAAAAGGGAGCCTTTGAGATAAAAAAGCCTACGAAAGACTATCCTGCATTGGTTTCAAACTCAGCGGTGGGGCAGGATACCTCCGGATATTTTGTTTATGTCGTCAATGAGAGGTCGGGTCCGCTGGGAAACGAGTACTATGCCCGCAGGGTGAAGATTTCCACAGGTGGCTCCGATTATGCAAAGACAGCTGTCTTAAGCGGTATCGGTATATTTGACATGGTTATTACCAACAGCGACAAACCGCTTTCGGACGGAATGCGCGTAATGATCAACCAGGAATAACCGGAGGAGGTGAGCTTTTAAGTGAAACGCGGGTGGATGATGCTGTTTGGCGGTACCTTCCTGTTTATAGCCTGTATCATTCTTGGACATTCCGCCGTCAAAACGGGTATAGAGACCGGCGGTACTTACGGAATGAACAAGGTAATGGTTTCCCCACTGGAGGGAGCCGATGCCGGAGGGACAAAGGCCTTTACGCTATCTGATTTCAAAAAGCTGGCGGACGTGCTGGAAACAGAGGAAATAACCTATGCCGCTCAGCCGGAAATGCCCGGAAGGGAGGTAACCGCCGGCGATGCCGCCTTTAGAGCCAGGATAACGGGTACGGATTCCATGTTTGAAAATTTTCACCGCATTTCTCCGGTAAACGGCAGCTTTCTTACACAGGAGATGGAAGAGCGGGGCAGTCCGGTTGCCGTTGTCGACGATGAATTTGCCTGGACGGCTTTCAAATCACTGGATGTCATCGGACAGACGGTTGAAATCTTCGGAAAACCTTTTAAAATCATCGGCGTTTTTCCCAAAGATGCTTCCGCTATAGGCAAGCTGCTGGAAGACGGGCTGCCGGAGGTGATCATCCCCGGCAAGCTGCTGCTGGAGCTTGACAGCACTTCAAAAATTTATTCCATCGAAGTCAGGTCCAGGTACGAGGACACCATGGACAGGAATGTAGCATGGGTGTCGGAGGGCTTGCAGCAGATAGGACGGAATTCTTCGGAATTCCATCTGGCCGATTGCATTATAAAAAGCGCCCTGATAGGGCAAAGGCCTTACTTCGTTGCATTTGCGGCGGGGAGTATTGCAATGCTGCTGCTGTTTTCTTTGATGTTACGGATTCTAAAGGAAACTTTTACAGAAGCAAGAAAGGAGTGTGGTAAGGAGGAGCTGTTTGCTGAAAAAGCAAAAGCAATATTTTCAGTGCTCCTGAATAGAGGAGCGGCAAGTCTGGGGAAAGTGGTCTTAAAGCTTTTGGGGGCCTTTTCGGGGATGGTTTTCCTGTGGGAATGCATCAGATTCAGACTGTACATACCCCGTGTGCTCATCCCTGAGGAGCTTATCAACATTTCCTATTATATTTCGCTGATTAAGCTCAACATTCGGAACAGTATGAATAAGGAATATTACACAGCAGGCATTTCAGAGCTTTATCTGGAAAAGATTGATTTTCTGACGGGCGGGATCTATGCAGTTCTGGCCCTATGCAGCCTGTCGCTGTTGTTCCTGGGGCTTGCCAGCTTGCGAAGGTATGGGGTTGATGCATACAAATCGGCGCTTATATGCGGTTTATACGTAATTGGCTCAGTCATAGTTCTAAGCATTGTCTCCTATGCTATGGGGTTGTCCTTAAGGATGGAAACCGGAAACATCCTGGCAGTATGGATATTGATATTCGCACTTGTCTTGCACTTTGCACAGAAAAAGGAGCGCATGAATGAAAATAGCGCCTGAGTGCAGGGGCGTACATTGCACCCCGCAAAAGCAGCGCTCAACAGGAGATCATATGTAATCAGGGACATAAATGAATGTAGGGACGCGCATTGCGCGTCCGCAAGGATGCAATTTGTGACAGAGAGCGATCCCTGCCGCATAGCTGCATTTGAAAGGCGGACGGCCAGTGGCCGCCCCTACAGTGGATGCTTCACAGCCAAAGATGTCTCATTTCGGACACAGAGGAACCGTCTCCTGTGCATGTGCACCGGTAAATGGCCTCCTCTGTATGGAGCTTCTATGATAATTAAAGGTAAAAAATATTGGATGATGAAAGGAATATGTTCTTATGTTAAAAAAAATAATCGGCTTGGTGATGGCAGTGGTTCTTGTTGCCGGAATACCCGGGTGCAGCGGATCGCCGGGCGAGCCGTCCGGTAAAGCTTCGGGAGTGGGTACGTCGGATTCGTCCGGGGATATGTCGTTATACAACGAAATTGAAATCGGAAGCAGTTCGGGGACAATATCCCCCGAAGACGGACGCATCAATTCCAGAGACCAGCTGGTGGTGTTCGACCGTGGAGCCGGTCAAGACGCAGGTTTTGTAATCCTTGATAAAGATGGGAAGCCTGCAGGAAAAATCAAGTTTGTTCCGTCAGGAATGCCCGGAGCATTTGATCTCGACCGGGAGGATAATATTTATATGCTTTTAAGGGAGCAAAGCCAGAAGATTGTGGTAATCAACCCGTCAGGTGCAGTAACGGATACCTTTGAGCTTGGTACAGACGATGCAAACGGGGAGGTCAGCCGGTCGTCCGTCGTGACGGACCTGGCCGTTGACGGGGCAGGGAATATTTATCTTGCCACGTTAAGCGGGATCAGGGTCCTGAATAAAGACGGAAAGGAGTTGAATAAAATCGGTTCCGATGGTTACTACAGCATAGATACGGATGACGAGGGCAATCTTGCCGCAATATGCTTCGGGACGGGCAAGCAGGCTCTTGAGAAGATAAATCCCTCCAACGGGAAAAGCATCTGGAGTATCGATTTGGATTTGATCGGAAAATCTTCCGGAGGAAGCAACAGCTTCTCGGCAGATTCCCTGAAGCTGCGTTATGACGGCTCCAGCAAGAGCTACTGCCTGATGAATGCCGGAGGAGTAGCGCGGTGTGACGCCGAAGGCAAGCAGACAGGAACCGTACTGGATTTTCTTCAGTATTTTATTTTAGCCAGTGGCAATACGCCCTCCGACTTGAACATCGACTCAAAGGGTAATTTCTATATAACGACTGCCAGGGATAATAACTATGAAATTTGGAGATACGATGTCCAGGCTGGCACCCATAAGGCCGAAGCCCGCACCGAAATTACCGTTGCAGTCCCCGTATCGGAAAAATGGATGGAAATAGCCGCCGTCAAGTTCCAGAAGGAAAATCCCGGCTACAGCGTGAAAATTAAGCCCTATGAGCAGGAATACCAGTATGGCGGCAATTATGAAAACTATGTCAAGGCCTTGAATACCGAGCTGCTTACGGGTAAAGGACCCGACATATTCCTTGCAAGCGGGCTTCCCATCAGAAAATATATTGGCAAAAACCTTCTCGCGGACCTGGGCGGATATATGGAGAAGGACGGAAGCTTTGACGACAGTCACTACTATATGAATATTTTGAACGCCTTGAAATATGACAACAAGTTCTATACCCTGCCGGTCAGCATATCTTTCAACGTCCTTGCCGTTGATAAGAAGATTTTGGAGAAGGAATCGGTATCCATCGACGACAGCGCCTGGAATTGGAAAGAAGCCATTGCTGCAGGACGGAAGCTCACGGGCAGCGGCGGCAGCGCAAGAAAGCTGTTTATGCCCGTCACAAGCAGCATGCTTCTGGATTATTTGCTGCAGGGAAATTACAGCCAATTCCTGGATTTGAACGGCAAAAAAGCTTCTTTTAATACGCAGGAGTTTATTGATCTTCTGAAAATGGTAAAAGAGTTCGGAGAAAGCGGACAATCGGGAACGCATTCCTATAGTGCGAATTACAGCGATCCAGAGGCAATTGAAAAAGGCAGCATTGTATTTAATCCCCAGGTCTTTATGGATTATACCTCCTATGCGTTCCTGAGATCCTTATATAAAGACCGGGTAAAATTGCTGAAATATCCTGCGGCAGGAGATGGACAGGGAAAAGTCTTTAATCCCCAGGCATTATTGGCCCTTAACAACAACTCCCGGAATAAGGATGTCGCCTGGGAATTCCTGCGCCTGCTTCTTTCGGATGAAATCCAGTCGGAAGAACTGAGCGGGTTCGCGGTAAACAGGAGCGCTCTCAAAAAAGTGGCGGAATGGGCGGTGGAGATGACGACAAGCGGCGGAATGGCCTATGCCATACAATCCGGGAATGCTGATAAACCGAAAATATTCACACCCAGTCCCCTTACACAGGACGATATTGATTATATCAATAGCTTTATTGAAAACATGAGTATCTGCAACAGCACCGATATGCAGGTGCAAAAGATCGTGTCCGGGGAAGCGGCCGCATATTTCTCCGGAAGCAAGTCTCCGGAAGAAACGGCAAAGCTTATCCAGCAAAAAGTTGAACTGTATCTCGGCGAATAATAAAGCATGGATTTTGCATAAAGGGGCTGTATGAAGTGCAGGGGAGCGCATTGCGCGCCCCTGCACTTTTCATAATCAGGTGTGCCATTTGATGGCTTGGACATTCCGAAGAGCGAAGCGACGTAGGAATCCCAATTTTACAACAATGTCAGGGGGACAGGTACGTTGACACAACGGTGTCAACGTACCTGTCCCCCTTGACATGCAATTACACATGCAGCCCTCCAGTAATTCCGGATACCCTGGGCGGACCACCTGCTTTCTTCAGCAAGGCAGGATTTGCCGATTCGGTTATGGCATTTTCCAATAGCCATCCGCAGGTGCATTGTATTGAGGCAGGCCAGGTGATATAATGGTAAAAAAGCAGATGGAGCGTGCAGATGTATGATAGATATAAACTTTATACCGATATTTGCGTTGGCGGTAGGGTTTATTATTGCAATTACAGCCATCCTGGCAAGTACGATTACCAAATACAAGCTGAAGGTAGAACAGATAAAGGCCGATGCCCTTGTTAGAGCCGAAGAGATAAGATCCAGAAACCAGCTGGAGCTGGAAAAGCTTCTGCGGCAGGATCAGGGCGTTAAGAGCAGCAGTCCTGCTGCAGATGGTCAGCCTGAACAGATTTATGATGAAGGCAGCAAGGCCAAAAGCAGGGTCAGAGAGTGAAGTGTAGAGGGGCCATTGGCCGTCCGGGCAGCTGTTTATCACAGATTGCATTTGCGGACGCGCAATGCGCGCCCCTACACTTTTCATACCATGCAGTTTATGGAAAATAAAATAAAAAAAAAATCCTTGCAAAACAATTCAGATTATAGTACAATATCTCTTGCTGTGACATGACATACGATGAAATGGGAGATTGCTATTCATAGAAATAGGGAACTTCCATGGAGAATGTCCGATTCATGAAACCGGGCGACAAGTCACTGTACGTTTTACGGGTATGTTTTATTGCCGCGGGTAACCCTGCGTGAATAGAAACAAACGTTAGGTACAGCCCAGGTTTTACAAGCCTCAACAGGCTTTGTAAGGATCCTGGGTTTTTTAAATAGCTTAACAGGAAACACCCGGCATAGTGTACAGAGAAAGCTTGTTGTACGTAACACATTCGGGATATTGGGCTCTGTAACAGATAAGGATTGCAGGTGTGTCCCTGACAAGAACAAAGGGAACATTCCTCAACGAAAAGGAATACCTCTTGTTCAGAGAAGCGTGGCCCCTAACAGGATCAAAAGGGGACATTCCTCAACGCAAAAGGAATACCCTGTGTTCAGAGAGGTGTGTCCCTAACATTAATAGGAGGTTATTGTATGGCAAACAAACAAAAAATCAGAATCAGATTGAAAGCATTTGACTACCAGATTCTCGACCAGTCGGCCGAAAAGATCGTCGACACGGCAAAGAGGACTGGAGCACAGGTTTCGGGACCGGTTCCGCTGCCCACCGAAAAAGAAATCATCACGATATTGAGAGCTCCCCACAAATACAAGGATGCCCGTGAGCAGTTTGAAATGCGGACCCACAAGAGACTGATCGATATACTTCTGCCCACGCCGAAAACAGTGGATGCTTTGATGAGACTTGATTTGCCGGCGGGTGTGGATATAGAAATAAAGCTGTAAGCGAATGCAGAAAAAGGATTATGTTCGCAAGTGATTGTGAACCAATAATGAAAAGGGACATTCCTCAGACTTAAAAGGAATACGCTATGAGGAATCTGGAGAAAACTTCCTAAGCACATGTCCCTTTACCTTAGAAGGAGGTAGGATTGATGAATAAATTCATACTGGGAAAGAAAGTAGGCATGACACAGGTTTTCAATGAAAACGGACTGTCACTGCCGGTTACCGTGATTCAGGCAGGCCCCTGCCCGGTTGTTCAGAAAAAGAGCATCGAGAATGACGGTTATACGTCTTTGAAGGTAGGCTTCGGAGAGGTAGCGGAAAAAAGATTGAATAAGCCGGACAAAGGCTTGTTTACAAAGGTAAAAGTGCCTGTAAGGAAATATTTGAGAGAATTCAGGACCGACGATGTCGATAAATATGAAGTCGGCCAGGAAATAAAAGTATCCGATATGTTCAAGGACGGCGACAGGATTGATGTGAGTGGTATCTCCAAAGGTAAGGGCTTCCAGGGTACCATTAAAAGATACGGTCAAAAAGGCGGAGCTGAAACACACGGTTCCATGTACCACAGAAGGGTTGGTTCTATGAGCGCCAATACAAGTCCTGCAAGGGTATTTAAAGGGAAGAAGCTGCCGGGACATATGGGTGTTGATAAAATAACGGTTCAAAACCTTATTGTTGTTAAGGTTGATGCAGAAAGGAACCTGCTGCTGGTAAAGGGCGCGGTTCCCGGGCCCAAGGGTGGTTTGCTGGTAATCAGGGACACCGTAAAAACGGGCAAGTAATACGGACGAAGGGAGGAAGCAATAATGCCAAAAGTTGATTTATACAATATGAAGGGTGAGACAGTAGGAAATATCGATTTAAATGATGCCATCTTCGGCGTGGAAGTAAACGCCAATGCTGTTCATCTCGCAGTTCAAAACCAGTTAGCCAATAAGAGGCAGGGTACGCAGTCTACAAAGACCAAAAGCGAAGTCAGAGGCGGCGGAATCAAGCCGTGGAGACAAAAAGGCACAGGCCGTGCAAGGCAGGGCAGCACTCGTTCCGCTCAGTGGATAAAAGGCGGTATCGTATTGGGGCCGAAGCCCAGGAGCTACAGTTATACTCTGCCCAAGAAGCTGAAAAAGCTGGCTCTTAAATCCGCACTTTCTTCCAAGGTAAACGAAAATGAATTGATGGTGCTTGATACCTTGAATTTCGACAGCATCAAGACCAAACAGATGGTGAATGTTTTGAACAGCCTTAAGGTTGGTTCAAGCGTTCTTATCGTTATCGACGGGAAAAATGCAGCAGTTGAGAAATCGGCCAGAAATATTCCCGGTGTTAAGACTGCTTTTGTCAATACCATAAATGTATTCGACATTTTGAAGCATGAAAAGTTCATTATTACCAGGGACGCGGTTGCCAGAGTCGAGGAGGTGTATGCGTAATGAGAAGTCCTGAAGATATTATCAGAAGGCCGTTCATAACCGAAAAAAGCAATGCTGAGGTAGCAGGCGGCAAATACACCTTTGTCGTTGACGTCAATGCGACGAAAACCGAAATCCGGCAAGCTGTTGAAAAGCTTTTCCAGGTGAAGGTCCTGAAAGTGAATACGGCGAATTATGAAGGGAAGCAAAAGAGGCTCGGGGTGCATGTCGGTCCGAGAGCCGACTGGAAAAAGGCAGTCGTCAAGATCGATCTGGATCCGAAAGCGGAAGTGTACCTTGTGAAAGGCGGCAAAGAAGCAGCCGGCAATAAGAAATACAAAACCAATATTGAAGAATATGGCTTAACACAATAAAGCAAGGAGTGAGAAGAAATGGCAGTAAAAAAGTATAGTCCTACTTCTCCCGCCAGAAGATATATGACAGTATCGACGTTTGAAGGGATCTCCAAAAAGGAACCCGAAAAGTCCTTGCTGGAAGCTCTCAACAAGTCCGGCGGAAGAAACGCATACGGTAGGATCACCGTACGTCACCATGGTGGCGGAGCAAAACAGAAATATCGGATTATCGATTTTAAAAGAGATAAAGACGGCATACCGGCCAAGGTTGCCGCCATCGAATATGATCCCAACAGGACTGCAAATATTGCGCTTCTCCATTATGTAGACGGCGAAAAAAGATATATCCTGGCGCCTGTCACCCTGAAGGCAGGGGACATGGTTGAATCGGGCGAAAAGGCCGATATCAAGCCGGGCAATGCATTACCGCTCATGAATATCCCCGTCGGCACCCTGATCCACAATGTGGAGCTGAAGCCGGGCAAGGGTGGGCAGTTGGTAAGGGCAGCAGGCAATTCCGCCCAGTTGATGGCAAAGGAAGGCGAATATGCTCAGGTAAGGCTTCCTTCCGGTGAAGTAAGAATGATTCGAATGATTTGTAAAGCTACCATAGGACAGGTCAGCAATCTGGACAACGAGAATATATCCATCGGCAAAGCGGGAAGAAAAAGGTGGATGGGTGTCAGGCCTACGGTCCGTGGTGTTGTAATGAATCCGGTAGACCACCCTCACGGCGGCGGCGAAGGCAAATCACCGATAGGAAGGCCAAGTCCGGTTACTCCCTGGGGAAAACCCACACTTGGATACAAGACCAGGAAGAAGAAGAACCAATCAGACAAGTTTATCGTGAAGAGAAGGAATCAGAAGTAATCATGTAATCTAAGGAAATCAAGGAGCTTGAATTGATTTCCGAAAGTGATGAAAGGAGGACGAATACCGAATGAGCAGATCGTTGAAAAAGGGACCGTATGTGGATGCCAGGCTTCTCAAAAAAGTTGAGGACATGAACAGGGTCAACGAGAAGAAAGTATTGAAAAGCTGGGCAAGGGCGTCGACTATTTACCCTCAGATGGTTGGACATACGATAGCAGTACATGACGGAAGGAAGCATGTTCCGGTTTATATAACTGAAGACATGGTGGGCCACAAGCTTGGAGAGTTTGCACCTACGAGGACTTTCAGGGGCCATGGGCATCACACTGAAAAAACTACCGCTTTGAAGTAGTTTTATTCCAAATATTAAGTATTTTGACCGGGTAGAGCAGTAGGGGCGTGCATTGCGCGTCCACAAGACGATTTTATATATCAAGTAAACAGTAAATTTTTTGGCCATGTAACAAGCTTAGTACCGAAAGGAGGAATACCAGTTGGAGAAGAAGGTAAGGTCAAAGGAAGAGCTTCTTAATGAAAAAGATAAGTTAGTGGAAGAATATAACGCGACACACAGGCAATTCAAGAAACCGGCTCTCCTTACCAAAAAGGAGAAGAAGGCTTTAGGGATAGGCAAGGATGAAGGAAGGGCAGTTTTGAAGCATGTCAGGATCTCATCCCGAAAAGTTAAGATTGTGCTGGATATTATTAAAGATAAAGGATTAGATGAGGCCATCGGCATAGTCCGATATACGCCGAAGGCTGCGTCCGAGATTTTATTAAAGCTTTTGAAATCAGCGGAAGCCAATGCGTCAAACAACAACGGACTCAACAGGGACGACCTGTTTGTAGCAGAAGCATTTGCAACCCAGGGTCCTACGCTGAAGAGACTTATGCCGAGGGCACAAGGCAGGGCTAACAGGATCAGGAAAAGAACCAGCCATATAACATTGGTGTTAAAGGAAAGAAAATAGGCGAGAAGGAGGTTGGATGATGGGCCAGAAGGTAAATCCGCATGGATTGAGAATAGGTATAATCAAGGACTGGGATACGAAATGGTACGCGAATAAAAAGAACTTCGGCGAGCTTTTGGTAGAAGACTTCAAGATAAGAAAGTACATTAAAAAGAGGCTTTTTATCTCCGGCATTTCCAGGATTGAGATAGAAAGAGCCGCAAACAAAATCAAGGTGAATGTGCATACCGCAAAGCCGGGTCTGGTAATCGGCAAAGGCGGGGCAGGTATAGAGGATCTCAGGAAGGAAGTTGAAAAGCTTACCGGAAAGAATGTCCTCATTAACATCACGGAAATCAAGGTACCGGAGGTGGATGCCCAGCTGGTAGCTGAAAACATTGCTTCACAGCTTGAAAAGAGAATTTCTTTCAGGAGGGCGATGAAGCAGTCCATGTCCAGGGCAATGAAAATCGGTGCCAAAGGGATCAAGACGGCTGTAGCCGGAAGACTCGGCGGAGCTGAAATAGCAAGAAGCGAGCACTATCATGAAGGTACGATTCCGCTGCAGACCTTAAGGGCGGATATTGATTACGGCTTTGCAGAAGCGGACACGACATACGGAAAACTGGGAGTCAAGGTCTGGATATATAAAGGCGAAGTTCTTCCTGCTGTCAAGAGAGAAAGGAAAGCGGAAGGAGGAGATCGGTAATGTTAATGCCAAAAAGGGTAAAACGCAGAAGGGTGCATAGAGGCAGAATGACGGGCAAGGCTACCAGAGGGAATATAATTTCCAATGGTGAATACGGCTTGCAGTCCACGGAGCCGGCTTGGGTCACCAGCAATCAGATCGAGGCTGCCAGAATCGCGATGACACGTTTTATAAAAAGAGGCGGTCAGGTGTGGATAAAGATATTCCCTGATAAGCCTGTAACCAAGAAACCTGCCGAAACCCGTATGGGTAGCGGTAAAGGCTCACCTGAGTACTGGGTGGCCGTAGTGAAACCCGGAAGAGTATTGTTTGAAATTGCGGGAGTTGACGAGGAAACTGCAAGGGAAGCGATGAGACTTGCAATGCACAAGCTTCCAATGAAGTGCAAATTCGTAGCCCGCGACAATGAAATGGGTGGTGACGCGAATGAAAGTCAGTGAGATGAAAGAAAAAACGCAAGTTGAGCTTGAGAAAGAATTGGGTGAATTGAAATCCGAATTGTTCAAGCTGAGGTTTCAGCTTGTTACCAATCAACTTGAAAACCCCATGAAACTAAAGGATGTAAAAAAATCCATCGCCCGCGTAAAAACGATATTAAGGGAAAGAGAAATAAAGGGGATCCAGGTTTAAGCATTACGAGTCAATGAAAGGAGGCATCTTACTTGGAAGATAGAAATCTGAGGAAGACTAGAGTCGGCAAGGTTGTAAGCGATAAAATGGACAAGACGATCGTCGTTTCGATAGAGACAAGCGTAAAGCATCCCTTGTATAAGAAAATTATCAAGAGGACCTACAAGCTCAAGGCTCATGATGAAAAGAACGAATGCAAGGCAGGCGACAAGGTGAAAGTGATGGAAACCCGCCCGCTTAGCAAGGACAAAAGATGGAGACTTGTTGAGATTATTGAAAAGGCTCAGTAATTCGAGCGACGGAAGGAGGCAATAGCATGATTCAAGTTCAATCTACGCTTAAATCCGCAGATAACTCCGGAGCGAAAGAACTGAGATGCATTAAGGTGCTTGGCGGTTCCTGGAGGAAATATGCCAGCATTGGCGATGTAATTGTAGCTTCGGTTATAAATGCAACACCCGGCGGAGTTGTTAAAAAGGGTGAAGTTGTCAAGTGCGTGATAGTCCGTACCAGCAAAGGCGTTAGAAGGCCTGACGGATCGTATATAAAGTTTGATGAAAATGCGGCAGTAATCATAAAGGATGATAAGAATCCCAGGGGAACGCGTATT
The DNA here is from genome assembly GCA_023426125.1 of Bacillota bacterium. Lineage (GTDB taxonomy): Bacteria > Bacillota > Clostridia > Acetivibrionales > DTU013 > MnB-11. The sequence goes on from JAFABI010000094.1 coordinate 47,052, forward strand.
TTTGGTCCTGTTGCAAGAGAATTAAGGGACAAGGATTTCATGAAGATACTTTCCCTGGCACCGGAAGTTCTGTAAGGTAGGATGTTTAGCGCATAAGGCGCGAATTTCCTCTAAAACATTCAAAAAGGATGTTTAGCGCGTAGCGCGAGTTTCATTAAAACATCCAAAAAGGATGTTTAGCGCATAAGGCGCGAGTTTCCATTAAAACATCCAATAAAGAGAGGAGGCGGCTTAAATTGGCAAATGATGTGCATGTGAAAAAGGGAGACACGGTTTACGTGCTTTCAGGCAAGGATAAAGGAAAAAAAGGCAAGGTGCTGGCAGTTATTCCCGACGAGATGATGGTGCTGGTTGAAGGCGTGAATATGTCTACCAAGCATAAGAAGCCAAGGAGCAGGTACCAGCAGGGAGGAATCATCCATCAGGAGTCACCCATCAACAGCGCAAAGGTTATGCTGGTGTGTGACAGGTGCAAAGCTCCCACCAAGGTTAAAAAGGTTGTTCACGAAGACGGTCAGAAGGACAGGGTTTGCAAAAAATGCGGCGAACTCATCGATATACAAAAAGAATCGAAAGAAGATTGACATACTCTTCTTGAAAGGAGGTTAAAGACTTATGGCCAGGCTAAAGGATAAATATTTGAGTGAAGTTGTACCGGCGATGCAGTCACAGTTTAAATATACAAGTGCAATGCAAATACCCAAGCTTGAAAAAGTTGTTTTGAACATGGGTGTGGGCGATGTGAAAGAAAACCCGAAGGCAATGGATGCTGCCGTAAATGATATGGCTATTGTAACAGGCCAGAGACCGATTATAACAAAGGCAAAGAAATCGGTTGCAGCTTTCAAAGTCAGAGAGGGCATGAATATAGGCTGCAAGGTTACGCTGCGCGGCAAAAAAATGTATGAATTTGTCGACAAGCTGTTTAATGTTGCCCTCCCAAGGGTTAGAGACTTCAGAGGTGTATCGGGCAATTCCTTTGACGGAAGAGGCAATTATTCCCTTGGAGTCAGGGAGCAGCTTATATTCCCCGAAATAGAGTATGATAAAGTTGACAAGGTCAGAGGGATGGACATTGTTTTCGTAACCACTGCCAGGACGGATGAAGAGGCGAAGGCACTTTTGAAGCAGCTCGGCATGCCGTTCAGCCAGAGCTAGCAAGGATGGGATTCACCGTTCCACGAGCCGGAAATCAGAGGCTATAAAGTTGAAGTGAGTTTTTAGTCATTCTGAGCGGCAGCGAAGAATCCTAGCGGGAATAGCGGATAGTGAATCGTAAGAACGAGTGGATCCGGGAGGAAAGGAGATAGATGCATGGCAAAAAAATCAATGATCATAAAATCAAAACTAAGTCCGAAATTCAGTACAAGAACACATAACCGGTGCAAATTATGCGGAAGACCTCATGCCTATATGAGAAAATTCGGAATATGCCGTCTGTGCTTCAGAACTTTGGCTTATAAGGGGCAGATACCGGGCATAAAGAAAGCCAGCTGGTAAGAATCTTTGGAAGGAGGTTAAACATATGCAAATAACAGACGCTATCGCTGATATGTTGACCAGAGTGAGAAATGCTAGCTCCGCTAAGCATGAATCTGTGGATATACCGGCGTCCAATCTCAAGAAGGAAGTCGCCAGGATTTTATTGGATGAGGGCTATATCAGAAATCTGGAATTAATAGAGGACGGCAAGCAGGGTGTAATAAGAATTGCGCTGAAGTATTCAGCCAACAAACAGAATGTAATCACAGGGATCAAGAGGATAAGCAAACCCGGACTGAGGGTTTATGCAAACAAGGACGAACTGCCGAAGGTGCTTGGAGGTCTTGGAATCGCTATAATATCCACTTCAAAGGGTATTATGACCGACAAAAAGGCAAGGAATGAAGGAGTAGGCGGCGAGGTTCTGGCCTTTGTCTGGTAAAAGAGAAGTGGGAAGCAGGGACGCATATTGTCGTCCGCAACAGGAAACGGAAGCAGGGGCGCGCATTGCGCGTCCGCAGCAAAAAGTCAGGAGTTTCTGAAAAGGGCTGTTTTAAGCTCACAATATAAGAACAGGAGGTGTAAGTAAATGTCAAGAATAGGTAAAATGCCTATAGAAATACCAAAAGGCGTTGATGTAAACATCAACGGAAATGTAGTAACGGTAAAAGGCCCAAAAGGGACTTTGACAAATAGTCTGCACAAGGATATGATAATAGCCAGTGAAGGTGGAACGGTCACAGTACAGAGACCTTCCGACGGAAAGCTTCACAAGGCGCTTCACGGTCTGACAAGGACGCTTGTCAGCAATATGGTTGAAGGTGTGACCAAAGGTTTTGAAAAAGCTCTCGATATAAACGGTGTCGGCTATAGGGCGCAAAAGGCGGGTAAAAAGCTGGTTCTTACCCTGGGTTATTCCCATCCGGTGGAAATGGATGAGCCTGCCGGCATCACGGTAGATGTACCTGCACCCAACAAAATTATCGTAAAAGGCTGCGACAAGCAGGCGGTTGGTGAATTTGCCGCCAAGATCAGGGCGAAGAGAGAGCCTGAAGTCTACAAGGGCAAGGGCATTAAATACGATTACGAAGTGATCAGGCGCAAAGAGGGTAAAGCAGGAGCTAAAGGCAAGAAGTAGGAGGGAGTTGAGAGTAAATGATTAATAAGCCGAATAAAAATGAAATCAGGCTGAGAAAACATGTAAGGGTTCGCAAAAAAATCGAGGGAACACCTGAGCAGCCAAGGCTCAATGTTTTCAGAAGCTTAAAGCATATATACGCACAGATTATTGATGACTCAGCCGGAATCACTCTTGTTGCTGCTTCCACTCTGGATGAAGCCCTGAAGGGCAAAGTAGGGTTGGGCGGAAACAAGAACGCCGCCAGGGAAGTCGGTAAGCTTATTGCGCAGAAGGCTACCGATAAGGGTATCAAGCAGGTCGTTTTCGACCGTGGTGGATACCTGTACCACGGCAGAGTCAAGGAACTGGCAGAAGGTGCAAGGGAAGCGGGACTGGAGTTTTAATAGTAATAATGTGAGGGGACACACCCTTTGAGATGAGGGTAATCCGATGAGGAGGGAATGTCCCCTTTTGAAGATGAGGAGGGAGAAAATTTTGCAACGTATAGATGCCAGTGTACTGGATTTAAAGGAAAAAGTAGTTAATATCGGACGCGTCACCAAGGTTGTCAAAGGCGGCAGAAACTTCCGTTTCAGTGCTCTCGTTGTAGTTGGAGACGAAAACGGATACGTTGGCAGCGGTATTGGCAAGGCAACGGAAATACCCGACGCCATTAGAAAGGGAATTGATGATGCAAAGAAGAACCTGATCAAGGTACCTCTTGTCGAGACCACCATTCCCCATGAGGCAACCGGCATTTATGGCGCAGGAAGAGTTCTTTTGAAGCCTGCGGGCGCAGGTACCGGAGTTATCGCCGGCGGTCCTGTCAGAGCCGTTCTGGAGCTTGCCGGGATCCATGATATCCGGACAAAATCCCTGGGATCAAACAATCCCATCAACATGGTTAATGCAACGATAAAAGGCCTTGCTCAACTGAAAACAGTTGATGAGGTAGCAAGACTCCGCGGCAAAACTGCGGAAGAAATATTGGGTTAGGAGGGAAATACGGTGGCAAAACTAAAGATCACTCTGAAAAAGAGTATCAACAAGGCAAAGGAAAACCAGGTAGCTACTGTAAAAGCTCTCGGGTTAAAAAAGATCGGAAGTGTCGTGGAGCAAAATGATAATCCCCAAATCAGAGGGATGATAACCAAGGTTTCACATCTGGTTTCGGTAGAAGAAGAAGAGTAAGGTATGGGGACACACCCTCTGAGTCTGGGGTAATCCGTAAAAGGAGGGAATGTTCCCGGTTTAACAGGTCGAAAGAATCTGCTGGAATTATCATAGGAAAGAAGGTGTAACTGTTGAAACTACATGAATTGCAACCTGCACCGGGTGCAAAAAGGGCTCCCGCAAGAAAGGGCAGAGGCACCGGTTCAGGTAACGGCAAAACAGCCGGTAAAGGCCATAAGGGTCAGAATGCCCGTGCTGGCGGCGGCGTCAGGCCCGGATTTGAAGGTGGACAAATGCCTCTCTATAGAAGAATACCAAAGAGGGGATTCAACAATAAGATCTTTGCCAGTGACTATGCGGAAATCAATGTTTCCAGGCTGGAAATATTTGAAGACGGAACGGTAGTCGATGGTGATTTGCTTAAGAAGAGCGGGATTTTAAAGAAACTAAAGGATGGCGTTTCCATTCTGGGGAATGGGGAACTGACCAAGAAACTTACTGTTCAAGCTGCAAGATTCACCAAGACAGCTTCTGAAAAGATTGAGGCTGTGGGAGGAAAGGTAGAGGTGGTATAGGATGGGCGGAATGTTGGAAATTCTGCGCAATGCCTGGAAGATTCCCGACCTGCGCAGGAAGCTCCTGTTTACCATTGCAATGCTTATTGTCTTCAGAATTGGCGCCCATATACCGGTTCCCGGTATGGATGCCGCACAGTTCGCCAAACTGCTGGAAAGTACAGGTTCATTGGGCGGCTTTCTTGACATAGTTTCAGGCGGTGCCCTTAAAACGGCTACCTTGTTTGCAATGAGCATCACCCCATATATCAATTCATCTATCATCATGCAGCTGCTTACGGTGGCCATACCTGCGCTGGAAAGGCTCCAGAAGGAAGGCGAGGAAGGCAGAAAGATCATCCAGCAGTACGTCAGATACGGTACGGTTGTTCTGGGTCTTGTACAGGCAATCGGTTTATACTTTACGATGCGGGCCGGCGGTGCGGTTGCGGACGGAGGTTCCGTCTGGAGCTTCCTTACAATAGTCCTGTCATTTACCGCAGGTACGGCATTCCTGATGTGGCTTGGTGAGCAAATAAACGAATTTGGTATCGGAAACGGTATTTCCCTTATCATATTTGCCGGTATAGTGTCAAGAGGTCCGCAGGGTGCCCTTGGAATTGTAGACAATTACAGGCTGGGCAACTTCGGAGAGGGTATTTTCGGAATATTTGTTATTATACTCATTTTGGCTGCGTTTGTGGCAATGATATCATTAGTTATCTGGGTACAGCAGGCTGAGAGAAGAATTCCCATCCAGTATGCCAAGCGGATGGTGGGAAGAAAAATGTATGGCGGACAAAGCACGCATCTGCCCATCAAGGTGAACCTGGCAGGCGTTATTCCCATAATCTTTGCAATGTCCATCATGATGTTTCCTTCAACCATCATCACAATGTTTTTTGCAGGCGCCGACAACTGGTTTGTGAATCTTTTCAAAAATCCTGAAAAAAGCTGGATTTATGTTATTGTATATGCATTTTTGATAATCTTCTTCACGTTCTTCTACTCGGTAATCCAGTTCAATCCTATCGAGATAGCGAACAATATGAAGAAAAACGGCGGGTTCATACCTGGCTTGAGGCCTGGTAAGCCTACTTCCGACTACATTGCAAAGGTGCTCAACAGGGTTACCTGGTTTGGAGGCTTTTTCCTCGCCGCAGTTACTGTGCTTCCCATTGTAATGGGAAATCTTACAGGTATCAGCGGGTTGTGGTTTGGCGGTACTGCAGTGCTCATCCTTGTAGGTGTTGCACTGGATACCATAAAGCAGGTGGAATCTCAGATGCTGATGAGGCATTACAAAGGATTCCTGGAGTAAGTGAGGTAGAGAATGAGACTAGTTTTACTTGGCGCACCCGGAGCCGGAAAAGGGACCCAGGCGGTGAATCTTTCCGAAAAGCTCAAGGTTCCTCATATTTCCACAGGGGATATTTTCCGGTACAATATCAAGAACGGCACGCTGTTGGGCAAAATGGCAAAGGAATATATTGACAAGGGCGCGCTGGTTCCCGATGAAGTGACCATAGGAATTGTGAAGGACAGATTGGCGCAGGAGGACTGCTCGGGAGGATTTATACTCGACGGTTATCCAAGGACAATCCCTCAGGCGGAAAGCCTCGACGCCGTTCTTGCTGAAATGGGTGCCAGCCTCGATTACGCAGTGGACATATTCGTTCCGGACGCTGAAATCATCAAAAGGCTGTCTGGAAGGAGAGTATGCCCCTCCTGCGGTATGAGCTACCATATCCAATTCGGGCCTCCTGAAAAAGGCGGAATCTGTGATGTGTGCAAGGCTTCTTTGATCCAAAGGGAGGATGACCTTGAAGCTACGGTGCTCAGTCGGCTGGAAACCTATCACAGGCAGACTGAGCCCCTGATGGGGTATTACAAGGGCAAAGGCAAGCTGCTGGTGGTTGAGGGCCAGGATAAGATTAGCGATACGACTACCGAGATGATAAAGGTGTTGGGAATAAAATAAATGTTGTCAATTAAGTCGAAAAGTGAAATAGAATTAATGAAAAAGGCCTGTGAAATCGTTGCGACCGCCCATGAACTTATAAGAGAAGCGGTAAGGCCCGGAATAACCACACAGGAACTGGACAGGATTGCCACCGAGTATATCAGAAGGCAGAATGCAATTCCTTCATTTCTTGGGGTTAAATGCGGAGTGCCGGGCGGGCCGGATTTCCCCGCGACGATATGCGCATCGGTCAATAATGAAGTTATACACGGCATACCGGGTTTAAGAGTGTTAAAAGATGGAGATATTATAAGTATTGATATCGGGGCATTTTTGAACGGATTTCATGCCGATGCCGCAAGAACGTTCCCTGTAGGCAGGGTATCGGAAAAAGCTCAGAAGCTGATTGTGGTAACGGAGCAAAGCTTTTTTGAAGGGGTTAAACAAGCCGTGCCTGGGAACAGGATTATTGATATATCGACGGCAATACAGGAGTATGTCGAGGGGTTTGGGTATTCGGTAGTCCGGGACTTCGTAGGACACGGCATAGGAAGGGAATTATGGGAACCGCCGCAGATTCCCAACTACCGCACCCGTGAAAGAGGTCCGAGGTTGGAAGCCGGTATGACCCTTGCAATAGAACCGATGGTTAATGAAGGAAGGCATCATGTAGCGATGCTGGATAATAAATGGACAGTTGTTACCGCTGATGGAAGTCTTTCGGCACACTATGAGAACACCATTGCCATTACGGATACACAACCGATAATTATGACAAAACTCAACTGATTTTTATCAGGGAAAGGGAAGAGGAATTGGAAGCTTATAATGACGAAAAATCCATGTCTGGTTTCTAGTTTCTGGTCTCTAGCTTCTGAAGTTTCGAGGTGAGGTTTTTGAGTATAGCTTTAGGCCAGATAGTAGTTTCAAAGGCTGGAAGGGATGCCGGCAAAAGGTTCCTGGTAATGAAGGTGGTTGACGGACAATTTGTTCAGATCGCCGATGGTGACTTACGAAGGGTTGAAAAACCGAAAAAAAAGAAAATCAAGCACCTGGAGCTGACCGGCGAAGTAGCAGAAACCGTAGGAGAGAAACTAAAGGGCAATGCCAGGATAACAAATCCTGAAGTGAGGAAAGCACTGGCAGTGCATAAAGGTGATTCTGAAAAAGGAAGTAATTTATAATTTGGTAAGGAGGTTTGAGTTTTGTCAAAAGACGATGTTATTGAAGTAGAGGGTAAAATAATTGAGGCGTTGCCGAATGCAATGTTCCAGGTGGAGTTGGAAAACGGACACAAGGTACTGGCGCATATATCCGGCAAACTGAGGATGAATTTTATCAGAATTTTACCGGGGGATAAGGTAACGATCGAATTATCGCCTTATGATTTGACCCGCGGCAGAATTACGTGGAGAGCCAAATAATCAGGGAGGTTTGGGAAATGAAAGTAAAACCATCTGTAAAGACAATGTGTGAGAAGTGCAAGATCATAAAAAGAAAAGGCAGAGTAATGGTCATCTGCGAAAACCCAAAGCATAAACAGAAGCAAGGCTAAAAAACTAAAAAATATTTTAAGATTAGCTTGTATTCATGCGGATGATGTGATACAATTTAGCGTCAATGTGTATAGAACTGCACATTAACAGATTTCAATTGAATTTACCACCTCGGAGCGGCTGCATATCCGGCGAAGCCTGCCGTATATGTTCCGGGTGTTAATTTATATTGTTTACACGTGATTTGAGATGCGTAACCACAAAGCGGTTTAGGATTTAATTTGGAGGTGTTAAACAAGATGGCTCGTATTGCCGGAGTTGACCTACCTAGAGAGAAACGGGTAGAAATTGGATTGACTTACATCTTTGGAATCGGAAGAAGCAAGTCAAATGAAATCTTAGCTAAAACGGGCGTAAACCCTGACACAAGGATCAGGGACCTGACGGACGATGAAATTAGCAAGTTGAGGGAAATAATTGATAAGGAATACAAGGTGGAAGGCGATCTGAGAAGAGAAACCTCCCTCAATATCAAGAGGTTGATCGAAATCGGTTGCTACAGGGGAAGAAGACACAGGCAGGGTTTGCCTGTAAGAGGGCAAAGGACAAAAACCAATGCCAGGACAAGAAAAGGACCCAAGAAAACAGTAGGCGTGCAAAGAAAGAAAGCGTAATAAGGAGGTTGGCGTTTGAATGGCAACGAAAACTGCTGGTGCTAAAAGAGTCACCAGAAAAAGAAGAGAACGTAAGAATATTGAGCGCGGTGCAGCACATATCCGCTCAACATTTAACAATACCATCGTAACCATCACCGATACGGCAGGCAATGCATTGTCCTGGGCAAGTGCAGGTGGATTGGGTTTCAGGGGGTCAAGGAAGAACACTCCGTTTGCTGCGCAGATGGCGGCTGAAACTGCTTCGAAAGCTGCGATGGAGCATGGTTTGAAAACCGTCGAGGTATATGTGAAAGGTCCCGGGGCAGGCAGAGAGGCTGCAATCAGAGCACTGCAGGCTGCAGGACTTGACGTAAGCCTTATTAAAGATGTAACGCCTATTCCCCATAACGGGTGTAGGCCGCCCAAGAGAAGAAGAGTGTAATGTGGAGGTGTTAAAATAGATGGCAAGGTATATTGACGCATCTTGCAAGCTCTGCCGCAGGGAAGGCGAAAAGCTTTTCCTCAAGGGTGAAAGGTGCTATACGAATAAATGCTCGGTTTCCAGGAGGGTATATGCTCCCGGCCAGCATGGACAGCAGAAGAAGAAAATGTCCGAATACGGTTTGCAGCTTCGCGAAAAGCAGAAGGTCAGAAGATTTTATGGCGTTCTTGAAACCCAATTCAGGAATTACTTCGCAATGGCCGTCTCGAAGAAGGGCGTTACCGGTGAAAACCTGCTTAAGATACTGGAAAGCAGGCTGGATAATGTCGTATACAGGCTGGGACTTTCAACATCCAGGCCGGAGGCCAGACAACTGGTAAGGCACGGACACTTTACAGTAAACGGGCAGAAGGCCAACATTCCGTCGATGCTATTGGATCCCGGCGATGTTGTGGCTGTGAAGGACCAGTTCAAGAGCTCAGCCAAGGTCAAGTCCATTGTCGATATCGCAGGCGGCAAGGTTGTACCGAAGTGGCTTGAATTCGACGCGGAAAATTTAGCAGGCAAAGTTGTTAATCTGCCGGCAAGGGAAGAGATCGACCTTCCTATCAGGGAGCACCTCATCGTAGAGCGCTACTCCAGATAAGTAAGGGAATTTTAATTTATTTATACCGGATTACAGGAAACGATCAGTTCGTCGGGGGGGAAGGAACGGCGGAATACCGCTCCTCCCCTCCCCAAAAAGCAACTGAGTATTCCAAAAGGCAGCAAGAGCTGAGTAATGAATAGAAAAGTTTTGTATGATACAAGGATTGTGAATCAGTTGCCCTCAAATTAACAAAATTGCAAGTATAAGGGAGGGTTTTTGTTGATCGAAATAGAAAAGCCAAAAATTGAATGTGTACAATCCAGTGAAGATAATGCGTACGGAAAATTTGTAATCGAGCCTCTTGAAAGAGGTTACGGCATTACTCTGGGGAATTCCCTGCGGAGGATTCTTCTTTCTTCCTTACCGGGTGTAGCAGTAACATCCATAAAGATAGACGGAGTTCTCCACGAGTTTTCAACCGTACCCGGTGTTATTGAAGACGTCACTGAGATCATTCTCAATGTAAAGAGTCTATCAATGAAGCTGTACAGTGATGGCCCGAAGATCGTGTATATCGATGCCGATGGCGAAGGTCCGGTAACTGCAGGCGATATAAAAGCTGATTCCGATGTGGAGATACTGAATCCGGATCTGCACATTTGTACGCTCAACGGGGAAAGCAGATTTTATATGGAATTGGTAGTTAGTAAAAGCAGAGGGTACATACCGGCGGAAAAGAACAAGCAGGCAGGTCAGCCCATAGGTATAATTCCTGTGGACTCAATTTATACACCTGTCAGAAAAGTCAACTACACCGTTGAAAATACGCGTGTAGGCCAGGTGACCGATTATGACAAGCTGACGCTTGAAGTCTGGACCAACGGAAGCATCAAGCCTGATGAAGCCATCAGCCTCGGTGCAAAGATCCTCAGCGAACACTTGAATCTCTTTATTGACCTGTCGGATCATGCGAAGCATACCGAGATCATGGTGGAAAAAGAGGAAACAAAGAAGGAAAAAGTTCTTGAGATGACCATCGAGGAGCTGGATCTTTCCGTGAGATCATACAACTGCTTGAAGAGGGCCGGTATAAATACTGTTGAGGATCTTACCAACAGGACCGAGGAAGATATGATGAAAGTAAGGAATCTCGGCAGGAAGTCGCTGGAAGAAGTGCTTCAGAAGCTTCATGCTTTAGGATTGGCGCTCGCTCCGAGCGAGGATTAAAAGTTAAGTGTGAATTGGGAGGTAATAAGAAATGCCAGCACAACGTAAACTGGGACGTGCAACGGATCAAAGAAAAGCTATGTTGAAAGGCCTGGTAACCGCTTTTTTTGAGAACGGTAAAATAGAAACTACCGAAGCAAGAGCCAAAGAAGTAAAGAACATCGCGGAAAAATTGATTGCCATGGCCATCAAGGAAGCCGATAATTTTACTTCTAAGCAGATCAAGGTCAGCGCGCCCAAGCTTGACAGCACAGGTAAAAAAATCACCAAGTCGGCTACTTCAAAAAACAACAAGAAATACGAGGTTGTGGATAGGGAAGAAAAGACCGATATGGTGACAGTGGACAATGCATCCAGGCTTAATGCCAGAAGAAGGGCAATGAACTGGATTTACAGGGTTAAGGATGAGAAAGGTAAAACGGTTAATGTCGTTGACAGACTGTTTGAGGATATAGCTCCCAAATTCAAAGGGGTAAACGGCGGCTATACAAGGATCTACAAGCTCGGGCCAAGAAGAGGCGACGCAGCGGAGGTAGTAATTCTTGAGCTTGTAAAGTAAATGTGGTCTGAAGCTTCAGATCTGGAGGATCATATTTGACTTGCCGTTTTTGCCTTGTGATCTTGTTAGTAAGATTCTGGAAGGCGGCAGGTTTATTGTTATATGCGAAAATGTACGCAAATAGGGATTGGACATAGAAATATGGCCACATCCCTAATTTTGTATTGGGATTGTATATAAAGGAAAGGGGACACACCCGCTGAGTAACGGGTAATCCGTAACAGGAGGGAATGTCCTCTTTTGAAAATGAAAGAAGGAAAAGGCATGCCGGGAAGTGTAAAAGATGAAATAATAAAAGTCAGGAACGCAAGCTATATATATAAATCTCATGACGAAGGCAGGCCGGATGTTACAGCTGTTACCGGTATTGATCTTTCCATAGGGAAAGGGGAGTTTCTTGTCATTCTCGGGCGGAACGGCTCCGGAAAATCCACGCTTGCACGGCTGATGAATGCGCTGCTGTTACCTGCCGGCGGTACGGTATTTGTCAATGGCTTCGATACGTCGGATGAGAAGCTTATCTGGGAAATAAGGCGTTCAACGGGCATGGTTTTCCAAAACCCCGACAACCAGATTGTAGGAACAATAGTTGAGGAAGATGTGGCTTTTGGTCCTGAGAATCTTGGCGTTCCATCGGGAGAAATAAGGCAGCGTGTCGATGAAGCTCTTGATACCGTAGGGATGGCTGATTACAAAAAGCATGCGCCTCATCTGCTTTCCGGCGGGCAGAAGCAAAGGGTTGCGATTGCCGGCATTCTGGCGATGAAGCCGGAGTGCATCGTTCTTGATGAAGCAACCGCAATGCTAGATCCGGTAGGCCGGAAAGAAGTCATGCGGGTCCTGAAAAAGCTTAATGCCGAGGAAGGGATAACCATAGTCCTTATTACGCACCATATGGATGAGGCAGCTTCTGCCGGCAGGGTAGCCGTTATGGACAAGGGCAGCCTTGTCATGCTGGGTACTCCCCGTGAGGTGTTTTCCAATGTAGACAGGGTGAAAAGTCTTGGTCTGGACGTACCGCAGGTTACAGAACTGCTTTATGAATTAAACAGGAAAGGGTTCAAACTGCCGCAGGATATTTTAACGGTTGACGAAGCTTATGAGTGCCTGGCCAGGGCGCTTTCCGAATGAGTTTTATATGATTTATATGGGAGCTTTCCATGGAAACGATTAAATCCATATTCTACTTTGTATTGGCAGGTATTTTTGAGATCGGCGGCGGCTATCTGGTATGGATGTGGCTGCGCGGAGGCAAAAGCATCCTGTATGGCATTATTGGTGCCGCAGTACTATTCTTATACGGAATTATTCCTACGCTTCAGCCTCCAAATGTACCCTTTGGACGAGTGTATGCCGCCTATGGAGGCATTTTCATCATCCTTTCCATCCTATGGGGCTGGCAGGTGGACAAGGTGATTCCCGACAAGTATGACTTAATTGGAGCCTTAATAGCCCTTGTGGGAGTAGCGGTGATTATGTATGCCCCGAGAACATAATCCGGCAAGACGATGTTTTCAACATCGGCAAACGTAATCCGGAGATGATTGAATCCAGCCTCCTGCATGTGAATCTGCAGGTCTGCCATTATGATACCGGAGGCTGCGTCAGCAGAAGCATACGGGCGGATGTTGCCACGGGGACGGTCAAGGTAATCTATCAGCCGCTAAGCATTTAGGAAAGACGGGTCTTGACATAGCGGCCAGTACGTTGTTCCTTCGAGGATTTGGATCTATTTGATAGGGATGGATTCGGAAGCCAAAGGCTTTTCAGCTGCCGCAGAAATTGATTGAAGCATTTGTCTGGCAACAATCATTCGGTAAGAACAGACCGGTAGACCCGCATGCCTCCACTTTTTTCAATATCTTCGGCATTGCCGAAACGCGCTTTCATGATCTCCTTCAGCGTAGCTCCGCCTTTGTTGTGAAAAGCCACCAGCCACAGGGCTCCTCCCGGATTCAAGTGTTCCGGAGCTTCGTTTATAAGCTGCGTATTCAGCTTTTTACCCGCTGCAATTGGAGGATTTGATACGATATCGTCAAATTTTTTTCCCGTGAGACCGGAATACAGATTGCTGCCTAAGACATTCACTCCAAGCATGTTTTTTAAGGCATTGCTTTTAGCGTACTCAACGGCTCTATTGTTGATATCGGCCATCCAGACGTTTTGGCCGGGATAAAGGGCCTTGAGGTAAAGTCCTATTGCGCCGTAGCCGCAGCCCATATCAAGGATAGCCCGCCCGGAAGGCGAAAAATGCTTAATAAGCAGTTCCGAAGCCTTATCAATCCGAATCTCAAATGAGAATACACCGCTAACGGACATAAAGGAAAGCTCTATACCGTTTACGATCTGGGAAAAGCTTTTTTCCTTGATTTCCGAAACCGGATTTTCCGTGTAATAATGTTGATCCATACTGTTATCCTTTCGTATTTCTTATTATATCACGATTCTTTATATTAATTAATAAAAAGGCTTGCAGATATGAATTGTATCATTATAATTATAGTAGGAAATGAAATTAGGCAATGGATTAAGATGTTGAGACTGAATACGAATTTGGAGTGTGTATGTCAATCGTTGTAGAAAATCTTTCGTATATTTATATGAAAGGGACGCCTTTTGAAAAACTGGCGCTTGACAATATAAACCTTAAAATCGACGACGGTGAATTCGCAGGGATTATCGGGCATACCGGCTCCGGCAAATCTACCCTTGTTCAGCATTTCAGCGGTTTGCTGAAGCCTTCCTCGGGAAGGGTGCTGATCAATGAGACGGATACTGCGGGGAAAAACCTGAAGGAGCTGAGGCGGCATGTGGGGATTGTATTTCAATACCCCGAGCATCAGCTTTTTGAAGAAACGGTTTACAAGGATATCGCCTTCGGACTGGTAAAGCAGGGAATGCCGGAGGAGGAAATACGGTCTGTGATCCTGGACACGATAAAAATCGTAGGCTTGCAGGAGGAAGTACTGGAAAAGTCTCCCTTTGAATTGTCCGGCGGTCAGAAACGCCGTGTGGCTATCGCCGGAGTGCTGGCAATGAAGCCCGGGATACTTGTGCTGGATGAGCCTACGGCAGGACTTGATCCCAGGGGCAGAGACGAAATTTTCGGTTTTATCAAAAACATGCATGAAGCATTGGGGATTACCATCCTTCTTGTCTCCCACAGCATGGAGGATATCGCCAGGCTGGTCAAAAGGGTGATTGTGATGAGCAAGGGAAGAATTGAAATGGACGGAAAGGTATCGGACATCTTCAACCAGCCGGAGGCCCTGGAGAGAATAGGGCTTTCGTCGCCGCAGATTTCTTATCTGATGAAGCGGCTCAAAAGGGTGGTACCTGAAATCAATGACAATGTTTTTACGGTTAAAGATGCCAGGGATGTATTGATAAAGCATCTTATAAGACAGGAGCACAAAGCATGATAAAGGACATTACCCTGGGACAATATATTCCGGGAGACTCGGTGCTTCACAAAGCTGACCCCAGGACAAAGATCATACTCACCTTTATATATATGGTCGTTCTGTTTATGATAAGGCCGGATGACAAGGTTATAATCAAAACATATACCGCCTTTGCAGCAGTGATTTTTTTTACACTGCTTGCCATCGTAGTGTCGGGGATACCTATAAAATATACCCTGAAGGGTCTTAAGCCGATTTTAATCATCATCGTCTTTACCATGGTGATCAACATTTTCACCACAAGCGGCACACCTGTCTACCCAACGGGTTTATTGAGCAAAATAACCGTCGAAGGCATAAATACGGCAATCATCCTGGCGCTGCGTCTGGCGCTCCTTATTATCGGCGCCTCTCTGCTTACGCTCACCACGACACCCATTTTGCTGACGGATGGCATAGAGAAGCTGCTGCAGCCCTTTAAAAAGCTGGGGCTGCCCGCGCATGAACTGGCAATGATGATGACCATCGCTTTGCGGTTTATACCCACCCTGCTTGAAGAAACGGACAAGATTATGAAGGCTCAAAGCGCCAGAGGAGCTGATTTTGATACGGGGAATCTCGTACAGCGGGCGAAAAGCTTTATACCCGTCCTGGTACCTCTTTTCGTAAGCGCTTTTCGAAGAGCAGACGAACTTGCAACAGCCATGGAGGCAAGATGCTACAGGGGAAGCATCGGGCGGACCAGAATGAGGCAGCTGAAGCTGGGAGGGACCGATATCCTGTTGGCTTCCGTAACCTGTATCTTCTTTGCATGCCTGCTTGTACTGCACAATACAATCTAAGAAGAGTAAAAACCTGCGATTCTTAACAGTGATTATAAAAATTTGATACGGTTTGATAAAAACCGTATCCGGAAGGATGGAAGGCAGATGAAAAAGATTAAAGGAAAGGTAGAAGAATTCCTCAGAAAATATGAAATGGACTATGGTAGTGTGGAGCTGGACGCTAATTGCCAGAGGTTCATTGAAGAAATGCAGAAGGGACTGGACGCTGAAGAAAGCTCGCTGCTGATGATTCCCACCTACATAAGCATGGACAGCGAAATACCTCTCAATGAGCCTGTGATTGTAATCGACGCAGGCGGAACGAATTTCCGTGTCGCAGTGGTTTACTTTGATGATCGTAAAAAGCCTGTGATCGAAGATTTTAAAGTCTATTCCATGCCCGGTACAAAGGGGGAACTCTCAAAGGAGGAGTTTTTCGACACGATGGCCGCCTATGTCTGGCCGGTTTTACACAGGAGCAGCAAAATAGGCTTTTGTTTTTCCTATCCGGTAGTGATCTTGCCCAATAAGGACGGAAGGCTAGTGAAGTTCAGCAAGGAAGTTAAGGCCAGGGATGTGGACGGAGAGCTGATCGGTGACAACCTGCTTAAAGCGATAAAGAAGATGGGGTGCAAAGAAGAAAAAAGCCTTGTACTTTTAAATGATACGGTTTCAACATTGCTGGGCGGTAAAGCATCCTTCCCCGACAGAGTGTTTGACAGTTATATCGGCTTTATTCTGGGTACGGGCACCAATACCTGCTATATAGAAAAAGCATCCAATATAAGGAAATTGCCTGATTTGCGGGATACCGGCGGAACCATGCTGATCAATGTCGAGTCGGGAAATTATAACAAAATGCCCAGAGGGAAGATTGATCTGGAATTTGACAGCGGCACCGCCAATCCCGGAGGATATGCATTTGAGAAAGCCATTTCCGGCGCATACCAGGGAGGCATTGTTCTTGCGGTTGTAAGAAAAGCCGCAGGGGACGGGCTTTTTACCGGCAGCTTTGCGGAAAAAATATCCGGTGATGTCCAGCTCAGTTCAAAGGAAATTGATGATTTCCTGTACTATCCTTATGGGAATAATATTCTTGCAGAGTGCTGCTCCAACGATGAGGACAGGAAGTGCCTTTACATGCTGATTGATGCGGTAATCGAAAGGGCGGCGAAGTTTGTTGCCATTAACCTGACGGCCGCTGTTTTGAAGACAGGGAAGGGTACCAATCCCTGCGCTCCGGTATGTATCACCGTAGATGGCTCCACCTTCTACAAATCCAAGTTGTTCAGAACAAAACTGGAGCATTACATAAAAACCTTTGCCAATGACAAAATGAATGTATATTGTGAGTTTGTAAAGGCTGAAAACGGGACGCTGATAGGAACGGCCATCGCAGGCCTGATAGGGTAGAAATATACGGAAATACATGGGGACGGTTCTCGTGTATACGATTTCCTTGAGAAATACACGGGGACGGTTCTCTTGTATACAATTTCCTTGAGCAGGAGGATGAGCTTACGGGACAGTTTCAGCGAAAACAGTCTCTTGTCCTTCTCAGGAGTTATTTGAACATGCGCAATATAAAGCTGACAATCGAATATGACGGAACAGGCTATCATGGATGGCAGAGCCAGATCAACGCGGCTGCTGTTCAGGATGTCGTCAGTTCTGCCGTAAAAAAGCTGACGGGGGAGGAAATCGGTCTTTCAGGCTCAAGCAGAACGGATACGGGTGTACACGCTCTTGGGCAGGTGGCCAATTTTTTCACGGCTTCGAAAATACCTGCCGATAAATTCGCATTTGCAATAAACACCATGCTGCCGGAAGACATTGTGATCAGGAGATCCGAAGAAGTCCATCCGGAGTTCCATTCCCGATTTTCGGCAAAGGGCAAGAAATACCGGTATTTGATTTATAATTCCGCTTTCCCCACGGCTTTGTTGAGGCATAGAGCCTGGCACGTGGTTTACCGTCTGGATCCGGCTGCGATGGAGGAAGGGGCGGGGCATTTCCTGGGCACCCATGATTTCAAAGCTTTTATGGCGACAGGAAGCAGTGCGAAAACTACCGTCAGGACCATCAGCAGCATTTCGGTAAACGTCATGAGCGCAGAAACAGGACTGATTTACAAAGAGACGGGGACGGTTCCTGTGTATAATCGCAAAAAAGAATCATACACGGGGACTGTTTTGGCGTCTGACCTCGCAAGTAAGGAAACTGACAGTGCCGGGAGGGATATGGGCAGTACTGATAGCGAAATGGCTTTCACATCTGGTCAAACACAGAAGAACCATCCCCCTGTATTTTTGGACTATACGGATAGGGAACCGACTTTCACATCTGACAAAATACCGGAAAACCACCTCCTTGTATTTCAAACTGACAAAACACAGGAGAACCGTCCCCTTGTGTCCCAGGTAGCGCTGGAAATTGCCGGGGATGGGTTTCTTTACAACATGGTACGGATCATCGCCGGAACATTGGTCCAGGTGGGATATGGCAAAATCAAGCCGGAAGACGTCCCTGCAATCATCGAAGGCGGAGACAGGAAGAAAGCGGGCAAGACTGCGCCTGCTCACGGCCTTTATCTTGTAGAGGTCTATTATTGACTATGGTCGGAAAGCCGAATGCGGAAGAGAAATCAAGGAGGGTACCAAAAGCAATCCTGGCTTTCCATAGGTCATAACATCGGCTTTTTCGCTCTTGGTATCTTTTTATACCGCAGGGAGAGAAAATAATAGCTTCCAGTGCAAAATATGTTACATTTTTATTATGTAGTATCATTTACTTTATGCCACTATTTTTTATAAAATAGTAAAGTAAAAGTAATTTCGAGTAAAGTGTAAATCATTATGCTTATGGCCAATTTGATTGTACGTTTGCATTTGAAAGAATTACTTTATGGAGGTTTTATTGTATTCGTTGGTAAAAGCTATTTCTCTAATAAAGTTTAGATTGAAAGGAACACACGATGAAAAGCTTAAGCCTAAATGAGGATAAAAGCAATTCCGGGTGAACGGAAGCTGAATTTCAGGCTTGTAAAACCAAAAACTTAAAGGATTTGAATGCACCTTATAAGGGGGAGAAAATATGGGAAATCCTAATGCAAGCACCGTGTTTGAAAAGAGAGCAGAATCCATGGCTAAAGGAATGGCTTTAGGCCATCAGATGGGGCAGTGGAGCGAGCGCAGATGGTGGAGGTTCCCTGCGGATAAATCCTGTTATACGGTTGAGGACGCCATTTCAATACATGAGTTGACAAACCCTGATAGAGCCAGGGAGCTTATCGAGGACCCGCCGGTTATCACAACTCCCGGTTGGGCACCGACGTGTTTTATCGATACGGTTCCTCACATAACGGCATTGGGCATGGAATATTCGCTTAAGGAGAAAGCACTTTCACCGGAAGATATCAGGGATTTCCTGCTAAGGGAAAGGACCTGGCTCAGGCCACAGGGTGTCGGACGGACCTGCATCGAACTGATGGACGAAGGAATGAATCCCCGTATTGCAGGCCTTTTCGCCCCTTCAGTCCTGTCAGGGTGCTGGATGGCATGGCCGGCAGCACTATATAACGCGGGGTATCCTGAAGATGCATATGAAGAAGCATGTATACTGGCAAGAACCCAGAACGGCGGGGATATTACGGCTTTGACCGGACTTCTGGCAGCCGCTCTGGCAGCCGCGTTGATTCCCGGGATGACATGGGCCGGGATAAAAAATATTCTATTGAAACTATCGGAGAAAAGGGATGAACATATTGCGGAAAACCTGCGTCTGGCCCTCGCTTATGCGGAAACAGGGCGGATGGAAGATTGGTTGAAATCAGTCAGAGAAGATGAATTCAAGAATAAATTTAAAGTTTATAATTACGGGCTGGATTGGATTTCGTCCTTTTATGCTTCCATGTCATTATTGGAGTTCACCTATCTTAAAGGAACATCGTGGCCGGAATTTATCCGTCTGAGCCTTATGTCCACAGATGTGCGCTTTGGTTCAATGATTGCCGTCAGCATACGTGCAGCGGTGGAGGGAGAGGAGGAATGGCCGCGGATATGGAAGGATACTCTGCGGAAGGTTCATGAAAACGAATTGGCCGGGTGGGTGGAGAAGGGCACAGATCTGGTGAAACGTAAACTGCTTGCTGAAAATGAGCTTGCCGGGAAGGTTTCAAATCAGATAGGCGATGTGATTGAAACGTCGGACCTTTATGACAGGATACTGGCCGCCATGCTGGCAGGCGCTGCAGGAAACGTGATGGGAAGCCCGGTGGAAGACAGGGATTATGACTGGATTGAGGAAAAGTACGGCGTACTTGACAAAATACTGGATCCCGGCAGGCTAGATACTGAGGATGATTCTGCAATGGCAATAATGTGGGCTGAAACATACATCCGCTGCGAAGGTAGAGTATTTACGGAGGATCTGGCAGAAACCTTCCGTCAGGAAATGAACAGGAACAATTTTTATTACGATTCCCAGCATGCTTATGATTTGATGATAAAAGGCCTCGCACCCCATGCCTGCGGGCACTGGAACGTTGTGACCGGAAGCGCTTTGATGGGATGCAACCCCTGCGGCATGTACCATGTCGGAAACCCGGCACAGGCGGCCGCCGATGCCTTAGAGCTGTCGTACCTTTATCAAAGGGGGTTTGATGTGTATGCTGCAGCAATTCTTTGTGCTGCAACAGCAGAAGCCTTAACGGCTGAAGCCACTGTGGAATCAGTGCTTGAAGCCGCATTAAAGGCTGCTCCGCCGGAGCCTCAAGCGTATTTTAACAGGTTGGACAGAAGGGAAGCAGGGCCTTATCTGAAAAAGGTGCTGAATGCGGTAGAAGGCTGCATGGATGTGTTGGAAGTGAGAAAGATCCTTTACGGTGGGTTTCTTGAATATAACGGCCAGGATCCCTGGGAAGTGGTAGCCTTTACCCTTGCCATATTCAAGGTAAGCGGCGGGGATATATGGAAATGCATGGTTGGCGGTACCAACATAGGAAGAGACAGCGATACCATTGCAAGCCAATCTGCTTTGTTATCCGCATGCCTGAAAGGTACTGACGGACTTCCGGAGCATATCCTCGATTTTTTTGGCGAAGCGAAAATAAGCAGGTATAAAAGCCTGGCCGCCGGTATTTGCAGAATAGTTGCGGATAAATGCGGGAGAGCACGTGAGGTGCTGAAATGTATGGAGATCGGTTTGGAATAATATACCTATTCTATGCCGGATCAAAGCTTTTGTTCATAATATGTTACATTTTAATAACTTAGCGATATTTACTATGGACGGCTACTTTTGTATGATTATTGCAGAAGACAAACAGTCTATGGATGAAAGGGTTATGTAAATCATGATAAAAGCAAAAACCATCCCGAAAAGTAAATTCAGTATAGTCTTAAGAAGGTTTTGGGCTTTATATCTTATTGCATTACCGATATTGGCTTACTATCTATTATTAAGATTCTATCCCATGGCAGTTCAGCTTATACTATCCATCAAGGATTATAAGATACTGGCGGGAATATGGGGAAGCCCCTGGGTGGGACTGGATAATTTCAAAGATGCCCTTGTACAGGCTGATTTTTTCACTATCCTTAAAAACACGCTTGTCATAAGTGTCTTGAAAATTGCCGCCGGATTCTTGCCTTCCCTTCTGCTGGCTATTTTCCTGTTCGATCTTAAAAACGAAGTTCTAAAGAATGTAAGCCAGACGTTGATCTACATTCCGTATTTTCTATCCTGGGTCGTCGTATACGGAGTGTTTTATGTAATGTTTTCCAATTTGGGCTTTGTAAATCAAATGCTTAAGCTGTTGGGAGGTACGGAGATCAATTTTCTTTTGTCTACCGAATGGATTCTGCCACTGTTGATCGGTTCGGAACTATGGAAACATGTGGGATTCGGAACGATAATATATATGGCTGGATTAAGTACGATAAATCCTGCACAATATGAAGCAGCAAGAATTGACGGTGCCGGTCCGATCAGCAGAATTTTCTATATTTCTATTCCAGGCCTTGCCCCCATCATTGTATTCATTTTTACACTGTCATTAGGCAGGATACTTTATGCCGGAAGCGAACAGATTCTATTGTTTTATTCGCCGGCAACCTATAGTGTTGCTGATATCCTTGATACCTGGGTATACAGGCATGGACTCCAAAACCTTCAATACAGTATGACTTCGGCGGTTACCTTTTTCCAGTCGGCGCTGGGTATGTGCCTGGTGATCCTATCGAATAAATTGTCGATTAAATGGACTGGAGTAGGTATCTGGTAAAGTAGTCAGATATGCGTTTTGAGCGAAGCAAAAGGAGATGGTATAAAAGTGGTGAAAAAGTTTAGCCATACAGGACTGGATGAGAAGCTATATCAACTATTTATTACCCTTGTAACCCTATTCATGTCGGCAATATGTTTGTTTCCATTGCTCTATATCCTATCCCTTTCCCTGGTCAACGAAAGCGAGTATATCCAACGCGGAGGGTTTGTCCTTTTTCCGCAAAATCCTACGCTGATGGCATACAAACGGCTGTTTAAAGGAACGGTATTTTTACATGCCCTGGAAATCAGTATAATAAGGACAATCCTTGCAATTACCCTTTGTGTTACGATGTCGGTCATCGCCGGGTATATCGTTTCAAGGAAATACATGCCCGGCAGGAAAATATTTATCGTGATGATCATAACGACCATTCTCTTTACCGGAGGTTTGATACCTACTTACCTGGTTGTCAGCGCATTAAAGCTGAGGGATACTATCTGGGCATTGGTCATCCCCGGCTTGATTGACAGCTTTAATGTACTGGTATTGAAACAGTTTTTTGAAAATGTTCCCCTGGAGGTTGAAGAATCGGCCAGAATCGATGGCATCGGGGAAGTGGCCCTGATGGTCAGGATCCTGGTTCCCATGAGTTTACCGGCCATTGCAGCCATTAGTATGTTCGTAGGGATAAACACATGGAATTCATGGTTTGATGCAATGATCTACATAAATGACAGCAAGCTCTTCCCATTGACTTTACTGATACGGAACTCCTTCGTATACAGTGATCTGGGATCACAGTTCAACCCGTCGTCAGTCATAGATCCGGATAACCGTGTATCTACCGAAACCTTGAGGATGGCATTGGTGATTTTTGGGACCCTACCGATACTGAGCGTTTATCCGTTTTTGCAAAAATACTTTAAAAAAGGTGTATACCTGGGTTCGGTAAAAGGTTGATCAAATGGTATAATCGCACATATCCGGCACGGGTCCTTATAGTCGGCGCCACTGTAAGGGTAGTGTACGGGTTATGGTGATATATAACACTAACATGAATTGAATGATACGAGGAGGCAAATTGTATGTTGAAGAAGTTGCTTTTACTAATTATATGCTTGTCTGTTTTAATTTCAGGGTGTGGTACCGCACAGCAGAAAAACACGGAGGGCTCTTCGGGAAATACTGCGGCACAAAGCGGAGCGGTAGAAGCCACGACAGCAAATGACGGGACAAATAACGGAATCGACATGTCCAAGAAATACAAAGTTACCTTGATGTGTTTCGGTTGGAGAAATCAGCCGGTAGGGGACGATGATCCGTTCAAGGCTTGGATAGACAAAAAATATAATATCGATTACAACCTGATAGCGGTCCCGGGCGGCGATTTGCAGGACAAAGCAGCGGTTGCCTATGCCAGCGGGAATCCGCCCGACATCCTTTTCCACTGGGATAAAGCCCTGTTCCTGAAATTCTATGATCAGGGGTTGCTTGCAGAGGATGCCACTCCTTTTTTAGAAAAGCTTCCCACCTTGAAGAAATCATTGACTGACTCCGCTGCTTTCACTTTTTGCTCTAAGGACGGTAAGATGTTTGCAGTGCCGCGTCCTGCCGGAGGTGACCGATGGGAATTCACGATACGTAAGGACTGGCTGGCGAATCTAAACCTGCAGGCGCCAAAAACCGCAGATGAACTGCTGGATGTACTCAGGAAGTTCACCTTCAACGACCCTGACAAGAATGGCAAGAACGATACATGGGGTATCAGCGGAGCCGGTTCCGGGCAGAATTTAAACGATCTGGCGGCATTGGGACTGATGTATGGTCCCGGGAATACCATGGGTATAAAGGCCAATAGCTCCATCTATCTGGATACCAACAAGCAAATCCAGAGCTCTATCCTTGACGGTTCACACAAGAGTATGCTTGATTTTATAAAGACCTGTGTAGATGAAAAGCTTATGGATCCCGATTTCTATACCCAAGGTTGGGAACAGAGGAAAACAAAGCTCTATAGCGGCAAAATAGGTGTTGCTTATTATCCGCCCAGTGCCATAATCAATGAAACGGAGCTGTTCAATAATAACGACGGAAAAGGCGAAGCATGGTGGGAATCGATCGGAATTCCAAAAGGCTCTGACAACGGCGGGAAGCGTAATCCCAGATCTCCTGTAAGCGGACTTTATGCAATCTCTGCAACTACCGCCCAGGATAAGGACAAACTGGATAGGATACTGTATTTCCTGGATGATGCACAATATCCCAATGAAGGCTATAATGCCCTCAGATGGGGGATAGGTATTCTTCCCGGCAAAGAAATAAAAGAAGCTGACGGTATAAAGTACATTTCTCTTAAGGATGATCCGAGGAACGGAAGTATGCCAGGAGGTTGGGACTATGGCGTTATATCGGAATTTACCGGTATAGATGGAATACTGCAGGTTAATACCGATGCGCCCAACTCTACAAACATATATGGTCAAGCGCAACAAATCAAGGCAAATGCAGCAGAGGACTATGGCAGCGACCATGCTTCCTTCCTGAATCTTGACCCTAATTTGACCAGCGAAGCGGATAAAATGATGAATGAGTTCGATATCAAGTATGTCATGGGTTCCGAAACCGACTACGAAGCATTTAAGGAAAAATGGCTGTCTACTGCCGGAAATAAGCTTCTCGAGGAAGTAAAGAAGCAGTGGGCGGATCTTGGGTTTTTGCAGTAATCAGCTTTATAAGGAGCCGGCAGTCGAGGTTTTTGCCGGCTCCTTAACTATAGCTGTAATACCAAGCACTGGTGAAAATATAACGTCCGCTAAAATTTTCTGCAAATGCAGTCTTGGAGCGCCTACATTTGCAGAAAAAGCGTAAGTAATATTTTCAGTGCTCCTAAATAGATGATATAATTAGATTGTTTTTATTAAACTCATCCGGTTTGGAGAATACCCATGGAGTAATCATTATGTCGTCGATTAAAATAAAAAATTATCGTAATTGGCCAATTGCGTTAAAAATGGTTTTTAACATCGCAATACTGATAATATTTGTAGTAATTATGGTAGGCGTGGGCTCGTACCTGATCTACCGGAACGGAATGCTGCAGGTGACCCAGCAAATGGTGCCGCAGACCCTTAATCAGGCAAATAAGAATATAGAGTCCTATGTCGATGAAATTATTAATTTATCAAGTATGATTTTAAAAACCCCGGACTACGATTCATTGGTCAATATACTTCACTTAAATGATGAATCCGCGGATAGACCTGAATTCTGGGATACTTATGAATTGGATAAGTTTTTAAGGCGTAATTACAGCATGCGCAACAGCAAATTTATCAACATGATCCTGTATACCAATTCGAATTATGCCTACGTCAGGGATATTGACGGAGGTTATTGGGTAGAGGCTTCATATAAGGATCAGCTATGGTACAAAAAAATAAAAGCCAATAATTTCGCCTTTACTATGATAGGTACGATTAAAGATCAGTTTCTAACCGGAAATCCCATGGTGTTTTCCTTTGCCCAACCGATCCTCGATCCGCGGAGCGGGGAGGTTATCGGTATTTTTCAGGTATCGGGAAGGCTTGATTATATCAGGGATATCCTGAAGTATGTCAATTTGGGGGATAACTCGCTGTTATACGTTGTAGATAAGGAAAATGACGTTGTTTATTCATCAAATAATGCGGAGTTGGGGGAAGCCTGGGAGAGTAAATATGATGTGAATCCAGGCGGCCTTTCCTTTGATCAGGGCTACAGCATTATAAACAATCAGGACGGAAAATTCCTTGTAAGCTACAGTAAATCCATCTATAACGGTTGTACCATTATCAGCGTGATTCCGTTTTCCGAGCTTACAAAGGGCACTGTTCTGCTGGCAAAATGGGCAGTGATATTTATGCTTGTGGGAATTGTTTTTGCAATTATATTATCGACGGTATTTGCTTATGGAATAAGCAATCCCATCCGCCAGCTCGGAGAGCAATTAAAGCAGTTCGGCGATAATAATTATATGATTAAACCGGTAAAGCATAATGACGACGAAATAGGCCAGCTATGGGATAAGGTCGAGCAAATGGCCGAGAAGATACGCTTTTTGATAACGGAGGTCCTTCATAACAAGCTTATGAAGCAGGAAATCCAGATATCGGCTCTTGTAAACCAGATAAACCCCCATTTTATGTGCAATACAATTGAAACCATCCGTATGATTATGAAGAAGGGAGACTATGTTAGCTCAGAAGAGGGACTAATCGCATTAGGGAATATTTTACGCTATCATATTACACAATTCCAGGATCTGGTACCCATAAAAAAGGAAATGGATTTTGTGTTAAGCTTTCTGTATATACAAAAGCTCAGGCTTGGCAACAACCTTTTGTTTGAGTACAAAATCGACCGGAATATACTGGATAAAAAAATCCCCGTACTGACAATTCAGCCTTTGGTGGAAAATTCAATCAGGCATGGATTGGTAAGCGACAGGCCCCTGCAGATCATTGTGGAAATTTGCATAGCAAATGATTATTTGCTATGCAAAGTGATTGACGACGGTAAGGGAATGGAGCAGGATGAACTGGATGACCTTATTTCTTCAATCCATGATGAAAAGATCAAGGATAAAAACATAGCCCTGGCAAATATCTTTCAAAGAATCAAGATCATCTATCATGAAAAAGCTGATTTTCAAATCTGGAGTGAAAAAGATGCCGGAACAGCTGTAAACTTCCGGATACCTCTATCGGAAGCAAAGGAGGCTGGTTAAATGCTGATTCTGATTGTTGATGATGAAAGGGAAATCGGCAAAGGATTGTCGAACCTCATCAGGCAAAAAAATATCGAAGGTTTGAATATCGAGATCGCTGCAGTATGTACCGAGGCCAAAAAGGCATTGAGCATTTTATCTTCACAAAAAGTCGACCTGGTAATAACGGATGTGAAAATGCCTGATATGAGTGGTCTGCAATTGATGGAAATAGCCAAAAAGCTGGATCCCGGCGTGGATTTCGTAGTGTTGAGCGGTTATGCCGATTTCAGCTATGTACAGAAGGCCCTCAAATTGGGTGCCGGCGATTATCTGCTAAAGCCGGTCATAGAGGACGATCTTTTTTATCTGTTGAAAAGAATGGTTCAAAAACGGGAAGAAAAAATGCAAAATAAACTTGCCGTCGAATGGAGTGACTTTGTTAGTTACGAACCAAAACAAAAAATGGTTTTGGTAATGGATATCTATAGAAACGATTCCTGCACCGCTGTTGATGGAAATGACCAGATACTGGTATGGCAACTGCAAAAGGAAATAAGTGAATTCATAGAAGAAAGAACGGGCTTGTGCTCGATAAAAGATAACATAAAAAATACTGACGGTATGATCATCGGCTTGTTTTCAGATACAACGGAAAAGATTTTAAAACTGCTGGAAGAGACGAAGGACAATATCATAGGATTGGGTGAAAAGAATCTGAGGATAGGCATCAATATAGGCGTGTCACAGGTTATGGAGGTGTCGGACAGCGCTTACATGCTCTATTGGCAAGCCTGTAATGCATTGGTAAACCGCATACTTAAAAAGAATACGGTTTTTACCTTCAACGAAATGGAAAAAGGTGTTTCATCCGGCGTAAATATGGATTTGAACCGCTTATACAGCTATTGGGACATTTCTGACCTAAGTGGAATAATCAATGAAGTAAAGCTCAGCATTAATAATCTGATCGTGCAAAAATCCACATCAAAGCTTGTTCGGGGTATATACCGTCTTATGTTTTCACTTCTGGGGAGAGCGGCACAGGGTATTGACAACAATAATGGGAAAAATGCAGTGGAATTTTCCAATTTCCTGTTGAAGCTTTTGTGGTCAAGGGATCAGGAAATATTAACAAAGCAGATACTCGACTGGATCAATGGCTTATTTACAAAAATGGAAAGTGAGAAAATCGAAAGCAATATTCTAAGTCGGGTCAAGCAATATATCCGTGCCCACATCCATGAACAGATATCCCTTTCCGAGGTAGCGAAAGCAGTCTATGTATCCCCGAATTACATAAGCCGTTTATTCCGTCAGCAGGCGGGCGTGACATTTATTGAATACTTGACGGACTTGAGGATCGCAGAAGCAAAAAACTTATTGGAAAGGCCTGATATCAAGGTATATGAGGTGGCGGAAAAAGCCGGGTATACTAACTGGAAACATTTCAGCAGGACATTTAAGGGATTTACGGGCATAAATCCTTCGGAATACAGAAGTAAATATTATCCTGATTCCTGATCAAGGAATCTTGTAAATTTATATTCATAATACAAACGAAAGATTCCTGAGGAGGATACCGGAAAATATATAGAACAAGGACACATGTATTTTTTGTGAGGAGGACTGAGTGATATGGCGGGAAAAGCGGATGTAACAGGCTTGGTCGATGATTTAACCATGCAGGTACAGGAAAAATATCCGAAAGAGAGGATAATGGCTCTTAAAGAAAGGATGAATGACTTCTGGAACCGAAAGCCGGCTTCAGGAAGGATTCCTTATGTTGTGTGGGACATGTGGCCCAAAAACATGCCCAAACTCCCTGAAGGCATAAGCAGGGAAGATAAGTGCCTCATTGAGCAATTGCAGGGAATTATTGAGCATGCGGACTACGAGGATGATTTCTTTCCGGCGCTGTCGCCTGGAGTAAGGCAGATAACCATACCTTCGTATTTCGGATGCACGGAAGAAACAGCATCCGCTTCCGTTAAAGTGAAGCCTGCCATCAATGACCCGATGGACGTTTACTCGCTTCCTGAAGCAGGCTTTGGCCCCAGGACGCCGGGTGGGGAAATGCTGGAGCGGATGAAATATTGGAGAAGGATGACCCATGGCCTTATAACCCTTTATGAGGCGGATCTGCAGGGGCCATTTTCAGTTGCAAGCCAGATCTGGGGGATACAGGAATTCCTCTTTGCGATTTACGATAACCCGGATGAAGTAAAGCATCTCATCAAACGTTGTACAGCTGCGGTTATAGAGTATGCCAGACAAATGAATGAGGCTGCGGAAGGGGATATAATCCCATATCACTGCCAGCCTGCAATCTGGTATCCCGGTGAAAGGGGCATCGCAGTAAGCGAAGATCTGGCAGCTGTGGTCTCACCCCAGGTAGTCGGGGAATTTATCAAGCCTTTCCTTGAGGAGATCGCCGCAGCCTTCGGCGGGGTATTCATGCATTCGTGCGGCAGTATAAATGCCGTCCTGGATGAGCTTTGCGATATTGAAGGTCTGGTGGGCTTAAACTTTGCAGCCAGTGAAACTGATCTGGACAAGGTGGTTAACGATTTAAAAAAGCCCATTTTTATCGTATCGCACAATAGCCCGGTCAACCGGCCCGATCTTCCATTGTTAACATCGGTGCAGCATGCGGAAAAGTGCTCGAGTTTGTTTAGTGAAAAGAAAGTATCCGGGCTTTGCATTATTACACAGGTAGGAGACGGGCCGAGCCTGAAGGAACAGATCAAGGCCATTGAACAAGCGGTTATGATAAGGGAGTAAAAGTACCGGATTGCCGTAGTCACAGTTGGCAGTTTAATAAGACGGAAATAGGGATAATATGGAGGTGTTATATGGGACAGTTCAGCGTATTGAAGAAGCCAAAGAATGAATACAGGCCTTTAAATTATTGGGGATGGCTTGAAAACATCCAGCCTGATGAAG
This sequence comes from Bacillota bacterium, assembly GCA_023426125.1. Lineage (GTDB taxonomy): Bacteria > Bacillota > Clostridia > Acetivibrionales > DTU013 > MnB-11. The sequence goes on from JAFABI010000094.1 coordinate 76,499, forward strand.
TGGAGTGGCAGATCAGGGAAATGTACAAGGCAGGCCTTGGAGGGTATGTAATGCACGCACGGGGCGGCCTTGAAATTCCTTATATGGGTTCGCAATGGATGGACTCTGTCCGCGCAATGATAGAGACGGGTAAGGAACTGGGCATGCTCAGCATAGTGGACGACGAGGATGGATGGCCCAGCGGGTTCGGCGCCGGTGAGGTCAACGGTAAAGGCAAGGATTACTGGCTCAAGTGGATTGAGTTTGCCCAAGTGAATGCAAGGGATTTCACAGCTTCGGAAAACACCCTGGGAGTCTATTTGATAAAGGATAATGAAGCAAAGAGAGTCAATTCCCTTTCAGACATCATTGACCCCAATACCGAGGTCTATCATTTTTTTTATAAAACCGGCAGGTATTATGTAGATAACCTGGATCCCAGGGTTGTAAGCGAATTCATCGAGGCTAGCTATGAAAAATATTACGGCAGGTTTAAATCGGAATTCGGCAGCGGTATTTGGGCCATATTCTCCGATGAGCCCCAACTGGCCAGGTCATATATGGCCTGGTCGGGTATACTGCAGGATGAATTTGCAAAGAGATGCGGATATGACCTGTTGGATGTGCTGCCGGCTTTATTCTTTCAGGCAGGGGATTACCGGAAGGTCAGATATGATTATTGGAATACGGTAAACCGGTTGTTTGAAGAGTCATACGGTAAACAGATAGGAGAGTGGTGCAGCCGGCATAATGTGGTATTTACAGGCCATACGGTATATGAGGATTGGTTTGCCACCCAGATACTGGGTTCCGGCGGAACAATGCCCTTTTACGAACATATGCAGGTTCCCGGCATAGACTGGCTGTGCAGGAAACCTGTCTGCAATATGACGGTAAAGCAGGTTACGTCCGTCTCGCAGCAATTGGGCAAACAAAGGGTGCTTTCGGAAATGTTCGGCTGCGCAGGGTGGAATGTATCCTTTGAGGAATTGAAATGGATAGGCGAATGGCATTATGTCCTGGGAATCAATATGATGCTGCAGCATCTGGGGTTGTATTCGCTGAAGGGCGCCAGGAAACGGGAATATCCCGCATCTTTGTTTTACCAGCAGCCATGGTGGGAGGAATTCGGCTGCTTTAACGATTATTTTGCGCGACTTAGTGAAATTATGGCTGAAAGCGAGCCGAAAATCGATATTTTGGTCTTGCATCCGTATAAGAGCGGCTGGATCTTATTTCAAGGAAGTGATTACGAAAAAGTCGGGTGGAGTGATATCGGTATTATTGAAAGTGCGCTAAGGGGAGAAAGAAAGGACATCTTCGACGGCATAAACGGTCTTGACGCAGACTTTAAATACCTGACCGACAGTCTTTTGGAATTGAATTATGATTTTCACTACGGTGACGAAGAAATCATGTCCAGACACGGGAGCGTAGAGGGTGGAAGGCTCAAGGTCGGCCGAGGCTCATACAGCGTTGTCATAGTTCCTCCTGCGATTACCCTGGATAAGAGTACTCTGCGGCTTTTGCAGAAGTTTAAAGATGAAGGCGGGAGGATCATACCGGTGGGCAGGGCTCCGGAATGTCTGGAAGGTATCCGGAGCAGTGATTGTGACGGTTTGTTCTCCGGCCTGGAAATAATAATGAATGATAAGAAGGCTCTTAGGGAGGCCCTTACCGGAATTTTGACTTCTCCTGTCAGCGTAGCTTTATGCAGCGGTGAGGAAAACAAGGATATCTATTGCTGTACGATGAAATGCAATGGCGGATTACTATATTACATGGTAAATACAAATATTGATGAACCACACAAAGTGAACGTCAAAATTTCTCAAAAGGGTTGTATAACAAGGTACTTTGCGGATGAAGGCACATTTAAGCCGCTGGATTCCCTGGAAGGTATCGGCATTGAACCGGCAGGGTCAATGATGCTGATACAGTCCGAGGAGGATATCTGTCGCGAAAAGCCTGATTTGTTGACGAAACAGCTTAGTTCCAGCGCGCTTTCAGAAGCTGAGGAAACATGGGATATTGTGGACTGCGATTTAAACAGCCTTGTCCTTGATTACTGCAGCTATAAAATAGATGACGGCAAATGGCAGCCTGAGCTTCCTGTCATTATGCTCCAGCAGGAAATGCTGAAGCTTGGAAAGCCTGCAGATGTCAAAATGCTTTTCAGGTTTTATTCGGCAGCTGAGTTTGAGACACCTGTTTTCCTGGTGCTTGAAGAACCGTATCGATTTGCAATTGAATTGAACGGTTCCGGGGTAGGAAGCGAAGAGTGCGGCTGGTGGGTAGACAAGTCTTTACGGAAAATCGATATATCGGGGAAAATAAAGGAAGGCTGGAATGAAATAATTCTCACAACCCGCTTTTACTGCTCTGATAAAGTATATGCCATACTTGGCTGCAACGATGTGCATGAAGCGGAATCTAACAGGTTGCGATATGATACCGAGCTTGAAAGCATCTATATTCTTGGCAGATTCAATGTAGAATTTGACGGAAGTTTAGAATATGGCGAAAGGAGAAGTGTAAGGGTAAACGGAGCATTTAAGCTTTCACCCATGGCTTCGCGTGTAAAGGTCAACAATCTTGTTGCCGGAGGTTTTCCGTTCTATGCAGGCAAGCTCAGACTCACCAGGAAGGTAAAGCTTGCGGCTCTCCAAAAGAAGCAGAAACTTATGATGAGGTTCGACAGACCTGATTCAATCGTTACAAAAATATTTGTAAACGGAAGTGCGGCAAAAACCTTTGCATGGGCTCCCTATTCCGTTGATATAAGCAATTACATCGTTGCAGGAGAAAATGAAGTCGAGCTGGAGCTTGTCAATAGCCTGAGAAACCTGATGGGACCGCACCATCATAAGGACGGAGAGCTTTATGGCGTTGGTCCGTATAGCTACAAGGATGAAAAAGCCTGGACCGATTCCTATTGTTTTGTCAGATTTGGAATCGAAAGCGGCATTATACTTGATTTGCTTTCGGATGAATAGAATTTAGCTGTATTACGATAAAAACAAATTCTACTCTGAAAATCTAACGTTAATCAAATAGAAAAGGAGGGTGAAGCAGATGAGTACAAAATTCAGATTTCTAGGGTTTTCGGCGTTCTATATCACTACAGCTGCTGACAGGAGGATACTTATTGATCCTTACTTGAACGATAACCCTGTAAGTCCCTTTAAAGCAGATCAATTTGACAAGGTTGATCTTATACTGGTGAGCCATGCTGCATTTGACCATCTTGGCGATACTGCGGAAATTGCAATCAGATATAAATGCCCTGTTATCTGTGGTGGCGATACCAGGCTTTTTTTGATTGAAAGAGGAGTCCCTGCCGGACAGATGATCGAAACAGTATGGGGACTTACGGTAAAAGCTGCCGGCATCAGAGTAAGGCCTGTGGAAAGCCGTCACCGTTCAGCTGTGAAGCTGAAGGATGGAACCTTTGTCACGGCCCTGCCGCTGGGATTCATAATATTCCTCGAGGACGGTACACGCGTATATAATGCCAGCGATACGGCACTGTTCAGTGATTTGAAGCTCATAGGCGAATTACATAAGCCTCAGATAGGATTGATGAATGTGACCATTGAAAATTGTTTTGACTTCCTGCCGGAGTACCTTACCGGTGAAATGACACCCTATGAAGCAGCATTGGCGTCACAATGGCTCGGCCTCGATTATGCAGTCGCCTGCCATTATACAAAAAGGGATTGCCCGGATGTAAATCAGTTTGTGTCTTTACTAAACCAGATGCGATATGAAGATAAGCCTTATGTAAAACCTGTTGCCCTGGAGCCCGGGGAAGAATTTATATACCAATACGAGGAGGATATTTTGCTGTGAGTAGATTTAATAAGGTTGGATTTATCGGACTTGGCATAATGGGTAAACCCATGGCAAAAAACCTTATCAAGGCAGGCTATCAATTGGTTGTTTATGATGTAAACAACGCTGCAGTAAGGGAAATGGCCGATGCCGGAGCTGAAGAAGGTGCTTCCTCAAAAGATGTAGCAGAAAGGTCGGACATCATATTGACCATGCTGCCGAATTCACCTCATGTAAAGGAGGCAATCCTCGGAAAGAACAGTGTAATTGAGGGTGTCAGGCCGGGTTCGGTAATTGTTGACTTAAGCTCGATAGCACCTCTTGTATCCAGGGAAATTGCCGCCGTACTGAAGGAAATGGGTGTTGAAATGCTGGATGCCCCTGTCAGCGGCGGGGAACCGAAGGCTATTGACGGAACTCTTGCAATCATGGCAGGCGGTTCTGAAACTGTTTTCAATGAAGTAAAGGAAATTTTATTGAAAATGGGATCTTCAGCGGTTTATGTGGGCGAGACAGGAAGCGGGAATATCACGAAACTTGCAAACCAGATGATTGTCGCCCTGAATATTGCTGCAATGTCGGAAGCCCTGGTGCTTGCAGCCAAATCGGGCGTTGATCCTGAAAAAGTATATAAGGCTATACGTTCAGGACTTGCCGGAAGTACGGTGCTGGATGCAAAAGTCCCGATGGTGCTGGATGGCAATTTCAAGCCCGGGTTCAGGATAGAGCTGCATATCAAGGACCTGATGAATGCGCTTGATACTGCTCATCAGATCGGGGTGCCGATTCCGCTGACAAGCCAGGTGATGGAGATCATGCAGGCATTAAAAGCGGATGGGAAAGAAAGGGATGACCACAGCGGTATCATACAATTTTATGAAAAGCTTTCGGGAATCGAAGTCCGTAAAAGAGTAAAGGAAATATAACGGATATTTATGTCATAATGTCATTCAAGCAGGTTATGCGACAGGAAAAACTCGCCTAAAGAAGATTATCCCATACAATAAACGGTAAAGAGGTGCAGTATGCAAAAAACAATCAAAAATAAGCTCAAAAGGGAATTATTCTGTCTAAAGGAGCTTGAGGCCCCTTCTGAGTTTGGCATTGAACAGATTACAGATACCTATTACAAAATGAATTTGATCAGACAGTTTGATACCAAGGTCAGAGACTTGTGGATGGATAATAAAATATATGGACTGGCTCATTCCTATGTAGGGGCTGAAGCAATAGCAGCAGGTACGTGTGCTGCATTGAAACCCGATGACTTTATTACAAGCACGCACAGGGGACATGGACACACAATAGCCAAAGGCGCCGATATAAACAAAATGATGGCGGAGCTGTTCGGCAAGTATGAAGGCTATAATCATGGAAAAGGCGGTTCCATGCATATCGCTGATGTCGAACATGGAATGCTGGGCGCAACCGGCATCGTCGGAAGCGGTATGCCTATTGCCGTAGGTTCTGCCATGTCTGCGGATCTGCTGGGAAACGGCAAGGTAACGGTCTGCTTTCATGGCGACGGCGGGACAAATCAGGGCGTATGGCATGAATCCATCAACATGGCTGCCGCCTGGGATCTCCCGGTAATATTCGTTATCGAAAACAATCAGATGGCCATCGGGACTGAGCTGAGATGTGTATCCAAAGAGACAGACCTTTATAAAAGAGCCATTGGCTATGGTATTCCAGGTATACTGGTAGACGGCTTTAATGTTTTTGATGTCTATACAGCCGTAAAGGAGGCTGTGGACAGAGCTCGTGTCGGCGGAGGACCGACATTGATTGAAGCGAGGTTCTTGCGCCTGTTGGGCCACTTTGTTGCAGATGACCAGTGGTACAGGGATTTGAAGAAGGTTGAACCCTATTGGGAGCTGGACCCCATTAAGAGAATGAAGGGGTATATGCTTCAAAGAAAAGTGCTTTCAGAAAGTGAAGTCATACGAATTGAAGAAAAAGCGAGGACGGATGTCGAAAGAGCAATAGAGTACGCATCCAATGAATGCACCGAGCCGGGAATAGATACACTGTATGAGGATATATATGCCTATGGCGAAGTAATTCAATAAGAGCAAGATTAAATAAAAAGTTCGGGGGTCTGTAAATGAGTGTAAAAACTGTTAGAGAGGCATTAAACGATGCAATGAGAGAAGAAATGAGGCGGGATGGCACAGTCATAGTCATGGGGTGTGACGTAGCCGTCAGAGGCAATCCTTTTGGAGTCACCAGGGGGCTGCTGCAGGAATTCGGCCCTAAGAGAATCATCGATACGCCCATATCCGAGCCTGCATTTACAGGAGCCGGGGTTGGCGCGGCTGCAACGGGCCTGCGTCCTATTGTTGAGATTCTTTATTCCGATTGGATAACACTTTCCATGGACCAGCTTGTGAACATGGCCGCCAAGATGCGCTACATGTTTGGCGGTAAAGTAAACATGCCGCTGGTAGTCAGGGCGCCCTTCGGCTCGGGAGGAGGAAATGCCGCGCAACACTCCCAGTCCTTCGAAAACTGGTTTAACCATGTTCCCGGGCTCAAGGTAATAGCGCCAATCACACCCTATGACGTAAAGGGGATGCTGTTGACTGCCATCAGAGATGATAATCCTGTCATCTTCTTCGAACACAAAAGGTCGTACCAGATGAAGGGCGAGGTTCCGGAGGAGGAATACACGGTTCCGTTTGGAAAAGCCGTTGTTCGAAGGGAAGGCACGGATGTCACCATTGTTTCCTACTCCATGATGTCGATAAAAGCCCAGCAGGCGGCGGAAGAGCTCGAAACGGAGCAGGGTATCAGGTGTGAGGTTATTGATCTGCGTTCATTGCTGCCGCTTGACTATGATACGGTCATGGCTTCCCTTGCCAAAACGAACCGGATTGTAATCTGCCAGGAAGCAAATTTACGCGGCGGAATGGCCGCCGACATTGTTGCGGAGGTTATTGACAGAGGCTTTGATCTGCTGGACGCTCCTCCGGTTCGCGTAGCTGCACTGAATGTACCTATGCCATACAATATGGGGCTTGAAAATGAAGTCATCCCAAGTGTGCAAAAGATTAAAAATGCTGTCAGGGAAGCTCTCAATAATTGAAGAAGGGTGATTAAATGTCTAAAGTATTGAAAATGCCCAAAATTGGTGTCAATATGAAGGAGGCGAAAATAGTCGCATGGATTGTAAAAGAAGGAGATATCATCAGGGAGGACGATCACATACTGGATGCGGAAACTGATAAAGCCGTACAGGAGATATATTCGACCATGTCGGGAACCGTTGCGAAAATTCTTGTTTCTGTTGGAGACGACGTGCTTTGCCAGTCACCCATTGCTATATTATGCGAACCTGGCGAGAAATATGCGGAGTGCTCCTTAAAGCAGCTTGCGGGAGACGGTATTGATGTTGCCGGGGGATCGGGGGAGTCTACGGTTCAAATAGGGGAACAACCGGAAACAGAACTCGAAAATGCCGGCCGGAAGGAAGACCGGCTGCTTGGCGCGGCAGCAATAGAAGCCGGAGGAGGGAAGGAGAGAATCAGAATTTCACCTCTGGCGAGGAAGCTTGCAAAGAATATGAATATCAATCTGAATGAATTACAGCCTGCCAAACCTCATGCCCGGATCGTAAAAGCGGATATATTGGCGTATGTGTCAGACAGGGCTTCAAATCCTTTACCCGCAAAAGGGAAAAGCAGGGACACTATTCCATATACAGGCATCCGAAGGCTTATAGGCGAAAGAATGACGGAAAGCAAACACACCAAGCCATCTGTCGCATTGACCCTGCATGCGGATGCAGGGAGGTTGATTGAATGGAGAAATGCTCTGAAAAAAGCTGGAAAACCCGTAAGCTATAACGATATGCTTGTTATGACCGTGGCAAGGGCATTGGGCGGGCAGCCGATAGTCAATTCAAGACTCGACGGTGACGAGATACAGATTTTGAATGATGTAAATATAGGGGTTGCAGTTGAAACCGAGAGGGGTTTGACAGTGCCTGTAATAAAAAATGCCAATCATAAAGGCCTGCTTGAAATCAGTGAAGAATTGCGGACAAAAGTGGAGGCTGTAAATTCAGGCAAGGCCTCGGTCGAGGATTTGACCGGCGGTACTTTTACAATTACCAATCTGGGTGCTTATGAGATTGAGCATTTTATCCCTATAATAAACCCTCCCGAGTGCTGTATCCTTGGGGTAGGATCAATCTTGCGGGAGCCTGTTGCCGGAGAAAACGATGCAATTGTTATTAAATCAAGGATGCTTTTGACGCTTGTATTCGACCATAGGATAGTGGATGGAGTACCTGCGGCCAAATTCCTGCAGAAAGTCAAGCATCTCATTGAGTGGCCTTTGGACCTGATGAGTTGACGGAGGGTGCTTATGACTGGCAAAGTTGCGATAGTTACAGGCGCAGGTCAGGGGATAGGAAAGGCAATTGCACTGGCCTTGCATAAAAGGGGTGCAGCGGCAGCCATAGTGGATATCAATCATTGCAATGCGGAAAAAACTGCCGGCGAAATCGTTCATGCAGGGGGAAAAGCGGTTGCAATCAGAGCCGATGTATCAATTGTTGAGGATATCAGGGGAATGGTAGAAAAAACCGTCCGGGAATTCGGGTCTGTTGATATACTTGTCAATAATGCAGGGATCCTTAGTAAAACCCCTGTCGAAGAGATAACGGAAGCCGAATGGGACAGGATAATGAATGTAAATCTTAAAGGCGTATTGTTTGCAACGCAGCAAGTACTGCCATACATGAAGCAAAAAGGCTTCGGCCGCATAATCAACCTGTCATCGGTTGCCGGAAGAATGGGAGGATATGCGGACGTACCTGCGTATGCAGCTTCCAAGGCCGGGATTATCGGGCTGACAAGAGCTGTTGCCAGAAGAGTTGCAGAATACGGTATTACAGTGAATGCTGTGGCACCGGGGACTACTGAAACCGGTATTATCAAGCAGTTGTCTTCCAATGACATTGAAATGCTGAAGCAGCAGATTCCGATGAGGAAACTGGGAAGACCTGAGAACATTGCCGATACCGTATCCTTCCTCGCTTCCGAAGAAGCTGAATTCATAACAGGCGTCGTTCTAGATGTAAATGGCGGAATATATATGGGGTAATTATAGTATGGGGGTGGTTATTGATGGAACTGAAGTTTGCTTGTGCGGATTTTACCTTTCCGCTGCTGCCGCATGATAAGGTTCTTGACCTTATATCAATGCTTGGCTTCCAGGGGGTGGACATAGGGCTGTTTGAAGAAAGATCCCATCTGCAGCCTTCAAAGGTGTTCTGCAACGTAAGGAAAAACGCGCAGGATTTAAGTAAAAGGCTAAAGGACAGGGGACTGGAGCCTGCGGATATATTTTTGCAAACAGCTCTGGATTTTGTATCTCTGGCGCCGAATCACCCGGATAAAAAGATAAGGGAAAAGGCCAGAGAGCGGTTCGGACTTACAGCGGAGTATGCCCTGGAGTGTGGAAGCAGGCACGTTTCAGCCCTGCCGGGTATCGTCTTTGAAACGGAATCAAGGGAGGTATCCTTTCAACGTTGCTGCGAAGAGCTGGCATGGCGGTGTGAGCTTGCAAAAGGTTACGGTTTGATCCTTGGAGTCGAAGCACATATCGGCTCGATTGCGCAAAATCCCGAGGAGGCTTTAAGCCTGGTACGGAATGTTCCGGGATTAACGCTGACCCTTGACTATACGCATTTTATAAAGCAGGGTATATCCGAATCCAGTGTAGAACCCTTAATACGGTACGCCAGCCATTTTCACGCCCGCGGCGCGGCATACGGAAGACTTCAAACCGTTGTCAGCGAAAGCACCATTGACTATCCGGGGATAATCAAAGTGATGAAGGAAACCGGATATGCAGGATATATCGGAATAGAATATACCTGGAGTGAATGGGAGGGCTGTAATAAAACCGACAACCTTTCGGAGAGTATACTTATGCGGAATTTGATTTCAAAGGCTTGTCGGGAAGTGTAATTAAAGCTTTGGAGGTGAGGCTGCGGTGGAAGGAAGGCTTAAGGGACAGGCTGCATGGATAAGCGGGGCGACAAAGGGGATCGGTGAAGGTACTGCAAGGCTGTTTGCAGAGGAAGGGGCAGCGGTTGCGGTAATCGGGCGCAGCGCCAGGGACGGGGAACGTGTTGCAGGAGAGATTGAAGAAAAAGGTGGAAAAGCCCTATTTATTCAATGTGATGTTACTAAAGACGAAGATGTACGGGAATCAATTGAATTAGCGGCAGATACTTTTGGTGGGATAAATATACTGATAAACAGTGCAGGTATTATCGATATGAAGGAACTACATAAATATACCGGTGATGAATGGGATTGTGTAATGAATAGTAACGTCAAATCGATTTTTCTTGCATTCAAATACGCATTTCCATATTTAAGCCTGAATAAGCGAAGCTATGTAGTGAATATAGGCTCCATCAGCAGCTTTGTGGGTCAAAACGGCACTCCGGTTTATACCGCATCCAAAGGCGCGGTAATACAGCTTTCACGGTCGATCGGCCTTGATTATGCCAGATATGGCATCCGCTGCAACTGCGTGTGCCCTGGGATTACAGATACACCTATGCTGAACAGGCATCTAAATTCAGTACCGGATCCGGCAGGACATCTGGCTGAAAGGTTGAGGCGCGTTCCGCTGGGCGAAATTCTCACACCTGCGGATGTCGCAAGGTCTATCTTGTTCTTTTCTTGTGAGGATTCGGCCGGAGTTACGGCTACATCTCTCATTGTGGATGGAGGCTACCTTGCTGCTGCTGAGTGGGATAATGAAATTTTCAAATAAGGTATGGTGATATAAGTAAATGGAAAATCGATTCGATCTGGTGGTTATCGGTGGCGGGCCGGGCGGTTATACCGCAGCCATCCGGGCATTGCAGCTTGGTTTGAAGGTTGCCGTTGTAGAGGAGCGCGAAATGGGAGGCACTTGCCTCAACAGGGGCTGCATACCGACGAAAGCATTGCTTCAATCTGCCGAAGTATACCACACGGCAAGGCACAGCAGTGACTTCGGAATCTCAATAGAGAAAGCGGAGTTTAATTATAGCTTGATCTCAAAGAGGAAGGATACTATAGTCAAACAGCTTAGGTCAGGTATCAGCGCTCTTGTTAAAAGTAATAACGGCACGGTCCTTACAGGGAAGGCATTTATTATCGATAAAAACACGATTGAAGTTACCGCGGATGAAAAGCTTATCCTTAAGGCTGAAAAGATAATCCTTGCTACGGGGTCCAGGCCGTTAATGCCGTCGATACAGGGAATTGACAGTGATAGGGTATTGGACAGCGATGCGGTTTTAGAGATGAAGGAGTGTCCTGAGAAGATCGTGATAATAGGCGGAGGGGTAATCGGAGTAGAATTTGCCACTTTGTTCAATATGCTTGGGAAGCAGGTTACCATTATTGAGATGATGAATACGATTATTCCCGGAGTTGATTCGGAGATTTCCGGCATGCTCAGGAAATCACTTGAATCAAAAGGCGTCGTAATATTTACCGGTTCAAAGGTTACGTCGATTTCTTCCGGGAAAACGGCGGCATGTATCTTTGATAAGGATGGGAGAGTTCAAAAGGCTGAAGCGGATATCGTAATTGCAGCAATAGGCAGAAGGCCCAATACTGAAAACCTGGGTTTGGAAAAATTGGGTGTAGCTTTTGAGAAGGGATTTGTAAAAGTAAATGAGAATATGGAAACCTCTGTGAAAGGGATTTATGCAATTGGTGATGTTACAGGGAAAGTATTGCTAGCCCATGTAGCTTCAGCCCAAGGACTTATAGCAGCTATAAACGCGGTGGGCGGAAGTGATAGGATGAATTATTCGGCTGTGCCAAGCTGCATATATACCAGTCCTGAAATTGCATGGGCAGGGATGACGGAAGAGGATGCGGTAAGGAACAATATCAAATATAAGGCCGGTAGGTTTCCTGTAAGTTTCAACGGCAAATCCATGATCGCAGGCGAGAGGGAAGGAATGGCAAAGATTATTTCCGACGCGAGCACAGGCGAAATACTTGGGGCACATCTTATGGCACCCAGGGCGACAGATATGATCGGTGAAATATGTGTAGCCATGAAGCTTGAATCGACAATTGAAGAATTATCTCATACAATACATCCCCATCCTACAGTGAGTGAAATTATTATGGAAGCGGCTCACGATGCCGAACGGCGTTGTGTCCACAAGCCAGGAAGGTAAGAATAAGCGGCAGTTTAAAAAGCAGACATACAACACGCTTACCGATAAAGACAATATAATAAGCAAGACGGGCGGACAAGGCTGCAGACGAAAGCATCATGAGAAGTAATGGTTGTAGGCTGTTTGTCCAGGCGAAGCTCGAGCGCGGAACTCCAGAGGAAAACCCGATATGCTGCGGCACGGATGCCGCAGACGCAAAGTGGAGCCACGGATGGCGACTCTGCAGCGCCCGCGTTGGAGCGAGCCTGGACATTACAGCCTGCCCATTATGTAACCTGATGCGCGAGTTTGTAGTCATGGTCGCCCGTCCGTAGCCTATCTGTAATACCTCACTTGACAGAAGCGTTTTTTGACCTGACTTCGGAGTCTTTGCGGTTTATGATGCGAAAGAGAGCTTTGATAACCCAAAAATAAAAATGTATTGCCCTATAAAAATTGGTACGAAATGATAAGACATGCCGGGCCTTATCTGATAGATTAAAAGCCCTGCCTGTTTGATGCCGACCCGTGACGAACGGCATCGTGTGTATATCGCCGCGGGATTTTCGCCGCACGTATATTCCGCCGACCCGGCAAAGGGTGAATATATGAATGAAGCGGAGATGAAAGAAGCAATCAGGTATACGCTTTGCACCTTTGAACAGCCGGTCATTTTACCAATTGAAAGCCGCTTTTTCGGATCGGTTGTGGTAGGGTATAAAGAAAGCGGAAATGTTCTTGTGACTTTTGGCTACCCGCCTTACTTCGCCGCACCGGACAATACCCAACCGCAAATAGAGGAAATCACAAACTGGTATAATGCTAAAACCGAACTCACCATTGTCGGCAAGCGTCAAAAAACGCCCTCCGCCAAAGAGTTGTATCAAGAGGGGATGCGTCAGGTTCGCGCTTATCTGAACTCGGGCGTTCGCGGCGAAGACCGGCATTATTACGACGAATGGGAAAGCTTTTTGCGGTTGAGCATGGAAGAAATGATCGCCGAGGTAAAACGTACCCGTATCGTTCCGGGTGGTGATTGCGAGGCGTTTGAGGGGGAAGCTGCCGACGAAAATGTGCGGAAGTTTATGTTGCTGGACAGGCAATTTGTCAGTAGGTCAGACAAAATAAATGGCAGGAATAAGAAAGAAAAAAAGCAGGAGCAAAATGTCCTGCATAAATTAAAACTCGGGGTATCCTAACTCCTTGGACAAGAACAACAGAGCAGATGCTACCGTAACTCCATCCACAGAACCAAGAACCTTCGTTAATCTTTCAGTATTCCAAAAAGCATCATTCAAATTTACCAAGTGGCAACCTACATCAAAATCAGGCATACAAGCGAAATATCCGCGAGAGGTTTTGCCAAATACGACCATAATGCTTGAACGGCTCTGGATCAGAAACTCATAATGTGTACCATGTTTTTTGAACGCAGAAATGGACCCAGTCCATGATTGCTTTTTGTGCTTGCATATAAACGTATCCATTTTTTAGCCTCCGTAATCAAGAAACCTGGTCTGGAAGCCAGAAAGCATCATATTAATAAGCTCCACGCGCTTTTTTCCTATCCGAATGGAAACAGTTGGATTTAAGCCGTCCTTTGAAAATAATTTCTTTCCGTGTTGGGAAGCGTAATGTGTAATAATCTCCCTTTGGTATAATAGAAAATAGCACGCCCGGATACGTTAAAATATTAACTTTATACAAAAAGGAACCGATATAAAAAATGGAGGTATATGAAATGGTAATTAATTTGGTTAGTACAACAAGCTATAGCTATAATTCAAACTTTACACGAGATGTCTCTAAATCCGGTCAAACGGCCAAAACTGAGAATAGCCCGGCAAAAGCTGTGAGAACAAATACCACGATTAATTGTTACAACGATGACAAGGTTGATTACAGTTACGTTGATGTGGATATTGCAAAGGGAAAACTATATAACCGGAACGAGGTAACAAAAGCGCTGAATGAACTATTGAAAGAAAATGGGGTTCAAATACCTAACGGGACTTCCGTGACTTTTTCCATTAACCCATATGACCATAAACTGACGGTATCTGGTCTAGAAGATAAGGCTATGACCTCACGGATTGAATCTGTTCTGAATAGTGGAAAAAACTCAAAAAACCTGTTCGCTCATATTTATTTTTCCAGCAACGGAAGTGATTATGTTACGTCGGAACAATTACAGCCTGACAAATGCAGCAAACTGACTCTTTTTCTTGAAATAAAAAATAACACCGGCTATGATTTGAGGGATTGTATTAGTAAAGATGGCACCTTTTACACACAGGACGGAGTTGATGTGCTCAAGGAATATATGAAAGGGTCTGCTATTTCAGCGGAATACCGAGCGGACGTTACGTCTTTTTATGAGCCCCGTCTACGACAATTGGCACGAGAAGGTTTTGGCAATTCTGAAGATTTGATTCTGCAGATTGAATATAAAGATGGGTATTTGTATGATATCGGACAAAAAAATGGATACGGGCCGGGGCAAACACAATGGATTGATGACCTCGTTGCAAAATTTGGGGATGAACTATTTGTGAAACCGGAAAAAAATAATACGATAGATTCCAATTTGCCTCAAATACAAGAACTGCTGAAGGAAAACAAAATCAAACTTCCGGATGGGCTGATCCTGACACTTTCTCTTAACCAGCACACGAATTCCTTCTCTATATTGGGGACGGATGATACGGATTTGATTTTAAGGCTTCAAATGCTTTTGGACGGAAAGCCGACAAAAAATCTTTTGTACTATCTCAATCAGGTACAGGACCGTAACCATCTGGACGTATTTGCATAATTTTAAATGATATAGTTAGGTTAAGTATCGTTGTAGTGTTATATATTGTGAAACAAATACGTCGCCGCAATTGGAATTGTGCTGACCAGCACGGGGACGTGTGATCGGGATTGCCAACGGCGTACAGTCCCGGACTGATTTTGTAATCCATTCTGCCTATGCCCCAGCGAACTATTTGTTAATCAGGGTGTAATTTCAAATGAGGTATTTTTGGCAAGAGCGATTATTATAGCAAAAGCTCCTCCTAATCTTAATAATAGTATTGAGATAATGTTAAAAGTTATAAGCCTATTTAGCAAAAAGTTAATGATACACTTAGTCCAGATGAAGTGATGGGAACGAAATAGAAACTGATATTGATATGATGTGGAAGGTATGTGAGATAGCGCTAAAATGCTATCTTTTTTTGTACTAAAAGCAATATATAAAATTTGCATTGTAACATATAATGTGTTACAATTAAAAATATTATGTTATAAGGTGATGATATGAACGATTATATCGAAAAAATGCTGCACATCAAGGTAGCTATATCTGATTATACAGGCATAGACAAGCTTCCGCTTTATCTGAAAGGAAGCTATCGGCTCTATACTATAAAGCTTGCGGAGACGGACTGCTTGTTGGCTGAACCCAAGGAAGCCATCAATCTTTCTGCACTTCGAAAGCAGCGTGAACAGTTGAAAAAACTATCCCGTATGGAGTGTGTGCTGTGCTTTGAAAGCATGAATACTTACACGAAGCAAAAGCTGATAGAGGAAGCAATCCCGTTTATCATTAAAGAAAAACAGATATACATGCCGTTTCTGGGCATGGTACTTACTAATCAAGATGAGCGAATTTTGCAGGAGGTAAAAGAAATCTCGTATTTGACCCAAAAACTACTGCTTGTCGCCATCTATCAGAAGTGGAAAAAAATTTTACTTACTGACGCTGCTAAAGTCCTTTGTGTGTCTAAAATGTCTGTTACAAGATGCTTTGATGAGCTGGAAGCGCTAAAAATACCGCTTGTATCGAAAATTGGAAGGAGCAGATATTTTGTTTGGGAGCAAAGCAGCACTGCTTTATGGAATATGCTGCGTCCCGTTTTGCGAAATCCGGTGGCAAAAGAATATCGTCTATACAAACCACTTGATATGAGAGAATTCCCGTTAGGAGGTATATCGGCTCTCAGCAGCTATACCTTACTGAACGACAACGGGTACCGAACATACGCAATAACAAAGGAACTGGCAAAGAGCTTGCGGATAGGTGGTCTTCCTTGCATTCCAAAAGGCGAAGTGCCTGCGGAAATCATACAGGTTATGCAGTATGATATTCCCTTCGGTGATGGAACGGCAGTTGATCCGTTAACAGCGATACTGTCATTATCCGATGAAGATAATAAAGACCCTCGCATTGAGGTTGCCATAGATGAAGTTGTGGAGGAGAAAGTGAATGATTAAAGGAATTGAAACCTTTAAGGCGTATTTTCATGACTATAAGGAACAGTATGTGCTGATTGGCGGCGCAGCCTGCGATCTTATCTTCGAAGATGTGGACGGTGACTTTCGTGCAACAAAGGATTTGGACATGGTGTTGATTGCAGAAGCACTGACACCAGAGTTTGGTAAACGATTTTGGGAATTTATTCAAGACGGTGGTTATGAGCATCGTGCGAAAAGTAATGGATCACCGCAATTTTTCAGGTTTGATAAACCCAAAAATGCAGACTATCCATATATGATTGAGTTGTTTTCTAAAACTTCAACTGTGATTGAAGATGTTGAGCACGGTTGCATCCCTCTTCACTTGGGCGACGAAATCTCCAGTTTGTCAGCTATTCTTTTGACCTCAACGTATTATCAGTTGTTATTGACCGGTAAAGCGGTAATCAATGATGTGGTTATTTTATCTTCTCAGAATCTAATACCTTTTAAGGCAAAAGCATGGCTTGATCTTTCAGAGCGAAAAGCACAGGGGCATCATGTTGATGAACGTGACATTAAAAAACATAAAAATGATGTTGTCCGGCTCACAGTTGTACTTTCCGGTAGCGAAAGATGCGAACTACCGACTGAAATCAAATCCGATATGGAGCAGTTTGTTGCCCACCTCGAAAAGGCGCCCGTTGATCCAAAGACACTGAAAATCTCTGGAATTAGCTTTGACGATATCATGCACGTGCTTAGAAAAGTTTATTTATAAGCTGAATAAATAACGATCCAAATATTACAAAGCTAAAGTACTATATAATATTTGTGGTATTGCATACCGATAATTTTTAACACTGACTTGGCAGAAGCGTTTTATTACCTAACTTCTCATAATATTTTATCGAAAGAAGTCGTTTGTAGCTAAGACGTCGATTTCTTTTGCTTTACATTGTAAATTTTTTCATAGATATGTGATATAATTCAAGATGTGAGCATGGTTGCATGTGAACCAATATATATAATGAGCAAGCAAACAGTATTTATATATTGGACAAGACATACTGATGTCGTATTCGATATGCTATAGTCAAATAAAAAATGGAGGGAATTGTTCCATGAAAAAATTATATCCGAAAATTGGTGGAAAGCAGATGGCGCAATCGGCAAGTTAAAGTTCTTACGGTGACTTTACAAGCTTGAGTAAAAATCAATCTATGGCTGAAAGCTGAGTTTATAGCTAAAGCCTGCATTTTTGTGCACAGAAAATCGAGACTGGAATGTTTATCTTCTGTATACTAACATTGAATGGAGGTGAGTACGTGGAGTGGTTGGAACGGATGAATAAAGCATTGCAGTATATGGAAGACAACCTATCTTCAGATATTAGTTTTGAGGAGGCAGCTAGAATTGTCTGTTGTTCCTCCTATCATTTTCAGAGAATGTTTTCTTTTATCACAGGGGTAACCCTGGCTGAATATGTCAGGCACAGAAGATTAACAATGGCTGCGCTTGAGCTTCAGAACGGAAGTGAAAAAATTATTGATTTAGCTTTGAAGTATGGGTATGAATCCCCTGATGCATTTACCCGAGCCTTCCAGAAGCTGCATGGCGTTACACCGTCGGCTGCGCGCGAGCCTGGTGTAAAACTGAAAGCTTATCCACGCATTTCTTTTCATATATCAGTGAAGGGAGATAAGGATATGGATTACAGGATCGTTGACAAACCGGCATTTAAAATTATTGGCAAGGGGATCAGGGTATCTACAAAAGATGGAGAAAACAATAAGCGCATTCCCGAGTTCTGGTGGGAATGTTATCAAAACGGTTTTAGTGCAGAGCTTGAAAAAATGGCGGACAAAGACGCCGTTACAGGAGAAAGTAAGCTTGGAGTCTGTTTAGAGCAAGGAGCAGACCCAGAGGAGTTCACCTATTTTATTGGTATTGAAAATACGAGGGGTACTATCCCTGATGGTTTTGCTGAAAAAGACATCCCTGCTGCCACATGGGCGATATTTGAATCTGCCGGGTCCATGCCTAATGCAATTCAGAGCCTGAATAAAAGAATTTACTCGGAATGGTTCCCTGCAACCGGCTATGAGCATGCGGGTGAATTTGATATGGAGGTTTATCCTCCAGGAGATGCTGATGATGAGAATTACCGCTGTGAGGTATGGATACCTGTTATCAAAAGATAGAACGGGCTATAGACATGAAATATTGATAATTTAAATGCTCTTAAGGGTATATCAATATCGAAAGCTGCAAATTAAGAGGTTGTGCTTTGCAAAGGGGCCTTCCTGAAATTGTTTGGGAAGGCTCCTTTTAAAAGTTACTTTTCAATTTATTTTCTCCTTTTTTAGACCTATGGGGCGGATTTACGCCCCATAAGCCTGTTGTTTTTGAACAACGTCACAGTCCCCCGCCTCTTAGGAGGGGGTAGCCGATTGAAAAAGCTGTCAGTGGTGGGTTGCAATCCCCAACTGACGTTGTTCAAACGCCACGTATAGGCGTGGCGCACGAAGTGTAGCGTAGGGCGAATTCATTTCGCCCCGCAGCGAGGGGGTATGGGGGCATACCCCATATGCACTAACTTAAGTTGATCTACTGTTTTGCTTGTGATATAATTGAACAGGGCGATAAAAATGGAAAGTATAGCACGATTAATGGCAGAATTGCCAACAGGATATGAAGAGGACTGTTTTGAGCAGGGGGCAATAACAAGGATGCGCGGAGTATCGTGCCCTGCCGACCTTATGATGTTATCGATGTTTCATTTGCAAAACGGATGTACCTTGCTTGAGATTAGTGAAGTGGCAAGAATAACAAGACTCGGGGAAATGAGCGATGTTGCATTTATGAAGCGTTTTGAAAAGTGCGGCAATTGGTTTAGGGCCATAAACAACAAGATCGCAACACAAGGGCTTATTGACTACCAGAAACCAACGTGGTTGGAAGAAAAAACTGTTGTTGCCGTAGATGCTTCTGATGTCACTGAAAAGGGGCGTTCCGGCAGAACATACAGGTTGCATTATGCTCTGGACATTTTTAAAATGGGAAGCGTGGACCACTCAATCACTGATGTGAAAGTTGGCGAAAGTCTTGTTAATTTCAGTCTAAAGCCTGGGTACATGGTGATCGGTGATAGAGTTTATTCCACTATAAACGGCATAGAGCATTGTGAAAAGAACGGCGCAGAATTTATCCTTCGAATGCGAAAGAATAGCTTTACAGTAAGGAACGAGCGGAATGAGCCGGTTGATTTTCTAAAGACTATTCAAAGCACTGAAGGCAATAATTATGCAGATGTTCGTGCTTTTGCCACTAATCTGGATGGTGATAAAGTACCGATAAGAATCTGCGCAAAGAAGAAAGACCCGGAAGCAATTATTCGAACTCAAAAAAAGCTGAAACGCAAGGAAAGCAAGAGGCAGCTTAGAATATCTGACGAAGCTAAAGTTTTCAATGAATACATAGTGGTAGTAACTAATCTTAATGACAGAATTCCGGCGGAGGAGATTTTAGAAGCCTATCGTTTGCGATGGCAAGTAGAAATATATTTCAAGCGACTAAAATCAATACTGGACTTTGGCGAGTTGCCCAAACGCAGGCTGGATAGCGTGATTGCTTGGCTTAACGGTAAACTGATGATAGCGTTGTTGATTGAAATCCTGCTCTCAAAAGCCTCTTTTTCCCCTCAAAAGAATTACGGATAGAAGTATCTGGCGGGAAATGAAGTTTCTGAATCTGTGGTTAGTAACAGGTTTTTGCGTGGAAGGTACATTCTTTTCGGAGTTGGAAAAGACTTTTATTAGGTTGAATGTTGAAAAAAGAAAGCGTGGAAATCGACTACAACTTTCAACCCTAAGTTGGTGCATATGGGGCAGAGCCCCAAGGTCTTACTGAAAGTCCTTCAGGCTATAGTTTCCGAAGTATACCTCTGCCAGTGTAAGGTACTTTAAAGATTGGTGTGGTCTGTATGTATTGTACTTGTCAAGGAACCTTGCAATCCCATACCGGGCTGCCTTGGGGCTGTCATAGTCATTAACCGCTTTCATCCGTGCGCTGATCATACAGCGAATTTTCTCAATCCCGACCGACAGCCTGCTCCTCATATTCCTTCACTTCTCGCGGGAGTTCCGGGAGTTGCGGCTTCGGGAAAGTCCCCGATGCTTCTAAAATCACCAGGTTCAAGCAGGATTTCGTTGACGACCTGCGGGTCATGTTCGACAATCTCGTCGAATTGACCGAACCGGTATGCCAGGCGATTGACGCCAGCCGGGCCTCCATGACCATATTTGATACATCCGGCATTGAAGCATACGTCCAAGAGAATAATCCAAAGTACGCGGACTCAATAATAAAGCGGCTTAAAGCTTGGAAGAAAGCTGTTGGAGCACCTGAACACTACGACCCGTACAAAGCAGCTTACGCATCAATGCCGCCTCACGCATTCGCAAATCACCAGGTCAAGCAGATGTATATCAACGGACATTTCTGCTACGCTCACAAATTCGGCATGATTACCAACGGACTTGGTATTGTGCGTGACATTGCCTTCTATGATGCGCAGTACACCGCCACTCACCCGGAGATTGACGTCGGCAAGAAGTCCGACGCTCCTAATGAGGACAAGTCCCTCGCTGATGCTAAGGCCCTGATCCCAACCCTCGAAGGCTTTCTCAAGAAACACCCTGGCTTTAAACCAAGTGTGTTTCTGGGAGACTCTGCTTTTGACTCCATTGACATCTACGCAAAACTCCTTGGCGAAGGCGGCATCGGTTTTTAAAAAGCGTTTATACCGTTGAATGAGAGGTCGTCTCCCTCGTACCCGGACTGCCTGTTGAATGACGAAGGTGTACCATGCTGTCCCAATGACCCAGCGCTTCCCATGAAACCCGAAGGGAACACATCCAATCTGCGCTGCGGCAGGCCGACATTCAAGTTCGTCTGTCCCAGGATGTCCTGGCGTAAATGCGAGGATGGAAAGTACCGACGCCGCACTTCCTGTGAAAACCCATGCACCGATTCGCCCTGCGGACGTATGTTCTACATTTACCCGGAGAAAAATTTACGTGCCTTCCCCGGCGCCGTCAGGGGGACAGAGGAATGGGATGAGACATATAAAATCCGCGTAACGGTCGAAAAGTCCATCAACCATTTCAAGGACAGTTTTTGCATTGCCGGCAGAAAAACTCGGGATGCGTCAACTCTCCATGCCGACTTGCTTCTTGCGGGTATTACCCAACAGATTACCGTCCTTCTTGCCGACCGTATCCACAAGCACCGGTATATACGGAGCCTCAAACCGCTGATAGCTGTGTGAGCTAATATTGGGATCCCCTCTCGTTTAAGCCCGCAATTATGGCTATTATCTATGCGCTTTTTTCCGCAGTCCTGCTTCAGTTTGTCGTTATTCTGTTTATAGTGTTCATCCCGCATCCCTGTTGTGGCTTGTTCTGATTTTTCTGCTTCTTTGCGAAACCTTTGTTTATCTTTTTGAATTCATTTCGCAATTACCTATTTCGGATTTACCCAACCACCATGTATATATATAATATCAAATCCATTTGACTGCCAAATATGCTTATGAAAAAACATCAGATTATAGATTATATTATAACTGAAAACTCCGACTATGTCTCCCGCTCGTATAGTTAAGGTACTTTAGCAATGCTTGGCCCGTATTACTATATAAATGTCGGTGTGGGTGAGAAGGAGATAAAATTTATGCATGGAAAAATAGCTGATATTTTAAATCTTTTGCGCTTTGCGAACCTGTCTATGCATAATCGATGTCTTGCTTCGGAATCACTTAAATGATTACCGGTCAAAAAAGTTATCTAAGAAAATTACTCTTATTCTAATAAAAGTATTGTATGTTCGGAATAAAAAAGTTGCTATGATTAAACCATAAAAGATATGGGTGGTTGAAAACATGACAAAATTAGCTACAGAAATAGCAGCAACAATTCCATCAAGAATGAAAAAGAAATATTTTAATGATTTCAGACAGCATAAGGCATATTATTTTATGTTGACACCAATGATTGTATTTTTTGTACTTTTTGCATATTTGCCCATGCCGGGTTTGTATCTGGCATTTGTAGACTATGATTTTGTTAAAAAAATTGCAAGTCCTTTTGTGGGTTTCAAGAATTTCGAATTCTTATTCTATGGCGGTATGGATTCGATTATATGGAAATTGACTTTTAACACAATTGTTTATAATATAGCATTTATTGTTTTGGGAGTTGTTACACAGATGGGACTTGCTGTTATTTTGAAGGAGATCACCAGTAGACTGTTTGTCAAGGTATCTCAGACAGTGATGCTGGCGCCTCACTTTGTGTCAATGGTTATTGTCGGTGTCATTGTGTACAATCTTTTCAACTATAAATACGGTGTTGTCAATAATACTCTTACCGCACTTGGATTTGGAAAGTATGATTTCTATCAGAATCCACAGGCGTGGCCGATTATTATCGTATTGGTGCAGATATGGAAAAGTGTGGGATACGGCGCCATCGTATATATGGCAGCCATACTGGGAATTGATGAAAGCATATATGAGGCAGCATATATTGATGGAGCTTCAAACCTGAAAAGAATCAGGCATATTACTCTTCCACTACTAAAACCTACCGCTATACTGCTGGTGCTACTGGCACTCGGGGGAGTTCTGAAAGGTCAGTTTGACCTGTTCTATCAGATAATAGGGAATAATGGATTGTTGCTGAACGCAACAGACATTATCGATACGTATGTATACCGTTCCCTTGCGGTCGACTTCAACATGGGACGCGGTAGTGCAGCCGGTCTGTATCAATCGGTATTTGGCTTCATTCTGATTGTTGCGGTAAATAAGATAGTCAATAAATTCAGCCCGGAAAATGCATTATTCTAAGAGGAGGAAACCACCTTGAAGTATTCAGAGTTATATGCAGACACATATTTCAAAAAAGATCTGGCGTCAAAGTTATTCGAGGTTCTTGCAGTTATAATAACTTTGGTGATAGCTGTTTTTAGTATAATTCCTTTTATATTTATTTTATCCGGTTCATTCAGTACTGAATCGGAAATATTGGTTAATGGATATTCCCTGTTGCCCCAGGGTTTTACTCTGGATTCATACAAAACTGTGCTGAATCTGGAAAACAGGATTTCACAGGCCTATCTGGTAACCATTATTATTACAGTTGCTGGGACCGTACTGGGGCTTCTGACCACCTCCATGAGCGGGTATATATTGTCAAGACCGGATTTCTGGCATAGAAACAAGGCTGCATTTTTTATATATTTTACTACGCTTTTTTCAGGAGGGATGATTCCTTCTTATATGGTGAATGTAAATATCCTTCATTTGAACAACAGTATCTGGGTCATGATATTGCCGGCTATTATGAGCCCTTTTAATATTTTTCTGTTTAGAAATTTTGTAAAAAACATTCCGGAATCCTTTGTTGAATCTGCAAAAATGGATGGAGCTAGTGATTTCAGAGTCTACCTGCAAATAATCATGCCGCTGTCAAAACCGGCAATGGCAACCATAGGACTGTTTTTAGCCTTGGGGTACTGGAACCAGTGGTTTCTCTGCAATCTGTATATAAAAGATAAAAATCTGTACACGCTACAGTACCTTCTGTATTCAATGCTGGCAAATATGGACGCAATGCTGAGGGACAGAAGCACAGCCGATGGCATTCAGCAAATACCTACAGAGACAATGAAGCTTGCAACAGCTATGCTTGCAACAGGTCCTGTACTGCTTTTCTATCCTTTTGTACAGAAATATTTCGTGGGAGGCTTGACCATCGGGGGAGTTAAAGGATAAACAAAGTATACAATTCAGGTAGAAATATCTGGTGTATTATAATATAAGAATGGTCTCGAAAAGTAATTGGTAATTGAGCATTTTTATGTAATTTCAGCATGAGTAGGCAAGCAACCGATACTTTAAGCCCATTCAGGCACTGTACCTTGAAAATTGAAGAGTTGTGTAACAGGAGAAAGGAAAAATGGGCAGAGCAAAGCAAACCTATGTCCCAGAGCTCAGGTTTGTAGAGGTTAGCAGATTAAAACTCAGGCAGCAATGCCGGAATTCTTTTCAATAAGATCAATTATGCTAAAACCAGTATGCTTCACCCAAGCATCCAAATGAATGTTAATGGCTGCAAAAGTGGCTCTGGCAAACCTCTGTTTTGAACTTCTACACTTGCCGGCTTCAATGTTTTAATCCACAAGGATACGCTTATTGGAGCGTTCAACAGAGGTTCTGATCTTGAACTTTTCCTTAAAGGCTTCGGTATTTCTGGGAACCGGAGGGAAAAGCCTAAGATCATAATCCGGCTTAATATAGATAGTTCTGCCATAAGAGCTGTTTGAGCAACTGCAAGGTTTCTCAATCCCGTTGTAATCAAACCAACACCGGTATTTAATACCTTTGGGGAATGAAAATCCTACATGCTGGTACGGGATACCACCCATACAAATGGGTTTTCCCTCATCATCAAAGCAGAGAATACCCGGATGAGGCTTGATATAGTCGATCCTGGCATTGGAGTCCAGGGGGATGAAGGGAATCATAGCCCACTTGTGAAGGAGCCTGTAGATGGCATAGTTATCCATGGCGCCATCTGCAAGAAAGTATTTGAAGGTGATGGAAGGAAAGAGCTTTCTGACTTCGTTCAAGGCAAAAATGGTCAAAATGCTGTCATGCCTTGGGGCCTGAGCGATTCTGAGGTATATGGTGAGGTCATAGGGACTATCGGAGGCAACGGTGTTAAAGAGAGTGTCACCATAGAAATATTGCTCATGGTAGCTGTCCCAGCCCCAGCGGGCATCGGGGTCAGAATAACGGCGAGGACACTGACAGTTGTAGATTCCGTTACTCTTGCAATCACAGATTTTGACCCCATGATGACTTGCGCCGGAAATAAGGCAGGAACCATCCATGGCAAATGAGAACATGTTTAGGTTGCCGAGGAGGTCCATTTCAGCGGACTTATCTACTACACAACGGGCAAGGAGTTCCTGAAAGATTTTCTCAGGCCTTTCCTCCCTGAGCTTTCCCCTCTCTGCCAGAGAGGCTAGTTTGGTAGTTATACCGGTATGTTTGGGTGGGAGCCTTCTGCCCAGCTTTAAGTTTCATTCGGGGCTTGGAGTAGAAGGATTTGGGTTTGAGTTTTCGCTTTACATCTTCCTCGTAGGATGCAAGCCAGATACGGTTAATAAAATCGTAATACGAGGCGTGGGAAGGAGCATTGCCAAATTCAAAGCCGCAGGCAGCGCACAGCAGCCTGTCGCAGGCTACCTTTGGAGCCCAATTTGTGATAGAATGTTCATCGGAAGCAAGCATTAAAATAAGGGAACGGACAATCCCTTGCTGATTCTCGGCGGGACGGCCAGTATCAGAGTATAAATGCTTGATAACGGGGAGCAGGCTATCAAGGTTGAAAAGGTAGAGTTTGGAGAGAGGCTTATCCATGGAGACCACCCTGCTCTTCTCCATTTTAGAGAATAAAATCAAATTAAGCAGGAGTCTCTTCTGGTAGTCCTCATGTGGTTCCCAGTTACACAACATAATCAAAACCTCCAGATTCAGTATGTGGTAAAGTTTGCCACTACAACTGGTCTAATAAAATTTGGATGCTGTTGTCAAGGCATACTGCAACCACTTATGGTTGTATGTGGAAAATATCAAAGGAAAATTCAAAGTAAATATCTGGAGAATGTTGGAGGTATGAGAGAAAACTCACACCTCAGAACATAAACCTCGAAGGCGTTAGAAGTTTTCGAGAGTATTATATTATATTAAAGGGGGATTAAGTACAATGAAAAGAAGTAATTTATTCAAGAAGGTCATGTTACTTGCTCTGACTGCTTCAATAGTTTTATCTGCAGCAGCCTGCGGGAAAAGCGGTGAAGATGAAGCTTCAAGTTCATCGGCAGGCACATCTTCAAGTACAAGCACCAGCTCGGCACCAAAAGAAATAGTTCAGTTGAAAGCTTTCACCATGGGTGTTGAGCCTGAAAGCGGGATGGAAAATTTTTACAAACAACTTGATGAACTAACGATAAAAGATCTAGGAGCGACCGTGAGATTTGACTACATCGCATGGGGAGATGAAAAGAATAAAATCAATTTGGCCATTGCGTCTGGAGAATATGATTTGTATGTAGGCGGCGGTTTCTCGGATTACAAACTTACAGCTACTAAAAATGCATTTCTGGATCTGAACCCGCTGTTAAAGGACGTTCCTGAACTGGTAAAGCACTACACAACTGCATCCGATCAAACTTTGAAAAATCATGAAATTAATGGTAAGCTGTATGGGATACCTCAGTTCAGCAAGCCGGGAGGTTATGGCGGAGAGGGTTTTCTTTACCGGGAAGATTTGAGAAAAGTCTGGAGCCTGCCTGAAATCAACAGTCTTGATACCATGGAACAGTATATGTATAAAGCAAAGGATGATCCCAAGTACAAAGATGTTTCTCTGGTTACCGATCAGCGTTTCTGGACTAGTCTCTGGTATATGATTGCCGGTGATAAATATATGACAGCTACCGATTTGATTGGAGCGCCATATGCTGTTGTGGCCTATAATAATCCTTATAAGGTTATAAGTGTGGTTGATACGCCGGAGTACAAGAAGGTTCTGGAATATGCTTTGAAATGGTATAAAGATGGTATTGTTGACCATGATATTCTTGCGGCACAGCAAAATGCAACAGCAAAGGCTGCCGAGCTTATTAAGGCGGATAAAAAACCTGCTGAAACTAATTCACCCCGCTGGTCTATAGAAGGCAGCATTATTGCTCCGGTATACAAGGAGCATCCCGAATGGGAGCTGGGTTGGTATGATTATCTGTATAATAAAGTTCCGGCGTATCTGCCTTCAATAACAAATGCGACAGCAATTTCAATTAATGCTAACTCAAAAAATGCACTGACTGCATTGAAGTTTATTGAAAAAGCGCATACTGATGAGACATATTATACTTTAGTTAAATTCGGTGTGCTGGATGAAAATTATAAGATTGTAGACGGTATCCCATCTACAACAGGTATAGATGCAAAGAATATTAAACCTGCCTGGACAGGTGTTTATGACGGTTATATTGAAAAAGCCGGAAAAAGCGCTGATCCAAGATGGCAGGCAGATGGCGATGCAAAGGAAGCAGCAGCTAAGCCCGCTACCGAATACAGCCCTCTGGAAGGCTTTTCCTTTAACATTGCGGAGTTATCAGCTGAAACAGCAGCACTTGAAACTGTAAAGAATCAGTACATGATTCCTCTGCAGTGTGGTGTCACAAAAAATATCGACAGCGATCTGGCAAATGTCAAACGAAAGCTTGAAGGCGCAGGGTTGCAAAAATATCTTGATGCATTACAAAAGCAGTTGAGTGATTTTGAAGCAAGCAAAGGAAAATAATTTTCGCATGCAAAATATTCATATGGGTACACCATCTGACAATGGGAATCAACATAGCAATGAATGGATGTCTTTTAACAGACATCCTTCTTTGCGTATTAAAATGCTGTATATAAGTACTGGAAAAAGAAGTATAATATTTATAGCAATGTGGGGGTGAAGTATGGGCATTGGAGAAAGATTTAAAACTATGAAAAGGTGGTTTCTAAATTTATCCTTGATTACAAAGATGTTCATTTTGTTTGCTTTGGCCGGGTTGATCCCCCTATGTGCCAGTTTTATAGTGTCTTATAAAGAGATGTACCGGTTTTCCTTCAATAATCAGAAGTATATGATTGAACAAGGCTATGAACAGACCCGTACCACTCTCTCAAATCAGCTTGATCGTGTTTTTAAACTGTCGACGTTGATAACGGCAAATCAGAATTTCAACAGCAGTTTGAAACATATACGGGACAGCAGAGAACCTCAGGAACAGTACTCTGAGTATAAAAAGCTAAATACGGATTTGAGCGCTCTATTTTTCAGCACGGAATATGACAGCATTATGTATTATGTGAGCAGCGACTTCAATTTAGAAGAAAGTATGTTTCCTATTTTCCGCTCCATTGAAACGGAAAAGGGAAAGGAAGCCGTAAAAAATCTGGATGAAAATGATAACAAACCGGTCTGGATGTTATACAGTGAAAACCGTACTTATAATTCTGGTGAATATTTGTCCCTGGCCAGATATATATCGGATATGTCCGACTTCAGCCGCTATATTGGTATTATGATGGTTAATATTGATCTGAACAGGATAAGGAGTACATTTATTCTTACAAGTCCAGAGGAATTGATATATCTGAAAACCAAGGATGGCCGGTTAATAACCTCAAGCAATGCTCAAATGATGCAGGAGATGCATATAACCTCTGGAATAAAGGAGCAATTGGGCAGCAGCTTTAGTGAAACAAGGATAAATAATAATAGTTATCTTGCATGCAGAAATATAATTC
The DNA here is from genome assembly GCA_023426125.1 of Bacillota bacterium. Classification (GTDB taxonomy): domain Bacteria; phylum Bacillota; class Clostridia; order Acetivibrionales; family DTU013; genus MnB-11. The sequence goes on from JAFABI010000094.1 coordinate 105,163, forward strand.
CAGGTTCAAATCTGGAGCTGATTTCCATGATTCCGGTGCATGCCATGTATGGGTCACTGTTTCGTACTGATGTAAAAATGTTTGTATTCTATATTGTTTCATGTATCTTCATGCTGTTTATTATATACGTCATTGCAAAATCAATATCAAAAAGAATATTGCTGCTTTCGCGGAAAATGAGGGGAGTTCGGGATGGAAATTTGGAGAAGATTGATATTGCAGAGCAAAAGGATGAGGTTGGAAATCTGGTGACGGATTACAACTACATGATTGACGAGATTCAGTATTTATTATATGAGCAATTTGAACTGGGACAGGAAAAGAAGGGAGCCGAGCTAAAGGCGCTGCAATCGCAGATAAATCCTCACTTCCTGTACAATACTCTGGATATGATAAACTGGATGGCACAGAAAAATGAAAGTGAGAATATAAGGGACACGGTATTTGCCCTGTCCAAATACTACAGGCTCATATTAAATAAGGGTGAAGATATAGTAACAATAGGTGATGAGATTAAGCTTTGCAATGCATATATATCCATTCAACAAAAGCGTTTTAAAGATAGAATAAAGTTCAAGGTCGATGTTGAAGAGAATATATTGATATATTTAATTCCAAAGATTACAATACAGCCTTTAATAGAAAATTCAATCATTCATGGTATTGCAGAAACTTCCGGCAGGAATGGTACAATAATTGTAAGCGGCTGGGAAGATGGTGGTAATATTATTTTATCTGTTACAGACAATGGTGTAGGTATAGATTCTGTAGAAGATATAGAGAACAAGACCTCAGGCAGCCGTTATGGAATCCGGAATATTGAAATGCGGTTAACTATGTTTTATGGCATGACTCAGTGTATTAATTATGACAGCAAAAAAGGGCTTGGAACTTGTGTCAGTTTAAATATTAAAAAGGTTAAAGTAAAAAATGGGAGGGAATCCTGATGCGCTTGTTAATTGCTGAAGATGAGGAATATACAAGAGAAGGCTTGATTGAATCAATTCCATGGTCAAATTATGGGATAACCGAAATCATGGAAGCCCGGGACGGAAATGAAGCATTAAAAATTTCACTTTGGTTTAAACCCGATATTGTTATAACGGATATCAAAATGCCCAAAATGAGCGGCATAGAATTTGCTGAGAAGCTGATAAAACAATGTCTGGAGAGCAAACTGCTGTTTATAAGTGGCTATCTGGATATAAACTTTTTAAAAAGTGCAATTCAGCTATCTGCTGTCGATTATATCGAAAAACCCATAAATCTGAAATCAGTGGAACAGGCTGTCAAAAAGGCTGTTAATTCTATAAATGAGAAGAGAAAACAAGATATAATCAATGCCAGGAAAAATGAGCTGGAGCTGCAAAAACTTGCGAGTACGCTGAAATATAATATTAAAGATAAAGATTTGATTTACCGGATATGTGGGCAGATTGGTCTCTCTACAAGGAAGAACTATATTGTTGCAGTTATATGGAATAGGGAGAGACTCTATTCTCAGGAAGAAAACATAAAGAAAATCAATGATTTCTGGAAGCAGAATAAGATTATGTCTATTTGTACTTATATAGAGCGGGAGGAATATTTCGTAATTATCGAGGTTGGTGAACGGGAAGAAAAAAGAGTAAATAAGCTTTGTGAAAAATTTATTGAGCAGGAAAAAACTCTTACTATGGGAGTTGGTTTCTGCGTGAACAGCCTGATAAGTATCTCAGAAAGCTACAAAGTCGCCATGTTTAATGTGAATCGCAGTTTTTACAATGAAGAAATAAGGTTATTTACATTGGATGATAAAATATTGAATGAAAAAAACATAGACTATGGCATATATTCTGAATTTAATACAGTTTTAAAAACACCTCAAAAATTGACAGGATGGCTTGAAGAGCTTTTTCAAAAATTATGTATGCAGGAATGTTACGGCAAAGAACCCGTTAAAAATCTGTTCTTTACTTTTTCTAAAACCATAATACAGGAGAAAAATATTCTTATTACAAGACTGGAAGGTATATCAGGTGAAATTGATCTGGAAGAATTTATTATGAATACAACAACCATTTTTCAAATCAAAAATTTTTTAATGTATTTGGCGAGAGAATACCAAAAGGAAACAGAAAAAAGCTATAGTTATTCGAAGGTCGTAAGAGATATCATAGAATATATAAATTCTCATTATTCAGAAGCCGATTTGAGCGTTGAAGCCATGGCAGATTTTGTTCATCTGTCCTCAGCTCATTTAAGTGTATTATTTAAACAGGAAACAGGAACCACATTAAAACAGTATATCGGTGATTACAGAATAGAGCTCTCAAAAAAACTATTGGCAAATGAGCATTACAAAATAAATGAAATCGCTGAATTATGCGGCTACTCTAATGCCAATTATTTCGCAAAGGTATTTAAAGCCGCAACGGAGCTAAGTCCGATAGAATACCGTAACAAATGCTTTCAGGGATGAATTATAGGTTTCAATGTTAAATGTTATCATAATTGACTAAAGTATTTCATAAAGAGTTAATTTTGATTATGGATGTAGTATAATACTATTGTAACCAAATTATCATTGATAAATACTTTAAATTAAGAGGCTCTTTCTTAAAGACGAAGATTATTGCTGGATTAACACTTTTATCTGTGATACGATATAATAAAAAGTTACAAATGAAGGTGAAGCAATGTCGCATAAAAGTAACTGGCGAGATATATTCACAGAAAGATACTCCGAGAATGGATTTAACTAAGAGGCGATAGCGGTTATATATCCCATCGAAATGGAATTAAGGGCTTTTTTTGAGTTCGGTGGTATTGTACCGGACTGTTTAAGCCTTCAAAACATTGAACGTGACAACAAAGAGATACGCTATTACTGGGAATCGCATTCAGGGGAAGCGTGTTGTCCATTCTGTGGCGAAATGAGCCACCATTTAAGTCACGACTATTATTGCAAGCCCGTGCAAGATATTCCCGAAAGTGGATTGGCTGTCTATCATGTAGTCCGGTTCCAGAAGTACCGTTGTGACAACGATAATTGCAGCTGCAAGGAATTTGTTGAGCGGTTTTGTGACTTTTCAGAGGAAGATGCAAGAAAAACAATTCGATTTAAAAAATATTGTGTTAATACATCTTCAGTTTGCGGTTGCAACCCAGCTGAACGGAGACTCAGAGCCGAAAGTGCGGTTGTGAGCAATGATTCTATCGCTACGTATCTCAAGTCAGAAGCAGCTAAACAGATTAAGTAGAACTTAACACGAGATGATGTTAGGGTGCTGGCTGTGGACGATATCAACCTCCGCAAAGGTGACAAGGCATCCGGATGTACTGTGTTTGTCGACCAGGAAGCACTATAATGGTAAAAGAAATTCAGACAAAAAAATGATGTTTTTTAAGGTGGATAATGTACAATTGAAGCATGAGAAAATCATTTACAGGTGAGTTCAAAGTAAAAGCTGTGCTGGAAATACTAAAGGAAAATAAATCCATATCACAGCTTGCATCAGAATTGGAGGTTCATCCTAACCAATTGGGAAAGTGGAAAAAAGAGGCATTAGAAGGACTGGCAGAAATTCTTGAAGACGGCCGAAGAAAGGGAGATAAAGAGAAAGAGGCCCTCAAAAATCAAATTCAAGAATTGTATGCCGAAATCGGTGAGTTAGCAACTAAACTCAACTGGTTGAAAAAAAATCTGGGATCAAGCTTGAGTAGGCCTGAACGATTGAATTTGGTGGATATCGAGCAGCGTGAGTTACCTTTGGCGGTACAGGCAGATTTGCTGTCGCTGAACCGTACAAGCCTTTACTATAAGCCTGCTGAGCCATCGTCTAATGAAATTAGCATAAAGCATGCTATGGATGAGATTTACACAGATAATCCCTACATGGGATTACGGCCGATTACAGTTCTGCTGAACCGTAAAGGCTATCGCATCAGCAGGCCTACTGCAGTATATGAGGGAAATGGGTATCCACGCAATCGTTCCGGGACCTAACCTAAGTAAGAGGAACCAGGAGCACAAAATTTACCCTTACCTGCTGAAAGGTGTCACTGCCAGCTATTCCAACCACATTTGGGGAACCGACATTACCTATATCCGACTGAGAAAGGGATGGTTATATCTGGTAGCCTATATGGACTGGTTTTTACGATATGTGCTCTCATGGGAGTTGGATTACACTCTGGAGGTTGACTTCGTTCTGGAGGCCTTAAGACGGGCCTTGGAGCGCTCAAAACCCATAATAGTAAACAGTGATCAGGCTGCCAATATACGAGCCGTAAGCACACGGAAATCCTTTTAGGTACGGGCGTCCAAATCAGTATGGATGGCCGTGGCCGGGCGCTGGATAATATCTTTACTGAACGTCTATGGAGGACGGTGAAATACCAGGAAGTATACCTCAATGACTATGACAGCCCCAAGGCAGCCCGGTATGGGATTGCAAGGTTCCTTGACAAGTACAATACATACAGACCACACCAATCTTTAAAGTACCTTACACTGGCAGAGGTATACTTTGGAAACTATAGCCTGAAGGACTTTCAATAAGACCTTGGGGCTCTGCCCCATATGCACTAACTTAAGTTGATCTACTGTTTTGCTTGTGATATAATTGAACAGGGCGATAAAAATGGAAAGTATAGCACGGTTAATGGGCAGAATTGCCAACAGGATATGAAGAGGACTGTTTTGAGCAGGGAATACCTTTGCGGACGCGCAATGCGCGCCCCTACAGGATAGGAGTTTCACAGTAACGGCAAAAGACTTGCTGGAATGCTCTTACCGGCCAGTCGCTGCATCTCGCTCAATGCTTTGCCGCAGTACTAGTCATCCTGGGAAAATCCCGGCGGATTCGGCAAAGGGTCGTGCCTCCCCGACTATCCCAGATAAATGCCTTGATTTTATGCCCGTCAATTCTTGCAGGCAATCTGAGCCCGGCATCAACGGTTGCAGTAGAATTAGCGCTTACCCATAAGGGTGCGACGGTGCCGTTTACCACTCTGTCATTTTTATTGTAGAGGACAAGCAGCATCATTCCGATCATGGGCTTGCCGCTGTTGTTGGTGATTTCCACCGAAGCTTTTATGTTTGCGCCGCTGACAAGCCCTGTCATCGTATTTCCGTTTGAATCGGTAAACCTCAAATCACCTGCGGTAAACAAACTTTCCCGTACAAATTCAATCTCATACGTCTGTGTAGTAACTCCATCTTCATCAGTAACCTTGATGACCGCCTTCCCGGGGATACCGCCGGACTGGGTGATTTCTACCACAGCGTTTTCGTTCGCTGCCTCCGCCGTGACAAAAGGTATTTTATTTGCTCCATAGGGCAATACCACCCGATAGTTTAGCGTGAACGGTTCAAAACCGGTTAACAGGTCATTGTCCAGCTTAATGTATTCAAGCTCCGCATTATTCTTTTTTGCTTCAAAGGACAGAGGTATTACAAAATGATCATTTTCTGCAATGTTATATACGTATCCCTTCCCGATATCGCTTGAATCCTGATAGCTTCTGATCAACGTGGTCGCTCCCAGATCAAAAGTCACCGTGTTTCCATTCAACGACTTGATGCCGTTAAGCTTATATGCCGCATTTTGAACGCCGTCATTGTCCACATAGATAAATCTTCCCGTCAGGCTGTTTACATCGACTTCGTTTTCAAATTCAACGGTGAGTTGGTTGCTTGCATTTAAATCTTTTGTAAAACTCTTTACCGTTCCTGCTGCGGAGGCCGGTGAGGTAGATGTATAGTCCCCGATAACCGTGCCGTCGCTTACATACCCATAAACCTGCCGCCCGTCTTTTTCCGAGTAAACTCCCAGGAAGCCTTTAAACAGGAACTTGTCATCTACTGTATAAAGCGTTTCGTTATCCAGCGCATTTACGATATAATCCGTGCGTCCATTCCCCAATACCACCTTGACGGCTTGCACATCGCCGGATGCCGCCACTCCGCCTGTCGTCATTACGGCAACTTCCTGGATGGATTCAATATATCTTGCGTCCTTATAAGGCTCAATGACTGCCGTGAACAGGCTGTCCAGATTTGTTCCGCCGCGGTGGGCGACGACATATTTCAACGTCTGGGGATTTCCGGGTATTTTCGGCGGTTCGCCGTCCATTACGGCAACATCGTCATATTGGCCGAGCATTGTAAGCCTTAAGTGGATGTCCGTTTCCTCCGGAAGCACCTTTCGTCCGTCATGAATGTCCCAGTCTATGCTGAAGTTGTTCCCTGGCGCCGCATCCTTCTCCACATTTTTGAGCCAGTGGAAGCCGGGCCCCTTGTATCCCCATCCTGCCACACTATCGCTGGCGGGACCAGGTCTACATGGTCGTGCCCCATAAGAAAGGATATATGCTGGTTTTGCGAAGCATGGGAAGCGATGTTGGCAAAGCTCTCAAGGTGCTTGTCGGTAGTATCTCTCGTCTGTGCAAGGATTCTGGTGGTCGATTGCATGATTGCTTCCCTGAACTGTTGAATAAACTGGGAATATATATAGAAGCTTATGATGGTAATGGGGATAAAAAGCACCAATAAATAGGAAAACAAGTATCTTTTAAAAATTCTGCTGTTGATCATAAAATATCCGTCCTTATTCTTTTTTGGTTGTTGCGCCTAAAATACATGAATATGAAAACAGGTATTCCGGTCATTAGCTCCACATACCTGGTCTGGAACGGATTTAAAGTGTATCATCCACAACATTGCATCGATACAGTCATCAGAGTTAAATATCATTAACTTAGGAGCACCGGAAATATTACTTCCGCCAGTGCTTACTTTAAACATATCCACATTATACCTTAACAAATACGCATTTTCAATTTATTTTTCGGGTTCAGGTCATTGCTATTGCACATTGCTGCTGAATATAGTAGTATTATTATATGAAACATTATTTCGTATGGCGGAACAGGAGGGACCATGTCTGACAAAGGAGTGCAGGTGATCGACAGGGCATTTGACATATTGGAGCTGCTTTCACTGGAGAAGGACGGGCTTGGCGTAACGGAGATCGGAAGCAGGATCGGACTCCACAAAAGTACCGTCCACCGGATATTGTCAGCCATGGCCGAAAGAGGGTATATCGAGAAAACCTCAAACAAGGGCTCTTATAAATTAGGGCTGAAGCTTATCGAAATAAGCAGCGTCTACTTAAACAGCATCGAGTTGAAAACCGAAGCCAGGCCATACTTGTGGGATCTGACCTCAAAGCTGAACCAGACGACGCATCTGGCGATCCTGGAAGGGACCGATGCCATATACATTGACAAGGTTGACGTTATGACCAGCATCCGGCTTTACTCCCAGATCGGCAGAAGAATTCCCGTTTACTGTTCCGCGCTGGGTAAGTGCCTTCTATCCGGGCTCACGGAAGCAGAGCTGGGTAGAGTTGTCGAGGGCTGCAGTTTCAAGAAGCTTACAGATAATACGCTTACGGATAAAGATGAGCTGCTGTCACAGATAGCAAAAGCAAGAAAGCATGGCTGGGCAATGGATAACGAAGAGCATGAGGCAGGCATCCGTTGTATTGCCTCTCCCATATTTGACTACAGGGGAAAAGTAATTGCCGCCGTGAGCATTTCGGGACCGGCGTCCTCCATTGCTCCGGAGCATGACGAGAAAACCGGAAAAATGCTGGTGGATACCGCTTTGAATATCTCGAAAAGGTTAGGCTTTAAGCACATGTGAAAATCTATAAATAGCAACCCTGGCTGTTAGGTTTTAAGAGCATGAAAGGCATTAAAATTGAAACGGCGTTTCACAATATAAAACAAAAAGGAGCGATATGCATGGACAAGAAGATGGTATTGAAGAAAATCAGTGACTGCGGCGTAGTAGCGGTAGTAAGGGCGGAAAATGCCGAACAGGCGGTAAAAATAGCCGACGCCTGCGCTGCAGCCGGCATTGCGGCACTGGAGATCACCTTTACGGTGCCCGGGGCGGCCGACGTAATCAAAAAGCTGGCGGAGGTCTACAACAAAGGGGAGATCATCGTCGGCGCCGGGACGGTGCTGGATCCCGAAACAGCCCGTGCCGCAATTCTTGCAGGCGCACAATATGTGGTCAGCCCGTGCCTGAATGCGGAAACGGTAAAATTGTGCAACAGGTATCAAATTGCCTGCATGCCGGGAGCAATGACAATTAAGGAAACCGTCGAGTGCATGGAGGCGGGGGCGGACATCGTAAAAATATTCCCCGGCGAATTGTTTGGCCCTGCAATCATCAAAGCAATCAAAGGCCCGATCCCCCAGGCGACATTGATGCCTACCGGAGGAGTAAATCTGGAAAATGTGGGAGAATGGATTAAAGCAGGTGCGGTTGCAGTCGGCGTGGGAGGCAATTTGACAGCGGGAGCTAAAAAAGGTGATTTCCAATCCATAACGGAGATCGGCAGGCAGTTTGTTGAAAAAGTAAAAGAGGCAAGGGGGATTAAATATGTCTAAAGTAGTATGCTTCGGAGAGATCATGTTGAGATTGTCTCCGCCGGGATATTTGAGGTTTACCCAGGCAAACTCCTTCGACGTCGTATACGGCGGAGGCGAGGCCAATGTCAGCGTGTCGCTGGCCAACTACGGGCTGGATGCGGCTTATGTCACAAAGGTTCCCGACAACCCCATCGGGCAGTCGGCTGTCAACGAATTAAGGAGATACGGCGTAAATACCGGGTACATCGTAAGGGGAGGGGACAGGCTGGGTATATACTATCTGGAAAAAGGAGCGTCTCAAAGGGCTTCAAAGGTGGTATATGACCGGAAGCATTCCTCCATATCCGAAGCCAAAACAGGGGATTTTAACTGGAAGGAAATATTCAAAGGGGCGGAGTGGTTCCATTTTACCGGCATTACTCCCGCGCTGGGAGACAATGTAACGGAGGTAACCGGGGAAGCATGCAGGGTTGCAAAGGAAATGGGCCTGACCGTAAGCTGCGACCTCAACTTCAGAAAAAACCTCTGGACGTCTGAAAAAGCCGGCAAGGTGATGGAAGGCCTGATGCAGTATGTAGATGTTTGCATAGCCAATGAAGAGGACGCAGAGAAGGTATTCGGCATAAAAGCGGCGGATTCCGATATTTCCGGCGGAAAGCTGAGCCATGAGGGCTATAAAAAGGTGGCCGAGGAATTGAAGAAAAGATTTTCCTTCAAAAAGGTGGCGATAACCCTCCGAGGGAGTATTTCGGCTTCCGACAACAATTGGGCGGCAATGCTTTATGACGGATCGGAGTACTACTTTTCAAAGAGCTATCCTATCCATATCGTTGACCGGGTAGGCGGAGGGGACTCCTTTGGCGGAGGCTTGATCTATGCACTGATGAGCGGTTACAGCTCAAGGGATGCAATTGAATTCGCCACGGCGGCTTCATGCCTCAAGCATTCCATCGAAGGGGATTTCAACCATGCAGCTTTGAGCGAAGTGAAAGCCCTGATGGGCGGGGACGGCTCCGGCAGGGTTTCAAGATAACCGTTACGGTGAAAGTCTTTTGTGCCGGTATTCCAGAGGCGTTTTACGGAAATATCCTTTAAACACTTTGGAAAAATAAAACTGGTTGCAGTAGCCGGTGCTTTCAGCGATTTCCCGTATGGACATGTTCGTCCTTGCCAGAAGCCGGCAGGCCTCATTAAGCCTCTTGGTGGAAAAATACGCGCAGGGAGTCATTTTAAAGCATTTTTTAAAAAGGCGCAGAAAGTAGGAAGGGTTGAGAAATACTTTCTGCGCCATTTCTTCCAGGCTCAGGTTTTTGTTATAGTTTCCGTCGATAAAATCT
>JAFABI010000096.1 GCA_023426125.1 Bacillota bacterium
AGATTTTATCGACGGAAACTATAACAAAAACCTGAGCCTGGAAGAAATGGCGCAGAAAGTATTTCTCAACCCTTCCTACTTTCTGCGCCTTTTTAAAAAATGCTTTAAAATGACTCCCTGCGCGTATCTTTCCACCAAGAGGCTTAATGAGGCCTGCCGGCTTCTGGCAAGGACGAACATGTCCATACGGGAAATCGCTGAAAGCACCGGCTACTGCAACCAATTTTATTTTTCCAAGGTATTTAAAGGATATTTCCGTAAAACGCCTCTGGAATACCGGCACAAAAGACTTTCACCGTAATGCGTGTCAACAGACAGGAGGGCGTCTAGCTTTTACAACAGGTGCTGAAGCTCTGCGAAGAATACGATGAAGTGACACTGGCATTATTGCGTCAACACGTATCGGGCGCATATGTTTATTTTTCCAGGAATGATTTTGCATGGCTGCATGAACACGTGATGTATGAAAGAGATTGTGCTGTTCAGCGTCAGCAGGATCAGGAAACACTAAAAAAAGTTCAGTCTGCCTATGAACAAATCATGAAAGGTGGAAATCCTGAAAAACACATTACATGTGGCTATATTGAGAAAATCGCAGGGATTGATGGAAACACGTTGAAATATGGAACACTGAAAAGGCCGCAGACCAAGGCTTTAATTGACAGTGTTATTGAGAGTAAGACAGAATGGCTCCACAGGAGGATCAGTGCAATTTGTGAGAAAAAGAATGGTGCTCCCCTATCTCTAGCTGAATATACCAAAGAGCTTCTGCTGCATGTTTTCGATTTTTTCCACGATAAGAACCCTGTAAACAATATCAACCTCATCGACAACGCAAAAAAATCATCGAAGCCAATTATGCCGGCGATATAAGCCTGGAGCATGTCGCCAGGCAGGTGCACTTGAGCCCCGCATATTAAGCGAGCTTTTTAAAAAGGAAACCGGGATGAGCTTTGTGGACTGCAAGACCCTTTGTGCGCATCGACAATGCAAAAAGGCTGCTGGATTCCACGGTTTGCAACATCAGCGACATCAGCGAAAAGGTGGGCTATTCCGACACCAAATATTTCAGCAAGCTCTTTAAAAAGATCACCGGCAAAACGGTGTATGAATACCGGAAGGACAAGCATCAAACCCATTAAAGCATATCGGCAGCCACAACCTCATAATGAACATGATTCTTTCCTGTCACGAGGATAAGCACTTCCTTTAAGCCCTTTTTATCGATACTGTCCTTGACACTTCTGCTCCGCGCATATCTTATTATCTGTTCAAGGCCTTCCTTTTTGCATTCTTCAAACCTTTCCTTTTCCGATTCCTTTAAATATTTCAGCTCAATCATCCACTCAAAGTTTGTATGCTCTACAAACTGCTTTTTGCTGGTCAGAAGAATGTCAATATACCCTTCTGTGACCTCATCTTCACTGGACACCATATAGGTCCCGTCAACACCGAAAAGCGTCATAAGTATCATCTTTATGTTCTTTTCATTCATGCCGATCAAATCCCTGTTGGATAAGCCCGTCAATATGTCTTTGAACAGATTGATAAAATCGCTGATGCTGCCATCCAAACGCATTGTTCTTATATGTTTTTTAAGGTCATGGCTGTCAAAAGCCAGTTCGTTCTGGATAGCTTGGAAATTCTGTTCCCAATATAATGTTTTTATGACATAATTGGGGATGCATAGTTTTAATACGTCCTCAAAGGGTTCCTTGATCGTAAGCATACCAAGGTAAAACAAAAGGGACACAAAATTCTCCTTGCTGCTGTACATCGTGGATAGGTTAAACCGCTCAACAAGCCTTGTATCTATTTCCCCATCAGCGATTATCCTTTCAAGGGTGTCCCTGTCTCTAAAGTTCAGCGCCAACTGGTTTACCCTGCTGTAGTCGGTTTTTACGTTATTGTCAATCATGTTGACAGGGTATCTGCCATTTTCAGCCACATCTTTGATAAAATACAGTGTCATGTCGGAGTTGTATACATGCTCGACATCAATATCAGGTGAGAACCTGTATCCGTTGTAATATTTTTTCATATCGCCCAGGATCCCGGGACTATATAAGTTACAATTTTTTAATATTTCCACAACCTCGCCTTCCGTAAATCCCAGCATGGAATTCAGCTTATTCCTTAAAGTGAGGTTGTCCGTTATATTGAGGCCGCTTGTCAGGTCATCCAGCATGATCGGGCTTACGCCTGTCATAAAAAGCCTTGCAAAATTGTCCATCGTCGCGTCCTTGACGGTCTTAAAGAATGCCTTTACCAGGCCTTCCCCATGCATCAGATTTTCGTATGCCGCTTTTTTGCCGCCTGTGATGAGTTCATTGGCAAAATTGTCATATTCATCGATTAAGACAAATACCTGCTTGCCGGATTTTTTTGCCACCCTTCTTATGAATTCCATTACCGATTCCGCACTATGCAAATCCGGGGGCACTTTGTCCTCGCCGATGATCGCCGCATACCTGTCAAGGAACTCCTGTGCCGCCGATTTCACTTTATAGCTGAAGCTTTCCTTGAGCTTTTCTTCGCCGGAGCCTGTTTCAATCCCGGCGAAGCTGATCTTCAATATAAGATACTGATTTCTTTTTTGTGTAGGATTCCTGCCTATGTACAGGTTTCCAAAAAGCTCTTCGAATTCCTTGTCGGAATTCATATCATAATATGCGTCAAGCATGGAGACAAACAGGCTCTTACCAAACCTCCTGGGCCTTATGAAAAACTGGTACGGCGGATATTCCTCAAGCAGCTGGATATATTTTGTCTTGTCCACGTACAGGTAGTTTTCTTTTCTTAACATCCTGAAGTTTGATATACCGTAAGGTATTTTCTTCATCGCTCGGTATCACCTCAATGCCTATTTTCTCCAGTATATCATTATTTGATGACAATAGGTAGACTTAATCTCAATAGGGAAATAATGCGCGCTTAATGCGGGACAACAAACAAACTTTTTTTTGACACCTTCATAGCATCTCCCACCTTGTCAACGCTCATCTTCATCATTCCCTGTCAATCCAGCGGCCTGCAACTAGCCAACCCTGAAACGCAGTACGTTCCAAAAGGCTTTGGGTGCGGAAGCCTTCCTCATCCGCCATGGGGTGCCCCGGCTCGTAGATGCCTCTGGACACGGCACGGCCAGATGCTCGATAAACGAGCCATAAAGTCTGTCATCCGTCTCGCCGAAGCAAAAATCCTTTACCAGCGTCAGCTTTGCTTTGTTTTGTCCCATACTTCCTCTCGGGGCGGCTGCCCCTCTGCCTCCTTCTTTCGATGCTTGGTCAGTGACATTCCGGTTTTCTCCTTGAACAGCCTGCAAAAATATGCGACGCTATGAAATCCGCATTGCCGGGCAATCTCATACACTTTCAGGTTTCCATTCGCCACAAGCCGTTTGGCGCGATGAAGCCTCACCTCGTTCAAATACTCCACAAAATGCCAGCCGGTTTCCTGCTTGAACAAATTGCTCAGATAGTTTTCACTGATTTCCAGCGCCTGCGACACCTCACGTAATCCTATCTGTTCCCGGTAATGGCTGTCAATATATTCAACGGCCTGCCTGATGCGCGGATTGGCAGTTTGGGGTGTGAGCTTGTCAATGGAAAAAGCCCTTTCAAAGCATCCGGTAAGGTAAGAAGCAAAAACCTCGCTGGATCCGCTCACGGCCAGTAATTCGCAGGGTATCCGCCCGCTGTGGGTGATATCCTCCATCTCCAGGCCCTGCTTTTTGGCCCAGCTCTCAAACTCCCGGTTTACATGCCCGCAAACCTCCTTCAGCCAGGAAGGCGTTATCCTCGCCGTGTAAACGGCTCCCGTAAGCTTTTGCACCCATGCTTCGGCAGCCTTGCCGTCCTCCTTTCCCAGAATCACGCGCATCTCATTCAGGTGGGACAGGAGCCCCTCCGGTAACCCCCGGTCAGTTAAATCCCCATGAAAAGTGAGTGCCTGTTTTGCATAGAGAACACCATGCTCAGCCGCCAAACAGGCCTGCCGATAGCTTTCCGGCAATTGCAGAACGTCCTCGAAAAGCCCGCTGACCCCGATGCACAGGTTCAAACCGCTGTTAAACAACCCCATAAGCGCCGAGCGCATCGTTTCATGCATCCGGCTTTGGCTGAAAATGTTCTTCACATTGAAAATGCACACGCCCATCTGATCATCCGCCAGAAAAGCCAGACGCCGGGACGACGCGGGGCTGTCCATCAGGTCAAGCACCGCCTGACGGAACCGTTTGACATCAGGATCGCCGGTCTGCCATTCAGCCCGTTCCCCGGATTCCACATTCATCACAGCCAGGGCTTCCCTTGCGGCAATGACCGCCAGCATGTACCTGTCAAAGGGGAAGTACACCATCAGTCTGCGCAATTGCTGCTCGATTTCTTTTTTGTCCCTGACGCGGCCATTCAGGATCCGGTTCATGAAGGCATCCAGTATAAGCTGTTTTTCGCTTGTTCTGCCCAGCAGACCCTCTGACGCAGAATCCGTGATTTTCGCTTTTGTTTCTTCCAGGACACGCAGGAACTGATCCATGGAATGACTCAGGTCATGCTTGAGGATATAGTCGTCAGCGCCCAGCTTCATGGCTTCCTTCACAAAATCGAAATCATCATAGGAACTCAGGACAATGATGCGCACCATGGGATAATCCAGCTTCAGGGCACGGATCAGTTCGATGCCGTTCATCTGAGGCATGCTGATATCCGTCAGGACGATATCCGGAACATACTCCGCCATGTGGCTGAGCGCATCTTTCCCATGGACGCACTCTCCGCATACGGAAAACCCCAGGCTCTCCCAATTCAGCATGGAGCGGATGGTTCTGCGGAACAGCACATCGTCCTCCACAATCATCACTCGGGTCATGAGGCGTCCTCCCGAATCACCGGCAGGCTGATTTCCACCGTTGTGCCCTGCCTGATGCTGCTGGCAAAAGACAGTCCGTACTGCTCGCCAAAGCAATATTTAATCCGTTCATCCACGTTCTTCACACCGATACTGTTCAATCCTTTGTACGGCTTGTTCTGCTGCGTCGTCATCACCCTTGCAATCGTTTCCTGATCCATCCCTGCGCCGTTATCCTGTACCCAGATTTTTAATTGGCCGCTTTCAACCCGCGAACCGATTCGAATGACACCTCCGGGCTTCTCCAGCTCAAAAGCGTGGTAGATGGCATTTTCAACCAGCGGCTGCAAGATAAAGCCCACGACGTACAACTCCTCCGTTTCTTCCGCGATGTCGTATTCCACCCGGAAGTGATCCTCATAACGGATTTTCTGCAAATCGATATAATGGTCGACAAAAGACAGCTCTTCACGGAATTTCCATTTTTCACCGTTTTTATTCAGCGCGGCTTTCAAAATCTCCACCAGGTATGTGGTCATCTTTACAATTTCCTGCTGACCGTTGAGTTGAGCGAGGCATTTGATAGAGCCCAGAGTGTTGTATAAAAAATGAGGGTTGATCTGCGTTTGCAGAACCTCATACTCCTTCGCCTGCCTCATGAGTCTCTCATCGGCCACTTCCTGAATCAGGTCGCGGATCTTCCCGACCATATAGTTGAATTGAAGCGCCAGCTTTCCCAGCTCGTCATAGCTGACCGGGCGAATGCGCACATGGAAATCACCCGTTTCCACCTTCCGCATATTCTCCTGTAAGAGGTGGATGTTGCGGGTGATGCCGCCTGATAAAAACCAGGCGAGCAGACTTGCCGAAAGGAGACACATCATCCCCGCCAGCAAAATACTGTACGTGATGAGGTTCACCTCCCGCCAGATATCCTTCAGCGGGACAAAGCAAAACACCTTCCATTTGGAATACTGGGCATTTGCCTGAACCATCATATAGTCGTCGTTCTCATAACGGAAGGCAAGGCCGTTCAGGTCATTCCCGCTGCCCCTCTGCAGCAGGACATAATCTACCAGGGGTTCAATCAGCGGGTTTTCCGCCGATACGAGGGTGTCATCATCCCTGTTCAGAACGACGATATTGGCGGGATCTATCAACGACCCCTTGCTTGGGAGCGACAGCCGGAAATGCCCGGCTTCGATTTCGCACACGACATATCCCAGACTCGAAAGGTTCTCGGTATCCACGATTTTTCTGACGAACTGAATGCTGCCGTCCTCCCCGCGCTTCCATACGACCCCCGAAAAATTTTGGCGGACAAGCTCCACAAGCTGATCCAACCTGTCCTTTTCCCGCTTCTCAAGAGAACCGGTATTCAGCTTTGGATTCCCCTTTTGCCAGGAAAAACAGGTTCCGTTGCCCATCTGGACATACATCCGCAGAATGTCCGGATTGGAAAGGGTCGTGCCACTAATGATGGTTCCCAGCGCAGAAGCATCCAGATATTCCTCCGTCTGGCTTCGAGGGGCCAGGTTGCTTCTGGCAACCTGTTGAAACTTGTAATCGGAAACCATGTGATAGGCGATTTTTTCAAACCCGGCCGAGCGATAATCCACATTCAGCAAAACCTGGTATGCCAGCTGGCTGGATATATGCAGGGTTTCATTCCTGAGGTGCCTGGACGATACGAAGATGGAGACCCCTCCAATCACCAAGCATGTAAACACGATGATCAGCAAAAATGAAAACATGAATTTCTTTTTGATTGAAAGCCCCAAAACCCGCTTTTTCACGGCCAGCAAGCTAAAATTTATCATAAAATCACCCGAATCGTCCGCTGGTACAATAAGAAACGCCCTGTGTTTATTATATCATATGCTCACGGCGCATACAATCGAGCCCTCACAACACCGACATCCGGCTCAACCCATATGCCGAAATCCACCTCATCTCCGTTCCTCTTTTTCCGGACAACGAAGTCACCATCCATCGTAAACCGGCCCTCCTCTACGGAAAGATACCCTAATCCCCGCACAAGGTTGAAATCGCTGGACGCCAGGGCAAACGGCCCCCCCTGCACCTGTGCGGCGGGCACGAACCAGACCCGGAACCCATCGCCGGCCACGTAAAACTCGTTGGAGCCTGTCTGCACGATCAGCCCCCTTCCGCGCCGGTTTTCTTTCTCCTGCAGGGAGGCGTAATCCTTATGGGCATAATCGTGCCAATTCCAGTCCTTGTTGTCAAAGCCCAGAGCCGCAAGGCTTCTGGTAAAACGTACCATCGCCACCCAGTCCTGGAATTCCATATACTGGTATAACGCGTACTCCTCCTGGTTTACCACCCGGATATCCTTGTCCCGCCACGCAAGCAGCCCCCCCGCCAAGGCGGAAAGAACTTTCATGCTGCCCATGGTGGGCCCGCATCCCGGGGCCGTCGTGCCGTCCTTTTCGATCATGCTTTCTACGCCAAAGATGCAATGTCCGATGGAATGATAGCGCCCTACCGCCTCAAACAAAAAGCGGGAGTTCCACTCCTGCGGGCCGGATTCCGGCACGAACAGCGGATTGTCTTCCCGGCAATAGTCCTCGCAGCAGCCAAGATAATCGTAA
Organism: Bacillota bacterium; assembly: GCA_023426125.1. Classification (GTDB taxonomy): domain Bacteria; phylum Bacillota; class Clostridia; order Acetivibrionales; family DTU013; genus MnB-11. Next base: position 7,461 of record JAFABI010000096.1, read on the forward strand.
CGGGTTTGCTGGTAGATATCGGGAGCCAACAAATCCAGGCTTGGCGCGGTCCACTTCCAGATGTCCAGCACTCTGGCCACCGGCCCCCCGGAAGGATAATCGATTCCAGGCAAGCGCAGCCTGTGGACTTCCACCCATGCGTTGGAATACATCAGGATGTCCAGCTTTTCTTTTCCGGCCTGCGCAATCCGGTTGATGTAGCCTGCAATACTGTAGGCGGTGAAGAATTCCTCCGTCCGCGGCCCGAATGCCGATTTCCAGGAGGCGGTCTGCCTGCCGCATTCCGTCCAAAGCCGGGTGACCGGGCTTGCCGGATTGCTTTCCATGCTCCGCACCAGAGGGTCAGGCAGGCAGGCGGCGAATTCCTTCTCCGCCCCGGGAGAATAATCTCTCGCCGGCCCATTCATGATCCCGGGCTCATTTTCCACCTGCACCGCTATCAGGGTCTCCTGGTTCGGATCCAGCCCCTTCAAAAATGCGCATAACGCGGCAAACGCCCGGGCATCCGCCTTGCAGGTCTCCTCATAGTGTGAGGACAGCACGGAGACCCAACGCCCATCGGCCGTTTCCACCAAAGGAAACCTTGCCGGATCCGTTTTCACCCATTCCGGCGCGTACTTCGCCGTGCCGTTCTTCCATGTGGCGAACCACAGAAAGACCAAATACAGCCCTTCTTCCCTCACACGCCTCCAAATTTCTTGCACGCAGGAAAAATCGAATTCCCCCTCCCGGGGCTCCACCGTTTCCCAGTACACCGGGATCTCGATGGTGTTTCCCGCCATCTTCTTCAGCGCCAGGAACGCACGGTCAAGATCTTTCGCGGAATAGCCGCTGGAATTATGAACCTGCGCCCCTACGGGGAAAACGGGTTTCCCGTTGCTTGTAAAGCATCCTTTTTTCATAAAACCCCTCCTGGGTCCATCACCCTTTGATCGCGCCCGCGGTCACACCGCTTATCAGCATCCGCTGAGTAAAGGCAAAAAATAGGATCACCGGTATCATCGAAAGACAGGCGGACGCAAAGCCCAAATTCAAATTCACGCTGAACTGTCCGAAAAAGTGGTACTGCTGGATGGGAAGCGTGCGGATTTCCTCCCGTTGAAGCACAATAAAGGACATGTTGAACTCGTTCCATGTCCAGAGGACATGCAGAATCCCTACCGTAGAGGTAATGGGCTTCATCAGCGGAAAAACGATCCGCCAGAAGGTACTCCACACGCCGCAGCCATCGATCCCTGCGGCTTCTTCCAGCTGTACCGGCACATTTTTCACAAACCCCGTGATGAGAAAAGCGGCGTATGGAATGCTGGAACCTATCAGCAGGAGGATGATCCCCTGATAGGTATTGAGCAGCGACAAGTTTTTGAACATGCGGTACACCGGAATCATAATGACCTGAAACGGGATCATGATCCCGAAAAAAAGAATCTGATTCATGACGCGGTAAAACCGCTTGCGCATATTCCGGCAAAGCACATAGCCGCACATGGCGCTCATCAGAACGATGCTGGCGGACGAAAGCGCGGTGGTAAAAACGCTGTTTGCAAAAGAACGGGTAAAATTCGTACGCTGGATCGCTTCCCGGAAATTATCTAGCATCAGGCCCTGCGGCAGCGCGATCACGGAAACCGCCGTTTCCTGAGGAGTTTTCAGCGCCATGACGACACAGATATAAAAGGGCGTGATAAACACAACGGCGCAAAGGACCATAATCATCCCGACGATGAAATTACTGCGTTTGGACTGATTCATAATTCCACCTCCCGGCTGCGCAGGATTTTTGTCAATACGCCTCCGGAAACCGCCAGCAGCGCCATAAACACCAGAGCGACCGCCTGGCCGTATCCGGCCTGATAGTAGGAATAGAGATTTTTGTAGATGTAGATCGAAATCATTTCACTGGAGCTGCCGGGGCCTCCCCCCGTCGCCGCCATGGTGGTGGCAAATTCCTTCAGTCCGGAGATCAGCGTCATGGTAATGCACACCGTAAAGGAGGGCATCAGCATGGGAACCGTCACCCGGCGGAATTTCTGCCACGGACCGGCCCCGTCAACAATTGCCGCCTCGTATAATTCCTTTGGAATACTGGCAAGACTGGCTAGATAAATCACCATATTGATGCCCAGACCATTCCACAAGACAATGATGACAATGCCGGGGATGACAGTCTGCATATTCCCCAGCAGGCTCTTGACGCCCCAGAGCTGGCTGAAAACGTCCCGGAACAGGAAGTTCCAAATAAAAGCGGCCAAAACCGTGCTGAGACATGTCGGGAAGAAAAACGCCGACCGCACCGTCCCTCTTGCCCGGAAGGAACGGTTCAATCCCAACGCCAGCGTGAGGGACAAAGCATTGTTCGCAGCTGTAATCAGTAAGGCAAAATAGAGGCTGTTTCCCAGAACCACGCGGAACTCCGATGACTTCAAAATCAGCTGAAAATTTCTCAAGCCCACATAGTTCATAGTTTGCGCAATACCGTCCCAATTGGTTACCGCCACTTGCAGTCCTATCACAAACGGCACCGCCACGGCGAACACAAAAAGGAGGAAGCCCGGGAGAAACAGTGTCAGATATCCCATCGCCGTTTTACGATGCACGTGAACCTTCATTTTCATCTCTCCTTAAGAGGGGCGGCAGACCCTTTCTGCCGCCCCTTCACCATCTTGTCAATCAGCCTGCTGCTTCGCAGCGATTTCATCGAACCTCTTGTCCAGCAGCTTTGCCGCTTCCATCGGGTCGGTGACCTGATCCATCAAGAACTGCGTGAACACATCCACTTCGGCGTTCAAGAATTCCTGGCTGAAGTCCACCTTCATGGATGACACATCAAAAGCCTTCCCTTCGTTCATATATCGGTTGATATCCGCAAGCGCGGGGTCATCGGGCTGCGGCAGATCCTTCACGGAAGACAGGCGCCCGGCTGCCAGCCAGATTTCGCCGCTTTCCTTGCTGGTGAGGACATCCAGGAACTGGAACACCTCATCCTTAATGGGAGAATTCCCGTACACCACAAATCCACCGCTCAGCCATGACGTGATCACAGTCTCAGCAGGGTTATCCGTGACCGGCACCGCGAAAGACCCGATCCGCGCGTCAGGTTTTTTCTCTTTGATGGCGCCAACCGCCCAGTTGCCGTTGATGGTCATCGCGGCCGCACCGGTTGCAACCATTTCCGTTGCCTTGTTCCAGTTGGTGCCGAACTGGTCATTGTTGCCGTAATCGTGACGGGCGCGGAATTTCACAAGGTTTTCCATAAAAATGGTGTCATCCACAAACTTCTTATCGCGGGACTCCAGGTTATCGAACCAGTCGTTGTCATTCCGCAGATTGTGCTGCAGCTCCGCAGCCTTGTAGTCGTTGATGAATGTCCACCATTCCTGGGAGCCGAAAGCGATGGGGATGATTCCGGCTGCTTTGATTTTTTCCAGCAAGGCGATGAATTCATCGTAGGTTTGCGGCATCTTCGTGACCCCCACCTTCTCGAACACATCGATGTTGTAAAAGGCCGCCGACGCGCCCGCTTCAAAGGGTAGGAAGTAGTTGATGCCATCCGTCGCCGTATTTTCTTTGGTACCGCCAATCAGGTTGTTCCAGAAGTTGCAATTACTCAAATCGGCGATGTAGTTGTTCTTGGTGAACATGGGCAGATCGGAAGGCGTCAAATCAAAGAAATCCGGCGCGTCGCCGCTGGAGATTTTTGCCTTGAGAAGCGTTTGGTAATCATCGTAGCCAACAGCCTGTACATCCACCTTAATACCGGTCTTCTCCGTAAGCTTGGCGGTAATCTGAGCGATCCAGTCCCTGGCAGACTCCTCCCCGAAATGGTGCATCCATTTGATTGTTGCATCCGACCCTGCCGTCGTTGCGCCGGAGCCTCCTGATGTTGATGCAGCACCTTGACTGCTGCCGCAACCTGCAAGACCGGCCCACATCGTGAAAACGAGCAAAATGCACAATACTCTTGCTGATTTTTTCATGCCTGTCACTCCTCCTTTATATTTTCAGAACCGCAACCTTCAGCACTACAGCGAAAAGTTTCAAATTATCCTAGAAGAAATAACGCGTTGAAGCGTTCGCGATATTTCTTCTAGGCGCATAAATGCCGATCTATTCATGTACTTTTCGCTGTAGTATTCGTTCCTCCATCATTGTACCACGCATTTTACCAATAATATTTTGTACATTTTACAGAATTATTGACCTTTTTACGTAAAAAGGAGCAGTGACCCCAAGAACTTTTGCAGCAGCAAGAAGGCCTTTATGGGCTATCGAAAACTTTCCTTGGGCGACAGTCAGCCACGAATCCCCTGGAGTACCGGCAACCCAGCAGCAACTGTAGAACTGCCCTGTTGGGACAATCCAACTGACATCACCCACATCGGTGGAATAACTTCCGCCGGTCTGGTGCTGAAACGGAGCAGCATCCTCCAATATCGCTTTCTCTGCCAGATCGGCAGCATCCCTTCTCTGGTCAATAGCCTGCAATGCTTTGCGGTATCCGCTTAATGATTCCAGAGGTATGCCCTCCTTAAAAGTTTTTGCATAGGCTTTCTCCTCCTCGGTGTAATCAGGCGTGGGAAGAGATGGACAAAGAATATGCAAAAACAAAACCAGATTATTTGCATCATTTGTGGTAGGGAAGTTGCAGTATGCTATGTTCATATTTGCCTTCCTTGCATCTTCAAGAACCCAAGTAGCCGGGAACATAGCTGATTTCCCTTGCAGGAACATGGCCTTACACTCATCAAAGCTGACACCCAATGGATTTTTCATATACGCATTGGAATCCAAAAGCTTTTTATATACATCCAGGGACTCCAGCCTGCCTGCCGTAGATGAGAATGTAGCACTGCCGTTATTAATTTTGACAATTAATATGAGAGCCAGGATGAATATGATAACTATCCGGAAGGGTAGGGAAATAAACATCTTCCAGCCTAAAGTATATTTCTCCGAGGTTACACAAATAGTTGTTGGGCCGCCCGCTCCTCCAATAACACCAATATCCATGTATAATCCCCTCTCTTCTTCGTATACAAGAAAAAGCCTTGCTTTTTTTAAAGCAAGGCTGCATTTACGGATTTTTTAGCGTTTCATCATGTTCCCCGATGTTCCGTAAGAGGATACCGCTTTCAATATACTGCCACGTCATACGGATACTCATGTTGACGCTGGCTTCAAATATGTTTTCTGTTCCCTGTACCCGTTTTGTGCGCAAAGAAGGGTGCTTTGGATTTTCGGCCAGCAATTTCAACTTGGTTTTAACCCTTTTCTTTATTTCCTCGTTCAGCCCGCCATAATTCTGTTTAAACCTGTCAGAGCGTGTAAACATCATGCGTCCAGATCCTCAATCAAAGCATCTATATTGTCAAACCCTTTTACCTGTCCTTTTTTTATCTGTTCCTCAACAATTCTTTCCTCAACTTGCCATTTTTCCGTCCAGAACCATGCTTGGTCTTTGGGAACAGTGATAACAGGCTGTATAATTATTTTACCGTCCTGTACCGTAAATTCCAGCTTGTCGCCTGCCTTTAAATTCAATGTCTTTAAAATGTCAGCAGGAATTGTCACCTGTGATTTTTGGCGTAATTCAACAACCATGATAAACCCTCCTTGTGGGAATTTCTCACTTTCCCATGTTTATTATACGCCAAAATAGAAAAATAATCAACGCTATTGTAAAATTCATTTATGCGGCTCTATGTCAGGCGATAACACCTATTCCGATGATAATTTGCTTCTTCATTTTAAAGCACCTCCTTCAGCAATGCACCATACCACAAGCTTGCGGAGATAGCCATCAAAAATAACATAAAAAAGTGATAATTAATTTATTTGTACTAAAAGAGATGTTTTTAAGCAGTATATATGATATGATCAGATGGAACAAAATTGAAGACAAAATGAAGAGCAAAATGAGAATCATTTCGGGTAAAACATTTTCGAGGTGAAAAACTTGGCGATAAGTTATAATAAGCTAATCTTTTATTGTACTGCAAAAAATCTCTCAATTTTTAAGAATAATGCCATATTTATTAATTGTACTTCAAAAAGCAAATTCCTATCCCAGCCGCTCACGCTTTGCGGTACTTCTGTTTACTGCTATTTGGTTTATCGGGTATTGTATAAACCAATTGTCCGCTTTCGAGAAGCGGCGCCAAATATTTGCGTGTAAAATAGGTGAGATTTTTTAATTGAAGATTCTCACAAATCTCTTTTTTACTTTTCGGCGTGGAACAATATGCCAGTATTTTAGCATTCACAACTTGGTCACTGACTTGGTCACGACCCGGGCCGACTTTTGCGGTCGCAACAGTTGATAGTGGAATAATGGTCGTGAAAAAATCGCCTTCTCGAAATTCTGGAGTACCGACCGAATACATTTTCGTAAATCTATATGTGTTGCGCATACCGGAGCCGAGTTCGTCCGCCAGAAATATTTCACGAAACACCTTTGATATGGCTGGATTCTTTGCAAATGGCTCAAAATGCTCAATATTTAGTATGCCCATTCCATGGGCTCGATTGGGGTTTTCAGTATACATGCAGTTTTTCTCGATTATGAATTTAGATGCATATCCGCTGGAATAGTCTCTGTGAGCAAGGATATTTGAAAATATCTCGCAACATCAATCCGGCAGACCGTAGTATTCTTCGTCTGTCATCGAAAGCCATTGAAGCTTGTTTCCCATATGGCGGCAGAGCAGCATACGGATTTATACGGCATCCCTTATGATTTGTATTCCAAGCTGAAAGCCGCTGTAGATTTTATCGACGGAAACTATAACAAAAACCTGAGCCTGG
>JAFABI010000004.1 GCA_023426125.1 Bacillota bacterium
TCACGATGTCCTTAATAAAAACCGAACCAATTCGAATGCAAAGAACTTTACCGACAGGTTTAATCTGCCGGCAGAACAGAATACGGGTGCCCCTGCCGGTACGGTTTACTCCTTTGACTATGGTAATGCACATATCGCTGTCATGAATACGGAATGCGGCAGTAAAAATTTCAAAAGCCAGGGGGATTGGCTTCGAAAAGATATGGCAAAATCGGACAAGCCATGGAAGATTGTCGCCCTGCACAGGGGGCCTTATGGTGCAACCTATGACACTACAGACATCAGAAAGGCTTGGGTTCCTGTATTTGATGAGCTTGGCATCGACCTGGTTTTGCAGGGCCATGACCATAACTATGTACGCTCCTATCCTTTGAAAAAGGGAGCTGTGGTCAAGCCTGGAAAGGGTACGCTATATATGGTGGGCAACAGCGGCGGTGTGAAGTTCTATCCCCTAAAATCACGTTCATGGCAGGAAGTGGACCTGCAGCCAAAAACACAGATGTATCTTGCGGTTACAGCCTCTGATACGGAAATGGTAATCAATGCATATGACAGCAAAAATGCTTTAAAGGATTCGGTTACAATTAAAAAATAATTATATTTTTAATAAGATATTTAACGTCAAGTCAGGTAAAATCACCAGCCTGATATAAAACACACTCAATTAACAACCTAAAATAATCCACTTACAACTTTAAGGAAGAAGCTATAGATAAAGTGAAATGTCGTGATATATTCATATTATTTACTGCTAAATGGATATTAAATACTGCTACAATTGATTTTTTTGTTTTTTTGCCTTATGATTATTATTAGATATTATAAGGAGGTTTTTTCATTATGGATGATATTTTAAATCTTGAAGAAGCAATGGAATTTTTAAAAGTCAGCGAAAAAACACTAATAAAACTACTTCGAGAAGAACACATTCCTGCCCGCAAAATTGGCCGGGAGTGGCGATTCAGCAAGGAGGCCCTGCTTCGCTGGCTTGCTTCCGGGGACTCTATCGACTATATCAATCAGAATGATCGGTATATGATTTCCGAAGATGTACCCGGCACATTAACCGCCTTATTTGGCAAAATCAATGAAGCCTTGTCTACACTGGAGAAGAATAACAATAATATCAAAACCTTATTGCGAGAGCTGGACAGGGATATCGGCATCCCGCAGGAGGCCACACTTCGTATCAGCTATAAACAGCAAAGAGAAGTTGAAAAACTAGAATTTAAGATTTTTTGGGATCTGCACGAAGAGTCTAAACTGGAAACCAATCAAAAAACAAAATTGCCTTAATTAACTGCTTACGAAAAATTTATATTTATTGGGGGGAAATATATGTGGCTTCTATATGCTTTTGGCTCAGCGTTGTTTGCGGGAATGACATCTATTTTAGCGAAAATTGGGATTAAAAATACCGATTCCAACCTGGCCACAGCTATCCGCACAATCGTTGTACTTTTGTTTTCATGGCTGATGGTTTTCATTGTAGGTTCACAGCATACCATCGGCACGATTTCTACCCGCAGCCTTATATTCCTAATTCTTTCAGGCGGTGCAACCGGTGCATCCTGGCTATGCTATTTTAAAGCTTTGCAGCTCGGAAATGTAAATAAGGTGACTCCCATTGACAAGAGCAGTACAATATTGACCATCCTTCTTGCTTTTTTGTTTTTAGGGGAAATACCTACCATGTGGATGGGATTTGGAATCGTACTGCTTGCTGCCGGGACCTACCTTATGATACAAAGACGGGAATCGGAAACCTCAAACGTCAAGAGCAGGTCATGGCTTTTCTATGCCGTTCTGTCTGCTGTCTTTGCCGCGTTGACCTCTATACTTGGCAAAATCGGAATTCAGGGAATCGAATCAAATTTAGGGACAGCAATCCGTACGATTGTAGTATTGGTTATGGCTTGGGGAATCGTTTTGTTTCAAAAAAAGTATATTCTCATAAAGGACATTGACAGGAAAAGCTGGATATTTATCATGCTCTCTGGCCTTGCAACTGGCCTCTCTTGGCTTTGTTATTATCGTGCGTTGCAGGAGGGAAAGGCCAGCCTGGTTGTACCCATTGATAAATTGAGTATTGTCGTTGCCATTGCTTTTTCTTATATATTTCTCAAAGAAAAGCTTTCAAGAAAAGCTTTTACCGGATTGTTGCTGGTTGTATCCGGGACAATGCTATTGCTGTTTTAATAGACCCATTGTCATCCCGGAGAATGTTACGTTCCTATTAACTATAAACGGCAGAAAGAGCTGCGTGAGGACTCCAAACTGGAGGCCAATCAGAAATACGTACTGATTGGTAGGTGAAATGAGAAAGGTCGTGACGAAGATGGAAAGTAAAGTCGCAAAGAGGTTCACGCCTGCGATTACGGTCATCATTTTATTCGGCGTTATCAGTATGCTGGGGGATATGGTTTATGAGGGTGCCCGGGGAGCCAACAGCCAGTATTTTAATTTGCTCAATATTAGTGCGGCGCAAGTTGGCTTGGTGTTCGGCATTGGAGAGTTTCTTGGATATTTTTTGAGGTTGTTGGCCGGCGTCCTGTCGGACAAAAGCGGAAAACACTGGATATTTATTTTTGTAGGCTACGGCATGCTATTGGTGGTGCCGATTATGGGATTCACGATGAATTGGAATATTCTCATTGTCCTCATTCTTATGGAGCGAATCGGAAAATCCTTGCGCAATCCCGCAAAGGATACAATTCTGTCCGGAGTTGCTGAGAATCATGTCGGAACCGGATTTGCTTTTGGCCTTCAGGAAGCCCTGGATCAGATCGGTGCCCTTACCGGGCCTCTGATTTTTTCATTGGTTTTTTTCATTGTAAGTAAAAATGGAATCCCGGAATACCAGTTAGGTTACAAATGGCTTTTTGTGCCATTTATTCTTTTGATGCTTTTTGTGATTTACGCCTACCACAAGATTAAACGGGATAACTTGATTGACAACCTCAAAACGAGGGAATTCCGTTCGGAGCGGCTCCAACCGATCTTCTGGATTTATACGGCCTTCACCTTTTTCTGTACCCTGGGATTTGTCAATTTCAGTATCATTGGCTATCACCTGAAGGCAAATAATCTGATATCGGATGGAAATATCACGCTGCTGTATTCGGGGGCTATGGCTGTGGACGCCCTGGCTGCTCTGCTTGTCGGCAAAATGTACGATCACATGAAGATAAAAACGGGCATTAAAACGGGGGGTCTCGCTGTTTTAATGGCAATTCCGTTTATAACGCTGCTGTTGCCGTTCTTAACGATGGGCAGCTCAACGCCGCTGATTGTGATCGGTATGGTGATCTTCGGTGTCATCATGGGTACTCATGAAACCATTATGCGCTCGGCTGTTGCGGATATCACACCCTTTTATAAACGTGGCACCAGTTTCGGCGTCTTCAACACCGGCTACGGTCTGGCCCTTCTGATTGGCTCAGCGCTGATGGGTTGGCTGTACGATCTGAATCAAACAGGAATCATTATAGCTTTTACCTGTGTGGTAGAAGCAATCGCTGTTTTCCTATATTTTAAAATGATACATACGGTAAAAACCTGCGGAGAGTGAATACTCAATAATATTTGCATAGGTGTGGCGTTGAAATCCGTATGTTATGCCAAGCGGCCGACAAGCTCGGAGATCGATGCTTGTCGGCTTTCTAATTTTATTTTCAAGCCAGATGCTAGATAGAAAATGAAAAACTCGTGAGCATTATTGATTTTGCGGTTTGTCCGGGAGTGAAATGCGAAACGTAGTACCTTCTCCCTCTATGCTGGAGGCAGAGATGTCGCCGTTATGGATATCCACGATCCAATTTACGATAGACAGACCCAGCCCGGAACCCGTACGATCTCTTGCTTTGTCGGCACGATAAAAACGCTCGAAGATATGCGGGAGATCTTCCGTGCTTATCCCGATGCCATCATCGGAAATGATAATCTCGGTGCTGCTGCCGCTGGTTACTGTGGTGACACTCACCGTACTGCCGTCCTTGCCGTATTTAATGCCATTTCCAATGACATTGACAAAAAGCTGTGTCATGAGACTTTGGTCGGCATAGATCTGTATGTCGGGTGCAATGTCATTTTTCAGCACTATGTTGGAGTCCGCCGCCAAATCGCAAAGCTCCTCCATGACGGAATCCACCATATCATCCAGGGAAATCAATTCCCTGTTAATAGGATAGCGCCCTTCGTAACCGCGGGTGAGCATTAATAGCTGCGAGATGATGTGGTTCATGCGGGTGCTCTCTCTTTGAATCGTAGTCAGGTTTTCAAGGTTTTCCTGGTTCTGCTCGCCGTTCAAGGCATCTTCCGCGCACGCGGAGATGACAGCGACCGGTGTACGCAGCTCGTGGGAGGCAGCGGATGAAAATTGGCGCTCCCGTCGAAAAGAATCCTCCACTTTATCCAACATGGCATTGAAGGCCAATGACAATTCTCCGACCTCATCCTTTGACGCTATACCGTCGATACGCCGGGACAGATCACCGCCTCCAATGGAGCAAGCAGTTTCGGTAATCGCTGCAATCGGTTTTAACGTATGGCCTGCAATGAAATAGGCTCCCAGAGCAGAAATGCAGAGATAGAGCGGAACGAGAGCCAACAGCAACAGACGCAGATTGCCGAGGGATTCCGCCACCGTAGAAGTGGAACTTCCTGCAAATAAAGTAAGCTCCGCTCCATCCGTGTCATAATCCTGTTTAATTATTAACCACTGGGCACCGTCATGCGAGACCGTTGCCTGCTCGTCGGCAATCCGCGCCTCGGGCATCCAACCTCCGTTTCGAGTGGTGAATAGGATGTTTTTCCCCGGATCGGTCATACAGACTGAAACGCCGCCCTCTATTTCCAGTTCTGCCTTTATCGTCAATTTCCCGTCGTCCACTTCCAATGAGGAAATCATCTGCGAGATAGCCACCCGCAATTCCGATCCCAGGCTTTTATACAAAGAATTTGATACCGTACTGTAAACCACAGGAAGTAGGATTGCCAGAATTACGATAGAGAATAGGGAATACCAGAGCATAATTTTCGTGCGAATCTTTATCTTATTCATTTTCTTCCCTCATGACATACCCGAAGCCACGTATGGTGTGGATCAACTTCGGTGAAAAGCCCTTGTCGATCTTGTTCCGTAGATAACGAATATAGACGTCCACCACATTGGAGTCGTAAGCAAATTCATAGTTCCATACATGGTCGGATATTTGGGATCGGGTCTGAATGTGACCTTGATTTCGCAGCAAATATTCCAGAAGCGCATATTCTTTTGACGTCAGCAGGATGGACTGCCCGGACCTCATCACAGTATGGGTAGCCGTGTTCAATGTCAAGTCGGCCAGCTTCAGGACCATTTCCTTCGTATCGCCGCTGCGCCGCAGCAGGGCGCGAATACGTGCCGACAATTCCTCAAATGAAAATGGTTTTATCAGATAATCATCCGCTCCGGTATCCAGACCCGCCACTCGGTCTGTAACAGAGTCTTTGGCAGTTAAAATCAGAACCGGGGACGAGTTGCCGCGACTCCGAAGTTCCCGTAAAACAGACATTCCGTCCTTTTTGGGAAGCATCAAATCCAAAATAACACAATCATATTCTAAGGACTCCGCATAATCCAGGCCCTCTTCACCATCAAAGCAGTCATCCACCGAATGGCCCGCTTCTTTCAAACGTTTAGAGATAATACGGTGCAGCGCTGCATCGTCCTCTATCACTAAAATTCTCATCGTGCAGCTCTCTCCTTTCACACTTTTCGCTAATTATATAACCTTAATATTAAGAACAGATGAGAAAAACTCATTTTCTTTTCATTACATTCTCATATGTTAGTGCAATAATGCGTATATAGATGAACGCCTTCAGCGACATCTAAATAAAACTTTGGAGGATAGATCCATGCAAAAAAAGAAACCAATCGGTTGGCTCACCGGCGCTATCGCGCTTGCTGTGCTAGTGGCTTCGGTGTTCGCTACCACGGCATTTGCGGCGAATGCGACAAGCGCGAACAGCAACACTACGCAGCCAAGTGTCATAGCAGCCGCTGACACAAACACCAATGCAGCGTCAGGCGCTGCTACCCTCACAAAAGACGCCACTACAGATGCCGTCGAAAGTGTGGACAAGCAGGAAGCTGCCGAGAACGAGAACAAGGCCCAGGATAATGCAAGGGAAACCGCTGAAAAAGCCGCCCTTGCTGCAAAAGCTACGGTGACTGAGCAAGAGGCAATCCAAATTGCAGAAAAAGCCAATAGCGGTTATACGTTCACGGTGGATGAGCTGGGTAACGACAACGGCGTAATCGCTTATGAGCTCAAGGGCACAAACGCGAATGGCAAAAAGCAGGAGGTTCATGTGGATGCAAACAGCGGCGCGCTCCTTCAGAAATCGGATTCCGAAAACGACGATTGAGCGAATCAATCCCGCGATGTATCTTACCGTTTCTAGTAGTTTTTCATTGCAAGAAGGCTTTTACTGAAAGCCTTCTTGTTTTATGAGAAAATCTCATTTTGTCTTCATTACCGTCTCATTTTGCCCCCCTATGCTAAAGGTAACGATGTAAAGGAGGTTTGCATAATGGAAGAATATAGTTTAGATACACTACAGGAGCCTGACCGCTATGTGGTGATTCCTGCTTATAGTCCGTCAATTGAACTGGTGCAACTCGTGTATGATGTAACCGGAGTCGGTTACGAAGCGCTAATTGTGGACGATGGAAGCGGTCCGGAATTTGCCTCTGTATGGAGCACACTGGAAAGCAGGGCGACAATCATACACCACAGCGCCAATCAAGGAAAAGGAGCGGCGCTTAAAACCGCTTTTCAATATTTGTCCGATTGTGCTCCAAACGCAGGACTGATTGTCACCATGGATGCCGATGGTCAGCACTTGCCAAGGGATATGGAGGTGGCCATTGAGACGGCAGCAGCCAATCCGGGCCTCTTAGTTTTGGGAGTACGGCAGTTTGACAAAACCGTTCCCGCCCGATCCCGATTTGGGAACAGAATTACTCGTGCAGTTTTCTCCGCTGTAAGCAAGACAAGAGTCAGCGATACGCAAACGGGGTTACGTGCTTTTGACCGCAGTCTTTTGAATTTCATGCTGGAAGTCCCCGGCGAGCGTTATGAATATGAAATGAACATGCTATTGCAGTGTGGCAAGCAGGGAATAACAATCCTTGAGGTGCCGATCCAAACGGTTTATATGGATCAGCAGAACTCAACATCACACTTTGATACAATCAAGGATTCAGTCAGAATTTACAAAACGATTGTAAAATTCGCGTCTTCTTCACTGGTAAGCTTTGCAATTGACTATGTTGCGTTTCTTTCCCTGGTTTTACTGACCGCAGCTATTCCGTACCATCTGATCATCAGCAATGTTGCGGCGCGTATCATCAGCGCAACGGCCAACTACACACTCAATAAGCATGCGGTATTTCACGGAAAGAAAAGTGTGGCCCAAACGCTGCCGCGGTATGCGCTGCTTGCCTTTGGAATACTTTTCGCGAACAGCGTGGTCCTTTCTTTTTTTACCGGGGTAATGAGGCAGACTCCCCATTTTGCCAAGCTGCTGACAGAGCTTGTACTGTTTATTATTAGCTTCGTCGTACAGTCGCAGGTTATTTTCAAGCCGAAAGATCCCGCTTCAAAAGGGAGGAAGGGTTTAACGCATGCATGATACAGTTGGGACACGCAAAACGATTCCGATAGCGCTGCTGCTGCTTCTTGATATACTGATAGCAGCGTTTCTTGTTTTCGCCGTGTATTATATTGTTTATGAATTACCATTGTTCTATCCCAGCAATGCTACTGCAACAATAGACATACCAGCCAGCCAAATACTCAGCAAAACACTTAGCAAAACGACCAGTGAAACGTCCAGCCCCTCCCCCTCGGAAGAAACGGCAGCAGCAGACTGGAAAACAAAATTTCCCGAGCACTTTTCCACCAAGATTGTCTCGACCGACATGTCCTATTCAAGTCCGAACCTGTCTGTGGATATTACAAAACACAGGATAGGCAGCGGGGACAATACCGTGACCTACTATGTCGCTGATATCTATATGGCGGATATAAGCTGCTTTCAGACCCATTTTGCTCACGACACTTACGAAGGCCAGACCCAGTCTTTGTCAGATATGAGCAGCGAGGTCGGAGCAATCCTGGCGATGAACGGTGACTCATACCGCTTTAACCTGAAGCATCTTAATGGGCTTTTGATGCGCAATGGCACTGTCTATCGCACAAATCCCACCACTGCAGATATTTGCGTACTTTACAAGGATGGAACGATGGTTACCAGCAGTCCAAATGACTTCAACGAACAACAGACCATAGCCAACGGGGCACTACAGACATGGGTGTTCGGCCCGAAGCTACTGGATGGCAATGGGCGGGCTCTCAAGCAGTTCAACACTTGGGACTACATCAGAAAAAGCCATCCGCGTAGCGCGATAGGGTATTATGAACCGGGGCATTACTGTTTTGTTGTGGTGGACGGAAGGAAGACAGGATATTCCAGAGGAATGAAACTGCCTGAGCTTGCGACTGTATTTGAAAACCTTGGATGTACCGCGGCTTACAATCTTGACGGCGGCCACACCACATTTATGACCTTGGGCGGTACCATCGTCAATCACCCTTATAAACCCACAAAAACCATTACGGACTGCATCTACATCTGCGAACCGGCAACTAACAGAAACGGAGAATAAACATGAAATTTTTTGTGATTCTGTCACACCTATGTATCGTATTATCGCTCTCATTCCTGGCCTTTGCGGTACTTGACTGGTATAACCCCATGATGAACTTCACCAATAATTTTGTAACCTCAAAAATTCTGCTTCTGTTTTGCGTAATTTCTCTCATTGTCTCCATCCGGCAGGTATGGCTGGCACAGGGGCGTAAGAAGCGTTGAACGGTTCCGGCAGGGGAAGCTGCGTTTTCTAATCTAATTCTAATCTTGGTCTAAGAGACTTTTAATTAAGCAATGAAATAATAAAGAAAATCGTGAGAAAGAGGTGATGAAATGCTGGCCACAAGGCATTTGACGAAAAAATACGGCGAGTTTACCGCAGTAAATGATTTGAACCTTACGGTAAGGGAAGGGGCGATATTCGGCTTCCT
>JAFABI010000080.1 GCA_023426125.1 Bacillota bacterium
ACAATTGCCAGCCAGATAAAATGGCTTGAAAACATTCAAACGGAAAACAAGCGTATGACAAAGCTTGTATCCGACCTGTTGCTTCTTGCCAGAGCGGACTCTGATCAGGATACTCTTGAGCTTCAAACTTTTCCTCTTCACACAGCCCTTCTTGAAGCCTATATACCGTTTGAAGCTGTCGCTTTGCAAAAAGGCGTACATTTACAAGCTTTTAATGGAGATCCAATCGATTTTTATGGGGATGAAGCAAAAATTAAACAGTTAGCTGTAATTCTTGTTGATAATGGCATTAAATATACACCTGCCGGTGGAACTGTCGGAATGACACTGAAAGATATTGGTGACTCTGTGGAAATTTGTGTTACAGACAGCGGAGAGGGCATCTCCGAAGAGCATTTAGGTAAAATATTCCAAAGATTTTACAGAGTTGATAAATCGCGTTCAAGAAAAGATGGTAGTGTCGGCCTTGGCCTGTCTATTGCAGAATGGATTGTTAAGCAGCACTCCGGGCATATAAATGTGGAAAGCAGTAAGGGCAAAGGCAGTACTTTCCACATCTACTTGCCCAAACAAAAGTAGGTTTGTAAATTGGTACATCAACACTGACCGGACCATCTTATAATGCTCTGTAATAGCATAACCAGGAAGCACCGGTATCGAATATTGATAAAATTATGAAGAGAATTATAAAAATAAATCTTCGATTCATTCAGAACCTCCTTCCTCGGTTCGATTATTTATACTGGCGATATGAAAGGGAAGCCGCACCTCGCCGGCCAAAAAGCTGAAAATACTGCGGGTTTTTAATCCCCCGTTCAACATCAGTCGGGATGGATTTTCCGTGGCATCGATGCTATCTATTTCGAGCTGATATACCCACTGCTCCCCGAAATATTTATTCAATCCCTCGTCCAATTTCATGCTTTCGTGGAAATAGGAATATAGGTTGTCTTCTGCAAGAGCGGTATCCATTCTGCCATAGCCGTCCCTGCGGTACTCATCTTTCATGGCGTACTCTACAGAGGCGTTTACCCCTCTCTGGAGTGTATATTCTATTTGCTGATACAGGGTTTCCATACGAAAATATTAGTTCTTTATCTTACTCCCCGATTCCTCTCATTTTTAAGCCAGGAAATGCTCAGGAAATAATAAGGAGATTTCATCCTTTATCGAATGAGATCACCCTATTTTCTCCAACTTTTCCTTGAAATTCATTTTTATCAGTGGTTTTTTCATTTTTGGGGCAGTAAGACACAACGTCGCAAACTCATTCGCCATGCGGCATTAAGCCTTTTTTATCAGTATTGTCGATTCCACATGCCTTGAACGGCCAAAAAGATGCTATAAATGCTTGAAATAATCTCATTATTCATTTCCTTTCCCGGTGGTCTTATCTAAAAAAATCTTTATAGCAGCATTTACCTGTTCAGGCCGTTCGAGAGGCAGGATATGCCCGGCATTCGGAATAATCTTCAATTCAGTTTCTGTTCCGCTGTCAGCGGCTAGCTTTACGGCCCTCTCCATCTCATGCTGTTTCACCAGAACACTGTCTCCCCCCCTTAGCCACAGTGTCGGACATTTTATCAGTGGAATTTTGTCAAGAAGGTTCCATTTAAGTCGAAAAGGTCCGATGCAATTCAACTGCCAGTCATCCATGTCATTTTCTCCATGGTCATACTTGCCTTTCATTTCATCCTTAAGAATTGAAATCAGCCGATCCGGGTCAGTCGGTTTGGAACCACCCACATAAATAGACTCCAGCATTTTTCTTAAAGCGGTGTTGTCCTTCTTCACATATTTCCGGCTGAGTAGCTTGAGCATACCGGGTGTTTTGATGTATAACCATGTTATGAACTCTAAATCAACCTTGTCTCCCAGTCCTCCGGGCTCAAACAGAACCATGGAGCTAACGTTATAAGGATGCAATGATGCATATTCGATACTGAGGCCACCTCCCATGGAAAGCCCTACAAGACTGATGTGATCAAGCCCCAATTGATTAAATGCACTGTGCAGAATATCCATCAGCCTGGAACGATCCATATTTCCTTTCCATGGCCTTGACATTCCATGCCGTGGCGTATCCAGGGCGAATAAGTGATAATCCTTGCTCAAAAACGGAAACATTTGATCCCAAATGAACCTTGCTTCATCATACATTGCACCGTGCAGCATCACAACTTTTGGCTTTCCTGTATCGCCTGCTTCATAGACGGACAACGGCCCGCCACAAGCCATGAGATTATGATGCTTCAAACCAGGCACACTTTCAACTCCCCCAGTGATGCCTTTTTTTTCAAGAACGTCTTTCATTCTTTTCACCTGTCTTTCTGTTAGATTGATCACAATCTTCATTACTATCTTTCAGAAGTATCTCCAGGATGTCTATCCATTCCGCAAAGCCCTTTTCAAGTTGATCCGGATCGATTTCATCTTTAAACAGCTTTTCTTCGAGATATCCCTGGGAAACCCAGAAGATAACCTGCTTTGCTGCCGCAGGGGAAATATCCTCTCTCAATCCTTCATAATTCTTGATTCCGTCTTTGGTGTGGGATTTTCTATAATGCTCAAGCTCTTTGCTAACAAGCTCCCTGACAAAACGATCCGGATCGAAAGCTGCAGTATAGGAGAACCTGTAAATCCACGGGTATTCCTTAAACAGGGAGAGTCTGGACTTCGCGCTTCGCCGCATCACTGAAAACATATCCATACCTTTTTCTACCTCTCCCAGTGCAATATCGTCCGCTTCACTGATGCTGTCCGATGCCAGTCTAAAGAGCTTCATATAGAGATTCTCTTTTGTAGAGAAGTACTTGAAAAGCACACTTTTCGATATTCCGGCCACTTCGGCAATATCCTTCATGGATGCCTTTCTATAGCCGTGTTTTGCAAATACTTCACAGGCAGCATTGATAATTTTATTCTGCTTTTCCTTTTCCAGTTTTTCAAATGCCATAATACCTTTATTTCCTTTAGCTAGTCTAAATCATTTTCGTGACCGATTCGGTCACAATACTATTATAATATGCGGTATGTGATTTGTAAATAACTAAAAATTTTCAATTCAACTTTGCTTTATGAATCTCAAGCCAACTATATTTACTACCGTAACTCTTGCGTTCGTCGTCCATAGCACTCTTGCAGATGTAATTGCGTATTCCGGATTATCCGGACGGCTATTCCGAAGGCATCCGGACAGTAAACCGGAAACATCAGGACACCTTATCGATGATTTGATTCTACAATAAAGTTTCAATTCAATCAATGATTTTAAA
>JAFABI010000082.1 GCA_023426125.1 Bacillota bacterium
GGTGGAAAGCGCCCCGGTTGTCATTGCGAGGAGCTTTGCGACGCGGCAATCTCTGCTTCTAACCAGTATCACTCATTGGATTGCCGCGCTCCATTGCATTGCGATCGCAATGACACTGCCGTAGGGGCGGCCATTGGCCGTCCGCTCAGTAACTACAGGGGCAAAAATACACGGGGACGGTTCTACTGTATGCCAAAGCATACAGTAGAACCGTCCCCGTGTATTTTCGAGCTAAGGTGGATAGCTCCCTGGCTGTCATTGCGAGGAGCCTTGCGACGCGGCAATCTCAACTTCCAGCAAGGATAGCATCATTGAGATTGCTTCGCTCCACTTACGTTCCGCTCGCAATGACAGGGTGTCAAGGGGTGTCAACAACCCCGCCCTTGACACCCCCGGATACGCAATGCGCGCCCCTACAGTCGATTTACGTCCTTATGTCAGTGTACCTGTCCCCTGACTCTGTCGGACGCGCCATGCGTGCTCCTACAGCCGATTTACATCCTCATGTCAGTGTACCTGTCCCCTTGACATGACACAATGTTACTGCACATTATCCAACAAATGTGTACTTCCGAATACAACGGTTCTCTGTCGTAGATCGTATTCATGCGGACGCACAATGCGCGCCCCCTACAGTTGATTTACATCCTCATGTCAATGTACCTGTCCCCTTGACATGTCCCCTTGACATATCGCAACCATCTATCATATATAATCCAGCAAACAAAAATATGAAATAAGTATTGACAAGTTTTTTTAAAAATCATATTATCATAGCATAAAGTAATTGATAAGTTATTATAACATGACAAATTCATAACATTTAGTCCGGAGGTGATTCGTTATGAGAGAGCATTATCGAAGGTGCATTCAACAGATACCCGAACATTTCATCGATAATCCCGGCTTTTTGCTTTGAAAAAAAGGAAGTGAACCGATATTGCTGGATAGAAACTCCACAATGCCCCTCTATATGCAGTTGAAAAAAGTCATTATAGAAAAAATAAGAACAGGAGAGCTTAAACGAGGCAATCCTGTGGCAACTGAACAGGAACTGTGCAGTACATACGGTATAAGCAGGTTTCCTGTAAGACAGGCCATGGATGAGCTTGTCAGGGAAGGATACCTGACAAGGACCAGGGGCAGGGGGACTTTTGTGAGTGACGAATTGCCTGAGTCGGCGAGTTCTGCTGGAAGAAAGCTCCTTGGATTTGTAGCGGGCGGCTTTTCAGAAGGGTTTGGCGGCCATATTTTTAAGGGTTTTGAAAAACAGGCAAGAAAAAAGGGGTATTTAACGATTGCCTGCTGCAGCGAATCGGACGCTGAGGAAGAAATAAGGTGTATCCGACGCCTTATGGAAGCAGGGGTTGCCGGTATCGACATATTTTCCAGCGACGATACAAAATTGCCGGAAATTGTTGCGGAGCTGAACGCCAGAGGAATATATCTCGGCCTGCTGGATAGGAATCCCGAGCTTTCAGGATATGATTACATCGGATCCGATAATACCGGCGGAGCCTATGTGGCGGTGAGGCATCTTGCCATGCAGGGCTACAGGAATGTGGCATTTGTATCCTATAGGGCAAGTATTTCTTCAGTAAATGAAAGGATGGAAGGATATTTAAACGCAGTAGAGGAATTCGGATTGAAATCTGTCACGCACATCGATATGAAAGAGGAACTGCTGCGATATCCGTATCCGGTGCACAGATTCTTTGTGGAAAAATTGAAGGATGAGCTTATGGAGATTAAACGGCACATGCCGCTGGGTATACTTGCCGTAAATGATGCCATTGCGCTGCAATGCATGAGAATCCTCACCAACGAAGGTATGGTTGTCGGGAGGGATGTGGGAATTGTGGGTTTTGACAATATTGCAGAATGCGAATTGCTAAATCCCCCGCTTACTTCCGTAGCACAGAACGGCTTTCTTATCGGGCAGACCGCAGCGGACATGGCAATAGATAAGATTGAAGGGAAGGATAAATCCGTAAACAGATCCATTATCCCGACGCAACTGGTGGTCAGGAGCTCCTGCGGCGAAAGGCTTCCTTGAAGCATGGCTGCAGATTGAAGGCAGGAGGAGGCTGATCGACTGTAGAGGCGGCTGCCCAAAGCGGGGACCTATAAAGCAAGAGAATAGACATCAAACAATACATTTTAAGAAAGGGATGAGCAGGGATGAACAATTTGCAAAGGATTCAATTCGAACATCTGAAAAAAACAGCTTCAGGCATTTGGGCTGAGAGGATTCTGTCACAGCTCGGGTATGCAATTAAGCTTTCCGGGACAAAAGAAGGCAAGTATGACGATATGCTTGAAAAGACTATCAGTTACCTCCATGAGCGTTATGAAGCAGAGGGAGTGCTTTCAAGAGCTTCCGCGTTAAAGGCTGAAGACATGATAGGCCCGATGTCCTCCGAAGCTAAAGGACTGAAGATGATTTGCGCCGCCCATGCGCACATTGACATGAACTGGATGTGGGGATTTGCCGAAACGGCGGCCATAACCCTTGACACCTTCAGGACCATGCTGAATATCATGAAGGAATATCCGGATTTCATCTTTTCCCAATCCCAGGCTTCGGTTTACAGGATCGTGGAGGAATACGACCCTGAGATGCTGGAGGAAATAAAAGCCAGGGTAAAGGAGGGACGCTGGGAGGTTACAGCTTCCACCTGGGTGGAAACGGATAAAAACATGCCCAATGGGGAAAGCCTGGCACGGCATATACTTTATACAAAGAAATACTTATCCAGGATACTGGACATTGCTCCGGACTCCTTAACGCTGGATTTTGAGCCGGATACCTTCGGCCACAATATCAATGTGCCCGAGATAATGACAAAGGGCGGAGTCAAGTATTATTACCACTGCAGAGGCTATGACGGGCACAACATCTACAAATGGCAGTCACCCTCCGGCAGTTCGGTAATTGTGTACAGGGAGCCGCTCTGGTACAATGCAACCATTGATGCGGATATAGCCCTGCATGTACCGGAATTTTGTTCAAAGCACGGAGTGGACGCCGTCCTGAAGGTTTATGGCGTGGGGGATCATGGCGGAGGACCCACGCGAAGGGACATTGAAAAATTAATGGAAATGTCGGCCTGGCCGGTATTTCCCGCAATAAAATTCGGAACCTTTGCGGAATATTTCAGCATCCTGGAAGGCATCGCAGATAAGCTTCCCATGGTGGACCACGAGCTCAACTTCATATTCAGCGGTTGCTATACCACCCAGACCAGGATTAAGCTTGCAAACAGGGTAAGCGAAGCAAAACTGAATGAAGCGGAGCTTTTCAACACGTTTTCCTCCGGGTTCGCAGGGGGGAAATATCCGAAGGAAAGCTTTGAGGAAGCCTGGAAAAAGGTGCTTTTCAATCATTTTCACGATATCCTGCCGGGTTCGGGAGTTATCGAAACCAGGGAGTATGCCATGGGACAATTCCAGCAGGTGCTGGCTGCCGCCAATACGGGGATCAACAAGGCCTTAAGGAATATTGCCGCACAAGTGAATACTTCAGCATTGCCTGTTGAGGATGAAAACCTGTCCCGTACCACCTCCGAAGGGGCAGGCGTGGGTTTCGGCATTTATGATTACGGCGTGCCGCAAACAGAACGAGGAGCGGGAAAATCAAGGATATACCATCTTTTCAATCCGTCGGCGCATAAACGCAGTGAAATCGTAGAGATAATTGTATGGGACTGGCCGGGGGATATAAACAGGATGGAATTGCTGGATAAGGACGGAAGACCAATAAGGTATCAGGTGATGTCCGGGCATATGCAGCAATATCATCCGGCGGGCGACTACTGGGGCCACAAGTACATGAAGCTGGCTGTCCAGGCGGAGATTCCCGCTTGCGGCTATACTACATGCCTGCTGCATGAAAAAGATACTTTTGCTCCGGTGATTCCCCATGATGAGCCCAGGGTGGAAAAACCGGACAAATATATTCTGGAAAACAGCAAGCTGAAGGTAACCTTTAATACTGCCAATGGGTCCATCGCATCGCTGGTTGACAAGGCAACCGGAAAGGAGATGGTGGATCCGAGACGGCCTGCGGGAGTTTTCAGGCTTATCGACGAGGATGATTCCAAAGGCATGACTGCCTGGGTGGTGGGCAGATACATGAACATATCGAATATTGATAAAGATGTTAAAATAACGGGTGTCCATATGGATTCCAATTCGCTGCGCCAGTGGATAGCGTATAATGTAAAGTTCAGGGACTCAAGTCTTGCGGTTGTTGTTTCCCTTGATCAAAATGGCTCCGGCCTGGATTTCAATGTGGACTGCGACTGGCAGGAAAGAGCCGCAAAAGGTAAATTGATACCGCAACTGAATTTTTACTTGCCTCTGGCGTATAAATGCAGTGCTTATAAATATGACATACCTTTTGGAACAATTACAAGGGAGCCGCTGGACATGGATGTGCCGGCGGGAAGCTGGGCTCTGGGAATGCCGGACAGCTCGGCGGGAAGCGCCTTGATGCTTGTATCCGGAACCAAATACGGCTTCCGGTGCGTAGATGATTCCATAGCCCTTACCCTTATACGCAGTTCCTACGATCCTGATCCCTATCCGGAAAATGGGATGCACCGGTTTGGCTTTGCTGTGAAAATTGCTGATGATTGTGGCGATAACGCTGCTTTGATTGAAAAAGCCTATAACTATAATCATCCGGTAAGCTTTGTCTCAGGAAGGAAGCAAGACGGAAAGCTGAGTGCGGACGGCAGTTTTATGAAGCTTGAAAGCGGCACTGTAGCTGTTTCTGCCGTAAAAATGGCCGAAGAGCAGGAGGCTGGTGAAACCTGCAGACTTATCGTCAGGGTATATGAAACGGCGGGAACAGATACCCATGCGGTTCTGAAACTTCCCCGGGAAATATCCGGCGCGTGGTTTGTAGATATCAACGAAACCAGGCTTGATGGCGCGGGAACCATAGTTTTACAGGGTGATACGGCAGGCTTTGACGTAGATGCAAGCAGCATGGTAAGTTTGTGCATTGAGCTGTGAAAGTATTTCATAAAATGAAAAGAGTGGCGGACTAAGGCGGATAGCTCCCCGGTTGTCATTGCGAGGGAGCGTAGCGACCGCAGCAATCTCAGCTTCCAGCCAGGATAGCATCATTGAGATTGCTTCGCTCCACTTACGTTCCGCTCGCAATGACAGGGTGTCAAGGGGTGTCAACAACCCCGTCCCCTTGACGTCCCCGGACGCGCAATGCGCGCCTCTACAGTTGATTTACATCCTCATGTCAATGTACCTGTCCCCTTGACATGCAGACTGCATGCAAGCCTAGATTTCGTATAATCCGACAAACTACAGAAACCATCTATTATACCTATATGCGCTAATCCTGCAAGTTTGTGCTTTTACGATTTAGAGGGCAAATAGCCGGTGTTCATCCGGACTTGCTCTTCGATCATGGAATGCAGCTTGTAAAGATTTTCCCGGATGGTCTTCTTTTCTTCTTTCAAACCCTTTTTCAGCCCAAGGTTTGCTATAGTGAAGATCAGAGGGTTTTTTATGCTTGCCGGGAACCGGTTGATTATACGGCCCAGACTGTAGTAGTTCCTTTTTACATACTGATAGCCTTCATACAGCTCGTCAATTGTCATTTTTTTCGGATGGTATGTCACCGTACAATGGTCGTAAAATTTCCAGTCCTCGGTAATGAGCCTGTTCTGTGTCTTCAACTGGTGGTATATGTCGGTGCCGGGGTAAGGGGTCAGAATATTGAAGGTGGCCGAAGGGATTTTCGTTTTATGCAGAAATTCCAATGTTTCATCAAAAACCGAGGAATCATCGTCGTCAAATCCGAAGACCAGAGATGCATGAAAGAAAATTCCATAGGACATGATGCGCTTTATTGCCTCGATTGTGGCTTCCTGGCTGCGCATACTCTTGCCCATGCGCTTGATTTTTTCTTCCGATACGCTTTCCACACCGAAGAATAACCCCCTGCACCCGCTGTCATGAGCAAGCTTCAGCAATTCTTCATTTTTAGAAAAGGAAATGGAGGCCTGTCCCACCCAGTCGATTTTCATATCCTTCAGCGCGAGGAATAGCGATCTGGCGTATATCGGATCTCCAACGATATTGTCGTCGAGGAACATGAAACGCGAGGATTTCGAATTTTGTATATCCTTTATTACGTTTTCGACACTGACATGCCGTATCCTTCTGCCAAAGAATTTCCAGACACTGCAAAATTCGCAGGAGTAGGGACATCCCCGGGATGTGACAATGGGCTCCATTCCAAGTACCGTGCCGGGCTTGATCAAATCCCGTCTTGGCAGGGGGTATTCATTGAGATTTCCTGCTACTTCCCCATGGTAGTAATCCTGCAGACAGCCGTTTTCAAAATCGATCAGAACTTTTTCCCAGACAGGCTCAGCTTCACCTGTAATGACAGAGTCACAGTGAATTTTCGCTTCGTGGGGAAGTACGGTGGGGTGTATGCCTCCCAGCACGACCTTTTTGCCTCTTTTTCTGAATTCTGCGGCTATGGTATAAGCCCTTGGGGCTGTCGCTGTCATGCAGGTAATACCCACAAAGTCACAGTCGGTATTGAAATCAAGTGTTTCCGTCTCCTCTTCGACAATGGACACTTCGTGTTCGCGTGGTGTCATTGCTGCAATGTAAAGTAAGGAGATCATGGGGAATCTGATAATTTCACTGGTTTTTCTGGAAATATCCTTTACAGGAGCGATTAATAGTATTTTCATGTTCACTTTACTCCCTTGATTTATTCTGTTGCCTATAACTAAAGTTATATAATAATCTTCTACAAAAAACAATATTATAAATCTATTATAACCCATATTTGCATGAATTATCTGGTAATTGCCAGGTCGCCGGAGGTTGAGGTGACCGTTATACTGTTACGGTCGCTTGTCACTATACCCTCAATATTGTTTCGCTTCTGGGTGCCTGTTATTGTTACAGGGAAATCGCATTTGCCGGTGCCTGAAGCAGTCTTGAACGAAAGTGCGAATTCAGGATTTTGTGGCAGTTTTATTTCAGTCCTTCCGGAGGCGGTCCCTATTTTGATATTATGGTTAAACTCCCCGTATTCCAGGCGTATATCTCCTGAGGTTGACGTAGCCTCGATATTGCCGGGCATTCCTTTGAGCCTTATCCGGCCGGAAGCTGTTTTCACGGTGGATTTTTTTGCATTGACCTGATCCAATAGCAAATCACCTGAAGCGGAATGCAACTGCAGAACATCTGCCGAAATATTCCCTTCGATCCTTCCCGAAGCCGTTCCTAAACCGGCCTCTACGGCGGTAATACCCTCCGTTGAAAAATCACCTGAGGCGGAGTTGAAAGTGAAGCTTTCATATTTTCCGCTTATTTTCGTATTGCCCGACGCCGTATTCAGCTCTGCTCTTTTCGAGTTCACCGGGCCGGCTTTAAGATTCCCTGAAGCTGTTGTGCAAACAAAGCTGTTGAGGTTCAATTCACCGGTATTGACTTCAGCCGATGCGGTGTTGATTTGCAGATTTTCCGAGTAGGAACGGGGGAGATAGATGTCCAGCTCCAAATTGCTCATTGTGGAGGCGATGATATTCAGCTTATATGTGACCTTGATTGTCAATTCATCCCCTGCGGATGCAACTGTAAATTCCGGCTTGTAATCTTTACTGCTTGATTTGTAGTAGCCATGGAGATGTGCCTTCACTTCATTTGTATCGGAAGGGATAATGGAGATATCGTCACTTGGGGTACTTACTTTTATATTCTTTATTCCAGTAAGTGCTTCTGTTTTCTCTTCATTTACATCGACTGCATTTTCCGGACGGATACTGTCCTCCAGAGCGGTAAAGCCGTTTTTCCCATATTCTCCGACAAAAATGACAGCTGCCAGCGCGAAGGAGGCTACCATGACGATGGCCAGTATGGCTGTTAATTTTTTTATTTTTGATCCGTTAAACATTTTTTCTCACTCCTTGCTACCTGCTAATGATTTTTATATTCGCTTTTATATATTTGATGGTAATTTGGTAGAAAAATTTTGAAACATATACACAGCCTATGCAAAACAGCAGTCCCAGAGCGGTCAGGCCGATAGAACCGAAGATGACCACACCCATGTTAATATCCGGGATCATTATATACTCAGGCAGCACAGGCTGCAAAAATATTGCGAGAAAGGCTCCCACACCTGCAACAGTTATGGAAACGGCAGCTGCATACAGGCTTATCATGACGGCGATAAGGCTGGCAAAGACAGGAAGAGTAATGATGAGATTGAAGAATCCAAGACTCAATGCTGCAAATATTGCTCTTAGAATATTGCCGGCAGTCCTGTTCTCATCCGCCTGCTTTACAATACAGCCGACCCGGTACTGTTTGGCAATGACTTTCGGGTCGCCAAGGGCCATGCATATATCCCCCTCGGATTTGCCTTCCGACATTCCCGCATTAAAATGCTCTTTATAGTCGTAAAGGATATCAATCCTATCCGACTGGTTTATATTTCCGAGGGAACTTTCAAGTATACTCAGGAATTCATTTCTAGTCATGCGGTCATCTCCTCCTCTCCGATGATATTTTTTACGCCCTTTACAAAGGTAGACCATTCCCTGGCCAGCGCATCCTTTGTTTTTTCTCCAAGGGGTGTCAGCTTGTAATACTTTCTCGGCGGGCCTTCCTGGGACTCCGCGAGATAGGTGGTGAGATAGCCTTCGTCCTTCAGCCGCTTAAGCAGGGGATAGATGGTACCTTCGGCAATCATTATATTTTTCGATATCTCATTTACCAGTTCGTAGCCATAACAGTCCTTTTTTGTCAGCATGCTGAGTACGCAAAGCTCCAGCACGCCCTTTTTCAATTGGATGTTCATTGCATCAAATCCTTTCCTGGGAAATCTTTCTGAATATATAATATCACGCGCTACCTTTGAATGCAAGGTACTAAATATAAACATTTTCTAAATTATATAAGATACTATATATTGCTTTGCAGATGAAATGCTTCCCATTCTCAGTACTACAGCGAAACACTTTAAATTACCCTTCCAGAATGCGCAATGCCGATTGATCAAGGTCTGTTTTGCTGTAATATTAGGAAAGTTTTTGCCAGCCTGCATCTTTTCACCTGCTTTCTTGAATCGATATCGCCAATACACTCAGCAATGACTCATACAACGGAATATACGATAGACGGATTAAAATGTCTTTTTTTTCTTCAACATTTTTTTGCTTAAGATAAAACACCTCACCCCGCTTTGTTAGAAGGGGAAATGAGGTGCCTTTTTATGTGATAAAGGAAATAATGTATCGAAAATTATTTCATAGCTTCACCTGCCTCCTTTGGACTGTGCTTAAAGATATATTTGTTGATTAAAAGCTGCTGGGGGATCTGGAACAAATAGCCCACGATCCAATATAAGATTACTCCTGCAGGCATGTTAAAGGATACGAGTAAAGTCATTGCCGGTCCGGCAAATAACATATAATTTTGCATTAATTTATTGCCCTGACCCGATGCATTCTGCTTCATTGACAGCTTTGTGGAAATGAAGATTGCTGCGGCCCCGATAAACGGCATCAGGAGCAATGCAATATACTGGGCTGCCTGTGGTCCAAACAGCAAATTGAAATCAAGTTTTGGGATCCAGCTTAAATTCAGGCCTAAAAAGTTTAAATTGATCAGCTCATTTGCCTTCATTGCTCCGTCCAACTGTGGCAGGGCATTTGTGTGCTCATTGAGGTAATTTAATGCGTTGATTTGAATATATTGCGTATTTTTTGCCATTGCGGGTATGATCTGAACTATTTTTGCGATCTGTTCCGGAGTTTTTGACAGCATGAACTTTAGAGGCTGGGTGATGACATAAAAAAGCGAAAGCAGGACCGGCATCTGAATAAGCGCCGGTAAACACCCTCCCAGCGGGTTTGCTTTGTTTTCCTGATAGATTTTAACGGTTTCCTGTTGTAGTTTTTCCTTGTCATTTTTATATTGTTGTTGAATTTCCTGCAACCGGGGCTGCAAGGTACTGATTTTACTCGCGGAGCGACTCTGCTTTATGGTCAACGGCAGCAGGATTAACCGGATGACGACGGTAAAACAAATCAAAGCAAGGCCATAATTGCCAAAGCCTGAATAGAGAAAATACAAAAACTGTCCTAAGGGTTTTGCAATAAAATCGAACAAAATAACGCCTCCCAGCATTTGTTTTTTATTTTATCAAGTAAAAGTTTACCGACAGCCGTATTTGCAGCAGGAAACTGCCGTCAAAGGCATAAATTGCCCTGGCTGTCTTCAACCGGGTGCCGGATTGCCAGCGAAGGTTATTTTGTTAGCTGAATAGGTAAAATCTCCAGATATGATATTTATGATAGCACTCACATTCAATCACGGTGAGTTCGTTTGAATAGGCGATTCCCGACTTGATTTCCGAACAGTGCGCCGCTTCCATTGCAAGACGGGAAAAAGATTTCAGGGAATGGGCGACATGATAGGTAATGGATAGCAGGATGACGAACATCAAAATTAATTGTAAAGCATGTAATAATTCCACTTGCACCTTTCACCCCTCCTTGAACAAAGAATACCCATAACCGGAATAAGGTTCTATAACGGAATATACGGTAAATAAATAAAAAAGTCTTTTTTCTTCCGGCATCTGTGACAGCAGGCGGATCATTTTACGATGGTAATCTGAGTGCAGCGAAGAATCTTGCCTTTTTCAGGATTCTTCGCTGCACTCGGAATGGCAGAATATAGAGTTGATAATGTGCTGAAGTTTGTCAGAAATTGCATAGCTATGCGCTTTAACGTGGCTGGCAGTCCATGGCTCAGGAAGGCAGAAGCATTTCCCGTAAAGCCCCTGTATCGGTAACCGGGTAGCTGCAGGCGAAATTTTCACATACATAGGCAGCCGGAAGCCCATTTACAGTTGTGTAATTGATAGTAAACGGAGCTACGGTTTTTATTGACTCATGTCTTTCATCCAGGAGCATGGTGACGGTGAAAGGGTTATAAATATCTTTTACGACGTTTAATAACGCTTCTGTTTTGGCAGGTTCGCCGTTCCCAACAATGATCACTTCTCTTGATGCTGCTCTGGCATAGAGCAGCGCAGTCAGTGAATAGGAATACCCCCGGGGATAGGTGGACAATTGGCTGCCAAAGGTTTTGAACAGCTGATCCGCTCTGGCTTCCAGTTCATGCTTTCCTGTCAGCCGGGCAAGCCTTAAGAGATTTAGCGCTGAAACGGAGTTGCCCGAAGGAGTGGCGCCGTCATATATCTCTTTGGGGCGGGCTATTAACTGCTCGCTGTCGCTGCCGTAAACGAAAAGGCCTCCATGGACTTCGTCCCAGAAGAGTTTGAGAAGGTCATCGTTAAAGTGTAAAGCCGCTTCCAGATATTCTGATTTATAGGTTGCTTCATACAGCTCAATCAGGCCCCAGACCAGGAACGCATAATCCTCCGCATAGCCTGGATACGCCGTTTCACCATCTCTGAACCTTGCCATCAGGCGACCGTCTTCCCGCACCAGTTTTGATTTTACAAAATCAAATGCCCTTTCGGCCGCCCCGGTATATTTTCCGCTGCCAAGCACTCTGCCGCCGATGGCCATGGCGGCTATCATCAAGCCATTCCAGCCGGTGAGTATTTTATCATCCTTGTATGGATGAACCCTCTTTTCCCGGTGGCTGAACAGTTGGGTCCGGCATTTTTCTACGAACAATTTTTGATTTTCGGGGTAAGTGCCTTTAATAAGGTTAGGAATATTGTAGCCTTCAAAATTGCCGTTTTCGGTTATATCAAACATTGTACAGAAGGCTTGGCCGTCGTCTTCTCCCAGCACTTGTTTGATTTCATCAACCTTCCAGACGTAAAACTTACCTTCCACGCCTTCTGAATCGGCATCTTCGGCTGAGTAGAAGCCTCCCCCGGGCGACGTCATATCCCTCAGGATATAGGTGAAGATTTGCCTGGCTACATCTGCATACTGCTCCTTCTTTGTAGCGTGGTATGTTTCAATGTATGCAATGGCAAGCAGGGCGTTATCATACAGCATTTTTTCAAAATGCGGCACCAGCCACTTTTTATCGGTGGAGTATCTGCTGAAGCCAAAGCCGATGTGGTCGTAGATACCGCCTCTTTGCATGGCGTCAAGGGTCTTTTCCGCCATTTCCAGCGCCATGCCGTCCCTGGTGGAATGCCAATAGCGCAGGAGAAAATACAGGTTATGGGGAGCAGGAAATTTGGGGGCATGGCCGAAACCGCCGTAGATCTCGTCAAAATCACCTTTAAAGTGGGCAAAGGCGTCAGATAGGATCAGTGCATCCGGAGCTGCATCTGTCATCCCTTCATTCTCCCGGCTTATGGCATCGACTATTTTTCTGCCGGATTCCAGAAGGTCATCCCGGTTATTTTTCCATGCCTTATGAATCCTGCCCAAAAGGGTGATGAACCCGGGCATGCCCATCCGGTCGTGTTTTGGAAAATAGGTGCCGGCGTAAAAGGGTATCCTGTCCGGGGTAAGAAATACCGAAAGCGGCCAACCGCCATGCCCTGTCAGGGCCTGACAAACGGTCATATATATGTGATCGATGTCGGGACGCTCTTCCCGGTCTACTTTTATTGCAATGAAATTTTGGTTAAGTATTTCCGCAACAGCTTCATCTTCAAAGGATTCGTGTCCCATTATATGGCACCAATGGCAGCAGCTGTATCCTATACTAAGAAAGACGGGCTTATCTTCCGCTTTTGCTTTTGCAAAGGCTTCGTCACACCATGGGAACCAGTCAACCGGATTGTAAGCGTGCTGGAGCAAATAAG
>JAFABI010000067.1 GCA_023426125.1 Bacillota bacterium
CAGCATATGTATCCTATTTCAACAGGCGCTACAAGCGGCATGGTCACTTATTCCAGGGACGCTTCGGCAGTATAATAGTGGACAATGACACTTACAGTCTCACATTATCCGCATACATTCACAATAATGCGAAAGACCTACCTGGATTCGAAGGGCGGGAAGAATCATATAAGTACTCCTCTTACGGGATCTATACAGGCCGGAGGGAAGATGTCACAGGGCTTATAGATAGTGAATATATCCTGAACTTCTTTAGTAATGTTCTAAAGACAGCGAGGCAGAAATACAGGCTTTTCGTACTATCCATGAAAGATACCGGAATAGCAAAAGAAATGGATGAGAATATAATTGCAGCCTATACTGAAAATATCTATAAAAGTGAGAAGAAGCAAATCGTAAGGGATATGATACCTGGCGAATTAGTAGAGAAGGTAAGTGAAATATTGGGGGAAAGAGAACCGGAGACGTTAAAAGCCAAGTATAGCAGAGACGCTGGAGAGTTCAGGGCTTTTGCTACATATGTAATGCGGACTCTTTGCGGATACACCTATGGGAGTATATGCAAATATATAGGCAATATGTCGGTATCAGGGGTATCAAGGTTAGTAAATGAAGGATACAGGCTTTTCAGGGAACGGGAGCGATACCGGAATGCCTTTAAAACTATAGTCCAGGCTGCATAAAGAAAATAAGGTTGCACTCCATTTAAAGCCTTGCAGGGTAATTGTTAAGGCTTATTTGTGTTTTTGTTTTTGGGATTAGGATGAAAATTGGCTTAACCAGATTTTTTTGGCAAAGGACTATTGCGGAAATAGCATAAATCAGATTATAAATAATTTAGAATAAGTAAAATAAGAATAAGTAGGTACTCTTTAAAAAAATACATTTTAAGAAGAACTGTCACGAATGTTGAATGTTCTTGACGGCATATAAATAATTGAATAAAATTTACATAGGGATGTTTGTAATTATTATCTAACGAAACAGGCATAATCACGAGCAAAAAGAGTGAGAGTCAGATATGAACTTGACAGCGGTGATGTTAGGAATTTGCCGGATGAAGAAATAAAGGCCATTCTCCGTGAATGGAAAGGCATGCAAATTATACCTAAAGACTATATTAAGAAGGCAACGAGCGCACTGCGGCCAAGCTTTACTGAAAGTGACCCGAATTGGACTGCTGGATATGGATATATTACTTTTGGCAAAATGCCCCCCAGCATTGAGTGGGTTTCATGGAGTTGGTTTAAACGGGCATTATTGTGTTGTATTACCTAAATATAACATTGTCTGTACAATAACTGCAGAGGGAGATATGTTCCGGATTACATGCACTTGAGGAAGAAATCATAAATCTATGTGACGAAAAAGCAGAACTGAACTTCGGACAAAGCTAATACTGCGAAGTTGCCAGAACAGATTTGGATTCTGAGTATTTATATTATTGGAGGTAGAGTCATGTCGACAATGGATAACATCGAAAATGTCAAAGAACAATATAAGGATGACAATAACTTATCAATAAGAAGTAGTTTACATGCGAAATACAGTACAAATAAACAAGGCTTTTTTCCATGGCTTTTCGAAAAATACAAGTTTTCAAACGGTTATCGTATACTGGAATTAGGGTGCGGAAATGGTGTGCAATGGCAGAATCGTATTCAGCAACTACCTGCTGATTGTTTTTTGGTTTTATCGGATTTTTCAGAAGGTATGATAAAAATTGTATGGGAAAAGTATTCAAACCATAAAAATATGTTGACACAGAAGATAGATATTCAAAACATACCATTTCCTGATAATTGTTTTGATGTTGTCATTGCAAATCACATGTTATATCATGTGCCTGATTTACCAAAGGCTCTTTCGGAAGTCAAAAGGATATTAAAAATCGATAGTAAATTTTATGCGGCAACAAACGGAAACGGTGGTATGCGACCATTTCTGCGTAATGCTTTTAAACTGGTAAACCCCAAAATTAATGCTTTCACAAAAGATTTTTCTTTTAATATGCAAAATGGAAAGGAAATGTTGAGTCAATACTTTGATGATGTTCAAAGATGTGATTTTGAAGATTCTTTTTCTATTACCGAAACACAGGATTTAATCGACTGGCTAAAATCTACAGTTACCATTGCAACTTATTCTGAAAGTGATTTAAATGGTTTTTATGATTATTTTGAAGGTATCAGACAAAAGGATGGAGCCATTAATATTCCTAAAGAAACGGGATTGTTTATCTCTACAAAGAGATAGCTCTAAATAAAGTTTAGGTATAATTTGAAGTTATTTTGCTTTGCATTGTTTATTTAGTAAGTGATAATTAGGGAATTAATATGTCGTTTGTAATGGCCCATCTCGCTGTTTTTTAAAAAAGAACTATCCCTAAACCCTAAAACTGTCCCTAAAAGCTCATTAAAAAGAACTGTCCCTAAAAGCTGCGGTGCACTTTAACAAATAGCACCGAAAACAAGACAATTACTCCGCCTGATGCTTGCACCCATGTGAAGGATTCGCCCAGAAGCATAACCGAAAAGAATAACGTAAAAACAGGGACGAGTCCAATGTAAAAGGCGATATTGCTGACATCAGTGTTTTTCAGTACAACCAGATAGAGTGAATACGGTATGCAATACTGTAAAATGCCGGAAGAAAACGCCAGCAAATAGAAAAGGAAATTGTTATGTAATTGCTCCTTCGTAATTCCCGTTACCAAAGAGATTAGTAAAATAACAGTAATACAGGCAAGTCCCAGAGTAAGCTGAGAGGTTAACAGACTTAAAGGAGGTATGTCTTTTACTTGTTTTTTTGACAGTATGGCATAAATTACAGCCATCAGGACACCTGAAAAATATAAAATATAACCGATGAATGTGCTTTTGCCGACACCTTCGTTCCACGGTGAGATTACAAGTAAAATTCCGATAAAAGAGGTCATGCACAGTAAAACCTTTTTAAGTCCCAGTGATTCTTTTAGAATAAGCGCACTTAAAAATACGGTCAGAATTACTTCCAGAGAACCGATAAATGAGGCTATCGACGCGCTGATCATCATTAAACCGACGGTGCCCAACGTATACGCCAATCCCGGTTCCAAAATTCCGGCATACCCCATCTTTGCAACAGAGGACAGATCTTTGGGCTGAACTTTTCGGATGCAGGACACAATCCATAAAACGAGAGTGCTTCCCAATAGCTGTGTAAAAAAGAGAAATAAAGGAGTCCCTTCATTTAGTGCGAATTTTGATAATACTGTACCCAAGGCAAAACTAATGGAGTATAGGCAACCAAAAATATAAAATCTGGACCTCATTGTTTTTTTTCTCCGATCCCCTTTTGATGAATTATAGCATACTAATTCCCAATTGTAATTGATAAAAAGATTGATAAAGGAAAATGATTTTCATCGGTGATTCTATTGAAATTAATGGAGATGAAAAGTATAATGATATGAGTCTTAAACGGCATATTTACAAAACTGGAGGGGAGCAGGGGGCAAAAAGCGTACGTTGAGCGGAGGAACCAATGCCGGATATGGTAAGGAACCTTATTTACGGAAATGACATTGTACGTTGACTATACCTGTTTGATATCAGATGAAGCGGATTCCTTCGTTGGCCATTATTGCGGCAGGCTGCCTGTGGGGTACGATCGGTATTTTTATCCGGATGATTTCGGCTTTCGGCATATCATCCCAGCAGATCACGTTTTTTCGAGCGCTGATGACTGCCGCCGTTTTGATCCTGTTCCTTTTGGTCACCGATCCCGGGAAGCTCAGGATAAAGCTCAGGGACAGCTGGTGTTTCCTGGGTACGGGGTTGTGCAGTATCGTGTTTTTCAATATTTGTTATTTTCAGACAATCATGCTGACATCCCTTTCCGTTGCTGCAGTACTGCTTTATACCGCGCCTGTTTTTGTCACGATCCTTTCTGCGGTTCTTTTCCGTGAGCAAATAGGTTTCAAGAAGATTTTGGCGCTCATTTCCGCTATTTCCGGGTGTGGTTTTGTAACAGGCGTATTGTCGATGAAGGGGGCTGTTGGGACTGTTCCGCCCGTTGCGATCCTTCTGGGGCTGGGTTCCGGTCTGGGATATGCTATGTACAGCATTTTCGGACGTTATGCCCTCCGACGTTACAGCTTTTACACCGTTATCGCCTATACCTTTCTTTTCGCTGCTATAGGCTGCGTGCCTTTCACTGACGTCAGTGGACTGCTCCGGGCCATCGAAAAGTCACCTTCAAGCCTTGGGCCTCTTCTACTGATCGGGGTTTTTATGAGCATCATTCCCTACATACTGTATACCATGGGACTCAATTCCGTTGAACCCGGACGCGCCTCCATCCTGGCGTCCGTCGAGCCGGTTGTCGCAACACTCATCGGGGTCTTCTTTTATCATGAATCCCTCACGCCGTCGTCACTTTTTGGGATTGCCCTTGTCGTTGCAGCCATAGTCCTGCTGAACGTGAATCATTCCAAAGGCAGGGAACCTGTCCTGCAGGCACATAAGTCCGTCCGGCCCGTGAGCGGGGGAGGCCACCCGGAGGTATCGGCAGCAGAGGAACAAGGGCCGGGGGTTGAAAACTAGCGATCAAACGCCTTTCTGAAGGAAAGAGGAGAGCGGACTGTGCCGGCAAAGCCTGGGACCGACAAATTGATGAAAAAATATGCCGAACGGCAGATGCTCAAGATAAAAATGACTCCATATAATTAGATGGAGTCATTTTTTGTCGGTAATTTGCAGGATGGATGACGATGATTGCGTGGAACGGATGTCCGGAACGGTTCTATTGCGGATAGCATGCTGGAATGAAGTTAAAAAGAGGGTGGTTTTATGAGCAATATTATCAATGTTGTTCCAAAGGACGATTTTACCCTGCTTATTGAATTTGAAGGCGGACATAAGATCTTATTCAATATGCAAAGGTTTATAAAAACAATCCCCTATTCCAGTTTAAATCATCTTGAACGCTTTAAAAAAATACGCATTGAGGATAAGGCAATCTGCTGGCAGGACGCGGATAGTTCAGAATCCAGCATACGGCCGATAATGCTTACATTGGACAATATTCTCTTTGCGATTAGAGATTAACGAGATTACAACACCGCTTCACTAAGGACGGCATTAGACCCCGTAAACTGCAGATGGAAGAGATGAGATCAATGAAGGTGATGAAATATGCCCATAAAAGTATATGTTGCAGATGAAAGACCGGTTTTTGATGCCGAAAGTTTTGCCAGAGGCATTCTCCAAATCAGAAAACCTCAATATATCATATATTCTACGGAGCAAGGCAAGGCAGGAATGGTGGATGAGGATGGAATACGCGCAGCGGAAGCGCCGGGCGTTAATGCTTATCCGGTGCTTGCCATACTTCCGCCGGTATACCCTGAATGGCTTGGAGGCATGGACTTTACAAATACCCACCAGGTAAGGTTCCCTTATGCGGGCGGCGCTATGGCAAGAGGAATTGCTTCTGCAGAGATGGTCATAGCCCTTGCCAGGCACGGGATGCTTGGCTTTTTTGGAGCCGCGGGCCTTGGTCCGGCGAGATTGGAAGCGGAAATTTCAAAAATCTCCTGTGCATTGGACCCCAATCATCTGAGCTGGGGCTCAAATCTCATCCATTCACCGGGAAATCCTTTGCTGGAGGAAGAGACGATAGACCTTTACCTTAAGTACAAGGTGAAAAGGATCTCTGCGGCAGCGTTTATGAATGTTACCCCCGGCATTGTGCGCTATGTCTGTAAGGGGCTTTACAGGGACGCAGACGGCGGGATTAAAAGGAAGCATTATGTCTTTGCAAAAATTTCCCGTCCGGAAGTTGTCCGGCATTTCCTGGCGCCTGCGCCGGAGGCGATGGTGGATGCGCTGCTTTCAAAGGGGCAGATTACAGAGCAGGAAGCGGAATGGGTCAGGCAGATACCGGTATGCGAGGACATTGACGTGGAAGGAGACTCGGGCGGGCATACAGACAACCGGCCATTGGGTCCGTTGTTTACGTCCATTACCCTGCTGCGGGATGAAATGGTTTCAAGGTATGCCTACAAAGCCCCCATCCGGCTTGGCGCCGCAGGCGGCCTGGGAACGCCGGAAGCCATTGCTTCCGCTTTTGCCATGGGAGCGGATTATGCTGTGATCGGCTCCGTCCATCAGTCCGCAGTGGAAGCCGGCACCTCTCCAAAAGTGAAAGACGCGCTTTCAAAGGCAGGAATCGCAGATACCGTCATGACCCCGAGCGCAGATATGTTTGAGCTTGGCGCAAAAGTCCAGGTCCTCAAGCTTGGGACCATGATGGGCGTAAGGGGAAACCGGCTGTATGAATTGCATAAAAATTATTCTTCTATCGAAGCGATACCCGAAAGAATCCGTAAGGAGATCGAAGATACCATCTTCGGAAGCTCACTGGAAGAGGTATGGAAGGAAACCGTGAATTATTTTGAAAAAACCGACCCGGTTCAAATCCGGACGGCGGAAAAGAATCCCCGGCATAAAATGGCCCTTGTTTTCCGGTGGTATCTGGGCAACTCCAGCCACTGGCCCATTTCCGGCGAAGAAAAGAGGAGCATGGACTATCAGATATGGTGCGGGCCCGCCATGGGGTCTTTTAACCAATGGGTGAAAGGCTCCTTTCTTGAAGAGCCGGAAAACAGGAGAATCGGACAGATCGCCTTGAATCTTCTTGAGGGGGCGGCTGTTGTTACAAGGATGAACCAAATCCGGAGCTTGGGGATACCAATCCCGTGCCGGGCCGCTTCGTATAGGCCGGAGGTTTTGGCATTATAGAATGGAAACAGGCATTGGTATGCAAAAGCTTGACGCAGGGGGGCTTGGCGTAAGGAAATTAGATGCATGGGGTCATTTGGCCGTAAAGCATACAGTGTAGGGGCGGCCATTGGCCGTCCGCTTGTGATAGTAAGCACAAACCAGGTAATAGCGAATGGTGCGGAAGACAAGAATAGCCCCCTGGTGCGAAGGATAATGTTACCACAGATAGCATTCTGCGGACGCGCAATGCGCGCTCCTACACTTTTCAGACGCAGGCGTGCCCTACGGTGACATGGGCGTTGGGAGAAACTTACGACGGGCAACCGGATGGATGTAGAACTTTTACAATTTATGCAGCAGATATGGAGGGAACAGATGGGGCGCGACATGAGGCAAGGAGCTTTCAACATAGCGGTGGTAGGCATGGGAGCAATACTTCCCGGAGCATCGGACAAAGGTATGTTCTGGAAAAATATCCTGGACGGAAAGGATTGCATTATAGAAGTTCCTTCAAGCCATTGGTTGATTGAAGACTATTGTGAGGAAGCGAACGGGAGGGAAGATAAGATCCATTGCAAAAAGGGCGCTTTCCTCCCGGAGATGGATTTTGATCCGGTGGAGTTTGGGCTGCCCCCAAAGCTGCTGAAATCAACCGATATAATTCAATTGCTCGCCCTGCTTGCGGCTAAACAGGTGATAAAGGATACGGTCAGTCTCACGGAAGACAAATTGGACAGGGACAAAATCAGCGTCATTCTCGGTGCATCCGGGTCAACGCAATTAACCGGACAAATGGTGGCCAAGGTTCAAAAACCGGTCTGGATAAAGGCAATGCGTGAGCACGGGCTTGAAGAGTCCAAGGCCGAAGCCGTTTGCGACCGGATTTTCAATTCTTATCCCGACTGGGATGAAAACACTTTCCCCGGATATTTGAACAACATTATTGCGGGCAGAATAGCAAACCGTTTCAATTTCCGCGGAATGAACTGCTGCGTTGACGCGGCCTGCGGAAGCAGCCTCGGTGCCTTGAATATGGCCGTCAATGAATTGCTTCTCGGAAGGTCGGAGTTGGTTATAACCGGGGGCTGCGACGCTACAAGCGATATCGCATCATTTTTTTCTTTTGAAAGAAGCCATGCACTTTCGAAGACAGGCGATTGCCGCCCCTTTTCAGAGGATGCCGACGGTACGGTCCTGGGAGAGGGGATTGCCATGCTGGCATTGAGAAGGCTTAAGGATGCCCGGCGGGATGGGGACAAAATCTATGCGTTGATCCAAGGGATTGGATGCTCCTCCGACGGCAAGGCAAAAAGCATTTATGCGCCAAGCTCGGATGGACAGGCGCTGGCCATAAGAAAGGCCTATGAGCATACCGGATATCCAATGAGCGAGGTGGAATTGATTGAAGCCCACGGGACCGGCACTTTAGCGGGAGACAGGGTTGAGTTTTCCGGATTGGCGAAGGCTTATGACGGGGACCCGGATA
Source organism: Bacillota bacterium (assembly GCA_023426125.1). GTDB lineage: Bacteria > Bacillota > Clostridia > Acetivibrionales > DTU013 > MnB-11. The sequence goes on from JAFABI010000067.1 coordinate 8,254, forward strand.
AAATGCTCCGGCACTGTGCCATCGGGTCGGTTAAATCACAGATCGGCCATACCAAAGGAGCAGCAGGAGCCGCCGGCTTGCTGAAGGCGATCATGGCATTGCAGCACAAGGTGCTGCCCGGCACCATAAAGGTCGCCAGGCCCAATAGCCGGATAAAAATTGAGCAATCGCCTTTTTATATTAACACAGCGACACGGCCCTGGATCCACGAAGAAAAATCCACCCGGAAGGCAGGGGTAAGCGCCTTTGGATTTGGCGGAAGTAATTACCATGTTGCTGTCGAAGAATATGCCGGGGGTCCGGAAAAACCGTTAAAGATCCGCCATTGGCCGGTAGAACTGTTCCTTGTATCAGGAAAGGATGCGGCGGAGATTAGAGCCGGCATCCACGGACTCAAGAGCCTGCTCCTGGAAAAATCCCTTTCCCGGGCTGCAAGGACAACCCGGGAAAGCTTCCGGGCATCCGCCCCCAGAAGGCTGGCAATGCTGGCAAAGGATGCGGATGCCGCTTTGGAGCTTTGCCGGCAGGTCCTGGATAAAATCAACGAGGCAGAGGATGAAGAGATTTCCATTCCCGACAGGCTTTACTATTTTATTGGGGAAAGGCGCGGAAAAATCGCCTGTGTTTTTCCCGGGCAGGGCAGCCAGTATGTAAATATGGGAAGCGACATGGCCGTTGCTTTTGACGAGGTCCGCAGGGTCTGGGACAGGACTTGTGTCCTTGATTTCAGAGAGGGTATAAGCCTGTCGCAGGTTGTCTTTCCGGTGCCGGCCTTTGAAGAGGCCGGCAGAAAAAAGCAGCAGGAGCTGCTTACAAAGACACAGTGGGCTCAGCCGGCCATTGGCGCTATGAGCACAGCGCTGCTAGAGCTCTTGAAAAGGCTGGGACTGAAGCCTGATTTCGCTGCGGGACACAGCTTCGGAGAAGTGACCGCGCTTTACGCCGCCGGTACAATACCGGAAGCAGAGGATTTTATCCGGATTTCCCGGAAACGCGGCGAGCTTATGGCGGAGGCTGCTTCCAGCCTGTCGGGGGCCATGACGGCGGTATTTGCAGGCAGCGAGCTTGTTGAAAAGATCCTGAAGGAAAGCGGTACCCGGGTTTGCATCGCCAATTACAATAGCCCGTCGCAGGTGGTGATTTCAGGGGATATGGCGGAAATAGACGCAATCGAGAAGAGGCTCGGGAGGCGGGGCATGCCCTTTAAGAGGCTTCCGGTGGCGGCAGCCTTTCATTCAAAGCATGTAGCGGGCAGCAAAGAGCCCTTTTACGAATATCTCAAGACGAAAGGCTTTCAAGCTCCGGAATTCGGGGTGCTTTCAAACACATCGGGAGAACTGTATCCCCATGAGCCGGAAGTGATAAGGGAAATCCTTTCCGAACAATTAACCCGGCCTGTCCGGTTCAGGGAACAGATTGAGAATTTATACCAAAAGGACGTGCGCATTTTTGTTGAAGTCGGCCCGGGCTCGGTTATGTCGAAGCTTATCACGGAGTGCCTTGCCGACAGGGCGCATTATGCTGTCCCGCTGGACCAAAAAGGGAAAAACGGAGTGGCCTCCTTCCTGAATGCACTGGCATTGCTCTCGGCAGCAGGGGTCGAGCTGTCTTTCGAAGCATTATGGAAGGACTTTTCATGGGAAGAGGCCCCTTCGCGGCAGTTATCGCCGGTAAGCGTAAAAATCAACGGCGCCCTCTACGGGAAAAAATACCCTCCGGAAGGCGGCTTTGACAGCCTGCCGAAGCCAAACACGGCAATAGAGGCCGGTGAACCTGAAAAAAGCAGTCCTGTAATTGGGGGCTTTAGCCCCGGGTTTGAGAATACGGCAGGCTGTGAAAAATATGCAAGGGAAGAAAGGACAACGGATATGTGTGCAAATTCCCAGGACAATACCGCTCTGCTTGCGGCCTTTATGCAAATTCAAAAAAGTGCGGCAGCAGCCGAGGAAACCTTCCAGAAGACGATTACGGAAAGCCATATGGCTTATATAAAGGCGGTTGAGGAAACCGTGCGGCAGATAGGCTCACTGGGTGGCGCTGTGAATGCCGGGGGCATTGGCGCAGTACAAAACAGGCCCACGCTTGCGCCGCCTGTTGCAGCTATCCGGGAAATCGTGCAGGAAAGCCCTTCCATGGGGACGCCCGGAAATGCATTCTCCCGAACGGAGCCTGACGCAGCAGCTGCCGTCATGGGTGAAGCTGTTGCCGCCCCTGCGATGGAAGGTAGGAATATGCCGGACATCAAAGCGGTTCTTCTGGAGGTGGTTTCCGAAAAAACCGGATATCCGTCGGAAATGCTCCGGCTGGATATGGACCTGGAGGCGGATTTGGGCATTGACTCCATAAAGAAGATTGAAATCCTGGCCGCGTTGAAGGAACAGATGCCTGGCTATGCGGAAGAGGATATTTCCGGGGTTGCCGCCTTCAAAACCCTGGGGGAGATTTTAGAGCATTTATCGCATCCCGCGGACAGCCGTCCGTTAACCCCTGAAAAATCGGAGGGAGAAAGCCGGCAGGAAAGCAGTGCTCCGGGGATCGGCCGCTATCTGCTGGCTTCAAGGGAAAGTCCTGCGGTTCTGCAGCCTGTGGCGCAGCTACCCGGTTCTGAAACCATCTTTATAACAAAAGATAAAAGAGGGATCGCCGAGGCTTTAGCACAGTGCTTCCAGGAAATACAGGCGAAAACGGAAATCGTGGAGAGGATACCGGAGGAGGCCGGAGCCTTGATTTATCTCAAAGGGCTGGAGCTTCCGCCCGACAGTGATTTTGACACCTGCTGCGCCATGACCCGGGAGGTTTTCGCTTTGGCGCGCCTGTGCGGCAAAAACCTGTCCTGCAAGGAAGGGCTTTTTGTCGTGGTGCAGGATACGGGAGGAAAAGCCGGCTTGGATAATCAGGCCGGCAGCGCTTCCTGGGCAAGCGGCCTGAGCGCCCTTGCCAAGACCTGCGCCAAAGAGTGGAGCCGGTCAAGGGTTAAGGCGATCAGCATTGACAGCAGGGCAATGTCAGCACCGCAAATTGCAAAGGAATTGTTTAAAGAAATTGTATACGGCGGAAAGGAAATTGAAGTGGGGATCCCTTCACCGGAAAAGAGAATCACTCCGGAGCTGGTAAGAGAAGAGAAGCCCGGCGGCACCGCTCACCCGCTGAAGGAAAACGACCTATTGGTTGTATCCGGAGGGGCAAGGGGTATTGTAGCCCATTGCCTGCTGGAATTGTCAAAAAAGCATAAATTGCGCTTGGCCCTGCTGGGGCGCACCGAACTGACGGAAGAACCTGAAGGACTGGATGCATGCAGGACGGACGCCGAACTCAAAAAAGCGATCTTCGAAAGCGAGGCGCGAGAAGGATTAAAAACGCCGCTGGAAGTGGCTCTAAAAGCCGAAGCCATCCTGGCAGCCAGGGAAATAAGGGAAAACATCTCCAGGCTGGAGGCAAACGGAGCCGCGGTAGAATACTATCCGGCGGATATCCGTAATTTGCAGGAGGTCGGCGAGGTCGTGGAACAGATCCGGAGAAAACAGGGCGGGATCAAAGGAATCATCCACGGCGCGGGTATCCTCGCAGATAAATTCATACACGAAAAAACCGACGAGCAATTTAAAAAGGTTTTTGAGACAAAAGTACACGGGTTTTATCATTTGCTGGAAGCGACAAAAACCGACGAGCTTACTCACATTTGCTGTTTTACTTCAATGGCGGCCCGCTTTGGAAATCCCGGACAGGCGGATTACGCCATGGCAAACGAAATCCTGAACAAGGTTTGCAGGGCCGAATCTGCCAGGCGGGGCGAAAAGTGCCTTGTAAAGGCCATCAATTGGGGCCCCTGGGATGGCGGCATGGTTACGCCGTTTTTAAGGCGGCAGCTTGAAAATGAAGGAATTGCGATGATCACTCTGCCGGAAGGTGCGGTGAAATTTGCCGAAGAAATGGGTTACCGGGATGAAAACGCGATTGAGGTCGTTATTGGAGGCATACGGAAACAATGATAAAATCCTTTGAAAAAATAGCGATTGTGGGTTCTTCCTGCCTGCTGCCCGGCTGCCATACCCCGAAAGAGCTGTCGGAAATCGCAGCGGGGAATAAAGTGGCCATTTCCGGCGTACCGGAGGGCTATTGGCGGGTAAGCACCAAAAGGATGGTGGCGTCGGACAAAGAGGCATTAACGCCCGACCGTACGCTGACGGACAACGGAGGATATGTCACAGGTTTTGAGGAGATTTTTCGGACCGACGGCTTTAAAGTGGACGCGGCTTTGATCAAGGAACTGGACCCGCTGTTTCAATGGTGTTTGCACACAGGCCGCGGAGCCCTTGCGTCAGCAAAAATTCTCGGAAATGAGCAGCTGCTTCAAAATGCGGGTGTTATCATGGGAAATCTGATGTACCCCACCGCTTCCATGTATAAAATGGCCGAAGAAATCTATCTGGAGAAATTGCGCTTTGCATCCTCAAAAAATGCGACGGCAATTCATCCGTATAACCGCTTTATGTCGGGGCTGCCTGCGATTTTGCTGGCGGAGGCCCTTGGCATGGGAGGGGACTCTTTTGCCGTGGACGCGGCCTGTGCGTCAAGCCTTTATGCCATTAAGCTGGCCTGCGACAGGCTGCACCGCCGCGAGGCCGACGTAATGCTGGCAGGAGCGGTAAGCTGCTCCGATCCCCTGTTTACCCATGTGGGCTTCAGCCAGATCAAAGCCATGAGCGCCTCCGGCATCAACAAGCCCTTCAGCATCCATGCAGACGGCCTGATTCCGGCGCAGGGGGCGGCCTTTGTGGTGCTGAAAAGGCTTGAGGACGCCAGAGAGAGCAAGGATACCATTCTTGGCGTAATCCGGGGCGTTGGCTTATCCAACGACGGACGAAGCGGAGGATTCCTGTCGCCCTCTTTAAAGGACCAGGTGCGCTGCATGCAGCAGGCTTATGAAATGTCGGGGATCGCTCCGGAGGAAGTTGGCTACATTGAATGCCATGCTACCGGGACTGTCATCGGGGATGGGGTGGAGATAAAAAGCATGTCGGAGGTTTTTCCCGCCGGGCATAAAATCGCCCTGGGCTCTCTTAAAGCCAATCTGGGGCACCTGATTACGGCGTCCGGCGTGGCAGGCCTGATTAAAGTGCTGGAAATGTTCCGGGGAAATTTTATCCCTTCCACGCCCAATGCGTATCCGGTATTGCCGGAAATCGAAAGCTCCCCCTTTTATATTCCCCTGGGGGTGGAAGCATGGAGCTCCGAAGGTAAAAAACGGGTGGCGGCGGTGAGCAATTTCGGTTTTGGCGGGAATAACGCACATCTCATCGTTGAAGCCTGGCAGGAAGAAGGAACCGGCGCCCCACCGGATGTCGAACCCCGGGTGGATGACGCTGCCTGTACCCAGCCGGTCAGTGAAAAGGGAGCTGCCGCTGCTCTGGCGGTGGTAGGTATAAGCGTAAGGACCAATCTCGCAGAGAATGAGGAGGAATTTCTCAGCAGGATTCTATCGAAAGTGGGGGCGGATGAGGCGCGGAAGCCCAAAGACAGTGTTTCTTTCGCCATTGGCGAGGTTTCTTTTCCTCCCAGGGATCTGGAAAAAACCATCGGCCAGCAGCTTCTGCTTTTAAAGGCGGCAACGGAAGCCGTGTCGGAGATAAAAATGCCCGACCGGGACAGGACTGCCGTTTTTGTCGGCATGGAAACGGATTCCGAAGTGACCCGCGGAAGATTGCGGTGGACCCTGGAGGAGGTTCTGGAAAAACAGAACTGCAATTATACGGCAAATGAGCTTCAACGATACAGGGACATTATTGCATATAAGACCGACCCTGCCAGCTACCTGGGCTCTCTGGCAAATATCCTGGCCAACCGGATCAACAATCAATATGATTTGAAGGCTTACGGCTTTTCCATCGCCGGTGAAGCCCTGTCGGGAGACTTTGCGGTTGAGCTGGCCTGCCACGGGCTGAAATCAGGGGAGATTGACGCTGCGGTGGTAGGAGCCGTTGACATGTGCCGGCAAATCGTCCATGAAGAAGCGGTGAAAAAGGTGTTTCCGGAGGTGGGGGGAAGCGGAGCGGATGCGGCTGTGGTGCTTGTTATAAAGCGGCTTGAGGATGCCGTTAGGGATGGGGATGCCGTCTTGTGTACCATTGATTCGGTAGCCGGGACGCCCCGGCCGGAAACCGGCAATATCCATGTGGGCAATTATCCCGGCAGCTATGACGTTTCCTCTGTCCTTGGCTATTCTCACGCGGCCGCCGGAATGCTGAACCTGGCGGCGGGGGTATTGATGCTTTCCCGTGGGGCGTTTCCCGGCGGGGTGCAGGAAGGCGGAGGGATGAAGGACGTTAAAGCAGGAAGGATTTCCATCAACGTATGCAATACGACCTTCTTTGGAAAATGCCGATCAACGGTTTTGAGCGGAGAAGCGGAAGGAAGCCGGGAGAAAAGCTCCGGCAAGGGGGCGGGGGCATTGAACGGGATCGGAACCGGAAGCGGGGCCTCCGGGAGGGTGTTTTCTTATCCCTTGAGGCTTCTAGACCTGGATGAAATTGTAAGAATGAGAGAAGCAGCATCACGGGAAGTTCCTGTGGAAAAAATCGTGACAGAGGTTGTGACAGAGCCTGTAACGGGCATTGAGACCAAACCGGCAAAGGGGCTCGTGATGGAAAAGAGTGTACCTGAGCCGGCGGCAAATGCCAGACTGCTTCCTCCTCCGCCGGAGCTTCAATCCCTATGCGGGATATATGACAGGGCTCTGGCCCACGGACAATCATACGAAGCTCGTTTGCAAGCTGCGGTTCCGCAAATGTCCTTGCCTGAAACAAAAATGTCCGGGGATGCTGCTGCAATTGTGACATGTCTCCAAACGCTGACAGAGACCCACGAGCAGCATCTCAAATTGAAAGAGGTGTCACACAAAAGCTTTATGAGCCTGTTGTCAGGCCTGAGACGGAAAATGGCGGAGCAAGTATCCGATGGACGGAGCAATGAGGCTGCATATGAGCAAGACAGGGAGGTAAATCGGCAGCCGAAAGCAGAAAAGGAGCAGGAAAATACGGCAAAGGGGAAGGAAAAGGCATTAAGCGGGCACAGTAAGGCAGTAAAGCAGCAGGAGAAATGGGGAAAGGAAAGCTGGGAGGAACCCACCGGCCCCGCTTTCACCCGAAGCCAGCTGGAAACCCTTGCCACCGGCAAAATTTCCTCCGTCTTCGGAGAAATTTTTAAGCCGCAGGATGCCTATCCTGTCCAGGTCCGAATGCCTGAGCCTCCGCTGCTGCTGTGTGACAGGGTTACCGGCCTTGCGGGCGAGCCGCTGAGCATGGGCCGCGGCAGGATCTGGACGGAAACCGATATAAGATCCGATGCGTGGTATCTGCATGACGGAAGGATGCCCGCAGGAATATTCATGGAGGCTGGCCAGGCGGATTTGCTGCTGGCCTCATGGCTGGGCGTCGATATGCTGAACAAGGGAGAGCGGGCATACAGGCTTCTTGGCTGTCAGCTGGTATTTCACGGCTCCCTTCCCGAAGCAGGCGAAACCCTGCGGTTTGAAATCACCGGCGACGGTTTTGCCAGCCACAGTGGGGTGCGGCTTTTTCTCTTTCACTACCAGTGCAGGGTAGGGGAGGAAGTCCGGATATCCATGACAAACGGCCAGGCCGGCTTTTTCACAAGGGAAGAACTGGATAACTCTCAGGGGCTTGTCTGGAGCGCGCAAACCGCCAGGTATACCCCGGAGTCGGAGGCCAGAATTGACCCGCCAGCTGCCGGCTGTGATGCAAAAAGCTTTCCGAAGAAGAACATTGAACAATACCTGAAGGGTAATCTACAGGCTTGCTTCGGCAGCGAATTTGGAGACGGGAGCAGAGGCGGCAGGCTTCCGGTCTACCTGACGGGGAAATTTCTTTTGTTTGACGAGATCGTGTCCTTCGACACTTGCGGCGGTCCCAAAGGCAGGGGATATTTATCCGCTTCCATGAAAATCGATCCGGGGCTCTGGTTTTTCAACGGACATTTCAAGAATGACCCCTGTATGCCGGGAACACTTATGGCAGAAGCGTTCCTGCAGATTATGGCGTTTTACATTGCTGCCTGCGGCTATACCCGCGGAAAGGAAGGCTGGCATTTTGAGCCCGTCCCGGATGAAAAATACACTTTTTCCTGCAGGGGCCAGGTATCGCCGGATTCTAAATTAATCCTTTACGAGATTTTTGTTGATGAAATCATCAGCGGACCCATGCCTGCAATTTTTGCCCATGTGCTGGGGACGGTAGACGGGCTGAAAGCCATGGGCTGTGAAAGGCTGGGACTGCGCCTGGTGCCGGGGAGAGAGGAGGACAAGAAGGAGCGGAGCCTTGCGACAAGACCTGCGCCAACAGCAGCATCAACGCCGACAGCAAGCACTGGCGAAAATATAACTTCCGATAATCTTTTCCGGGGAACTACGCTTGGCGCTCCATTCCCCAGAAAAGAATCGGAAGTAATATTTTCGGTGCTCCTAAGTGAAAAAGGCAATAAGGAAGAGCCCCAGGGACAATCCGGGGAGGATAGGACTCCTGCTGAAGAGGAAGTGAAGGCGCAAGCCCTTGAGTGGATCGAGTCCTGGTCTATTTCTCTGAAGGATGAGCCCTGGATTGCAGACCATTGCCCCACCTATACGATACCGACCCTGCCCCTTACCTACGAACTGGACAGTATGATTGATGCGGTTTTATCAAAGTTTCCGGATAAAAAGGCTGTCCTGGTGGATAAACTGGAGACAAAAAAATGGATGGCATTCCATGGCGGCTGTTTGCATGGAAGAACCATTGTCAGGAAATGCTGTGACGATATGTTTAAAGTGTCGCTGGAAATCCTGGAAGAGAAGGACAATCACAGGAAGTATATCAATACGGCCGCCTGTTTTATAACCATTGGTGATGAATACCCGGCGCCGGAGGGGGACGTTTCTTTCACGGTTTCCAATACGGTTGACATGGAATCGCCCTATAAAGACGGTATAGTTTTTCATGGGCCTTCCCTGCAGTTGATGAGGGAATGGAAACTGGGGAAGGATGGGGCGTGCTGCCTGGTGGATGCGGAATCCAGGGGCGTGCCCTATGGCAGGGTTAATCCGGGAGCGCTGGATGCGGCGCTTCATGCAATCCCCCATGACAATATGCAGGTATGGGATCCGAAAATACGGGACAATATGATCAGCTATCCGGTAAAAATAGAGCAGTTTCGGCTTTTCAGGGATGTTCCCGCCAGGGGCGGGCTGGAGGTGAGCCTCAAGCTTGAAAGCATCTTTTCGCAGCGTTTGTCCCACGTCCGTTTTGTAATATCCCGGGAAGGCAGTCCGGTTTGCTCTTTCCGGCTGAGTGAAGTCATACTGCCCAAAGGCAGCCTGATCTCTGCTCCGCCCCTTGAGCGAAGAGACTTTTTGCTGCACAGACGCTTTATACCGGGGCTGACGATCTCCAGGTTTGACGGTGAAGGCTCCGGGCTTGATTACAGCGACGTCGCGGAAAGCAATTTTCTGAAAGGGTCTGTAGAGCATGTTTTCCGTGTAGAGGGCACTGTGGAGGAAATGACGGAAAAAATTGCAGTGAAGGAGTATGCCGCGGCAAAGCTTCTCCTGCATCCGTCGGATATTGTGTTTGACGGCAGCGGAAGGAAATGCGCCAACACTCCGCTGAATGAATTTCTGCTTCAACCCGTAAAAAAGGAGAAGGGAGTCCGCATTCTGCCGTCCGAGCCTTTGCCGATTGACCTAGAAGGCTTTAAGGAGCATTGGACGGGCCAGTATGGGGCTTCATCCCCGATTATGCTTGATATCGCCCTGTCCCTGGTTCACAAGTATCTGCGGAGGCTGATTTTGAAAAATCCCTCCGCCCTGGCCTCGTTCAAAGGAAAGCCCGTGATGTATCTTGCCAATCACCAGACAATGCTGGAGTCCTTCCTGTTCCTCCTGCTCGTCAGCGGATTGCAGGAAATGCCGCTGAAGGTCGTTTCAAAAAAGGAGCACAGCGGGACCCTGATGTCGAAGCTGATCAGCTTTGGAACGGAAAAAATGGAAGGATTGCAGTCTCCCTTTGAAGTGCTGTACATCAACCGGGAGAGCCAGATGGAAATGCTCAGGTCCTTCCACGGCATTGCCGATGAAATGGCCCGGAGCCCCTTCTCCCTGTTTGTGCACGCAGAAGGGCACAGAGCCTTTGCGGCAGGCCAAAAAACAGAGAAATTGAGTTCTGTTCTTGTAGACATGGCGCTTCAGTTTGATTTGCCCGTGGTACCGGTCCGCTTTTACGGCGGGCTGCCGGTGGAGCCGGCGGACACGAGGCTTGATTTCCCGGTGGGGGACGGCATGCAGGACATCTATATCGGTGAACCCGTTTGCGCTGCGGAAATCAGGGAACTGCCTTACGCCGGCCGCATTAAAAAAATATTGTCGGATATGAACACGCTGGGAGCGCCTTATGAGTATGAGACTCCTTTGGGTTCCGATCCGGGTTTCTCCGGGGATGTTTTGAAATGCATGGGTGAGCTGGGAATCCCCGCGCTGCCTGCGGCGATTCTTCAAGCGCTCTGGATGAATCCCCGGCTTTCAGGGGAAACGAAGGAGTTTATGGACGCGCTGCTGAAGCGGTCACTGAGGCATGACCGCAAGGATGAAGGGGCCAGAATAGCACGATTACTGCTTTTGCCGCAGGAATAGCTTTCCCCGGGAACTGCGGCGGTTCATAACAGCCGCGTCACCGCGTGTCCGCGTAGGGGAGCTATGTACCATAACAATACCTTTATTGTAAGCAGGGGGTGATATAGTTTGATAATACAATTTTATCTGGCAATGCTGGTATTTCTGGGAATCGTTTTGATCTTTTCCGTAGCTAAAAACAGAAGAGAACTGAGAAACAGGATCCTGACGCTGATTGTATTGTGGACTGTGCTCTGCGCCGTCCTCCGGCTGGGGGAATATGTTACGCTGGCGCTTCTGCTCCTCCTTATGCTTTGCGGAGTATACGAGCTTTCAAAAAACTACGGGGTGAATCCCATAGCGGCGATGGCTGCAGCCTTGCTTTTTGCAGCGCTGGTTGTGCATATGCCCGCCACTGGAAATTATCTGTTTATCCCCTGCTTGCTCATGGGCCTCGCGGTCTTTCCAGGGAGCTCAAAAGCGGTGGCAGGCAAGTATTTTGCTTATTTGCTTTCCGTCTTTTTTGTTGTTCCCTGCATAGGCAGCCTCTATTTTATTTACAAAGCGGATGCAAACAGGCTGCTGGTATTGATCCTGATCCTGCAGTTTAACGACGGGTTCGGATACCTGTTTGGCAAAAGGTTCGGCAAAACCAGGCCATTCAAGCATTTAAGCCCCAATAAATCCCTGGAAGGATATGCTTTTGGCGCTGTGGGGATCCTGGTGTGGATTTTTGTGACGCATACCCTTTTGCCTGTATTGAAAGGCAGTACGTTTATCCAGGATTTGATTTTATTTGTATATATAGTGGTGTTCGGCAATGCGGGGGATTTGTTGCTTTCAAGCATTAAACGAAGGCTTGGCATAAAGGATTTCGGGAACCTTTTGCCGGGCCATGGCGGTATTTTGGACAGGATGGACAATATCCTGTTTACAGCGCCGCTTTTTCTTTTGCTGATCAATCGGGGGATTCTGTAAATGAAGGCAGGTATGCTTATGCACAGGCTGTTTCCGGGAATAAAACATGTCAACCTATCCAATCTGGCGACTTCGTTTACCGTGGTGCTGGCGCTTTATTGCCAGGTATTGGCGGTCAACGGGGAGATAAGAGCGGGTATAACCCTATTTCTGCTTGTGACAGTTTTGAATGAGGCGGACGGTGCGCTGGCATTGCGCGCCGGGCAGGTCACTGCGTTTAGAAATGAACTCGGAGGCCTTGCGGAATTTATTAATTTCATTGTTACGCCCATTGTAATTTCGTACCATATGGACTTTAACGGCCTATATGCGCTGCTGTTTTTCGCATTGTTTTTCCTGGCCGCGATCTGGATGCTGTCTGATCCCGGCACCGCCTCCGCGGCGCAAAAAGATGGTAAAAACCGCGTCCGGGGCTTGCGCTGCACCCATACGGGCGCGATATTTGCAATTGCGGCTTCAGCGAGTATCAAATTTTTCAGCATGGGCAGCAGCATCGTATTTGCGCCGTTTTTTGCCATCACGGCCATGTTGATGATTTCATCCTTTTCTTATGGCCGGAACGGGAAATTGGCGCTTTCATTGTATTTATTGACACCTGCTTCCGTAATTCTAATGTGGCTGTAACGTATGGAAAATCAAGGGGGACTGTTATTGCTAAAAACTAAACTTGAACCGTTTTTGCGGGAAATTGTTTTTCTCTTTCTCTCATTGCTATTTGCCGGGACCATCTATGTAATCCCTCAAACTTTTTTGTTGAAATATTATCCCGAGGATAAAAATACTCTTTTGACCTTCTTGATTATCGCCGGGACAATTGCGGCCATCCTTGGCGTATGGATGTCAAACGGACGGAGAATCAATAAGGCCCTATGCCATCGAAGGTATTCGACAGTGCTGCTTTTGATTGCTTTAACAATACTCTTCAACCTGTTGTATTTTATTCATACCATTGCTTTGTTTATCTGCGTTCTGGCTGCCGTAAAGTTTATTTCCAATCTTGTTTACAATTATCTGGATACAAGCTTTTCCGGCAGCAGTGGGGAACATGGGTTGAAGCAGCATGTAAAGGCGGTCCTGCTGTACCAGCTATTGGCTTATATCCTTGCCCCGGTTTATTTTTCCGTCTTTTTCTTCAAAGCGCCTTTCAATGTGATTGGAATATCCCTGGTGTCCATTTTCTCCATTGTTTTCATTTTAAAAGCAAAGGGGATTGCCGCCGCGACTGCTGCAAACCCTGTAAAAGCGAGGGAAGACAGGCTTGACAGGGTGGAGCGGAGCTTCCTTGCGTATTCAATGCTGATTCAGGTGGGAATGATGATCATATCTTCCCTGGCTATTTTCATCCTGAGGGATTATTATTTTTATGAAGATGCGGTATTAAAAGGCGGCATATTGGTGGGGTATATAAGCTTTATTTCAGTGGCGGCCATTTTCGCGACAGCCTTCTATCGCAAAAGGTCTGATAAAAAAAGCGACGCCAAAGGGATAGTTCTGCCAACTGCAACCAATTACGCTGCTGCAGCCCTTTTCTTTATCAGCGCCCTCCTGCTCCTGGCGAGGCTTTCCCACGCCTTTGCCTATTTACTCGTCATCGGAACGCTGACGGGGGCCGCATATGGGCTATACCTGCACAGTACAAGAACCTATGCCAACATGAAAGCAAGCAGAGAGCACAAAACCAGGGTATTGGTGCATTACAACAATCTACCCAATATCGGCACCCTGATCAGCCTGAGTCTGGTGTATATTTTCACACAGATTTCCGGTAGGATGGGAGTGGACTTTAACAAAACAATCCTGGTTGTGGTTTTATGCCTCTACTTGTTTTGTGCGGCGGCGGTTGCGAATTATTCCGTTCAGCAAAAGAAAGTATTCATGGAGGAGATCGAATGATCGTAAAAATTTTCCCCCCGCTTAAAGATATCAACCTGCCCAACCTTGTCACCTCAACGGGGGCCATGCTCGGACTTGTGAGCTTCTTTCTGGCGGCAAACCATCGGATTGTCCCGGCGGTGTCCATTTTGCCGGCTACCATTCTTTGCGACCGTCTGGACGGTTTTTTAGCCAGAAGGCTTCATGCATTTTCAGACCTCGGGAAAAGAATTGATTCCTTTGCAGACATTTTCAATTTTTGCTTTTTGCCGGTATTTATCGCGTACTGCTCCGGATTCAGCTCCTTGTTGGAATGTGTCCTGCTGGCGGTTTTCTTTTTAGCGGGGTTATGGCGGCTATCAAATTTTAATGTCTCCGACCCGGCAAGAAAAAACGGAAAGCCATGCTTTATAGGCCTGGCGACGCCTTATCCGGCAGGACTGTTTGTTATTTTATTTGCCCTGGATACGCTGGGGATGCTGAAATGGATAGGCGGCAGGTGGTGCTTTGGGATATTCTTTCTGGCATCCGCCATCCTGCTGGTATCCTCTGTGAAGATCGAGAAAAACGGATTGCTGACCAGGCTCTTTTTCCTGCTTACACCCATCGCTGTCATTCTTCTGTGGATTGATTTTTAGGGCTTTTTACATGGAAGAATACTCCTTGCTGTAAAACGTCAGCCGGGGGTCAAATATTTTGTGACCCGGAAAAAGTGACGGGGCGGAAAAATCAATTTTTGAATTTTTGTCTGATTTGGTGTATAATAGGTATTATAACGAGGCGACCAAAATGTCCTCCACCTCCTCCAAGGTATAGGTGGCGGGTACCGAATTGGGTTTTAAGGGTGAGCATATCTCCCGCCTCGTTGAAACTCCGCTGCGGTAAGGAAATTTGTCTACAACCGACAAATTTCCTTTGAATTAGGTCGTTATAACAAAATCTGAAAACAGGCGGCGATATTTTCCTGCTGTTCCGGAGCCAAACTGCTATAAATCGGAGGATCGTGCCATGTTTAGAGCGTTAGTCGTCGATGACGAACCGTCGGTGCTTGAAGGAATGAAAATTATGATCCCCTGGAATAAGCATGATTTTGAATTGTGCGGAGAATCGTCCAATGGACAGGATGCCCTGTTAAAACTCGAAAAGCTGCGCCCGCATTTGATAATAACCGATATACGTATGCCGCTGAAGAACGGCCTGGAGTTGATCAGTCAAGCACGAAAACTGGACATGGACACGGAATTTGTCATATTGAGCGGTTATTCCGATTTTGCCTACGCCCAGGAAGCTATGCGGCATCAGGTAAGCTACTATTTGCTCAAACCGCTGGACAAAGAGGAGGTAATTTCCGTCTTGCGCAATATCAAAAACAAGCTGGATACGAAATTTCTCACAGAGTATGGTTTTTCGCAGGCGGACATTGAGACCTTTAAAATGAGCCGCAGTCTGTCGGCACAGGATACCGGCAGTGACGCCCCCCATGAAAAAAACAGCGGCGCAGGGTGGAAAGCCGTAAGGGAGAACTTTGACGAAGAATTGACGACGGCCCTCAAGCTCATGAACTATCAGGACGCAAAAGCGCTTATCGACGAATTGTTCGCTTTTTTTCAAGCCAGGGGCATAAGCTTATCGAATGCCTGGATTATGGTAAACAGCTGCGTCTATCATATACTGCGCATTGCTTTTGAAAAAAAGGTCAAACTCAAGCTCAATGCGGCCTTGCCGCCTGAAAACGGCAAGGGGTGGGATTTTTCCAGGCTTAAAAATTACGTAACGGATGTTCTTTCCCAGACGGTTGGTCTGATGCTGGAGGACCGGCGGAAAAATTCCCGGAGCCATCTGTATGAAGTGAAAACGTACATTGAAAAAAATTTTGACCGGGAGCTGAGCGTATCGTCCTTGGCCCAAATGGTGTTTTTTGAGGCAGGATACCTTGGCGATGCTTTCAGTAAACAGTTCGGCTGCAGCATAAACGAATACCAGAACAGCCTCAGAATCGGAAAAGCCATTGAACTGCTTCAAACGACCGATATGAAATTGAGCGACATAGCAGCCGCGGTAGGGTATAATAATTACAATAACTTTTTTTCTCACTTTGAAAGAATTACGCATAAAAAGCCCACCCAATATGGACGGAAATAAAAAACCGGACAACGTACCGGTGCATTCACACCTCCTCAATGCGCAGGATAATTTCCGTGCCGTGTCCGGGCGCGCTGTGTATCGTAAAATGAAACCTTTGGGCATAATTCATTATCATGCGGCGGTAGACATTCTGGATGCCGACGCCGCTTCCCGTTTCATCCTGCGTTTCCATTCCGGCGTTCATCCCGGCTTGCGGAGCTTCCATCCTGTTTAAAATAGCCTCAACCTTTTCCTTGTCCATCCCCGCGCCATTATCCTTAACGGAGATAACAAGCGCCCTGGCTTCGATTTCTGCTTTTATAACAAGCCTGCGGTTGTCGAGGGAGGATTGAAGGCCATGCTTGCACGCGTTTTCTACGATAGGCTGGATGCTCATTTTAGGAATCAGGTACGCTAACTCAATCACTTCCGGCGCAATCTGGATTTCGTACTCAAATTTATCGCCAAACCGGAATTTTTCAATCGCGAGATACTTGTCAATAAAGTCGAGTTCTTCCGAAAGGGTAATCAAGTCGCTGCCGGTGGTGAGCAAACGCTTCAAAAGCTTGGAAAGGCTTGAAATGATTGCGGAAAGCTCGGTGTAGTTGTTTTTAACACAAAAAACCAGTATTGCGTTAAGGGTATTAAACAAAAAATGGGGGTCGACCTGTGCCTGCAAATATTGATACTCCGCACGGATATTTTCAACCTCGATGCTCTTTTTTTGCATTTCCAGCTTGTAGACAACATTGATCAAGTCGTTTATCTCGGCGATCATTTCGTTGAAAGCCGTAATAAGCCAGCCAACCTCGTCCTGTCCGGGACTGTTCAGCAGCAGAGGCTCAAAATGGTCTCCCCGCACCTTTTTCATATGGTCGGATAACGCCGATAAACGGTAACGCATCGAATTGAGCATCGACCAGATCAAAAAGACGGAAAAGGTAGCCAGAGAAAGCGTTATCAGCAGAATGTACACCAAAGCGACGGCGGGTCTTTTATAGATTTGATTTTTGTTGTAGACGCTGGTTATCTTCCAGCCATCGAAGTAAGGCTTCGTGCCAATGTCGATTTGAAGGATATAATACTTGTTGTCGGGCGGAAGCTCTAAAACCGGAGCCTCTCCGTCGGTAGTTCCCGCAGGATACTGCGTACCCCAGAAGATCGTGTCATGAACCGTAAGGTAAGTATTTTGCGCGTCCGTTTTCAAGTTGAGCTTATTTATAAATCGGTCCAATTTTAATTCGATAAGCAGGTAATTCGTAGCATTGTTTAAATAATCCGGAGCGTTGACCTTGCGGATGATTGTTAACCGGTTTCTATAGGTGTTGATGGTTATTGTTGTGGAGCCCGGATAGACGACAATACTGGAGCTGCTTTCCGAGGCTGCCTTGTACCACTCGCTTTCCCGTACTGTCTCATCCAAAATACGAAAATAATCCACATTGATAAAATGCGGGTCGTCAATATACAGGGAGATTTCCGCAATATCCGGGTTGCTGACCAGATACATGTTAAAACGGTTTCGCAGGGCCGTCCAGTAAAGATCGTAATGCTCCGCCGGCGTCGAAAAGCTTTTGGACAAATCATTCAGCACGGATTTATCCGCATTGACCTGATTGCCGATATTCACCGCGGTTTGCGTGAGAATGCTGAAATCGGTGG
The DNA here is from genome assembly GCA_023426125.1 of Bacillota bacterium. Classification (GTDB taxonomy): domain Bacteria; phylum Bacillota; class Clostridia; order Acetivibrionales; family DTU013; genus MnB-11. Next base: position 25,544 of record JAFABI010000067.1, read on the forward strand.
CCGCTCCCTTAAAGGTTTGATCCAGATAATTCGTCTCGTTCAGCAGCATTTCGCGTGAAGTAAAAGCCATCCACACGATAGCGCCCGCAACGACGGGCAGGCATATGCAGAAAATATAAACTAAAACAAACTTCCGTCTGATGCTCATGTTGTCAAATGAAAGAAAAAATTTTTTCATAGGCCGTTTCTCTCCCAACACTGTTTAGGACTCGTTAAAATATAACTTCCGATAATCTTTTCCGGGGAACTAATATTTTAGCCGATCCTTACTTCACGAAAATTTCTTTTTATACTCCGACGGCGAAACCCCCGTAAACTCCTTAAACTTTGCCACAAAATAGTTATAATCGGCATAGCCAGTTTTTTCGGAAACCGTGGTAATCTTCAAATCGGCGGACGCGAAAAGTGTTTTGGCGTATTCAACCCGCAAATAGTTGAAATAGTCGTTGAATTTATACCCGGTTTTCTTTTTGACGATTTTACTGACAATCATTGCGGGCAGTGAAAATTTTTCAGCGATTTTTTGCAGGCTGAGGCTTTTCATATAGTTTGCCTTTATGTAGTCGATAATCTCATTTTCCAGCAAAACAAGGGGTTTGACATGATTGCTGTTTTGCTTTTCAAAAATAGATTGACACATGTCAAGCGCAAGCTTTTTACAGCCCGGATTCATGCTGCCGATGGAGCCCGTAAAATCCAGAATGGCCTTGTTTGCGTTGATTCCGTATGCGTAAGCGATTTTTCTTACGACGTCGGCCAGCCTGTAAAGACAAATAGAGCAAAGCCGGTGTGAACCGACGTTTCGGTTCAGCTCGTAAAAAAACTCATCCACGGCGTGTGAAACCTCAAGGACGTCCTTTCCTTTTAAAGCATTGACAACCCTGTCAAAGGGCAGCTCCGGGATGACGGTTACCACTCCGGTTTCGGACTTCCTGCGGAAAACCGGGCTCTCGTCCGGAGCATCATAAAAAATAGCTTTGTTTTCAGGGTGCAGCATGCTATAAGCCTGGAGCTGTTCAAGCTGTTTCCCACACCGGTCGAGGTTTTCCAAAACTTCGCTTCCGGACACGCCGCTGATTAATGTCCAAAAAGCATGAACTCCATAGTTCCCGGGGACTGCACCGCTTAACCGCACGGCGAATTGTTCCGCCAGCCCGGCAGAATCTGTAAATTGCTGCATACCGTCGTGCATAATAAGAAGATAGCTGCCCCCGCCATTGTAAAACAAGCAATTTTCATTTTGTATGCCGGTGATCCGTATCAGCAGGTCATAAATTTCGGCCCGGGGGTAATTGGTTGTTTTATCGCCTGCATCAGCGATAAATTGTACGATGCGTATCTTTGCGTTTTCAGGAATGTCAAAAATGAACCGCGCCTTCCGGCTGAGTCTGTCACTGCGCTTCCCGTCCATAATGTCGTTATAGAGCTGGTTGGCGGTATAACGGATCAGCTCAAGATTTTCCTGCCTGGCGTTCTTCTCGCTCTCGACAATGCCCGCCGCGCGCGACAACTCGGCAGCCAGTTCTTCCGCGTCCAGCGGCTTGGTCAAATATCCCAGTGCACCGAACTGCAAAGCCTTTTGGGCATAATAGAAATCATTGTAGCCGCTGAGAAGGATAAACTTCGGTGCGGGGCTGATATCGGCGTTTACTTTTTCAATAAGCTCCAGGCCGGTTAAGCCCGGCATGCGTATGTCGCTGATAACCAGCTCAGGACGCGTTTCGTGAATAACCGCAAAAGCCGCCGCGCCGTCCGACGCCTCCCCCGCTATTTCATAGCCCGCTCTTTCCCAGTCGACAAAGATCCTCAAACCTTCCAGGACGGACGGTTCATCGTCTACAAGCACTACTTTGAGCATTTTCCCAACCCCTTGCAAAAATGTCCTGTATTCATCCCCAAATTGATAATTTACTTAATAAGGCATTTATACCTATAATTATATAAGAAGCGGGTGTATGAGTCAAACATGACTGCATACATACAAAATTGGATGTCGGAGTTTTTTGAAATTTTGTTAAAGCGCTATGCCTGTAATGGGGAAATATAAGGAGGGGATTTTTATGAGAAGGTTGGTTTTACTTTTTTTAGCCGCAGTATTGGGAATATCACTGATCGCATGTGGCAGCAGCAAAACGCCGGGCGATACGACAGGCAGTGCTGCGCCTACCACATCTGCCGGCAGTTCGTCTCCCGAAGCCTCGGGCGGCTTACCGGTGCTTTCACCGGACAAGCCGGTAACTTTGAGCGTATGGTTGACCACGAATTACGCGGCTCCGGCATCGGACAACAAAATCACCAAGCTCTTAAAGAATGAGCTGGGAGTCACTCTCAACTACGAAATAATCACCCCGGACAACGCCGACCAGAAAATCGGCGTTATGCTGGCAGGCGGGGAATATTCCGACCTGATGGGTACGACGGATCAGAATGTGCGCTTTATCACGGGGAATGCGCTCATACCGCTGGACGATTATTTAAAGGAAGGTGTGGCAGACATTTTATATGAGCATGTGAAGCCATACTGGAACCGGTTGTCCTATGACGGCGGAAAAGGCAAGCACATCTACGTACTGCCCAACTATAACCGTTACTACGGCGAGATCACGGGCGGCACCAATTACAGCGCCTCGGGCTTCTGGATCCAGAAAGACGTTTTGGAGGACGCCGGTTATCCCGATCTTTCCAACATGACCCTGGATAAATATTTCAAGCTGATTGAGGATTACGTAAAGAAATATCCGGCCATTGACGGCCAGCCTACCATCGGCTTTGAAATCATGTGCTCCCCGGGAAGGGAATGGGGCCTGACAAACCCGCCTCAGTATCTTGCCGGGTATCCCAACAACGGCGGCGTTACAGTGGATGAGAACAATGTTGCCTCCGTTTTCGCCAACAAGGATATCTCTAAAACCTATTACAAATATCTGAACGAGATGAATGCGAAGGGCCTTGTTGACAGGGAATCCTTTACGCAGACCCTGGATCAGTATATGGCGAAGCTTGCTACGGGCCGTGTCCTTGGCATGTACGACCAGCGCTGGAGCTTCGGCAATGCTTACGACTCTCTTGTGGCGGCAAAGAGGGACGAAAGGACCTGGGTGGCCACGATGCCGGTCTATGAAGGCAAAGTCCCTTATTACGCCGACAGGGACGTTATGAACATCAACCAGGGCTTCGCCGTGTCTGTCAGCTGCAAGCAGCCGGACGTAGCGGTTGCTTTCCTGAACACAATGCTTGAGGAAAAGTGGCAGAAGATACTGTCCTGGGGTATTGAGGGAGAGGATTATTACGTGGGCTCGGACGGCAAATATGCCAGAACGGATGAGCAGCGTGAAAACCGCAAGGATCTTGTCTGGAGAGCTTCGAACCGGCTGGAGGCGCTCCTGGATCTGATGCCGAAGCATAACGGCACCTTCTCCGACGGCAACGCATTCGGTCCCGACGACCAACCGGAGGAATTCTTCGCGACGCTGAGAGAATACGACAAGAACTTCTTAACCAAATATAACAAAAAGACATGGAGAAATTTTAATAACCAGCCTCCGGACAATCCCATCTACTACCCGGCGTGGAACATTTCCCTTCCCGACGGCAGCGATGAGCAGATGGCCAACAAACAGCTGACCGATACTGCGCTGCAATATCTGCCCAAGGCGATTCTCGCCGCACCGGGTGAATTTGAAGGCATCTGGAACGAGTATATGCAGGCGGTCGGCAAAATCAATGTAAAAGCCTATGAAGACGCAATTAACAAGGGTATTCAGGAAAGAATCAAAAATTGGAAGTAATCATCGATAGCTGTATTTTGATCCGGGAAAAGGGGGAGTTGTCCCCCTTTTTTTGGAGACCGGGAGGCATACAATGGCGACGAGGCGTATCTGGCGCACGGTTATTACGCAGCGTGAATTAATTATAATGAGCGTGCCCCTTCTTCTTTACAAGGTGTTGTTCTCCTATGTGCCGGTTACGGGCTGGATCATGGCGTTCCAGAATTTCAAGCCTTCCATCAGGAGCACGTTTGCTCAGGAGTGGGTCGGCATAGACAATTTCGTAAAGCTTTTTACCGGCATAAACGGGGAGCGTTTTATCAGAGATATCCGCAATACGCTGGCACAAAGCGTTCTTACGCTGGTGGTCAGTTTTTTCTGCACGATCGTTCTGGCGTTATTGCTCAACGAGGTAAGAAAAGTCGCCTTTAAGCGTATCGTGCAAAATATTACCTACATGCCGCATTTTTTATCGTGGATCATTGTGACGGGACTGGTTTCCAACATGCTTGCCACTCCGGCCAGCGGCGGAATTATCAATCAGATTCTGACGGTATTGCATATTGTGGATGAACCGGTCCTGTTTTTATCCAACCCGGACTACTTCTGGGGTGTTGTGGCAGGAGCCCACCTATGGAAGGAGCTTGGCTGGAATACAATCATATACCTTGCGGCTATGACTGCTATAGACCCTGCGCTGTACGAATCATCGGATATTGACGGTGCCAACCGCTACCGTAAAATGTGGAACATAACCCTGCCGAGCATAAAACCAACAATTGTTATCCTGCTCATCATGAACATCGGCTATATACTGGAAGCGGGGTTTGAAATCCAGTACTTCCTTGGCTACGGGCTGCTGGTTGAAAAAGCCGAGACCATTGATATCTTTGTTTTAAAATACGGCATACAGATGGGCAACTACTCGCTGGCCACCGTTGCCGGCATCTTCAAAACAGTGGTTAGCGTGCTTTTGATTGCGGGAGCCAACTTTATCGCCGGACGGCTTGGCGAAGAAAGGCTGGTGTAGAGGATGCGCGAAGTGAAGCGGACAATCATCACACACAAGAAGCTCAACGCGGAAAATATTATTTTTACAACGTTGAATACTGCTTTTCTGATCCTGCTTTCCGCCGTGATGCTGTATCCGATGCTTAACACGCTGGCCGTATCCTTCAATGAAGGATTGGACACGGTGCGCGGAGGCATATACCTGTGGCCGAGAATATTCTCTCTGCAGAATTACCGTGTCGTTTATCACATGGACACTATTTACGGCGCATTTGTCGTAAGTATTACCAAAACCATCGTTACCGTTGTCACCAACCTGTTCTTTACCACCATGCTGGCTTATACCCTCAGCCGGGAGGAGTATGTTTTCAAGAAGCCCATTACCGTTATTTTTGTGCTCACAATGTATTTCAATGCCGGTCTGATACCTAATTACATGCTTATCAGGAATCTCGGCATGATCAATTCGTTCTCGGTATACTGGATTCCGAACATCATAAGTGCATTTAACCTGATCGTTATACGCACATACATCAAATCCATACCGGAAAGCCTTATTGAGTCGGCTAAAATGGACGGCGCCCGCGAATTCCGAATTTTTCTGCAGATCATTATGCCGCTGTGCGTTCCCGTGCTCGCCACGATAGCGCTTTTTGTCGCGGTAGGATCGTGGAACGCATGGTTCGACACCTTCCTGTACAATTCCGCACGGCAGGAGCTGTCCACGCTGCAATATGAACTGCAAAAGCTTTTGTCCAGCGCGTTGAATGCAGGTAACTCTACGCAGGGAGGCGGAGCAAATGCGGCAGCACAGTCCGGCGCAGGCAATGTTACGACGCCGCAGTCGATCAGGGCGGCCATCACGATTGTCACATCGGTGCCGATCCTGATTGTTTATCCGTTTCTGCAAAGGTACTTTGTAACGGGACTTACAATAGGTGGAGTGAAGGGATAAGGTACAAAAGCTCAAAAAGGCTCAAATACCAGTTTTAAGCTGATATTTGAGCCTTTGTTCATAAGTTATGCCGCTGATCAGCAAGAAGCGTTCCTTGTTGTTGCGATATTCGACTGCTACAGCTGTCCGGCGGCTGTCTTCAAATACTAGGGAAGCTTTGTCCAGTGAGCCGTAAAGGGTAATATTGCCGTCCGGGCAATACTCACTTCCTGCAGTGCCCATCAGTGTACCGCCCACCGCAGAGTCATACCAGCCGTCAAAGGTATACCCTTCGCGTGTCAGCAGGGGAAGCGTCACGGAATTGCCCACGTTCACCGTCATATCCTCGGGATTGACCCTGTAGTTCACATCAAAGCTGACGGTATAGTCCTGCGGCGGTATGGTTCAATCCGCTCTGGTCCCGTAGAACACGATCTCTTGAATTCCGGTACTCTGGGTATTGCCGTTTGCGCCCCTGGCTTCCAAAATCACATACCGTGTCCGGATGGGCGTGTCGAAATGCGGGGGATTCGGAATCCAATTATTGTTGGGATAACCGTTTGCCGAAGAGAGTACCTGCGAATAAGCCAGCCGCCCGGGTCTCCCGCGTAAACCGCGAAGACCTTGCCGGAGGTCAGGCTGCCGTTCTGATCCCACACATATGCGCCGGTAACCACATATTCGGCGCCCAGGTCAATGAGGGCATACCTGTTCAGTCCGCCGGGATTCCAGCCGTTGCTGTTGTCGATGCTCGTGCCGGTGTCGGTGAGGACCCTGTCAAAAAGAAGCCGGGGGTCGGTATTTGCCGCTGTAAGCTTGTTGACCGCCACAGGGAGGATGCCGCCCACAACAGGCTTGTAAAACTCTTCGGTATTGGCCAGTACAAAGACCGGACTTTCGGTGACCGGAACGGTTACCTTGCCATCCGCTATCACAAGCTCCGTCCTCTCGCCCTGCAGGGTTTTATCCTTCAGCTTGACGAGATAGGCGTACTCTGTGCCTTCCGGCAAGGTCAGCTGGTAATTCTCCACATTGGTTCCATTGAGATCGCCCTCCGATGTCGGAAGCCATAAGGCATAGATGCTGTCGGTGCCGTTCTCCGCGGTTTCATTGAATTTGAGGACCCACGGATCCGTTTCCCCGCCGTTGGCGAGGATACCATCAAATTTCGTTGTTTCCAGATAGTATTTCGTGGTACCCACATAATACCAGGAAGGCTTCCTGTTGGAGGAGGTTTGCGAGCCCTCGATGAGGCCGCAGGTGTCGAAACGGCCGCTGCTGCCTTCGCCGCCGCCGGAATTGGGCATCATGAACTGCTGCACACGGTCAAGGCCGGCTGCCGCCAACAGCAGGTATTCCCTGACAAGCCAGCGTCCCTGCACTTCCTTCCCGGTAAGACCGGCGTTAATGGTGGAAGTGACGGTGGCGCTTTGGGGAGAGCCCTGTGTCGAATCCCATCCGAACTCGGAAAGCCAGAGTTCAACGTTTGGGAAATAGGTGTCTCTGAAGGCTTTAAACTCGGACATCCTTCGATAGACATGGTCGGCTTCTGGGGACAGGCCGGTAGTGGCGTATCCGTCCGGTGAGTAGTAGTGCCCGTTCAAAATGTCGAAGGGATACTTTACATAACCTTCCAGGGTATCGTGGGTCTCAAGCCACTGCTCCTCGGTCCTGTTATTATCGAACCACTCGATCATTTGCTCCAAAAACGCGCGGAACGTCCACTCCTTGTCGGGAGTATCCATTGTATCGTAGATGATCCCCGCCAGGCCTCCCAGAACAAACTTGGCGTTGGGGTCGGCCTGCTTGATGCCGACGTCCGGACCCATCGTGCCCATATGGCCGTCGTAGTCCGCGCTGGTCATCGCAGCAAAGGCGGCGCCGTCACCCCTGAAGGACCCAAGGTTTGGTTCGTTCCAGTTTTCATAATAGCGGATATAATCCAGGCCGATCTTTGGCTGTGTTCCCGGGGCAACCCTGATCAGATCCGGGTCAACATCCGGGTTGCTCCCATATCTTGCGGCAAGCTGGAACATGCTCTGGCCATGGGCGAGATAGGAGGAGGCCTTGTACTTGTCTGTGTCGCCCTGGTAGTTCGGCCTTGGGGTCATCCCGGCAGGAACATTGCTCACGCCGCCCTGCACGCATATGTTCACGCCCACGCCCATTTCCTTCAGGCTCTTGTAATAGTTGTCGAACACGCCGCCCCATGGATCAATAAAGGCGGTCTGGGGATTGGCATCTACTCCGGTGTAGTTTTTCGTGCCGTCGCTGGCCGCCTGGTCGCCGGCCGCCCACTCGGTCCAGCCCCAGTGGTGGTATTCCCTGACAAAACCGACGGCTCCGTAATTGCCCAAAACATCGTTGAAGAACCCGTTGGTGCCCATGAACTCGCCCAGCGTGAAGTCAAAATCCGTCGGCTCCTCCTCCGAAGGCGTCAGGCCCGGCCACTCGTTTACCGGCGGTTCCGGCGGTATCTCCCCGAGAGACTCGCCGTACAGCGCCACCTCCGGGATATTCACGTCGCAGACATACTGCCCCGGGGTGCTGGTCCAGCCTCCCCCGGACCAGGAATACCTGTTGTTGACCAGGTCCTGCTCCTTCACAAACCTGAGCATATTTGTTTCGATGCCTTCCGTGCCCAGGCTGACCCTAACCCACATACCATTGTTGGTGACGGGGTAGGAGACGAGTTCTTCCTCTCCATTATAAATCTTAAAGGTTCCTTCCATCACCTCATACGGCGCGCTGCCGTCTGCCGTGTAGGTTGACGGGGCGTAGACCGGGCCGTCATAGAACCAGATCTCGTAAATCCGGCAGCTGCGCAGAAGGTTAAGCACAGCCGCCGTTGTGTTGTTGTTCCAGTTCGCGCCTGGAGTCCTCCATGTGTTTGCGTTTGAGGCTGCGCTGGAATTAATCGGCGGCAGATACGGATCGTCCGAATACGGCGGAGCTGCGAGGATTTGCGCCTGTTCATCCGCCAGCGCAGGCTTTGTTCCCGTTAATTCCATATCCTTGTAACCGAATGCATCATATACATAAAGCATTCTCGGCTGTATTTCCAGCAATTCTCCATTGGGTATGTTTTCTCCGCTGCCGCCCTCGCCGCAGTAGTTTGTGAAGCCTCCATCCGACGGTTCGGAAACAACGGCTGATGCCAGGCAACCCGATCCATCGGAAGGTTCGGCATAAACCGGCAAAAGAGAAACGAAAAACACGATTATGGCAACCAGTGCCATAAGTCTTTTATTTCTTCCGGACATTTCAATTACCTCCTTCAAAGATGTTTGAAAAAAATGTAAGACTTACCGGGGTGCGGTACTATGGGTTCGATAAGAGGATTGGTTTTGGGCATGTATGCCGCAACGGGTGTGATAAGCTTGGCCGCCATTTTCATCACAATATACTGTTAAATTATAACATGGTAAAATTTTGAAATCAATATTCGCAATTACTCATTTATAGTTCTATCAACCTCTGTTAATGTAAGAAATCAACGTTTTTTCCTTGGCGGAAGGATAGAACCATTCATAGCTGCTATCTGCAAACGATGCATTTTCGGATTCGCTGAGCTTTCCCTTTTGCAGCCGGAGCCCTAACTTACAAGGATCCAAAAACCTGCCATTAAAATAAGCGGCAGGTTTTTTAGTGCGTTTTTTGCGCGCCTGGCTTGTAAATGTCCGGCAAATAGTTTGAAGAACATCTTGATTAGTTCAAGTATATAAATTAGACTATATACATATGACGCCTTTAACCAATATACGGTGGAGGCTTTTAAATTACAGGCGGCGGATGATATTCTGAAACCCTTGACAGAAGAAAGGCTGGGAAAAAATAAGTGATGCCTTTTGGCCAGACGATAATTCCGAAAGATTTTCGCTTCCTTGAACTGCCCTACGGGAATCATTATTCCTGTGAGGCGCTTTGCATTTTAGTTTGGTGTTTATGACAGAAATCAGGGTATATAGATAAGTATATCTCTTGTAAATATCTATTTATCCAAAGAGAGGGGGATTTATTATTTTAACGGTAGCGGGAAAACCTGGCGAGTATGTTGTAATAGACGGGAACATTGTTGTAAAGGTAATAAGTAATGATAATGAAGAACTGCAATTGGAGATTGATGCACCCAGCGGTGTAGAGATTATACCGGGAGAAATGTGCAAGGAAGCAAATCTTATTCCGCCTCACGATAAGGAATCAAGTGAATAAACGGAATGCAATCCATAAGATGATTTCTATATTTCGGAATTTCAGGGGGAAAAGAAGAGAACGGCTGTGCAATTTACATAAATTTTACTCATTTTACGTCCATTTTTAACCATCATCCATTATGATTGTCTTTATCAGGCGCTTGACATGGTTTTTTTCAAAAAATGGTGTTATACAAAAGACAAATAGAAAAGGTATCAGCAAAAGCTGAGATTTTTAGGAAAAAGGGCCGGTAAAGGCTCTTTTTGCTAAACCGTAATAAAATGGTTATCCTCCGGAGGTCATGAAACGACCTTCCGGGAACCATGCATAAAACAGCTTCCAGCATTTGTTCCACAGGCGGGAGCCTGCCTCGGAAGCGGATAAACAGAATGAAATAACAGGAGGGACATATGCAAAGGGTTCTGATTGTAGATGATGCGGCGTTCATGCGGAAGATACTGGGCGATATGCTGAAAAAGAATGGCTGCGAGGTTGTAGGAGAAGCTTCAAACGGGAAGGAAGCTGTTGAAAAGTATAAGGCGCTGCTGCCGGATCTGGTAACGATGGATATCACCATGCCCGGCATGGACGGCATAGAGGCGACCCGCGCCATCCGGCAGATGGATGCCGGATGCAAGGTGCTGATGGTATCGGCGATGGGTCAGCAGGGCATGGTCCTGGAAGCGGTCCAGGCAGGTGCACAGGGATTTATTGTCAAGCCGTTTCAGGAAAGCAAGGTGGTGGAGGAGATAAAAAGGCTCCGAACCAGGCTGGAAAACTGATAACTGCCGAAGCTATCATAAAATATGGGGTATGGCCGATGAAGCGTGAAGAAGGGTTTGGAGAATTGAAAGAAAGAGTTAGCGTTGAGGTATCCGGAGATAAGCTGAGCGCCTATATTACACTTTGCGTAAGAGAGGAAGAACTCCAACAGCTGCCTCTCGTCAGGGAAATCGTAATGAAGCTTAACAAGCAGGGGATTGTTTTCGGTATAAAGAAAAGCGTCCTGTTTCAGGGGCTTTGCAATCACAAAAAACTGCTGATTGCCGAAGGAATTGCTCCGGTGGACGGAGAGGATTCCATCCTGAGGATGTATGAGCTAAAAGAGCTTAAACCCGAAATTAAAGAGGATGGAAAAGCCGATTACTATGAAATGAACCTGATTAACAGGGTCAATGCAGGCGAGTGGCTTGGAGAAAGAACGGAGCCGACGAAAGGTATTCCGGGCAAAACAGTGAAGGGTGAAATAATTCCTGCTTCGGCAGGTAAGCGGTATCCGCTTTTGTATGACAAAAATACTGTAAAAGAAGTATGTGAAGAAGGTGTTACCACTTTATATGCATTGATTAAAGGTGCGGTACATTACAAGGGGGACAGGATTTCCGTGTCGAACCTTCTTGAGATCACCGAAGATGTTGATTTTAAAACGGGGAATATCGATTTTGACGGATTTTTGACCATCAAAGGGACCGTTGCAGATAATTTTTCCGTAGTCGCAGACAAGGATGTAGAGATCCTTGGGAATTTCGGCATCGGAAGCGTTAAAGAAATCGAAAGCCGGTGCGGCAGCGTCTATATAAGGGGCGGAATCGCCGGTAAAAACAGGGCGGTTGTCAAATCCACCAGGGACTTGTATACCAGATATGTTTCCGACGCCACCATCCTGTGCGACGGGGATGTGCACATCAGTTCTTACTGTCTCAACAGCAATATCATGGCCAGGCAGGTGATTGTCGAGTCTCCCGGGGGACAGATCATCGGAGGAAATATACAGGCAGACATGAGGGTGGCGGCCCCTTTCATCGGAAATGCGGCGGAAAAACGCACGACGGTTTCCGTCAGGGGATATGACAGAAAGCTTCTTAAAACAACACTGGAACAATTACAGGAAGAGCTTCTGACGTTAAAAAGCAAATTGGCGAGGAGCAGACAGGAGGTTTTCATCTATTCCTATCCCCATAAAGCCGGGGAGGCAGGATGCATGGAAGAATACGAGAAGGCAAGGGAAGCTTATATAAAGCTGAAGGACGGGGTGCACTGCCTTGAAAAAGAGTTGAGAACCGTTGCCGGTTACCTGAGGATTAAGGGAGAGGGGGAAATTTCGATTTTTAAAAAGGTCTATCCCAATACCCTGCTGGAAATAAAAAACGGGAAGAAAGAAATCAGGCAGGAAACCCTGGCGACCTGCTTTTATGTTCAAAATGGGGAATGGAAAGAAAACTGATCAAGCATACATATGGCAAGGAGGCTCTCTATGGAGTACAATTCTCTTCTGCAAAGGATTGAAGACCAGAAAAACAACCGGGATATGTCGGAGAAGCTATACAGGTATTCAGGACTCATCGAGGCCATCGATTTCTTTTCGCAGCAGTTAAACTTCGAACAGATCATCGATGCAGCCTTTGATTTCATCAATGAGCTTCTGATGGTGGAGCATTCGCTTCTGTTTTGCTTCGATAACCACGGCTATGTGCTCAAAAAGGCAAAGGGGGTTGAAACGGGGGGATATACCATCCGGAATAGCAGCAGTCTTGAAAATTTGGCTAAATTCCACGGAAACATCCTTTATGATGCAGCCGGGATGAAAAAATATTTTGAGGAAGATGTTTTGAACCTGTATAAGGTGAGACTGGTTATCCCGCTTATCGTGGAATTCAGCCTGTACGGTTTTGTATTGATCTCCAACAAAACGATGGGGGATTTCAGCGAAAATGACCATGTCATTTCCGAAGTCTTGATGAAGCTTTTTAACACGGCCCTGAGCAATTGCAGAAGGCAGGAAGTGCTGCAAGAAGCCAATGCCAGCCTGGATGAAAAAATATTCAATCTCTTCGCCATCAACCAATCCTCCAGGGCACTGCTGAGTGAGCTGAATCTGGATGTGCTTTACAGCCTTTCCGTCGACGTTTTTTCCGAACTTACCCAGAGCTCGGTCACCGGTTTTGTTTTATACGATGAGAAGAGTGAGCGATATCTTTTAAAGGCTTTTAAGGATATATACCGCCGTAAAGCGGATGTGCTGCTCAGCCTGGGCTTCAACAAAGGGAACCGGGTCGATGGGAACAAGATGATTGTTGATGTCTTCGACGCACGGGACAGAGATTACTTTAACAGCCTCTTTGAAGAAGGGCTGGAAGCGCTGGAGGACCTCAAGCCGCTGTATCTGGTGCTGCTTATGAAAAACAATAAAGTTCTGGGGTTTGTGTCCTTAAGCGCCACGGTGACAGGAGCCGAATACAAAAAAAGCGTATTTGAATTGATTGAGAGCCTGGCATCGTCCACGTTCATTTCCCTTTCCAACGCACAACTTTTCAACCAGGTGATGGAACAGAAAAAAGTCATCCAGAACAAGCTGGAGAAATTGATCAGTCTGAACAACCTCATTAAAAATATCAACAGCTCGACCCGGGTAGAAATACTGCTGGAATTGACAATGAAGACGTTAAAGGTCTCCTTTGGGGTGGAAAAAGCATTGGTTGCATTATATGACAGCGAAAGAGAAGAATTTGGCGTTGCAGGTACAATTGGTTTGGACAGGCTCCAGGCAGGGATAAAACCAAACGGCGAATGGAAAAAAGTGTTGGAGGGCAATACGGTGGTCATAAACAGGGAGAAGGATGCAGCAAACTATTTCGGGGATGAATGGACGGCCAGTCTGGGAAAAATCTCCGGGGCCTGCATCGTACCTATATGCATCAATCGGGTGGAGATAGAGCTTTTGGGTATTCTGGCGGTTTTCATGTTTGGAAAGGACACGGTCGCCGATGAAGAGAATATTTTGACCCTTGAAAGCATCGCCGGACATATTGCGCCGGTTGTGAGCAACCTGTTTGCAATGGAAAACCAGCAGCGGTTCCTTTTGCCCAACCATATCGAGCTCTTCAAGAAAGCCCTGAAAAAGGAAATCAGCCAGGCTGCCGAGTTTTCTCTTGAGCTGGAGGTTTTGGAGATAATGGACAGCAGGGATTTCGTTTTCAGGGGAGACGTCATTGAGGATAAATTAAAAAGCTATTTCTCAAAGATCTATCCTTTTTCCCATAATAACATCTTTGTGCTGGACAATGAGATCACAGACGATGTGGAAAACCTGATCCGTAAAATTACCGGTGTAGACAGCATCCGGGTGAAAAAAATGGTATTCGGAAAGGATTTTCGTTGCTATGCGGAATTTTTTCAGCTATTCTAGGGTTAGCTCCACGTAAGTTAACGCATTGTGCTAGTTGATGTAACCTGCTTTGTTTGTCATCTTCCCTACCAATGGGGGGTGTTTTTCCCAAACTTGCCCCGGTACGGCGGAATAAGCCATCGATGAGCATCGGAGCCTGTTGAAAAAAACATAAAACCCCTCTTGACAAGCATATGCTTTTGTACTATTATAAATGTAAAAGGTTTTACATTTCCGATAAAGGACAAGTGACCATATGGCAAGTATTGAGGATGTAGCAAAGGTAGCGGGGGTATCCAAAGCCCTCGTGTCACGGTTTTTGAATCATCAACCCGGTGTCGGCGAAGCAAACAAGAAAAAAATTGCCGAAGCGATAGAACATTTGCGGTATAGGCGCAACGACATCGCGCGTACCCTGGTGCAGCAGAAAACCGGCGCACTTGGCGTGGTTCTGGACTCCATATGTCAGCTGTTCTATTTTGACCTGATCAAAGGCCTGGAAATCGGCGGGCAGGAAAATGGCTATAAAATAATCTTTTGTGATTGCCAGAGTGATCCGAAAACCAAGCTTGGCTATATTGATTACTTTTCCCATAACCGGGTTGACGGCCTTGTGATCTATGGAAGCTATTTCACGGACAATGCAATGGTGGAGGAGCTTTCCCGTGTTCGCTTTCCCTTTTTGATGATTGAAAATGATGTGCCGGGTATCGCCGTGAATAAGGTGCTCATTGACAATTTCGGCGGTGCGAAGCGGGCGGTCAGTTATCTGTATGAAAAAGGCTACCGGGATATCCGTACGGTATGCTGGGACATGTCCACATTTGCAGGCCGGGAGCGCTGTGAAGGCTTCAAAGCGGGATTGGCGGAATGTGGCCTTGCACTTACGGAGAAATCTCTTTATTTTAACTCTTTGCCCTACGAGATGCAGGAACCCTATGAAATCATGGATAAATTCATTGATTCGGGGGATATGCCCGAAGCTATCTTTTTCGGGGCGGATGTTCTGGCCTTCAGCGCAATTAAGACTTGCCGTAAAAGAGGCGTGGATGTTCCGGGGGATGTGGCTATTGTCGGTTTTGACCGTGATTACTATGTAAACGGCGATATGCTGATGCCAAAGCTTACGACCCTGGCGCAGCCGTTGTACGAAGTGGGGAAGACGGCCGTGAAGCTGCTTGCACAGGCCATCGCCAATCCGGACATGGCCCCGGGGACGGTTACTTTTCCGGTCGAATTGATTGTAGGCGAAACCGCTTAGGAATCGTCGGAACAGAAAATTTTTTATGCCTGCATGTAAAACGATTTACATATTGAAAATGGATTTCGATCCAAAAATATTTTGAGGAGGGGACCCGGGATGGGCAGGAGAAAGGAAACCCTGCATTTTTACCTTTTCACAGCGCCGTGGATTATCGGATTTCTGGCATTTATGGCATATCCGCTGTGTATGTCGTTTTATTACAGCTTCACAGTGTACAACGCGGCGAATGCGCCTACTTTTATCGGTCTTTCAAACTATTCTGCAATTTTCAGGGACGATCTGTTTTACAAAGCAGTGAAAGCCACGGGTTTGTTTACTGTCACAAGCGTCCCCATCGGCCTCGTGTTATCCCTGTTTTTTGCCATGCTGCTCAACCGCAATCTACCGGGCAAGACGCTGTTTCGGACCTTCCTTTATTTCCCGAGTATGGTGTCGGGGGTCGCTCTCTCGCTCCTGTGGATCTGGATATTCAACCCGCAGATTGGTTTTTTGAACTATTTTCTGTCCTTTCTGGGGATCAAAGGCCAGCTGTGGTTCCAGGATCCGAAGCTTGCCATCCTCTCTCTGGTGCTGATGAGTTTCTGGGGACTCGGAACAAGTACTGTTATATTTTTAGCAGCACTACAAGGTGTGCCTGCAACGTTATATGAAGCTGCAGTAATTGATGGCTGTGGTCCTGTAAGGCAGCTCTTCAAAATCACGCTCCCCATGATCTCCCCTGTTTTCATTTTCCAGCTGATCACCGGGTTGATCGGCGGTTTTCAGGCCTTTACCCAGGCCTTTGTCATGACCAAAGGCGGGCCCAGCTATACGACCTTCTTTTATGTTTTTTACCTTTACCAGAAAGGCTTTGCGGACTTTGAACTGGGATACTCGTCAGCGCTTGCGTGGATTATGATGGCTGCGATTATTGCAATTACCCTGTTCATTCTCAAGGCTTCCAACAGATATATCTACACAGAAGAGAGGAATTAGTGCGATGTTAAAGCTGAATCTATACCCTGCCCGTTTATCCGGAATACGCCGCATGAAGCAAACAGGCAACGTGGTCACGTTTGGCGCCCTTACGCTGATATCGCTGGTGATGCTTTTTCCAATTTACATCATGCTCATCACATCCTTTAAAACCATGGAGGAGGTGATGATGTTTCCGCCGTCGCTTTTTCCCGGGAAGATCACCTTTGAAAATTTCAGTGAGATATTTAAAACGATGAATTTCTCCATTCTGTACAGAAACAGTTTGTTTGTGTCGGCAATGGTAGCCATCGGGAGTGTGATATCTTCGTCTTTTGTGGGATTCGGCTTTTACCGCTATAAAGCCCCCGGGAAAAAAGTGCTTTTTGCCATCCTGCTGAGCACCATGATGATACCGTATTCCGCCTTTATGATACCACAGTTCATTATGTTTATGAATATGGGCTGGGTAAACACCTTTCTGCCTTTAATCGTACCGTACTTTTTTGGCTCGGCATATATGATATTCCTTTTCAGGCAGTTTTTCGGAACCATCACCTATGAATTATTTGAAGCCGTACGCATTGATGGCGCAGGTGAAATCCTGAGCTACTGGAAGATCGCCCTCCCGCTTTGCGGCCCGGCCATTGCAGCTGTCGCCATATTTTCCTTCATCTGGAGCTGGGATGATATCCTGGGACCGGTGATTTATCTCAACGATCCCAAGCTTTTTACCCTTCCGATTGCAATGGCAAGCTTCCGGAACAAGTATAGAATTATACCGTGGCATCAGGTCATGGCAGGCGCATTGGCCACATGCCTTCCATGCCTGCTGCTGTTTGTGTTCTGCCAGAGGTATTTTGTGGAGGGAATTGTGTTCACCGGTATTAAATCTTAGTTCATGAGGGCTGCAGCAAGGATTGCGGACCCTGTGAATAAATGCCTGACAGGCATATTTTACGAATTACTATTTTAAGAATTAAAGGAGGAAACGAAATGAAAAAGCGCATTTTCTCAACCCTGCTGGCGGCGGTGCTCATATTGGCAACCCTGTCCGCCTGCACAACCAAACCTGTGAAACCCACGACGGAATCCGAGGCACAGGAGCAATCCCCGCCGCAAAATACCGATGCTGCTGCCTCCACAGGAAGTGAAACGCTCAATGTAATCACTGTCAATGATCCCGCCAAGCTCTATCTCAAAGACCTTATCCCGGTGTTTGAAAGCGAGAACAAAGGGATCAAGGTAAACCTGATCGAGGTTCCTTTTGACCAGTTTGACAGTAAAATTCAGACCATGCTGGCGTCCAAAACTCCTCTTGACACTACTACGCACCACGGCTGGACCGGCTTTGGCGCCCGGCTCGCCAATGGCCAGCTGCTGGATCTTACGGCGCTTATCGAGAAATATAGTTACGACCCGGCAGGAGAAGGAATCACACAGTCCCTTTGCGACATCTGGAATATTAATGGGAAAGTATACGCAATTCCTGTATGTGCATTTCCCAGCATCCTGTTGTACAACAAGGATATGTTCGATGCGGAAGGCATCCCTTATCCGCCGGCGGATTATGAGGACGCAAGCTGGACATGGGACAAAATGGTGGATATCGCCAGGAAGCTTACCAAAAATCCTGACGATCCGGTAAAAGCCCAGTACGGAATTTTATGGAACTGGGATGCAGGAGGACATGAGCAGATACCGCAGTATTTCGGACACATGACCTTCGACGAAGGAACCTTTTCAAAGAATATGGGCTTTGCAGGCGAGAGTTATTTTGACAAGCCGGAAATCATTGCGGATTACCAGAAGGTACTTGACCTGACATTCAAATGGAAGGTCTGCCCTACGACGGCAATGAACGAAGCGGTAGGCGGAAACGCGTTTTTTGCAGGAAAGGCTGCGATGGTGGTTGACGGCGGATGGATTATGACTTCCACAAGCGACGTCAAATTCAATGTGGGCATCGCAGCGATACCGAATGGCGGCGGAGACGTCCGCGACGTGCTATGGATAGATCCCTACTGGATTTTCAAGGACAGCAAGGTTCCGGATGCGGCATTCAAGTTCATCATGTTCCTCACAAAGACGGATACCCAGAAGCTGATGATTGAAAAGAGCAATGGTTTGCCTCCTGCCAATATGAATGCCCTCGACGCCTATGCCTCGGTCTTCAAAAAGCTTGACCCGAAGGATGTGAAAGCCGTATATGAGGGAGGCTTCAAGTACGGTTTTGAGGGAATGAGCCATCTGATGCCGGATGCAGCCTCATTGAATACCTTGCTTACCAATGAAATGGGCTCCATGTTCAATGAAGGAAAGCCTGCTTCTACAGTACTCCCTGCCATACAGAAGAAAGTGCAGCAGTATATTGCGGATACCAGGGCCAAATATGGCAAATAAGCCTTCACTGCATTCAATCTGACCGTTGGGGAATGCGGCGGCATTACCCGACGGTTATAACGAGGCGACAAAAATATCCTCAGCCTGGGATGCATAGGCGAGCAGCAAGCTTTAGTTTGTGACCAGCCTCGTTGAAACTCCGCTACGGTAAGGAAATTTTTCTACAACCGAAAAATTTCCCTTTGAATTAGGTCGTTATAAAAATCAGGAGGTAACAGCAATGTGCGCAATGAAAATATGCGTCATCGGCGCCGGCAGTCCATATACACCCGAAATCCTGGAGCGGCTTTCAGAAATGCGGGAAGCGCTTCCCGTCAGCGAAATCATGCTCATGGATATAAACGAGAAACGGCTTGACATTATCCACAGTTTTTGCGGGCGTTTTGCAAAGCAACTGGGTTTTGACGTCAGGATAACCAGGACTGCCGACAGGAAAGAGGCAATCGCGGGTTCTACCTTTGTGAACACCCAGATCCGGGTCGGCGGAAACGAGGCCAGGGTGCTGGACGAGCACATTCCGCTGTCCATGGGTTTCGTTGGACAGGAAACCACCGGTGCGGGCGGTTTTATGAAGGGCTTGCGTACAATCCCCGCAATGCTTGAAATTGCAAGGGATGTGGAACAGCTTGCTCCGGAGGCATGGATAATCAACTATACCAATCCGACCGGACTGGTTGCCGAAGCGGTAAATACCCATACAAAGGCAAAGATTGCCGGATTATGCGCCGGAGGATTGTTTGCACAGCAGTGGGTATCCGATGCTCTCGGCGTAAAACCCGAATCCGTACGGTATGATTTTGCCGGCCTGAACCATATGAATTTTTCATATAATATCTCCGTAAACGGCAAGCCCTTGACAGACGATGAATTTGCGAAAGCGGCCGCACAGGTCGGAAGTGTGGACGCGGAATTGATTATCAAACTCCGTGCACTCCCAAGCCCCTACCTCCAGTATTATTATCATACTGCCAGGAAGGTGGAGTCCATGAAGGCCGCCGGAAAAACCCGCGGTGAAGAGGTCATGGAGATTGAAAAACAGATTTATGAGGACTTTGCCAATCCGGATATCTGCACAAAACCCCAATCCCTGGCCAAACGGGGCGGGGGAGGGTATGCTGCTGTGGCGACCATGGTGATGGACGGTATTTACAACAACCGGGATACCTGGGCGGTAGTCAACGTACCCAACCACGGTGTCCTGCCGTTTCTTCCGGAAGATGCGGTGATTGAAACACCATGCATGGTGAATGCATCAGGGATTACCCCGCTGGCCCTGGGCCGGTCGCCGAAAGGGGTGTGGGGGCTTATTGCGGCAGTAAAAAATTATGAACAGCTTGCGGTTGAAGCTGCGGTTACCGGATGCCGCGACACTGCGCTCCTTGCGCTGACCGCCCACCCGCTGGTGAAGGATTACGACAAGGCAAAGGAACTTTTGGCCAGAATGCTGGAGGGCAACAAACAGTATCTTCCACAGTTCTTTCAGTAAAATACTACCGGTCCCTCCGGGTTTGGGAAAAGAGAATAACTTATGAAATATTATTTGGGAATAGATCAAGGCGGTACGAAAACCGCTGCCCTTATATGCGATGAAAACGGCAGGATTTTAGGCGCCGCAAGGGATCAAGGACTTGTCACGACTTATTTAAACGATACGGATGAAATATATATAAAAAACATGCGGTCCGCGGCAGATACTGCTCTTTCCATGGCCGGACTGTCTCTTGCGGAGGTCACGGCGGTATGTGGGTGTTTGAACGGTGCAGATTGGGATTTTGAATACCCTACGCTGAAGGACAACCTTTCCAGAGCAATGTCCTGTGAGGACACCATCGTGCTTAACGACTGTATCGGAGCGATGCGGGGCGGCAGCGCCGGCAGGGAATGTGCGGTAATCTGTGCAGGAACCGGCTTGAATGCCGCCGTCCGCTGTAAAGACGGCAGGGAGATCATCTACGGCTATTTTGTCGATACGGCGGATCAGGGCGGCAGTGCATTAGGGCATATGACCCTGCGCAAGGTGATGGATTCGTACCTCGGCCTTTGCGGCAATACTTTGCTTTCACAGCTTGTCGTCGAGTACACCGGACATGAAACGGCCCGGCAACTGCTCACCGATCTGTCGATGAACAGGTACAGGCTGGAGAACAAAGAACTGGTTGACTGTCTGTTGACCGCTTACCGCAGCGGCGACAGGGAAGCCGCCGTCATCGTGGATGAATTTGCAAAAAGTGTATCGAGGTATGTGGTCGCAGGGCTGAAACGTTTTGAAATGCTGGACCGTCCGGTGGAGGTCGTGTTTTCCGGCGGAGTGTTAAAGGATGATGGCACTTTGCTTTCGAAGGCTATCATGGAGTACATCCGGCAGGGGGCTCCTGCTGCTGTTGGCGTGGATGCCCGGTATGAACCTGTGTGCGGTGCGGCGCTTACGCTCCTGGACAGGCATTATGGGATGAAAATACCATCCGGGGTTATGGAAGAGTTTGACAGAAGCGCCGCTAAGCTGGGACTTGTGCGGAATCTCTCGCTGAAGCCCTTATGCATGCCCCCATTGGAAATTGAAAGGAAGGTTGACCATGAATATTGTGATAACGGATGATTACAGCGGTATGTCCCTGACAGCTGCCCGCGCGGCTGCGGCGTATATAAATAAAAACCCTGGCGCGTTGCTGTGCTTTGCAGCCGGCGCCACGCCAACGGGAATGTTTGAAGAACTCATAAAAATGCAGGAATTAAATAAAGTGGACCTTGCCTCCGTCTTCTATGCAGGACTGGATGAATGGGTGGGGCTGGGCTACGGCGACAGAGGTTCATGCCGTCAGGTCATGTTTGATGCCTATTACACTCCTGCCGGCATACCTGAAGACAGGATCCATGTTTTTGACGGCCTTGACAGTGATACCCAAAGACAGTGCCGCCTTATGGAGAAGTGGGTAGAGTCCCGCGGCGGCATCGGACTGACCGTACTGGGAATAGGAATGAATGGACATATCGGCTTTAATGAACCGAATACGCCGGATAGGGAAGGATGCTTTACCGTACCGCTGGATGATACCACAAAATCCGTAAGTGTTAAATACTTTGGAAGGCAGCTGCCTGTGGAGCATGGCATAACCATAGGCTGGCGCATGCTCAAGGGTGCGAAAAACATCATCCTGGTGTCGGACGGGGAGAAGAAGGCTCCGATTGTAAAAGCTTCGCTGAACGGCCCCATGGATTCAGCGGTCCCCGCGTCTCTCATGCAGGATCACCCGGCATTGACGGTGATCGTTGACAGGGGTGCCGCTTTGCTGTTAGAACCCATTGGAAAGGAAGAATCACGCCGATGAAAAAGATCAAAGCCAGCATTGATGTATTGTCCCAGGCCGAAAAGCAGCTCATTCACGAGAAATCGCTGATTATTCTTGAAAAAATAGGAGTAAAGGCGCCTTACAGCGAATTTCTGGATTTAATGGAGCAGTACGAGGCAGTGGTTGACAGACAGGCGCAGGTCATCCGCTTTCCCCGAAGGCTGATAGAGGATATGCTGCGGGAAATAAAGCCGGATGCTCCGCAGGAGCGGGAGGTTTCCAGGCTGAAAGGAAATGTATCCACCGAGATATTCATTGTTGATTACCGCGCGAAAGTCCGCCGCTACGGGGTGATGGACGACCTGATGAAAGGGATCGCGCTGCTTAACAGGCTGGACAATTTTGAAGAGGCCAACGCGGTGGTTATACCGTCGGATGTTGCAAACGACATCACAGATATCGTATCCTACCAGAAGCTTTTTACCTATTCAAAAAAGCAAGGAGGCTCCTACATCCTCACTCCCATAAGCGCTTCGTACATCTGCGATATGGCAAAGGCCGCCGGCAGAAGCGTATACTATGGCTTTCAGACGGTAAGCCCTCTGCAGTTCATGCCTGAGACTCTGGAGATAGCTATGGAATTTAAAAAGAAGGGGATGCCTGCAGGGGCGGGACCTTTTGTATTGTCCATGGGCAGCGGGCCGGTGACGGCGGCAGGCAGTCTGCTGCTTCAAAATGCGGAACAGCTCGCCTGTATGTTCTGTACCAAAGCCCTTGGCGGATCTCCCCGGGGATATACCGCCGGGATCCATCCATTGGATGTATCCACCCTGCTCTGTTCCTTTGGTTCTCCCAATCTGGCGGTATCCGCCATGGCGGGCTGTTCCATGGCAAAATTATATGGACTGCATCCGGGCGGCAATACCGGGCTCACGGACGCCCTTATGCCAGACTTCCAATGTGGGTTTGAAAAAGCGCTTACAGCGGCTTTTGCTGCGTTTTCAGGCAACACAGGCATAGGCTGCCAGGGGATTGTCGGCGCAGACCAGGGCATCAGCCTGGAACAGCTCGTGTTGGATAATGAATGGCTTTCCGCCTTTAATTATGCTGTTTCAGGCGTGGAGGTTACGGAAGAAACCCTGGCAGAGGCGCTCATTCATGAAATCGGCATCGGCGGCAGCTTTATTTCCGAGGAACACACAGCCCGCCATATGCGGGACAGCTACTGGCATTCAAAGCTTTTTAACAGAGATACGTGGGATACCTGGCTCCGAAAGGATGACCGGGAGTTGATGGACAAAGCCTATGCCGTTGTCGGGGAATACACTGCAGGCTATAAGAATATGGAGCCGGTAATCTCCTCTTCATTGAAGGATGAAATTGACTATATCACTGCCGAAGGCATAAAAGCCGCTGAAAGCTTTAAGCGGAAGGAAATCCCTCACCGCTGAGCACTGGCGAAAATATAATTTATGATAAAATTTTTTGCAAATGCAGTCTTGGAGAGCCGGGGGGCTGGTCGCAGGCTTTACCTGCTGCTCGCCCATGCAACCTGCATTTGCATAAAAATCGGAAGTAATATCATTGCGGCAGCCCCTTTTAATTGAATCCTCTTTTATGGCAGTGGGATGAAAAGCAACGGTGACTGCAAAAGAAATAACCATATAACGGCACATCTCTTTTCACATTCTACTTCCTTGCGTACACCGCGATTTGTGCCGCGACCCGCTGCCCCAGCTCATCTGAGGCGGAATACAGATACTCCAGCACGATGGCCTGCGTTTCAGCGGAGGCGGCGGCAAGGTCGGCGGCGAGATTATCCGCCAAATGGTCCTGCCCTTCGGAGGAAAGCGAGTGATACCGCTCGCCGGCCTGTGTAAAATTGTCCGGATTCGGCAGCTCTGACCGTACCAACTGCCCTTCGACATGTCTTCCGTTCCCGCTGGTCAGCTGGTTGTCCGGCGACCAGTTTGCCTGGCGGTTGACCGGTATGCTCCGGAAGTCCTGCCCCAGCCGCCGGCGCTGAGAATCCCAGTAAATATTGGCACGGGCCTGCAGCAGCTTGTCGTCGGATAATTCGGCGCCCTCCAGTAAATTTGTAGGAGAGAACGCGACTTTCTCTATTTGTTCCATGTAGTTGTCCGGATTACGGTTGAGCGTAAGGCGGCCTACCGGCACAAGGGGATATCTCTGTTCATCCCATATCTTGGTACAGTCCAGCGGGTCGTAGGGCAGGCTGCTTTCATCCCGGGGATCCATCAACTGAACACACAACTCATATTGCACAGGCTTGCCCGCCGCAATGGCGTCAAACAGATCCTGACCCGCGATGTCAGGATTCATCCCGGCCAGCGTGGCTGCTTCCTTACGGCTTATGTACTCTTCTCCGGCCAAGGGGAGCCAGTGGTATTTAATATAACGGCGTAAACCCTCGGCATTTCTCCAGACGTAGGTGTTCACTCCAAATCCCCGGATATGGCGGAGACTTTTTATCGTGCCCACGTCGGAATAAAGCCAGGTAACAAAATGTGTTGCCTCCGGAGCACGGGCTACGAATTTCCAGAACCGCTCCGGATCGGTCATATTGTTTACGGGAGAAGGTGCAAGCGACGTAAAAGCTTCCGGAAAGCGGATGCCGTCGCGCACAAAAAGCACCGGGATGTGGTTGCATAGTAAGTCGAAAATACCCTCCTGCGTGTAAAATTTGGTAGAGAAACCACGTACATTGCGGGATGTATCCGGGGTTCCCTTGTTGCTTGCGGCCAGAGAGAACCGTACCATCACAGGAACCTGCAGGCCCGGAGTCTGCAAAAAGCTAAGTTTTGTATATTCCCTCATGGAATGCAACGTCTGAAAGGTTCCGAACGCACCGAATCCCTTTACATGAACGGGTCTTTCGAGGATCTTGGTATGGACAAAAATCTCCAGGGCTTCGTGCAGGGTGCTGTCCTGCTCCAGCACGGGGCCTCTCTTTCCCACGGTCTGCGAGTGCAGGGTGTGAAGCGCTCTATCGTTTGCCCACGAGGGAGGTGCACCCTGTGATTTGTAGTGGTTCTCCGGTATATTTTCCGAGGGCGGTTTTTGTCTGGAGGTAAATCCGTTTTGATCGTTATCCTTGATTACCGCCTGCCCTGGAGGTTTGGCTTCGGGAGCGGAAGGGTTTGCTATTCCCCGGCTTTTCATTGGAGGATTTCTCATGGAGCGTTGCGGTTCCAACCGGAACCATCCATTATTCTGCTGCATTCTAATGCTCTCCTTTCAAAAAATTGTGTGACTCATTTCAATTACTTCAATATATTCATCCTGTTTCAAAATGAAGTATGTCCGCTGCATCTGCGTCAAACAGCTATCGAACGTCCAATGGCCGCCCCTGGACCTTGCGCCGTAATTCTTTGAGGCGGCGAATGGTTATTCTGCCGTTGCGGCTGTAATCCGGGCTATGGTATAATCTTCATAATAGACGTGAGAAAGAGGTGTATCCGATGAAGGTTTTATTTATAGGCGGTACCGGAGTGATAAGCAGTGCGGTTTCGGCACTGGCGGTTGAAAGAGGCGTTGAGCTTTATCTTTTAAACCGGGGTACCCGTAACGATTTCGTACCGCAGGGCGCGATTGTTCTTAAAGGTGATATCCGGGATGCCGATTCCGTTAGGGCTGCGGTGAAAAATCGCCACTTTGATGCAGTGGTGGATTGGATTTCCTATGTTCCCGAGCACATTGAAAATGATATCCGCCTTTTTTCAGGGATAACCGGTCAGTTTGTTTTTATCAGCACGGCGTCTGCATACCAGAAACCGCTGCGGCACTATCTGATCGATGAATCTACGCCCCTGTGTAATCCTTACTGGCAGTATTCCATGGATAAAATAGCGTGTGAAGACAGGCTGATGCAGGAGTACAGGGAAAACGGATTTCCTGTCACACTCGTACGGCCTTCGTATACATACAACAAGACCACCATACCCTTCCTGTTCAATAGCAGGGAACACCGGTGGACGCTGGTGGACAGGATGTTAAAGGGCAGGAAAGTCATTGTGCCCGGCGATGGCACGTCCCTTTTTGCCATAACCCACAATACCGATTTTGCCAAAGGCTTCGTGGGACTGCTGGGCAATCATAAGGCCATCGGCCATGCCTTCCACATTACCTCCGACGAAGTGCTGACCTGGGATCAGATTGTCCGTGCCATTGGCGCTGCAGCCGGCGTGGAACCGGATATCCTCCATGTTCCTTCCGACTTTATTTGCAGAATTTCTCCGGAGCATACCGGCGGACTCATTGGAGAAAAGTCCATCAGCATGGTTTTTGACAATAGCAAAATAAAGCGGTTTGTGCCGGGGTTTGCGGCGACGACGCCCTTCGCCGAAGGCATCAGGGAATCTATCCGCTGGTATAAGGAGAATCCGGAGCTGTGCTCCATCGACGAAGGCTTCAACAGCTTGTCAAATAGACTCATAAGCGCATGGGAAAAGGCTTTGGCGTATGCAATCGGAGAATCTTAAGGCAATCCGGTAAAAAAACCATACCGTATGGCAACACAACTGAGTATGACAAGTGTAGGGGCGCGCATTGCGCGTCCCCGGAATGCAATCTGTGATAACACAATTCCATGGCCAGGGGACGGCTCTTGTCTGCCGCACCGTTGGCCTTTCCATGGGTTTGCGTTTACTGCCACGGGCGGACGGCCAATGGCCGCCCCTACAAGTTCACATCCGACAGGACCTTTACCGGTTTAAGCCTTGCGGTCCTGGTGTCGTCTCCGATTTCACCGTTGCTGTTGTTGCTCCATGTCCATACGGTGCCGTCCTTGTTCAAAGCCAGGATGACCGTTGGCTTTTGTTGAAATTCTTAAGCTTGAAGCATTGGCCGATTATAGACTTTGACTATGAATTCATGGTCTATAACAATTCTTCCCTTGAAGCCTTCCTAACAATATCCTCCCAAAGCATGTTTCTCACCACCTTATATAGATACCTGCTTATTATATCATGAATTGTAAAACAATTCATAATATTTTCCGGTAACACATTCTTTCCCATAAGCTCCATGTTTTTTTCAGGCGGCTTTTTTAAGAACTGCACTTTTACATCTAGGCTTTTAGACCGTGGGATATCGAAGTCGAGCATATAAATATATTAACATCCCACATGTTGCCATAATCAATATAATTCTATTGAAATAGCCATGTATAGTGCACTATAATATATTTGATTATAAAAATATTATTACTATCGCTATAGCGAGACAAATATTATTTTTCCGGCATGTATGCGTCTTCCGGAAGGATAAATAAAGTGTTTCGGTTATAGTACTTTGCAGTAATAAAACAGGGAGGCAAAAACATGTTTTTTGTAGAAAAGTACTGGGAAAACCCGGAGGTGCTTCATGTCAATTGTGAGAATCCCCATGCCTACTTTATTCCGTATGAAAATGAGGAAAAGGCCGGGAAGGGCTTAAGGGGGAATTCCCAATATTATAAAAGCCTGAACGGACTATGGAAATTCAAGTACCATGAATCCGTTCACGGTGTGGAGGACGGCTTCCAGGCGGAAAATTACGACGCAGGCGGCTGGGATGACCTTATCGTTCCCTCCAACTGGCAACTGCATGGCTATGACAAGCCGCAATACACCAATGTCAACTATCCCTATCCCTGCGACCCGCCCTTTGTGCCGGACGACAATCCCGCCGGTCTCCTCATCCGGGATTTTACTTATGCGGATTCCGACGGAAAGGATGTATTTCTGGTCTTTGAAGGAGTCGATTCCTGTTTTTATGTCTGGGTGAACGGAAAGCTGGTGGGGTACAGCCAGGTAAGCCATATGACTTCGGAATTCAACATCACTCCATACCTTAAGCCGGGCAAGAACCGCATGGCTGTCATGGTCCTCAAATGGTGCGACGGAAGCTACCTGGAAGACCAGGACATGTGGAGGTTCTCGGGAATTTTCAGAGAGGTCTTCCTGCTGAAAAGAAGCAAAATCCATATTTCCGATCTATTTGTAAAAACAGATTTAAACAGTGATTGTACAGAAGGAGTTCTCAAGTGCGAGGTTCAACTGTCAAATGAGGCAGCTTCACAGGTCAGGACAGTATTGAAGGATATCGATGGAGTCGTCCTGTACGATGAAACTGCCGGAATACAAAAGCAGGGTACGATGGAAATCAAGGTGGCCGGTCCGAAGCTCTGGTCCGCCGAAATCCCGCAGCTTTACAACCTTTCTCTCTATCTGGGAGATGAAGTAATCCTGCAAAAAGTCGGCTTCCGGAAAATCGAGATAAAGGACTCGGTGATCCTGGTCAATGGCAAAGCCATTAAATTTAAAGGTGTAAACCGTCACGACTCTCACCCCGAACTGGGGCATACCATCCCCTTAGCCCATATGAAACAGGATCTTTTGGTGATGAAGCGGCATAATATCAACGCCATCCGGACTTCCCACTATCCCAATGATCCCAGGTTTTTGGGGTTGTGCGACGAACTGGGCTTTTATGTGATTGACGAAGCGGACCTGGAAACCCATGGCGCAGGCCCGGCCGGTGACATAGATATGATTTCCGGAGATCCCCGGTTTGAAAAGGCGTATGTAGACAGGATACTTAGAATGGTTGAGCGGGATAAAAACCATGCCTGTGTTCTGCTGTGGTCTATGGGAAATGAATCGGGCTATGGCGTAAATCATGTGAAAATGGCAGAATGGGCAAAGAACAGGGACAGCTCGCGCCTTATCCACTATGAAGGCGCCACCGGATGGGGAAAAAACGGGCTTGACTCTTCCTGCATGGATGTATACAGCAGAATGTATCCTTCCATTGCAGAAATGGAAGATCTGGTCCTTCATGATGAAACGGAAAAGCGTCCGTATATCCTGTGCGAATACTGCCATGCCATGGGGAACGGCCCTGGGGATTTGAAGGATTATTGGGATCTGATGTATAAATATGACAGGTTCTCCGGCGGTTTTGTATGGGAATGGACGGATCACACCGTCAAGACGAAGACGCCGGATGGAGTTGAATACCATGCTTATGGCGGCGATTTCGGCGAAAAGCCCCACGATGGGAATTTCTGCATGGACGGACTTGTTTATCCTGACAGGAAACCCCATACGGGTCTGCTGGAACTGAAGAATGTTATTGCGCCGGTTCGTACCGAGGCGGTGGATTTAAAGCGGGGAGAGCTGAAAATCACCAACCTTCATTATTTTACCGACCTGTCTCAACTGGTTTTGAACTGGAAAGTGGAAAAGGACGGCGCGGTTATTGTAAATGGAGAGATCGCCGGGCTGAGCGCCGGCCCCCAGGAAGCCATAAGCGTTATTCTTCCTTTTACAACACCTGAAAAGGCAGACGGGAGGTACTTCCTGCTTGTTTCCTATACACAGAAGGATTATACCGAATGGGCGGACAAAGGCCACGAAGTGGCTTTTGCACAGTTTGAGCTTCCCATTGGGAAAGTAGAAAAAACCTTGTGCCAAAAGCCGGTAATGCCGCCTGTTTCCATCGTAGAATCAGAGAAGGATATCACCATCGAAGGCGCGGAATTCAGCTATGTCTTCGATTTACGCTATGGAGCATTTACCTCCATACTGTTCAATGGAGTCCGGATGATCAGTAAAAAGCCGGTCTTCAACGTATGGAGGGCCCCCACGGACAATGATCGGGGCATTGTAAACAAGTGGAGGGAGGAAGGCTACGACAGGCTGGATACAAAGGTTTATGCCGTTAAAGTGACAGGCAGGGATGAGAAGCATATAACCATCTGCACGGAATTTTCACTGGGCGGTTATATCATAAAGCCCGTACTCCGCGGCAAAGCTTACTGGACTGTCTATGGCAGCGGAGATATTGTATTGGAAACACAGGTGGAAGTAAGGGAGAAATTGCCGTTCCTGCCCAGGTTCGGGCTGCAGCTTGTAATGCCCGAAGGAAACGAACACGTGGAATACTTTGGCTATGGGCCTCACGAAAGCTACATCGACAAGCATAGAAGCACCTGGAAAAGCAGATTTGCGTCCACGGTGGGAAGTCAGCATGAAGATTATCTGATGCCCCAGGAAAATGGGAGCCATTACGCTACCGAGTGGGTGGCCGTAACCAATTCCCTTGGAATGGGTCTCCTGTTTGCGGGGATGGAGGATTTCTCTTTCAACGTATCCCACTTTACGCCGGAGGATCTCACCCTGGCCATGCATCCGTACGAATTGAAAAAACGTCCGGAGACCATTGTCAATATAGACTATATGAACAGCGGCGTCGGCTCCAACAGCTGCGGACCGGAGTTGCTGCCCCAGTACCGCCTGTCCCAAAGGGATATAAGCTTCAAAGTCAGAATCAAGCCGTTATTCAGGCAGGATGTTGATGTCCTTGATGAGGTAAACAGGGAAATTGTGGAGTAGATTCCCCTGTCATTGCTGTGAAATTCCTTTCCTGTAGGGGCGCGCATTGCGCGTCCGCATACGGGTGGACGGCCAAGAAAGGGGGCAGAAGGGGGACAGTTCTTCTTCTTCTTCAGAACAGGCGAAGGGGAAGGGGGACAGTTCTTCTTTACAGTGCGAAAAAGGACGTTTCTTCCCTAATGAACGTATGTGAATTAGGTGAACAAAGAACAGGCGAAGGGGACAGTTCTTCTTTATTGTGCAAAAAGGGACATTTCTTCCCTAATGAATGTGTGAATTAGAGAAGAAATGTCCCCTTGCCTTGCCCTCTACCGCATGTGTGTTAATTAGGTAAATAGAGAAGAACTGTCCCTCTGCCCTCCTGTCACCTTCAGGAATATTCCGAAGGACTTTTGCCGGTAAGCTTTTTGAACACTCTGGAGAAATAATAAGGGTCACTGTAGCCAACCATACCGGCGATTTCCTTTATTGTCAGTGTTCTCTCGCTTCGTCCCTCAAGCAGTTGTTTTGAATAAGCGATCCTTTTTTGGGTCAGGTATTCGATAGGGGAGACGCCTGTTTCCTGCTTGAACAGTCTTTTCAGATAGAAATTCGACAAGGGAATGCCCTCCTGGGCATCTGCGATGCGGAAATCGGGATTTGAAATGTTTGAGACCAGGATGTTCTCCAGTTCCTTCACATACGGGCTCTTTGCATTGCTCTGGCTTTGCATCAGCATGTACTGGTACAGCACCTGGAAGAGGGTGTCTACCAGCCCGCTCCAATTCTTTTGCCTCAGATGGTATTCACGATAGAGGAACATGACGATATTCCGGATATCCAGGTTATTGTTGTCCTTAAATCTGGGAACCGGACCTCCCGGACTCGTAAAGTCATTGACCCTTATATGGATGTTGTAAAAGCCATTCTTTGAAACTTCCGAATGGAGGATGTGAGGCGGCTGGCATACAATATCTCCAGGTTGAAAAGGTATTTCCTCGTTTCCCACCTTCAAAACTCCGGTACCCGAAAGATAATAGAGTATCTCCCAGTGGGAATGGCTGTGGGATTTGCAGGTGACGGTATTGTCTACTGTCATTCCGGTGAATACGACGTTCATAAAAACACTCCCTGACTTTATTTAAGCCCCTGCTCATGGCATATGAATTACCTGCGGCCCGATAAGCTCGTTACTCTCATGTATTTGTCCAGGACGATTTTAACTTATCGGAGCATTTTTGTCCATCACATTCGCAGCTTACTCCATTTCTATCGTCATACCCCATGATATAATTATTTTATGGGACTTGAGGCCAATTTGACCATGAATCATATTGCAAATCATGAAAAATATCCGGGTGGATGGCATAAAAATCATAGTATGCCGCTTTGACAGTAATCCCAGGAGCTGTTGTTTGTGATTCGATCCATGGTTGAATTTGTTGAGGATTCGGGATAAAATTGAACAGGGGGTGCAGTTGATGAATGAGTTTCCAAGAACAACCGTAGGCGGTTTGTCAGTATCCAGGATGATCATAGGGACCAATTGGTTTGCAGGTTTCAGCCATGCTACCGGAGCAAAGGATGATTATATAAAAGAAAACATCGGGAATTATAAAACGGTGGCGGGTATCCTTGAGGTTTTCTTTAAAAACGGAGTTGATACCATTATGGGATCAATACAGCTTCCCTGCATTCGGGACGGCATTAGGGAAGCTCAGCAGCGTACGGGAATAAAGGCCGTTATTGTGGGTACTCCAAGCATTCCGACAGGTCCGGAAACGCCGGTCAAAGGCTTTGATGCCGGTGAAGTCGAAAAAATCCTTGACGAGCAGGTCCGGCTTGGCGCAAACATTTGCATGCCGCACCAGGGCGTCACGGACAATATGGTGGACCGGTGCACCAGGACGGTAAGAAAAATGGACCCCGTCTGCCGCATGATCAGGGAAAGAGGCATGATTCCGGGCTTGAGCACACACATGCCGGAATCCATCGTCTATGCCGATGAATCCGGGCTCGATGTGGAAACCTATATTTCCATTTATAATTCCATGGGCTTTCTTATGCAGCTGGAGGTGGACTGGACAGCCGAAATCATCCGGAACGCCAAAAAGCCGGTGATGACAATAAAGCCTATGGCTGCAGGACAGCTCAGACCGTTCCAGGGGCTTACCTTCGTATGGAATACCATCCGCGAGCAGGATATGGTAACCGTAGGCACCATGTCGTCCAAGGAGGCGGCAGAGTGCATCGAGCTGTCGCTGAATATCCTTGAGCGCAGAAACGCTGTCCTCCGGCTCCAGGAGACCCGCTCCAAGACCTCGGTCAAAACGAAATGATGCTGATAAGGAAAAGAAATTGATTAAAATAGAAAGGCGGCCGGAATGATTGAAGCTTTCAGAGCTGAATTTGAAGAATATTTAAGGGACGAATCCCGTAAAACCGGTGAGGCAGGATTTATATCCTTCCCCAGGAATGAGGAGGAAGTAAGGGAAGCGATAAAGTCCGCTGCCGACACCAACTCCGAAATAACCATCCAGGGAGCCCGCACCGGCATTACTGCCGGCGCAGTTCCCTATGGCGGATATATATTAAACCTCAGCAGAATGAACCATATAAAAGACTTGCGATATGACGGAGAACGCCGGGAGCATTTTCTCACGGTAGAGCCGGGAGTGATTCTGTCTGAAATCCGGAAGTTTCTGGCAG
The DNA here is from genome assembly GCA_023426125.1 of Bacillota bacterium. Classification (GTDB taxonomy): domain Bacteria; phylum Bacillota; class Clostridia; order Acetivibrionales; family DTU013; genus MnB-11. The sequence goes on from JAFABI010000067.1 coordinate 58,610, forward strand.
ACAGGCCGTGCTTTTTTCCTCCCGACCCGACGGAAACCTCGGCCTCCATTGGAGGAATGGTTTCATGCAATGCTTCCGGAGCATGTTCCTATCTCTATGGCCCGACGCGCAATTACATCGAAGCGCTCCGCATCCTTTTGCCGGATGGCTCCGGAATGCACTTGCAGAGGGGGAAGCAAAAGGCTTCGGGGCGGCTTTTCAGACTGTGGACGGATACAGGGAGAAGCGTCGAAGGCGAGCTTCCGGGGTATCGGATGCCGGATGTAAAGAACGCTTCCGGGTATTTTACCGGTGACGGGATGGACCTGGTGGATCTGTTCATTGGAGCAGAAGGAACCCTTGGCGTAGTGACGGAAATAGAACTGCGGCTGCCGGAGAAACCCGGGACCATCTGGGGTGTTATGGCTTTTTTCCCTTCGGAGGAAGTTGCCGTGAAGTTTGTCCGGTCCCTTCGAGGCGAGTTTGCAGAGGATAAGGATAAACCGGAGCGGAGTAAACCTGCGGCGATTGAGTATTTCAACCGTGACGCGCTGGAGCTTTTGAGGAGAATGAAAAAAGAGAATCCGGCTTTCTCGGAGATTCCCGACATGCCGGCCGATTTTCATACGGCCATTTACTTTGAATACCACGGAGACGATGAGGATTCTGTAGGAGAAATGGTAATGGCTGCCGTTGAGCACCTGGAAGCGTGCGGAGGAAGCGATGAGACCTCCTGGATTGCAATGAACCCCCATGAACTGGAAAGGCTGAAGTATTTCAGGCATGCGGTACCGGAAGCGGTAAACCTGGAAATCGACAGCCGGCGGAAGTCAAATCCCGGCCTTTCCAAATTGGGTACCGACATGGCTGTCCCGGATTCCGAGCTGGAAAATATCCTGCGGATATATTCCCGTTCACTTGCCGGGGCGGGACTTGATTCCGTCATGTTCGGCCATATTGGAAACAACCATATTCATGTAAACATCCTGCCCAACTCCATGGAGGATTATGATAAAGGGAAAAGGCTTTATTCGGAATGGGCATCGGAGGTGATCCGCAAGGGGGGCACCATATCCGCCGAGCATGGCGTGGGGAAAATAAAAACGGAGCTGCTGGCGGAAATGTACGGAAAGGACAGCATGGAGCAAATGCGGTCGGTAAAAAGGCTATTTGACCCCGGAAATATTGTGAATAGAGGGAACGTTTTTTAGCAAATACGTGATTCAATGTCATTACTGTGAAATGCCTATGCTGCAGGGGCGCGCATTGCGCGTCCGCAATGCAATCCTGAGTCAAACAGCTGTCAGACGGCCAATGGCCGCACCTGCAAAGGGTTTCAACACTGGTGGTGTGCCGTACGTGTGTCATTGCGAGAAGCCTGCGGCGAAGCAATCTCGGCTTCTATACAAGATGGTGTCATGGAGATTGCCGCGTTCCATTGCATTCCGCTCGCAATGACAGACGAGTTAGTGCATACTGTACTGTAATTCACAAAATCCTGCGTATATCCAAATCATCATCATTTATCGGATTATGTACTTCCATGGGGCTGTACCGGGAAGCCGAAGCGGAAAACGACTGCTTCTCCCGGCAATGGGGCAGACAGTTGACCAGTCCCTGTGTCCCATTTTTCACAGCCTGTTTCGTAAAGCCTGGAATTTATCTGTATATTCGGATTTCCTGTCTCTTTTCATCCCTGTATCGATAACAGTGATTGCGTCGTTTTTAGCCCCCGCTTTTGCCAGGGCATCGGCAAGACGGTACCAGTTTGATGAATCGCCGGGATTCTGCTTCAACTGCCGGACAAAATAAGGCAGTGCTTTTTTGCTGTAGTAGCGGTTTGGGTCTACAGAAGCCAGTTGAACGCCATCCCAGCCCATGACTTCGATATCATATGTTTCATCGTCATTTTCATTCCAGAGGGCAAATTGGGTTCTTGACAGGGAGGATTTTTGTCCTGGCAGGCCCAGTCCTTCAAGCTTGTGATAATTCCTGGAGAACAGCTTTTTTGCCCCGTCGGCTTCAAAGGAGTATCCATGCAGGGTGTGGCCATTTCCGCTTCCGGCAAGTCCCAGTACCAGCTGAAGTTTCCCGTCTCCTGTGAGGCTGGCCGTATGCCGGTAATGAATCTCTTCAAAACCGGGATTCAATATCTCCGAAATTTTTGTCCACTCATTCTTTTGTTTTTTCAAAACCATTGTCCTGAGCGCCGGATCGTTTAGCTTGTACGATGCGATGACTTCATTCTGACTATCGCCGTCGATATCGGCCAGCAATATTTCCTGGGAATCCTCGGGAAATTGAGGCTTTACCAGGCTTGCTTCAAGCGGCATGAAACTCCGGGCTACAGCCATATAATCTTCCTTCGGGGCTGAGCCGGTTATCTGGGATATCGCTGAAGTAAGGTTCTGTGAAAGGCCGCCTACAAAGGATTGTACTGTCGTTTGTAATTTCTGCAGGGATTCGACAGGGGTTGGTATATTCAAAGGCCTTGTATTCGCCGGCCTTCTCGTAGTGTATTGTTTGAAGGGTGCTTCTATCAGTTTTGCCAGGGAGAAATCGGGATATCTTGCTTCCAGCATTTTCATTATCTGTTCCAGGCCTGAACCTTTGGGTGGAAACATCATCAAATCACCTTTTCCAAAATTATTCTGTTAACATTATATGCCCCGGTGTCCAAAAGGTTAAAGTTGTTAAGCAATTTTACTTCGGATAGTATATAATGTACTTAGTTCACCTTATAACGACCTAATTCAAAGGAAATTTGTCGGTTGTAGACAAATTTCCTTACCGCAGCGGAGTTTCAACGAGGCTGGTCGCAAGCTAAAGCTTGCTGCTCGTCCATGCATCCCGGGCTGGAGATATGCTCACCGCCTGAAACCCAATTCGGTACCCGCCACCTATAGAGGTGGGGGACATTTTTGAGCCTCGTTATAAAAATTGGAGGTAGGATACCTTGAGCGAATGTATTTGCAATAATTGCAAGAATCTTAAAGGTGTAATGGATGATTCGGGTGCGGTAGAGGAATATGAATGCGAGTTTGGATTCCCGTCGGAAAAATGCTCGGAGTGCGGTGGAGATGAATGCGGGCTTGGCTGCCTGAACTTCATCATCGACGAGGATGAGGACATATTGGTCAGCGTGAAGTGCTCGGCTTGCGGAAGGGAGCTTTCTCAGGCAGGCGGCGACAACAGCGGCGGGAAGGTATACTGCATAGACTGCTATCTCCGGCATAAAAGCTGATACTTGACGTAAATTACCGAAATGGCTTTTGAACAACGTCACAGTCCCCCTCCTCTTAGGTGGGGTTTACCGATTGAAAAAGCTGTCATGTACTACAGCGAAAACATCCAAATTATATCATCAATGAAGTTTTCGCTGTAGTATAAGTGGTGGATGCAATCCCCAACTGACGTTGTTCAAACGCCACGTATAGGCGTGGCGCACGAAGTGTAGCGCAGGGCGAATTCATTTCGCCCGCAGCGAGGGGGTATGTGGGCATGCCCCCATTGGAAATTGGATGCGCCCGTTTCAATAAAAACGGAAGATGGTAAACATTGAAGGAATATAAAAAGGAAAACCTGCAAATATTTATGTAAAATAAGAATAGAAAGGAAACGACAATGAGAATAGTGCTGGTATATCCGGAGTATCCAAGAACCTACTGGAGCTTTCACTACGCCCTCAAATTCATTTCAAAGAAGGCCAGTTTCCCACCCCTCGGTCTCCTGACCATTGCGGCGCTGCTGCCGGAGGAATGGGAAAAAAAGCTGGTGGACATGAACGTGAATAAACTTACGGATACGGAGATTACAAAAGCTGATTATGTCTTTATAAGCGCCATGGTGGTTCAAAAAGAATCCACCCGATCGGTCATTGACCGGTGTAAACGTCTGGGTACCAGGATTGTAGCAGGAGGGCCTCTCTTTACCTGCGGGCATGAAGAGTATGACGACGTTGACCATTTACTGCTCAATGAGGGGGAACTGACCGTAAAGGAGTTCTTGAAGGATCTGGAAACAGGGGGTGTCAAGCATTTGTATACATCCGATCAATGGGCTGATTTGAGTACCACGCCCGTACCCTTGTGGGACCTGGTCAACATGAACAAATATGCTTGCATGAACATGCAGTATTCCCGCGGCTGCCCCTTTAACTGCGAATTTTGCAATGTGACTTCCCTTTTCGGCCATATGCCGAGGACGAAGTCGGCGGAACAGATGATTTCCGAACTGGATGCCCTGTATGAAAGAGGCTGGCGGAAAGGGGTATTTTTTGTCGACGATAATTTTATCGGCAATAAGAAAAAGCTGAAGGAAGAAATCCTGCCGGAACTGATAAAGTGGATGGAGGCGAGGAAAAACCCCTTTACGTTTTCGACGGAGGCGTCCATCAACCTGGCCGATGATGAAGAATTGATGGCCTTGATGGTAAAAGCGGGCTTTGACGCCGTGTTCATCGGTATTGAAACCACCAATGAAGACAGCCTTGTGGAGTGCAACAAAATCCAGAACAAAAACCGGGATCTCATCGCCTGCGTCAAAAAGATCCAGAAATTCGGCCTGCAGGTGCAGGGCGGCTTTATTGTCGGCTTCGACAATGATAATGAAGCCATCTTTGACAAAATGGTGGGCTTCATCCAGGAAAGCGGCATTGTTTCCGCCATGGTGGGATTGCTGAACGCTCCCCGGGGAACGAAGCTGTATCAACGCCTGGCGGGGGAAGGCAGGCTGAGGGACGACTTTTCCGGGGATAACACCAACCTCACCATGAATTTTATACCAAAAATGAATTCAGGCAGTTTATTGAACGGGTATAAAAAGATCATCGGTACCATTTATTCTCCCAAGCATTACTATGAAAGGGTTATGACCTTTTTGAAGGAATTCAGGCCCAGGAAAAAGGCAGGCGGCTTGAAGCATGTTGAATTTAACGATATTATGGCCCTTTTCAGGTCGGTATTGCGTCTTGGAATCCTGGGAAAGGAAAGGCTGTATTACTGGAGGCTGATCATCTGGTCGGCTTTCAAGCGGCCCAGGCTTTTCCCCATGGCGGTGACGCTATCCATTTATGGGTTTCATTACAGAAAAGTATTTGAGAATTGCTGAAACAGCCCATGAAAAAATTTAAAAGAATTTATGTGGAAATAACCAACAAATGCAACCTTTCCTGTGATTTCTGCCCGGGCTCAGGAAGAAGGGAAGGGTATATGGATAGAAGGCTGTTCGGAAGAATTCTTGAAGAGGTGGAAAAATTCACCGGACAGCTTTATTTCCATGTCCTGGGGGAGCCGCTGCTGCACCCGGAGTTGGGTGATTTTCTGGATATGTGCGGAGAGCATGGCCTGAAGGTTAATATAACTACCAACGGGACCTTGATCGAAAGAAAGTCGGAAATATTGCTATCCAGACCTGCACTCAGGCAGGTAAATTTTTCCCTTCACAGCTTCGAGGCCAATTACAGGGATTACCCCATTGATATCTACCTGGACAGGATATTTAAATTTATTGAAAGGTCAAGGCAGTGTGAAAAACTGCTTATCGGTTTGAGGCTCTGGAATATTTCGGACAAGGGGCGGAATGGCCTTAACGCTTACATACTCAGGCGCATTGAACAGCAATTCGACCCCGGAGATGCAGGAGAGACAGGGAAACGGCTCTCCTGTTCCACTCAGGACCCAAAGACCGATCCGGCGGTTTCACCTGCTTCTCAACCCCGGTACCGCCGGCTTGTCCGGGAGGAGGTTACTCCCGTGAACGGCGTCAAGCTGTCGGAAAATGTATTCCTGCATATTGCAGAAGTCTTCGACTGGCCGGATGCCGCTGCTGAAGACATAAGCAGCAGGGGTTTTTGCTATGGGCTAAGGGATCAGGCGGCGATTCTGGTGGACGGTACCGTCGTGCCCTGCTGTCTCGACGGCCAGGGCATCATAAATCTGGGAAATATACGTGAACAGAGCTTTAGCGATATCATCGGGAGTGAAAGAGCCGGAAACCTGTACGAAGGTTTTTCCAGGAGGGAGGCAGTAGAAGCCCTCTGCCGCAAATGCGGCTACCGGACCCGTTTTGGAAGGGATTAGCTCCGACCCGCAAAATACACGGGGACGGTTCTACTGTATTTCTCTAAAAATCTTACTTAACCTGTCTTTGTTTATTCCGGTTATTGCAGCGATTTTTCTTATAGAAAGATTTGTCGTCTCTTTGAAGCCGCTCAGAAAATCATACAGGTCATGCTCTTTTGCAGCTTCGATCGATTTTAGCCCTTTTACTCGGAGCATTTCCTTATAAAGTTTCAAAGATTCCTCATCATTCATCGTTTCTGTATTTTTACCAATATCCATATATATATCTTCATTCTGAACTGCCATATATTCAGCATACATTGACCTTGTTTTTTGTTTGTCCGCCGAAAATATTCCCAGGAGGGTTTCAGTATCTGTAACCTTTGTGGAGGGGTCTTCATCGTCAAGATATCCATTATAGCTGCTCCAGCGATAATCCAGCATTTCTTTAACCATACCTGCTTTTAAGGGATTTTGGTGAATGTATCTAGCAAGTGTAAGTACATAAGCATCTTCAGATACAGCTTCGCTTTTATATCTATCCTGGAACAAATTACTTTTGCTATGTCATCTTCACCTTCGCTAATCATCATATGCACATGATTATCCATTAAGCAGAATGCATGAAGTGAAAACCGATGACCTTGCTTCATGCGATAAACCGTATCAATGAACCGTTGCTTATCCTCGTCGCATTTGAATATATCTTTTTTTTCGTTACCACGGAGCATTATGTGGTAATAACCGCTTTTACTTTTGATCCTTTCAAGCCTAGCCATCCATCATCACCCACAACTATATTAACATATAAGGGAATTCTTGTAAATACACGAGAACCGTCCCCGTGTATATTTGGATGCGCAATGCGCGCCCCTACACGATCGCCATGCTCCACTTTTGTCAAACTTATCCGGTAACGAATATACGTGGAGCTATACTTAGGGGTATTAGAACCGTGAATTCTGAATATATATTACTTGATAATAATATTTCAAGTGGTGAAATGAATGTTCCGTCAGACTGATTCGGGCAAGCGGCTCATAAACTTAATGGAAGCTTTCCGTAAAGATGGCTATCAAGTGGGCAAGGTCGTGATGAAATTCGGAAAAACCGGGATAATGGCCGAGAGCAGGACTGCCGTCAACTACGATACCGGTGAAAAAAAGAAAGTTTTTTATCTCGAGGGCAGCTGCTATGAAATGGGGTTTCTTCTGGGAATGCTGGCAGAGAATGATATCGCTGCCATGACGGGTGACTTTACCAATAAAGTGGTGTTTTCTTTTATCGGAAGCAAAATCCTTGAGAAAATCACCTTGCTGCAGGAGGCCCTGGTGAAAATCATCTACGAGCTTTCGAAAAATGAATTCCCCAAGCTCCCCGGCGACCTCCAGGATGAAATACGGGGAATTTTTGACGGCTGCAAAAGCTACAATCCGAAAACCACCGTTACCCTGGACCGGTTGATCGTACTGAATCTTGGCATCGACATCCTTTGCTCCATGGTTTATTCGGGCGATTTCCCGCTTTTCCGGCTAAAAGAACTGGAGCCCTCGGATTTCAGGATACCTGTCATGTGCAATGCCTTCTCGGTTTTCGGCAAGTCTGCGGGAAACGGACATTATTTCGGCAGGGATTTCATGTTTCCTACCGCCGATGTTTTCCACAAGACGGCAAGTATGATCGTCTATAATCCAACAGGCTCAGATGCGGGCAGCGTCTTCCCTTTTGTCAGTTTAACGGCTCCGGGCCTGATAGGCAGTATTTCCGCCATGAACAGCAACGGTGTCGGTATAGGAGTCGACATGTCTCCGGGCTGCAATTGCGATTCCCGGAATCCAGGTGTCAATTCGCTGCTGCTGAACAGGCTCTGCGTTCAAAACGGCGGCAGTGCGGAGAAAATGGTGGAAATTATAGAGAATACCCCCAGGGGGGTCTCATGGAATTATGTGATCGCAGATGGAAAGCAGGACAGGGCCTGCATTGCCGAGGCCGGCAAAACAGGAGATATCGTCGATCTTACCGGGATTCCGCTGAAGGATTTCAGACCCTGCCTTCCTGATGCGGACTTTATCAGCAAACACAAATCCTCAGTATTCCGCAAAGGCGTCATGGTGCGCTGGAACGATTATAAATATCCCGACGGCTATCTGGAGTACAATCAGGGATTATGGGATGCGTATAATAAAATTAATACTGACAAAAAAGAAATACATCCCGGTGCTTTCACAGCCCGGGGATATATCAACAAGCGCGGCGAAAAGAACTGCCCGTCGGTTTTTTATTTCTGTCCCCAGAGGGAAACCAGCGATGAACTGCTCGTCGTAACAAATCACTTTATCATCCCTGAAATGCGCTATTTTGCCATGCATCCCTGGACGTGCAAAATTACGGAGGAAAAAGCGGATGATATCCAGTGGCGGTATGATGAACTGAATCATCAGATCTTAAGCACTTTGCAAAAGCATGGCGAAATAAGCTATAAGTCGGCAAAGGAACTGATAAGCTTCCTGGCGCCGGAAGGCAAAAATTCCGGGTATTACGCAAAGAACGCAAAAAGCGGGGACGGAAAGGAAATCCGGATCGAAGGCTGCGTCTCGCTGTTCGACCTGAAGAACAGGTTTGTGGAAAGCCATTACGGTTATTATTGCGACGAATGGGTTAAAATAACCCTGCCTCTTTATGTTAATGATGCTTGACTGGTGCAAAAAGCTTTGTTATGATACGTATCAAATAATCTTATTGAGCTGCGGGAGAAGGATGAATGGGTGATTACAGGAAACGGTTGGGTGACAGGTATGACGGAAGGCTGTTGAGAACACTGAATCCTTTCTACAAAATTATTCCATATATTATGCGGGATAGAAGCGATTCGCAGAATTTTTTTGACGACCGGATCGATATAAGCCGCACCGAAGCTTTTTTAAGAACCATTAAAAATAAATCCGCCGAAAACATGGGCTTTCTTCACGTTGTCATTGCAGCCATGGTGAGAACCATTTCGCAAAAGCCGGGACTCAACCGGTTTATTGCCGGTCAGAAGATCTTTGCGAGAAATGAGATTCTTATTTCCCTTGCCCTGAAAAAGAAGCTGGATGAAGCCGGCCCTGAAACCACCATAAAGATGAAGTTTGAAGCTTCCGATACCATTTACGATGTAGCCGCCAAAGTAAACAAGGCCATTGGCGAGAATAAAAAGGCGGATACGGAAAACGACGCGGATAAGACCGCCAGGCTGTTTATGCTTTGCCCGGGTCTCATAGTGCGGTTTCTGGTATGGTTTTTACGGTCTCTGGACTATTTCGGTTTGATGCCGAAGGCCATAAATCGCTTGAGTCCTTTTCACACAAGCGTATTCGTAACGGATCTGGGCTCCCTTGGCATACGGCCCATTTATCATCATTTGTACGATTTTGGGACCACCTCGCTTTTTATCGCCTTCGGAATCAAACAGAAGGAAAAGCATATCGATGCGGAAAACAACATCGTTGAAAAAAGATCGGTCCAGCTGCGCGTCGTTTCGGACGAGCGCATTGTCGACGGCTATTATTATGCGTCTGCCTTTAAGCTTTTCAAGAGCCTGGTCCAGCATCCTGAACGCCTTGAAAATCCCCCTGACACCATCGCCGAGGAAATTATGTGATTTTATACCGGCCTGCTAAAAGATAATTTTCGACAAAGGTTTTAAATTGCTCTCTAAAGGTATATATATAGTGTATAACTGTTTTCCGAGGAGGGGTGTCGAATGGTTAATGTGGTATACTTGATCCTTGCAGCCGCTGTTATCGTCTTTTTTGCAGGCATCAGAATTGTAAGGCCTACGCACAGGGGGCTGATCGAGACGCTGGGGAAATATACCAAGTTTGCGCAGCCTGGCTTCCATTGGGTGATACCGATTATCCAGAAGCTTTATCAGGTAAACATCACGGAGCAGATGGTGAATGCGGAACCGCAGGTGATCATCACCAATGACAATCTGAACGCGACGGTGGATGCCCAGGTATATTTCAAAATCAAGACGGACGAGGAAAGCGTAAAAAATTCCCAATACAATGTGGCAAATTACAAATGGCAGATTGTCAACCTCGCCCGGACAACACTGAGAAACATCATCGGAACCATGACTCTTAAATCAGCCAATAGCGAACGCGGAAGGATCAATACCGACCTGCACCAGACACTGAAAGACGAAACCCAGAAATGGGGCATTGAAATAATGAGGACCGAGCTGAAGGAAATCGACCCGCCCAAGGATGTACAGGAAACCATGAACAAAGTCGTAAAGGCTGAGAACGAAAAAATCGCCGCCATCGATTTTGCCACGGCGGCCGAAACTACGGCAGACGGCTTGAAAAGAGCGGAAATAAAGAAGGCGGAAGGCGTCAAGCAGGCGAAGATCCTTGAAGCCGAGGGTGAAGCCCAGGCAATAAGACTGGTAAATGAAGCGGCTGAAATGTATTTCAAAGGGAATGCACAGCTTCTGAAAAAGCTGCAGACTACCGAAACAGCGTTGAAAAACAATGCGAAAATCGTCATACCGTCGGATACCGAACTGATCAACGTTATCGGCGATATGTCCGGCGTACTGCCTGTGAAGAGGGACAAAGCCTAGAAGCCAGCATGATTGTAGAAAAGGCACTCCGAGAGGGTGCTTTTTCTTTTGAAAAAAAATAAGATTGCTTCGATCGCTTGCAGTGCATAAGCCGTATAGCAGCACGCATAAATAGTATAGCGGTACGCATAAGTATGAAAAAATGTAGGGGCGCGCATTGCGCGTCCGCTTAAAGATAATCTGAAACGGAATAAGTAAAATTATTTTACTAATTTGCCTTTTGTCTATTGTTTTCTTCGAAAGATCCATATATAGTATATAGTAGACAATAGCGGAGGTGTTTTCATGTTGACCCAGAAACAGGTGGAAGCAGCAAAAAGGAAAGCGCTGGATTATTTTAACAAAGCGGGGATTGTATTGACGGAGGTTGAAAAAGACCATATTGAAGTAGCGGATTTCGGGTTAGGTGAACTTGAGAGTACCGGACTCGAACTGATTACCTATGTCAATACCAGCAGGTGCTGTGCAAAGGAGCTGATCCTGTTTCCGTACCAGACATGTCCGGAACACAGGCATCCTCCGGTCGAAGGGGAACCCGGCAAGGAGGAGACCTTCCGGTGCAGGTGGGGAAAGGTATATCTTTATGTTGAAGGCCAACCGGCTGCAAATCCAAAGGCAAAAGCTCCCATGGGAAGGGAAAAAACCTACACCGTGTGGCAGGAGATTGAATTGAATCCGGGTGAGCAGTATACGCTTTATCCCAATACAAAGCACTGGTTCCAGGCAGCCTCGGAAGGCGCGGTGGTTTCGGAGTTCTCCACCAAAAGCAGGGATGAAGCCGATATTTTTACCGATGAGGATATAAACAGGATGCCGGAAATTAAAGATTGATGAAAGAAAAAAAGAGCCCATAGCTCCTTTTAATACCTTCGGCATTTATGCGCCTTGCAGAAATAATCGCGAATGCTCTATCGCGTTATTTCTGCAAGGATAATTCGGTTGTTTACGCTGTAGTATTCGTTACTATGATTGAATTTTTCCGGACTTGCCATATTTTCTATTTACCTGTATTATGGAATAAACTGCATAGAGGCAAAAAGCAGAAGAAGGGAAGCGGATAAATGAGGCTTGAACGAAAACACAGGCGGCTGATCGTTCTCGGGCTGGGTGTCATCATGATTATTTTCGGTTTGCTGCAGGCAATCGTAAAATTCGAGATAGACAATAAGATTATAGACGAAGTCGCGTTCGTTTTTATGATTATTGCTGCTGCCTTGCTTTTTGCCAGGGATAAGAAAAAAGACGAGGATAATACAATAGCCGGCGCAGAAAAAGGGAATGATAGGATAGGACTAGAAAAAGGCAGGAATAGCGAAAGCATCAATGATACTATTACAACAGGAGAGAAAGAGAGTGTAAACAAAAATGAGCAATCCGATCGTAACCATTGAAATGGAAAACGGCAGCAAAATCAAAGTTGAGTTGTATCCCGAAGTTGCACCCAATACGGTCAACAATTTTGTAGCCCTTGTAAAGAAAGGCTTTTATAACAACACGGTTTTTCATCGGGTGATCCCCTCTTTCATGATCCAGGGCGGGGATCCGGAGGGAACCGGAATGGGCGGCCCCGGTTATGGAATAAAGGGAGAGTTTTCCCGCAACGGCTTTACCAATGACTTGAAGCATGATAGGGGCGTGATTTCCATGGCAAGGTCACAAAGTCCCAATTCGGCAGGTTCCCAGTTTTTCATCATGGTGGAGAAATCCCCGCATCTGGACGGCCAGTATGCCGCATTCGGCAAGGTGACGGAAGGGATGGAGGAAGCGGACAGGATCGTTTCGGTGAAAAGGGACTATAACGACAGGCCGGGGGACGAACAGAAGATGAAGTCAGTCACCGTAGAGACCTTCGGAGTAGAATATGCCGAACCGGTGAAAGCATAATGCAGGTGCCCACTCTGTGATAGTGAGTTAAAAGACATGTACAGGATAGCGATGGAGGTTAAAAGTGAACCTGAATAATGCCAGATACGAGCTGACCGCGGTCAGGCCTGATCAATATCCGGGCAGCAGCATCCCCGAGGTGGCTTTTGCCGGCAGGTCCAATGTGGGCAAATCATCCATCATCAATGCGCTTTTAAATAGAAGAGGGCTGGCTAGAGTAGCTGCCACACCCGGCAAGACAAGGGAGATCAATTTTTACAATATCGACGGCTGCATGTATCTTGTAGATCTGCCGGGTTATGGCTATGCCAGTGTTTCAAAAGAGAAAAGGTCATCCTGGGGGCAGATCATTGAAACCTACCTGAATATGCGGCTTCAGCTCAAACTGTTGATTCTGCTGGTGGATATAAGGCATAAGCCTTCCGACGACGACAGGATCATGTATGATTGGATTTGCAGCCGCAGTGTGCCGCATCTGGTGGTTGCAACCAAATTGGACAAGATAACCAGAAGCCAGGTGAAAGCAAGGCTTCAGGAGATAAAAACAACGCTTGGTGTGGATGATGACGGTGAGATATTGCCTTTTTCATCGGAAACGAAGCAAGGCAGGGATGAATTATGGGGGCGGATCAAAGCAATGACAGGGCTGGAGGAATAAGAATCCTGGTTGACGCAGATGCGTGTCCCGTTAAGCAGATCATTGTTAAAGCTGCCAGGGAACATGGCGTTCCGGTGGTGATGTTTATTGACACCAGCCATGTATTGAACGACGGGTATTCCGAGGTCATCACCGTGGACAAGTCGGCGGATTCCGTTGACATAGCCCTTGCAAACAGGGCTTCCAGGGGAGATATCGTCGTTACGCAGGATTATGGTGTGGCGGCTCTGGTACTGCCTAAAGGGGTCAGAGCACTGAATCAGAATGGGCTTGTCTACACAAACGACAATATTGACAGGCTTCTTTTTGAGCGCCATCTCGGACAAAAGGTCCGGAGGGCGGGAGGCAGGACGGGCGGACCCCGGAAAAGGACGGCTGAAGATGATGAACGGTTTGAGAGGACTTTTAGGGCAATATTGGAGCAATGACAGAGCAGCCGCTCCTACAAATTTTCATGCCGTAATTCTTTTACAGCGTTGTACCGGTTCCTATGCTTGCTTTTACAAAGATGATATGCTATATTTACAGTAAGAAACTAGGAATATATTCCTGAGAAACATCGACAGTTGAGGACCCGGGCATGGTTGAATTGATGGCGTCAGCTTTTATGGCGCTGGCGACGGTAATAATTTCATATCTCGCTTTTTTCTTCTGTACAGGTGGTAAAAAGCGCATAAGCATCGGAAGATTCCTTGAGCTTGGCTGGCTGCTGGAAAAAACTCCTGCACAGGCTTCATACCTCATGTTCATGGTTCAGTCCTTCCTTGTCATAACAGCTGCGGCATTTGCTTCCAGGGTCTCAAACCATGTCATCCTTACCCTGGATATTCTGTACCTCATCAGCATTCTGCTGCTCATTCGATATCACAACTTAAAGAAAGCCTCCAGCACCTCGATTCAGGAAATATAGCAGGGATATTCCGGCGGACGAAGCCGGAAGATCAGCCACCCGGTAATGCATCCGGGGAAATATAACGCGGCGGCAAAATGTCCCCCACCCCTATAGGTGGTGGATACAGAATTGGTTTTCAGGCGGTGAGAATATCTCTCGCCTGGGATGCATAGGCGAGCAGCAAGCTTTAGCTTGCGACCAGTCTCGTTGAAACTCCGCTGTGGTAAGGAAATTTGTCTACAACCGGCAAATTTCCTTTGAATTAGGTCGTTATAACTGAATGAGAGGATTTTTGTCATGCAAAAAAACAGAAAATTATTGGATTCCCTGAAAAATATCAGGTCACACGTAACGGAACTGGATCTTGAGCCCTGCCGCAGACTGCTGGAGGAAATAAACAGGTTTGAATTAGGAAAACTCGACGATAATGCTGTGAAGAAGCTTTCCCTGGAATTGCGGAAAAAGGCGCTCCATGGAGCAGCCCTTGATTCTCTTGCGGTAGAAGCCTTTGCGCTGGCAAGGGAAGCATCGGCCCGCGTGCTGGGCATGCGGCATTTTGACGTCCAGGTGCTTGCGGGCATAGCCATGCACCATGGGACGCTGGTGGAAATGCAGACCGGGGAAGGCAAAACGCTGGCAGCTGTCCTGCCGGCATATTTGAATGCGCTTACGGGAAAAGGGGTGCATGTTCTTACCTTTAACGACTACCTTGCCCGGAGGGATGCGGGCTGGATGGGGCCTGTCTATGAATACCTCGGGCTTTCGGTGGGCCACGTCAGGGAGGGGATGAGCGCACCGGAACGGAAAAAAGCTTATTCCTGCGACATTACCTATCTTACTGCCAAGGAGGCCGGGTTTGATTACCTGAGGAGCTTTTTGTGCACCGAAGCCGCTGAACTGGTGCAGCGCCCCTTTCATTTTTCCATCATTGACGAGGCTGACTCCATCTTGATTGACGAGGCGCGAATTCCCCTGGTTATTGCCGGGAAAACCGAAAAAGCCCATGGGATTGATCCCGCCAGGATGGCTGAAGTGGTTAAAAGCCTTGAACCGGAGCTGGACTACAGCCTGGACGAATATGAAAGGAACGTGTTCCTGACGGAGAGAGGGACCAACCGCATCGAGGCCTTGTTTAAATGCGGCAATCTATATGGCGAAAACAACCTCAGCCTGCTGGTGGATGTGAATAACGCCCTTCATGCGCAGGCTCTGTTAAAAAAGGACGTGGACTATATCGTCAGGAACGGCAAGGTGGAGCTGGTGGATGAGTTCACGGGCCGCGTGGCGGACAAAAGGCAATGGCCCCACGGACTTCAGGAAGCCATTGAGGCAAAGGAAGGGATTCTATCCTCGACGAAGGGGCAGATCCTTTCCTCCATCACCCTGCAAAACTTTATCCGGCTGTATCCGCGTATTTGCGGCATGACCGGTACGGTTCACCCCGCAGAGGAAGAATTTCTTGAATTTTACGGCCTGAATACCGCAGTCATCCCGACAAATAGGAAATGTATCAGAATCGACTACCCCGATGTTATTTTCACACACAACAAAGCCAAGCTTGACGCTCTGGCGGAGGAAATATCTGCAGTTCACAATACAGGCCGGCCAATTCTTATCGGCACCCGCAGCGTGGAGGAGTCGGAATGCCTTGCCTTAATGCTGAAAGAGAAAGGGATAAGCTGCAATGTGCTCAATGCAAGGAATGACGCCCAGGAGGCCGTCATCGTCGCAAATGCCGGAGCACCGGGTGCGGTTACGGTATCCACAAACATGGCGGGGCGCGGTACCGATATAAAGCTGGGAGGCGCGCACGAGGAAGAACATGACAGGGTTGTCGGCCTTGGGGGTCTCTATGTCATCGGAACAAACAGGCATGAAAGCAGGCGGATTGACAACCAGCTGAGGGGGAGGGCCGGACGGCAGGGAGATCCCGGAAGCTCAAAATTTTATGTCAGTCTGGAAGACGATTTGATGAAGCAATACAAGTTGAAGGAATTAATCCCGGGAACACTTTATCCGGAGCAGCAAGACCGGCCTCTTGAAAACAAGGTTATCCGAAAGGAAATTGCAAGGGCGCAAAGAATCATTGAGGGACAGAATTTTGAAATCCGGCGGACCATGAGGAAGTATTCCGTATTGATGGAGCGCCAGAGGCAAATGATATGGCAATGGAGGATGGAAACCCTTTTTGGACTGTATGAGACAACCTTGATGCAGGAAAGACTGGCGGACAGATATTACAAGCTTCTGCCGGTGGTGGGAAAGGCAGCTCTTGACAAGGCCGAACGCCAGGTAGTGCTGCACTTTATCAACAGCTGCTGGGCGGACTTCCTGGACTTTTTGTCCTATACCAGGGAAACCATCCATCTGGTGAATATCGCCGGAAAAATACCCATCAGTGAATTCAACAAGGTTTCCATTGAGGCCTTTGAAAAATTGTTGGCGGATATCAGGGATGAAGCGGCCAACGCCCTTGCTTCGGCTGAAATAACACCCGACGGGATCGATATGGAGAAGGCGGGGCTGAAAGCGCCGTCGTCCACCTGGACGTATCTTGTGGACGACAGTCCGGAACAGCTGGGAATAACAAGCTTTCCCATGGGCTATGACCCGGTTTCGGTGATGCTGCTTAGCGTGAGTATGGCCTTACAGGGTTTGCGCAAGATCACGTCGGGAAAGAGAAGACCGTTGAAGTAGTTTCGCCGAACTTGGGCACAGGTATCGCGTTATCATAGATAGCCTTTGTGGACGCGCAATGCGCGTCCCTACACTTTTCAGATGCATGTGTGCTGCCCTGCGGCATGGGCCTTGGTATGAAAAAGCTTGATGCAGAGGTCATTTGGCCATAAAGCATACAGTGTAGGGGCGGCCATTGGCCGTCCGCCCGTGACGGTAAGCACAAAGCATGGATGTGGGACAATAAACCTGTCCCCCTGTCCCACAATGCGCGCCCCTCAGGATAGGAGTTTCACAGCGATGCCGTGAAGAGGCCAAGGCCAATCGTTGACGGCTCACTCTGTTTTGTGGTATTCACGGTATTCCGTCGGCAGTAATCCCGTGTATTTCTTTAATACGCGGCGAAACGCATGGCTGCTGTTGTAGCCGGTTTCCCCCGCGATTTCTTCAACGGACAGTCCGGTGGTTAAAAGCAGCCTGCAGGCTTTCTTCATACGCATATCCTCCAGCATCGCCGAAAAGGTGATGCCGAACTTTTCTTTAAAGTATTTGTATAAGTAAGATTCAACATAATTAAACCTCAAGGAAACATCATACAGGGAAAAGATGCTTTTGCTCAAGTTTGCCTCCATGTATTTCAGGATTTCATTCCGCGTGCCCTGTTCACTCCTGCTTTTTTCATCATTGAAGGAATCGCAGATGGTTTCAAACAATTGTACCGTCCTTGCGATAATTTCCTCCGGATGCTCATAGGAGCCGGCTTTGATCAGAAAGTCCGCATTTTCAGGCACATTATGGCGTTTGAGATTTGCGCCGGCCCGTAAAGCGGTCAGGTAGATAAACTTATTCAAAAGAGCAAAATCTGTTTCGCTCAACTGCTTGTTTTTCAGGTTCTTGTGGTATATGTTTGTAATGATTGCAGCGATGCGGTCCTTCTGTCCCGATTGAAGATTCTTGATTAATTTCAATTCCGTTTCGATGGGATAATAAAGCATGCTGTCAACCGGATCCCGTTCCAACAGCTGAAGCAGCCCTCTTTGATTATATAAGCCGGAATGAAGCATGTTCTTGGTATTGCCGTACAGGTCGGAAAGATCCTCCAGTTTTTTTGTAAAACCGCCGCACAGATAGATCAGAGAGAGGTTATATTGCCGGAAAAGCTCCTCCTCAATGGTATTCACCATGGTTTCCAGCTCATTTCGGCAAAGCTCCGGTTGGGATTGATTGAAAATCATAAGGAACACAATCTCATTTTCACTCTTGATGAAGCTGTAGGAGCGGATGGCGGAATACCTCGAAAAAGCTTCCTGGATGATAAACTTTGCGTTATCCAATTCCATAAGGTCCGAATACTCGATCCTGTTGCCGTAACCCGTGTTTTTCACAATCAATACGGAATACTGGCAACCGTCGAGATTGTAATCCAGGTGGGTTGAAAGCTCTTTTACCTTGTAGCCGTCCATGATGCTTCCCTGGATCAGGCGCCGGATAAAGTCCGAGCGGACGATGGAGGTCTGTTTGTCCAATTCCGCCTTCAAGGCCTCGTTGCCTGCAACAATACTGGAAATGGTACCTTTTAAGAAATTATAATCCTGTTTGCTTTTCTTTTCCGGGGAAATCTTATAGACGATAGTAAAAATATCGATGATGGGTTTTGCGTTTTTATAGGACAGAATGAAGGCAAAAAAGATACCGCCAATAATTTCTATCACGGCCAGGATATAGATCGTATCTTTTATGTACTTTATCTTTGAAAGAACGATGCTTTTGGGAATATAGGCTTCGTACCTGCGCACTTCGTTGCTGCTATACATTGACAGCACCATGTAATCGTTCCGGCCCAGGTGTATTTGCGCGGTGTTGGTATACCTGTTAACTTCGCTTCCACCGGCCTGAAGCAGGATATTGCTGTTTACATCCGAAATATAGGCGAGGCCGGTGTCTCCCAGGTTCATGCTTTTCAGGATGCCCATAACCTTTTTGGTGTCGACAAACGCAACAATGCCGCCCAGCTTGCTGGTGCTGTACTCCGTAATAATCGGATAATTAAAAGTGAGAGCACTGTATTGAGTGTTAAATACGCGGATAGGATTGGAAGGCAGGATGGTGTTTTTGCCGATGGTTTCCTTAATCCGTTTTTCAACCGTTGTATCAGTGCCGTCCATATACCTGATGATTTCATTGTAATACTCTATCCTTGTATACGGAGCCAGCTTCGATACGATTGCTCTGCTCTGGTCCGCATAGACTACCAGATCGATA
This sequence comes from Bacillota bacterium, assembly GCA_023426125.1. GTDB lineage: Bacteria > Bacillota > Clostridia > Acetivibrionales > DTU013 > MnB-11. Next base: position 77,632 of record JAFABI010000067.1, read on the forward strand.
ATTCCGCAATATTTAAAGATATTGTCATACGATGAGATATATTCATATGCAGTCTTTGCCTTGCCCAGATTTTTTGAACCTTCAAAGGATTTCGATTCGCGGATGAACTCGTGGACACTGTTATTAAAGGACAGGGAGGTAAGCGTATTCCCAACGATTTCAAATTTGTCCTCCGCGGCATTCATACACTGCCTTAAAAGCTCTTCGTTGTAATGGTATATTTCCTGTGTTACCGTTTTTTCCGTCTGGAAATAGATCACAAGCAAAACACAAATAGAGAATATCAGGATAATGGTAAAAGAACCAAACAATACGCGAAAAATGCTGTTGTTGAATACAATCTTTTTCATATCGTTCTCCCCCTACCGAAAGTGTTTTCTTATGGCTGGAAGCGCTAAATCGCTGCGCAGATGAAACCGCGTATTCGTTGCTATAGATTTACTATAGATGGAAATCCCTTAAAAGGCAATATCTTTTGTGGAATGTAAAATATTGTACCCTGCTCAAAATTTGCACCGTCCCGCATGCCGATACGGAACCATCTGCCTCTATCCGCCTATAATAAGGAAAGGAATGCTGTTTCTACCATCTTCGAAAATTGTACCTTGAATATTGGTCCCTGATAATTTAGCATAGGATATGCAGATACACCTACCACCGAGGAGGATCGTATTCATGAACACAAATCAAGGCAGTTTGGCCAGTCCTGTCAAACCTATGGGAATAACTCCCCGCTCACCTCTTGTTAAAAGGCTGCTTTCCGATTGGCAGCTGTATGTACTGTTGGCCATACCTCTGGCTTTTTTGGTTTTATTTAGTTACTGGCCGATGTATGGCGTATTGATCTCTTTTGAAAGATTCAGCCCCGTAAGAGGCGTCTGGGGAAGCAAATGGATCGGATTTGAAAACTTCATACGCTTTTTTACAACGCCTTCTGCGGTAGATACGGTAAGGAATACCGTGATGATCAGTCTTTATTCCTTAATCGCCGGGATTCCTTTTCCCATTCTGCTGGCAATTTTGCTTAACGAATGCCATAGTATCAAATTCAAAAAAACCGTCCAGATGATCACCTATGCGCCCTATTTTATCTCTACGGTTGTTATGGTCTCGATCATCCTTCAGCTTCTGGATCTGAAGAATGGTATTGTCAATAACCTCATCCGGGAGATAGGCTTTGCCCCGGTGGATTTTATGGCGAAGGAGGGCTTGTTCAGATCCATCTATGTCTGGTCCGGTATCTGGCAGGGAACGGGTTTTAGCGCGATTATATACATAGCAGTCTTGACAAATATAGATCAATCTTTATATGAAGCTTCTATCATTGACGGTGCAAACCGCTTACAGAAGATCTGGTTTATCGATCTGCCTTTTATCCTTCCCACCTTTACCATCATGTTTATTTTAAGCTGCGGCTCCATTATGAGCGTAGGCTTCGAGAAAATCTACCTTATGCAGAATCCGGCCAATATGGGAATTTCCGAGGTGCTTTCCACCTATACGTATAAAATGGGGCTGATCAACCTTGATTACGGATATTCCTCAGCGGTAGGTTTCTTCAATTCCATTGTCAATACCGTGTTTATCGCAGCAGTAAACTGGATAGCCCGTCGTACCGGTGAAGTGAGTCTTTGGTAATGGAGGAGATCTGTATGAAGAAAACGAAAGGCACCGTTGGAAATCAGTTTTTTGATGTCGTAGTCCACTTTCTTCTTTTGCTGGGCGGACTTATCGTTCTGTATCCTTTGCTTTATGTTGTCAGCGCTTCCTTCAGTACGCCTGTTGACGTCATTTCAGGGAAAGTATGGCTCTGGCCGGTCCGTCCCACATTTTTGGCGTATCAGCAGGTGTTCAAAAACAAGCTGATAGGCACAGGGTATATGAATACGGTTTTTTATGCCGTTTCCGGAACAGTGATCAGCCTGATTGTAACCATTTGTGCCGCCTATCCCCTTTCGCGCAAAAAATTGGCGGGGCGGTGGATCTTTTCACGCCTGTTTATTTTTGCCACCCTGTTTTCAGGAGGCCTGATCCCTTTTTACCTGGTGGTCAGAAACCTTGGAATGCTGCATACTCGCTGGGCAGTAGTCGTACCGGTTGCGCTTAACGTATTTCATATTATTCTTATGCGTACCCACATCCAGACGGCAATACCCGAAGAAATGCTGGAATCTGCCGAAATTGACGGCTGTTCCCATTTCGGCAAGCTGATGCGGATGATCCTTCCGCTTTCCGGCTCCATCCTGGCAGTATTGATTCTCTACAATGTGGTTGGCCAGTGGAACTCCTATTTTTATGCGATGATTTTCCTGAAGGACTTGAAAATGTATCCGTTGCAGATTGTCCTCCGCGACATTTTGATCATGAATTCCGTGACTTCGGATATGAAGGTCAACATGAGCGAGCTTATCCTGAAACAGGGACTGGTGGATGTATTGAAATATGCGCTGATCGTTGTTTCCAGCGCCCCCCTGCTTATTGTTTATCCCTTTGTCCAGAAGTACTTTGTAAAAGGCGTCATGATGGGTTCCTTAAAAGGATGAGTTATTTCAGCTTGTTACAGGGCGCTGTTTTACAGCCCCGTATCATAAAAAATAAAGTGAAAAGGAGAAGAAACAATGAAACAAAAAGGTTTATGGCAGTTGTTTTCGGTTCTTCTGTCCGCGGTGCTGGCTCTTTCGGCCTGCGGCTCGGCAGACAGGGATACCGGCTCCGGGGAGAGCGCCGGTACTACTACCGCAGATGCCGGGAGTACCGGTGCTTCCGGAGGCGCGAAGTTTCTCAACATTGTCGTTGCAAAGCCAACGGTGGTAGAGGACATGAATACCAATGAGACCTCAAAATGGCTTGAGGAAACGACCGGCATCAAGGTGAACTATGACCAGATTCCCCTGGAAAATGTCAATGAGAAGGTTGCCCTGATGCTGGCCGGCGGAGAACTGCCCGACATTTTCTTCAACTGTTCCATCACCAGTGCACAGATTAACCAGTACGGCATTCAGGACAAAGTACTTATCCAGCTGGATGAATTTATCGACCAATACGGCTCCAATCTGAAAAAAGCCATGGCCGGTTTTGATCAGGGCTTCAACCTGATCAAGGAGGTAGACGGCCACATATACGGTCTACCCACCATCAACCCCTGCTATCACTGTTCACGGGCAAATAAAATGTGGATCAACGACACCTGGATGAAGGCGCTGAATCTGGAATACCCCGAAACTACCGACGATTTCTATACGGTGTTGAAAGCCTTCAAGGAAAAGGATCCCAACGGAAACGGAAAAGCGGATGAAATACCATTGACAGGCTGCACGGACGGATGGTATGCGCAAACCATTCCCTTCCTTATCAATTCTTTCCTCTACTTTGACACCTATCAGCAAGGCTTCGGCCTGGATGACGGCAAAAAAGTGATCAACGGCATGACCGATAACCGTTTCAAGGAAGCGCTCCGCTATTTGAACAGGCTGTACAAGGAAGGCTTGCTCTATGAAGGGACCTTGACGCAGAAAAATGACCAACTGAGAAAGCTTGTTGAAAATCCCGAGGCTCCAATCGTAGGTGCGTCGACCGCAGGCTTTGGAGGCGTTCTTTGTGAGATAGGCGGGGACAGGTACAGGATGTACCGGCCATTAGCGCCTCTCAAGGGACCGCAAGGTGTGCAGTATGCAGGCAGCTACCTGCAGCTTCCGTATACAGGAGCCTTCGTTGTCACTTCTGCCTGCAAGGATCCTGCGCTTGCCTTACAATGGGGTGATACTTTCTATACCCATGAAGCGACTGCTACAGTGTTCAACGGGGTAGAAGGCGCGGCATGGAAAAAGGCTGATTCCGGCGAAAAGGATTTCAACGGGAATCAGGCTCTCTGGATGGCCATCAAGGCATATGGCGCCGACGTCGGAAAAACCAGGAACGACTGCTGGACACAGATGGGGATCTTCAACTTCAGCAAAGAGTGGAGAATGGGGCAGGCGGTACCTCAAGACCTGGATCTCTGGTCTGCAGACGGAATGGAATACATGCTCCATGTCACTACAAGGGACCTGTATGAGCCTTACGCTGCGGATAAATACGCGCTGCCCACTTTGAAGCAGACTGAGGATGAGTACAATCAATCCTCCATCTTGAGAACAGAGTATAATAAATACTATGATGAAATCGTCTTCAAGTTTATAACCGGAGCGATGGACCTGGACAAGGATTGGAACTCCTATCTGGAAAATTTGAAAAACAAATACAAGCTGGATACTTTGCTTTCAATCTACCAGACGGCTTATGACAGGACCTATGGGCAGTAAATGATTCCATATTATGGCTGCGGGGGCTGTCTCAAAATAGACGGACGCGCAATGCGCGCCCCTACAGAGTGGGGATACCAATCCATGTATCAGCCCGGGATGTGGGGGAAAGCACCAGTACTTAGTATCGGCCGGCCCGATTTGCAGGGATTGCCCGTTGGGCGATCCCTTTTATGAGACAGCCCCTATTTAAATTTAATCATGGAAAGGAATTTGATATGGGAAAGGATTTAATCGAACTGCAAAAGAACTTTGTCAATATGCGCTTCGGCATGTTTATCCACTTTAACAGCGCCACTTTCCAGTTTGCTTCGGGGAAAACCGTCGATTGGGAGTACGGTCATGAAAACAACGGCCTTCCAAGGCAGTTCCCATTTAACCCGGGGGATTGGAATCCCGACAGGCTGGACTGCCGCCAGTGGGCCGGAGCCGCCAGGTCGGCCGGAATGGAATTTGCAGCTTTGACAGCAAAGCACCATGAAGGCTTTGACCTGTGGCCCGGGGCCTATACGGAGCATTCGGTAAAGAACGGGACTGTCAAAACCGATGTGGTGAGGGAATATCTCACGGCATTCCGGGAAGAAGGCATTTCAGCGGGAATCTATTTTTCCATGCTTGACCTGCACCATCGGATCGGCAGAAAGAAGTGCACGGCCGAAGACAAGCAGTTTATCAAGAACCAACTGACAGAGCTGCTTACAGGCTACGGAGCGATCCCGTTCATTATTTGCGACGGCTGGCAGGCACACTGGGGAGGGCCGAGCTATGAGAAACTTCCCTTTGAGGAGATTGACGGGCTGGTTAAAAGCCTTCAACCGGACTGTCTGTTGATGAATATCAGCTGCGAAAGCAATTTGGATCATACGGATATCGTATTTTATGAAAATGCAGCCGGGCAGGAGGTCGCGGACGGCTTTGAAGGACCCGGTGCAAGCTGTAACATTCTTACGCGGCAATGGTTCTGGCGCGGGACCGATACCGGAAGCGTATTGAAGCCGGCCGGTTGGGCCCTTGACATGATCCGGAAGATGAATGAAAAAAATGTGGCATTTATCCTGAATGCTTCTCCAAACAGGCATGGATGCATCGACGACAATATCCTGAAGCGTTTTTCCGAGATCGGGAGCCAATACCGGAAAATACCGGAAATAAACGAGGTGCCGGGAAATTGGCTGGTAAGAAAACACCTGTGCGGTAAATAACCCTGATAGGATATAGGGAGAAATGACGTAAACCTGTTGAATCCTCTCGATAAACTCTTGCAAATTGCTGGCAATTGTGTTATGATTTACTGGTTGGTCGTTATATTCATGGTTTAATCATTTTTTGGACACATCCTCTTTAATTTATTTAGGAGCGACTGTCAAGAAGTATTAAATCCAAATAAATTGAGGAGGTATATCGATATGGCAGACAAAGTATTAACCTGCAAAGATTGCAGCACGGAGTTCATTTTCAACGAAAGCGAACAGGCTTTCTACAAGGAAAAGGGATTTGAAAACGAGCCCCAGAGGTGCCCCGACTGCAGAAGGGCAAGAAAACAGCAGAGGAACAACTACGGCGGCGGTGGCAACAGAGGCGGCGGTAACAGAGGTTACGGCGGCGGCAGCAGGTGGTAAAATCCCGGGGCATGAGGCCCCATCCTGGTTAGGCGGATTCAGCCTTGACAGGTTGCCTCAGAAAGAAAAGGAGAGTTCAACTCTCCTTTTTATTTTGTCTTCCTTTTTTTGTTGTCTTATCTTTTGTTGGCCTTTTCAATATTGATTTTCCGTCCTTTGATTTTTGCATCTTTCATGGATGTCATCATTCTGGTTGCATACTCCCTGGGGATATCTACAAAGGTATATTTATCGAAGATGTTTATGGCACCGATGGATTTGCCGGGCATGCCCGTGTTGGATGCGATGCATTCCACAATATGCTTTGGCTGGACCTGGCTGATGCTGCCGATATTGATGAAGAACCTGACCATTCCTTCCTCTCCGCCGTTGTCTTCGAGAAGCTCTTCTTCATTTTTGGACTGCTGCGGCGCAAAACTATTGCCGGCAACCATTTTCAAAAGAGCTGCCGCTACATCCAGCGTGGTTATATAGTTTTCTTCGGGATTGGAATTGTTTTCATCTTCCAGCATGCGCTCTATATAGCCCGTATAATTGCTGTAGTGGCCTTCGGCAATCAGTTCCCTGATTTTCTTCAGGATGCCCCCCATCTTATTTTCCTCAACATCCAGCAAGGAGGGAGGCTTGATCAGCTTGATATGGGACCGGGTATACCTCTGGATATCCCGCAGCTCATATATTTCACGGCCTACTACGAAGCTGTATGCCTTGCCGGTTTTTCCCGCCCTGCCGGTACGGCCGATCCTGTGCACATAGTATTCTTCATCGTTGGGGAGGTCATAATTAAAGACTGCCTCAATATCGTCTACGTCGATTCCGCGGGCTGCCACATCCGTTGCAATCAATATGTCGATGCCGCCTTTTCTGAATTTTGCCATGACCTTGTCTCTTTGTATTTGCCGCATATCGCCATGAAGCGCTTCTGCGGCATAGCCGCGGGACTGGAGGTTTTGCGCCAGATCATCCACTCTTTTTTTAGTATTGCAGAAAACCAGCGATAATTTGATGCTGTTGGCATCGATGAGCCTGGACAGCACTTCCAGCTTTGACGCTTCCCGGACTTCAAGGTAGTACTGCTCGATGCTGGGCACCGTAAGCTCCTTGTGGGTCGCTTTTATCATAACAGGCATATTTTGATACCTTTTTGTAAGATCAAGAATTTCCCTGGGCATGGTGGCGGAAAACAGAACCGTCTGCCTCACCTCGGGGACTTCCTCCAGAATGGTATCGATATCTTCACGGAAACCCATGTTCAGCATTTCATCCGCTTCATCAAGAATGATCATTTTCAGGTTGCCCAGCTTGAGGGTGTGGCGTCTCATATGGTCCATGACCCTGCCGGGCGTACCGATAATGATCTGGGGACGCTTTTTAAGCGCGATGATCTGCCTTTCAATGGGTTGTCCTCCGTATATGGGCAGTATTTTGACATTCCTTTTATGCCTGGAAACATTTTTTAGCTCTTCCGAGACCTGAATGGCAAGCTCTCGGGTGGGGCACAGCACCAGAACCTGGACACCCTCCAGTTCGGTATCAAGCATATCGATGGCCGGAATGCCGAAAGCGCAGGTTTTTCCAGTGCCCGTTTGCGCCTGGCCGATAACATCCTTGCCTTCCATGATATGCGGAATCGCCAGCGATTGAATGGGTGTCGCTTCTTCGAAGCCCATTTCTGCGATTGCCTTCTGTACTTCCTTTGACAGGTTTAAATCTTTAAAAATCAAATTCTCCATACAATATCCTTTATTATTATTTTTTCAGCAATATAAAATTATATTCTATTTAGAAGCAAATAGCAAATAGAGAAAAAAGGACGGCCAACGGCCGCCCTTACTCAAGCTTTTCCGTACCCATGTACATACCGCAGGGTTGCCGTACCTGAAGGTGAAAGTATGCTTTTCATAATACGCGAAAGAGAAGAACCGTCCCCTGTCGCATACTGCATATCCATGAAGCCGGTCATACTTCATAGCGGAAACAATATTTTCCTGAACCCAGGTTTAGCTTTACACCTTCGTCCAGTTGGAGCAATCCTGAGATCCCTTCGGATTCAGCCGGCTTCTTCCCGCTTTCGGTGACCCTGCCAATTGCTGTGCCGGGAAGAATCACTTCCGCTGTTGTGTTTGCCGGGATTTCAACCGTAAACTCCATCGCTGCTCCGGCTTTTTTCCATCCGGATTTTATTCCGCCATACAGCGAGGTATGGGTTGCTTCGGCGAAATCAAGTCCTTCGCCGGGATGAGGCCGGATGAGGATATGCTTGTAGCCCGGCTTTCCGGCGTCGATTCCGGCAACCGTCCTGTACATCCAATCTCCGATGGAACCGTAGGCATAATGGTTGAAGGAGTTCATATCGGTGCTCCAGAAGGAACCGTCCTCCTTGATTCCATCCCAATGCTCCCATATGGTGGTAGCTCCCTTGGTCACCTGATATAGCCAGGAGGGGTAATCCGTTTGCAGCAAAAGCTTGTATGCGATGTCGTTGTAGCCGTTTTTGCTTAACACGTGGCAGAGGTACGGTGTTCCCACAAAACCGGTGGTCAGATGGAATTTGTTTTCTTCGAGGTATTTGACAAGCGTATCTATCGTCCGTTTCCGATGCTTTTCCTCCACGAGATCGAACATCAGGGCAAGCACATGGCCGGTTTGGGTAGGCGCTGCCAGGCGGCCTGTTTCGGTGACAAATTCCTTCCGGAAGCTCCAAAGGATATCGGAATAAAGCTTGCCGTATTTTTCTTCGTCTTCATGTTTCCCCAGGATTCCGGCGGTTTTTGTCAGAATTCCGGTAGAATATGCGTAAAAGGCGGTGGCAATAAAATCGGTGGGAGTCGCGCCTACATAGCTGTCAGGTTTCGAGTCCAGACCCAGCCAGTCGCCGAAATGAAAACCGGTATTCCACAGGCTTTTGTCTTCACCTTGTCTTTCAATGTATTCCACCCACTGCTTCATGCTTTCATATTGTGTCTCCAGGATCCTTTTGTCACCATAGCAGGTATAGATTGTCCAGGGGCATATGGTTGCAGCGTCTCCCCAGGCAGACGACGAATAGCCGTTTTCATCAAGAACATGCGGGATGACGAAGGGGACGCCATTCTCTTTCGACTGGTCGGCGTAAAGGTCTTTGAGCCATTTGGTGAAGAAGGGTGCGACATTCATGTTGAAGCAGGCGGTTCTTATGAACATCTGCGCATCGCCGGTCCAGCCGAGACGTTCATCCCTCTGGGGGCAGTCCGTAGGCACATCCAGGAAATTCCCCTTCTGTCCCCACAAGATATTGTGCTGCAGCTGATTGACCAGATCGTTGGAGCTTTTGAAGCTGCCGGTAACTTCCATATCCGAATGGATGACCTTTGCTTTAAAATCGGAAGGCTTCAACTCACCCGGGTAGCCTTCCACTTTCAAATACCTGAAGCCCTGGAAAGTGAAATGCGGCTCGTAGGTCTCCCGGCCTGAACCCTTCAATATGTATCTTAAGGTTTGCTTTGCGGACCTTAAGTTTGCAGTGTAAAAATTGCCCTCCCTATCCAGTACTTCGGCATGCTGCAAAACGACTTCCGTACCGACGGGGCCGCTAACAGCAAAGCAGATACGGCCAACCAGGTTTTGACCGAAGTCCAGCACCTTTTCGCCGATGGGAGTGGTAATTACCTGTACGGGCGCTATTTCTTCCACTGTCCTGACGGGAACATTTTCCTGTGCTACCAATCCGCCGCCGTATTCCAGCAAGGAGGCTTCAGCCCAGGCGCCGTCGTCAAAGCCTGCGGTATTCCAGCCATCCATTTCCAGGCGGGCGTCATAGGTTTCGCCATGATAAATCTCAGACACGAGTATCGGGCCAGTTGAGGTTTTCCAGCCTGCGTCGGAGGTGATTACTTCTTCTTCGCCGTTTTCATAGGTAATGTTCAACTGCAGCAGCAGGGCAAGCTTTTCCCCATAGATGCATTTCTGCTTGACCCATGCCAGGTTTCCCTTGTACCAGCCATTTCCGAGAACAGCCCCCAGAGCGTTTTTGCCATTTGCCAAGAGGCCGGTGACATCATAGGTTTGATACTGAAGCCTGTGCCGATAGCTGGTCCATCCGGGTGCAAACAATGTGTCGTCTGCAATTGCACCGTTTATATGAAGTTCATAAAGCCCCAGGGCCGTAGAGTAGATCCGGGCTGATTTAATTTTTCCTTTCACGTGGAATTCCTTTCGGAGATAAGGGCATTCCGTCAACTCGGATGCATTCACGGCATTCTGCGGCGTAATCCAGCGGGCCTGCCAATCGCTGCTTTTCAAAAGCCCGGTTTCCCAGTAGGCTGCAGCGGACCATTCGGATTCGTGCCCCTTATTGTCCCATGACTTTATACGGTAAAAGTACCGGGTGCGGGATTGCAGGGGTTCGCCCGAATACTCCACATGCAGCGATTGGTCCGAGTCTACTTTTCCACTGTCCCACTCACAGGTCTCAAAGGTTTCTTCCTTTGAAACCTGTATCCTGTAAGCAGCCTGCAATATGCCCCTGTCCTCCGAAACCAGCTGCCAGCTTATTCTGGGAGACTGAACATCGATACCCAGCGGGTTTTTTTTGTATTCACACCTTGGATTGACTACTCTGATCATTACCAACACACTCCCTGTAAAATTATTGGTTGCCGGCACAACAGCGGAACAAACATTGATTCATCGACATTTATGCCGCCTGCCGGAAATATTGTGAAGGATTCAACGCACGATTTCCGGCAGGATAATTAAAATGATTCACTGTCGTACTGAACGTAACATTACACATTATAATTAGATTTTATAATTTTTTTTCTAAAAAACTATGGTATATGGTATTATGTATATGGGCTTTTTTTGTGCTGGAAGCTTTTGAAGCTTCAAAATGCATGGGCTGTGAGGGGATTGGAGAACAGGAATGACCGATATTAACCAGTTGAAAGGACATAATTATTTTAGCGACGACGCTCCCATTTTCTTGAATATCGTTACCGAGAGGGGAAGCGGCAGGCACAGGCATGATTTTATCGAAATCGTTTACGTCAGTTCCGGCAAGGGTTTGCATTCTGTCGGTGATGAACAGTACAACGTTTCCAAGGGAGATCTTTTTTTGATCGACTATGATATCCCGCATGCGTTGATCAGCGATCCTGAGGATTCAAGCAGCCAGCTTATCGTATATAATTGCATCTTCAAGCCTGAATTCCTTGATTATTCCCTCATCAATACCAACGATTTTAAAGACATTGCCGGCTCTTTGCTGTTTAATACGTTTTTTATCGACAAAGGGCCTGCAATCAGCTTGAAGCTGACTATTGCACAGCAGATGGAAATAGAGGAAATATACAGAAAAATGCAGAAGGAGTTCTTTTCGAAACAAAAGGGGTATATTAACATTCTGCGTTCAAGCCTGATCGAAATGCTCACCATGATATTCAGGTACCTGGAAAGCGGGGGGATCCAGCATCCGGAAACAGGAAATAAAAAAACCTATATCATCAGCAAGGCTTTTGATTTCCTCAAACAAAACTATCATTCCTCCGAGCTGAACATCAATGAGGTTGCCGTAAGGACCTTCCTGAGCAGGAGCTATTTCAGCAGGCTTTTCAAGGACGTGACCGGCCAGAATTTTTCCGTTTACCTGCAAAACTTACGGATATCGGAAGCCTGCACGCTTTTGAAAACAACCGATAAGAAAGTGACGGAGATCCTTTCCGATGTAGGTTTCCGGGATATCAAGAATTTTAACAGGCTGTTCAAGAAAATCACCGGCAAGACTCCCGGTGAATACAGGAAAAGCTGAGGGGAAGGATGCGGTGTTAAAATGAAATGCAGGGCGGGGTGTGCAGCCTGCTGCATCTATATATCAATATCCTCACCCATACCCGGAATGCCGGATGGCAAGCCTTTTGGCGTGAGATGCGTGCAGTTGTCGGAGGATAACAGTTGCAGGATTTTCGGGAAGCCGGAAAGGCCGGCGGTATGCGGAAGTCTGGAGCCGTCGCCGGAAATGTGCGGCGATTCCGCAAAGCATGCCAATGAGTATTTATCGATGCTTGAAGCGGCTACGAAGCCTGAAAGGTAAATGGCATGGGCATTGCGAGGAAATAGAAGGAACTGGTGAAATATTACCTGGAGATATGGTAAAATAGTATGTGCCAAGCTGGTATTTAAAAGAACATAAGTCATATTTGTACGACTTGTTTTTTGTATGACGAAAGGATTTATAACAATGGGGAAGATTTTGGTTCTGGCTGAGAAGCCGTCGGTAGGAAGAGACCTTGCAAAGGTGCTGGGCTGCAGCCAAAACGGGAACGGCTGCATCACGGGCACGAAATATATTGTGACCTGGGCGCTGGGGCATCTTGTAACGTTGGCGGACCCCGAAGCCTATGGGGAAAGGTACAAGACCTGGAGCCTTGACACGCTGCCGATGCTGCCCGGGAAAATGGAGCTTGTAGTGATCAAGGAAACCGCAAAGCAGTTTGGGATCGTAAAAAGCCTTTTGAAAAAGGAAGATGTGGACGAACTGGTGATAGCGACTGACTCCGGCCGGGAAGGTGAGCTTGTCGCCCGGTGGATTATTATAAAGGCAGGGTTTCACAAGCCCATCAAACGGCTGTGGATTTCATCCCAGACAGACAAGGCCATAAAGGAAGGCTTTGCCAGCCTGAAGCCGGGCAGGGAGTACGATAATCTATATAAATCGGCGGAATGCCGCGCTGAGGCCGACTGGCTCATAGGGCTGAATGTAACAAGGGCTTTGACCTGCAAACACAATGCACAGCTGTCCGCGGGGCGTGTCCAGACGCCTACCCTTGCCATGGTCGTGGAACGGGAAAATGAAATCAGGAAATTTGTGCCCAAGGATTACTGGACGATCAATGCAAACGCAGGCGGGTATACAATTACCTGGCAGGACAGGCAAAACGGACAGACAAGGCTGTTCAACAGGCAGCAGGCGGAAGGCGTATTGGCAAAGGTAAAAGGGCAGGCTGGAGAAATTACCGAAGTGAAGAAAGAGGCAAAAGAAGAACAACCCCCTCTGGCCTATGACCTGACGGAACTGCAGCGGGATGCAAATAGAAGGTACGGCTATTCTGCAAAGCAGACGCTTGGCATAATGCAGAGACTGTACGAGACGCATAAGATCGTTACCTATCCAAGGACAGACTCCCGGCATATAACCGACGACATCGTACCGACCCTGTCCGAACGGTTGAAAAGCATTGCAGTGGGACCTTATGCGGAGGGCGCCCGCGCTTTGCTGAAAGGCAGGATAAAAACCACAAAGAGATTTGTGGATAACAGCAAGGTGACGGACCATCATGCCATTATCCCCACGGAGCAGTATGTCAATCTGGGAGACTTGAGCAGTGAGGAAAGGAATATCTTCGATCTGATTGCCAAACGCTTCATCGCAGTCTTAAGTCCGGCTTTCGAATATGAGCAGACCACTGTAAAGGTGGTTATAAACGGCGAACTGTTTACGGCAAGGGGTAAAATCATAAAGTCAAAAGGCTGGAAGTCGGTTTATGAGGGACAGCGGAACAGTGAGGAAGAAGAAGGAGAGGAGCAGGACCAGAGCCTGCCGGATTTGAAAAAGGGCGATAAAATCAAGCCTGCTTCGGTTCAGATGGTCAACGGGAAAACCAAACCTCCGGCCAGATATACCGAAGCGACCCTTCTCACCGCAATGGAGCATCCCGGTAGGTTTATAGAAAACGATGAACTGCGGGAAGCCATGGACAAGACCAGCGGCCTCGGAACTCCGGCTACCCGCGCGGATATCATAGAAAAGCTCTTTAATTCCTTCTATATGGAGCGAAGAGGTAAGGAAATCCATCCGACTTCCAAAGGAATACAGCTGGTGGATATGGTGCCGGTTGATCTTAAATCTCCGGAGCTCACTGCCAAATGGGAGCAGAGGCTTGCATTAATCAGCAAGGGTAAAGCCAATCCCGGAGAATTTGTCAATGAGATGAAGGGCTATGCAACGAAGCTGGTTTCCAATGTAATTGCCAGCTCGGACGTATACAGGCACGACAACCTGACAAGGGAGAAATGCCCGGAATGCGGCAAGTATTTGCTGGAGGTAAACGGGAAGAAAGGTAAAATGCTGGTCTGCCAGGACAGGGAATGCGGCTGGCGCAAGGGACTCTCCATGGTTTCCAACGCCAGATGCCCGGAGTGCCACAAAAAGATGGAAATCCGGGGTGAGGGAGAGAATAAATCCTTTTACTGCAGCTGCGGCTACCGTGAGAAGCTGGAGGCTTTCAACAAAAGGAAAGGTGAACAGGTAAACAAACGGGAAGTTGGAAGGTTCCTCAACCAGCAGGAGGATGAAGGCATTAACTCCGCCCTTGCCGATGCGCTGGCAAAGTGGAAGAAGTGAGCTGCTTGGGCCGGAAATAAAATTGAGCTATAAAAAATAGGCAAAAGTATTTTGTAGGGGCACGCATTGCACGCCGGCTTATTATGGCATTCAAGCACTTCCCAAAAATGCCGCAAACGCTGGCATTAGGAGCGTATAAGGCGGAATAGCCCAGGCGGGAAATGTTACAAAGGAGAGAGGAAATGAGCGCTGGGAAAATTCTACTGGTGGAAGACGACTTAAGCTTGATTGAAGGCCTGGCCTTTTCCCTGGAAAAACACGGATTTGAGGTGGCTGTGGCAAGAACCGTCAAGGAGGCCAGGGATTTCTTCGACAGTCACGAGTATAGCCTGATACTTTTGGATCTGATGCTTCCCGATGGCAGCGGCTTTGACATGTGCAGATATATACGCAGGACCTCGCGGATCCCCATCCTGTTTCTGACTGCGGCTGATGAAGAGGTCAATATCGTCATGGGACTGGACCTTGGAGGGGACGACTACATAACAAAGCCGTTCAAGCTTAATGAGCTTATTTCAAGGATAAACGCGGCATTGAGGCGCTGGGAGCCGGACAGGGAAGCGGCCAGGGAGTTGAGCTCCAATGGGATAACGCTAAGGTTTCTTGAAGGCCGAGCCATTAAAAATGGGAACGATCTGGAACTGACTTCGGCCGAGTTCAGGCTTCTGAGCCTTTTTATGCAAAATCCGAAGGTCCTGTTGACGAAGGAGCTCATCATTCAAAAGCTGTGGGACAGCAGGGAAAGCTTTGTGGACGATAATACCCTTGCCGTGTATGTCAGCAGACTGCGGGAGAAAATAGAGGACAACCCCAGAAGCCCGGTTTTTCTAACAACGGCCAGAGGCATGGGCTACCGGTGGAATATTGTTTGAGGATTGATTTATGAACCTATTTGCCAACAAGGATGCAAGGAAGTTTTTTATTTTATTAACCGCGATCATTTTGACCGGAGTGATCCTGACCGGGGCGATTACCCGGCTGAGTGCCGTCCGATTCAAGCAGCAATTGCTGGCCCACGATTACAATGTTGCAGGATACCTGGCCGACAGGTATCCTGAAGCGGCTCCCGGTATCAAAAGCGCATTTGCGATGGACAAACCGGACAGGTATTATGAAAAAGGCAAGGCGTTACTGAAGGAAGCTGCTTACAATGACCGAACGGACATTTATCTGATTCCGGCGGCAGATTCATTTTACAAAACAGGCATGTTGATTAGCAGCATGGCTGCTTTACTGATTTTTCTGCTGATTCTGGCGGTGGCATATGGGTATGTTAAGAAGAACTATAGGAGAATCGACAGGTACAGTGACGATATTGCAAAAATTATGGAGGGCGCAATCTGCACAAGGCTCAGTGACGGAGATGAAGGAAGTCTTTCAAGGCTTGCGGCGTCCATTAATGTTATGACTTCCTCCCTGCATTCCCATATAGAAAAGGAAAAGCAGAACAGGATCTTTCTGAAGGATACCCTGACCAACATATCCCATCAATTGAAAACACCCTTATCTGCTCTTTTTATGTATACGGAAATAATGAAGGAAGAACGCATAGACAACAATGTCATAAAAAGCTTTCTTGGCAAATCGCAAAGAGAGCTGGAACGCATGCAGATGTTAAGCGCCAGTCTTTTAAAGCTGGCGAGGCTCGACGCCGGTTTCATTGCGCTTGACAGAAAAAAGCACCGGTTGAACGATATCATCGGACATGCGGTTGAAAGCTTTGAAATACAGGCTGAAAAAGAGGAAAAGACTCTGGAGTTTCCTGCGGAAAAAGCCGTGGAGTATGTCTGCGACAGGGAATGGATGCTGGAGGCTTTAAGCAACTTGATCAAAAATGCAATGGAACATACCGGAAAAGGCGGCCGTATAGCCGTAAGTCTTGAGGAGACGCCCCTGATTGTGAGAATTATGGTGAGCGACAATGGGGAAGGAATACATCCGGAGGATATAAACCACATATTTAAAAGCTTCTACAGGAGTAAATTTTCTAAAAACAGACAGGGAACCGGGATAGGACTTACCCTCGCAAAGCTGGTCGCGGAGATGCATGAGGGCTTCATTGCTGTCGACAGCAAGCCCGGGAACGGCGCCACCTTTGTCATAAACCTGCCAAAGCTTACAAAATTGTAAGCTGCATTTCATAAAAGAGTAAGACCCGTATGTTATCTTAATACTAATACAACAGCATATAGACAGAGAGTGTGACCGTAGGCGCGCATTGCGCGTCCTCCTGCTTCCGGATAAAGAACCGTCCTCTGTCCGAACGCAAGCTGTGATTGCCGCGTCACAGGGCTCCTCGCAATGACAGCCGGGGAGCTATTGACGTTGGTTCGCATTTTGGACCAAATTGTTGCTGTAGTAGCAGACGAATAAATGATAGAGGTGTAAAAATGGAGATCCTGAGAACTGAAAAGCTTTCAAAAACATACGGGGAAGGCACAATCAGGGTGGAGGCCCTGAAAGACGTCACCCTTTCCATTTCAAAAGGCGAATTTGTGTCCATCGTCGGCCCGTCCGGCTCGGGAAAAAGCACTCTGCTCAATCTGCTGGGGGCGCTTGACAACCCAAGCTCCGGAAAGGTCTATCTGGACGGCAGGGATGTATTTGCGATGAAGGAGAAGGAGCTGTCCGTTTTCCGCAGGCGCAATATCGGCTTTATCTTCCAGGCATACAATCTGGTCCCGGAATTGAATGTGGAGGAGAATATGACGCTGCCGCTGCTCCTGGATTATAAAAAGCCGGATGAAAAATACATTGACGAGCTGATGGGTATCCTTGGCCTGGAGGATCGAAGGAAGCATCTTCCAAGCCAGCTTTCCGGAGGACAGCAGCAGCGTGCAGCCATAGGGCGTGCTCTGGCGGCAAAGCCCGCCATCATTCTTGCAGATGAGCCTACCGGGAATCTTGACAGCAAAAACAGCAGGGATGTCATAAACCTGATGAAAATATCCGTAGAACACTACAAACAGACCCTTGTAATGATAACCCACAACCAGAATTACGCATCCTTTGCCGACAGGGTCTTCAGTGTAGAGGACGGAGCGGTTGCCGAGCTCGGGGGTGGATTGAATGAACAGCTACCTTGAGATTGTTGCCAGATACCAGACCGCCCACAAGAGGAAAACCAGGCTGGTGATGATGAGCATTGCCATTTCTGTCGCGCTGGTCACCGGTATTTTCTCAATGCTGGATTTGTTTCTGAAGTTTGAGAAAATCCAGGTCATCAATGAAATCGGCGACTATCACATGATATTGTCCGGTGCTGCGGAAAGTGAGATATCTGCAATCAGCAGCCGGATTGATGTCGAAGCTGCAGGCAGATGGTATGATATGGGGAGCGGGAGTATCCGGGGAACTTCCTGCAGACTGGGAATCCTTGAGGAAGCTGTCGCAGCAAATCTGAATGTGAAGGTATTGGAAGGCAGGTTTCCTTCCAGACCCAATGAGATTCTGGTGGAAAAATGGGCGGTCCATCAGCAGAATCTGGATTTGAAGGTGAATGACAGCGTCAAGGTGACTCTTCCGGGAAATATTGAAAGAGAATGTATCGTCAGCGGGATTACCGGTGATCTGAGCAACATGAAAGCGGCGGATGTTCCCGCCATAATTTTTTCTTATGCGGGAAATGGCCCGGATGCTGACAAAAGCAAGAATCTCTACCTTGTAAAATTCAAAAACGGCATTCGTGTCAATGAAGCGGCAAAGGCAATAAAAGAGGAACTGAGCATTAAGGAAGGCCGAATGAGCCTGAACGAACGCCTCCTTGCAGCCATGGGTCAAAGTTCGCATAATACGGCCGTAGGTTTGTATATTACAGGAATGATTTTGTTCTTTATCGTACTGGTTGCCGGTATTGTGATGATTTATAATACCTTTAACATATCCGTAATGGAAAGGGTCAGGCACTTTGGGCTTTTGAGGTGCATCGGCGCCTCCAGGGAGCAGATCAAAAGGCTGGTAAGAAGGGAAGGCCTGCGTTTGACCCTCAAAGCCGTGCCGGTGGGGATTCTTGCCGGGATGCTGCTGGCTCTGGCATGCGCGGCGATATTGAAGTTTTATAATAAAAATCTTTTCGGCAGCATCCCGCTGTTCAGTTTCAGCCTGTTAGGCATAGGAACCGGAATAGCGGTAGGTTTTCTGACTGTTTTTGCAGCTACGCTTTTGCCTGCCAGGAAGGCATCGCTGATTTCCCCTGTAAATGCCGTTACCGGAAGCAATAATGTGAACGCGGGCAGGAGCAAAAAAGGAGGTTTCCTTACAAGAAACTTCCGCATAGAATTTGCCATGGGCCTGGGCAATGCCTTTGCGAAAAAGAAGACGCTGGTATTGATGTCCTGCTCCATTGCCATAAGCATCATCATGTTTTTGGGCTTTAACGTATTCGTGGATTTCATGCATTCGAGCCTGAAAACAACCAAGCCCTACACACCGGATATCTCTTTGGTGTCCGAAGAGGGGATTGACCGGGATTTACCAAGGGACCTGTCCGGGGTAGACGGTATCGACAGGATTTACGGAAGGATGTTCACCTATGTCAACGCGTCTTTTGATTTCTCGAGGCTTACCGACAGCTATAAGGCGGGCTTTAAGGATATAAAAATCAAGGAGGACGGCACCTTCATTCCTCCGGAGACCTCATGGCTGATTTCCTATGATACCAACCAGTTGAAATGGGCAAAGGAATACCTGATTGAAGGTGAATTGTCCGAGCAGGCACTGAATGAGCAAAACGGCATCATTGCCGTTGAAACAACCACCAGGAAAAACGTCACGGCAAGAACTACCAGCCTGAAACCGGGAGACAGGGTCCGTATGGAGACCCCGGAGGGCGAAAAGGTATTGACGGTATTGGCGGTATTGCGCGATCTGCCTTTTACTGATTCGAAGCTAAACCTGACAACCTTCATTACCACTGAAAAAATATTTACCGGGCTGACGGGGGAATCCGCGTTTAAGATTATTGAAATCCAATTGAAAAACACCGGCAATGAACGGGCGGTAGATGAAATAAGAAGCCTGGCCGGGAAGGCGGTATCCTTCAGGGATCAGCGGCAGAAAAACGCAGAGCTTGACCAGGTTTTCCTCACCATGGCTGTTTTCATGTATGGCTTTGTCCTGGTGATTGCTTTGATCAGCATACTGAACATCATAAACACCATGAATACCAGCGTGGCTGCAAGAATCCGGTATTTCGGCGTTATGCGCGCAGTGGGAATGACGGGGAGCCAGCTGGATAAAATGGTTCTGGCAGAGGCTTCCGCCTATGGGCTTACCGGATGCATTGCAGGCTGCATACTGGGGATTTTGCTGCAAAGGCTCCTGATCTTCAAGGTGCTTACCGGCATCCGGATCCTCTGGAGCTTTCCGCTGCTGCAAATCCTCCTGATACTGGTGCTTGTAATGCTGTTTACGGTGATTTCCGTCATCAGTCCGTTGAGGAAGGTAAAGTCCAGAGGCGTTTCCGAGGTAGTCAATTCACTATAGGAAAAGTAGGAAAATCATAAAAAAACGACGGCTCTGTCAGAAATCGGCAGTGCCGTCGTAAGTATACACTACTGCATCGAAACAAGAATTTTGCTGCAGCGGTGATTATGCCAGCGCTTTGCCCAATGCCTTGCAGGCTTCGCTTGCCTCCGCATCCGGAGCTTCGTTGCAGATTACGCTGTCATGGGCAAGGGCTGCGCCGTCGGAGACACACGCTTCTTCCCAGTTTCTCATCCATTCGCCGTCGCCCCAGCCATAGGAACCAAAAAGCGCGATCTTTTTACCTTTCAATTTGCTCCTGCAAGGAGTAAACATAGGCTCGAATTCACTCTCTTCCAGCTCTTCCGCGCCCATGGACGGGCAGCCGAACGCAACGGCGTCATAGGTATCCACTAAATTTGCGGAGAATTCCGATGCCGTATATATCGTAACTTCGGCGCCTGCCGCTTTTGCGCCTTCTGCCACCAGGGCGGACATCTGCTCGGTGTTGCCCGTTCCACTCCAATAAACAACTGCGATTTTACTCATGAATTTACCTCTTTTCTATAAATAATTGGCAAAACAATTATCGATTAAGCAGCCACGGTCAGCTGCATAATAGACCTACCACCGGAAAATAATTTTTGGTATATGTACCTGCACTTTTTGTATCGTGCAAACAGTTTCATCGCTTCGCACTCATTGCCGTAGACCTTCCACCAGCCTGTGCATTTGCTGTTCTGTCCGGCATTTTCAATAAAGCCTGTAACGTCTCTTAAAGGATAACCCAGAAAGATGCCGATTTCATGAGGGAATTCTTCTTTCAAGGCAAATCGATGCCTTAAATCCTCAATACATTGCGTGGCGGAATTGCTTCGATATCCGCAGGAGGAAAGGAATTCCGCCACTCCGTCCTTCTTCAGATCCTCGATCAATTTTGACTTCCGGTATACCAGAATCAAAGCGCGGGAGTCCTGTACCCGCAGCGCCTCCAGAAAAACTCCCTTATAATTCAGTTTACAATTGCTTGCAAGCAGCTGCTCCTCCAGTTCGTCTCCGGAGGAAAAATCGTAATTAAACAAGCTTGCCGTCTTAAGGCCTGCCAACGTGGGAGCGCAATGGCTTATCAAAAATTTTTCTATTCTGCTCACTCCTTTACTTCGCCTGTTGCATTCAGCCCGTTTTATGGGGTGCCGTTAAAAGGGCCTCCGTTCCTATATGTATAATAGTTAGAATATACTAACAAATTTATGTTACCAGAATCCCTTTCGCTTGTCAAGATGCAGATTGGGGCGGTGAGGATAAAAACCTTATCTGGCTGAGCAGCGCAGCATAGGTCATTAATCATACCTGGAAACCCTTCTATAAAATATAGAATTTGATAGGATGCATTAAGTTAGGAATATCTAACTAAATATCTTTCATTTATGTCATGTTCAGAGGTAATCGACCTACCGGCATTGAAATGACAGTCATCCATCCCTGCTTTCATTCCTAAGTACAGCTCTACGTATATTTTTCTACGGGATAGGTTTGACAAAAGTAGGGCATGGCAATGGTGCAGGAGCGCGCATTGCGCGTCCGCGAACGCATTCTATGTTAAACAGCTCCCGGACGGCCAAATGACCGTCTTTATAGTAGATCCCTTTCCATTCCTGTCCAGGTAGCCAACTTGCGTGGCGCTGTACTAAGGAGCTTGCGTATTTGCGGAAGCATTGGGAATCCTAGAGGAGAACAATAAAAAGCACTTGTGAAAATTTCCAAAAAAAGCTTGACATTTCAAAAAGCATAAGCTATGATAATAGTAATGATTACTATTATTGATTGGTAGAAAGGAGAGGGATGTATGACGACCAGGCGGTACAGTACGCAAAAGCAGATGATCGGGGATGCCCTTGCGCGGCTGGATCATCCGACCGCGGCGGAGGTATATGAGGAAATCCGGAAAACTTATCCGCAGATCAGCCTTGGTACCGTGTACCGCAATCTGAACCTGATGGCAGGCGAAGGTGAGGTTCTGAGGTTGTCCTTCTCCGAAGCGCCCGACCATTTTGACCCAAACGCCCATGAGCATTATCATGTTGTGTGCAGCCGCTGCGACCGGATCTTTGATACGGATCATACCATCCCCGCGGGGCTTATGGGGCAAATCGACCGCGCGGTTGAAGCGTGCACGGGGGTCAGGGTGGAGAGCCGCATGATGATGTTCAGCGGGATTTGTGCCGCATGTCAATCGGCCGGAAGGTCGTGAATCGGTTTCCTATAGGAGGATACGGCGTTTCGCCGATCACAATAAAATTATCTTTTGAAAGGAGAAAATCATATGTCACTCATTGGAAAAGAAGTAAGCGATTTTAAAGTGCAGGCCTTTGTGGAGGGAGAATTCCGGGAGGTAACCAGGGCGGACCTTCTGGGAAAATGGTCGGTTTTCGTGTTCTATCCGGCGGATTTTACCTTTGTATGCCCGACCGAGCTGGGGGATCTGGCCGATCATTACGAGGAGTTCAGGAAAATCGGCTGCGAGGTCTATTCGGTGTCCACCGACAGTCATTTTGTGCATAAGGCGTGGCACGACGCCTCCGACACCATCAAAAAGATCCGGTATCCCATGCTGGCCGACCCCACCGCGAAACTGGCGGAGGATTTTGAGGTCTATATCGAGGATGCGGGCATGGCGCTTCGCGGCAGCTTCGTGATCAATCCCCAGGCAAAGATCGTAGCTTATGAGGTGAACGACAACAGCATCGGCCGTGAGGCATCCGAGCTGCTGCGCAAGGTGCAGGCCGCGCAGTTTGTCGCGGAACACGGCGATCAGGTGTGCCCGGCGAAATGGCGTCCCGGCGCGGAGACGCTCAAGCCCAGCCTGGACCTGGTCGGGAAGCTGTAAGGAACCATGAAGGAACTGTACGATTTGATTATCATCGGCTCCGGCAGTGCGGGAATGGCCGCGGGGATCTACGCCGGACGCTCAAAACTCAAAACACTCGTGATTGACCGGGACCGGGCCGGAGGGCAGATCAAGATCACTTCCGAGGTGGAGAATTATCCGGGCATCCTGCACATTTCCGGTGAAGAGCTTGGCCGGACCATGCGGATACAGGCGGAAAAATTCGGAGTGAAGTTTCTGCAGGCGGTGGTTGAATCGGTGGATTTTACCCGGGACATCAAAATAGTACGGACCGTCGAGGGTGAGTATGAGGCATTGGCCGTAATCGTTGCCACCGGGGCCGTACCGAGAAAGCTGGGCTTTGTCGGCGAGGAGGAATTCAGGGGGCGCGGTATCGGATACTGTGCCACCTGTGACGGTGAATTCTTTACCGGCATGGATGTCTTCGTGGTGGGGGCGGGCTTCGCTGCGGCGGAAGAGGCGATTTTTCTGACGCGCTATGCCAGAAAGGTGACCATTATCGCCCGGGAGCCGGAGTTCACCTGCTCCAGAACCATTGCCGAAAAGGTGCTGGCACACCCTAAGATCGAGGTGAAGTTTCACACCGAAATCCTGGAAGCGGGCGGCGATGCGGTCCTCCGATATGCAAAATTCTTCGACAACCGGACCGGACAAACCTGGCGGTATGACGTATCAGGGAAGGACCAGACCTTCGGCGTGTTCGTGTTCGTCGGGTACATCCCGCAGAGCGCCGAGTATGCGCACCAGCTGCGGCTCGATGAGCGTGGCTATATACCGACCGATGAGAGTATGCGCACCAACGTGGACGGCGTATATGCAGCAGGCGACATCCGCCCGAAAGAGCTGCGCCAGCTGGTCACCGCGGTCTCGGACGGCGCGGTCGCGGCGACCTCCGCCGAGAGATACCTCATGCAGAAGAAGCAACAACTCGGGTTGTCTGATGAAGAGAAGACCACCTCTGTGCAGCAGGGGGAATCCTTTTTCGACGATGCTCTCAGGGAGCAGCTGGCTCCTGTTTTGGAACGGTTTGAAAACCGGGTCGGGCTGCTGGCCATTCTGAATGAAAGCAGTGATTTCAGCGGGGAGCTCAAGGCGTTTCTGTCTGAGTTTGCCGCGCTGACAGACAAGGTGCAGGTCCGGTTTCTGCAAAAGGGTGAGAACCCGGTAAAAGAAAAAGAGGTAAACGCCACCCTTTTTCCCACCTTTGCCGTTCTGGGGCCGGACGGGACCTACACCGGCGTGCAGTTTCACGGGATACCCGGGGGACATGAGATAAACTCCTTCATACTTGCCCTTTATAACGCCGCTGGGCCCGGGCAGGCGGTGGGGGAGGACACCCTCGGAAAGATCCGGGCTGTGGGAAAGAAGGTCAACCTCAAAATCGGCGTGTCCCTCTCCTGTACGCTCTGCCCGGACGTAGTGGCCGCGTCGCAGCTGATGGCGCTTAAAAACCCTTTGATTGAAGCGGAAATGATCGATGTGGCGCGTTTCCCCGATTTTAAAAACAGGTATTCCATCATGAGCGTGCCAGCCATCGTGGTAAATAACGACAAACTCTCCTTCGGCAAGAAAAGCCTGGAGGAACTGCTGGAGCTGGCCGGGGCCTGACGGGCGGAGAAGTTAATTTTACAAGGATGCTGCTCCGGCAGGGTATTTATGCGGACGCGCTGATAGCGCGTCCTTTCTTGCTGTATAGGCAGACTTGGGCTGAGAGCATTCTCTGTAGGGGCGGCCATTGGCCGTCCGATGGCTGTTTGATGCAGATTGCATTCTGCGGACGCGCAATGCGCGCCCCTACACTTTTCGGGTTAGCAGGGTTACGGGGACAGTTCTGCACTATTAATGCATAGGCGACCTGATTGAAAAGCATTCTCGGGCGACAGGGGACGGTTCTGCACTATTGATTGTATAGGCGACTTTGCATGAATACGACAGAGGGACGGTTCTACACTGTCGCACAGGATAAAAAGCACACTATGCTTGATTTAAGCGCTGCATGATTTTTAAGCTCCTGTAAACCCGGCGTTAAATTTTGAAAAACGATTTACAGCTACGCAAAAATGGTTTTATACTTGTAATATATTAAATATAATAAATATATTACAAGTAAAGTGAGGGAATGCGTATGGAGAAGCCGTCAGGTAACGCCGTGGGGGTTACCAGTTCTTTTCGCTATGCCGTCGGGATGTTCGGCACATCAATCCCCATCAACATGTTTAAAACCTTTGCTGCCGTATACTATGTCGTTTCACTGGGCTTGAGCACCGAACATTATGCATTGGTTCTCTTCATCTACACCTTTGTCGACGCCATTGATAACCCCGTATATGGATTTCTATCCGACAGGACCCGCTCTCCATGGGGCCGCCGCCGGCCATGGCTGGTTATAGGCGCTCCGCTGCTTGTGCTGTCTTTCATCCTATTCTACAACCCTCCGGGCTTTTCGTCGGAAAACCACCTGTTTATTTACGTGCTGCTGACCTATATCCTGACCGGTACGCTGGATTCCTTGATCAATGCCAACTATGGAGCCCTGTTCCCCGAGCTGTTTAGCGATGATGTCAAGCGCGCGAAGACAAATGCCATGCGGCAGGCCTTCCAGCTGGTGGCAATGATTATCAGCATCGCCTTGACGCCTGTGGTTACGGAAAAGATAGGCTACTCCACTACGGCAATCCTGTACGGAATCCTTGCAGTGGCGGTCATATGGTTCTGTGCATTCGGCTGCAGGGAAAATCCCCAGGCGCAGGAAACGAAAAAGCCGGAGCTCTGGGACAGTCTGAAGGCCCTGCTGGTCAATCCGAAATTCTGGATCTTCGGTCTGACCAATGCGTTTTATTCGGCGGCCATGTCCCTTGTCATGCAGGCGGTCCCGTTTTTTGTCCTGTACGCTCTGAAGCTGGACAACGGCAAGACCACCATCCTGCTGGGCACGGTGCTCATTGTGGCCATTATCGGAGTGGCGGTCTGGGCGGGGCTTGTAAAACGCTTCAGCCTCATGCCGGCCTGGCGGGCTGCGCTCATAGTCATGGGAATCAGCTTTATCCCTCTGTATTTCATGACCGGCCTGATGGGGACAATCATCGTCTGCAGTCTGGTCGGATTCGGCATCGCCGGTGTCATGGCCACGATGGACCTGATCGGGGCGAGGATCATGGACGAGGACACCAGAAAGTACGGATTGCGCAGGGAAGGGATTTATTCCAGCGCCATGGGCTTTATGAACCGGTTGAACGGCTTGTTCGTCAGCCTGGCGTTCCTTCTGGTGAGCCGTGTTTACGGCTTTGAAAGCGGGGACGTTCCCGGACCGGACCCGGCGGGAGCCTCCAGATTCCTTTTGACCATCTTCCCTTTCCTGGCGCTGGTGGTCAGCTGCACCTTCTCTTTCTTCATGAGGTTCAACGACCGCAGCGGCTCCGGGGAAGATGGCTTGAAGATATCCGTAAAGGAAGAAAATGAGCATGGGGAAGAGATACTTAATCATTAATGCCGACGACTACGGCATCAGCGAGAGTGCCAATCAGGCCATAGAACTTTTGTTCAGGGGAAAAAGAATCACCTCTTCCACGCTGATGGCTCCGGCAGCATATGCCGGAGCCGCGGCAGAAGCGGCTGCACGGGACAGGCTGCCGGTGGGCGTCCATCTGACCCTCAATTCGGACTGGAAGGACGACCGGTGGCACAGTACGGCGGACAGGATGCTGGTGCCGTCGCTGGACGATGGAGATGGCTTGTTGTACGATACGAAACAATTGTCAAAGCAGGCGCAGGCCTCCCATGTGACAAGGGAGCTGGAGGCGCAGGTGGCCTTTATGACACGGAGGGGCTGTCCGCCGGACCATGCCGACAATCACTGCGGGACCCTGTATGGCACCAACGGCCGGCTGTTTTTCATCAATGCCTTCCGGCTCTGTCGAAAATACCGGCTGCCCTTCAGATTCCCGAAAGGGGGCAGGTTCCTGGAAAGGCAGTATAAAGGCGGCGTGCCAAAGGCCATTCGGGCTGCACATGCCGTAATTGCAGAGCTGGCCGGCCTTATGGGGGTGGCCTTGATTGACGATATGATCACCAATCCCTACTCCATGAAGGAAATAGACGGCTATGACGGTCTTTCCGGCTATTATCTGAGGCAGGTGGCCGAAATGGGGGAAGGGGTGGCGGAGCTGTTCCTCCATCCGGCATACCCGGACAAAAGGATCTCCGCCTTCACCGCCGAATGGGCAAAGCGGGAGCTGGAGCTTCAATTCCTGATGAAGGACGATTTGCTGAAAGTGGTTGAAAAAGAGGACATTTCTTTAGTATCATGGAGAGAGGCCTTTTTAGATAAAGTATGAAAAACAGCAGAGAGGGATTGCGATGCGTGACAATTCGCTATACCGCAAGGTATATGGCGAGATTCTGACAGATATACGGTCCGGCAGAGTAAAGAATGGAGACCGTCTTCCGACGGAAGGCGAGCTTTCCGGACGGTACGGGGTGAGCCTGATTACGGTAAAAAAAGCCCTGAGCCTGCTGTCGGAGGAAGGGTATGTCCGGAGGGTGCCGGGCAAGGGCAGCTTTATAACGGAGGCTTCCAGCCGCAAGGACAATGCGGAACAGAAAAATCCGGGGGCGCTGCCTCTCATCGGGCTTGTGTTTGAGCATGCGACCACACCTTTTGGGCTGGAGACAATTTATACCCTGGACAAACTGGCGGCGGAGAGCGGTTACAAGCTGGTCATAGGCTTTTCTTACGGCGACAGGGAGAAGGAAACCCGGGAAATCCAGACCCTGATTGCGACAGGGGTAAAGGGCATCATTATCATGCCTTCCCATGGAAAATACTATAGCACGGATATTCTCCGTCTGGTGGTGGAAAATTATCCCGTGGCGCTGATTGACAAACAGCTGGAAGGCATTCCGGTCTCTTCGGTCTGCACGGATAATGGAAATGCCGCAGCCATGCTGGTCCGGCATCTTCATGAGGTTGGCAGGAGGCGTATCGGCATGATCAGTACGGCCAACTTCGGCACAAGCTCCGTTGAAGAGAGAAGGGAAGGCTTCTTCTCACAGCTGCGGGTACTGTCTCTGGAGCCCGGTCCCGAATGCCGCCCGGACATCCGCAGGTTTGATCTGAGCATTGATGATACGCCCTACGAAACCATTCACGACTATCTCCGGGACAACATACACCTGCTGGACGCGGTTTTTTGCTCCGAATACGGCTTTGTACCCCACCTGGCAAAGGCAGCGGTGGAGCTGAATATAGCCATACCGCGCAATCTGGCGGTGTGCTGCGTCGACGAGGACTATCTGGCCCCGGGAGGATTTTTCTTCACCCATGCCCGGCAGGACGAGGCGGCGATAGCGGAAAGGGCCATGGGTCTTATGCTGGACATGCTGGACGGGAAAAAGGAAACAGCCCGGCGTTACGACATTCCTGCCATTTTCCGGCAGGGGCGCTCTACCTGAACCTGGAAATTGAACTGATCGAGGTGTGGATATGTTAAAAACGGTTACGGTTTTAAGGAAATATATCGGCAAGGAACTGGAAGGGAGCTATTTCAAGATTCCTTTCCAGGTAGGACCCGGCGTGGAACGGATTGATATCGCATACAGCTATGAGAAAATGCGGATTGCTTCCGGAGAAGGGATTACCACCGGCAGGCAGGTGAATATCGTCGATCTGTCCCTGTGTGGTGTCAACGGAAGCTATATTGGTTCCTCGGGTTCGGATCGCAGTCATGTCTGGGTGTCGGCTTACGGGTCTGCTGACGGCTATGCGGCCGTCCCTGCAAGGGAAGGCGAGTGGGCGGTGGTGGCCGGTGCTTACAAGATTGCCGATGAGGGAGTGGAGGTAACCTATGAGATTACCTTTACCATGAAGCAGCGCCGTCTTTTCAGGGGTGACACCCATGTGCACACCCTGGGCTCGGACGGCTTCATGACCGCTGAAGATACCGCCCGCCTGGCAGCAAAAATGGGTCTGGACTATCTTTTCATCACCGATCACAATAATTATGCCCATAACGACAGAGTGTACGACATTGCGGGCCTTACCGTCCTCCCGGGCACGGAGTGGACCCATTACAGGGGTCATGCAGGGATGCTGGGCGTGAAAAAGCCCTTTGAAGGCACCTTTTATACCAACAGCCGTGAGGAAACAGCCTTGAAGCTGAAGGAAGCCCGGAACAACGGCGCGCTTCTCATTCTGAACCATCCTTTCTGCCCGCACTGTCCCTGGGAATGGGGCTTTGATCTGGTGGAGTATGACGGGATTGAAGCCTGGAACGGCATCATGTCGGAACGGAATATGCGCGCCGTCCTATGGTGGCACCAGCAGCTCAAGGCAGGAAAAAGGATGCCTGTCACCGGAGGCAGCGATTTCCACAGACCGGGACTGTTCAGCAGCATCGCCATGCCGTGTACATGCGTATATGCTCCTTCCAGGGAGCCGGAGGATTTGCTGGCTGCAATACGGAAGGGCAGCAGCTACATCAGCTATCTTCCGGAAGGGCCGGGAATGGATGCGGACTGCGGCGGGAAAAGCCTCGGCGATGCCGTGCCCGCTGGAGCGGAACTGGAGCTGAGTTTTTTTGACTTGCGGGGAGGGGACGTGATCAAGCTGATTTCCGACAGGGAGGAGGAAACCGTGACCTGCGGGCCGGACGTGACGGAGCTGCAGCTGCACCGGAAGTTCGAGAATTGCCTGTTCTGCCGCTTTGAAATTCACCGCAGCTATGAAAAAGGCTTGCCGCAAATGCCGGCCATGCTCTCCAACCCGGTTTATTTTGAGAAGGGATAGGTCCGCATTACGTATACCTTTTGACTCGCCTGTGCCGCTTTACATAATGCATCACAGCAAAGCACAACAGATAGAACACAACCAGCGAAATACCTGCCAGCATGCCTGAGCCCTGTCCGGGAACCAGCGGCATGCTGATGAGGATGGCCGCCGTCGCGGTAATGGCTATCCACGAGGTGAAAGGATAGCCTGGCAGCTGACAGTTCCCTTTGGGTGGGCAGCCATACTTTTTGCGGAACTTGTAGTGGGACAGCAAAATGATAAGATAAGTAAAAAGCAGGGAAAAGCCTCCCGAGCCTACCAGGAAAAGATATACCTGTTTGGGCAGAAGAAAGCTCAAGGCAAGGCCTGCCAGCATTGCGGCTCCTGAAAAGCCTATTCCCCGGTAAGGCACATCTCCCTTGTCCTTAAGCCAATGAGGAGCATGCCCTTCGTCAACCAGAGAACGCATCATCCGTCCCAGCCCGAAGGTTGCAGCCAGCATGGTGGATAGAATGGCCGTGACCAGTATGAAATTGATCACGCCTGCCACCCATCCGATTCCCCGGTATTCCAAGGCGGCGATAAAGGGACTTACTTCGGTGGAGACGCTTTGCGTCGGCAATAGCGGGAGAAGCAGCGCTATTGCGCCAATGTACAGAATGGACAGCGTCAGGACGGTATACAATATCGCCCTGGGGACAGTCCTGTGAGGCTGCCTTGCTTCGGAAGCCGCCAGTCCGATGACTTCAAAGCCTGCATACGTAAACATGACCATCAGCATACTTCCTGCAATACCGGCCACACCGCCTTGAAATATAGGCTCCGTGCCCAGCGCGCCCGTCCCTACTTGCGGTTTTCCGGGAAAGAATCCTGAAATCAGGGCGGCTGCAAGGACAATAAAAGCGATGATCGCTACAACCTTAACTGCCGCCAGGGTGCTTTCCAGCCGGGTGATCCAGCCCGCGCCCATCAGGTTGACCATCGTGATGAGGAGGATGATCAGGCCGCCGATGAGCGGTATGGAAACCTGGGGATACCAGAGGCGGATCAGCAGGGATACGGCAACTGCTTCACTGGACATGGCAAGAATCAGGCCGGTCCAATAAACCCAGCCGGTGATAAAGCCCGCCGCAGGACCGAAGGCCCGCTGTGCAAAGGCTCTGAAAGAGCCTGGATCCGCATCCGCCACCGTCATTTCCGAGAGGGCGAAAAGGATAAAATAAACCAGGATTCCTCCGATGACATAGGAAATCATGATGGATGGCCCCGCGGCCTTAATGGGTATGGCGGAGCCCAAAAAGAAAGAACCGCCGATCACCGTGCCGATGGCCATCATTGTCAACCCGAATGCAGACAAACCCGACTTTTTTTCAGACATTTCACCCTCCAATATTCCGGTGTAGCAGCAATGAATCTATTCCGGCAAACAGGTATTGCAATCCGCTTGATTTTATTATCCGCAGGACGAAGCAGATTTATGTTATTATTGTAACGAGGCAAAATTTTTAGAAATAAATAAAGCCGGGGCGCTGCCGGAATTTCCGGCGCCCCGGCTTGATCAAAGGCATTGGATGCCTGTGGCGATGCTACTTCTGGCCCTTCATTTGATTTTCAGCCTGTGCGATCATCTTTTTTACCATATTGCCGCCGACTTTTCCCGCATCCTTGGCTTTGATGTCGCCATTATATCCCTCTTTCAAATTTACTCCCTGTTCGTTTGCTACTTCATATTTCATCCGATTCAGTCCGTTTTTAGCTTCGGGCACCAATTTTTCATTTTTTGCCATGTGAATCACTCCTTTGTTTTTGTTCAAGGCGAAACACCTTGGAATTCTATTATTTGCAGTTTAAAAATTCATATGCATGGGATTTTTTTCAGAAATGTAGCGGTCCCCGCCGCCTGCAGAGGTGGGGGACATTTGCCGCTTTGTTATATCCGGTTCTTCCGGTATTGCACCGGAGTCATTCCATAGCAGCTTTTAAAAAGCTTGTTGAAGTAAGGCATGTTGTAATAGCCAAGTTTTCCGGCAATGTCAGATACATCCAGCTTCATGTTGGAAACAAGCAAATTGGCCGCCGTCTCCATTTTTTTATCCGAGATGAAATTGGAAAGGTTTATCCCCGTTGCCTCTTTGTAGATCCGGCTTAAATAATTGGGGGTTATATTGAATTTCTTTGATATCACAGGCAGGGATATCTGATTGTCAATGTTGCCGCAGATGAAATCTTCGATCTTGAGGATGAAATCCCTGTTGATCTGCAAATTCCGGTGGCCGACATTTTCCGCGAACCTGTCCGCAAGGGAATATAACCAGGACAGGAAGTCTTCAAAGGATTTGAGGTTGTTAAATTCCCTGAAGAGGGTCATGTCTTCGGTAAAGCTGTTATCCAGCTGTTTGTGAACGGTTCTCAAAAACAGGTTTACAATGGACTGCATGAAATTTTTCACACAATCATAGGAGAGTTTTTCCGTTTTTACCCGGCTGTCAAAAGCGGCTATTTCCTCCTTGAACAGATCGATTCTCCGGCAGTTGAGCAGGGACTCCAGATGTTTCAGCTTTTCAAAGCCCATGTCCGCGGTGTTTGACTCATATTCCGCGATGGTGTAGTAATCAAAGATATTGTCGTATCCATAGATAAAGCTGTAGTTTAGAAATGCCGAGGTTCTGAAGTACATGCCTCCAAGTGCCAATACATCGTCGGAGGGCTTGCTGACGGCAATGTTGCAATTTAGCTTGAAGGTATCCTCCGACAGCATAAGGAAGACGGACAGGTTATTCAGAAGAGCATGATAGCTTTGATAGTTTATAATGGCGGCAATCATATTTGAATTCTTGATTATGCTGAGGCAGGAATACCCGGCAGGCATTTGCCTGCCCAATAAATCCATGATGCTGTACAATACGAACTGCTGCTTTTCCAACGCCAATTCCGGAAAAACCATGTTGTCGACTTCGATCAGCACAATGCTGAAGTATTGTTGGGGAAAGCTTCTCCCGATCAGGGCGAGGGTGCTTGAAAGCGCATCCTGTGTTTTGATGTTGCTGTGCATGATGTCGGATACCAGCTTGTATTCAATTAAACTGTTTTTTTCCTGGATGGTCTTGTCCATATCCATCAGCCTGTTGGAATAATCGGTTATTGCATTGTTGATAAGCTCAAGTTCGTTTTTCCCTTTCGACAGGAGGGTTGCATTCCCATTCAGCCTTTTTACCAGAGCTTTTATCGGCTTATAAAGAAAGGAGGTGGCAAAACCGATACCGATGAAGCTTGCAAGGATGAGGAAGGTAATAATGACCAGAATGTATTTTTTGGAATTGAACAGCTCTTTCTGCAGTGTTTTGACCGGTACGACAGAGATGTATTTCCAGTCGTTGATGGAGGATGCGACCCAGGTAATGCAGAAATCCTGATCGTCCTGATTAAAAATTTCATGCCCGCTTTCACTGTTTTGAAAGGTATCAAGAAATCCTGCATAATCGAAGGCCTTGAAAATCTTGCTGCCGTCGCTGTGGGCAAAGACCTGCCCCTCGGAATTTACGATGATGAGCTGGCCCGTATTCCTGTCATATAGATTGCCAAGGGATTTGAAAAACTCCTTCTGGTTTATGTTTACAACGATGCAGCCCCTCCTTTCTCCCGGAGGGGCTGTTACAGGGATTGACTGGCAAAAAGAGATGATGGGGATGGTTTTATTGAAGTCTATATTTTTCAAAGGGCTGATCCAGTTCTGGTTTTCCTCGGACAAAAGCCCTTTCAGGATGGCATAAGTATTGATATATTTTGAATTGATGTTATTCCAGGAAAAAATGTCGGATACCACTCCCTCACGGGAAGAGACCACGGTGTAATTTGTTTTGTTGAAAAAATACAGGGAATCCAGAAAATCAAAGCTGCTGTTGATAAAGCTGCCGGAAGCTTTCGCCTTGACCTTGAAAAGGAATTCCAGACTTCCGTCATAGGTGTTGTTGTAATAATTCCATATCACCCTGTCCCCCGAGGTGTCAATGCACTTTTCCGCAACAAGGGACTTCACCTTTTCCAACAGGTAGGTATCGGAAAAGATCTGCACCTGTGTAAGCATCCGCTTGTTTGATTTGTATATCTCCTCCTCCAGCTTTTTATCAAGATATCCCGTGAGAAACAGCGACGTGGAAAGAACGGAGATGATAACCAATACGGAGTACAATATGAGCATTTTAAAAAAATATCTGTTTTTAAAAAAATATCCGGTCAGCAAATTAAAAAGATAATTTTTCATTTCTATTTGTCCTATACCTGCACTGACTTGTACCTGCATTAACTCACTTGTATTGTTTTATTATACCATAGGGAAATACCGCACTGCAAACGGAAGACGCCGGTTATCCACTGCAGGTATAGAGTTTTCGTTAAGATCATAGAATTTTATTCATCTGTTTCTGGAGCCAATGGATAAATAATCATTAAGATCATAGGATTTTATTGTTGAATTTCATAGGGTATGTGCTATCATTGACTCAAAGCTTGTTATTGCCCGCGGTTGCCGGGACATTATGAGGTGATATGAAGTAGTTTAATGAGAGAAGGAACCTCTATGCACGTGCCGAAACTGTTTTTAATCCTTATTTTAGCAGGCAGTCTTGTGGGCTGCACAGTGACAGGAAACAATGGCGGTACAAATGTTTCCGATGCTTCAACGGCCCCCGGTCCCATTACGATTGACTGGAAACCGCAAAACGACGCTCCCGTGGAAAATGATTCGCCGGTCATCAAGGAGCTGGAAAGATTATTTAATGTAAAGTTCAATTTTATTTATATGAACAGGAACAAGGAAACGGAGCTTTTGAACGTGCGGATAGCCTCCGGGGCGATACCTGATGTCATGGTACTGCATGAAGACCAGTACAGGTCCTATATACGCCAGGGAACCTTACTGGAAATCCAGGAAGCCTTCCTTAAGGAAAGGGCCCCGGCGATGTACGGCCTGGTCATCAAAAATGCCGGAGAAGCTACCTGGAATTTTGCAAAGGAAAATGGGAAGCTTTACGGAATCCCCATTCTGGATCCCTATGGGGAATATCCCTTTATCCCTATATGGAGGGATGACTGGCTCCGCAATGTGGGGATCGGCAAAATACCCGAAACCCTTGAAGAGGCGGAAACGGCTTTTTATAAATTTGCCCGCGAGAACCCCGACAAAAATGAAGAAAAGGATACCTACGCCCTGTCCGATACCGGTATGGGCCCAATTTTCGGAGCTTTTGGAGGGATCCCCTATTTTTCCGCAGGCGGCGGGAATGTTTTTACCTGGACGGTAAGAGACGGGAAAGCGGTTGCCACGGCAGTGCTGCCTGAGATGAAGGAAGCGCTGCTGCTGTTGAACAAATGGTATAAGGCGGGGCTCATCGACCCCGAATTTATTAATGGTGAAAGCAAAGGACAGTATTGGGGGAGCTCGGTAACTTTTTGGAACGGTAAAATAGGCTTCTCCTGTCCGGGCCAGTTTTATCACATAAATCCGCCGTTAAACGACAGGGACGCAGGCTCGAATAATTATTTGAATTTTAAGAAGGTATTGGGTGAATATGTATCCTATGTACCCGGAAAGCCTATTAAAGGGCCTGGGGGCAAATCCGGCACGGAGTGCTGGGGAGTGGTTTCGGGATACTACCTTGTTTTAGGAAAAAATGTTTCAAAAACCGAAGGCAAGCTTGAAAAAATAATTGAAATTACGGAAAAACTGGTCAGCGACTTTGAAGTGAATAAACTGGCTGTTTTCGGAATCGAAGGGGCCACCTACGAAATCGTGGACGGAAATTACACCTTGATCGGCGGCGCCTCAACCATCGAAGGTATGGCCGGACTGGGGATCGCCGCGGAAGGCATCGGACAGATCGCTGCCAACAATATAGAGTTTTACCGGAATACAAGGAAATCCTATTTCGAATACGGAGACAAGCTTGACGGCCTTTTGACGGGCTATACCAACAGCATCCGGTATGATCTGCCTTCCAACGGACAATACAGGGATATAATCAATCGAATGATCAGGGAATCCTATGCGCTGTTTATTTCCGGAGAAAAATCCCCGGACGATTTTGACAGGTTCGTGCAGGAGCTTAACGAGGCCGGACTTTCACAACTGACGAAGGAAGCCGATGAATGGTATCAAAAACACGCCGGCCAATCATGATATGAATTGCGTGGTCTACCAGCTGGGATCGATGCTTTTTATATAAATCAAAACAATTGGAGGAATTTCTATGAACAGGTTTATTCTCAAACGGATATGCATTTTTCTACTGTTGGCTTTTATCCTAAGCATTTTCCCGGCAGGCTGTTCCGGGGGCAAGCAGGAGGCAGATACGGGAACAACCCTGGCAGAGGGCACAGGCCAGGGTGCGTCGGAGACTCAGGCAGAAACAGAGGAGAGGATCAAGCTGAAAATGTTCATGTGCAACAGCGGCCTGGACTATCCGGATGGTGTCGATCCCAGCAACAATGAATATATCGGGATCGTGGAGGACTACGCCAATGTGGACCTGGAGCTTGAAGTCCCGGTATATCAGGACTTCAAAACAAAATACGAATTGATGATGGCTTCGGGAAGCCTTCCTGACATCGTACATACGATTTACCGTGAAGATGCCGAAAGAGCGGGAGACCAGGGGGCGTTTATCGATTTGAAGCAATACTACGACGCTTCTACGGCATTGAAAGATACGGTGACAGCCGGGCACATGGAACTGGCAAAATCGGGAAGCGGCCACTATTACAGGATACCGATGGTAGCCATGACCCCCGTGGGGGAAGGGATCATAACCCGGTATGACCTTTTGGAGAAATACAATGGCGGAAAGTTTCCTGCGTCTGTCAATGAATGGATTGAGTTTATGCGGGCTGTAAAAAAGGCGGAACCCAATTCGACGCCATTAGCCAGCAGGCTTGTAGGAAATAATGTGTTCAGAGGCTTTAACGATCCCATTTTTGTATGGTATGGAGCCAGACCCTATAATTTCAGGATGGAAGGCGGCAAATTCATCAGTACGTTTACGGTTCCCGAATACAAAGCGGCAGTGGCGGTTATGAACCAGATGTACAAGGAAGGCATACTGGACAAGGAATTCGTCACCAGTGATACGAACAAATGGCTGGATGCTCTTTATAACAATAACTTATGCCTGGTTTCCAACGCGACGGATCAGGTGAAGTCTTATGTACAAAACGCACAGACCCGTTCCGGTGCGGAAAATAATGTTTATGCAATGGCGCCTGCATTAACTGCATACCCGGAGGAAGTCAAGGACACAAAATATGTCAATGGCTATGCGAATGCCGGCATAAACAGCAGCCACGGATTGTACATATCGAAAAACTGCAAAACTCCGGAAAGGGCTTTCAAGGTGATTGAAGGTTTTTCGGCGGAAAAGCTTTACGATGCTATTTTCTGGGGCAGAGAAGGTATAGAGTATACGGTGAAAGGCGGACAAAGGGAAATTGACCCTGTAAAGCTTGCTGATCCAAGCAGAAGCTGGGTTCTGCAGTTGGGAGTTATTTTCAGCTTCACTGCAGGTTCGGAGGCAAAGGACGCAATGTATAAAAAGGTATGGGGCGAAGAGAAATTCAATGCTGTCGACCGGAGCATCGCTCCTATCGTAGAAAGCTCAAAAGAGCGCGGAGTAAGCATACTCGGACAGCTTCCCGACATATCCGGCATTACTGAAAAATTACAGGAATCCTATGATTTTATTTCCGCTGCAACTGCAAAAGCGGTTATGGGCCAGACCACAATGGAGCAGTTTGACAAGAGCGTGGCCGAATACAAGACAAAGTACGGCTTCATTGACGAGGGTCTGACAAAGTATATCAATGAGCACAAGGATGAGCTCAGGTCAAGGGGCTGCAAGGAAGTAGACTGGTAAGCGGTAATTTTTTGCAGGGGCGGCCATTCGCCGTCCGCCCACATGCGCAGTTGCAATGTACGCCCCTGCAGAACAATCATTGCAAAAAGGCTTTCATGCCGCGGAAAAGGGATTTAAGGCCCAAATAAAATGATCCGCTGAAAATGTCTAAAAGGAGAATTGGACAGGTGCATACGTATAGAGTAAAAAAAGCAAAAGCCGGAGGACGAAAAGCCTCACTGTTATTCATGCTGCTTCCGGCGGTCGTCCTGGTATTTCTTTTCAACTACATACCAATTTACGGAATCGTAATTGCCTTCAAGGATTTCAGCCCTTTCCAGGGAATATTCAAAAGCCCGTGGGTAGGCTTCAAGTATTTTCACGCTTTTCTGACGGATTCCACCTTCTGGACAGTGATGAAAAATACGTTGATTATCAACTTTTATGATGTTATTTTTGGTTTTACGGCGCCCATCCTCTTTGCCTTGCTTCTGAATGAAATGATGAACAGGCATGCAAAAAAAATCATCCAGACCATCTCCTATCTTCCGCATTTTTTATCCTGGGTGATCGTCGCGGGAATTTTTTATCAAATGCTGTCGCCGGGGCAGTCGGGAATAATCAACGGTTATCTTGTGAAATTTTTCGGGATCCAGCCGGTCTACTTTATGGCGGAGGAAAAGTATTTTGTGGCGATCACCGTTTTCGCTGAAATCTGGAAATCCGTGGGCTGGAGCGCTATTTTGTATTTTGCTACCCTGGCGGGAATCGATCCGACGCTGTATGAGGTCTCCCATATCGACGGGGCAAGCCGCCCCAGACAGATCCTGCATATAACCCTTCCGGCGCTTGCCCCGGTGATTTCCCTGATGCTGGTCCTGAAAATTTCCACCATCTTCACCATCGGCTTCGAGAGGCTGTTTGTTCTTCAGAATTCGCTGGTGCTGTCGGTTTCCGAAGTGATAAGCACCTATGTTTACAGAAGCGGCCTTTTAAAATCCCAGTTCAGCTTTACCACTGCGATAGGCCTAACTCAGAGCGGTCTGGGATTTCTGCTGCTGCTTGGGTGCAACAAGGTGTCCAGGAGATTGACGGGTACGGGTTTGTATTAATACTACAGCGTAAACAACCGAATTATCCTTGCAGAAATAACGCGTTAAGGCATTCGCGATTATTCCTGCAAGGCGCATAAATGCTCATTAATAATGAAGTTTACGCTGTAGTATTAGGAGAAATATTTTATGAGTAGGAGAACATCGAATGATTGTATATAAGACCAAAGCCGGAACCGCCTTTAAAATTTTCAATTACTTCCTGATGATTGTTTTCTGCATGATGGTAATTTTCCCTTTTATCAATGTGATCGCCATCTCCTTCAGCAGTTCCGATGCCATCATCGCAGGGGATGTCAGGTTCCTTCCCGTTCAGTTTACCTGGGATGCCTATGAATTTGTTTTTTCCAACCAGGCTCTGATCCGGGCCTTTTTTGTCACACTGTGCCTTACGGTGATATGCACCGTGTTGACAATGCTGATTACGCTGATTACCGGGTTTGCCCTGGCCAATAAATATACTCCCTGCAAAAAGCTTTTCATGACCTACTTTCTGGTTACCATGTATTTCAGCGGAGGCTTGATACCCTTTTACCTTACCGTAAACAAGCTGGGGCTTTATAACAGCTATCTTGCTCTAATACTGCCTTTTGTAACAAAGGTATTTTACATCATCATTTTCCGCAACAGCATTATGCAAACGCCGCAAGAACTTATTGACGCCGCCGAAATTGACGGAGCCGGTATGGCAAGAACACTGTTTGACGTGATTGCTCCCATCATCATGCCCATGATTGCGGCATTCACCATTTTCAGCGCGGTGGAGAACTGGAACCAGTGGTATGGAGTGCTGCTTTTTATACGCGACGAAAGCAAGTGGACGCTGCAGTACAAGGTCAGGGAGATCCTGACAAACCTGGATATCCTCCAGGATTTTATTTCCGGCAATTCCGCAGTGGGGATGGGGAACAATGTCCATGCCGACAATATTAAAATGGCCTCTCTTTTGATCAGTGTATTGCCGATTATTATCATATATCCCTTCCTGCAGAAATACTTCATGCATGGCATCATCGTCGGCGCCGTGAAAGGCTAGCCGCGGTAGAAAAATATCGGAGGTTACGATGAAAAGTGAATTATGGCACCAAAAACCTTTGAGAATCGGAGCAATGCAGTGGAATCTGGGCGAGGACGCATTTAAAGCCCCAGGAATCCTGAAAAACGGCGGGTTTAACACCGAGCAGCTGCTGCACATCATGGCGGCCGGTGATAATATAGGCCTGACCGTGTTTGACGAGGAAAGAGACGGGGAAAAGCTTTCTGAGTATATCCGCTTATCCGGGGAGAAAGGCATAAAAATAATCCTGTATTTTAACGCCCATATGGTGGATGCGGACACCTGCCGCGAAAACGGAGACTGGGCCCAGACCGACCGCTCCGGTAAGCCGTTGAGTGCATATCAGAAATTCATCCTTACCTGTGTAAACAGCGGCTGGCGAAACCAGTTCATGGATTCCGTAAAGACAGCTCTTGCTTATGGCATCGACGGAGTCTTCCTGGACGGTCCCATCTTTGGACGGGAGGCCTGCTATTGCAGCGCCTGTTCCAGGCTTTTTGAAAATAAATACCGGCATTCCTTACAAAGCGCCTCAGCCACTGAATTAAGAAATTTTAAAACGGAAAGCATAGCAGATTTTATCCGTGATGTAAGAGGCGTGATCAAATCCGTCAATAGCGATGTCATACTCTATGCAAACAGCCACGGCCTCTCCGCCAATATAACCGGGTGCGATATCGACGCCATCTACCCTTATGTGGATTTTCTGGGAACGGAAGGCGGATTTATGTTTTACGGGAATCCCAATGATATTTCCCTCTGGTATGGGAGCAAAAATGCAAAATATCTTGATGAAAAAGCAAAAGGAAAGCCTGCTGTGATCTTTGCAGCCGGAAATTCATGCCCCTGGACACGCTACATGCATACGCCGGAGGAAAGCCGCCTGTTGTTTGCCTCCGCCGTAGCCAATGGAGCCAATGTATGGTATGGCATCCATGGGACGCTGGAGATGCTTGATACTCCCGGAGGAAAGGCCGCATACGATTTCAACCGGTTTCTCGCGGCCAATGAAGAATATTATGAAGGAACGCACAAAATCCCGGACATGGCGCTTTTGTGGTCAAAGGCTACAATCAACGCATTTCCGGGCAGCATCCAGAAGTCGGACTTCGTAGAGAAAGAAACGATAGAGACCCAATATTCCCTGGGGAATTATCTTAACGAATTTAACGGATTTTATGAAATATTGACCAGAACCCATAGGCAATTTTCAATTATCGATGAAAAAATCCTGTTGGAAAAAGACCTTTCCGTATTCAAGACCCTGGTTTTGCCAAATGCTTGCTGCATGGGGGAGCAGGAGGCGGAAAAGATCAAGGACTACGTAAGTAACGGCGGAAATGTTATCGCGACAATCGGCACTTCTTTCTTTGACGGGGACGGCAATGCCCGTCCTGCTCCCGCACTTGCCGATTTGTTCGGAATCACCGAGGTTGCGGACGTATTTAGTTATAACGCCGGCTGCAGCTATATAAAGCTGTCGGAAGGAACAGGGCTGACGGATGGGATGCCCTCCTCCGGCCTGACCGTAGGCTGCAGTATTTCCGTAAAATGCAGGTATGCCGGCGACACGGCCACGGCAGGCATCCAGTATATTCCGATGAACGGAGGCTATGACTTTTTCCCGTCGGAGAGCTTTCCCACAATTGTTATGCATTCCTTTGGAAAAGGCAAGGCAATCTATGTTTCCGGAGGGCTGGGGGAAACTTACGGCAAATATTTGCCGGATGCATTGAAAACCCTTGTCAGAAATCTATTGTACTTAACCATGGAACCGGTTTTGGAAGTTGAAAACGCATATGAGTCTCTTGAAGTGGAAATGCGGATACAGCCCGAAAAGAAAAGGATACTGATACACTTTGTGAACTACACAGGCTGCATGCAGCGCCCTATCAACAGAGTTATCCCATGCAGGGACATCACGATAAGATTAAAGATCAAGGAAAAGGCGGCAAGCGTCAAAACTGTCTATATGAAGCAGGATATCGGATTTGAGCAAAATGAGGGAGAAGTTTGTTTCAAGTTAGACGAGGTCGGCGAATATGAACTGGCTGTCGTTCAATTGGTGTAAAAAATGCAAAATACAGGGGGACGGTTCTACTGTATTTTCGGAAACGTTGCTGATTGGTTTGAAGATTCTAATGGCCAAGACCTTTTGGTGGAATATATTGCTATTTTGGAAAACATAAATACACAAGAACCGTCCCTCTGTATGCAAATACACAAGAACCGCCCCTGTGTATATGTACCCTTGCCGTGTGAATCGGATGTAGGGGCGCGCATTGCGCATCCACTCGAATGCAATCTATGGCAGCAAATAATCTATGACCCTGTGTTACCTGCCTTGGGCGGACGGCCAATGGGCGTCCCCATAGGAGCGCAGGCACCCTGCAAGGATTATTGCCAGTCAGCTCACATTCTTTTCTATATAGCGCAGGTCAAGGACCGTCCCCGGCTTGCGCTTTTTCTTATTTGCAGTTTAAAGATTCCTATGGATGGTATATTTCTATAAGGTGTTGACGTATCAATTACAGGAAAATATAATAAAATGTATTGCAGCAGAATAGAGGAAATAAAAGCTTTCTATAAATGCTGTAAGGAATTGTTTGCAAAAAGCAATGGGATCCGGTTCATTGCAGCCGGATAGGGTGGATGATTTTGAAAAAAACGGAAAAGATTCGAACCTATTATGAATCAAAAATGGGTCAGGGATTGCCGGACTACGGCGTATTGGGATGGGAAAGCGAGAAAGCGCAACAGCTGCGGTTTGATATGCTGCTTAATGCCGTGTCGTTGGACGGCAAAGAGCTTCTGGATATAGGCTGCGGTATGGGGAATCTTCTGGAATACCTGAGCAGTAAGAAAATAGACGTTAAGTATACCGGGGTGGACATACTTGCCAGCATGATAGAGTATGCCCAGTGCAAAAGGCTGAATGGGGAATTCTGCTGTATTGATATCTTTGAGGATGACTCCTTTGACAACCGGTCGTTTGATATCGTATATACCTCGGGTATATTTAATCTGAATCTTGGAAACAACCGGGAGTTTCTGCTGAAAGCATTAAAGAAGATGCTGGGATTTGCGAAGGAAGCCGTAGTGTTCAACCTGCTCCACAAGGACTCGCCGGACAGGGAGGACAAATATTTTTATTACGATCCGGAAGAAGTGAGACAGTTGTTGAAGGGCTTTTCCGATATAGCGGAAATCGCTATAAAAGAGCAGTATTTGAAAAATGATTTTACAGTTGTCTGTTACAAGAAAGGATCGATATGAGTACCGTCATCGTTCAGGAATGCAAAAGCTACGAACTTGACAATGTCATTGCCAAAATAAATTCGGGCATTGAGCTGCTGGGAGGCTGGGATAGGTTTGTAAAGCCGGGAATGAAGGTGCTTTTGAAGGTCAATCTCCTTGGTCCGAAGCCTTCCGGGTCTGCTGCCATAACCAACAGCGAGTTTGTTAGAGCGGTTATCCGTATCCTGGTGCAAAGGCAGTGCAAGGTCTGGGTTGGCGACAGCTCCGGCGGAGCAATTCCGGGAAGGGCAGTGACGGGGAAAAGCTTTGCGGTATCCGGCATTGAGAAGGTTGCTGCGGAAGAAGGCGCCGAGATAAAGAATTTTGACCGCG
Source organism: Bacillota bacterium (assembly GCA_023426125.1). Taxonomy (GTDB): domain Bacteria; phylum Bacillota; class Clostridia; order Acetivibrionales; family DTU013; genus MnB-11. Next base: position 120,751 of record JAFABI010000067.1, read on the forward strand.
AAGGAGTGGTGGAGGCTGGGAGGAAGGATAACTCCGGGGAAGTGCTGTTTCTGGCAAAACCCATGTTTGAAGCGGATATGGTAATAAACCTGCCGAAATTCAAAACCCATATGGTGGCGGCATATACGGGAGCCATCAAGAATTTGTACGGATGCATCCCCGGACTGAAAAAGGCCGAATATCACAAGTCGGCCCCAACCTCCGCCCAATTCGGAGAAGTGCTGGCAGACATAAATCAGGCGCTGAAGGTAGATTTGCACATCGTTGACGGAATTGTCGCCATGGATGGCCAGGGCCCGACGACTGGCAACCCCTACGCCGCCAATAAGATTTTGATAGGCACCGACGCTCTGGCACTTGACACCGTCGCCTGTAAAATGATTAATCTGAACATCGGGGAGATACCCTTCTATAAGGCGTCCATCGAAAGAAGGCTAGGCGAATATATGCTGGAAAGGATAAAGGTCGCGGGAGATTACTCCGCTCCGCCGGTTTTGCCGGGATTCAAACTGCCTTTTAAAATTACGAGAGGTAAGCTTCTGAACCTGATGTCGGCCTTCATTAATTTTATGAAAGCGCGTCCGCAGGTGGATTTGCAGCAGTGCAAGCGGTGCAACGTATGCGTTGACAGCTGTCCTGTGAAAGCAATTGATAAGGAGTCCAAAAGGATTGACTATAAAAGATGCATTGAATGCATGTGCTGCCATGAGCTATGCATGTATAAAGCCGTTGAGCTGAAGAGGGTTAATTCCCTCGCGGCTTTCATTACCAGGCGTACCGGACGCACCGGACGCTGACGGATGTTAAATCCGAATATCGATGTTACCGCCCTTGTGTGGTGTGACCGAGCTTTCCATAATCTTTGCGGAAGCCTGCTGCATTCCCTGGAGAAGGCTGTCTACAGACTGTGCATCCTGATGCATGGCCTTTTTTAAATTGGACATGCTGATGGCCTGCCGCAGGCTGCTAATATTTTGCTGAAGCATTGTGTTAATTTCCATGTTCGTCTCCATTTCGCCGCTCAAGCGGCGGCATAAAATTTTTGAGGTACCGCTCATAACCTTTTGTATAAAGCCTTTCAAGCTCACTGCACTTCTTTGGCTTTCGTCCGGCTTTCTTACAACCCGTCTTCGACTATATTCTATCACATTTTTAGCCATATGGAAATAAAAAAATATGCGACAGGGGAGGTTCTTCACTGTCGCACATGATGGAAAACATACTTTTATGCTCAGCTGTGCCACTCTGCGGCATGGGTATTGCGGGTGCAATGCAATGGATCGCCGATTTATACAACCGATGCCAGCAGCAGAATGCCTTCGTTTTGTCTGTATATGGTTGGGAACTGGGTCATGGGGATCGGGTTTACGCCTCTTCCCACCTCGATAGTATAGCCGGGCCTTCCGAAGTCCTGTATGAACCAATCCTTATAGCCAGCATAAGCAGCTTCACCGGTTCCCGGAATCACCTCGTAACCGCTTATTTGCCCAAATTGCCTTGCAATGGGAAGGGATTGCGGCGGCGCCATATTCTGGAACTGCCAGTAGATCACTTCGCCCTGGGTATGGTAGGCTATTACAAGCCGGAAGTTATGCTGCCTTGTGAAATCATACATAGCCCTGGATTCCGGCTCCGATATGGGAGCATCGCCTCCGAAATCCCTGGGACCGGGCGAGGTTATTCCCAGCTCGATTTCCTCCTGCTTCTCCCTTTCCCACAAAGCCGGGTAGTTTAGATTCAGGTCCACACCCCGGATGTTTGCTTTCCAGACACTGGGGAGGGGTCTGCCGGTCCTGTTCAACCGTGCGGCCTCATTGTAGGCAGGATTTGTATAATTGGGCCAGTATGCTACAAGATCCACTCCATCGGGGTTTACCATGGGAATAATGTACATGCTGGTCCGGTTGAAGATCGCATTCAGGTCATAGCCCTGCAGGCTTCTGCCTGAAGAGTAGGCCCTGGAAAAGTTTTCGACAAACTTCATCAGCAAGGGGGTACCGATTGCTTCGTTTGCATGGTGCGAGGCGTTGTAAGATACCTGGACATCTCCTCTCCCAAGCCTTATGTAGTAAATATTCTTCCCCATCACGCTTTTTCCGACGATCCCCGTCTCCAAAAACGGATACCGCACCTTCAAGCCCTGTATCTGCCGTTCCAGTATTCCATATGTGATATCGATATCGTCAAACACTACATCGATGCCGTACGGAACAATTATCCTTTGACCTACGTAAATCAAGTTGGGGTTTATACCCGGGTTGGCCGTAATTATTGCGTTAAGGGTCGTATAATACCTTGTGGCAATATTGTAAAGCGTATCTCCGCTTCTTACCGTATAGGTGTCATAGCCTCTCAAAAACCTGTCAAATGCCGCCCAGGTAGCGGGGCCGACAACTCCGTCAGGAGTGAGGCCGTTGTTTCTCTGAAAAGCAATTACGGCCTGTTGGGTCGTTCTGCCGTAAACGCCGTCAACCCGTCCGGCATTATAGCCGATCCTGTTCAGCAAGCTTTGAACGAGCTTGACGTCGGGACCTGTAGAACCAATATTTAAAGTTGGCATAGTTGCACCTTCCCATCAACCATTTCAAAATCATAATATTCCTATTCTATTTTATTAATGGTGATGAAAAGTGTGACAGGGCGTTCATACTTCGGCATTTATAACGCATTGATCTCCTGTAAACACCAATAGTGTCATTGCTTTGAACAACGTCACAGTCCCCCTCCTCTTAGGAGGGGGTTACCAATTGAAAAAGCTGTCAGTGGTGGGTAGCAATCCCCAACTGACGTTGTTCAAACGCCACGTATAGGCGTGGCGTACGAAGTGTAGCGTAGGGCGAATATATTTCGCCCGCAGCGAGGGGGTATGGGGGCATGCCCCCATTGGAAATTGAAACTCCTATCCTGTAGGAGCGCGCATTGCGCGTCGGCATGAATGTAATCTATGGCAGTATATGCCATGCAGCCATTCAGAGATTCTTGATACTATAGGCGGACGGCCAATGGCCGCCCCTACGGACTTTCTATGCTATAATTCTTTTATAGCGTCCAGGTCTTATGCCTACTTGTAAATTCTGACTTATTACGATACAATCAATATCGAATAAAATTATAGGCTCTTTAATTGTTATACCGATTGAGGTGTGTTCATGCCTTCAGAAAAGAAGAAGCATCCTGCCGCGGCTTTTCGCACAAAAAACAGCCGGTGCGGCAATGGTGGCGGGGTTAAAAATACCATACAGGACAGAGTATCTGATTTGAACAGCTTGAATGAGAAGCTGAAGTTCGAAATCTCAGAAAGAAAACGTACGGAAACGGAGCTGGAACAGCGGAACAGACTGTTGGGGACCCTGCTGGATGTTTCAAACCTTGTTTCCACTTCCACAATGGGGCCAAAGCAGCTGCTGGAGGATATATTGGAGCGCCTCATGTACATCGTGGATTACAATGGCGCCAGGATATTCATTGTGCAGGGGGATTCCGTGCGGCTGTTTGCACATAAAAGCGCTCTTATGAAAGCTGAGGAGCCGGAGCAGCCCATGTATTTTGATACGATTCCCCTTAGCATGCAGCTTATAGACAACCGTAAGCCGGTTTTAATCGATGACATTTATGCGGATGATCCTGCTGCCGTCTCCTTCAGGCAAATCCGGGGCGAATATCTGGACACTGTTTTTAAAGCGACGCGGTCCTGGATGGGTATACCGATGATGGTCAAGGACAGGATCATCGGCGTCCTGACCCTTGACCACAGGGAACCGGGCTTTTATAAAACGCATCATGTTGAGCTGGGACAGGCCTTTGCCAATCAGGCGGCGCTGGAATATGAAAATGCCAGGCTTTATAGCGAAACCATTAAAAAAGCCGATGAGCTGAAAACCATGTTTGCGGTACAGCAGGCCATCACCAGCAGGCTTGACCTGGCTTCCGTCCTGCAGTTGATCGCCGATGAGTCAAGAAGGCTGACCAATTCAGTCTCAACGGCGGTTCTCCTGGTGGAGGGCGACGAGTTGGTTTTCTCCGTTGATTCTGGAGAGGATTTTTCAAAAATGATAGGCAGCCGGGTCCCTATAGACAAAACAATACTGGGCAGGCATTTGCTCCAGGGCAGGTCGGTGATATTCAAAAATGAACCCGGAGATACCGGGACCGATATGGGGATCATTTCGGATACAAGGGTGAGGACCTATCTCATCGTTCCATTGATCGCAGGTACAAAACCTGTAGGAATCATATCGGCTGTCAGCAATAAAACCGACGAATTTGACCAGGAGGATGAGAGAATCCTCAATATGTTTGCGTCCAGTGCCGTTATCGGCATTGAAAATGCACGGATGTACGAGGATGAAAAGCGCAGGCATATGGAGGACGAGCAGCGAAGGCATGTGGCTGAGGGACTGAGGGATATTCTTGCAATACTGAATTCCAACCGCAATCTGGATGAGATTCTCGATTTTATTATCTGTGAGGCGGCGCGCCTGATGGGAACGGATTCCGGAGCACTCTACCGATTGCGGAAGGAAGAGAATCTGCTCACCGTGGAGGCTGCTTGCGGGCTGCCGCCCGAATTTTTGCCGGGTGTCAGCATACCTGTTGGGGCAGGTGCAATCGGAGAGGCGGTTATTGAAAAGAAACCCGTTGTTATCAATGATATCCCCGGGCTTCTCAAAAAAATCGGTACAGCCGGCAGGTCGAGTCCGCGGCTTTCATGGCTTGAGGCCAACTGCGGCGGATTGCTTGCGGTTCCTTTGCTGAGCAAGGATGAGGTCTATGGGGCCATTGCCTTGTATTTAAAAAATCAGGCGGATGAGCCGGAAAAGAAAAGGTGCTTTTCCGCAGAAGAGGTGGGTCTCGCCGTCGCTTTTGCAGATCAGGCCACCCTTGCCATTGACAATGCCAGACTCAAGGTGCAGGCAGAAGAAATAGCTGTAAACGCAGAAAGGAGCAGGCTGGCAAGGGATCTGCACGATGCGGTCACCCAGACGCTTTTTTCCGCCAGCCTCATCGCGGAAGTGCTTCCGAGGATCTGGGCCAAAAATCCGGAAGACGGGCGCCAGCGGCTGGAAGAATTAAGGCAGCTGGCCAGAGGCGCACTTGCGGAAATGAGGACCCTGCTTCTTGAATTAAGGCCGACAACCCTTGTAGAGGCTCCGCTGGAGGAACTGCTGAGGCAGCTGGCCGAGGCGACCACCGGCAGGGCGCGCATACCTGTGGCTTTAAAGATCGAAGGGCGTCCGGTGCTGCCTACGGAAGTAAAAATAGCGTTTTACAGGATCGCACAGGAAGCCTTGAACAACATTGCAAAGCATTCAGGCGCCGACAATGCGACATTGACGCTGGAAGCTGCCGGAGATGACCGGCGTAGTGAAGTGAAACTGACTGTGTGGGATGACGGAAGGGGATTTGATCCAGGCTCCGTCACAGGAGAGCATCTTGGATTGGGTATAATGCGTGAAAGGGCGGATGCCATCTGTGCTTGCCTTACGGTGTGCAGCAAGCCGGGCGAGGGGACGAACGTATCCATTCAATGGAATAACCGCTGATTACAAAGTTGACATCGTAGGGGCGGCCATTGGCCGTCCGCCTATGACGGTAAGCATAAGTTGATTGCAAGGAGGTTTTTTAAGATGATGGAAGCCGATAAAATAAAAGTAATGATCGTGGATGACCACAGGGTGGTAAGAAGCGGACTGGGGGCATTTCTTCAAATATGCGATGACATTGATCTGGTGGGTGAAGCCGCAAACGGAAGGGAAGCCCTGGATAAGTGCGGCACTTTGCTGCCGGACGTAGTCCTTATGGATCTTGTAATGCCCGAAATGGACGGAGCAGCGGCGACAAAGGCAATCAGGGAAAAGCATCCCTGCATTCAGGTGATCATCCTGACCAGTTTCAAGGAGGATAATCTGATCGAAGAAGCATTACGTGCCGGAGCCATTGGGTATCTTCTTAAAAATGTCACAGCGGATGAGCTTGCCGCTGCCATCCGGGGGGCAAGAATCGGAAGGCCAACGCTGGCTCCCGAGGCAACCCAGGCTTTAATGAAAGCGGCTCACAGGACATCTGCACCGGGGGCGGATCTCACCGCCAGGGAAAAGGATGTGTTAAAAATGATGATCGAAGGTCTCAGCAATCCGGAGATCGCGGAAAAACTCATTGTAAGCAAATCTACGGTGAAGTTCCATGTCAGCAGCATATTATCGAAGCTGGGAGCTTCCAGCCGCACGGAAGCAGTGGCTATGGCGCTTCAAAACAAGGTGGTCTGAACAGGGCAGGCCACAAGCTCCTTTCCCCTGAATTCAGGGGAAACTTTTTGATAGCCGGTATTGATCAGAAGTTTCTTAGCTTACCTGGCCACCTGGCCGGATGGCCAGGTATAAAACTATCCATATGGGCAGTAACAATCCCCCCACATGAAGGAAGCACATGGGGGGATTTTGTTTTACAATGATCTTAAAATACGATATGATGTGGTTTTTTTGTCCCGTAATCCGGACAACGGAGTTTGATAAATTTCGTGCAGGGAGATATATTTATGAGGATATTGTTGGCGGACGACCAGTCTGAAGTGAGGCTGGCTTTAAAAATATTGCTGGGTCAGGAATCAGACTTGCAGGTTGTTGATGAAGCAGGAGAATTAAGCTCCCTGATTATAAAATCAAAAGAAAGCAAGCCCGATGTGATCCTGCTGGACTGGGAATTGTCAAATCTCAGAGTTTCTGATCTGATACCTGTTTTCAGATGTTTGTTCCCCGACATGCGGATCATTGCCATGAGCGGGCGGCCCGAAGCATCCAAAGCGGCTATGGCGGCCGGGGTCGATGCTTTTGTCAGCAAGGGGGACAACCCGGAAAAACTTCTGGAAGCAATCTCAAGATTCAAGTGATGACAGCGAATTCATGACTGGACTGGTCGCAAATGCCTTGCATTTGCTGCTCGCCCATGCATCCCGGCCATCCGGCCAGGTAGGTTACCAATCCATTGTCCATTGAAAGTCTCTCCTCATGACTGATGTTAAAAAATAAACAATTCCATATACTATGTATATAAGTAAAAGAAATTTGATATGCAGACGAAGGAACCATAAGAATCCTATAAGGATGTTCCCGTACTGCACAAAAGAGAGAGGGAAAAAGTAAACAGATGTTGGATGCTAAAAAATTTGCAGGAGGTGGAATAAAAATGGAAAGAACTGATTACGAACTTGTAAGGGAATGCCTGGAAGGTTATACGGAATCCTTTTCCCAGTTGGTGTCACGCTATAGGAAACTGGTTTACTCCGTGGTATGCAGATTTTCCAGAGATAATGAAGAAGCTGAAGATTTGTCCCAGGAAGTTTTTATAAAGATTTTCAAGTCTCTTGGCACCTATAATCCGCAGTTCAAGTTTTCTACCTGGACTGTAAAGGTTGCAACCAGTATTTGCCTGGACTTTGCAAGGAAAAGAAAGCTTTCTTCCGTTTCACTGGAGGAATACGAGAATATAGCAGATGACGGCAATTCACCCGAAGATATGATGCTGAAGAAAGAGAAGACACTTTTTGTCCGGTCGGCAATTGAAAGCCTGCCGGAAATCTACAGGACGCCCATCGTCCTTTATCACCACAAAGGCATGTCTTACAAGGAAATAGCCGAAGCTCTCGGCAAACCCGTTTCCATTGTGAAAAACAGGATCTTCAGAGCCAGGCTGACTTTGAAAGAAAGTCTCTCGGGGGTCGCGTAGCATGACAGAGGACAAATTAGGAACGATAGTAAACACAAGAACTCGGAGCATGTCTTCGTAGTTCTTTTTATTTTGCTCAAATTTAAAATAAAATAATAAACAAGCAACTCTGGAGATATCTTCGGAGTTGTTTTATTTTCTCCAAGATTTATTACAAAAGGGTTATAAAACATGCTAAAATATACGAAGGAGGGGTGTTATGGCGATAAAAACAATGGACGAATTCGTGAGCTGTGCAAAAAAACTGGGCAAAAAAAAAGTGTCGGTAGCAGCCGCACATGACGAGCATGTCCTTCAATCCGTCAAAGAGGCGCACAAGCTTGGCCTGGTGGATGCCGTGCTGGTCGGCGACAAGGAAAGGATATTGAAGCTGGCGGATGAGATAGGGTTGGACGTTTTGAAATTTGAGATCATCAAGGAACAGGACGAGCTTAAATCGGCAAAGATAGCGGTTGACATTGCAGCCAGCGGAGAAGCCAATATCCTGATGAAGGGCAGGCTGATGACCGGAGATTTCCTGAAAATCGTCCTCGACAAGGGCGTGGGTCTGAGGACGGGAAGGGTATTGAGCCATGTAAGCGTTTTTGAAACCCAGGGCTACCATAAGCTGCTTCTGCTCTCGGATGCCGCCTTAAACATTGCACCTGACCTTCTCCGAAAGGCCGATATCATTCAAAATGCCGTGGATGTGGCAAATTCCCTTGGTAATGAAAAACCAAAGGTGGCGGTACTTGCAGCTATTGAGACGGTAAACCCGGAGATGCAGTGTACACTGGATGCTGCAGCCCTTTCCAAAATGGTCGAAAGAGGACAGATCAGGAATTGCATTATAGACGGTCCGCTGGCAATGGATAATGCCATCAATCTTGAGGCTGCACTGCACAAGGGGATAAAAAGCGAAGTTGCCGGCGATGCGGATATTTTAATTGTTCCGGACATTGAATCCGGAAACATACTTCACAAAACGCTCGTATTCATGTTGAAGGCCAAATCCTGTGCCGTCATCACCGGCGCAAGGGTTCCGCTTGTTGTTACCTCAAGAGCGGAGGACTATGTGGCCAAGCTGAATTCCATTGCGCTTGCGGCTATTATAAGCCAGCGCGGAAAGTGAAGGTTTGATGACATCAAAAATATTAGCGATAAATCCAGGCTCTACATCAACAAAAGTAGCCTATTTTGAAAACCTCAGGTGTGTTTCTTCCAGGTCTCTGCAGCACAATTCCCGGGAGCTTTCCGGATTTGCATTCGTCATTGGACAATATGATTTAAGAAGGAAGGCAATTGCCGATTATATAAAAGACATGGATATCAAGCCTGAGAGCCTCAGCGCCGTAGCGGGCAGGGGCGGACTTCTTAAGCCTTTGAGAGGCGGTACGTACAGGGTAGGCTCTACGATGCTGGACGACCTCCGGACCGGGAAATACGGCGAGCATGCCAGCAACCTGGGGGCTTTGCTGGCTTATGATATTGCAGAGCCTGTGAAAATTCCCGCCTACATCGTCAACCCGGTCGTTGTCGATGAATTGTGGCCGGTGGCAAGGTATTCCGGGCTTCCTTCCATAAAAAGAAAAAGCGTATTTCATGCCCTTAACCATAAATCTGCCGCAAGGAAAGCGGCTGCGCAAATCGGAAAGAAATATGAGGATGCAAGACTTGTTGTGGCGCATATGGGCGGAGGCATATCGGTGGCAGCCCATTTGAACGGCAATGCTGTGGATGTTAGCAACGGGCTGGAGGAAGGGGCCTTTTCCCCTGAAAGATCCGGCGGCCTTCCCGTACTCCAGCTGGCAGAGCTTTGCTTCAGGGGCGGTTATACATATGATCAGGTGAAAAAGCAATTGGTGGGCCGAGGCGGACTTGTAAGCTATTTAGGGACGTCGGATTGCGTGGAAATATGTGACATGGCTGCGGCGGGCAACCAGGAAGCTGCAAGCGTCCTCGAGGCTATGTCCTATCAGATATCCAAGGAAATAGGAGCGTACAGTGTCGTCTTAAGCGGGCAGGTTGACGCAGTAGTGCTTACCGGTGGACTTGCACACAGCACCATGATTACGGACAGTATTTCGGAAAAGGTAAAATTCATCGCTCCTGTCCGGATATTCCCCGGCGAGGATGAAATGCTTGCACTGGCTGAAGGGGTGCAACAGGTTCTAAACGGTAGCGAACAGGAGTTGGAGTATATACCGTAATCATTGATATGAAAAAAGGCTGAAGCAGGGGCCTTCGGCGTAAGAAAATTCGATGTACGGGGCGGTTTGCCATAAGGCATACAGTGCAGGAATTGCCATTAGCCGTCCGCCCGTGACATTAAGTATATTTCGGGGAATAGTAAACGGGTGAGACATCCAAAAACCAACCGTGTGTATGGTATTGCATTGTCGCAGAGAGCATACTGCGGTCGCGCAATGCAGGCTCCCTACACTTTTTCAGACGCAGGTGTGCCGCATGCGGCATGGACATTGTTATGTAAATTGCCATTGACTGTAGCAATATTCCTCCATATAATAATTGTTATCGGTCTTGTAGTGAAAAAAGGACTGTATTTACATTTTTTGGGGGTAATAGTGGAAAGTATTTATCTTGTTTTGACTTCAACGGGAACGTTGTTTTCAAGGTTTCTCGGATTAATTACAGGAGCCAGATACAATCATGTATCTCTTGGCCTTGACGATGATATTGAAGAATTTTACAGCTTTGGACGAAAAATCATCTGGTTTCCGTTAATCGGCGGATTTGTGGTAGAGAGGGCGGATAAAGGTGTTTTTAAGGTTTTTAGCGATACGGCATGCTTGATTTACATGCTGGAAATAGAGGATGGTCAATTTGAAAAGCTGAAAGTCTGCATTGATAATTTCAAGCGGAACCAGCACCTGTATAAATATAATCTTATCGGACTGCTGGGCGTAATGTTTAACATACCTTTGAAGAGGAAAAACAGGTTCTTCTGTACTCAGTTTGTTGCGACAATGCTGGATGAATGCGGAATATACAGCTTTCATAAAGACTTGTCCCTTGCCACGCCGGATGATTTTCACAGGATCCCGGGCCTGGTAAAAATATATGAGGGCCTGCTCTCGGAATTGTCCGATTTCAGGAGACGGATTTTGAGCCATACGGGCTAATGCTGCAGTGGCATAAGGATAAATGCATCGGCATTTGTGCATCTGCCGGAATAGAAAAAACGGTTCCTGCATTTGGTCTTTGACAAGACGCAGGAACCGTACGATGTTTCTTCGTTTTTCATAATAGCCTACAGTGAAACATTTTATTTTATCCTTCCGGATATTGCGTTGAAGCGTTCGCGATATTTTCGAAAGACGCATACCTGCCGATAATTTAAGGTTTGTTTCGCTATAGTATTATTAATTTTAATATACGAATACCATATTGCCGATATAGGCTTTTATGGGTTTGGACCACAGCCACTTGTTGGTGGCGCTGTCATCAAAATAAAACAACGAGTCATTGCTGGGGTCACTTCCGTATAATGCTGCGTAAGCAGCTTTTTTTGCGTCAGCGGATGCCGGCTTGTTGATATACCCGTTTTCTACCGGAGTGAACTGGTAGTAGCCGTCGATTACCTGATAAATGACGGAACGGATGCTGTTGGGAAATTCCTTGCTCTGCACCCGGTTTACAACAACCGCTCCTACCCCTACCTTTGCATCATAAGGCTGATTTTCCGCCTCGGCGGTGATTAGCCTGGCAAGCAGGTCGACATCGCTCTCGCTGAAGGCAATTACGGCGCTGCCGCTTGCTGCTGAGGTACTTGTTGTTGAGGTGCTTGCTGTTGTGGTTTTTCCGGGAAGCACCAGCTTCTGGCCCGGATACAGGTAGTTATCCCATTTGTTGTTTGCTTTACGCAGGGAGTTAAGCGCAACCCCGTTTTTCTGTGAAACGATGTAAAGGCTGTCCCCGGTTTTTACCGTATAGGTAAGCGCCCTTACGTTTAATACTTGGCCGGGACGGATCTCATCCGATGTAAGTCCGTTGTCGCTTTTGAGGGTTGAAACGTTGGTGTTAAACAACTGGCCGATTTTGTACAGTGAGTCGTTTGCAACGACCTTGTACCCCGCTGCAAAAACATTACCGGTCATAACCACGGCGGTTAGTAAAATACCGCATAGCATGGCAGATGCTTTCCTAAGCTTGGTCATAATAATATCCTCCTTGTGCCTCCGAGGTTAGTTGACGGGTTTGGGTCGAGGAACCCTACAAAACCACAGAGGTCAGAAATCAAATATCAGAAATCAGATTTTAAACGCTTTATTCAATCTGTTTTCTGTTCTTGATTCTTTGTTCTCTGCTTTTTTGATTCACCCCTTGAATTGCATCCCCCGTACTCCGTATGGAGATTCGGCTTTTTCTGTAGTATAACAGAGGGGTACCCCCTGAATCCATACTAAATTTATGGATGGGAAGGATGATATTCTCAGAAGGGGTAATAATTGAGCGGATGATCATTACAAAAGTTGGTGCGCCTTTATGCATGTTATGGAAAGAATGCGCAACAATCATTGTAGGATACCTGCGGTCCTGTAGGGGCAGCCATTGGCCGTCCTCCCTTCGTGCGACAGAGGATTGTCCACTATCGAAAATACACGGGGACGGTTCTACTGTATGCTTTGGCATACAGTAGAACCGTCCCCGTGTATTTTCCGAACTAAGGTGGATAGCTCCCTGGCTGTCATTGCGAGGAGCCCTGCGACGCGGCAATCTCAACTTCCAGCAAGGATAGCATCATAGAGATTGCTTCGCTCCACTTACGTTCCACTCGCAATGACAGGGTGTCAAGGGGTGTCAACAACCCCGCCCTTGACACCCCCGGATACGCAATGCGTGCCCCTACAGTCGAT
>JAFABI010000084.1 GCA_023426125.1 Bacillota bacterium
CAGCATATGTATCCTATTTCAACAGGCGCTACAAGCGGCATGGTCACTTATTCCAGGGACGCTTCGGCAGTATAATAGTGGACAATGACACTTACAGTCTCACATTATCCGCATACATTCACAATAACGCGAAAGACCTACCTGGATTCGAAGGACGGGAAGAACTATATAAATACTCTTCTTACGGGATATATACAGGCCAGAGGGAAGACACCATAGGGATCATAGACACTGCATATATATTAAGTCTCTTTAGTAATGTCCCGCAGATAGCGAGGCAGAAATACAGACTTTTTGTAATTTCCATGAAAGATACTGGAATAGCAAAAGAAATGGACGAGAATATAATTACAGCATATACCGAAAATATCTATCGAAGTGAGAAAAAGCAAATTGTAAGGGATATGATACCTGCGGAATTGGTGGAGAAAGTAAGCAAAATATTGGAAGAAAGAGCACCAGAGGCGTTAAGAGCCAAATATAGCAGAGATGCAGGAGAATTCAGGGCTTTTGCTGTATATATAATGCGGACCCTTTGCGGATATACCTACAAGAGCATATGCGAATATATAGGCAACATGTCGGTATCAGGGATATCAAGGTTGGTAAATGAAGGATATAGGCTTTTCAGAGAACGGGAACGGTATCAGAATGCCTTTAGATCTTTAGTCCAGATTGCATAAAGAGAATAAGACAGCACTCCGTTTTAAAGCCTTGCAGGGTAACTATCAAGGCTTATTTCTGTTTTTAATCTTTTGATCCAAGATAAAAAATGGGATTAATCAAAATTGTTTTGGTTAATGACTATAGGGGAGATAGAACAAATACGATTGAACTGTTTTACTAGCTAGGTATCTGATTTTTAGTTTTTAAAAAGAACTGTCCCCTCTGGCTTTATGTCTTGACAAAAGAAAGGAATGGAGTTAATATAACATTGTTATATAACGGTGTTATAACGACCTGGTTCAAAAGGAAATTTTTCGGTTGTAGAAAGATTTCCTTACCAAGGCTGGTCGCAAATGCATCCCGGGCGGGAGATATGCTCACCGCCTGAAAACCAATTCGGTATACGCCACCTACAGCGGTGGGAGATTTTTTGGTGCCTCGTTATATTTTTTATTAGGAGGAGGAATGGAGATGGCGGAAGACACTCTGCAAAACATACTGGACTGCGGCCGTGATGAATTTTTGCAGAAGGGCTTTGAAGGCGCGTCCCTGCGCTCCATAGCAAAGGCGGCAGGTGTAACCACCGGCGCCATCTACGGCTACTTTCCCGACAAAAAAGCTTTGTTTGACGCGCTGGTGGCCCGGCCTGCCGGAGAGCTTCTGGATAAATACATAGAAACTCAGAAGGAGTTTGCACAAAGGCCTGCAGAGAAGCAGGCAGCGGAGATGGTTCAGGCCTCCGATGAAAGTATAGCGTGGATGGTGGAATATATCTATGGCCATTATGATGCATTCAAGCTTCTGGTTTGCTGCTCTGCCGGTACGGAGTATGCCGATTATGTAAATCAAATGGTGGAGGTGGAAACACAGGCCACACTCCGTTTTATTGATGCCGTGCGCGGAGCGGGGCAGCAAGTGCGCGATGTGGATGAGCAGCTGATCCATATCCTCGCCAACGCGCTTTTTTCCGGGATGTTTGAAATCGTGGCCCACGATATGCCGAAGGGAAAAGCCATCGGCTATATCAACAGCCTGAAGGAATTTTATACCGCCGGATGGTTTCAAATTTTGGGGCTATGAAGGGCAAAAAATTTTTAACCCTAAAGTTAGAAAAGCCTAACTTAATATCGGATCGCCATGCTCCATATTGTCAAATTTATCTGGTAACGAATATACGTGGAGCTGTACTTACGCGTTTTATATAAATCAATTATTGCAGGAGGTCTAATCATGAATAAACCAAAAAAGAAGAGCGGATTTGCATATTTAGCGGAATTTGCCGGCCCCCACAAGGGGAATTATATCGCGGCGGTGGTTCTCGCCGTCTTCGGTGTTGCCTGCGGCATGATACCCTATTTTGCGGTATCCCGGATCGTCATCCGGCTCATCGACGGAGAGAGGAGTTTTTCCTACTTTCTTATGTGGTGCGGTGTGGCGGCGCTGGGCTTTCTTGGAAAGGTGCTGCTGCATAACATTTCCACCACCCTTTCCCACAAGGCGACCTTCGCCGTCCTCTCAGAGGTGCGGCGCCGTATCGCCGCCAAGCTGACCCGCGTGCCCATGGGCTATGTGCTGGACACCCCCTCGGGAAAAGTCAAGAACACCATGGTGGAAAAGGTGGACAGCATCGAGCCGACGCTGGCCCACGTGCTTCCTGAAATGACATCCAACCTGCTGATACCGCTGGCCATCATTATTTACCTGTTTGTACTGGACTGGCGGATGGTGCTGGTCTCTTTGATCACCCTGCCCGTCGGCGCTGTTTGCTATATGGGTATGATGAAGGATTACGAGACCAAATTCGGTGAGTATGTGGCGGTGGGGAAGCATATGAATGCCACGGCGGTGGAATATGTAGGCGGAATTGAGGTCATCAAGGCCTTTGGACAATCGGCAACCTCCTACGGGAAGTTTGCGGATGCGGTAAAGGCAAACGCCAATTACGGTCTGGACTGGATGCGCCAGTGCCAGGTGTACTTTGCCATGGGGATCGGTATCTGGCCTGCCGTCCTCATCGGCGTGCTGCCCATCGGCTGTATTTTCTATATGAACGGCAGCCTGTCTGCGCCCGACTTCATCACCATCATGGTACTGGCGCTGGGGATTATGTCTCCTTTGCTGTCCGCCATGTATTATACCGATGATATCGCCAAAATCGGCACCATCATGAACGACATCGGCGCGGTGGCAGACGAGCCGGAGCAAATCCGTCCCGCCGCCGGGGCCTCCCTCAAGGGAACCGATATTATCCTCAAGGGCGTCACCTTTGGCTATGGCGACACCGAGATCCTCCACGGAGTTGACCTGTGCATCCCTGCAGGCTCGGTAACCGCCCTCGTCGGACCGTCCGGAGGCGGCAAGAGCACCATCGCAAAGCTCATCGCATCCTTCTGGGATGTGACGGGCGGTTCTGTTTCCGTGGGCGGCACGGACGTAAAAAATATCCCCGCCGGCCAGCTCATGGATACCGTTGCCTATGTTGCCCAGGACAACTACCTCTTTGACATGTCCATACTGGAAAATCTCCGGATGGGCCGCCCCTCCGCCACGGATGACGAAGTAAAGGCCGCCGCAAAGGCGGCAGGCTGCCATGACTTTATCATGGGCCTGGAGCACGGCTATAATACCATGGTGGGCGGTGCCGGAGGACATCTTTCCGGCGGCGAGCGCCAGCGCATTTCCATCGCCCGGGCCATGCTAAAAGACGCCCCGATTGTTATTCTGGACGAAGCAACGGCATACACCGATCCGGAAAATGAGGCGGTCATCCAGGCGGCAGTGGCAAAGCTGGTAGAGGGAAAAACCCTCATCGTTATCGCCCACCGCCTGTCCACCATCGTGGACTCCGACCGGATCGCGGTCATTGAGCAGGGCAGGGTGGCCGCCTGCGGCAAACACGAAGAACTGTTGGAAACCTGCCCGCTGTACAGGAACATGTGGCAGGCGCATATCAGCGCCAGAGATGTGGCGTAAGGAGGGAAAACTATGCTGGGAATCATTCGCAAGTTTTTTGCCTTTGCCAGCAAACGCAAAGGCAAGCTGAAACAGGGCATCGTATTCGCCCTGATCAATTCTATTTTTCATGCACTGCAGATCATGGCGCTCTATGTTGTCCTGAAGGGGATTGTGGAGGGTGACGTAAACGCGGCCACCGCCTGGAGTTCCTTTGGCATCATGCTGGTGAGCATGCTCGGGTGTATTCTGACAAAACACAGATCCACCATGGCGGAAGCCGAGGGCAGCTTTTCCATGTGCGCCGATAAGCGGACGCAGATCGGCGACCGCATGAAGTACATGCCTATGGGCTACTTCAACGACCATAGCCTCGGCGCCATCACCGCCGCCGTCACCACTACCATGGAGGAGGTGCAGGATGTGGCGCCCCGTGTTATGGACAAAACCATCCACGGCTATATCCACGCCGCCGTGATCACCCTGATGCTGGTCTTCTTTGACTGGCGGATCGGGCTTATTGTCGTGGCTGGTATCCTGCTCTTTATGGGCATCAATGCCTTGATGCAGAGAAAATCCCGCAATATCTCCCCAGCCCGGGTAGCGGCTCAGACGTCACTTGTGGGAGCGGTGCTGGAATTCGTCCAGGGAATGAGCGTGGTGCGTGCTTTCAACCTGGCGGCGGATGCAAATAAAACCATCGACCGCGCCATCGACGAGTGCGAAAAACAAAACGTAGGGCTGGAGCTGGCCTTTATTCCTTTTATGTTTTTGCAGAGCCTCCTCCTCAAATGGGTGAGCGTGGTGCTGGCCATCGCCTCGGTCTGGTTGTTTCTGACGGATACCATGGCGCTTTCCGTCTGCCTGTTGATGCTGATCTCTTCCTTCATTATTTACAGCCAGATGGAGACCGCGGGCAGCATGTCCGCCCTGCTCCGTCTCATTGACCTGTCCATCGACCGGGTGGAGGAGATCAACCGTACCCCTGTCATGGATGAAGAGGGCAAAGACACGGCTCCTGCTGATTACAGCATCGTAGGCAGGCATGTAAATTTTTCCTATAGCCGGCGGAAGATCATCGACGACGTGAGCTTTACCATCCCGGCGGGTACCACCACCGCCATCATCGGTCCCTCCGGAGGAGGAAAGACCACCCTGTGCAACCTCATTGCCCGTTTCTGGGATGTGGACGGGGGAAGCATCACCCTGGGGGGCATCGATGTGCGGAACTATTCCCTTGACAGCCTGCTGGCAAACTTCAGCATGGTGTTCCAGAAGGTCTATCTCTTCAACGACACCATCGCCAACAACATCAAGTTCGGAAAACCAGACGCAACCATGGAGGAAATCCGAAGGGCAGCCCGAAAAGCCTGCTGCGACGACTTCATCATGGCGCTGCCAAAGGGATACGATACGGTGATAGGTGAAAGCGGCGCCACCATCTCCGGCGGCGAAAAGCAGCGCATCTCCATTGCCCGGGCTATTTTGAAGGATGCGCCCATCATCATTCTCGACGAGGCCACCGCCAATGTGGACCCGGAAAATGAGAACCATTTACAGGCTGCCATTGCAGAGCTTACACACAGCAAAACCGCCATTATGATCGCCCACCGGCTGAAAACCGTCCGCCATGCCGACCAGATCCTGGTGCTGGATAACGGCAGGATCGTCCAGAGGGGAAAACACGAGGAATTGATGGCGCAGGGCGGGCTGTATGCTGATTTCGTCGGTATGCGGGAAAGATCCATCGGCTGGAAGCTGGGCGGAACCGCCCGGACTGCCGGATGAGAGGGAATACATCCCGGCGGCCGGATTGAAATGTCCGGGTGACGGAAATTTTGATTTATACTGTAAACATGGGGGATATTTGAATGGACAGTACATTACTGATTGAGGAAAAGGAAAAACAAAAACATTTTATATTAACGGGAAATCTATGGAAGGTCATGGCGGATTTATCCTGGCCGGCGATTGTGGCAATGGTGCTGTATGGCATGAATTCCGTACTGGATGCCTTCTTCGTGGGCCGGTTCGTGGGTGAAACGGCCCTGGCGGGTGTTTCCGTGGCGTATCCGCTGTCCCAGATCAGCGTGGCTTTCGGCTCCCTGATCGGGGTAGGCGCAGGCTCTGTCCTGAGCATTGCCATCGGCGCGAAGGACGGAAAAACACAGGAGCGGCTGTTGGGAAATGTCAATTTGCTTTCTGTTATCGTGACGGCAATCTATATGCTTCTGGGACTGGTATTTTCCACACAACTGATTGCCATCATGGGCGGAAGGGATGAGGCGTTGGTATTGGGCGATCAATACTTCCGCATCACGGTTTACGGCGCGTTCTTCTGGGTCTACGGCCTTGCAGGAAACATGATCATCCGTGCCGAAGGCAGAATGAAAACGGCTGCTGTTATGATGGGCATAGGACTGGTAGTGGATGCGGCGTTTAAATATCTGTTTATCGCAGTATTCCAATGGGGCGTTGAGGGTGCGGCATGGGCAACCAATATCGGGATGCTGGTCTATACCCTGGTAAGCTGGATCTATTTCGGAAAAGGCTGGGCGACCTTTCAATCCAGGCTGGCTTCCATCCGCTGGGATAAAAAAATCGGGACCTCGGTGCTGCGGCTGGGCATGTCGTCGCTGATTATGAGCGTCATGAGTCTGGTGCAGGCGGTATTCGTCTTCAATGCGCTGTCCAGATACGGCACAACGGCGGATGTCGCTTTTTACGGCGTGGTATACCGCATTTTCACCTTCCTGCTTACGCCCATTTTCGGCCTGATGCGCGCTTTGCAGCCGGTGATCGGCATCAATTACGGCGCGCAGAAGTACGACCGCGTCATACGCTCTTACAAGATCTTTGCCGTCACCGCCATGCTGCTGACGCTGCCTTTCTGGCTTCTGTCCATCGCGATACCCGGCCCGGTCCTGGGGCTGATGATGAAGGATGTGGTGTTTACAGGAGCGGAGCTCATGTATTTCAGGGTGTACATGGCGATTTTGCCCGTATTGTCGTTTATCTTTATGGCCATGACGCTGTTTCCTTCGGTGGACAAAGGCAAACCGGCAGCGCTTATCGGCATTGCGCGGCAACTGGTGTTTTACGTTCCGGTCATGATTTTTTTGCCCAAAGCAATCGGCGTTGCGGGGGTTTATTACGGCTCTTTTGCCATTGACGCGGTAATCGTGATCTGGACGATATTTATGGTGCGCAAGGAGTTTTCCCTGCTGCGGAAAAGAGCGCAATAAGCATCTCAAGCTGTCTTTTTTCTGTCGCGAAATATCGCCGACAGCCGTGCTCCGAACAATTTTCTTTATAAATGGTTAGGTGGATCTAACTTTTAATTATTTTATCATTTTCCCCGGACGCAGTCAACGAACTCCACCAGGGAAAGTACATTTCAAGTATGGGAGGAATGCAAATGGCAAATACGCTGTACACATCAAAGAAGGGCCTGACCGTCAAGGATCTGGTCACTACCGGCATCTTTTCCGCTCTGTTTTTTATCGTCACCATGGTGGGGGGCATGTTCTTTGCGCCAAACCCTGTCCTGACCTTCCTGATGCCCCCGGTCGTGGCGCTGCTCACAGGACCGGTATATCTGCTGCTTGCGGCGAAGGTGCCGAAACACGGCCCGATTCTAATCCTGGGTATTTTGATGGGGCTAATCATGTTTGTGACGGGTATGTACTGGGTATGGTCAATCGCTTATGTAGTGCTCGCCGCTGCTGCGGAGCTGATTTCCGGGGCAGGCCGGTTTAAAAATACGAAGCTCGTTAGTCTGGGCTACCTGGTTTTTTCCCTTAACCCCATCGGTTCTTATATGATGCTCTGGATCAACCGGCAGGCCTACATGGACTATCTGGTCGGAAAGGGAACCGAACAGGCCTATATGGACACGATGGGCGCCACTGCGTAGGGCTGGATCCTGCCGGTCATGATTGCCGCCACCTTGCTTTTTGCGTGGCTGGGGGCGCTGCTTGGCAGGAAGCTTCTGAGAAAGCAGTTTGAAAAAGCCGGGATTACGGCATGATGACTGTTTTCCGTGCTTCCGGACAATCACGCGGCTTGATAAGCGTAGATCCGCGTACAAAGCTGTCTCTTTTGCTCATGGGAAATCTGGCGGTTTTTTTCGCTCCGGCCATGGGATACGAAATTCTATTGGCCGGAGTGATTTTGCTGTTCGGAATGCTCTGCGGAGTATACCGGTTTTCTGTGAAAATGGCTGCGGCTTACCTTGCCATACTGGTCTTGCAGCTTCTCAGCGCTGCATACCTGCACGGCACCTTCCAGGTAATGCTTGTTTCCTTTGCCATGTTCATCCGCAAGATATTTCCCTGTGCCATGCTGGGCGGGATCCTGGTCTCCACGACGCGGGTCAACGAGTTCATGGCTGCCATGAACCGTATCCGCATGCCCAAAAGCGTGGTCATTCCGCTAACTGTCATGCTGCGTTATTTTCCCATGGTAGGAGAGGATTGGCGGCATATCCGGGACGCCATGAAAATGCGCGGCGTTTCCCCTTCGCCGGCGGGCTTGCTTGCCCATCCGGGCCGGACGGTGGAATGCATCTATGTCCCGCTGATGATGTCGGCTTCCAAAATTGCCGACGAGCTGTCGGCTGCGGCTGTAACCAGGGGCATTGAAAACCCGAAGCCGCGCACCTGCCTGCAGCAGATCCGGTTTTACCCCACGGACGCTGTCTGTGCGTTTTTCTTTGCCGTTCTTTTGGGTTTGTCATTTTTACTGTAAGGAGTTGGACGCTTGATTGCAATAAAAGACCTTACGTTTGCTTATCAAGGCAGAGCGCAGGAAGGAATTGAACATATCGATCTTAGGATCGCACCGGGAGAGTGCGTTCTTCTATGCGGACGGAGCGGCTGCGGTAAAACCACCGTCACCCGGCTGGTAAACGGACTGATACCGTATTTTTATCCGGGAGCCCTCGCCGGCGAAGTCTTTGTGGATGGCATGAACATCGCTGATACGCCGATGTACCGCATTTCCGAAAAGGTTGGCTCCGTTTTCCAGAACCCGCGCTCCCAATTTTTCAATGTGGATACCGACAGCGAGATCGCCTTCGGCATGGAAAACCTCTCCTGGCCGCCGGAACAGCTTCGACACCGCGTGGAGAATACGGCAAGGGAGCTGCGGATCGAAAAGCTCCGGGGGCGGAGCATATTTGAACTGTCGGGCGGCGAAAAGCAGAAGATCGCTTTCGCTTCGATCTATTCCATGTTGCCCGACGTCTATGCGCTGGATGAACCATCCTCCAATCTGGACGTGAAGGCGATTGAAGAACTGCGTAAAACCCTGTCGCTGCTGAAACGGCAGGGAAAAACCATCCTCATCGCGGAACACCGGCTGTATTATCTAAAAGACCTTGCCGACCGGATCGTCTATATGGACCGGGGACGGATCGAGCACATCTATACGCAGGAACAGTTTTTATCCATACCGCCGGCGGAGAGAGAAGCCATGGGCCTTCGCACCATGGACCTCAATGGCATACAGCCTGCGCCAAAACGGGTTGTCCATGGCTTGCCTGCATTGGAGATCCGGGAGCTTTCCCTTTATCATAAAAAGCAGGCCATCCTGGACGGGATTCATATACGCGCAGCCCGCGGGGAGATCATCGGCGTCACCGGCCAAAACGGCGCGGGCAAGTCCACCTTTTCACGAGCCCTTTGCGGCCTGCACAAAGACTGCAACGGCACTTTTCTGTGGGAAGGGGAGGAAATTGGACCAAAACGCCGGCTGAAGCTCTCCTACATGGTGATGCAGGACGTGAATTTCCAGTTGTTTGCGGAAAGCGTGGAGAAGGAGTGCTGCTTCGGCATTAAAAATCCTGACCGGGAGCTTGCGGAGCAAACGATAAAAGCCCTTGGGCTATATGAATATAAGGACCGCCACCCGGGCACCCTGTCGGGCGGACAAAAGCAGCGGACGGCGGTGGCGGCCAGCATGGTCTGCCGCAAGGAAATCCTCATTTTCGACGAACCCACCAGCGGCCTTGACCTTGACAGCATGGCGCAAGTCTCGGCGCTTCTGTCCAGGCTGGCGGATATGGGCAAGCTTATTTTTGTCGTTACCCACGACTACGAGTTCATCTCGGCTGTCTGCAGCCGCGTAGTCCGGTTTGACGGCGGCGCCGTGAGGGACGATTTTGCGGTTGGCCCGCAGAACCTCCAAAAGCTTCGGAGCTTCTTTGTCGTATCCTGAACATACGATATCTGGATTCTAAAGAATTCAACAGAATTCAACATACGACTAAGAAAATGCAGCCGGCGGGAGTGGTGTTCTTGCGGTCTGCAGCTACGGCTTTCCAACATGGCAGAGATGACCGGAAAGATTCCGTTGGGTTAGCGATTTCATCCTGCCTCTTCTGAATTTAATTTTCAGGGAGGCTTTTTTCCATTTATCTCGTTTTATGTTTTAACCGGTATATTTTACTCTCTCTATTGACTTATAAAAAATAAAAAGTTAAAATATAAAATGTTTATAATTAAATAGTTTGATACTAAACTATTTAATTATAAACATTTTAGAACGAAAGGAACAGGATATGGCGGACCATGAAGAACTATTACAACTGTTTTACTGTATTTTAAAAAGAATGAGAAAAGAGTGGAACAACCAGATTCAAGGGATCAACCGTACACAGTTTCTTATTTTAAAATGCCTGCACAATTCGGGCCCCCAAAAAGCAGCCCAACTGGCGGAAGTGACCCAAACGACCCCCGGGGCCATTACCTGCGCCACCGATAAGCTGGTTATGGAGGGCTATGCCGAACGTAAGGGGGACAAAGAAGACCGGCGGGTTGTATACCTGGAAATTACAGAGAAGGGGAAGGGATTTATCGAGTCCTTGTTCCGGGAGCAAAACAATGTTACCGTGAAGTTTTTTCAGGGGCTGCCGGAGGAAGATATTCAACATCTCATCAGGATCTACAATAAGATATCGGAGAACCTTGACCAGTAAGCTTCGACTACACAGGAACGAAACAGCATCAGAGGAGACCAAGCCAATGGAACATTTATCGTATCAGCGCAAAGTCACAATTATGGCTGCGATTATCGCATCCATGTTTTTTTCTTCCATCAACCAGACAATCGTCGGCGTGGCTTTGCCCCGCATTATATCCAAATTGGGCGGGATGGATTATTACACCTGGATTATAACAATCTATCTTTTAACTTCAACAATCTCTACGATTTTGGTAGGCAAGCTTTCGGATATTTATGGACGAAAGTACTTCATTTTATCCGGAATTGTGATCTTTATGACCGGCGCATTCCTTGCAGGAACTTCAAAGGATATTATCCAGCTGATCATTTACAGGGGGATTCAAGGGACAGGCGCTGGGATTATCATGGCAACAGCCTTCACGGCGATCGGCGACTTGTTCTCGCCCCGTGAAAGAGGAAAATGGTCGGGACTTATGAGTGCCGTCTTCGGGATGTCAAGCGTTCTTGGACCGGGTCTTGGGGGATACATTGTAGAACACTTTGAATGGCATTGGGTATTCTGGCTTTTCCTCCCCCTTGGCTTCATTGCCTTTTTTATGATTCTGTTTCTTTTCCCCAAAGTGGAGCGGCAGGAAGCTCAGTCCATCGATTATCCGGGTTCTTTGCTGCTGACCCTGACCATCGTTCCGATGCTTCTTGCGTTCTCATGGGCAGGCACGAAATATACCTGGAACTCCTCCGTGATCATCGGACTTTTTGCGGTCACGCTGGCAGCTTTAGCGCTCTTCATCTTTACGGAGACAAGGGTAAGGACTCCGGTTCTTCCCCTGAACATATTTAAAAGCAGTGTGGTTACGATTTCCAATATCATCAGCTTCATTATGAATGCAGGTATGATGGGGGCCCTTATGTATATGCCGTTTTATGTGCAGGGGGTTATGGGCATTTCCCCGACCTATGCAGGCTATGTTACCATGCCTGTATCAATAAGCATGCTTGCCATGAGCGCCTATACCGGACGGAGCATGACAAAGACAGGCAAATACAAGCATCTTGCCCTTGCGGGAATGGCCATCATGGTATTAGGCATGTTCCTGATGATCATCATGAAGAGCATCCCTGTCGCCGTAGTCAGCATGATTGTTTTCGGCACCGGCCTTGGCCTGGGCATGCCTGTGTTCATGCTGGCCGTGCAAAATGTCGTAGACTCAAAGGACCTGGGTGTTGCCACCGCTTCGGTCCAATTGTTCCGCAATCTTGGCGGAACCATCGGTATTGCTGTTATGGGCACCATCCTTTCCACAAGCATAGCGAATAAAATGAGCGGACTAACTTCCATCAGCGCCGGAAGCGGTTCTTCAGGATTGGACCCGGAGGTGTCGGAGAAGTTGACGCAGCTGCTGGATCCGCAGCTGCTTCTTGACCAATCCAAGCTCAGCGGGATCCAGAAGGATCTTCCTGCATCGGCCCAACCGGTATTTGACCATCTCATAGAAGCGTTGAAGCAGGCTATGGCCGGTTCCTTATCCAACGTATTCCTGGCGGGAACAGTGGTCCTTGCGGTGGCGCTTGTCCTTACATTCCTGCTGAAGGAGCTGCCGCTCCGTACTACAGTGCATAAGGCGGGAAACTCATGTCCGGAAAATCAGCGGGAACCATCAGCGGACATCTCCCTCGACATGAAGTGATCATTTCACCGGAGGTCCCGGACCGTTTTCAACAGGTGCAACAAAAAACTGCCTCGGAGCTGACCTGTGTCGGCTGCTTCGAGGCAGTTTCTTTGATTGTTGATTTATGGAGCAAGGTTAGCTGGAGGATGGGTTGAATGGAAAAACCACTTACTTTCCTAGCATGAATTGTGTATAATGTTATATGCAGGAGTAAAATGAAGCGGGTCTTGGTATAGCAGAGATTGCTAAGGCTACAGGCCTGGGGCGAAGAAGAAATAGAAAAACTGAAATGAGTTGCGGGTAACTTTTAAGAATTCGGCTCTGCTTCCTGTAAAATTGACTTAGATTAGGTCCGGGACAAATGGAAAGATGGAGGTCATTGATTTTGATGAGAATTTTAGCGGCTTTTATGACAATAGGGTTTTGAATACAAAACGGCCCTGTCGGATGATCAGATAGGCTTATTTTATGCAATTTGCCGCAAAAGAGAGCCGGTTCTGAAAAGGAAGCGGACGTAAAATACAGGAAAAGGTGTAATTTTTATGTTTATAGCTGATTTTCATATACATTCAAAATATTCCAGGGCCACAAGCAGGGATTGTGTACCTGAAATGCTGGAAGTCTGGGCACGGCGCAAAGGGATTGACGTTCTTGGCACGGGTGACTTCACTCATCCGGCCTGGCGCGAGGAGCTAAGGGAGAAGTTTGTCCCCTCGGGGGAAGGCCTTTATGTACTCAAGGATGATTTCCGTAAAGAGGATAAAACCGCAGGAACGGAGATCAAGCCCCAATTTGTTGTTTCCGGCGAAATCAGCTCCATCTATAAAAAGAACGGACGGGTACGAAAGGTTCACAACCTGGTACTTCTACCCAGCCTGGAGCATGCCGAGGCAATATCGCACAGGCTTGAAGCCATAGGCAATTTGGGGTCCGACGGCAGACCGATACTGGGCCTGGACAGCAGGGATTTGCTTGAGATCGTACTGGACAAGTGCCCGGAGGCTATTTTCATCCCCGCGCACATATGGACGCCGCATTTCTCCCTGTACGGCGCATATTCCGGTTTTGACGACATCAATGAGTGCTTTGAAGATCTTACGGGCTGCATTTATGCACTGGAAACAGGCCTTTCCTCGGATCCGCCCATGAACTGGCGTCTTTCCGCGCTGGATAACTTTACAATGGTTTCCAATTCCGATGCGCATTCTCCGGCAAATCTGGGAAGAGAGGCAAATATTTTCGATACGGAGATATCCTATCCCTGCATGGCGAGGGCGTTAAAAAAGGACAGGCATGTCTCTCCCGGCGACGGAGGGCTGAATACCGATGGGACCTCTTCAAAAGGGTTTTATGGTACAATCGAGTTTTTCCCGGAGGAAGGGAAATACCACTATGACGGGCACCGGGCATGCAAGGTGTGCTGGAAGCCCTCCGTTACAAAAGCTGCGGGAGGCATATGCCCTGAATGCGGCGGCAGGATTACCGTCGGGGTGCTCCACCGTGTAGAAGCCCTTGCCGACCGGAAGGATGGGTTCGTACCACCGGAGGCGAAGCATTTCGAGAGTCTTGTTCCTCTGCAAGAGGTGATCGCCTCCTCCATCGGTTCTACTGTTGCCAGCAAGAGGGTGAAGGAAAAGTACGATAATCTGATACAGAGCCTCGGTCCGGAATTTTTTGTACTCCGTGAAGCGCCGCTCTCAGACATTGAATCGGCGGCAGGCCCATATATCGCTGAAGGCATCCGCAGGCTGAGAAGCGGCAAGCTGGAAATAGAGCCCGGATATGACGGAGAATACGGTAAAATCAAAATCATGAGTAAAAGTGAAATTGATATGCTTTCAGGCCAGCTATGCCTGATTGAGGACAGGGGGCCCGCGAAAAAAGCGAAGGCCGGCAGACGGGGATTGGAAACCGGATTTGAAGCTTCCAGCGAAATCGCCGCGGGATTGTTTTTCCAGGCGCCGGGCTGTCCGCTTCCGCCAGGTAATAGTCCCTTGAGCCATAAAACGGCTGAGAGCGTAATGAATCCGGCGGATGAAAGGGAACCGGCGCAGGACGATAGCGGACATACGATGAAAGCCGCTTCTTCAGACATCCCCTATGGCCTGAACGGGGAGCAGTGGGAGGCTGTTTCCACCACCAGTCCGGCCATTGCGGTCATCGCAGGCCCCGGAACCGGAAAAACAAAAACGCTGGTATCCCGTATTGCATACCTTGTTGAAAAATGCGGCATACCGCCTTCACAGATAACGGCCGTCACTTTTACCAACAAGGCGGCAAAGGAGATGCGGAGCCGGCTGGAGAAACAGTTTGGAAACAAGCGTACGGCAGGTGCGATGACCATAGGGACGTTTCATTCCATCTGCCTTCAGATTTTGTCCCAATGGAGGGGAAAGGATAACGTAACGATTGTTGATGAATATTCTGCCGCATCGATCCTCGAAGAAATCATAAAGGAGAAGAAACTGGCCATTTCTCCCCGGGATGCCATAAAAGGGATTTCGATGATGAAAAACGGCGGCGGGAGAGATGCTTCCCCTGCCAATCAAAAGGGAGCGTTCCCAGACGCTTCAACCATGGAGGAGAAAGGCGGGGTCCTCGGCCTTATTTACGATTTATACCGTTTGCAGCTTAAGCACTATGGTGTAATGGACTATGACGATATTCTCCTTGAGGTGCTTCAGCATTTTGAGGATAGAAACAGAAACACGGAAGACACATCGGACAGGAGCGGGGAAAGCTCTTTCTCGTACCTGCTGGTGGATGAGTTCCAGGATATAAACGAGCTTCAATACCGTTTGATAAAAGAATGGGGCCGAAACAGCGAAAGTATTTTTATCATAGGCGACCCCGACCAGTCGATCTACGGCTTCAGGGGCTCGGATTTCCGTTATTTTGACAGGTTTAAAGAGAGTTTCCCGGAGATCCGGCAGGTGCGGCTAACGCAAAATTACCGCTCAACACCCGAAATCATCGTTTCCGCCGGAGCGGTAATCACAAGAAAAGGTGCGGGAGGGCGCACGTATTCTCTCGACGCAAAGAGGGAGAGCGGCGCCAGAGTGCGCCTTATCGAGGCCAACGATGATTTTTCGGAGGCGGTGTTTGCCGCAAAAGAAATCAACCGTATGCTTGGCGGCATTGATATGCTTGATACGCAGACACTGTCGGCATCCCATAGGAAAAGACCTGCGGCAAAGCACCCAAGAGGCTTTTCCGACATTGCTGTTCTGTACCGCACCAACCGGCAGGCAGATATTCTGGAGCAGTGCTTTTTAAGGGAAGGCATCAAGTACGTGGTCGTCGGGCGGGACGAGTTTCTTTCAGAAAGTCTGGTCCGAAAAGCGATTGCGTTTTTCAGGTTTTTGTTCAACCCCGCGGACATGGCCACTTTGTTGGTCTGTCTTAAAGCAGACAAGGCGGATCCGGCGGACCTGGCACAAAAGGTTCTGGGAAGGTATGCCGCAGGGGAGAAGAGCATAGCAGCCCTTGCAGGAGTTGTCGAAGGGATTCAACTGCCGCCGCAGAAACCGGGCGGGCTCCGGAATTTCATGGAGATGCTGAAAAAATATGAACCTGCCGTACATAAGGAAAAGCCGTGGAAGATCATCGATTCCTGGATCAACGACAACAGTCTCTCAGGCGTAAGGTGCATGGAACTGCTTTTGAATACGTCGGTTATGTATGATGAAATGTCCTCGTTTATTCAAAATCTTGTGTTGGGCCGTGAAAGCGACGTCGTCCGCAGCGGCAGCAAGGTTTATTCCCAGGATGCGGTGCAGCTGATGACCATGCATGCGTCCAAAGGCCTTGAATTCCCTGTCGTATTCATCTACGGCGTAAACGAAGGAAGGATCCCTTTGAGGAATAGCGCTTCCGACATTGATATCGACGAGGAGAGACGGCTTTTTTATGTTGGGATGACAAGGGCGCAGGATGAGCTTATCCTTCTTACCTCCGGCACGCCTTCGCTTTTTATCGCCGACACGGAAGAGCAGCTTGTAAAAGAGAGGGCTTTTGCACAAAAGCAGGCGGCGCTTCAATACAAGCAAGTCAGTCTTTTTGAATAATATTATGATAGCTAACTGCAGGAAGGTCAATCACCGCCTGCCTTTTGTTTCTCTGCAATCTGCTTTTGGCAGCGTTTTGCTATACCCAAAATGAATTGAGCTATTTTTGAAAAATTTCCATTGACCATTTTGTTTACGGCCTCCTTGTCTATGATTTGATTATACCCTTTTCAGGCATGGAAACAACCGACTCCTGGTTGAATAACGTAAACTAAACCATCCGTAGAGTGGTTATATCAAGAATTGAATTTTCCTCATCAGTCTGGTATAGTTTTTATGGGTGAGAGTTATGTTTGAAACGGTTTCATACATCATTAAATTTATATTTGTGCTGATCATATACCTGTTTATCTTCGGGATTATGCGGCTGATTTATCTTGACATTCAATCCATGCGCTCCAAAAACAGCAAGGCGGAGGGAAATCATCCCTACCTGAAGCTTTTGAACCAGAGAGAGCGCCTGGATTTTAAAATTGAAGAGGCGTATTCACTGGACAAAAACCTTTCCATCGGCCGGACGCAGGAGAATGACATTGCCTTTGGCGATTCTTTTCTCTCCAAAAAGCATGCCAGGTTTTCGGCCAGGGAAGACCAGGTATTTCTTGAAGACCTGGGCAGCAGCAATGGTACTTTTGTGAATGGAAACCGCCTAAAGGTCGGCGTGGAAGCCCTTCTGGCGGACGGGGACAAAATCAGGATGGGGAATGTTGAATTCCTTTTCATTAAAGCACCCGGTGGGGTATAAAGGCGGGGATAGAAGCATGTTTGGAGCATTGACATATAAACGGCCGGTCAATCTTGTTATTGCGGCAAATATAGCCGCTTATGCGGTACTCATTCTATACGGGCAGCCCTTCGACCTGAATGCGCTGGTTATTTGCCTCCTGGCAACCGGGCTGATTTGTGCCGTCTACTATATCATTGCGGGGATGCGAATGGGGGATGAATACCTTTTTCTTGTGGTCTCCATGCTTTTTAGTATCGGGCTGGTTATGATCTACAGGCTGGACCGGCAATTGGGAGAAAAGCAGCTGATCTGGTTTGCTGCGGGGCTGGTGCTGTTTTTTGCAGGCTATCGGCTATTTGCCGGAGGCAAGCTCTGGAGCCGGCTAGGCCTTCTTTATGCGGGAGGGACCATTCTTCTCGATGTTGTAACCCTGGTTTTCGGTAAAACAATCAACGGGTCCACCAATTGGATCGTGATCTATGGGCACAGCTTCCAGTTGTCCGAGATTTCAAAGATCCTTTTCATCCTGTTCCTTGCTTGTTTTTTTAAGGAAAAAGACACGGGAATCATTGAAATAACGCAACTGAAATGGCTGAAACGGGAAACCCAGAATAGAATCCTGCTGATGGCGGTGACATTCCTCAATGTGCTGCTGATGATTCTTCAGCGTGACTGGGGGACGATCGCATTGTTTTTTATTCTCTACCTCATTATGCTTTATGTTTTTGGCGGCAGCCGGTTATTTCTCTTTGGAAATATGGCCTGCACCCTTCCGGTGGCTTTCGTCGGCTATTTTTTCATCTATCATATCAGGGTCAGGGTGAATATGTGGATTGATCCATGGTCGGATGCTTCGGGCAAGGGATACCAGCTCCTCCAGTCGTTGTTTGCCATCGGCTCCGGCAGCTTTCTCGGTACGGGGATCGGTTCGGGAAGACCGGATCTGATTCCGGCGGTAAACACGGATTTTATTTTTTCTGCGATCTGCGAAGAGATGGGCATTATGAGCGGAATTGCAGTAATCTTATTGTATTTTATCCTGTTTTACCGGGGTGTGAAAATCGTACTCACGCTGAAGGATCGGTTTTATAAGGCCCTGTCGCTGGGCATATCGGTTATGTTCGGCATTCAGACCTTTATCATTATCGGCGGTGTGATCAAATTGATTCCGCTTACCGGTATAACGCTTCCCTTTATGAGCTACGGAGGCAGCTCGCTGGTATCAAGCTTTATTGCACTGGGCATCCTGCAGGCGGTCTCCGGCATGAAGCCGGGCTTGCCTGAAATCCGGCCGGGCGGAGAGGAGAATGAAATTGACGTCTGAGAACAGAAAAATCATTAAAGTATTGATTTCCATCTGCCTTCTTTTTTTTGTACTGATGGGATACCTCACCTACTTCGGTCTGTTCAGGGGACCGAAATATGTTTTGAGTTCCTATAACCGAAGGCAGCAGCTCGAGGAAGAAAAGGTGCTGCGCGGCTCAATTTTCGACAGGAACGGGATTGTCCTGGCCAAAAGCGAAATCAAGAATGAACGCCAGGAGAGAGTGTATCCTTATGGAAATGTCTATAGCCAGGTCATCGGGTATAATTCCAGGGTGTACGGCAGATCGCTGCTGGAACTGACATACAACAGCTATCTTCTTGGAACGGATGAGTACAGCAAGGTGCTGAATGTTTTCAACATTTCCGGAGATGGGATGAAAAGCGGCAACAACCTTTACACGACGCTTGACCATAACCTGCAGCAATATGGAGAAAACCTGTTGAAAGAGAAAAAAGGAGCGATTGCGGCCATCAACCCCAAAACAGGTGAGGTCCTGGCGCTGGTCAGCAAACCCGATTACAATCCGGATGAAAAAAGCCTGGAAACCCATTGGCAGGATATGGCGGAATCGGAGGACAGCCCTTTTCTGCCGAGGGCTACCCGGGGCCTCTATGCGCCGGGATCGACATATAAGGTGGCCACGGCCGCCCTTGCCGTTGAAAATGGGCTGGCGGATGAAATATTTGAGGATAAAGGCAAGGTTGTCATCGACGGCAAGGTGTTTTCCAACGATAATGAACAGGCCCATGGAAAGATCGGCTTGGCGGATGCTCTGACACTATCAAGTAACGTCGTCTATTCCCAGTTGGGAGTCAAACTGGGAGAGAATAAGCTGCGGGACATGGCAAGCAGAATGGGCTTAAACAGGGAAATACCCTTTGACATACCGCTGGCTAAAAGCCTGTTTTCTTACGACCAAATGGGGAAAACGGATATGGCGGCAGTCGGAATAGGGCAGGGAAAGCTGCTGGTCAGCCCCCTTCAGATGGCGTTGATTGCATCTGCCATTGCCAATAAGGGCATCATGATGGAACCGATGCTTGTCAGCAAAGTGGCCTCATTAAAAGGGACCGTTATCAGGGAGAATAAACCGGCAGAGCTTTCCAGGGTAATGGAAGAGGAAACGGCGGAAGCTGTCGGACGGATGATGCAGCAGGTGGTAGAAAAGGGAACAGGAAAAAACGCAGCCGTAAAGGGAGTCAAGGTAGCCGGCAAAACCGGGACTGCTGAAAATGAACTCTCGGCGAAGGAAAAGAACAAGGCGCACGCATGGTTTATCGGATATGCCCCCGTCGAGGACCCGGTTATTGCCATTGCAGTGTTGCTGGAATATGAAGGGCGTTCCGGCGGCTCAGTGGCGGCACCGATTGCAGGCAAGATGATGGGGGAATATTTGAAAAACTTGAAATAGGGGCAGAGGGGATAGGGACAGGGGACAGTTCTTCTCTTTCCGAACGAGGGATAGGGGACAGTTCTTCTCTTTTTACAAAATGAGACGACTCGACAAATGTGTCAGGGAGGGCAAACGATAGGAACGATAGGGGACAGTTCTTCTCTTTTTACAAAATGAGACAACTCGACAAATGTGCTAGGGAGAACCATCTCCGTAAATTTATTAATATAGCGCCCGTAAACTGTTGTCATTGCAGGCAAACGATAGGGGACAGTTCTTCTCATTTTACAAAATGAGACAGCTCGACAAATGTGCCAGGGAGAACCATCTCCGTGTATTTATTAATATGGTGCCCGTAAAATGTTGTCATTGCAGATAAATATAGAAGAAGCGTCCCCATTATTTGTTGAACGTAAATATAAAAGAACTGTCCCTGTGTACTTGCTTGTGAGAGAAGATAAAGAAGAACTGTCCCCTGTATTTGTTTTGTTTGTGTTTGAAGGAAGTACTTCATATGAATGATGCAAAAAACGTATTGGTAATTGAAGATGATGAAACCATTGCCTTTGGCATAAAAACCTTTCTGGAGAGGAATGGTTTTCAAGTCATACTGGCGGATTGCGTTTGCGAGGCGAAACATAAGCTCGTTTCCAATGCCATTTCCATTATACTGCTGGATTGGAACCTGCCTGACGGCAGCGGCGAAGAGCTTTGCAGATGGATCAGGGCCGGTTGTGAAGCGCCGGTGATTTTCTTGACGGTACGTGACAGCGAAAAGGATATTGTACACGGCTTTGATCTTGGGGCGGATGATTTTATAACAAAGCCTTTCCAGTTATCTGTGCTGCTGTCACGGATTAATGCGGTGCTCAGGAGAGTAAAAGGCAGCTCCAATCAGCTTCTGTCCTGCGGCAGCATCCTCCTTGACAGGGAGAAGACAAAAGTAACCTGCGACGGAGAAGAGCTATTCCTGACGGCGGGCGAATACCGGCTGCTCTTATTCCTCATGGAAAACAAGAACCAGATATTGACAAGAACACAATTGCTGGAGAAGAGCTGGGATTCCAACGGGAATTTTGTGAATGACAATACGCTTACAGTAACAATGAAAAGATTGCGTGAAAAGCTAAACAACCCGTCCTGCATCAAAACATTCAGAGGGATCGGTTACCGCATGGAGGATTATAAATGAGTCTGAAACAGGTAAAAGGCAGAATCGTATGGACCGTTGTCTGCTGTATCGCACTGAGTGTTGCGGCCGGTTCAGGCATAACAAAGGTCCTTGCCCTTCAGGAATACCGTCAGATGGCAATGCTGGCAGGACAGATGACGGAGGATTATCCCCGGATGACGGAAGCACTGATGGAAGCTTTAAAGGGCGGGAGTGTTGAAAATATACCGCAGGGAGAGAAATTGCTGCTTCAGTATGGGTATTACCCTGAGGTCTTCTGGCACAGGAACCTGTTCTTTGCAATAGCGGCGTCGGCGATCCTGCTTTTTCTTCTGGCCGTAACCATCTTCTGGCTGTTGTATTCCGTCCGCAGACGGAATTCGGACAGGATAAATGACATTGCAGATTACCTGAAGCAGGTAAATACAGGCCGGGAGAGCATAGTGAGGAAGGTGGGGGAAGATGATTTTTCCCACCTGGAGGACGAACTGTCCAAAATTGTTACGGAGCTGCGCCAGACAAGAGAGCAGGCATTAAAAGGAAGGCAGGCTCTGGCCGGGAATCTGGCGGATATTGCCCACCAATTGAAAACGCCCATCACCTCCATGTCGTTGATGATGCAATTGCTGTCAGAAAACTGTGAAGTCGACAAGGCCGGTTACATAGAACGGATTGACCGGCAACTGGCACATATGGAACGGCTTATATCCACGCTTCTAACCCTGTCGCAATTGGATGCGGGAACGCTGGAACTGAAGGAAGAGCCGGTAGATGTGCAGGTGATGTTTATTAAGGCATTGGAGCCGATGGAAGATATCCTTCACCGGAAAAACATTGTGTTGAACTATCCGGAAAATGATCCGGAAAAAACGGCGGAGTTTACCGGGGACATGCATTGGAGTGCGGAAGCATTTTCCAACATCTTAAAAAATTGTCTGGAGCACACGGGAGAAGGAGGTGCCATTTCCATAAGCTGGCGGGAAAATCCGCTGTATACGGAAATTGACATAAAAGATAACGGAAGCGGCTTTTTACGGGAAGACCTTCCACACCTGTTCCAGCGGTTTTACAAAGGGAAAAACGCCCGTAAGGACAGCATTGGCATCGGGCTGTCCTTTGCCAAAGCCATCGTTGAAAAACAAAATGGCATCATTCATGCTGCAAACGCTGTAGAGGGTGGCGCGGAATTTAGCGTCAAGTTTTATAAAAGATAGATAATAGGGGTGTCTGCAAAAAAATGTCACCGTAATGTCATTTGGGAGTGTTAAGATGTCTTCCAGAGGGGGCATGGAAATGGAAATCCTGAAATGTGTGAATGTAACGAAAACCTACGGTAAGGGGCAGACAATGGTAACAGCGCTGAACCGTGTCAATCTGTCGGTAGGCAGGGGCGAATTTGTAGTCATTGTCGGTGCGTCCGGAAGCGGAAAGAGCACGCTTTTGCATCTGCTTGGCGGAATCGACCGGCCGACGGATGGGCAAATCCTTATCGAAGGGACGGATATTGCGGCCTTGAAGCCTGAGGAGATGGCTGTTTTCAGACGCCGGAAGGTCGGGCTTGTTTATCAGTTTAATAATCTGATTCCCACCCTGGATGTTCAAAAAAATATACTGTTGCCTGTTTTGCTGGATAAGCGCAAGCCTGACCGGCAATACTTCGAGGCGGTCGTAAAATCCCTCGGGCTTTCGGACAGGCTTTCCCACTTCCCGGGACAACTATCCGGAGGACAGCAGCAAAGAGCCGCCATTGCAAGATCACTTATCTACCGTCCCGCCATTTTACTGGCGGATGAACCGACAGGCAACCTGGACCGGAAAAACTCCATGGAGGTTGTCGAAATGATTAAACTCTCCAACAGGAACTTCAACCAGACAACCCTGCTGATCACCCATGACGAACAGATTGCACTGGAGGCGGACCGCATTATCGCCATCGAGGATGGGAGAATCCTTTCGGACAGGATGGTGAAATGATGGACATCGTGAAGGAATATACCCTGAATTATATAAAACAGAACAAGCATACCAGTATCACCATCCTATTGGCAATTTTTATAGCTACCGCCTTGATATCCTTAACTTGCGGCGTCTTCTACAACATATGGGTCAGTGATATGCAGGAGATCCGGGACAAGGAGGGCGACTGGCATGGGAAATTGACCGGTGCTATTTCTGAAGCTTCCTTCGGCTATGTTGCAAATCATCCGAATGTTGAAAAGGTTACCATCGTTTCGGAAGAAAATAGTGAAAAGACTGTGGAGATCCTTTTTCACAATCCGCGGGC
The DNA here is from genome assembly GCA_023426125.1 of Bacillota bacterium. Taxonomy (GTDB): domain Bacteria; phylum Bacillota; class Clostridia; order Acetivibrionales; family DTU013; genus MnB-11. The sequence goes on from JAFABI010000084.1 coordinate 23,224, forward strand.
CATTTATTCCGATCTGCCGCAGATTGCCCGATCCGTGGGGATATCGACGGACCGGAAGGAAAATTCTTCGATCCAATATCATACGTCGCTGCTTTCCAGGTACTTTATTTTTAATCCCGGTCATCCGGAAGATATTCCATTGGTGCCTGTGATATATCTGGTTACCATGCTGATCGCCTGCAGCGTATTGGTATTGATCATTCATAATGCGTTTGCCGTATCGGTTGCTTCACGGCTGCATCAGCTGGGGATCCTCCAGAGCATCGGAGCTTCGCCCAGGCAGATAAAACGTGCTTTGCTGTATGAAGCGTTCCTGCTGTCCGTTTTTCCGCTGCCCTTGGGGATTGTCTGCGGGTGGGGTTTATGCTGGGTTTTTAACCGCTTCATCAACAGCATTATCCGTTCCATCGGTGTGAACGAGGTATTTTTTCAGTATGGGCTGCCGTTAGTGCTGCCTGCTTTTTTTGCTTCGGCACTGACGATCTGGCTGTCGGCTATGATCCCCGCAAGGCAGATAAAGAAAATGAATCCCCTGGACGCTATCCGGCGCGGTACGGCACCACCCATCACAAAGGGACACAAATATCCTTTGCTGACACGTATTACGGGAATTGAGGGAGAGCTTGCAAAAAAGTCCCTCTATGGACGCAGGAAATCCTTCCGGACGTCTACGGTTTCCTTAACCCTTTCTTTTTTGCTTTTCAGCGGTTTTATGAACATGGAGGCCATTTCACGCATAAGCAATCAGATTACTTTTTTTGAAAGGTACCAGGACGCATGGGATTTGATGATAACCATAGAAAACCAAGACAGGCCGGACTCCGGTCTTTTAACCGAGCTGAAAAGAGTATCCGGCATAGAGAAAGTCATCTTGTACAACAAGGCTGCTGCGCTGGCAGCTGTCACGAAGGGGATGCAAAGTGACGAGCTGGCAGGGATCGGAGGGTTAGAGCGGCTTTCCGGCGAGGAAGGTCCGGTAGCGGCAGGGGATGGCGCGAGCTTTTTCTTAGAAGCTCCCATCATTGCATTGGACGATGAGAGCTTTAACGAGTATTGCAGAACTATCGGGGCGGATGCTTCACTGTTCCATGCCAGGGACAACCCCGGGGCTATTGTCGTAAACACGATATGGGATAATGTAAACAGCGATAGGCGCAACAAGCGGATGATCCCCTTTCTGAAGCTTCAAAACAATGAGCGGATGAGCTTTTATGAAAATACTCCGGGAGCGGCGGAGAATGATGGAAAGTTTATCCTCGAGGCTGTTTTCAGCACAGACAAATTGCCCGGGATCGGGGAAGAGTTTCCCAACTTTTCGCTGGTGCAGATTATTCCCCAACGCACTTATCTTTCCGTTGCCGGCAATTTGTCAGGCGAACAAGGTACTACTTCTGCAAAGGATATCTATATTAATATCCTTGCGGCGTCGGAGGAGAAAATCCCGGCTATTGCGCAAAACTTAAAGGATCTATGTTCCAGGTGGTTGCCGGATGAAAACTATACGATTGAGGACAAATTGCAAACCCAGGAAAAAAACGATAACATCCGTTTTGCCGCAAAAGCGGTCATCGGGTGCCTGGCGGGTCTTCTTGCTTTAATCGGCATCGTAAATGTGTTTGCGAATATTTTAGGCCATTTGTATCAGCGGTACAGGGAAATTGCTATCTTGAAGTCGGTCGGGCTTTCACCCAAAGGCATAAGAAAAATGCTGATCTGGGAGGCTGTATTTTTTGGACTTTATCCTGTTTTGTTCAGCCTGCTGATCAATATTCCGCTGGTAGCTCTGGCACTAAACGCCAGTTTCATTACACCGGCTTTATTCCTCGGGCAGATGCAGTTATTGCAGATCGGCTTGTTTGAGGCAGTGATTTTATTTTCCGTAGGGCTTGCCTATTATATCGGCGGCTGGCAATTGCATCGTGCGGATACCATCGCCGTGCTGAGAGAACAGTTTGACGCCTGATTGCGGATGTGCAAGATAGGAACGTGAAAATCCGTATTGCAGTGTGGAATGCCGATAAAGGAGTTCGCCAATGATGCCATGGGTAAATGATGCCGGAGAAATAACTGCATACCTTGTGCGCGGCCTGCAATATGACCGCAAGGCAAACTGCATGGGAAACAGGAGGCGGTTGGAAGGATTGCCGGTGCCGGTTACATGTATTGTTCCAGAACAGCAGCCCTTTCTCCCATCTGTTTTTCGAAATTGAAAACCTCCTTGAATTTTTCCTGACCGCATGCCGACAGTGTGTATAACTTTTCCGGGCTACGATAATATTCAAGAATGCTTTCGGCAATACTACCCACATCGGCAGGAATAATAAAAATATCCTTTTTATGCTGGAAATGGGCATTCTGGTTCAGCGGGTCGGTGCAAAACACGGCGACATTGTGTAAGCCCGCATCGATACAGCAGCCTGTAGGAAAGCCGTCGTAGCTTTTGCCCGGTATCAGGAGGAAAGGGACATTTGGGGAAAGGATAATGTCCATTCCCGCATAGAATTCAGGGAAAAAACTGTGATCCCGAAGACCATGAAAGGTTATCCTGGCACCGAGGGCGCCGGTATCGATTTCATACCTGTCAAAGTTGCCCACCACATGGAACATGATGTCAGGAGCAGCATCCAGAAGTTTTTTGCACACGTCGATAAAAATGTGATAGCCTTTGTCAAGCCCCAGAGGCATATATTTATGGGCAACAAAGCATATATCGAAGGTATTTTTGTCTTTTCCATAAAGCTTTTTGGGTAAGGCAGTGTGGAAATACTGTGGGTGCGTTACCATGCCGTAAATATATACAATTTTGTCCGGAGTGACAAAGCCGCGGCTGGTGATATAATCATAGGTCATTTTCTGAGTGACAATAACTTTTTTCAGGAGAGGGGATTGAAGGACTTTTATCAGTCTTGTATCAATTTCGGCGTCGTTTATCCAGTATCCCCCGCCGGGATATAGTTCAAATATGAACGGTGTTTTTGCCAGTTCATAGACGAAGTAAAAACTGAATGCATTGCTTAGAAAAACCGTATAGTACAAGGAGTAAGATTTGCCGGTCCAGTCAAACACTGTAAAGGGTTTAACCCTGCCCTTGAATTGCGGATAAACGGTCTCATATTCACTGTGGTGCATATCGTATCTGGTGGAGTAAACCTCACAGCCGGGATACTTCCCCAGATAATAATTGAATTCGGAGATTCTGAAACCTGTCCTCAGATTTGGAAAATAATCATCGAGAATTGCCAGCTTTCCATGAGATATATCATTTATTTCCAAATTTTATCCCTCGATTCCTTTTACATATTCGCTGTGGCCTGTAATTGTTTCCCGGCTGTCAAGGCGCTTATGCTTTCCAAGGTCCTGCCCATCACCGGCCCAATAGTCTATAGTATGCGGTTTGCAATGGGAATGTTAATTTGCATTTGTCACATAAAAGTTGAAATTTTCCAGCGCCCAATCCATATGGTAAAAATGGGTTTTATAGGATGCGGGATCATGGATGGATGCGCAATAAACCGTCCTCTTGCCCTGGTTCAGCTCGTTGAAGTATTCTAGATATTTCCACCTATATGTCTGGGAAAAGGATACGTTTTTATATTTGCTGTTCCTGATGTCAAAGCAGGTTTTGCTTTTCCTGTCAAGCTTGCACCAGTTGCTGCCTTCGCACGCATGGCAGGGAATGGTTTGCGCCAAATCAATGGGAATATCGGTAGTAAATCCTGCTTTATAGGGAGTGTATTTATTCACTCTGATTGACAGTTCTGCATCGCCGTAACCGTTTTCTTCGCACCAGTAGCCAATCAGGTTGATCAGTTCCGGCCTCAGGCACTGGCAGTGCCCGGGGACGAAATCCGCGATTGTGCCGACTTCACTCTTCATTAACTGCAGATACCTTACGCCGTTTTTCTCCTTTGGGGCTACCGCCGGCTGATAGGCAGGAAGCGGATTAGGCCTGGGCACTCCCAGGAGTCCGACCTCCGGGAAGGTCTGAAAGATTTTCATAAAACGGGTTATCCAGTCGGGGGCGTAAAAATAGACATCGCTTTCAACAACAATGAAATACTGGTCCGGCCTTCTACGTGTCAGCGTGAAATTCATCGGATAAATCGGTCCGGTATTCACGGGGAACCGGGTTTTGGACTTGATACGGCTGTCCTGTAAGCTCTGGATAAAATCCCAGGTGTTATCCTGTGAATTATTGTCGATGATATGGAGCTCAAAATCATCGGTTGTTTTTAAAAGCGAATTCAGGTTTCTGACGGTCAATCCCATTCTGTGAAAGGTGGAATAGCTGATTAAAGGTGGTGTCATAAATATACCTCCATACCAGTATTTCTGATGCAAGCCTTTATAATCCGCATAAGGCAAATAGACTGTAAGCATATTGGCTTTCCAACAGTTTGCTTTTACCAGTCGGGTATATTATAGATTATGTAGTAAATCGAACGATTGTTACAGCAGATTCCGTTTATTGTAATGCAACCATAATGCAAATGGGGACAGTTCTTTTTTATTATTAATTATTGAACTCTTGAACTCGACTTTTCCTCCTTTGAGATTCCCATGTCGCCAAGGCTCCTCGGAATAATACAATCAGACTTAAATATAATTACTAGCGGAGCGCAGTCATCTTGTTTTTTCTCTGAAAACCAAGACAGGAAAGTTGAGTTAGAATAATGAAGAACTGTCCCCATTTGCCATTTGCAATTTGGATTCATCGCTTTTTCCCGAGGCTGTTGGACAAAGCCTGGCTGGAAAAATCAGAAATATCCGAAAACTGAGAGAGCATTGATAGCTCACCCGCAATGGACATTTTATGGATAAAAGGAGCAGAAAAGCAGTAAACCGTCTATTTTTTCCTCCGGAAAATATGCATGATCTGTCTGTGATAAAATAGTAAAACAGCGGGTGCCAGTAAAAAGAGCAGCCTCCCTACGATGGTATTGGCGAAAAGAATCAATGCGCCCAGCCATCGGCTTCTACCGGTATAGACGCCAAGTATGTCTTCGCGGACGGCAGTTTTCAGCATGGCTCCAGGCCGGGACAGGGGCGGATAGTTGTCAATATCTGCGATAATTTCATTTCCTTTCTTTTCAATCACTCTCTCCACATAGATGACGTTATCACTCTTAAAAAGAATGATTTGACCTGTTTCGATCGGGAATTGGCTGTCGACCTTTTTAAAATAGGCAAGATCATTCAGCATGATGGCCGGTTCCATGGTATCGGATTTGAAGACATAAGGGATTACCCCGCGTATTGTCACCTCACTGCCGGGCCTTGATGCATTAATCAAAATGACCATGATGTTAAAAGCAAGCGTGGCGCAAATGAAAATAACCAGGAAGACGGTTAACGACAGGTCGATGATTTTGCCGTACCGCGCTTTTTTTTCGCTGTTGACGGCGGCTTTTCTTTTGCCTGTCCTTGAATCCACATATACGACTTCGGTATTGGAAGGCAGAGGATAATCATTGATGGGAAGGGTATAGTATCTTGCCACATTCCGGGCGCCATAGATGCATATCAGACCGCATATAGCAATCATTGCCATAGCGGCAGGCAAAAACAAGGAACGGCTGAAGTCAAAAAGGTTGTAGAAATTCTGCATGGCAACGCGGTTGGATAAAAGCGCATAATATCCCAGCACTGCTTTAAGCACGATAATGAGGACTGCGGATAAAAAAGCAAGATAACGGGCGTTGATAATGGTTTTTACATAAAGGGACAGCGTCAAGCAGAGAATGCTTATGAGGACAAGGTCTATAAATCCGGCAAAATATAGGGCTGGCATATAAGCGTATATAAAGGGATATTTGAGGAAAACGGTGAGGAATACCGTAAAAACAAAGCCAATGGTATAGATGATAAAAAGCGAATACAAAAGCGCTACAAGTTTGGAGAAAATCATCTTTACCGGGCGATATCCCATTTGGACTAGCAAATACCACGAATTTTTTCTTATTTCGGAGAAGAAAAGGTAGTCGTAATAGTAAATGAAATAAGCCGTATTCAGCACATAGGCTACATGAATATAAATATATACTGTTGAAAAAAAGCTGGGCTGCATGATCTGTGGGGCTGCTTCGGAAAGCACGCTTTTTTGCAGTGTTTGAAATACAAAATAAAGCGCGAAGGAAAAAAGCCCCAGAAAAACTGCAAAGGCTGATTTCCTGTTTGTACTGGTCCTGTTTTCCGTATAGATCTGACGGAGTTCCTTTTTAAAGTAGCTTGTTTTGTAAATCATATTGCAGGATAAGCTCCTCATACCCGTTGCATACTGTCTTGGGGTTTATTTCCATATGTTCGGGGACAATACCTGCTTCAACGATTTTCCTGTATAAATAACCAGGGCTGTCAGCTTCGTTTCCATGGCTGCTGACCAGCAAGCTGCCGTCTCTTACGGAGAGCTTGTATTCGGGCAGCAAAAGGGCAAGCCTGTCCATCAAATAGTATATGTCTTTATCCCTCAGCATAATCACGACTTTATCGAAGGTAAAGCGGAGATCTTCAACAGTACCCTGGTAGATGAGTTTTCCGTCTGCAATAAAAGCGGTATGGCTGCATGCTTTTTCAATCAGAAGGCAATTTTGTGTTCCGACAACCAGGGTTTTGCCTCTATCCCGCATAAAGCCTGATATTTTGGCAATTGCTCCCATGAGAGTCCCGTCAAATTCCTGTTCGGGAAGATTAAACACTGTGATCAAGCTGTCCGAGTAAGCGGCAACGATCAGCGTAACCACTGCCTTTTCCTCTTTTGTCAGCATTCTGACCGGTGTCAGCAAAAGGCTGCTCAAGCCGATATCAACAATAAAATCCAGAAGTTGTTCCTGAAGCTCAACGTGGCGGATATTCAGCCTGGCCATGGCAAACGTCAGGTATTCCAGGACATTCATATTATTGTAAAGCATATCGGAATTTCCTATATAAAATACATGCTGCAGGATGGTTCTTTTGTGCCGCGGCATGCCGCGCTCCGCCAGAACGCATTTTCCACCGACGTAGGGTTTGATATTTGCAATGATTTCCAGCAGCAGCTTGATTTCAAAAAGGGAGCGTGCGTTTATCCCCCACGCTTCCGTCCTTTTTATCAGCAGATTGATGTCCGACAGCACACGCCGGGGTTCCTGGTCTTCACTGGAAAAGTGTTCGCCGGATGAAACATTTTTTAAGAAAGCGATATTTTCAGCAGGGGCTGCACCGGCACTCCCTTTCGAATGATTGTTCATATCTACCTCTCCTCCACGGCACGCGCTATGTTAAAGGTATTTTTGCTACAAACACACCCAGCACCCTGTCGGGAGTGAGCAGCTCCCGGTCGGTGGAATTGCGGGGATTGTCTCCTTTGGTGCGGAATGCGGTTTTGCCATCTTCAACGGTGACGACGCCAACGATTCTGTGGGTAACGATGGGTCCGGACAAAGATTTAAAGGTGACGATGTCGTTTTCAGCAAGGTTTCCCGCGTTTTTCGGTCTTCGGCACAAAATTACCGTGCCAATGCCGAGAGTAGGTTCCATACTGCCGGATTCGATTACATACAACTGGAAGCCCAAAATATGGGGGATATCGCCTCTGCTCCTGGCTATCTGGATGGATACAATAGCCGCCGAAAGCAGCAGCACGGCAGACAGGAATGCAATCTGCCCTATAACTTTTACAGTCCGCTTTCTTTTTCTATAGCTTCTTCTATAGCTTCGTTTGACGCTGTGCTCCGGTGTATGGCCTTCTGAGCTTTTCTGCTTCTCCCGGAGGATCTCCTTGCGCATTTCATCAATTTGTTCCTGCGTCGTATGCTTTCCTTCTTGCATGATCCCGCCTTCCTGCTTTTTTTTCGAAGTTTTATTTTGGTTATTCATAGTATGCCTCAATCCGGCAAAAAAAAAGCTGATCCTGAGCGGATCAGCTTTTCCAGCAAATACTGCAGCGAAAAAATTTAATTTGCATTATTTTACTTCTGGGTGCCTGTTACGGATACTTTGACAGCCGTTCCGTAACCTGCTCCGGCATAGTTTATGTCAGATGCGCTGTTACCGGGCCAGTTGACAGACACCGTATAAACCTTCTCCTGTCCAGTTGCAGACAAACCGAATTCGTTTGTAAATTCAATTTTGCCGCTTGCTGTTACAGTTCCAACGGTATTGCCATTTGAATCCTTGACGGTAACCGCAAGCGGTGTGATGACATTTTTGCCCTCTGCGGCGGCAACGTCGACATCAAAATCCAGATTCATGGCGGTCTCGCTTATGACAGAGCCGTTGTAATTCTTTACGCTGAACTGCCAGTTTACCGTTTCATTGGGAGCGATCTTTACGTTCTTTGTAAAGGTATCGGTGCCTCCCTCGGTAAGGATGAATTCCTTGGCAACTACGCTGCCCTCAGCCAGGTTGTCGATTGACGTGGTATACATTGCCAATGTTCCTGCAATCACTGAGGTTGTCAAGAGTAAAACAAGTGCAAAACCGAGTAGTGCTTTTTTCATACCATATTCTCCCATCTCTTAAATTTGTTCTATTTTGCCTGTAACTAAACCCCGGCCTTCCGAGGGTGTAGCCATATAACCAAATTTCTTCCTATTCCTGCCCATTCATTTCATTGGCGGGTGGCGCCTGTGTAGCGGCCATCTCTTCCTGTGCCTGCCGGAGTCCGGCCTGCTCGTGCAGCTTGTCGAGATCCGGGCTTATACTGACGCTGGAGCTGGACGCAGACGTATAGCTTGAAAGCGTGTCTACGGTCAATGAAGCAAATACTGCACAGAGCAGAGCCAGGATCAGTATAATTTTTTTCTTCATCGTTCAACCCCCTTTTCTATCGGGTGAATCCGGGAAAGAACCGGGTCAGTTCACTGAAGCCTTACCGAATTCACATGTCAGATCGATTCTGTCGCTGTCATTCATATTGCTGCCTCCCACAAGGATATTCTGAAGGGGCTCGGTTCCTCTTCCACGGGCCGGGCCGGTAAAGGATACGCTTTTTCCGGGTAGAATATTGTCGGTTGACTGATTATTATACCCCGGGTTGACAAATTTATAGTGTCCGTCGGGTAACCCGGACACAAGCTTTGCATTGCTCCAGACACCGGTCAGCCTGTCCGTCGGAAGGGAAAAGGCGATGTTCCAGGCCTCAATGGCGCTGTCGGAATTGTTGGTAATGGTCACCCTATACTGGTATTCGTAAATTCCGCTTTGCCCATTTTGCCATGGAACCGTTGTTTCATAGCGTACGGCGATGTCTTTCTCTTCCGGGGGCTCTTCCGTGCCGGGGTCACTGCCGAAAGGAAGCTGCGAGGCGGCGGCATCCACGTTTACGGTGGTCCCGTAATTACTGCCGGCATAGTTGATATCGGCATTTCCATTGGCAGGCCAATGGATTTCAACGATGTAGTCCTTTTCCTGCCCTGCTTCAGAAAGAGGGAACTCTCCGGTTACATCAAAGGTGCCTACACCGGTAACGCTGTTAAGGACATTGCCGCCGGAATCCTTGACGGTAACAATCAATGGCTGTATTGCGTTTTTACCGGCCGAAGCCAGTACGTTAAAAGTAAGCTTATAGTATAAATCGGTTTCAGTGATCACCTGGTTGTCATGATTTTTCACTTTAAACTGCCATTGGACGGTCTCTGAAGGCGCTATTTTTATTCCCTGCCGGAAAGAGTCCGTGCCCTCGCCAACAAAAACAAATTCTTTTGCAGTTACGCTGCCTTCCGCCAGATCATCGACGGACGTAGCATACATAGCAAGCGTTCCTGCTGCGATGGAGCTTACCATGAGCATGACCAATGCCAAAATAAAAATAATTCTTTTCATAAACCACCTCGATTCCTTTCTTTGTGAATACTATAACGTTGTTATGTTAACATTAGATGAAAGTTGCGTCAAATTGTATATTCATCCACTATAGGAAGCGAATGGTGAATGGGGCGGCGGGAAGGGGGGACGGTTCTTTTTTTTGCGAACATTTGTTCTTTACAAAAATCACCTTTTATGGTAGTATATTTACAAAGGAGTGATTTTTATGCCAAGAGCAGCAAGAAAAAAGTCGGAAAATGCCTTATATCATGTGATGTGCAGGAGTATCAGTGAAAGGGATCTGTTTCTTTGTGATGAAGATAAAGATTATTATCTGACGTTGCTGAAAAAATACTGCGAAAAATGCCACTGCAAAATATATGCATATTGCCTTATGGATAATCATGTCCATATTTACATAGATCCGTGCGGTTTTGACATATCGACTTATATGCGTCATCTAAACACAGCTTATGTATCCTATTTCAACAGGCGCTGTAAGCGGCATGGTCACTTATTCCAGGGACGCTTCGGCAGTATAATAGTGGACAATGACACTTACAGTCTCACGTTATCCGCATACATTCACAATAACGCGAAAGACCTACCTGGATTCGAAGGACGGGAAGAACTATATAAATACTCTTCTTACGGGATATATACAGGCCAGAGGGAAGATGTCACAGGGCTTATAGATAGTGAATATATCCTGAACTTCTTTAGTAATGCTCTAAAGACAGCGAGGCAGAAATACAGGCTTTTCGTATTATCTATGAAAGATACCGGAATAGCAAAAGAAATGGATGAGAATATGATTGCAGCCTATACTGAAAATATCTATAAAAGTGAGAAAAAACAAATTATAAGGGATATGATACCTGGAGAATTAGTAAAGAAGGTAAGTGAAATATTGGGGGAAAGGGAACCGGAGACGTTAAAAGCAAAGTATAGCAGAGATGCTGGAGAATTCAGGGCCTTTGCTACGTATATAATGCGGACTCTTTGCGGATACACCTATGGGAATATATGCGAATATATAGGCAATATGTCGTTATCTGGGGTATCAAGGTTGGTAAATGAAGGATACAGGCTTTTTAAAGAACAGGAGCGATACCGGAATGCCTTTAAAACTATAGTCCAGGCTGCATAAAGAAAATAAGGCGGCACTCCATTTTAAAGCCTTGCAAAGTAACTGTTGAGGCTTATTTGTGTTTTCGCTATTTCGAACCAGGATCATAAATCAGCTAGATCAAAAATTTATTTCAGTAAGGCTATCAGGGAAATAACACAAATCGGATTAAAAACATTTTAAGATATGTAGAAAAAAGCTTTAAAGAAAAGAACTGTCCCCAATGGGCACTTGACAAGTATAGCTAAATTTGATAGCATACTTAAAAAATCAGTTAAATGCGTTGATAGGGAAAACACGTTGCCGGATTGTGTCGCAGAGAGCTGTTGGTTGCTGAAAGACAGTACACGGGGCAAATGGTGAACTCACCCTGGAGCGGTCAGCTGAAAGCGCCGCAGCCCTTGTGGTTACTGTCGCGAGTAAGTGTGAACGGGTTTCTCGCCGTTATCGTGAGAGGGCATTGGCCGTTTTGGCCGGATGCTGCAAAGTGGGGTATGATTATACCAATAAGAGTGGTACCGCGGAAGTTGAAAGCTTTCGTCTCTGGCAGAGATGCCAAGGGAGGAAGGCTTTTTTTATTTCCTGGTGATAGAAGAATAAACGGGCCGGACTTATCAACGGACCCGGAGATTTAGGAGGCGAATTAGAATGAAACTTGCATTTTCAACCCTCGGCTGTCCCGACTTCAGCTGGCCCGACATCTATTCCATGGCCAAGGACCTTGGCTTTGACGGAATTGAGATCCGTGGGCTGGGCAATGAAATATTTGCGGTCCAGGCACAGCCATTTACCGAATCCCAGCTGCCCCAGACCGTAAAGAAGCTTAACGAATTGCGGCTGAAAATCCCTTGCCTTTCTTCCGGATGCTGTTTGAAATTTGCTGAAAATGCTGACAGAAACCATGAAGAAATCGTGCACTATATTCTGCTGGCCTCCAGGCTTGGCACTCCCTATGTCCGCATTCTTGCCGACCTTGAGCCCCAGCCCGGCGGAGAGGTGGATGATGCGGTTGTGGCTGCAGCACTGCAGCGTCTTATTCCCCTTGCGGAAGAAAAGGGCGTCACCTTGCTGGTGGAAACCAATGGCGTCTACTCTGACACGGCCCGCCTGTGCAAGCTTCTTGACCATCTGGGAAGTGATGCGGTAGCTGCCCTGTGGGATATGCACCACCCCTACCGGTTTGCAGGTGAGAAGCCCGGAAAAACGGTACAGAACCTGGGTGCCTATATCAAATATGTACATATCAAGGATTCGGTCGTGGATAACGGTATCATCCGGTATCGAATGATGGGAGAGGGAGATCTGCCCATTGACGACATGATGCGGGCGCTGCGCTCCATAAATTACGACGGCTATGTCTCTCTGGAATGGGTCAAGCGTTGGGCAGCCGACCTGGATGATGCGGGTGTTGTTTTTCCGAATTTTGCAAACTATATGAGCCGCTATACTGAAAAAAGTGCGATGAAGGGCCACCTTTTCGACAATAATGCAAAAACCGGAAAATATATCTGGGAGAAAGATGCGCTGATTGACCTTACCTTCTCTCAGGTGCTTGACCGCGTAGTCGATGAGTTCCCGGACCAATATGCATTCCGTTATACCACCATGGATTATACCAGAACCTATTCCGAGTTCAGGGATGACGTGGATACATTTGCACGGTCACTGATTGCAATGGGCGTCAGGCAGGGTGACCATGTTGCCGTGTGGGCGACCAATGTTCCCCAGTGGTACATTACCTTCTGGGCAGCGACAAAAATAGGCGCCGTACTTGTAACCGTAAATACCGCCTATAAGATTTATGAAGCGGAATACCTGCTGCGCCAGTCAGATACGCATACCCTTGTATTGATCGACGGTTTCAAGGACTCGGACTATGTCGGTATTATCAAGGAACTCTGTCCCGAGCTGGAAACCGCTGAAGCCGGAAAGCCGCTGCATTTGAAAAGGCTGCCTTTCCTGCGCAACATTGTCACTGTGGATTCAAGGCAAAAGGGCTGCCTGACCTGGGACGACGCCATAGCCATGGCCGGCAGAGTCCCCATTGAGGAGGTTTACCGCCGCGCGCTTTCCACCAACAGGCACGATGTCTGCAACATGCAGTATACGTCGGGAACCACAGGCTTCCCCAAGGGTGTTATGCTCACCCATTACAATGTGGTGAACAACGGCAAAAATATCGGCGACTGCATGGATCTTTCGACGGCTGACCGTATGATGATTCATGTGCCGATGTTCCACTGTTTCGGCATGGTGCTTGCCATGACGGCATCCATGACCCATGGGGTCACTCTCTGTCCGATGCCCTATTTCTCGCCGAAGCTGTCGCTGGAGTGCATCAACAAGGAGCGGATTACCTGTTTCCATGGTGTTCCAACCATGTTTATCGCGATGCTGGAGCATGAGGATTTCCCCAAGACGGACTTCTCCTATATGAGGACCGGCATTATGGCGGGCAGCCCCTGTCCTGTCAAGGTTATGCAGGACGTGGTGGATAAGATGAACATGACACAGATCAGCATTGTGTTTGGACAGACCGAAGCCTCACCTGGCTGTACCCAGAGCCGCGTCGACGACCCGCTGGAAGTGCGTGTGAATACTGTTGGACGTGCGCTTCCCGGAGTTGAGTGCAAAATTGTCGATCCCGTTACCGGAGAGGATTTGCCTGACGACGTCGACGGCGAGTTCGTAGCACGCGGCTATAACATCATGAAAGGCTATTATAAGATGCCGGAGGCAACGGCCGCCGCCATCGATGAAAACGGCTGGCTGCATACCGGCGACCTGGCAAGGCGTGACGAAAACGGAAACTACAAAATCACCGGACGCATCAAGGACATGATTATCCGGGGCGGCGAAAACATCTATCCCAAGGAAATTGAAGATTTTATCTATACGCATCCCAAGGTGAAAGATGTCCAGGTGATCGGCGTGCCCGACAAACAGTATGGCGAGGAGATTATGGCGTGTGTGATCCTGAAGGATGGAGTAACACTGACTTCCGACGAGTTGAAGGACTTTATCCGTTCCCATATGGCAAAGCACAAAACTCCCCGTTACATCGATTTTGTCACTGAATTCCCCATGAATGCCGCCGGAAAAATCATGAAATACAAGATGCGGGAGCAGGCGGTGGAAAAACTGGGTCTGCAGGCGGCAAACAAGATTGTTACCGCATAGCGGATAGAATAGAAGGAGCAGAGAAGGCAGATTCTCTGCTCTTTTTTCATGGAATTCCGTTATTTCTGTAAAGAATGCTCCGGATAAGCCGATAAAATGACTGTAAAATATGCTATTTATACTATTAATGTAGTGAAAGTGTTTTTCCAGGTCAAAAGCATCAAGTGAGTTATATTAGGACTACAAGAAAAACAACAGCAAGCTGATTAATAGAGGGAAATTCAGACTGACAAATCTGGAAGGGTGGTTGAATCTAAAGACGGATATTATGAAAGATTGGGTATATAATGTTATTGGATTATCAAGACACGGAGAATAAATGAGTATGATGAAAACGGATGAAAACCGGGTAAATAATCTCGTTGAATATGTTCACGGCCTTTTACGGAAGGAAAATGGAAAGGAACTGTATTTAAAATACCGGAGTGATATTGAGCAGGTTACTCCCCAGGAGGCTTTTGAGATTTTCTACCGCCTGCTTCAAATGGGGCAGGCGCCGGGAGAAATACTGACATACCTTGACAAGGTCATCAATGTATTCTATAAAAGCCTGGCCGGGTATTCGTGGAAGAGGCCTGAAGAGAATAGCTTTCTGGGGCTCCTGATGCAGGAAAACCGCGCATTGGTTGCCAGGCTTGAGGCGATTAAAAAAATTATTAAGGAAAAGGATTTCCAGGCCGGGAAAGAAGAATTAACGGTAAAAATCCGGGAATTACTGAAATTCAACGGTCATTATCTGAAAAAGGAAAATATCCTGTTTCCGTTTCTGGAAAAGAAAGCAAAGAAGTTTGACGGACTGGCCATTATGTGGTCTTTGCACGATGAGGCAAGGGCTCGACTAAAAAAAGTTATAGAATGCCTTGAAGCCAAAGAATGTAAAGAGGCAGAATTCAATGCAGAGATAGGAACCCTTTTCTTTGACATATACGGACTTGTGCAGAAGGAGGAACTGATCCTTTTTCCGACAGCCAGTGAAATCATCGGTGAAAATGAATGGAGCGAAATGCAAAAACAGAGCATGGAGTACGATTTCCCCTTTATAGAAAAGCCTAAGCAGGAGTTGGCGGCGCAAAGCATACCGGGAGATATGAATGAGTTGATCACAGCCTTTAAAGAAGATTATCAATTTAGGACAGAGACCGGAGTGCTTAACTTTCAGCAAATGGTGATGATATTCAATGCCTTGCCGGTAGATCTGACTTTTGTGGATGAAAACAATCAAGTAAGGTTCTTCACAAGGCCGAAGGACCGGATTTTTCCCCGATCTCCCGCGATCATAGGAAGGGACGTGGAAAAATGCCATCCTCCCGAAAGCGTCCATGTTGTACAGAAGATTATTGAGGCTTTCAGAGCCGGCGAGCAGGATGTGGCCTCATTCTGGATCCAGCTGAATGGAAAATTGATTCTCATACAGTATTTTGCCTTAAGGGATCCTGCGGGTAAATATGGAGGGATTCTTGAGGTAAGCCAGGACATAAGCGGGATCAAAGAGCTGGAAGGGGAGAGAAGGCTGCTTCATTGGGGAAAGGTGTGAAAAAATGGGGGACAGTTCTGCCTTTTTTAGAACTTTTTAACCTGTGTTAATGTGCTTATAGAAAAAAAAATGGGGACAGTTCTGCCTTTTTATAACTTTTTAACCTTTGCTAAGATAGTAGAACCGTCTCAAAGCCATATTCAGGCCAAAAAGATTCTAAGGAAAGCAGAACTGTCCCCGCTTGTGCCCGCTTGTGCGTTAGAATTATACCCATAGCATATTTCTAACGCCTTAATAATAGCAAGTGAACCTGGAAAACTTTATGCTTTTTCTTGAAATATCGCCGCCTATATTATTATCCTCCGGAGAAGAACATGATGCAGATGCTTTGAATACACTGTACTAAATTAACCGGGCCGGATTGGCCCGGGGTACATACGGGATGGTGTTATATGTATAGGAAGAGGAATATCAGGAGGATTTCAGGCGCAGTTTTACTGGAGCAGGGGACGGAAAACGGCAATCGGAACGGATTGCTGGAAAATATAGTGATCAGGCTTTACCGGATTGGGGAAGAAACCTTTTGTGGAGAAGAAAATAAAGAGGATGGTATGATTTATAAAGAAAAGCTTTTTGCGGAAACATGGACGAATAAGTACGGTAACTACCATTTCTTCGTTCCCAGGGGTTCATATTCAGTTGGTATCGACAGTACTACGCTGCCTGACGGCTTCGAGGCTGCAGCCGTTGATTTGATGGCTGACTACGAAAGAAATAACGGGCTTGATTTCCAATTAAGGACGAAACCCAATGCGGCGCAGCCGTTGAACACGGAACCGGCATTGGACCTGTGCGCCTTTGACAAAGTGCGGCATGCATACAGGAAGGGCCTCATCGACGAGGGCAAAAAAGCTTTGTATACATTGTATTCCATTTTCGACAGGGAGAAGCTTTCAGAGGAATACCGGTCGCAAATTCCGATAAAAAGCGGAACAATTGCCTTGGAGGAAATCCAGAGCTATATTGGAAGGCCGGATGCCGACAGAGATACGGTAGAAACTGCCCGAAAGGTAATGGTTTCCGCTGTCCCGAAGCTGGACAGGGAATATAGAAGCCCGGGTGGCTTTTTCAACATACACTATACCTTGTCCGGAGACAATGCGGTATTCCTCGGTACGCGCTATCGGGACGGCGTTCCTGCTTATGTCAGGGTGGTGGCAGAAGCCTTCGACCGGGTAAAAACCTTCACCTGCGGCACAAGAGGCTTCCGGCAGCCTGTTTTAAGCGGCGGAAAGACCGCGATAGACGTACATATCTATAATTTGAAAGGCCTGTTCGGCTATACCAGTGCTCTGGGAAAACTGATTTCCAGGGAAACCGGAATTAAGACTGCGCCATGCTATATTTGCATTGACAACAACTTTTCCAGGTCCAAAGGCTTTGAAAAAGACCCCCATGATTGCATAAGGGTTACGGCGGCCCATGAGTTTTTTCACGCTGTGCAGTATGCCTACAATGTAGACGCCGATATCTGGTGGAAGGAGGCCTCGGCCACCTGGAACGAGGACGAGGTTTATAATGGGGTAAACGACTATGTAAGGTATATAGACAATTATTTTAAAGCACCCCATAAGCCCCTGGAAGACAGCAGCTATGGCGGAGTTGTTTTTGTCAAATACCTTTCGGAGAACCTGGGAGGCTATGAAACCATAAGGAAAATCTGGGAAAACCACGCTTCGATCATCGGCAGCAGCAAAGCTTCCATCGACCGGACCATCAAGGCAATCAAGGAAGGAGAGGATCTGGGAACGGTCTTTAACAGATTCTCCGCCTGCAATTATAACCCTTCGCAGTATTATAAGGAAGGCGCCCAGTGGAAGACGCAGGTTTTCCTGCAGGAAACCTACCAGAATTATCCGGTTGCCCTGACAAGCGACCGGCTGGACCATCTGTCATCCCGCTACCAGCTGTTCAAACCCATGGAAAAAGCCGATCCGGCAGGTTTAAAGCTGGTAATACAGGCAAATGGCAAAGTGAGATGGGGCTTCAAGATTCAAAAGCGAAAGAGAAAAGACAATATGTGCAGCATGACTGAAATTGGAATGGATAGGGAATATGACAGGCTGGAGATCGTTTTAAAGGATACATACAAGACATACAGCGAAGTGTGCCTTATCCCCGCCAATCTCGAGAATGAACGGGACCAGCTCCAGTATTCCTATTCGGCTTCACTTTTATAACGACCTAATTCGGAGATATTTTGGTCGCCTCGTTATAAGTTTAGAAGGAATCTATGGTTCCGGTTAATTCTACTGTCCATACTCCTACATATATCTAATTTTTAAAAGGGTTAAGGGGCTGACCCAAAGGTCGCCCCTTTTCATGCAGTACCCCTGATGGTGAGATCCCATTAAGAGCTATACAATAAATGGTAGTGAATTCATAAATTCTTATCCAAGAATTGCTTTTAAATCGGCCTCCGGAGTGCTGATGGGTCTCAGTCCGAATTTATCCACCAGGACCTGAAGTACGTTGGATGAAAGGAAAGCAGGCAATGAAGGCCCGATGTAAATATTCTTTATGCCCAGCGCCAGCAGCGTGAGAAGAATACATACGGCTTTCTGTTCGTACCATGAAAGCACCAGTGTCAGCGGCAAATCGTTTACACCGCAATTGAAGGCGCCGGCGAGAGCCACAGCTACCTGGATCGCCGAGTATGCATCGTTGCACTGGCCCATGTCCATGATGCGGGGCAAGCCTCCGATTTCGCCGATATCGAGGTCGTTGAAACGGAATTTGCCGCAGGCAAGGGTCAGGATAACGGTATCTTTCGGCGTCTGGCGCACAAAATCCGTATAGTAGTTCCTTCCGGGCTTTGCGCCGTCACATCCGCCGACAAGGAAGAAATGCTTGATCGCTCCGGCCTTTACCGCGTCAATTACCTTATCCGCCACGCCAAGCACAGTATTTCTGGCAAAGCCCGTCATCAGCTCCGAACCGCCGTTGATTCCCGTAAGGTGCTTATCTTCACTCCATCCGCCCAGTTCAAGCGCTTTTTCAATCACCGGCGTGAAATCCTTTTTTCCATTAACCGCAGGGATATGCCTCAAGCCCGGATAGCCTACGACATCCGTGGTGAAGACCCTGTCGGAATAGGAGGCCTTCTGGGGCATCAGGCAGTTGGTGGTAAAGAGGAATGCTCCCGGTACGCCGTCAAATTCCTTCTGCTGATTCTGCCATGCAGTGCCGAAGTTACCCTTGAGCTGCGGGTATTTCTTCAGTTCGGGATAGCCATGGGCAGGCAGCATTTCGCTGTGGGTATAAATATTTATGCCTTTGCCGGCAGTCTGCTCCAATAGTTCCTTCAAGTCGTGCAGGTCATGCCCGCTGATGACGATGAAGGGGCCTTTTTCAATGGTGGTTGAAACCTTTGTAGGGACAGGGTGCCCATAGGTGGATGTATTTGCTTCATCCAGGAGCGCCATGCATTTTAAATTGATATTGCCGAACTCCATCAGAAGGCCAAGCCATTCATCAACAGAATGCTCTTCCCCTAAGGCTTTCATTCCTTTATAAAACCATGCGGACACTTCCTCATCCTTTCTGCCCAGGGTGTAGGCATGCCATGCGTAAGCGGCCATCCCTCGCATGCCCAGCAATAAGGTGGAACGCAGGGATACCAGGTCCGTGTCTCCGTTCCAGAGCGTATCGAAAGGCAGGTCTTCTCCCCCGCCCAGTTTAGCTTTTTCCGCCTGTACAAGGTTTTTTAACTCGTCTATCCGGTCTTCGTCGAAGTTCACATTGGTAATCGTAGCAAAAAGCCCCTGCATCATCAGCTCATCCGCCTCACGGGACGGAGCCTTGCCGGCAGCAGCTCTGGCAAGTCCCACCAGGGCGCAGGTCAATTCATCCTGCTTGTTGGAGACCTCCGGTTTCTTGCCGCATACGCCTGAATTTGTGCAGCACTTGCCGCCCGCCGCCTGCTCACACTGGAAACAAAACATTTGATTCATTGGTAAATCCTCCTGTATATTTTATTGTTTATGCCAAACTCAATCTGCATAATTTGTATTACTGCGGCATAGAAACCATATAGGCCTGCATACCGGATACCCTCGCTATATAATTTTTAGTCCTTCCTTTGTAATACAGTTCCGATTATAGTATAATGAACAGGAAAAATCGGTAGCTGCGGCAACAGAAATGAGGATTAATTTTATGGAGGAATACCTGAATATATTGAAAAGAAATAAGCTGTTTGAAGGTGTTGACCTAGCCGAGCTGAAAAGCATGCTGGACTGTCTTGATTGCAGATTCCGTCAGTACGGCAGGAATGAGTATATCGCTCTGGCGGGAGAGAAGTTTGACAGTGTTGGAATCATTGTCAAGGGAAATGCTTCGGTGATCAAGGAGGATCTGGACGGCAACCGTATCATAATGACCATGCTGAAGCCCGGCGATATGTTCGGTGAAATGGCGGCATTTTCCAATAAGCCGGTATGGCCTGCCAGTGTACATTCACAAGAGAAGTGTACGGTTTGCTTCATACCGGCTGCCAGGATCGTATCGGCTTGCAAAAATGCATGCTGCTGGCACACGATTTTAATTCAAAATTTGTTGCGGACTGTATCAGAAAAGGCCCTGCTGTTGAACCGAAAGGTTGAATATCTATCCATAAAGAGCATGAGAGGCCGTATTTCCGCCTTTTTGCTGGAGCAATACAAAAAGACGGGGAAGATGACCCTCACCATTTCAATGAACCGTAACCAGCTGGCCGATTTTCTTAACGTTTCCAGGTCCTCCATGTCGAGAGAGATGTGCAGAATGAAGGAGGAGGGGATTATCGATTTCCACAAGTCAACCTTCAGGATTTTTGACATAAAGGCGCTTAGGCCCTGAGACAAGCTGCAGTTCTATGGGGTGCGAATTTGAACCAATTTAAAAATACGATGACTTGCACTGTAACTTGCATTATAATAGAAAGCAAGAGATAGGATCTTCATGACATGGGAAAACCATGGCACCGGAGCATATACATTTTAACCGCGGGTTGGATGGATTCCCGGATGATTTATAGAGCCTGGAGGTGCTGATGTGATTATGAAAAAGTCGGTATTCGTGCTGGTATTGTCACTATTGTGGGCCGCTTTCCCGTTTTCTGCCCATGCTGCACCGCTGCTTGCCGTAAATGAAGCTCAAAAGGTTGAAGACCCGGCGGCTTTGATAAACCATGCTCCGGTATTAAAATCTGTGGGGCTGCAAAGGGATGCGGACGATAAATTCCATCTGAATATTTTTGTGGGAAAGGCGCACGAGGAGGTCCGCCGCCTCGACGTCCTGTCGGATGGCGGAGTGATGATTGAAATCTGGCTGAGAACAGGAAACAAAGGGTGGGTCAAATGCTATAAGGGTGATTTTGTTGAGGAGGCTGTCATCGTCACAGATGCGGAAACGTATCTTGGGAAAATTGAAAGTGATGTGCCCGTCTCCTATGACATCGCTTTTATCTATTCCTTTGACAATGCTTCTTATCCGGCTTCCGGAAAGGCCGGCTTGATTCAGAGCCCCCTCTCCAATATCATCACAAAAAACGCGGCGCTATACTCGAAAATAAGCTCCTGGGCTGAACCGGAGCTGGATATGGCTGAGAAATACCGGTTGCTCCCCGCTTCCCTGAGGGGGGAGGACATGACCAAGCCCATCACACGGGAGGAATTTGCAGAGCTTTCCGTGTGCCTGTATGAAACGGCTGCAGGCATTAAGGCTTCCGCCGTTTCACCAAATCCTTTCAGCGATACGGCAAACCCCGAGGTGCTTAAGGCAAAACAGCTGGGGATAACCCAGGGGACTTCTTCCACAACCTTTTCGCCGAAGGAAGCGGTCAACAGGGAGCAGGTGGCTGCGATGCTGGGCAGGACAGCCGCATTGATTGCGCCGGATACCGATTTTTCAACGGAGGGGGCGCCTGCCTTCAGCGACCGTAACCAGATCTCTCCATGGGCGCTGGAGCATGTTTTGTTCATGAGCAAAATCGGGGTTATCGAGGGGACGGATGGTAAATTCATGCCCAGGGCTGTCACTGCCGCACAGATGAAGTCGGGCTATGCCACAGCCACCCGCGAGCAAGCCATTGCCATGAGCGTGCGCTTATTTGACTGGAACAGGAATTTGCCTGCGGAGGATAATCCTTTGCCGGAAGAAAATAACTGATGATGGTTTGGTATTACAGCGTAAACAGCCGAAGAATCCTTGCAGGAATAACGCTTTAGAGCGTTCGTGATTATTTGTGCAGGGCGCATGAATGCCGGTTGGAAAATGAAGTTTACGCTGTAGTTTTAGGAGAGCCGTATTTCTCCTTAAGTGCTTTTTAAATTTTTTAGTAGAATTGCTTTTACACAACAAGGGGGACAAAATGAAAACGCAGGACGTTGCATCTGAAACATCACCTAAAAAACAAAAATTCCTTGGAGACAGGGGGCTTGTACTATTAATCGCCTTTCTAAGCGCCTTTATCCCTTTGTCTACCGATCTTTACCTGCCTGCGCTGCCGCGCATGGTGGAAAACCTCCGGGCTTCCGCCGCTCTTGTGAATCTTACGCTGATCGCATTCTTCGTGTTTTATGCCATAGGGACGCTGTTCTGGGGGCCGATGAGCGATAAATACGGACGTAAACGGGTACTGCTGGCCGGTTTGGTATTGTATACCCTGGCAAGCATGTTGTGCGCGATTGCAGGCAATGTATATCAACTGATCCTATTCCGTATCTTACAAGCCGTCGGGAGCGGAGCTGCCACTGCAGTGGCTACGGCGATGGTAAAAGACGTGTACAGCGGGAAAAAGCGTGAATCCATACTGGCGCTGGTACAATCCATGGCGATGATATCGCCCATCGTTGCCCCCATCATTGGAGCCTTTATCCTGAGGATTACCTCCTGGCGCGGCGTGTTTATTGCATTGGCTGTTATAGGGCTTTTGGCCATGACAGGCGGCTTGCTGATGGAAGAGACAATCGGGCGGCGTTATACGGGAAGTATCCTCCAATCCATCGGCCGCCTGGGCGTTGTGGCAAAAAACAAAGGCTTTACATCGCTGCTTTTGACCTTCTCCATGATGTCCATTCCAAGCATGGCTTTCATATCGGCATCTTCCTATATTTATGTCGACGGCTTCGGCCTGGACGAGCAGACCTACAGCCTGTATTTCGCCGCCAATGCCTTTTTCCTGGTGCTTGGCCCGTTGCTTTATATCCGGATTTCCAGGAGTATAAAAAGCAGTTCTTTGATTACGATAAGCTATGTTATATCAGGACTAAGCGGATTGCTGATATGCGTCCTGGGAAATGTGAACCCCTGGCTGTTTGCCGTATCGCTGCTGCCGGCCACAATTGCGGGGAGCGTCATCCGCCCGCCCAGCTCAAACCTGATGCTGGAGCAGGTGCAGGAGGACATAGGATCGGCTTCGTCCCTTATGAGCTGCGGTTTTACTTTTATGAGCAGCATGGGAATGCTGTTGATATCTTTTAACTGGACCAACAGGACACTGGTGCTGGGAGTGATGTATGTGGTCCTCTCGGTGATAAGCCTTGCGCTCTGGCGCAGTTTATCCCAAAAGCCGTTTGTTTTGGCAGTGCCTCAATCAGTGGAGACTATAAATGAATGCATACCGGCAGAAGACTTATAGCAAGCATTTCGCGGATAATGCAGCTTTTGTTTCCATTAAAAAAACAGTAAAGCCTCCATGGCTTTACTGTTTTTTTTCAAAGGATCAATCACAGGATTGCTGCGGTACCTGCCAATAGGATAAATATTAATTCAATGCTATTTGTGGATATGATCCAGCATGGCCTCGCCGATCCGTTTCCCGTTCAGGGTCACATAAATGCCCTCGCCGGCGTGGGTCTCCTTCAAACGGATGGTTCTTACCTCGATGAAGGGATCCATTTTAAGCTGCTTGATGGCGTCGGAGAATTTGGCGTAAAGCTCTTTTGAACCTGCGGCCGTGCACGCTTCACAGGTGCAAATGGTATATTCCCGTGTCGCAAAGGCGGAGTCCGCTTTTTTCCTCGAGATTACACCTGCGCCGTCGGCTTTTTTCGAAGTATACGAAGTGTGCAGCAGCTCGTGGGCAAGATGGGAGTTGGCCTCTCCGTAGAAATCCTTGTAAAGCCACAGAATGTCGGGGTTTTCCTGGGATTTGCGGTATTGTGCGGTTTTGTCAATATTCACAAGAACCTGCTGGCGTTTTTCCAGGGCATCCACCTTCTCAGGGACCGGATGGCCTGCTCCGCAGATACAGCCGCCAGGGCATGCCATTACTTCGATCAAGTCATAGCCTACGTCGACGCCCTGAATGATTTTTTCAAGGATGGGCTCGGCATTGTGCAGGCCGCTGATGACCGCAACACGGACCTTGGTGCCGTTTGCTTCCACCGTAGACTCCTTGACGCCCTCAAAACCACGGATTTCTTCAAAGTCAAGATGCTCGGTGAGAGCTTTTCCCGTAAGCTTTTCGACCGCCATACGCAGCGCTGCCTCCGCAACCCCGCCGGAGGCTCCGAAAAGGATGCCGGCGCCGGAAACCTGTTTATACGGCTCATCAAATTCCTGAGGCTGGATTTTAGCAGTGTCAAGGCGTGCCAGCTTAACCATTTCAAGCATTTCGGTAGATGTAAGGACTGCATCCACGTCCCGGATTCCGTCATGTGTAAATTCAGGACGGGCGGCTTCGCATTTCTTTGCGAGGCAGGGGACAACAGAGACCACATAAAGGTTTTTCTTGTCAATACCTGCCAGCTTGGCGTAATGATTCTTCACAGTGGAACCCATCATCATTTGAGGCGACTTGCAGCTGGAAAGATGAGGGATAATTTCCGGGTAGCGCTTTTCGACCAGGTTGATCCAGCCCGGGCAGCAGGAGGTGAATTGAGGCATCACACCCTTTTTCTCAATCCGGTTCAGGAATTCCGTCGTCTCTTCGATGATGGTCAAATCCGCGGCAAAGGAGAAATCAAAAACCTTGTCAAAGCCCAGCTGCTTAAGCAGCCCGGCCATGAAAGGCGACGCGGCGTCATAGGGAATGCCGAATTTGGATGAGATGATGCTGCGGACTGCCGGCGCAACAAAGGCGACAACAGTCTTGCCGGGATCATTGATGGCCCGGAAGACCTTGCCCCTTTCACGGCGGTAATCCAGAGCGCCGCAGGGACATGCGGTAACACACTGGCCGCAGCTGACGCAGTCCGTCTCCTGCAGGGGAAGACCGCTCTTGGTGCCAACCAGCTGCCGGCCGTGCTTCATATAAAACGTAAGGATATCCGGCCCTTCGATTTCAGCACATGCGGCAATACAGCGTCCGCAGGAGATGCATTTGTTATGGTCGCGCATAATGAAGGGATGATCGTCGACGATGGGGATATACGGACGTTCATGGATAGGATTCTTAAATTCGATCCCATGGGAGCAGGCTTCTTTCCTCAGATCACAGGTGAAACGCTCGGAACAGCCGCATTTGAGGCAGCGGCGGGCTTCGGCCCGGGCCGTTTGCTCCGACAATCCCAATTCTACTTCATCGAAGTTCTTATTGCGTTCAGCTACCGAAAGCGCGGGCATTTTAGCCCTTGCCAATTTAGGCATGGCATTGAATTCCCATTTCGGAAGGTCCTCCATGGAGCCGCGGCTGCAGCTGTAGTCCACGGTGGCCTCCTTGACATAGCCCTTGGTAAGGAAGCTGTCCATGGCCTCCGCCGCGTGGCGGCCGGCCGCTACGGCCTGGATGACGGTGGCGGGTCCCGTGACGCAGTCGCCGCCGGCAAATATTTTTATTTCGGAAGTCTGCGAGGTTTTTCCGTTGATTTCAATGTCGCCCCACTTGTTGAGCTTCACCGGCAGGTCGTTATACAGGAACTGTGTGTTCGTGCTCTGTCCGATGGCTCCGATAATGGTGTCCGCTTCAATGACAATATCGCTGCCTTCCACGGGCACAGGGCGGCGGCGTCCGGAACGGTCGGGCTCGCCAAGGGTCATCCCGATGCAGTGGAGCATTTTCCTTCCGTCCTGGGCAACGATGCTATTGGGCGCCATCAAAAAGAGCATTTCAACGCCTTCATGCAAGGCTTCTTCTACCTCATAAGGCTCTGCCGGCATCTCTTCCCGGGTACGGCGGTAGATGAGCTTCACGGATTTCGCTCCCTTCCGCAGGGCGACGCGGGCGCAGTCGATGGCTGTATTGCCGCCGCCGATGACCACAACATTGTCGCCCAGGCGTATGTTTACTCCCCTGGTTACCTGTTCCAGGTACTGTATGCCAAGCCATACGCCTTCCAGGTTTTCCCCTTCAATATGCAGAGGAGTTGCACGCCATGAGCCGATGGCAAGATAAACAGCGTCAAAATCCTTGTTGAGATCCTCCAGGGAAATATGGGTTCCCAGGGCTTTACCCGTCATGATCTTAACGCCCAGCTTTTTCATGCTGTCAATTTCCTTATCCAGGGTGGCTTTAGGCAAGCGGTATTCCGGTATACCGTAGCGCATCATCCCGCCGGCGTGGGGCAGGCGTTCAAAGACGGTCACGTCATGACCGTTGATGGCGCTGTAATAAGCCGCGGAAAGGCCGGACGGACCCGAACCCACGATGGCGATCCGTTTTCCGGTTGCAGGATTTTTATCCGGAAGCCAGGGGGTTTCCTGGGACAAATCCCAGTCCGAGGCAAAGCGTTTGACATAATTGATTGCCACCGGCGAATCCACCAGGTTGCGGCGGCACTGCGCCTCGCAGGGATGGGGACAGACACGGCCGCATACAATGGGGAAAGGGTTGTTGTCCTTGATCACCTGAATCGCGGACTGAAAATTTCCGTTGCCTACATGGCGTAGATACGACTGGATGTCGATGTTTGCCGGGCAGGTCATGACGCAGGGAGCGACACAGTCTGCGTTATGATCGGAAAGGAGCTGTTCCAGCCTGACCTTCCGATAGTTCTCAAGCTTCGGGCTGCTGGTGTGGATGATCATACCTTCCTTTACGGGAGTCTGGCATGCTTTCACATCCCTGTCGCCGTCGGCGCCCAGCTCAACCACACACAGGCCGCAATTTCCGTTTGACCTCTCGAGCCTTATATCATAGCAGAGATGCGGTATATGAATACCCTCCTGCAGTAATGCCTGAAGAATGGTGAGATTGTCATACACTTCAACTTCCCGGTCATTGACGGTTACTTTGATGCGTTTCTGATTTGCTAATGTTTTCATAAATCTGACCTCATTTGTTTGTTTTATTTAATCATAGCCTAAACTATACCTTATCTTATAATAACGGAATTCTTTCAATTTGTCATTCAATTTGTTTATTTTTTATCAATCTTTTTAAAAAATGAAACTGCTATTCCGCGAAAGACCTTATGCAGACGCTTTTCTGCTCCCGTGATTGCCTTTGATTTCCTTGTAAGGTTTATCCATAAAACAGATTGCAAAGCATGGGAACATATGCTAAAATCAGATGCATGACAAAGGCGTTGATGCGGTTTTCCGTGTTGGCGCTTTTATTTTTTTACGGGGGCGGAATGCGATGCGCAACAAAATTAAGGTGCTGATGTTCATAGCTTGTATGGTATTGGGGGCGGCTGTATTTTTTATTCCCCTGCCTCATATCTGGATAAATACGGGAGCTTATTTATTGATAGCAGCTGTTGCTGCTGCTTTTTACGTATATCAGGGCTCAATGGCAAATGCAGAAAAGGACAGGGTAATAAGGACGCTGGAAGAAGAACTGACGACGCTCAAGATGGAGCTGCATGTTACATCAAGCCAGATCTCCGCCGTATCGGAGCAGTTGTATATAAACCTGGATGAAAACAATGCCTTTGCACAGCAGGTATATGCGGAGACCTCGGAAATGGCCGATCTAAACGCACAGGTAAATGAAAATATCCGGAATACCCTGGCGGATGCAAAAAACATGATCCAGCTTATGGGAGAAACAAGGGACACTTCCATGGAAATGGAAGCCTTAAGCTCTTCTTCCGAAAAGGTACTGAAAACCAGCATGGAGGAAATCCTGGAAATTGTCGGCATGATTAATGAAATACAGGAGTCTTTTAATGGGACCACGGAGTATATGGTAAAATTATCGGCAACCTCGGGAGAGATTGTACGTATTCTTGAGACAGTGAACCATATATCAAAACAGACCCACCTTTTGGCATTGAACGCATCCATCGAATCGGCCAGGGCGGGGGAAGCCGGCAAAGGCTTCGCGGTGGTGGCGGATGAAATACGGAAGCTGGCCCTGGAAAGTGAAAATTCCGTCAAGGATATCAAGCATCTGGTGGATGCGATACAGGACGAGGTTTCCGGCGTGCACCGGATCGTTGAGGAAAATGGCGTAAAGGTGGACAAGGGTGTGAAAAGCTCCCAAAATATTGAAGGCTACCTGGGAAAAATCCATTATTCCTTCCACGGAGTGCTGGACATGGTGAAAAAAATCATTGCATTGTCCGAGGAAGAGGCCAGGGATGCAAATGACGTAATGGACAAGGTAAAGGATGTGGACGGCTTTGTGGATATTACCGCAAAAAGCGTTGAAAGTGTAAAAGAATCGGTATACAAGCAAAAGCAAAGCATCCAGGAAATTGCTGAAATGAGCAACCGCCTGAACAATGCGTCAAAAAACCTCACCGAGCTGTTGGAAAATTCCACGTTTGAGAATATCAATACGGATAGCCCGGAAAACAAAGGGAAAATCAATCAAGCGTTTAAGGCGATGAAAGAACTGGCCTCGAATCCGGAGGTACGGAAGCTGGACAAATCCGTTCACAGGGATTCCATGGCCGGATTGCTGGAGCGGAATGAGTTTATTGAAGCCGCATGGAGCAACGACGCCAAAGGAAGATTTATATGTTCTATCCCGGAAGCCGGGATCGCCAATGCAAATATCAGGGAGTGGTTCAAAAAGAGCATCGGAGGAGAGGATTTCTCTTCACCGGTATATATATCCGCCATTACGAAAAAACCTTGTATGACGCTTTCCATACCAATTAAAGCGGATAGCGGTGAAATCGTCGGCGTGATAGGGGTCGATTTGAAATTATGAGTAAATATGAGGTAAATTCGGTAATTGCAAACCAAACGGGAACGGCTCTGTCTGCTGGACGTCAGCCAGCAAGCAGAGCCGTCCCCGTTTGCGCCGTTTGCATTATACCTCTACTACTTTTTCACTTCCTGCACACCTGTTACCTTGCTCTTGTCATCCATCTTGAAGGTATTTTTGGCTTCATCGGTTGTAAAGTATACATTCCCTTCTACAGTTGCGTCTACCAGTTCAAAATTCTTGGCTGAAACATACAGGTCGCCTTTGAAGGTCCCGTGCTGAATGCTGCCATTCAAGCTGTTAATGGTAAGCTTTGGAGCGGTGAGCTTATACCTGGCTGTGATATTCCGGGCTTCATCCTGTTCATAGAGAGCGATCTTCCGCTGAATGACGTCGTTGCCCGCATCATCCTTTTTACCGTTTTTGAACTCGCCGTCCAGCACCAGTTCCTTGTCAAACGTCAGGTCCTTTAATGTACAAATGATCCACACGCCACTGTTGCTGATGGCTTTTTCAAAGGCAGCTTCGGTATTGACGATGGAGGCGGTTGTCACCGTATCCGGTGAAGTCGTGCCTGCTGTTGTTGTAGGCGGCACATTGGTTTGGTTGCACCCCGCCAATACTGCGATGCATAAAACCAGTGCCAAAAGAATTGCTTTCAGTCTCATTATGAGTCCTCCTTGTTAATTAAAATGCTTCACCATACATTATTCCACAAAAAAATGAAAATTAACGGAAACTTGATGAATTGTTACTAAAAAAAGAACGGTCTGCTTATGCCACAGGGGTGGAACAGCCGGCAGAAGGGGCTTTCGCTCCCTGGTATAAAGTTCCTGCAATGATTTTTTAAAATGCGGGAGCGGGAAATCGGAGTACTGCGTCTAATAAGTACAACTGAAAAGAACTTTCCGGAGATGTTCCTGAAAATGCAGTCCTCTGAGGATGGGGCTGCTTGCTGTGCAACCGGCATTTTCAGAAAAACGGGAAGCAAGATTTTCAGTGCTTCGAAGTGAAAGCTGCAAGAGAGGAGACAAAGAATGTATTCCCTTTCGGTACCAAAGGAGAATAAGCAGAAGAAAAGACAGGCGATTGAAGAAGAAATGCAAAGGTTGATGGACACTTACGGCAACGATGTGCTCAGGACTTCCTATATGTATCTGAAGGATATGCACAAAGCCGAAGACGCTTTCCAGGAGGTATTCATCAAGGTCTTTAACAAATTTGATAGCTTTAGGGGCGACAGCAGCGAAAAAACCTGGATTATCAAAATCACCATCAATGTATGCAGGGATATATTACGCAGCTCCTGGTTGAAAAGGGTGCTGCTTACGGATAGATTCGTCGAACAGAAGAGCAGTCCGGATATTGCAGGCAGAATCATAAGAAAAGATGAGAACAAGCTCCTTTTTGATGAGGTCATGTCCCTTCCGGAAGCATTCAGGGAGGTAATCATTCTTTACTATTATCACGGCTGCGATACAAAAGAAGCCGGCGAGATCCTGAATACTGCGGAAGGGACTGTAAGGAGCAGACTGCACAGGGCCAGGGAAATGCTCAAAGGCAGGCTGGGAGGGAGGATTGGTTTTAGTGATTGACAGGAAGGAGTTCAGAGGCGCCGCTGATGAAGCGATGCGTGATATAAATGCCGGCAGGGAGCTTAAGGAAAGAACCTTGCGGCAATGCATGAAAAAAAAGCATAAACCGGTTGGCTGGCTTCTGACAGCGGCCGCAGGCTTTGTCCTGACATTCGGAGTCTTGAACATCACCGGCTTATTGCAGTTAGGGCTCTGGCAGGACAATGTGGGAAATCCGCAAATTATGCTGGGAGAACCCGGCGAGGATTGGAATACAGTGCAGGGAACGGACAATAGCATGTTCCCCGAGTCTTCCACGGTCACCGATTGGGTTCTTGAGACTCCCGAAGAGGCAGAAACCGTTTTTGGCGATGCTTTCCTTCTGCCCGCTTATATTCCGGAAAATTATAAACTTGATGAAGTGCATGCCTCCGGGGACGGAAATACGGCATATAAGATCGTGCTCACCTATTTCGCCGGAGAGCAGCCGCTTTTAATTATTGAAGACAAGACGGAGCAGCCGCTTGGATTTGCCAACTACAAGCGGGTGGACATCAACGGCACGGCAGGATATTCAAAGCCGGAGACGGCAGGGGAGGAGAGCAGCGCCGGCGATCCGGATACCGAGGTACACTGGTTCAAGAACGGGGTCCATTATTCCGTTTTTGGGCGGATTACAGAGGGGGAGGCTGTGAAAATAGCAGCTTCCATGAAATAAACAACCCAATTTATTAAAACGTGGAGGAGATTGTGATGATTAAATCAAAATTTGTCAGGGCTTTTATTCTGGGCATAGGTTTAACAGTGTTTTCGTCAACGGCTGCATTTGCTGCAACCGATATAGGAGCAGGCCAGTCGGGAGTGATTGGCGTCGAGGGCAAGACGGTGCAGGCGGAGCCGACGATAGACAGCGACTTACTGCAGAAGCAAGGAGAAATTGATGCCTATGTTTTTAAGACGCATACCTCGGAAATAGCCGATAAGGGGATAACCGTCACGCATACCGGACCGATGGATAATTATGTGGAAATAGGCATTACGCCTTACAGCGAAGAGAGTGCTGAGTATTTTTACGGGATATTCGGAAAGGATAAGGTGAAAGTAGTCGAGGGACAGCAGGCAGTTTTAATGATAGCGCCGGCCGATGCTCCGGATGCTCCGCCAGTCATGGATCCGGATAAGGCTGTAAGCAGTCAGGACGAGATGGCGATCAATACGGCAGGTAATCTGCCTCTATATGCGACAGATACTGTGACCACAACTTCGGCCGAAAACGCTGCGTCTGCTGGAATGAGTTCCGCCATGCTGGTTATGGTAATCGCCGGTGTGGCTGTAGTACTTGGCGGAGGTGCCATTCTGGTGATGCGCAGGCTTAAACCCGCAGGAAGATAATGCTGTATTGGATGCGGCAGAGGATGAGTCTCTGCCGCATATTATGAAAGCATATTTTCACCCTCAGGGATGCCGCCATTCGGCATGGCATTGGTATGAAAAAGCTTGATATATGGGGCCGTTTGGCCGTATAGCATAGAGTGTAGGGGCGGCCATTGGCCGTCCGCCATGGCAGTAAGCGAAACCAGGTAATAGCGAACGATGCGGAAGACAAGAATAGTCTGCTGGTGGAAAGGACATCATTATTACAGATAGCATTCTGCGGACGCGCAATGCGCGCCCCTACACTTTTTCAGACGCAGATGTGCCGCTCGGAGGATGCGGACGCGCAATGCACCCCTACACTTGCAATATCTGAGGAATATAACTGTATTTATTCATAAACCATATGAAAAGAGGCTAACTTAGCCCTTTTTTTGCACAGATAAAATATTTGTTTTGTAGTACAATAAATGGGATAGCTTACTATATTATGTGCAAGCCAAAGCGAATGGAGAATGCCGGTATGATAAATAAAAAAGCTTATATAGAACTTTTGCTGCTGCTTACCCTGGCTTTTGCAGGGTGTTCCTCCGGACTGCCTGAAGAAAGCTCCGGCAGCGACGGAAGCCAAAGCCGGGAATCAACAGCGGTCATGGGGCCTTCCCGGGAGGTTACCCGGGAACCGGAAACGGAACCTGACCCGCTAGAAGAGCAGATCCGCAAAATGACCCTGGAGGAAAAAATCGGCCAGATGGTTATCGTCGGACTTGACGGCTATGAAGTGGATGAGAATGCCGCCTCCATGATCAGGGAGCATCAAGTCGGCGGCTTTATTCTCTTTCGTACCAATGTCAAAAGCTCCGGACAGCTTCTGGCTTTAATCAACGCGTTAAAGAAAGAAAATTCCGACAACAAGGTTCCGTTATTCCTTTCCGTTGACGAAGAAGGCGGACGCATAAGCAGAATGCCTGAGGATATAAACAAGCTTCCTTCCAATAAGGAATCAGGCGAAGTAAATGACAGGGATTTTTCATATCAAATCGGAGGCTTGCTTGCCCAGGAAATAAAAGCATTTGGTTTCAACATGGATTTTGCCCCTGTTCTGGACATTTTCAGCAATCCGAAAAATACGGTAATCGGGGACAGGGCCTTTGGCTCGGATGCCGATATCGTAAGCAAACTGGGAATTGAGACCATGAAAGGCATCAGAGAGGGAGGCGTGATTCCCGTTGTAAAACATTTCCCGGGACATGGGGATACAACGGTGGACTCCCATGTGGGACTGCCTTCCATCGACTATG
This sequence comes from Bacillota bacterium, assembly GCA_023426125.1. Classification (GTDB taxonomy): domain Bacteria; phylum Bacillota; class Clostridia; order Acetivibrionales; family DTU013; genus MnB-11. The sequence goes on from JAFABI010000084.1 coordinate 56,123, forward strand.
ACATGGACAGACTCACCGGCTTTGAGCTCGTGCCCTTTAAAGCCGCCATCGACAACCAGGCGGATGCGGTGATGGTAGCTCACATTTTACTAAGCAAAATCGATGCGGAAAATCCCGCAACCATGTCGGAAGCCATAATTACGGGGCTGCTGAGAAACCGGCTGGGCTTTAACGGCGTTGTCATTACCGATGATATGACAATGGGAGCGATTGTTGAAAACTATGACATAGGCGATGCGGCTGTCAGGTCTGTAAATGCAGGCAGCGACATTGTTCTGGTTTGTCATGGCAATGAGAATAGACTTGCCGTAATCGATGCGTTGATAGACGCGGCGGATAACGGTACCATAACGGAACAAAGGCTAAATGAGAGTGTTTACAGAATTCTGAAGATGAAAAGCAAATACGGGCTTAAGGATGATACTGTCAACCCTGTGGATATAGAAGAAATAAATAGAAAAATCAATGCTGTTTTGAAGGATTTTTAAAAAAATAATTGAATATATACGCTATTCTATTTTAGCAATTCAACTAGGTTGAAAAGGAGGTTTTGGAAATGGCTGATAAGAACATCAAGAAAGAAACAAAAAAGCCAAAACAGGCAAAAAAACCGAAATAATGCCGGGGTAACAGGGGTTGAACCTATAGAATACTCATGTATGAGTAATGCTACAGCGAGCAAGCCTTGACTAATGGACATTATGCGCCTCCGGAAGCGCTGCGGACGCTTCGATACACTATTTCCGGTGGGATAAATAAAAATTTCGCTGTCGTAGTAAGCAAGCAGGGGCGGTTTTTCTGTGCAGGCAGGAGCCGTCCCTTTATCCGTCAGGGGTAGAAATGTGCCAGGCGGTTGATCGGCAAATCCTTTTATTCTATCCGCCGCAGGAAACATCAATCCGGAGCTTCTCCCCGGCATACCTGAATATTGAGAATATTGGGGGAAAGTGTATGAAACTGAAAGTGCTTGTAGGAAGCGGAGAAAAAATTGGACGGCTTACCCTGCCGTTTTTGGTCCTTGGTTTGATTCTGAATATAATGTCTCCGTCGTTTTTCAGTGTTGGCGGTCCATCCCTTGGCTTAACAGTGATTTCCATTATCATTTTAATTCCCGGGCTTATCAATTGGATATGGTCGGTAGTTCTGATCCTTACAAAAATACCCAGAAAACAACTGATAACCAATGGACCGTACTCTCTGGTCAAGCATCCGTTATATACAGGTGTGGCTTTACTTGTGCTGCCATGGGCCGGTTTTCTGTTGAATACCTGGCTGGGAGCTTTGATTGGAATTATCGTCTATATTGGAGCCAGGATGTATGCGCCTAAAGAAGAAGAAATATTGTCAAAGATTTTTGGCGCCGACTGGGACGAATACAGCAAGAAGGTAAAAATACCGTGGCTGTGAAGAAGGGGCAATAAACTACTAACAATTCCAGTATCTATGCCGGAAGGAGCCGCAGCAGCGAAGCCGGAGGTAGAAGTGCCGTATGATCTGGAAGTGGAAGGAAATGACCAGAAAGCGCGGATGCCGGGCATTCGCCATGGAAGCTGGATCCCGTCTTTACAGCCCAGGTTTTTGTAAGCCTGAAAATCTCTCCTGAAGGCATTACCGTCGATTATCCGGTTTCACAGGAGGACCTCAAAGTAGTTCAAAATACCGGCAGTGAAGCCATCATTGCGGTAAGCGGGGATGTGACGCCTGTGAGCAGGGTATACCTGAAGCGTCTGATCAGACAGGATTCAACAGGGATCTGGACGGTTGTGGGATATGATCCGGTTAAAAAATAGCGGGAACACCATGAATATTATGTCAACTTCAGTGCTTTCACCAGGACGATGAATAGAAATTGATAAAAACAGCATAGTAAAGGAGAAGACAAAAAAACAGGAGGGTGAAAAATGGATAGTTGTCAACGGATCATGTGTTCAGTTTCCAGCTGTGTCCACAACAAGAAGGATGCAAATTATTGTACGCTGGGAGCCGTACAGGTAAGTGCGGCGGCTAAGTCCGACAGCGGAGCGCCTTATGATGAAACGCTCTGCGCCAGCTATAAATCCCAGCATGCCAAAAAGTAGCGTAGCATAAATCCGAAGCAAAAAACGGAGGAACGGCTCTTGCGGATGAAAATCCCGGGAGCCGTTTTTTAAGTACTGGTGCAAATATAACGAGGCTCAAAAATGTCCCCCACCTCTGTAGGTGGCGGGTACCGAATTGGTTTTCAGGCAGTGAGCATATCTCCCGCCTCGTTGAAACTCCGCTGCGGTAAGGAAATTTGTCTACAACCGACAAATTTCCTTTGAATTAGGTCGTTATAACTTCCCGTATAAGTTTCTGAAAATGCAGTCCATTACGGCCGGGGCTGGTCGCAAATGCTTTACATTTGCTGCTCGCCTATGCAACCTACACTTTCAGAAAAACGGGAAGTAATATTTGCAACTCCTAAATTCGCCAATAAACCTAACCGGAGAGAAGGTTTTTGCGGCTTAAAATCCGGGGACGGTTCTTTTAAAATTCCTTTGAAAATTTCAATAATTTTACTGTTAAAATAATATCAAAGATTGTTAAAAAAATATTGATATTTTTTAAAAAATTTGCTATTCTTAATACTATGCATAAAAATGTGCAAAAATCAGATCTGATTATCAAAGCCGATAAGCGATTTGAATAAAAAATACTACATTTATTTTACATTTACGTGAAGTAAATAGTTGATGAAGGGGTTTTCGTATGAGCAATATCAAGTCAAAAGTTGCAATAATTGGAGCGGGCTTTGTAGGAGCGTCGACAGCATTTGCGCTATCAATGAAACAAATGACCAATGAGATGGTTCTGATTGACGTATTCAGGGATAAGGCCGCCGGAGAAGCAATGGACATCAATCACGGGCTGCCTTTTGTCGGACAGATGAATGTGTATGACGGGGATTATTCCGACTGTGCGGATTGTGACGCCATCATCATTACCGCAGGAGCCAACAGGAAACCGGGCGAAACCCGTATTGACCTTGCCCGGAAAAACGTAGCTATCGCAAAGGAGATCACCGCAAACATAATGAAATATTATACCCGCGGTGTTATTTTAGTCGTTTCCAATCCGGTAGATATTCTTACTTATAAGATTCAAAAATGGTCGGGCCTGCCGGGAGGCAGGGTGTTTGGAACAGGGACGGTGCTGGACAGTTCAAGGTTCAGATATCTTCTCAGTGAAAAATTCGATGTGGACGTGAAAAACGTACACGGATACATTATCGGAGAGCATGGCGATTCCCAGCTGCCTCTGTGGAGTGCAACCCATATCGCCGGAAAAAACATCCAGGAATTTTTTGACGATCCTGCATACGGTATCGATGATGCTTATAAGACAGCCCTGATAGAGAATGTGAAACGTGCCGGCGCCGAAATCATTAAAAGAAAAGGCGCGACCTATTACGCCATTGCAATTACTATTAATACCATCCTGGAATCGCTGCTTAAGAATCAGAATACCATCCGGACTGTGAGCTCGGTGATCAATGGGAATTATGGCATTGAGGATGTGGCGCTGAGCCTTCCGGCAATCGTAGATTCAAGCGGTGTCAAAGGCGTTCTGGATTTGAAGCTGACGGACGAGGAGACAACTGCGTTGCAGTATTCTGCGGAACAATTAAGGAGCATTCTGGAAGAAGTAAAGGATATCTGACGCGCGGAAAAAAATAATTTTTAGGAGTGAAAAAGCATGGATTACAGAAAAGAATCATTAAGACTGCACGGTGAATGGAAAGGAAAAATAGAAGTCATCAGCACGGTGCCTGTGAAAGACAAGCAGGACCTTTCGCTGGCGTATACGCCGGGTGTTGCGGAGCCCTGCCTCGCAATCCAGAAGGATGTTGACCTCTCATACCAGCTGACCAGGAGATGGAACCTTGTTGCAGTTGTTACCGACGGTACGGCAGTGCTTGGATTGGGAGACATCGGGCCTGAAGCCGGAATGCCTGTAATGGAAGGCAAATGCGTACTGTTTAAGACCTTCGGGGATGTTGACGCCTTCCCTCTTTGCATCCGTTCAAAGAGTGTGGATGATATCGTACAGACTGTCAAGCTTCTGGCAGGCAGCTTCGGCGGTATAAACCTGGAAGACATCTCCGCGCCCAGGTGCTTTGAAATAGAAAGACGCCTCAAAGCGGAATGCGATATCCCGATTTTTCATGACGACCAGCACGGTACGGCGATTGTTACGCTTGCAGCCATGCTCAACGCCTTAAAGTTTACGAAGAAAAACATAGAGGATATCGAGGTTGTAGTAAACGGTTCCGGAGCTGCCGGCATAGCCATTACCAGGCTGCTGATGGCCATGGGGCTTGAAAAGGTTATCCTTTGCGATACAAAGGGCGCCATTTATGAAGGCAGAGACAATCTGAACGCCGAGAAAGCAGAAATGGCCAAGATATCCAACCTCCATAAGAAGAAAGGCCTCCTTAAGGATGTCATCGTTGGCGCCGATGTATTTATCGGCGTTTCCGCCGCAGGCATGCTGAGCAAGGAAATGGTAAAGACCATGGCAAAGGATCCCATTATCTTTGCAATGGCAAACCCTGTTCCTGAAATCATGCCCGACGAAGCGAAAGAAGCCGGCGTAAGCGTCATGGGTACCGGCCGGTCGGATTTCCCCAACCAGATCAACAATGTCCTGGCATTTCCGGGCCTTTTCAGAGGCGCATTGGATGTAAGGGCCAGCGATATTAACGACGAAATGAAGATAGCAGCAGCCAGAGCCATTGCAGAGCTCGTTTCCGATGAAGAATTGAGTGCGGATTATGTCATTCCGGCTCCCTTTGATCCCAGGGTCGGAAAGAATGTCGCAAAGGCCGTTGCCGAAGCTGCCAGGAAATCCGGAGTTAACAGGATCTAAGTACTGGTGAAAATATAGACGGCAAAAACCATAATCCAAACAGATACGGAACACATTAAGCGAGGCATTGTCCAAAGGATAGTTGCCTCGCTATGTATTTGCTTTTGTTTATCCAGGGAATTGCAAGGAGCTGTCCCGGGTCACGCTTGACCCGGGACAGCTCCTTAAAACATTTACTATTTTCCCAACAATATTTTGGCATAGGGTGAATCGATTGGCAGCATAATGACCGGCTCTCCGCCGAAGGAGGTCAGGTAACTGTCCAATGTTCTGTATAGCTTGTAGAACTCAGGGTCGGCCCCGTAAGCAGCGTTATAAATCCGCGCGGCTTCCTGTTCCCCTTCGGCGATGATCTTCTTTGCGGCGGCATCCGCTTCGGATACCAAAACACTTGCCGTACGGTCGGCGATCGCCTTGAGCTTCCGTGATTCCTCGTCGCCTTCGGAAAGATACAGTGCTGCGATGGATTGACGGTCGGAGATCATACGGTTATATACACTCGCCTTATTCTCCTCAGGCAAATCTGTTCGTTTGATCCGGACATCAACGATGGTTATACCTGTGTTTCCTTTTTCCATGGCTTCTGAAACTGCTGATGTTATTTCCTCATTTAAGTTTCCGCGTGCCGTGTTCTCACTGATGATATCTCCATAGTTCGTCGCAGACAATTTACTGCGCACCGTACTGTATATGGCTGCATCCAATCTTGCTTCCGCAGAAGAAACCGTTTGAAGGGTCTGCAGGAATTTCTCCGGATCGGTGATTCTCCAGACCGTATAGTTGTCTACAATGATGGGCTTCTTATCCAGCGTCAGGATGGATGTAGCGCTGCTATCAAAAACATTTTGATATTTGGGCAACGATTTGGTTGTATCCAGGAAAGGAATTTTATAGTTTAACCCTGGTTTGTCAAGAATTCTTATGGCGTCTCCAAACCTGAGAACGATTTTGAATTCCGATTCAGGCACAATAAACAGGGTGTTCAGCAACAGGATAAGAAAGACAATCAATCCACCGGCAATATAAAGCAGCTTTTTCATTCGGCGTTCCCTCCATTCTGATCGTTGTTATTACTGTTGTTGCGCATCAATTCATTCAGCGGCAAATATTTAACGGTGTCTCCGCTGCTATCGGTAATAAATATTTTGGCGTTGGGCAAAATTTGTTCCAGTGTTTCCAGGATGAGCCGGCTTTCCGTAACCGAAGGATTTTTCTTGTATTCCTCATAAATGGCATTAAATCTCGCTACATCACCTTGAGCGGTAAAAATTCTCGCGCTTTTCCTGGCTTCGGCATCTTCGATCAATGCCTGCGCTTCACCGCGCGCTACCGGAATTTTTTCATTTTCATATTTGCGGGCGTTGTTTACCTTCGTATTCTGCTCTTCTCTCGCATTTGTAACGTCCCTAAATGCCTGCTCCACTTCTCCGCTTGGGGGTTCAATATCCTGAAATTTCACTTCAATGATGTGAATACCGGTTTCGTAGTCCAGCTGCAGCTGCTTGAGCTGCTCGGTCACTAACGCCTGGATTTCCGTCTTGCCCGCGGTAATGGCGTAATCCAGGGTCTGAGATCCGATAACGCTGCGGATGGCAGAAGCAGACGAATTGCGCAAAAAGCTTTCCGCATTCCCAATATTATATAAGTATCTGTGAACATTGCTGATTTTCCATTCGACAATGGCGTCGGCATGGACGATATTCTCATCACCCGTAATCATCAGCGCTTCTTCTTCAACTACCTGGAGCTCTCCATTGCCAAGCTCTCTGAAGCCTATGTTGATTTTCTGTGTTAGCTTGGCGGGCACCTTCACAATTTTCTGGATTGGATAAGGCGCTTTAAAATACAGACCTGCTTCCGTCTGTTCGCCGGTATATTCTCCAAAGGTTATAATTGCAGCGTACTCCTCCTCCTGGACGGTATAAAACATCGAAATTCCGAGTCCCAATACCAATAGAGCAACAATACCGATAACGACTTTTTTGATAGTTGCCGGTGTGATTTCCGGTATGTTAGGCTTCTGATAAGAACTTCCATACTCACTCATCTTCTTTAATCCCCTTTCCATCCTATTCTTACTGTTTATTCAACTGGTGGCCGGTAACGCCATACTTCACTATTATATAGGAAAAATCCTTCCAGGACTACCTCTACTAAACAACTTCAATTCGTAATTTATCTTGATTTGTCATTCTATCATAGGAATCTTTTGTCATTCCCAACGCAGTGTAGTATAGTATCATCCTGCTCTTGCCATAATAAGCAGTGGAAAATAAAGCAATCACGCGGATTTAACAGCAATTATCGCGGTAAATTGCAATATTTCGTGTTTAATCTTGTTTTTTGCGAATTTTCTTGATTATATAAAAGATTTTTTGTATAATCATCTATCGAAGGGGACCATGAGGTTCCATAAGGCACAGGGGAATTCGATGCCACAAGCAGTGGCAAAACGGGTTTTCCATGGGAACAGGAGGCTTAAACGATGGGAAAGGCATTGATAATAGGCGCAGGTGGAGTTGCAAGCGTCGTTGTCCATAAATGTTGTCAGAATCCTGAGGTTTTTGAGGAAATATGTATTGCCAGCAGGACGGTGGCAAAGTGCGAAGCATTAAAAAACAAACTGTCCGGTGGCCGTACCAAAATCCATACTGCCCGGCTGGACGCCGACGATACCGGGATGGTCATTGACCTTATACGGAGCTTTCAGCCGGATATTGTGATCAATGTGGCGCTTCCCTACCAGGATCTCACAATCATGGACGCCTGTCTGGCAACCGGCGTGCATTATCTTGATACGGCCAATTATGAACCGCCGGATACGCCGAAATTCGAATACAAATGGCAGTGGGCCTATAAAGAGAAATATGAAAGGGCCGGTATCACCGCGCTGCTGGGCAGCGGCTTTGATCCCGGTGTTACGGGAGTTTTTTGCGCCTACGCGCAAAAGCATTATTTTGATGAGATTCATTCCATTGACATTGTCGACGCCAACGCAGGCGACCACGGCTATCCCTTTGCCACAAATTTCAACCCTGAAATTAACATCCGTGAAATCACCGCCAACGGACGTTACTACGAAAAAGGTGAATGGGTTGAAACGGAGCCCCTTGCGGTGAAAAAGGAATACGACCTGCCGGAGATAGGCCCTAAAAACATTTATCTTTTATACCATGAGGAATTGGAATCTCTGGCTGTCAACATGAAAGGGGTCAAACGGATCAGGTTTTGGATGACCTTTTCCGATAATTACATCAAGCATCTGTTTGTGCTTGAAAACGTGGGAATGACCTCGATCCAGCCCATCGAGTTTGAAGGGCAGCAGATTGTCCCGCTGCAGTTTTTAAAGGCCGTTCTTCCGGACCCTGCGTCACTTGGGCCGAGAACAAAGGGGAAAACCAATATCGGCTGTATCATCCAGGGAATCAAGGATGGAAAACCGAGAACCTATTATGTTTATAATGTTTGCGACCATGAGGCGTGTTATGCGGAAGTGGGTTCCCAGGCAATTTCCTATACTACGGGAGTGCCGGCAATGATCGGCGCAATGATGATTTTAAAAGGTATATGGAAAAAGCCCGGCGTATACAATGTTGAAGAATTCGACCCGGATCCTTTTATGGATGCGCTGAATAAGTACGGACTGCCGTGGAAGGAAAGCTTCGCGCCTGTGCTGCTGGATTAACGGGGAAAACCGTCGTTGACGGAGGATTCACCCCTCCGGGCAACCGGAATAGCTCTTGCCGGAAACAATGTATATACCCATGCTAAATACAATGGGAATATTCCGAGCCTGCATAGGGCTTAAGACCAGATTGCGAGGTTTTCACGAAAATGGATCATGAAATGGATATAGATTTTACTGCGCTGCCGTCGCCGTGTTATGTGGTTGACGAAAGGCTGCTGGAGAAAAATTTAAAAATACTGCATTCGGTGCAGCAGCGCACGGGGTGCAGTATTCTTCTCGCCCTGAAGGGCTTTTCCATGTTCTCGGTGTTTCCGCTGGTGGGCGGATATTTGAAGGGCATAACCGCCAGCTCCCTGTTTGAGGCCAGGCTTGGCTTTGAAAAAATGGGAAAGGAGGTTCATGTTTACGCGCCGGCATATGTTGAGAGCGAATTTAATGAGCTGCTTGGCTATGTCGACCATATTGTCTTCAATTCCTTTGATCAATGGAACACATTTAAGGACAGGGTGAAAAATCACCCGAAAAAAATAGAGTGCGGCATCCGTGTAAACCCTGAATATTCCGAAATAGAGACGCCCATCTATAACCCGTGCTATAAGAATTCCAGGCTGGGTGTGACTTTGTCCAATTTCAGGCCAGAGGAACTGGACGGGGTCGACGGGCTTCATTTCCATACCATGTGCGAACAGAACTCCGATACCCTTGAGAGAACGGTGAAGGTAGTGGATGAAAAGTTCGGCAAATTCATAAAGAAGATGAAATGGCTCAACATGGGTGGAGGGCATCATATTACAAGGCCGGATTATGATCTTGAGACGTTGATACGTTCCGTCATGTATTTCAGGGACAAGTATTCGGTGGATATCTATCTTGAGCCGGGGGAAGCGATTGCTTTGAATACCGGCTACCTGGTTGCCACCGTATTGGATATCGTAAAAAACGATATGGACATAGCCATCCTTGACACCTCGGCGGCATGCCACATGCCCGACGTCATTGAAATGCCCTACAGGCCCAACATAATCGATGCCGGCAAACCCGGAGAATATGCACATACCTATCGGCTTGGCGGATTGACCTGCCTCGCGGGGGATGTGATCGGGGACTATTCCTTCCGGCAGCCCTTGAAGCCGGGCGACAGGCTGGTGTTTTGCGATATGGCGCATTACACCATGGTCAAGAACAACACCTTCAATGGGGTGAATCTTCCCTCCATTGCGCTTTTTAATGCTACGGAAGGTATCAGGGTGATCAGGCGCTTCGGTTATGAGGATTACGCCTCGCGCCTGTCGTGAACGCTTTAAGCTGCATCATTGGCAACGAGGCATAGGACTGAATTACCATTACTTAATGATTTTGCCTGAGTTTCTGCCTTTATACAGTACCCTTCTGACCTCCATTACATTATCAATAACCACGTAGTAAACTAACTCTATTTTCATTGTATCAATAAAATTTGCATGTACTCGAAAATTGGATGAAATAATTCGCAATATTTCAGTTAAATAATCTAAAATTGATCCCCCATTTGGCCGTCCAACCTATATGCGGTCGTGCAATGCGCGCCCCCAGTAAACTTTTATCATTCCGGGTGCAGGATATAACTTGCTATGTATTTTTCGTTGGGAACTTTTTCTATGAATCTGTGTCTAATAGTACAGTAAAACACAATGGATAATATAAGGTTAAATTCCTTACCTTTCAATGATGGGGGGACATTTTGTGACGATTCCCGGAGTTTTCAAAAATAAGTTCTTATGGATAGGCATGGCTGCAGTGTTGCTGGCAGCGGCGGTTATGGCAGTAGTGCTTCTGCAGAGGCCCGACAAGGATACGGTTGTGAACACTGACCCGAGCAAAGGCGTAAAATTCAGCCTGAGCGGGGAGGACATCAGCCTTGAGCCTGTTTCCTATGACAGTGCCGGCATCGATGTTGACACGGCCTTTAACATCAAGGTGAAAAAGGGTGTCGACGCCGGACAGCTGAAAAATGCTTTGTCGGTCAAGCCCGAACAGGGCTTTGAAATCAAAAGCACGGCGGAGAACGAATTCCTGCTGAGCTTTGAAAGCCCCTTGAAATCCGACAGCATCTACCGTTTTACGCTAAATGAGAAAGAGGATATTGCGGACTTCTCCTGGGCTTTTCAAACCAAAAAGGAATTCAGGGTACTTCGGACCCTTCCCAGGGACAAAGGAACGGGCGTGCCTGTAAATTCGGGCATTGAAATCACCTTGAGCCATGAAGGCGTGGAAGGGCTTGAGAATTATTTTGAGATCACTCCCAAAGTGACCGGCAGGTTTGAATACCATAAAAAGGTTGCCGTATTTGTGCCGAGCCAGCTGGAATACGGCACGGTCTATACCGTAAAGGTCAAAAAAGGCCTTGGACTGGCAGGGAGCGACGAGAAAACGAAGGAGGATACAATCTTCCAATTCCAAACGCAGTACCCTGAAACGGATAAGAAGGAGCACTATTTTAACTTTACGGAAACACTGTATAATTTTACTGCCGACGAGGCCCCGGCTTTGACGGTATACGGGGATGACTTCTACCAGAAAAACGATTTTACCGTTGACATCTACGGTTATAAAAATGTTGAGGATTTTATCAAGGATGTTGACAAAAACCGGCAACTGCCTTCGTGGGCGCAGAAGCAACAGACGGATGCGGGCTATGCGAAGGATGCCCTGGACAAGGTAATGACCTTCAAAACGAAGGTGCTTTATACCGACAGCCCCTGGTATCAACAGCTGCTGGAATTGCCAGGCAAGCTGCCTGAAGGCTGGTATCTCGTATCCGTCGTATTGGACGGCCGGGAATACAATACCCATATTCAGGTCAACGATCTTTCGGTATATATCATGAACGAAAATGAAAATGCACTGGTCTGGGCCAACAATTCCGGAACAGGGGAGCCTGAGTCCGGTGTTGCCATAGAGGTGGAGGGGACAAGGAAAGGGACCACCGATTCCCAGGGAATAGCACGGATTGAGAATATAAGGAAGGCGGATGAAGATATGGCAGGGAAACACCTCCTGCTGAGACCGGAAAAGGGATTTCCCTTTGTCGCCAGATTTAACGGATATTCCGGAGTCTATGACTATGGATACTATGGCTATTCAGGAGAGACCCATGAAAAATACTGGTCCTACCTTTACCTGGACAGGGGAATGTATCTGCCCGATGATACCATAAGGGTCTGGGGCCTGGCCAAACCGCGTGATCCGCAGGAAAAGCCTGAAAAAGTCACCATTGAATTGATGAAATATTCCTATTATACGGGCGACGAATCCGTCCTTTTGTCCAGGGAACTGGAACTAACCCCTTATGGCACGTATTCCGGAGAATTGTCCTTTGAAAACTACAATCCCGGATCGTATTATGTGATTGCAAGGTCAGGTGAAACTACACTTGAGCAGATGTATGTGTCCATAGAAAATTACGTAAAACCTGCTTACATGCTGGAAACGGAGCAGGATAAAGAGGTGTGCTTTACGGGCGAAACTGTAAATGTCAGCGTTCTGGCCAGCTTTTTTGAAGGCTCGCCGGTTTCAGGGCTGGATATAAACTATAGTGCCAATACCTCTACGCCTTTGAAAAATGTAGACGGAAAGCTGACCTGCGGAAGCGACGGAAAAGCTTCTCTGCAATATACGCCTGAAACTGTGAATTCTACGTCCGGAGTGGACTGGAGACCGGTAAGTACTTACTTCTACTTTGAAAATGCCAACGCGGAAGAGGAGGATATTCAGGCCGGGGCCAATGTCCTTGTCTTCCCCAGAGACATGATGGCGGAAATGAGCGGAAAAATTGAGGACAATCTTTTTAAAATCGAAGCGAAGACCAGTAAAATCAACCTTGAAAAGCTGAAGGGCTCCGACAGTTATTATGATGTGGATAATTACCGGGGAAATCCTGCAGATACGACCCTCAAGGTTAAAATCATCGAAAAGCACTGGGAGAAAGAAGAAACCGGGCAATATTACGACTTCATCAACAAGGTTTCCAGGAAAAAGTACAGGTATTTTCAGGTGACCGGAACCGTTGGTGAATTTGACCTTTCCACAGCCAACGGCACTGCAAAATACCAGGCTCCCTGCACGGGCTTTTCCGATTACAGCTCCTATGAGATGGAAGTGACAGGACACGATACCCTGGGCAGGCCGATAAAGTTTACGGAATACATCTACAGGAGCAACCTATATGAGGACTATCTGGCACGCATGGAGATGTCAAAGTTCTATTCCTTGAAGGGACCGCAGGACAAAAGCAGCTACAGGACCGGGGAGCCGGTTTCCTTGAAGCTGGTGGAAAATGAAAAGGAGTTTAACCTGCCGCAAAAGGGCAGAGCCCTCTATATGACATTGAAAAGCGGCCTGCTGGATTATGCCGTTGCCGGCAGCACCCGGTTTGATACCGCCTTTAAGGAAGAATTAATCCCCAACGCCTATGTGAAAGCCGTATACTTCGACGGAAAAAATGTCTACAATGCGGGCAGCTTTGCTCTTAATTATGACTATGGCGAAAAGGAACTGAAGATATTGCTTAAAGCCGATAAGGAGAAATACAAGCCCGGTGAAACCGTCAACATCGACGTTGATGTAGCCGACATTTCCGGAAACCCCTGTGCGGCAGAGGTGAATTTGAGCGTTGTGGACGAAGCCTTCTTTGCCTTGCGGGATCAGTGGGTGGACACGCCTGCAAATATCTATTCGTATGTTTTCGGCACGGGCATCTACGGGGAATATCTCTCCTACACTCCCGTATCTGCAAGATACCCCTATGCCGAGTGCGGCGAAGGCGGCGACGAAGCAATTACCAGATCCGATTTCAAAGACAACGCCTTCTTTGGCGATGTGATTACCGACAGCGACGGCAAAGGCAGGATCAGCTTCACCATGCCCGACAATCTCACCTCATGGCGGGTGACCGGCCAGGCGGTGACTTCGGACCTGAAGGCAGGCGACGCAAAGATCAATTTGAATACCACGCTGCCTTTCTTTACCACATTGATCTTCAATGATATCTATCTTGAAGGGGATAAGCCGTCGGTGAGCCTGAGATGCTTTGGCACCGAATTGAAAAGCAGCGATAGGGCTGGGTACGAAGTAACCATCGAAGGAGGCGGCGGTTTCAAGAAGGTTTATGCGGGAAACCAGTATGCCAACGATTTTTGCAATATTGGACTGGAGAAATTGGCGGCCGGAAATTATTCCATTACGGTGGAGGCGTCCAGCGGAGAGCGGAAGGATATTGTCAAAAAGGATTTCAGAGTTGCTTCCGGAATCCTGGAAACTGCAAGGACGGAATATGTGGACATAAAAGATGGTACCGACATTTCGGCGGGCCTGGATTTATCTGCGGAAAACTCGCTGCTGGAAATCACCTTCTACAACAAGAACCTGTCCAGGTACAAAAGGGCGCTGAATGCGCTGGACTATTCCTGGGGAAGCAGGGTGGACCAGGTGCTTTCCCGGATTCTGGCACAGGAATATATGAAGAAGTACTATAACATGGATTCTATGGAAGATGAAAGCACCGACCTGCGGAATTACCAGCTTTACGACGGAGGGATAGCGCTTCTGACCTATGACAGCGCCGACCCCATATTGTCTGCAAAGATTTGTGCGCTGGGGAGCCGATATTTCAGTGAAGAGGATCTGGCCGGGTATTTTATGGCGGTGGCTGCAAATGAGGAGTCCACCAACGAGGAAATCGCCGCGGCGTACTATGGCCTTGCTTCACTGGATAAGCCTGTCCTGCTGGACATCAGGGCGTTTCTTAAGGAAGAAAACATAAGCCTGAGGGAAAGATTATATTTGGGTATGGCCCTTGCCGAACTTGGCGAGCTCTCCGGCGTCCGGCAGATATACGACGAAGTGCTGGGGACGTATGGGAAAACCCTCCAGGAATACAACTATATCGATGGGAAAGACACCGACGACATTATGGAGATGACCTCCATGTTCAGCCTTCTGGCATTGAAACTGAATGCTCCGGAGAAAGACGGGTTGTTTGACTATGTCATCGACAAATCGACCGACGACATACTGGTTAATATTGAAAAGATGCTTTATTTGCAGAATACTGTTCCCGAGGCGGAGAAGACCGGCAGCTTCACCATCGAATCGGAGGGTAAAACCGAAGAAGTGAAGCTGGAGGGCATTGAAAGAAAATCCTTTGCAATGACCGTCGACAGGTTAAAAGCTGTGCGGATATCCGGGGTGACCGGTGAAATCGAGGCGGCGGTGCAGTTCACCGGACTTTTAAGCGCCCTTGCGGAAGGGGAGAACAGTCCTTTTACCATCACGAGGGAATACAGGGTCAACGGCAAGGTTACGGAGAATTTTAAGCATTCGGATGTAGTGGAGGTAACGTTAAATATTCGTTTTGACAGCGCGGCCCCGGAAGGATATTATCAGATCACCGATGTTCTTCCTTCAGGTCTGAGGCATATATCCTCCAGTGGCTGGGGGTGGCAATACTGGTATTGGGGCCAGACCGACAAACAAAAGGTCTATTTCGGCTATAATTACAACCCCTCCTATCGGAAATCCGATACGATCAAATACCTGGCAAGAGTGGTATCACCCGGGGAATATACGGCGGACGACGCTGTAATCAAGCATGCAAAGAGCCAGGCTTACGCCTTCAGCGGCAGAAAGCAAGTGGTGATAGGCGGGGAGTAGTCTGCGATGCCGGCAGGGGCATGGATAGGGAATCGGACGCAGTGGACATTGGACGTAAGGAAATCCGATGAACGGGAGCCATTTGGCCGTAAGGCATACTGTAGGGGCGGCCATTGGCCGTCCGCCCGTGATAGTAAGCACAAGCCAGGAAGCTAGGGAACGGTGCGGAAGAGAAGAACAGTCCCCTGGTGGAAAGGATCGTATTATCACAGATAGCATTCTGCGGACGCGCAATGCGCGCCCCTACACTGGAATGATGCGAGGGAAGATATTGGATTAAGTGGGTGAGGACGGTGAGGAAGATAGTTGCAGGAAGGCTCAAAAAAGCTGCTGTTCTGGCGACGGCAGCGTTCATACTGGCATTTACATCCGGTCAGCTGCTCCTGGAAGCGCAAAGAATTGAAACGGCGGTATCTGCCGTAGATGACAGGTCTTTTCAAAGCAGTGCGCCGGAGGATTCCGAAGGGGGAGTAATTCCCCAGCCCTGGCTTACCTGCCGGTATTATGTGGACAGGGATTTCCAGAGGTCGCTGAAAGCGGCTGTTCCGGTTTCCCACGACGGCGGGCGCCTGATTGGAGGGATAGTAACGCATCATCTTCTGGCTGATACGATGATCTCATTCTTCTTTACATCCATATCTGCTGTTCGGCCTGAACTGGTATTCATTATCGGACCTAACCATAAGAGAGTGGGAAACAAAAAGATAAACACAGGGCACTGGGACTGGCAGACGCCGTACGGCTTGCTTGAGTCGGATGATGCAGCTGTCGAAAGCCTGGTGAAGAGCTGCCGGGCAGGAGAAGACTTTGACCTGCTGGAAGCGGAGCATTCCATCTCCTCCCTGGTGCCATATGTGAAATATTATCTGCCTGAGGCGAAAATCGTGCCGCTGCTTCTGCATGGAAATCTAGGGCCTGAGGGTTCGAAAGACCTTGCTGAAAAAATCCGGGATGCAGCCGGCAGCAGGAGCTGGATCGTCATCGGATCCATTGATTTTTCCCACTACCTGCCGCCCGATACCGCCGACAAAATGGATGAGATAACGCTGGAAGCCATCGAGGCAGCAGACCTGAGGGCTATCAGCAGGATGGACAACGATTATCTTGACTCGCCTCCTTCGCTGATGACAATTCTGGAAATCATGAGGAATCAAGGCGAATATGAAATGAAGGTGACGGAACATTCAAATTCTGCAAAAGTTACCGGTATGTATAGCGAAAGCACGACCAGCTATTTTTCGATACTGTTTTACGATAAAGAAGGGGGACCATAACAATGAAAAGGACAATGATTGTAGTGGCATTGCTTGCGGTATTTCTGCTCATTCCCGGGTGTACAGGCAGCAGCGGCATATTGTCGGCATTCCCGGCTGCAGCGGAGGATGTGGCCCGGCCTGAAGCAGGGACTGCCGATTTGCAGGAGCTTATCGACAAGGCGGAAGATGAGGGCGAAGTCATCATCAAACCTGGAACGTACACGATATCGGAGCCTCTGAAAATAGAAAACAAAAAGAAGTTGAGCATAAAGGGGGAAGGAAACGTCACAATCCTGGGAGAGAATATTGACCGGCAGATCTTTATGATCAGCGGCTGTGAAAATATCCGACTGGAAAATATCCGCGCGCGGCATAAAAGCAATAGCGGTTCTGAGGATAAAAAGGTTTTTGAGAAGCGGTCCGGCAGTGTTGTAGATATTGAGGATACAGGGCGCGCGGAGCTTTTGAATTGTGAATTGGAAGGCTGCGGAGTTTACGGGATTTACGCTGTGGATACAGAGGAAATCGATATTACCGGCTGCTATGTACATCATAATTCATGGATGGCCTTTGGCTTTCGCGCCCAACGCGGTGTTATGAATGTCAGCATCAATAACTGTACGGTCACCAACAATGCGGACTTTGTGGAGAAAGAAGGCAGTGTAAATATACAGCTCAATGGACAAAATGTTATTAAGTTTAACAATGCGGAGGGATACAAAAGTAGATAAAAAGATTATCAATCTTTACAATAATTTTGCAATTTTTGATGTTGAAGTTTTCACATGAATGTGTTACAATTTTAACAAGCATGTATAATTATCGGTACATGGATAATGTAGCTACGAACGCTTTGATTCTACAGTTACATAACAGAAGAATAGAATTCTCGAAGGGAGATTGAAAATGACGTCAAACAAAAAGTTGCAGGATTGGGTAAAGGAAATGTCAGATATGTGCCAACCGGATCAGATATACTGGTGCGATGGTACACAGGAAGAAAATGACAAACTATTGAAATTAATGGTAGATTCAGGAATGGCTACGCCTTTGAACCCCGAGAAGCGCCCCGGATGTTATTTGTTCCGCAGCCATCCGTCCGATGTGGCCCGTGTTGAGGACAGAACCTTTATCGCTTCCAAAAGGAAGGAAGATGCAGGCCCCACCAACAATTGGGTTGACCCGGACGAATTGAAGGCTACGATGAAAGCCTTGTATAAAGGCTGCATGAAGGGAAGGACAATGTATGTCATCCCCTTCTCCATGGGACCGATCGGCTCCCCCATATCCAAAATCGGTATCGAGTTGACGGACAGTCCTTATGTTGTAGTGAATATGCGTATCATGACACGCATAGGCAAGAAAGTTCTGGATGTACTCGGGGACGGAGAATTTGTACCCTGCCTGCATTCCGTAGGCGCTCCGCTGGAAAAGGGACAAAAGGATTCATCCTGGCCTTGTGCTCCAATCGAACAAAAATACATCAGTCATTTTCCCGAGGAAAGAATGATCTGGTCCTATGGCTCAGGTTACGGCGGAAATGCCCTTCTCGGCAAAAAATGCTTTGCTCTGCGTATAGCGTCTGTTCAGGCCCGCGATGAAGGCTGGCTGGCGGAACATATGCTGATACTCAAGCTTACAGACCCCAAAGGAAATGTAAAGTATATTTGCGGAGCTTTCCCCAGCGCTTGCGGAAAGACCAACCTTGCCATGCTTGTTCCCACCATTCCCGGCTGGACGGTGGAAACCATCGGCGATGACATCGCATGGATGAAGTTCGGAAAAGACGGACGCCTTTATGCAATAAATCCTGAAGCAGGGTTCTTCGGGGTTGCACCGGGAACTTCCATGGATTCGAATCCCAACGCAATGAGAAGCATAGAGAAAAATACCATTTTCACCAATGTTGCATTGACCGATGACGGCGACATTTGGTGGGAAGGCATCGGCTATGATGCTCCGGATCACCTGATTGACTGGAAAGGCAATGACTGGGCCCCAGGCTCCAAGGATCCTGCGGCTCATCCCAATGCGCGCTTTACTGCGCCTGCAAATCAATGCCCTGTTATTGCTTCCGAGTGGGAGGACCCTGCAGGGGTGCCTATATCCGCAATACTCATCGGCGGACGCCGGCCCAGCACGATTCCATTGGTACATGAGAGCTTTGACTGGAATCACGGTATATTCCTGGGTTCCATCATGGGTTCCGAAATAACGGCCGCCGCGATTTCTGCAAATATCGGCCAGGTGCGCCGCGATCCCTTTGCCATGTTGCCTTTTATGGGATATCACGTCTGCAATTATTTACAGCACTGGCTGGATATCGGTACAAAGACCGATGCGGATAAACTGCCGAAGTTATTCTATGTTAACTGGTTCCGCAAGGACGAAAACGGCAAATGGCTATGGCCGGGATACGGCGACAACAGCAGAGTGCTCAAGTGGGTCGTCGAAAGGGTTTCCGGAGAAGGCGAGGCTGTTAAGACGGAAATCGGCTACATGCCTGCTCCCGGTGCAATCGACGTAGGAGGACTAAAGGTCAGCGATGCCGACATGGCTGAACTGCTTAAGGTGAAAAAGGATGAGTGGCTGAAGGAAGTTGCCTCCATCAAGGAGCATTATGCCAAGTACGGCGAGAAGCTGCCCAAAGAAATGTCGACACAGCTGGCAGCCCTGGAAAAGAGATTGCAGGGTTAATCGCGAATACACGGGGACGGTTCTCCTGGAATACACGGGGACGGTTCTCCTGTATTATATATCGTAAGGTCTCAAATTTATCAACGTTAACAAAATAAACCGGTTGGTCAGTCCTATGGGCTTTCCAACCGGTTTTGCCATGCATTTATGATATTCCAAAGGGGCATGCCTCGTTATATTTATTTCCTTTCACTCCAAGGAAACTTCACTGCATGGGAGCCTGGAAATTCTGCGCTTGCTGCTGCTGGACCGCCTGCTTCCCTTTCTCGGTATGTTCCGCTTCCCTGGGACACAGTATATATAGCAGCTGTTGAAGCTCGCCTACATGCTGTCTTTCCTCATCGGCGATGTGATATAGAACCTTCTTTACCCTCTCGTCGTTGGTTGCCGCTGCGTGGGCTTCATAACCGATAACTGCCTCAAGCTCGCCGGCGATATCCACCCGGAGCGCCTGGATGGTTTCATCGGCAGTCATCTGCTTTGGAATGTTGGCTACAAACGGATTGCCTAATATGGCCATAAACACACACTTCCTTTATTAATAAATATATACTTAATGTTCCTCATTTGGTTGCCTGTTATGCGGGATGGCGAAATCGGTTCAGTAATATTTGCTGTTCTGCGGTAAATAGTATACTATTGTAATGTAACCTGAAATTGGGAGTAATCTCGTGGAACGGTGTTTTGTATGAATATGCACATTTATATTGTAATAGCACTGACTTTTGTCATCTATGTCATAGGGACTCTGGCGTATTCGGTGAGGGTTGTGGGAATTAAAACCGGCAGAATAGCCGTAGCTTTTTCTGTTTTCAACATCCTGGCCTTGATTTCCAGAATGGCCAATGCCTTTCAATCGCCCCTGCTTGCCAAAACCGTTGAGAACAGCATCCATACGGGGGATACAAGCGGTTTGCTGTTTGATTTCAGGCTGATCCTGTTTTCCTCCAGCCTTGCGACTATTTTCGGCGCGCTGCTGATGCCTTCGTTTATTAAAATTTTCAGCAAGGCCGTCCTGTCCTTCAGCGTTTACAGGTCCATCCCCAAATTGCTTTTCCATGCCTTTTCAAAGTCCGGAATCGAACAATTCAAAAGCAGCCTGACAGTCCCCAAAAGGGAAAATATCGGCCAGCTGCGGCAAATCAAAAAAATACCCAGGAGACTCGTCGCATTGAATATAATTGCATCAACGATCTCAGTCACCGGCGTATTGTCGGCGATTTATGCCGGGGCTCTGATGCCCGAACTGCGCAGTACCTGTACCATGCTGTCCCCGCTGATCAATGGGACTGCGACCATACTCCTGTTTGTATTTATTGATCCATACATCTCAATGCTCACCGATGATGTAATAAGAGGCAAGTGCACCCAACTGCAGTTCCAGAGAACCATTATATTCATTGTGGGTGGATTGATTATCGGAACATTTCTGGCGCAGATAATTCTGGTTCCTGCGGCGCAACTGATCGTAATGGTGGCGAAGCTTCTATAACAGGCTTTTGAAAGGATTTTAAGCCTTTTAGTACTTTTCGGCAGTTACTGATTTACAAAACATTTCGGAGAGAGTCAGACTTTTAAGGGAAAGACCCGTAAAAAAGTAAAGAGTTTACGGGGCTATCGGCGTAGACTTTGAACAACCCGGGAGTAAGAAGATGAAAGGTTTACATGCAACGGGCTGCAAAGGCTGCAACTGATTCCTGTAAAACTGAGAATGGAAATAACCAATTGGAGGAGTGTGTATGAAGTTGTTTATTAAAATTGTGGCAGGGATTATTATCCTGGCTGTGCTGGTGATCGGCGGATTTGTTATCTTCCTGACAAGAGGCTTGAATTCCGGAAAAGCCCTGGCTATTGGCCATGTGAAAGCTTCGGAGATAAAAGACGGGGTTTATGAAGGAAAATACGATGGGGGAAGATGGTCCAACACTGTCAACGTGACGGTTGAAAGCGGCAGGATAGCGAAAATAGATGTTGTAAAAAGTGTACAGTTTGAAAATGCTGCGACGACAAAGGAATTGTTCGGCAAGGTTATTGAAAAGCAGGATACCGACGTTGATACTGTCACCGGCGCCACAGTTACCTGCAAGGCATATCTTAAATCGGTTGAAAATGCATTGTCAAAAGAGTAAAGGTGAAAGTATTAGGTGAGCTATATGAAAACATTGATCGTTTATGGAAGTACTTACGGTTTTGCAAAAGAGTGTGCAAGGAAACTGGCCAAAAAGCTGGAGGGAGAGGTAGTCGCGGTCAATGCCGTGGTGGAGGAAATCCCGTCGATTAAGGACTTTGACAATGTAATCATCGGAGGTTCCATTTACATGGGCCAAATACAAAAGCCGGTAAAGGAATTTTGTACGACCAATACGGCGGAATTAAGCGATAAGCGGCTGGGACTGTTTCTGTGCTGCGGGTTGCCTGCGAATCTGGAACAGGCCTTTAAGAATTCCTTTCCGGAAAAGCTGCTGGAAAAAGCGGTTGCCCGCGAATGCTTCGGTGGTGAATTGCGAGTTGAAAAGATGAAATTCATCCATAAGGTGATGACCAATATGCTGCTCAAAACCGCCGCAAAAGAAGGGAAAGAACCGCCAAAGCCGGCGCCGGAAAGTATTTCAAGGCTGGCTTTGGCAATGAACCGGCAGTGAAGCGGGGGAGGATAATTATTCCTATGAAAATTTACTCCCGGAAGATGGGCTGCGATACATGGAGGAGGGTACTGCGATGTGGAAAAAGATGACGGTGTTCGGAATGATAGGTTCGCTGCTGTATTTGCTGCATGTAGTGTTGGGGGGCATCCTCTGGAAGGGCTACAATCATCTGATGCAGCCCATAAGCGACCTGACGGCCGGCGGGGCTCCCGACAGGGCTTTGTTAAGTGTGATTACACTGCTGTATGGGATTTGCTCCATTCTATTTGCCGTCAGCGCCCTGGCTTATGTTAAAAACCTAGTTCCAAAGCTTGTGAGAGCAGGATTGATGGTTTTCCTGGCAATGCACATTGTATCGATTACATACGGGGTTTTCCCCCAGGATCTCCCGGGTTCTGCCGTTACGTTCACAGGAACTATGCACATTGTGGTGACCTTTTTGATCGTACCCCTTACAATACTGGCGCCTTTCCTGATAGGCTTCGGATTAAGAAAAGTCAGTGAGTTCAAGAGCTTTGGCACCTATTCCGTAATCACCGGGATCATCATATTTATTGCCGGGGGGACAACGGCAGTGTTTTTTGCAAACAAACTGCCGTATTTCGGCCTTGTTGAGCGGATCAATATCGGAACACTGCAGTTATGGATGTTCCTGTTGTCCATGAAGCTGTTCAGGACACCGGTTATTGTAGTAAAGCCACAGTTGTAAAGCATCCGGTGATTCATAATACCAAAAATATTCGCGATTATTTCTTCAAGGCGCATGGATGCCGATTTAAAAATGAAGTTTACGCTGTAGTATTGGCAAAGGATTGACAAAGTATATCACTCTGATATAATAACATATATCAGAGTGATATATGGGAGAGGGCCGGCCGTCGATGCAAGCCGACTGTTTACCCATGCAACCCGGGACACATTTCTTGCTGGCTAGAGGTATTTCTTTGGCGTGGAGGAATATCCCCCTTGAAAAAAAGGAGGCAGGCATGGCAATAAAAAATAAAACAAAGTACGCTATCTTAGGCGTTTTAAGCTTGATGGCGGGATCGGGCTATGATATAAAAAAATTCTGCGATAAAACCATCGCCCATTTCTGGAACGAGAATTACGGCCATATCTATCCGGTGCTTGCCCGGCTTCTGAAGGAAAAACTGATTCAAATGGATGATTCCGGGACGGATGCAAGACGTAAGGTCTACAGGATTACGCAAAGAGGACGCGAAGTATTCTGCAACTGGCTTATGGAGCCGGTGGAGCCGCAGCCTCAAAGATCGGAGCTTCTTCTGAAGCTGTCCTTCGGAAGCAATATCTCGAAAGAAAAGGTAACACAGATGCTGGAGGAGGTCAGGCAAAGATACAAATCCAAGCTGGAACAATATAGGGCCTTGGAAGAGCCTTATCTGAGGGATGAAAAAGCTCAAAAGCAGCCTGAATACCCATATTGGCTGGCATCTCTCCGGTATGGAATAACGTCAGCGGAGGCGGCGTTCAAATGGAGTGAGGAAACGATCGAAAGCATAAAAAGGCACGGGGAGGGGCAAAAGGATGCCTAAAGTATTGTTTATAAACGGCAGCGCGCACGGACACATTAATCCGACGCTGCCGTTGGTCAAAGAGCTTGCAGATAGAGGCGAAGAAGTATTTTACTTTACCACGGATCAATTTAAAGAAAAAGTCACTGCGGCAGGAGCAGTGTTTGTTGACGCCGGAGAAAGGCTCACCGCGTTCAATAAAAATTACAGGCCCTCCGGCAGTCATCCGTTTTATGTTCTGATCGACTATATTTTAGGCACGGATCAGGTAATAGCGCCGCTGGTATTAGGGAAGGCAAGGGAAATCGGTGTGGATTACATCATCCACGATTCACTGTTTGGGGCGGGGAATATAGTGGGAAGGAAGCTTGATATACCGGCCATTTGTTCCTGTACGTCGTTTGCCATGGGAAGGCTGCCTATGCCTCCGCATATGCTTGAGCCCGGCTTTCACCCGGAATTGGATGCGCTATATGAAAAAATAAGGTTTGCTGCTCAGGAATGGGGAGTTTCCGGGCTTTCCATCATGGATATTTTTTTCAAAAAGTCAGGCTTGAATATCGTTTTCACTTCAAAAGAGTTTCAGCCCGATGCCGGAAGCTTTGACGGAAGCTTCAAATTTGTAGGCGCATCCATTGCCGAAAGGCATGAAACCGTGGATTTTCCTGTGAATGGGCTGGAAGGGAAAACTGTGGTGTATGTATCCATGGGCACGATAAACAACAACGCTTCAGAATTCTATAAAAAGTGCATGGATGCATTTGCCGGTACGGATTTGAAAGTCGTCCTGTCCATAGGGAAAAAGACGGACATGGCTGCTTTAGGAAGGGTTCCGGACAATTTTATGGTGGAGCGGTATGTTCCGCAGCTGGATGTACTGAAAAAAACCGGCGTATTTATCAGCCACGGAGGTCTGAACAGCGTAAATGAAGCCATGTATTTCGGAGTGCCTGTTATAGCAGTGCCGCAAGGAAATGACCAATTTATGGTCAGCCGTCAGCTTTCAGCGGTTGGCGCAGGACTAAGCCTGAAAATGGAAGAGGTGACGCCGCAGATGCTGAAAGAGTCCGTCGATAAAATTTTGCAGGATGATTCTTATAAAGCCGCCAGCCGGAGAATTGGCGAATCCTTCCGAAAAGCAGGCGGATATAAGGCTGCAGCAGATTATATTCTAGGATACAGGGAGACCGGAAAAAGGGATTCCGGCCATTTATGACGAGACGACATATGTCTCCACCCTCTACAGGTGGCGAGTACCGATTTGGATATTCAGGCGGCGAGCATAGATCAATGTTTTACGGATTTTGACTGTTGGCTTCAGCAATGATATAATCATCTTCAAGCAACGGAATGTGAATGGACACGCCTCTCCCGCGATGTGCCGGGCGTAGGGAAATGTTCCTTTTGAACAACGTCACAGTCCCTCCTCTTAGGTAGGGGTTACCGATTGAAAATGCTGTCAGTGGTGGGTAGCAATCCCCAACTGACGTTGTTCAAACGCCACGTTAAGGCGTGGCGCACGAAGTGTAGCGTAGGGCGAATTCATTTCGCCCGCAGCGAGGGGGTATGGGGGCATGCCCCATTGGAAATTGAATGGCGGAGGTGATTGCGTATAAAAAGGTATACGAAAAATATTTCATCAAAGAGCGGAAGGCCTCCGGGAAGTCTGGTACATGTCGGAGAAAAAAAGCGGGAGGATGTTGGAATCACCATCATCAAATATAGCGGCGAAAAAGTAGAAAAAAAGCCTGTCGCCTTGAAGGAATTGCTGCTGCTGGATTTTGACGAAAAATACAAATGGTGGGTCGTTGTTGACGGGCTTCATGACATGGATGTCATCCGGAAGATCGGAGAAAAATTCAACATCGGCAAATTTGTATTGGAAAATGCCGCTAACACGGTAATAAGGCCCAACATAGAGATCTATGGAAAATATTCCTTTATTGTGACCAAGAAGATTTTTCTTACGAAAGCCGGAGAAATAGAGTATGAGCAAGTATCCATGGTGGTCGGCGGCAATTATATCATCACTTTTTCCGAGAACGGCCTTGACGATTTTGAGAATCTATACGCCAGAATCCAGGAGGAAGAAACCAGAAATGCCGAAGTCAATTTTTTAAGCTACTTGATTCTGGACATGATCGTAGACAATTATTTTATCGTCATTGAAGGGATCAGTGACAGGATGGAAGCGGTAGAAGCCACGATTATCGATAACCCAAGCCACCTGTCGCTGGATCAGATACACAGCCTTAAAAAGGAGCTCCTGCTTCTGCACAAGGCGATATGGCCGCAGAGGGAAGTTATAAGCACCATATTGAGGGAAAAGAATATTTTTTCCAAAGGCGATATGCTGGATTCCTTCCGGGATATCCAGGAGCATCTGTTTCAAGCCGTGGATATGATCGAGGTCTTCAGGGATATGCTGTCAAATATGCTTGATATCTATCTTTCAAGCACCAGCCGGCGAATGAATGAGATCATGAAGGTACTTACCATTATCTCAACCGTCTTTATACCGTTAACTTTTCTTGCGGGCGTTTATGGAATGAATTTTTCCTATATGCCGGAGCTGAAGGTGAAGTTCGGGTATTTTGCGGTACTGATTTTTATGGCACTGGTGGCAGCGGGCATGCTTCTTTTTTTCAAAAGGAAGAAGTGGTTATAGCAGGTGATAAAAGAAGATAATATTGATCAGGAGAAACACTATTGAAGGAGAAGATACTTTACATTACCGATCTGGATGGTACATTGCTCAACAACTCCAAGGAAGTAAGCGATTTTGCAAAAACAACTTTGAATGCCCTGATTGCAAATGGAGTGAATTTTTCCATTGCTTCTGCCAGGACTGCTGCTTCCGCCACAAAGATTTTATCCGGCTTGAATATTAATATACCGGTAGTCTTGATGAATGGAGTGATTATCTACGACATCCAGCGGAATAACTATATTAAAACGGAATACATTCCGGTCAACGCGGTGGAGGCAGTCTTGAATACGTTGGAGCAAAGCGGGATAACAGGATTTATGTATGCCGTAAGAAACGACAACCTTGTAACCTACTATGAAAACCTGGACTCTCCGGCGATGAAGGATTTTTACGATGAAAGGGTCAGGAAATATTATAAATCCTTTGCGCAGGTAGACAAATTTTCGCAGCAGGTGATTGAGAATGAAATTGTTTATTTTACCCTGGTTGATGAATACGAGAGATTGTCGGCAGTCTTGAAAAGTCTGGAAACGTATAAGGATATCAATGCTGTCCTGTACAGGGATATTTATGCGGAAAAGCTCTGGTACCTTGAGATCCACAGCAAATCGGCGTCCAAGCGGAATGCCGTAAATTTTTTAAGGGAATACGGCAAATTCTCCAGAGTAGTGGGTTTCGGCGATAATCTTAATGACATTCCTCTCTTCATGGCATCTGACGAGTGTTATGCCGTATCAAATGCGGTCAGGGAATTGAAGGAAATCGCAACGGGAGTCATAGGCGATAACAACGGCGATGCTGTGGCAAAGTTTGTTTATGACCGGGAGGCCGGGAGAGGCGGATCAACTCTTTAAAAATAAGCGTGCCGATGACTTCCGCAAGGATAGACTGAAAAATTATGCCAGGCTTCCGTGCAATCATTTGACTTGACACCCGGACAGTTCGTGGTATAATGATTAAGGAACTTAAGTTTGAGACTTGCGGAAGAACCCTTGCAAAAGGGTTATTTTTGTCGGTAAACGCGGTAGGTCCCGGAAGGTAAGTGGAATGGCGAAAGAGGATGTTAAGATTGTTGCGCAGAATAAAAAGGCCAGGCACGATTATTTTATCGAGCAGGCAATTGAAGCGGGAATTGTCCTGTCAGGCACGGAAGTGAAATCCATACGCCAGGGCAAGGTAAACCTGAAAGACAGCTATGCCATGATTACCGGCGGTGAAGTGCTGCTGAACGGAATGCATATAAGTCCGTACGAGCAGGGGAATATATTCAACAAGGATCCCATGAGGGACCGGAAGCTTCTCCTGCACAAAGAGGAAATAAACAGGCTCATAGGGTATACTCAGCAGAAGGGCATGTCGCTGGTACCGCTGCAGTTATACTTCAAGCGCGGCAAGGTAAAGCTGGAGCTTGGAATCGCCAGGGGCAAGAAGCTGTACGACAAGCGCGAGGACATTGCCGAAAGGGATGCGAAGCGGGAAATAGACCGCAGGCTTAAGGAGAGCATAAGGCAGTAGGAACATTGATAAATTTAATATGGGGGCGTATTGGTTTCGACGGGATTGTTGGAACCAGGGTAGCGGGTAGAGGATTCTCGTTGGCCTCTTAAAAAACGGGAAACTAAAAATAAACGCTAAGAATAACAATTCTTATCAACCAGCTCTGTTAGCAGCTTAATAACCTGCTACAGCCGTCGGTCCGGGGTTCCTGCACCCCGGGTAGCCGGCGTCATCAAGTCAGGCCTTCGGCGTGGGAAGGTTAAACGTTGAAACTGTTGCGGTGGTAGCCTTGAACCGTAAAAGTGATTAAAGGATACTGAAAGTGAAAGCCTGCCTGTGGGCGAGCACCGTAGGGAATGTAAAAATACAGGATACACCCGTAGAAGCGCTGGAGGATATGGTTTCGGACAGGGGTTCGACTCCCCTCGCCTCCACCATGTTAAAAGCTACATTTTCTTGTCGAAATAGATAAAGAAATGTAGCTTTTTTATAATTATAAAAGTACAGCGACGACATGATGGTTATTTAACTATCATGTTTTTTGTTTCTTAAAAGTTAAAAGAAGCGAAGGATAATCCTCTCAATCTAATAAAACAATTATCTCCTATAAAACAATAGGAGTAAAAAAGTAGGTTTATAGGTTTCCCTATTAAATAACCTAAATAATTATACAGGAGCTTAAGTATGAGTACCATTGTCATTGAGATACCGCCTATAAAAAAAGAAATTTTACGTGTTGCCGCCTATTGTCGCGTCAGTACAGTATACGATGAACAGCAGAGTAGTCTAAATACACAAATTCAATATTATACAGATTATATTAAAAGTCATGATGATTGGACACTTGCAGGCATTTATTATGAACAAGCCTCTGGCACACGCTTTGACAACAGAGATGAATTCAATCGTATGATGAAAGATTGCCGAGCCGGAAAAATTGATCGCATTATTACAAAGTCTGTCAGCCGTTTTGGACGTAACACGCTTCCCTTTTTAATGGGATTTAATGAACTTATTA
>JAFABI010000070.1 GCA_023426125.1 Bacillota bacterium
CCGCTGCTCCCAGAGCAGCAGATTTTCAGCTGTGGATTTCACTTTAAAAGCCTCCCGTCTGATTACTTGCATTTAGTGTATCAGACGAGAGGCTTCTCATCACGACGGCATTTGTTCCGTCGCTTACAACTTATGCCGCTTGTGGATTTAAAACCCATTAAAAGATCCTTTTTCTTCTCGTATGCAAAGGCATTTTCTATATTATTCACGGTGGTTTATTTTTTATGAAGTATTTAATTTGTTTTAGTGCAGGTTTTCGGTAGCAGATGTTTTTAAAATGCTGCCACGGGTGCAACAGGGGCTACAGGAGCGACTGGCGCTACTGGTGCCACAGGTGCCACAGGTGCAACGGGCGCCACAGGACCAACAGGCGCGACAGGTGCAACAGGACCAACGGGCGCCACAGGTACCACAGGTACCACAGGTGCAACGGGCGCAACAGGTGCGACGGGTGCAACAGGGGCAACTGGAGCCACTGGCACGACGGGTGCGACTGGTGCGACTGGCCCAACGGGTGCCACAGGCGCAACAGGCGTGACGGGCGCGACTGGCCCAACGGGGCCGACAGGTGCCACTGGTGCAACAGGACCGACTGGTGCAACGGGCGCCACTGGAGCAACCGGTGCAACAGGTCCGACTGGCGCGACGGGTGCCACGGGTGCTACGGGTGCCACCGGAGCGACGGGCGCTACTGGCGCTACTGGCGCTACTGGAGCAACAGGACCGACTGGTGCCACCGGAGCGACGGGCGCTACTGGAGCAACAGGACCGACTGGTGCCACCGGAGCGACGGGCGCTACTGGAGCAACAGGACCGACTGGCACGACGGGTGCCACGGGGGCCACGGGGGCCACTGGTGCTACGGGTGCAACAGGACCTACTGGTGCTACTGGTGCCACGGGTGCAACGGGCGCTACTGGCGCGACCGGTGCTACTGGCGCGACTGGTGCCACCGGAGCGACAGGCGGAACAGGCGCTACTGGCGTTACTGGGGCCACGGGCGCTACTGGCGCTACTGGTACGACCGGGGCCATGGGCACGACGGGTGCCACTGGCGCCACTGGAGCAACCGGTGCTACTGGTGCCACCGGAGCGACAGGCCCAACGGGGCTGACAGGACCGACAGGTGCCACGGGCGCAACAGGCGCAACAGGCGCCACGGGCGCAATAGGTGCCACGGGTGCCACGGGCGCAACAGGCGCCACGGGTGCCACGGGCGCAATAGGTGCCACGGGCGCCACTGGAGCCACCGGAGCGACGGGTGCCACAGGTGCCACAGGTGCAACGGGTGCAACGGGTGCAACGGGTGCAACGGGTGCAACGGGCCCAACGGGTGCAACGGGCCCAACGGGGCCTGCTGGGCCAAACCTTGCCACAACAGGATTTTCTGCTTCCAGAGCTCCCTTTGAGGCGTCCGAGAGTACGCAGTTTACCTCCTGGTCAGTAGCCAATCCTTATTATAGCCATAACAATTTCAATGCTTTGACAGGAAGCTTCATTGTTCCGGTTACCGGCAGGTATTTGATTAATGCTACAATCAACTATTCAACTACTGCAGCAATAACCGCATCAATTGGAACTGCAAATCCGTCTTTTGTAGTGCGCAGAACATCACCTACAACAAGCGATTTGCTTAGGGGTTTGTTTCCTCTCATGAACTTCAATCTGATTGTAAGCTTGAGGGCTATATTGGGTAACGGAACAGTAACTATGACAGGTGAGGTTGAGTTAACGGCAGGAGATGTCATCGGCTTATATTATAATGCCGACGGCATGTCGTTGGACTTGAATTTGGGAGGCGATGACGCAGGAGGGATTGTATGGTCGGTGCATAGGATCACTTAATACTGAAAGGAAACAGGGGACAAAATATTTTTCCCCTGTTTCCTTATCTATTTTTTCGGGATTACTCTCCCCCCTGCCTCACTGAATACTTACCGGTCCCTGCTTATTTCCAGGGCAAACTTGATTTCAGCATAGCTGAAATCCTCCGGAAGGCTTTCCTTAATCGGCTTTAGCCTGTCTTCCCCAACTCTTCCGGCAACCGCCAGGATTTCATCAACCCTGGTTTTTTCAACAATTGTATACGGGTCGATCCCATAAAGAGGAACCAGTTTGATCAGATGATTGATTATAGTATCCTTGGAAAAACCTCTGATCCGGGAAATCTCATCGATACCTTTCCCCTGGCTGAATAATTCATAAGTTTTCTCATAGGTATCCGTTGCCGGCCTTCCATCTTCCTCCTCATCCTCTGATCCGGCCCTGAAAACAACATCCCCGAAAAGAAGCTCCATGATATCTCTAATTATCCAGCATCTTCGATTCCACTTCTTGTAAAAAAATTTACTGAGTACAACCTTATGGTGCATATCGATATCGTCGGCAGTGAAACCATAATACTCCATTACTGCTTCCATAGGACGATAGAACCCGTCAAGCATTTTGTACCTTCCACGGAACACAGCTGCCTGTTTTTCAGGAATAGAACCGAGAAATTCCCTGAATCCGCCGTACAACCTTTTTACTATTTTCTCACGGTTTTCTGCAGTCCACCAATTGCCGCCGGCAGAATTCACAAGCAGCGTTTGAAGAAATGAACCGCGCAAAACATCCGGTTCACCTGAATCTGTTCCGTCGTCATAACCGGCCGTATCTTTTTGAGCAAGCTCAAACACACCTCTTATAAACCGGTCAAGCTTTACAGCATCCTCTCCCAGCCCTGACGCGGCTTTGCCTGTTTCTTCGGCTTGTTTCATGAATTCGGCCAGCTTCGGCTGCTCGGTTTTCTCCAGTGATTTGAGGACATGGTTCCCTTCATCACTCAGAAACAGCATGGGATAGCTGTAATTTCCAATTTCAACCGGCGCCGTATGGATGTAATTCCTGTCAAACAAACGGCTGAACAATTCATTGATTTTCGTATCGGGGATATGAGCCAATATGCCTTTTATTTGCTTAAGCTCAAATCTTTCGGTTGTTTCGACAGACTGCCTGTCGTTGGAACCCTTCAGAAGTTTCATCAAGGTTCCCTTTCCCCTCTGCCCGCTTATTACCGCGGCACCTTTCAAAATTACGTATCCTATCAGTTTATCATCTGCCATGTTCAACCTCCAGGCCGCTTCTATACTTTTACGATCTTTCTGTTTTAATTCAGCAGAAAATAAAAAGCGGCACGGCGACCAATTCTTTTCACTGCCATTCACGTTTCAACCCATATGCCCACCGGGGTTTCCGGCAAACACAAAACTTAACCCTCAAAATCCTTATAAAGCAGACTCGGCTGTATGCCGGTATTATTCTGGTACTTCCCGCTGCAATATCCTTCGTATTCGCCTTCAATGGAATGATAGTAAATCTGGCAGATCTCAACGCCCGGATAGATCCTGATAGGTTGAACGCACTGTATTTCCAGCGTCCAATAACCACTGAAGCCAACATCTCCGAACCCGGCAGTCACATGGATATAGAGTCCCAGCCTTCCCACGGACGAACGCCCTTCAAGCATCGGAACATAATTTTCAGTCCTTGTGTACTCCATTGTCCTTCCAAGATATAGCCTGCCCGGTTCAAGCACAAGCCCTTCCCCGGGAATGATCACGCTTCTGGTCCTATTGGGCTTTTTCATGTCCAGAACCTCGTCTTCATAGGTTAAAAGCTCATTATGCAGCCGGAGATTATAGCTGTTTGGGTTTAGGTATTTTTCATTGTAAGGTTCTATCACGATCTCTTTGCCAAGACACTTTTTTATTTCAAGTCCTGAAAGTATCACACAATCGCCTCCATAAGAAAAGTGTCATATGGAATAGTTCTCCATGTACCCACCATTATACCTTATCTAATTTCATAATTCCATGCAACAATCTATAGCAAATTTGAAATGCTTTTGGAAAAGTCAACATGTTTTAACCGCTTGCAATCGTTAATCTTCCCCTCAATTATCTCCCATGCAGTCCTGTTTTCTTCGCCAAAGTTATCCGCATTCCAATTTACCGGTTTTTCGCCTCTGTATGGTTTGAAACCAAATTGGGAATAGATGTTGAGGGCTTTATAGCTCCATGTTTGCGATGTCAAATAGATGAAATTCTTATGCCCAAGCTCATTATAAACATCCATAAGCTTTGTCAGCAAGGCCTTTACAAGGCCTTTTCCTTGATATTCAGGCCGGGTTGCAACCCAATGAATTCTTTGAAAGGCTTCGCCGAAATGTTCACCATGCCAGAGTGAGCCGGTTGCCGAAACTTTTCCCGTACGATCAAGTACGAAAAGGCATTGTTTTGATAACAACCCGAATTGTGGCAGGAATTCCTTTTTAAAAATGTCTTCCGCTTCTCCCAGCGTCCCAGTCTGGTCGACATCAAACATCAGCCTGGCCCATTCGGTGTCATAACCGGACTGAAAACCTGTAAAAATAAAGCCATCCGGCAGCTCAAAGCGTGGATAAACAGCCGTATCGGTTTTCACCATCAATACACCGATATAGGGGACAGATTTATCAAGCATTCGTTTTTACCTCCCTTATAACGACCTAATTCAAAGGAAATTTGTCGGTTGTAGACAAATTTCCTTACCGTAGCGGAGTTTCAACGAGGCTGCTCGCCTATGCATCCCAGGCGGGAGATATGCTCACCGCCTGAAACCCAATTCGGTACCCGCCTATTCAAAAAGGGACATTCCTCATCCCCAGAGCCCTGCTACTTGCAGAGGCGTGTCCCTTTACCTTGGAGGAGGTGGGAGATATTTTGGTCGCCTTGTTATTAACTTGGTTCCTTCTTATTACGGTCTTTCGGCAGCCTCACCCTATTATTTTATCACAATATATTTTTCTTAGAAATATAAACAAATGTTAATTTACCTTCATACAATGGAATTAGAAATTAGTCAAAATTTTAAATGCAAGGCGCATTCCCGCTTATAAAAAATGCAAAAACTCGAAAGGTGCGATCTTGTACATATAAAGGTGGTTTTATATTTTATGGCTCCAATACTTGAAAAGTATAAAGATCCGTTACCGATTCCACGAGTAATTCATCCCATGGGAAAAAAATGCGGTGAACCTTTCTATGAATTGGAAATGACGGAATTCTTCCAAAATCTTCACTCTGATCTGCCTGATACAAAAGTCTGGGGGTATGACAAAAGCTATCCCGGCCCGACCATCGAGGTTCATAAGGATAATCCCGTTTATGTAAAATGGATTAACAGGCTCCCGGAAAAGCACTTATTACCCATCGATAAAACGGTTCACGGTGCCATGGATAACCCTGAAGTGCGTACTGTTGTTCATCTGCACGGTCTTAACGTGCAGCCCGACAGTGACGGATTTCCTGACAGTTGGTATACTCCGGGCGGATATGCGCTATTCCATTACCCCAATAAGCAGCAGGCAACCACCCTGTGGTATCACGATCACGCCATAGGGATCACGAGGCTGAATGTCTTTGCAGGCCTGTCAGGTTTTTACATAATCCGGGATACAAACGAAGCAGACCTGAATCTTCCCTCAGGAGAGTATGAAATTCCATTGCTCATACAGGACAGGGAATTCAACGACGACGGTTCATTGTCTTATCCCGCTCCCAATATTAACGGAGTAGAACCCTCCATCGTGCCGGGTTTCTTTGGCACTTATGCCCTTGTCAATGGCAAAGTATGGCCCCACCTGGTTGTAAAGCCAAGGAAATACAGGTTCCGAATATTGAACGGATCAAATTCACGCAATTATAATTTAGTGTTTTCCGGAGCACAGGGGCAGATTTTACCGGCCTGGAATCAGATAGGCAGTGACGGAGGTTTTCTGGAAAGGCCTGCAAAGCTGAGCGCTTTATCCCTTGAACCTGCCGAACGCGCCGATGTGGTCATTGATTTCACAGGTCTGGAAAATCAGACCTACACCCTTTTGAACAATGCAGTACTTCCCTTCGGCCCTCCGCTCCCCGAGATTATGCAGTTCAGAGTAAGCGACGCCGCTGAGGCAGACGGAAGCAGCCTGCCGTTGAGGCTGAATCGTATAGAACCGCTCCCTGTAGAAAATGCAACGCAAAGGAATATTGAAGTCGTTGTGGGACAGGATGAACATGGAAGATTGATGTTTATGCTGGAAGACAAAACCTGGACTGACCCTGTGACAATCAAAGTGGAATTGGGAAGCGTAGAGGTGTGGAACATCATCAATTCCGGTGCAGCCGCCCACCCCATCCATGTACATCTGGTCGAGTTCCAGATTTTGAACCGGCAGCCCTAT
This sequence comes from Bacillota bacterium, assembly GCA_023426125.1. GTDB lineage: Bacteria > Bacillota > Clostridia > Acetivibrionales > DTU013 > MnB-11. The sequence continues at coordinate 6,245 of JAFABI010000070.1, forward strand.
GATGTCCAGGAATATACGGCAACGGGCACCCTTAAATTTATTGGTCCTGCAGTCCTTCCCGATGAAAATGAAAGAGGATGGAAGGATACCGCAAGGGCGGAACCGGGAAGAGTAACCAGGCTTATTGCACGTTTCGGCGATTATACGGGGATTTATCCCTTCCACTGTCATATCCTGGAACATGAGGACCATGATATGATGCGCCCATTCGAAGTGTTTACGTCCAGAAACAAAAGCAAGGGTAACGATGAGCCGTTTGAATTCCCAGTTGATTTTTAAGTAGAATAGGATTAAAATAGTGTTAATATTTAAAGGCGATGAACAGGAAGAGTAATTCTTAACTGACATTTCAGAGAGCCGCCCCGGGATGTTGAATACATTGTGCGGATTTTCCCGCACAACATCCATGGAAATGGTGTGAATGCGGTATGAACGTTTGGAATGAATGGGCCTGCAAGTGCAGTCTGAACAGGAAGGGAACTTTCCTTTTACGAGGACTCCCCGTGGTTGGCGGGTATGCCTGCGTACATTACGGAATACCTGCTTTACAAGAGGTGTATTCCTTTGCCTTATTAGGAACTGCCGGGAATCCCCCCCGTTATCAACAGGACACGGATGATCGTCCGTGAAAACAAGCCGGGCTGCAGCATATTTGTTGCTTTGCCAATTTGGGTGGTACCGCAGAAGATAACCTTCTGTCCCTTAGTTTTCTTTGGGATGGAAGGTTTTTTGTTTCAGGTCGGGGAACAAATCTGTGCATGCAGTATTCCTCTGTTGTAAGAGGAAAGTCCCCTTTTAAGCTAGGAGGTGATAGGGATGGAAGATGGCTGGTGGTGCTTTACTGTTAAGGAATGTCCCAAAAAAGCTTTTAACTTGAAATTTGAGTGGAGGAATTGCTATGAACAAGAAAAAAAGAATCCTAACGGGAGACAGGCCGACATCCCGTCTCCATATCGGCCATTATGCAGGCAGTCTTGAAAACCGGGTAAAGCTGCAGAATGAATATGAGCAGTTTGTTATTATTGCCGATGTGCAGGCTTTGACAACTCATTTTGAACATCCCGAAATACTAAAGCAAGAGGATATTCTTCAGTATGGAAATGAAAAGGCAAGAATTGAAGGGGCAAAAACTCTGGAGAAAGTTAAAGAAGCAATGAGCATACAGTATTTTTAATATGCGAGGCCAAAAAGATGTTGGCGAAGTAATGTGACGAATATTCCTGAATAATATAAAAACCTGCTTGCCAGCAAGCAGGTTCACTATTTTTTGATAATAGAATAACAAGAGGTGTCTTTCTCAACCCTACAAGTATATTATATCCAGGAAATACGAACCTGTCAAGAGAATTAAAGGAAAAATATGAGAAATAGAGTTTGTATCCTCTCTTGTATTTATCAGTTATTACGTCCTTTAAAACTGCATCAAGCCAGGTTTTATTTATTCAGGCTTTTCATGTTACTATAGTGATTACGCCGGCCAAATTTCAAAAAGGAGGCCAAATAAATGAGAATTCCATTGCGCAAGTACTATGACATCCTGGCAAAATATCTGATGCATCAGAAATTCAGGTTTATCCTGCTATCCTGTCTCGTACTGGGAAGTATCGGGATGCAGATAGGCAATCCACAGATCATGCGGTATTTCATCGATTCGGCTACCGCCGGCAAACCGCTGGGTATCCTCACTGCGGCAGCTCTGCTCTTTTTGGGAGTGGCGCTTCTTCAGCAGGTGGTCTCTGTCAGCGCCACTTATGTGGGCGAATCTGTCGCGTGGACTGCGACGAATGCCCTGCGTGAAGACCTGGCAGCCCATTGCCTGCAATTGGATATGCAATTTCATAATGACCGGAGCCCTGGCGAATTTGTGGAACGTATCGAAGGCGATGTTTCGGAGTTTTCCGATTTCTTCTCACAACTGGTATTGGGTGTGATCGGAAATTTTCTGCTGTTAATGGGAATCCTCATCGCCCTGACCGGTATAAACTGGCGGCTGGGTTTGGGCTTCGCGATGTTTACGGTAATAATGCTGCTTGTACTCAATCGCGTACGTGAAGTTACAGTGCCCTGCCAAAAAGCACAGCGCGATTCAGAAACCGAATTGTTTGGCTTTTTGGAGGAACGCTTGTCAGGAACAGAGGACATCCGCTCTTCGGGGGCTGTAGACTATGTATTATGCAGGCTGTATCAGCTGCAAGCAGTCATCCTCAAACGATGGCGAAAAGCGGCCAGGATGAATCTTTTCTTCATCAACACAACAACAGGCATTCTGCTTACTGCAGGCCTCGGCATGACGTTCGTATTGAGCTCCTTTTTATACCGGAATGGACTGCTCTCGATAGGAACCGTATTCTTGATTGTGCAGTATACAAACCTGATCTCCCGTCCAATCCGTGAACTGTCTCAACAGTTGGAGAAAATGCAGAATATCGGGGCGACGGTTGAGCGCATGAGCGACCTGCTGGGTCAGCAAAGCCGGATTGTAGACGGAAACAGTGAATTTACTATGGGAGGCGGAGCTTTGGAATTGACCTTCAACGATGTATCCTTTGAATATGCAGAAAATAAACCGATATTGAATGACCTGTCTTTTACACTGAAGCCGGGAAAAATTCTCGGTTTGCTTGGGCGTACCGGGGGAGGGAAAACCACTTTGGCCCGCCTGGTGTTCCGCTTATATGATCCGGTAAAAGGTTCCATCCGGCTGGGCGGGCGGGACATCCGAAATGTAAAACTGGATGAACTTCGCAGCCGGGTCGCGTATGTCACACAGGAAGTACAGCTTTTCCAGGCAAGCGTGCGTGACAATGTGACCTTTTTCGACCGTACCATAGCAGATGAGAAAATTCTGGAGGTCATTGACATCCTTGGTCTTTCCAACTGGTTCAAGGGACTGCCGAAGGGGCTTGATACCGGGTTGGAGACCGGCGGCCGCAGTCTCTCCGCCGGCGAAGCACAATTGTTAACATTGACGCGTATCTTTTTGCAAAACCCGGGCCTGGTCATCCTGGATGAGGCATCCTCCAGGCTGGATCCGGCGACGGAGCAACTGCTGGAAAAGGCTATAGACCGGCTATTGAAGGGACGGACCGCCATAATCATCGCCCACCGTTTAGCTACGGTCAACCGCTCGGATCATATTCTGATCCTTGACGAGGGGAGTGCTTGTGAGTTCGGGGACCGTCTCGAACTGCTGAGAAATCCTTCATCCCGTTTCTACTCACTGCACCGGACCGGATTGGAGGCGATGCTGGCATGACCAAAAAACTACCTACCTGGCGCGTCGCTTTCGCCATGATCCGTTTTCGTCCCGGTCTCTGGGTGATCAACCTGGTATCCATGATCGTTCTTATGGTAGCCAACCAGACACCGGGTCTTGTCATGCGGGAGTTTTTCAATACGGTTACACAACAGGCTCCTGCGCGTTTTGACATACTGACCCTGATAGCCTTCCTGTTCGTTTGCGAGTTGGGACGGCTCCTAGGAGCATTCGGCCTCATTAGTTCAAATGTGCCGTTCTTTGTACATAATATGACCTTGTTAAGGCGCAACATGCTGAAGCATATTTTAAAACGGCCCGGCGCCAAGGCGCTGCCGGATTCACCCGGCGAAGCGCTCAGCCGGTTCCGGGGAGATGTATTCGAACTGCCGCTGTTTGCCTTGTGGCTCAATAACCTTCAAGGCATGCTGGTTTTTATCATCATCGCGGTCATAGTCATGTGCCGGGTAAGCGTGACGATTACTTTGCTGGCCTTGCTTCCATTCGTCGTGGTAGGTGTGGTATCCAACACTGCTTCCAAAAAGGTGGAGGAGTACCGGAGGGCCAGCCGTAAGGCTACAGGTATCATTTCGGGCTTTCTTGGCGAGCTGTTTGCCTCGGTGCAGGCAATAAAGGTAGCTGCAGCCGAAAAGAATGTGATCCGCCACCTCCGGCATTTGAATGAGGAGCGCCGGAAGGTTTCGCTCAAGGACCGGCTTTTCAATGAAATCCTGGGTTCTGTCTTTCGCAATGCCGCGAATATCGGAACCAGTGCCGTCCTCATCCTGGCAGGGCAGGCCATGCATGACAAAACCTTTACCGTGGGAGATTTCGCTCTGTTTGTTTTTTATCTTCAATTCATCAGCGAGTTTACTGCTTTCATCGGCATGCTGATCGCACGCTATAAGCAGATCGAGGTCTCTGTGGAGCGAATGGGCAAATTGATGGAGGGGTCCGAGCCTGGAGCCCTGGTGAAGCCGGAACCGGTCTACCTGGATGGAACTCTCCCGGAAGTGCGGTATAAAGAGAAAACGAAAGAGACCGAACTACAGGATCTCATTGTAAAAAACCTCAGTTATACTTACCCTCAAACCGATAACGGCATAAAAGGGGTGGATGTAACTCTGCGCAAAGGTTCATTTACCGTTATCACCGGCAGGAACGGCTGCGGCAAAACCACCTTGCTCAGGACAATGCTGGGGCTTTTGCCCAAAGATGCCGGAGATATCTTCTGGAACGGGCAGCTTGTTGCGGACCCCGGACATTTCTTCATACCTCCGCAAAGCGCATACACAGCCCAAATCCCGCGTTTGTTCAGCGATTCCATCCGGGATAACATACTGATGGGGCTCGCGGCGGAAGACAAGGATATAGACCGGGCGATCAGGATGGCCGTAATGGAATATGATCTGGAATGCCTGGAGAGCGGCCTGTCGACGAAAATCGGTCCACGGGGCATCAAGCTCTCCGGGGGGCAAATACAGCGGACGGCTGCCGCCCGAATGTTCGTACGGCAGTCTGATTTGCTGGTATTTGACGATCTTTCAAGTGCTTTGGATGTGGAGACGGAAAAAACTCTGTGGGAACGGGTCTTCCGGCAGAGTACGGCCACATGCCTGGTAGTGTCGCACCGTAAAGCCGCTTTACGGCGGGCCGACAATATTATTGTGCTGAAAGATGGCAGAGTGGAGGCACAGGGCAAGCTGGAAGAGCTGCTGGGAAACTGCGAGGAGATGCGCCAGCTCTGGTATGGGTCTGCAGGTTCAGCTTAGTAAGAATTTCTTCCCCTTTGCCCATAATAGCCGAAGGGTTTGCAGCCATGCATAAAAACCCAACCGACTATCTGCTATTTACCACCGGTTACGATACTGACGCCTGAACCCGTTCCAATCCGTGAAGCGCCCGCGTTCACCATTTTTATGACAAGCTCTGCCGTGCGGACGCCCGTTGATGCTTTGACGCCCATTTCCGGTCCGACCGTCTGCTTCATCAGCGCCACGTCCTCTGCGGTTGCACCGCTTTTGCTAAATCCGGAGGAGGTCTTTACAAAATTGGCTCCCATGTCCTTTGCCACCTGGCAAACCTTCACCTTTTCCTCCTCCGTAAGCAGGCAGGTCTCAATGATGACCTTGACCTGCGCCTGGCCTGCGGCGGCGTCCACAACGGCTTTGATATCCTTTGCTACGAGGTCGTAGTCTCCGTCTTTCACCGCTCCGATATTAATCACCATATCCACTTCCTGTGCGCCATTTGCAATGGCATCCCTCGTTTCAACCGCTTTCACAAGGGAAGTAGTGGCGCCCAGAGGAAAGCCTATGACCGTACATACTTTTACTGCTGTCCCTGCCAGGAGGTCCGCGGCATATCTTACGTGCGTCGGGTTAAAACATACGCCCGCAAAATTGTATTCAACCGCTTCCTTGCAGAATCTTTCAATCGTTGTTTTAGTTGTATCGGCATGCAAAACTGTGTGATCTATATACTTCGACAGGCTCCCCGGGTCTGCCATTCCTTCGGCGGGAACACTGCCGTTCCCTTCCCGGTTCAAAACATCTTTTCCAATTCCCTCAGCCAATTTACCATCCTTCATCTTAGTCACCCCATTATTTATAATCATATAATTCATGCACAAAGGCGGTTGCAGCCCGGCAACAGGGCTCGTCATGTCCTGCGGATCACAGATTGTCCACGCCGCGCTGCGAATTTTCCAAAACATACTCCATCAATCTTTTGGCGTGCTCTAAGGACTGTGCAATAATATGCAGGAAAATGCCTCTGGGCCGAAGCTCCTTTAAAACACAGGCGATATCTGCCTCATCCAGTTCTCCCGATACCAGAAGATTCTTTTTATCAAGTATTTTTCTGAACACAGGAAGCATTTGCTTTATGGAAGGTCCCTCCACATCCTTGTTTACCTCAATTACTGTTAATCCGTCCATTGCCAGGACTTCATCCAGGATAAAAAAGGAAACCGGATGCAGGTGCATTAAGGAAAATTCATACGCCTTGCAAAGGTTCTCATCGGGCTCCTTTAAAAACTCCCTGTAAAACGAAGGCGAGAGCAAGGCCGAAAGGTCCTCCTGAAACCAAATGCATTTTCCGGGCGCCCATACGGGATACATTCCCATGGAATATCCTCCGTGAAAGGCCGATATTCTTTCATAATGGTGCCGGAGGATCTCTATGAGAATGCCGCTTATTTTTAAAAGCACCCCCTTCATCCTCTCCGGCTCATCACACAAAGCGCAAATAAGCTCCGTTTGCCCTATAAGGGCCCCTGCCGCATCGGAACAGCCGCGCAGCAAAGGCTGGCCTGCCGGGAATCTGCCCGCTGCCAGCCGGTCCAGCTTGCTTAAAAATTCCATGTATTTACAGAACCATGGATTTTCCGGGTTAAGTGAAATTTTTTCAAGCTCGTCGATGGATCTGACGCAAGGGTGGGTTACCAGGCTGTGTTCCGTCCCGTAGACATCACAACCAAGAATGGCTTCCAGCCATGGGACGGCATTGAACGGCTCAGCCGTCCAAAAGGCGTCCTGTCCAATGCTCAGGCTTTCGTGAAACATTTTGTCGTATTCCTCAAGGAAAGCATCCACATCCACCATATCCGGCGTAATCCTTTGCCCTGCGACAAAGAGATGCCTCGCCGATTTGAACTGGCTGCTAAAAAAGCCGGCGCCGACTTTAAAGCCAATCAGCGGCCTTTTGATATCCTGCCTGTTCCAGTAAGATTTATGCAGATTCAGTCCATCTGCCGCACCCATATTCATCCTTGCCTCCCGTGCCCCCAGCACATGCTGCATTTTTTCATGACCATCTCAAGACTGCCGTCCCGTTTCTGAAGAATAAGCCTCCAAAGGCAGCCATCCTGCCTCGACAAACTGGGATAAGGTCTTCTGCGTGACGCCATATGTAATGAACTCCTTTGGCTTCATCCCCTCGGGGTCGTATGCTCTTACGAATTCCGGCAATTTTTCCAGCCGTTTGATCACCTCAGGGTCTACCGGAATATGAATACGTTCATGGAACGGCGCTTCAAGCTTTGACACCATTGCCTGGATTTTGGGAGCCGTGGAAAAAACCATATCGGCGCCGGCCAGCTCGGTCATATGGTTTGCACCCCGCATTCCGGCAGGCATGATGACCGCTTCATATTTTCTTTCCTTGAAGATGGCGTAAGCCCTTTTCGCTACGGCAATTCCCGCCTGAAGGATATCCTCTTCGGCGACACCCGTCCTTCCATCCATGGCCACATCCCTGAGATAATCGTCCAGCCTCCCGATCATCAAAACAGCGAAACATCCTGCAGGCCGGATCCCCGCCTTTTTCGCCTTTGCGGCGCCTTTCCGGTAGCCTTCGCCGACGGCTATGGCCTGAGGGACCGTAAAGCTTGCCGTAACTGTAACAGGAATACCTTCGGCAGCGCATTCTTCCAGAACTTCCAGCCCTGCTGCGGTTGCCGGCAGCTTGACCGTAATGTTCGGCGCCCATTTGCCGAGCCTGCGCGCCATGGCAAGCATCGCTTCCGCATTTCCCGGTTTCGTCGGATTTACCTGGGCACAGACATATCCCTGTTCCCCGTTGGTTTTTCTAAAGGTTGGCAGCAATAGTTCCGCAAGGCTTGTTGTGACTTTTTGAAGGATCGCCTCCGCCTTTTCCTCTCCCCGGAGATCTTTCGGTACCTCTGCCAGAGCAGGCTGCCAGATTTCCGGCCTGGAAAAAAGCGAAAGCTTTATCAGCAGTGGATTGGTAGTAACCCCTACCGCTCCCTTTTGAATGCTTTCCTTTAATTCGTCCGGGTCGGCGGAATCATGCCACCAATTCGAACACGTCTCACGGGAAAGCCACCATAGAAATTTATTCTCACTCATGGATCCTACACACGGCGTCGAGGGCGAGGACTGGACGGTGGGCGCAGAGGGCAAGGAATATTCCACCTGATCTTCCATTAAGGAAGTTGAGACATAGTAATTTATGTAGCTGATCAATAACATCGGCAATGTAGTGACAAGGATAAAGCTGGGAACCAGCCGATTTCTGTAACTTAGTCCATACAGGGCCTTAAGGATTTTGCTTGAAAAAGATTTGAATAGTTTCATGTCCATACACTTCCGCATGTATATATTTTCAGCAACCAACCCTATCATAACACAACTTACTGGTTCGCATGATCCTTGTGAGCATGGATGGTACCTTTTTTAATAGTGAAATATGTCACCTGCGATTTCAAGGCCTGTGTTCAGGCCTTCGCCCTCAAAAACCGTATTGCCGCTTTTATCCGCAAGCTTCACTTCGACTACCGCCGTTATGCTCTCCAATATCTCCCTGGACATCAATCCGTTTTTGGGAGCCTTAAGAATCCCTCCGGTGGAATGCCTTGCAGTTATTTCCATTTGCATATGCCTGTCGGCAAGAACGGCTGACAAAATATTGTCCTTATAACTTAAAGAAACAATTTCGGCCCTTGTATATGTAGCAAAGTGAAACATCCTGTCCCTTATGCGGATAAAGGAAATGAAGCCTATAAAATATTTTGCCATCCATGGTATCTTTGCCACCGAAAACATGAGTGAAACATCGCCTGCATTGAAGTGATTCGATTGCAGCCAGATCCATGCCTCAGGAAAGGAGCAGCCCCAATCCTTTTCAATGTAGCCGTAGCCTTTGCTGAAATCAGCTTCTTCGCCGCATATGACCAACTGTCCGGAGATTTCATGGTGTATATTCACTATGCCATGATAGCATTCCATGAAAGGAATAAAAGAATAGGGTCCCATAATGCCAGGGCGAAATAAGGTTTTGGGGTACGGGATGATATTTTCAAACGTAAGACGGCCTTTTACGGTCAGCTCATCGCTACTGATGTCAAGGCAAATATCCCTTTCGGAAAAATAATTGTCCCCGATCTCTACTTCAAATCGATTTGGATTAAATCTGAAAGCGGTTAAATCATACCGCAAATAACGGACTCTGGATCTGCTAACATCCATTACCTGCAGAAAAGCATGCGGATCATTGCCGGTCTTGTCCATTGATATGCCCGGGATCAGGGCCAGGACATTTTCCATCCTGCTGTCTATAAGCTTGTAATACCAGCCTTCAAAGTAGTTCCTTCTTTTGTTCCTGCCTTGAAAGATTCCGGGATCGGCTATTTTTTTTAATAGATACATGCCAATTAATCCTTATTTTCCAACCAGTCTCTCCCTGATTGTCACTTTCACCTTATCTCCGGGCTGCTTGCCGATTTTAGCCCTGATATCCTTTCTTATTCCGATGATGTGGCAGGGAGTCTGCATTTTCATGAGGCTGCCGTCATAAGGTTCGCCGTCAAAGGTTGCGTGAACCGGCACCCTTCCCCTTCCAAACTCGGCCTTTACATCAAAAGGTATCTCAATGTATGCGCCGTCAATATCGGGCACTTTCCTGATTTCCGCTTCAAACCCGTATAACTTGCCCATCTGTAAATTATACCTCTTTCTTTCGTATTCTATTCTACCACTAAATCGTGAACCCTATGACTCCCCGCGAACTTATGATGACTGCAATACGCCATGGAGTACCTGACCGTGTTCCGGTGGCGCCGGATATTTCCAATGTTGCCGGTCAGTTATTTTCTTTAAACGCTTGATTCGTCCGGAATCCAGTCCTATTTCCTCTGCTGTACAGTCATCTAATTTATCACTAACCCGGCATACCGTCAAACAATTCCCTAACATCGACGCCTAGACCTTCAAAGGCCATTGAACTTGCGGTCTCACCCATCTTGTAGACCTCCATCCGGTCAGCTTTACGATCTGCGAAGGAATAGATGGTGATTCTTTTATAGACGATATCAATAATCCAGTATTCGGATACCCCGGACATCATATATGTATTGAGCTTGTAAACCATGTCCCTGCTTCTTGTGCTGTCGGAAAGTATCTCCAGGGTCAGTGCCGGCGTCCCCATGTATCTTCTTTTTTCATTTATATTGTTTTCCATGTCGCAGAGGACAATCAGATCAGGCTGAAGCACATCCGGGTCCTTAATGTCCTTTTTTCTGAAATGGATATCAAAAGGTGCAATAAAAGGCCTGCATTTCTTTCCTTTAAAAAAGTCCTTGAAAATCACAAGCAAATCTCCCAAAATAGCCTGATGGTCAACATCCGGCGAACCCATAACAATAATCTCACCGTTCAGGAACTCCATCCTGGCAGTGCTTTTGCTGTAGATCTCCATAAACTCTTCATAGGAAACCGTTTTTTTGTTGTATTCGTAATTCACCGCATTTTCTTTTACCGTATAATACTTCTCGATGTCGGAAACATAAGGTACCAGCCTTGCTACCCGCACGTTGTTTTTCGTAATGATCACTTCGCCGTTTTCATCCGTGACATGCTTTAAGTACTGACCAAAGCCGTTTTTCATTTCACTTGCCGTTGCAAACATAAAAAACACCTCCTGAATATATTGTACATTACGTTGTACATTTGTCAAGAGAAGTGCTGAGCATTTTGTCCATTTATTCGTCTATTTTCTTGGCCATTTTCTACATTACCCTACCCCAAGTAGCTTCGCCAATTCCTTGCTGCTTACGTTTTTACTTACGGCTATCCCGTCGCCAAGTATTCTTTCCCTTGCTTCCTCAGAACTCAATCCCGGATCTGACTTCATCCACTCCGCCGGCGCCCAGTTCTCCACCTTATCATATACGTTTGCCGGCCATCCGTAAGGCTGCCCGTATTTATCCGTCTTCCGCCTGCTTCCTGCGACCGTGATATAATAATAGCGCTGCAATTCCTTAATCGCATTGTCCACTCTGCTGCCACCTTTTTTTAACGTGACTCCCATTTCTTGCCGTATATCACACGTAGCCAGCAGGGCCTTTTCTTCAAAAAGCCACCATAGCTGCCAGACCGTCTGACTTATCTGCCCGGATGATTTTCTTTCCTCCATATGCTCTTCCGGACGAAAAGCCGCATAAAACAAGGGGTACATACGTGCCGACACAAAGCCCTTATGCCCTCCCAGAATGCAGCCGAATGCCAGCCGTTTTTCCTCTGCGGCCCTGTCCTTCCAGCACCATGGATCGGTGTCAGGATCTCCTGTATGCCAGTTCCCCCCTGGCGTCTCCTCCCCAAGAGACGGGAAACCCGGTAATATACTTGATAGCGTCATAAATCCAAGGTCATCCACCCTGCCTATAAAATCTTCATACTTTTTCAACAACATCCTTCACTCCTCCTATTATTCCATAAGCAGTCAATCTGCAGATAGCATCCATTGCCCACACCATTCCATTTCCGTGGTCACTCCCGGAGCCTCCCAGTTTATGGGCCATCCTCCGTCTGGCAATTGTTTGGCTTTAAACCCCACCATGGTTAGTATATCGCACCGAACAAGACAGCTATATGTCGTGTTCATAATGCAAAAAGTAGTTATTACTGAATTATTTCTTTTCAATGGCCATATATACGTCAATTCCGTGAAATCCTCCTTTACCGGACAAAGTCAGGTGTTCTTCAAGCCATTGATGTCTGCCATAGGTATATTCGCTCTGTTCCAGCCACCTATGCATCATCTGCCAGGTTTCCCAGAGATTGCTCTTTTTTCCGTAAGTCGTGGAAGCTACCGCATATAGCCCGCCTTCAAAATCCTTTATATGCACCTTATCGTTTCCACTCAACTCCGTACCAACAATTGCCCAGGTTTCGTATCCAAATCCCCCATTCATTTTCGGCGGCCATGGGTTTGCAAAACCAAAATACCTCGTTTTTGGAGGAATGTGCAGGTTATTATCCACAAACCATTTTCCCAACTCCTTCATGGATAGCTTTACCTCTTGCGTACCCGACAAACAACGGTATTGTTCGTACAATTGCCACGCAATCAAGCCTCCCCATGCAACCGAAACGACTCTGTCATGTTCTTCGAAAGTGTTTCCGCATTTTTTATCGTAAGCTGCAAACGAAGCAACCCGCATTGGTTCCAGGGCAACGAACCTGATATCCTCATAAGACACTCCTGACATATCGATTCTCCTTTCCATAACGTCAAATTTTTGAACAATCCCTTCACATCTGCCATTTTTTCTATATCTGTGCGGCGATACACCAAACATACGGGTAAACGCTCTGCTAAACGTCTGTTGGGATTCATAACCGTAATCCATCGAAATATCCGCAATTGCCTTGTTTGTTGATATAAGCTCCAATGCAGCGCAGGACAATTTTCTTCTTCGTGCATAATTCATTACAGTATCCCCTACGATTTCATAGAACACTCTATAGAAATGCGGTAAGGAACAATACGCTTGCTGTGCCAGTTCCTCAGGACTTATTTTATTTTTAGGCCCTTGCTCAATAATCCATATCACCTTTTCGATTTCCTTAAAATAGCTCATCTGATTAACTCCATTGTTTAATAATCCTATTATATCAGTTTATTACCTATTTTCTTTGCAGCAATTATCATTTTACATCAGCAAAAAGGCTGCTCAGGGAAATTGATATGGCTGTGCTTGTTACCGCCATAAGTGGTGCAAGTGGCAATATACAGGCCAAAGTACTGAAAAATGTTTCAAAAAAACTGGCTGTCACGCTCATTGACCAAATAGAAAGGATAGGTACGCCCATTTTTTCGGAAATTGCAGAGTCTCAGAAACGAATCCTCACAACCATGCATAATCTCAGAAATGAAGGGGATATAATGATCTGACATTTTTTATTGTGCATTTTTGATAATCCAAGGTACAATATTATTGGCGCATTGTACCTATTGTTTTATAATAAACACATATATTTTTTACAGGAGTGAGTATAGTGAAAACAATGACTGCGAGTGAAATAAAGATAAATTTCGGTAAGTTCATTAAAAGCGCACAGGAAGAAGAGGTGATAATCAAAAAAAACGGAGTGCCTTTGCTTAGAGTTACGCCTATAAGAAAATCAAAAAAAGAGAGCATCGACGATCTATTTGATTGGGGTATAACCGGGTTAAAAGATGAACATGTATTAGATGGAATGCTGGAAAAATATTATGGCAAATAAGGTTTTTATCGATACGAACATATTATTCAATGTAATCGATGTTACAAGACAAAACTCTGATTATGTCAGGAAGATGTTTAAACTGTCGGAGAATAAGGACCTTTCTTTTTTTGTTTCAGCAATTACAATTAACAATATTCTCTATGTCCTGCAAAATAGATTTAAAATGAAATCCTCAGACTTGAAAGAAAGGCTGAAAAAACTGTTCCAGGTCGTGGAAATTGTTCCCTACGATATGGAAGTAATCATGGATGGTTTGCGTCTTGATTTTGACGATATTGGAGACTCATTTCAATTCGTAAGCGCATTAAAATGTGGCGCGCATTATTTGATCACAGAGGATAAAAAGTTCCTGGACATGGATTTAAAGAATGACAAGATACAACTTATGAGTACACAGGATTTTCTTGCCTTCATGGCTGTATGACGGCTTTCACTTCCTGTCCCACAAGTAAATAATTAGCTTGGCCACACTCTATTTATGTTCCTGTAGTCCATGGATACAAGTGTGATATTTCCATCTGTTGTCAGGCTTAGTGTGTCATCATCCGGAGTAAAACCAAAACTTTCTGACCAGGATAGAAATCCATCATTTCCGAATACTTCAAGCTGACCCCAGTCTACCAGCATCCTGATCTTAATCCTGTTGTGCAAAGGATTGAGCGGGTTATCCAACAGGGTCCTTCCGGATATATCATACGATACTGTTTTATTTGCTATATTAAAGCTTATATGTGTTGCATTAGTACCTGATACATCAAACTCGGCAGATATATCAAAGCATTTTGAACGGATTTCTGAAAGAAGAACACCACCGGGAGCGATGGCCTGTGTATCCCAATGCCGTACTGTACCATAAATACCGGCAATTTCGGAAATCGGTGTCCTTGCAAGCCTTATACCTTCAGGATATGTCTTGAGCTGCAACTCAACAGGGAATGTCGCACCTTTTCTGAATACCGGTGTCTCTATCCCGGTCCCACGGCCAAGCCAAGCTATCTGAACAACCCTGTTGTCAGGGAATGTCCCCCTGTAAAAAGTGCTCGACGCATAGAAATCAGGCCCTACATCCATACAATATGGTCCACCCGGATCGGGAGTAAATGTTCTACCATCAAAGGATCCGATATAATAGCCCCCCAGAGCGCTTTGCAGTACCCACTTCTTATTTTTCTGATTCCCGTCTACAGCAAGCTCGTACATGTCAGGACATTCAATTACTCCCCAGTCAAAGTTGCTTGCAAATATCCAGTTTTTAAGATCGGTAGAAGTATAGAACGTTACTCCTGATGCATAACTGCTTCCCTGAAATAACACCATTATCCATTTACCGGTTTTTTCATGCCAGAATATTCGGGGGTCTCTCGGAAAAGTATCCCCAGCCAGTACTGGGTTACCGGGATAACCTTGCCATGTAGTTCCCAGGTCATTACTATAGGCAATACATGTTCCCTCTTTTGTAGCGGTATATAATGTAACAAGTACCGGATTAAAACCTGTTTTCAGACCGGAATCATTATCTGTATCAACAACGGTAGAACCCGACCAGCAATCCCCAGGTACATTAACTCCCGGTTCAAGTATAACAGGCTGTTGTACCCAATGGATCAAATCCGTGCTTGTTGCATGTCCCCAGTGCATTGGATCGGCAGGGTAGTTTGCAGTCACACCATGAGGATTATTTTGATATGTAAGATGGTATATTCCATTATAGTGCCATAATCCATTAATATCATTCATCCATCCGCTCTGCGAACTGAAATGATACTGTCCACGGTAGTCTTCGTCATAATTTGTATAGATATAAGGATTGTCCGGATAAACGGTACTTGATAACGTGTCCATATTAATTTCCTCCAACATTTTTCCAGAGCGCGTACAATTAGTACACAATAGGAACCCACCGTAAAAATTCATCTCTGACCAGCTCATGGCCTCTTCTGTTCGGATGGTTACCCCACGAGAGCAAATCAGAAAGCTCTCCCTCATTTTTTATATAATTTTGGAATCTGGCATAACTATCAACCAATCCCACTTCATATTTCCTTGCCAGTTTTCTAGTCAGGTCAGCATGCAGTATCAAATCAGTAACCTTTTCACATACAGCCTCACCTATATCCATCGTTGGTGTTAATAACAGTATCTTAATGTTTCTTTTCAAGCTTTGCTCAATCATACTGCTCAATGAGGCCTCTGCTCTTTCCAGGCCTATCGTTCTATCATTAAGTCCGTAATCAATTGTCAGAATATCAGGCAGATGGCATAAAACTTCATTCTCAAATCTTTTCAGACCCGGTTCCGATGTTTCTCCTCCAACGGCTGTGACAATAACATTGATAACTGCAAAAGGGAAACGTTCTTTTAAACCTTTGTGAATCATATGCGGATATGCATTGAATGTGTCAACCATAGGCGTTGCGAAATATCCCGAAGGAACACTGTGCCCATGACATACTATATTTATTGTCCTATTTTGAGGCCAATGTAAATTCATTTCTTTTACCAAATCCAGCAGGTATGTATTTTTATCTGCTATGTTCATCTCTAATGCCCCTTTCTCTAATCGTTGCTGGACGCTATAAACTGTGACATCTTATATATCACCATTTGCAGGCCTATATGGAGACTATTTCAACGTTTTTAAATACTGCTCCTCCTTCTTCCGCAAACAACCCCAAAATTGAGCCTTTATGTTCGTAAAAACGCCCAGTCAGGCATAAACTGTCGTTAACAAAAACTTCAATAATTGAATCTTCCATTGTTATAATACAATTAAATTCGTCCCACTTTTCCTTTAAGGACTGTGATACCGTATTATATAAATGACCTTCCTTAACGGAACCTAATAACATTCTCTTGTCCGCAAGGTCCAACTTCAGGCAATATCCCGTTTCCAGGTTGTCTGACATCCTTAGGAACACCCCGACTGACCTGGTATCTTCCTTTAGAGCAGCTGAAAAACGGATTTGCGAATTCTGATTGACATCAAATATTTCCATGTAGGAGAAACCGTCATTCCATTCATTTTCAAATTCTCTTTGCTTGATGTCCCATTTACCTATTTGGGGCTTTGCGTTCAGTTTTACCGTGTTATCTCCTGAAAAAATTCTTGTTTCAGGTATTTTCACCGATAAAGCGCCATCTTTCTCCTGCACGAGCTCACGGACTGCCATATTGCCTCCCCAAAGCAGATAAGTGCCATCTTTTTCCTCACTTTTGGACTGCACCCACCCGAATAATAAACGGCTGGTTCCATTCCACACTGTTTTGCCGGCATAAAAATGCCCGTCGTCAAGAGCCTCTATACTTGCAGACCTCCATGGTCCATCCAAGCTTTTTGCCACTCTATAGACTGTTTTAAACGTTGGAATGAATACGGAAAAAATAATATACCACCAGCCATTCCAATAAAAAACATCCGGACATTCCAGGCAATCATACATGGATGATGCCAACAATGGTTTCTTGTATTCCCAGGTTTCCAGATCCTTTGAGGCCATTACCGCCAGACATCCCTGCCGGCCTGCCGGTCTATCTTCGAGCCCTGCTGTTATAGCCATCAGGTACTCATTATTCTCATGATTATAAAATATATGCGGATCCTTCCAATTCACATTATAAATTGTTCTGTCAGGAGCCAGAACCGGATTGCAGGGATCCTTTCCCCAATGGACCAGATCCTTGCTGGTAGCATGGCATATAGTCTGGCGTTGTTCTTTAAGATCCTCACTCAACCAAAGTCCAAGATAATAAATATGAAACAATCCATTTTTATGTATTACACTACCGGTTCCACAAGTAAATGAATCAGGCTCCCCCTTCCCGCCAAGCGGTATGGCGACCGGCAGTTCCTCCCACGAAATCAGGTCTTCCGATACAGCATGCGCCCAGATATGCTGCCCTCCGGGAAGAAATGCGTGTCTGTCGTAAAGATAGAATAGATGGTACTTTCCCTGCCAATAAAACGGAATTACATCCCCTAAAAAGGCATCTTTCGGTCGGTAAAAAAACATTCTGTTATCTCCTCTCACTGCAATAAAATAAATTTCAAAGGGAAGCAATCGATAGATTTTCGAATATGCAGCCTCCCTCTTCCACGAACAGTCCAAGGGTAGTCCCTTTATGTTCAAAAAAACGGCCGGTCAGACATACCTGTCCCCCGATAAAAGCTTCAAGGATTGAATCCTCCATCGTAATGACACAGTCAATCTCTCCTTTGATTTCCGGTATTGGCTGGGATAAAATATTATATAATTGTCCACCGTCAACAGACGCCAGCACGGCTCTTCCGGTCTTAAGCTCCAAACGGAGGCAATAGCCGGCTGAGAGGTCTCTTTCAGTTCTTAAAAAAGCACCAACAGTATGTGTGTTCTTGGACGGTGTAAATTTCAGCACAATCTGAGAATCCGGCTTAATATTATTGACCGTCATGCATGAAAAGCCTTCCGTCCATTCATTTTCCGCTTTCCCATCCTTCATGCTCCATTTACCCGTCAATATGCTGTAATCAGATACATCGACCATCAAACCTCTTTCTATACGTTCCTCAGGAAGCTTTACAGACAGCGAGCCGTTTTCATTTTGCACCAATTCACGTACCGAGAGATTTCCACCCCACTGCAATACGCCATTGTCCTTATTTTCACTTTTGTAAAACACCCAGCCGAACATAAACCGCCTTTTACCATCGCCCGCCGTTTTACCGGCATAAAAATTGCAGTCATCGATGGCAAATTCCCGGTCGGATATCCATGGCCCTTTCAAACTGCGCGACCGTCGGTATATTGTTTTAAATGTAGGCGGAAAAACAGAGAATACAAGGTACCACCACCCATTCATATAGAACAGGTCGGGACATTCCATGCAATTATATTGGAATGGTGCAAACAACGGCTTCCCCGGCTCCCATTTCTCCAGATCCTTCGATACCATTACAGCGATGCAGCCTTCATGCCCAACTGGGCCTTTTGCATATTTTGAGGTAATAAGCATCAGAAACTCTTCCTTTTCCGCATCCCATATAATGTGCGGGTCCCGCCAGTCAACACTATATTTGTCTCTATCGGGTACTAAAATGGGATTATTGGCATCCTTTTCCCAATAGACCAAATCCGTGCTTGTGGCATGGCAAATTGTCTGTCTCTGGTCGTCAACGTTGTTATCCCTTATCCAGAGTCCGAGATAAAAAATATGAAATACTCCATTATGGTGTACTACACACCCGGTACCGCAACAAGCGGAATCAGGCTCGTCGCCTTTACCAAGCGGAATGGCAACAGGCATCTCCTCCCAATGCTTCAGGTCCTCTGAAACAGCATGAGCCCAAGAAAGCTGTCCTCCCGGCAAAAAATCATGAATGGTGACAAGATAAAAAAGATGGTATTTACCTTGCCAGTAAAACGGTATACAGTCACCGACATATGCACCATCAGGTCTGTAAAATTGCATGTATTAACCTCCACAAACCGTTATGAACTAAAATTATTACCCATTCCGTATAGAGTGTTTAATGTACGGCATGCTATCTATCCACATATATTTCCCCGAGCTGAAAATGGTAATTTACACCGCTATCATCCTGCCTTAATTTTGTCGCAGTTATCCTTATATATCTTGCATTTACAACGCTGCTGAACTGCAATATCTGTATTTGCGTCTCTCCAGTGGAAGGATTGCTCGCATTATAATAATCATGGTAAACTTGTCCAGGTACAATTGTCCATATATTACCATCGTTACTGTACTCTACAGAAAAATCAGCAGGGAAGCAATAACCCGGCCTTGGAGCAAGCTTGATCCCACTTACACCTTTGGTTTCCCCAAGATCTACACAAATCCATTCTGTACTATTTGCCGTACTATGGGCATTGCTTGACCAACAGTAGCTTCTATTACCGTCGACAGCATTGCCAGCAGCCCATCCTGATATACTTGACGAAGCAGTTGCCGAACACTTTAAATCAGAATCTACGTATATCTCACTTATCTGACAGTAGTAATAACCATTACCAGCCAGTCTGACTTTTGTCACATACAACCTTATAAACCTTGTATTGATTGGAGACCCAAACTTAAATGACTGTGTCCTATTAGGCGGTGCTGCATAATTGGTATAGGACTGTCCCGGAACGTCCGACCAGTTGGCGCCGTCACTGCTGTACTGAAATTTAAAATCAACAGGGAAACAGGTTTGATCTGCATCCCTCGGATCAAGCCTTATACCAGTCACTGTCGTACTTATACCCTGATCGACACAAAGCCACTCCGTACAGCTGGCAGAAGAAGTATTCGCATTCCAGAAGGTTGTG
Source organism: Bacillota bacterium (assembly GCA_023426125.1). Taxonomy (GTDB): domain Bacteria; phylum Bacillota; class Clostridia; order Acetivibrionales; family DTU013; genus MnB-11. The sequence continues at coordinate 25,837 of JAFABI010000070.1, forward strand.
CTGCTAGCATCAAGAGCATTTGTAGCATCATACCAGCTATATGTTGAAGATGTCAATGCATACGGAATTTCTTCAATATTTATTTCTGCCAACTGAAAATAGTAATTATTATTCTCATCACAGTTAATACTTGTTGCATTGACTCTTACATACCTTCCCCATAACGGCTTGCGGAATGTGTATACATTTCTTACACAATCATCCCGTAAGGCATACGTATCAAATTCATAATCGGCATTGTACCAGTTTGTTCCATCCTTGCTCACTTGTATGGTAAAGCCTGCCGGATAACACATCAGTGCATACTGCCGCGGAGTGAGAGTGATCCGCTTGATTGCCTTGTTCCCTCCTGTGTCAACGCAGATCCACTCATTATTGCTGCTTGATGAGTGCGGATTACTCGACCAAAAAGTATTCACATCGGAATCAACAGCATTAGACGCATTTAGTCCCATCCCGGACAACTGTGATGAAGCGGTGACAACGGCACAAGGCGATGTCGAATAGTTGAGCGGAGTAGCATTAAGCTGCAAGGAATCCACACTATCTCCATTTGCATTGCTTGCAATCACTACAAAATAATAAGTAGTGCCATTTGTCAATCCGCTAATTGTGTACGGACTGGATGTGATCCCCGTGACTGTAGTGGTATAGGCACCACTGGAGGTTCCATATTTAATTTTATAGTTAACACCGGAAACTGTTTCAAAATGTATATCAACACTGCCATTGTCCGGATGGACCGTATATACCTCAGGGACAGGAGGCAAACCGTTATTTGTGAATGAAATGGGATTCACATAGGTATACCATTCGCCCCATATCCATCCATAACAATAAGAAATGAAATTATTTCTTGTAATATCCAGATGTCCTTCGGCAGTTCCACTTATACCGATATTATGGCAGTATTTTTGTATAAAATTATTGGGCACATTGGCAGGTGTAAAAACGATCCCGTCGGTTGATTCATATGCATTGACATAGCTTTCTTTGCTTCCTTTCCTGGCAGTTGATACCCCAAAAAATTTCCCGTATGCATCAATATATTTTATATCTGTTGAATCCTCGTCGTAATACCAGTTTTTCCCCCAACTCCTGTTAATGGCGACTCCCCGGTATGTCAGACTGGCAGGCCAATTCGAATTGGCTGCAGGGTTATCAACGGTTGCTACTCTTGTCTGGTTCAATAAATTCCCGTTTGTATCTTTGGCTATCCAGGAATAATAAATGTATAGTGTTCCATCCTTTAATACAAAGCCTGGTTCTCCAGCGCCATAACATTCGGATGGTCCTGTGTATGTAATAAATGGTGCAGGATTCCCTCCCCAACCGCTTCCATTCCATTTTTCATAAGTCCCTCCTGGAGAGGTGGAACGTGCGATACATATATTGTTATTCGTCCCTCTCGTATCCGTTGTGGTCGTGTATCCAATATAATAATATGAACCGATTTTAATGACGCCGGGATCACATGCTGAAAGTAAATCGTATGAGCCGGCGGTAGGCTCCAATGCAACGCTTTCAGTATATGTATTTGCAGGCATACCAGTATAATGCCTGTATCTTATTGAATCCCATGCTCCTGGTATGGTTCCGGGTGAAGAAAACCACATGTCTACACTGTTATCCTCATTAATGATTATTGAAGGTCCATATCTATAATTTTCACCGGTAGTATACGGATCAAAAATTATCCAGCCTTCCGAGGTTGAGCCATTAACCGCTCCGAATACAGTGCCGCCCATACATAACAGCATTATTAGCATTAATAAACCGGCAATAACCATTTTTTTAAGCATATATTATCCTCCCTGTCTCTTTTCGATTATCTCTAGCCTTTAATGGCTCCCTCAACGATCCCGTCTACATAATAGCGAAATGTAAGCAATGTTATAATCAGTAAAGGAATTGTACCGATGACATACCCTGCCGTAATCAAGCCATAATCGCTGCCGCCCTGGCCGGTTGGACTGGTCAGTACTACGATGGCCTGCGTAAATGTCTGTTTATCACTTGTAAGCATCAAAGTCGGCCAGATATAGTCGTTATATATGGAGATAAAACTGGTTATCCCTACGGCCGTAAGCACCGGCCAGGATAATGGCATGGCTATACGCAAAAACATATAAGTATCACCGGCCCCTTCCATCCTGGCAGCTTCAAACATTTCTTCCGGTAAAGAAGAATAAAACGAACGTGTCAATAATATCCCCATTAATTGCAAGCCTGCCATATAAGGCAATATAAGTGACGCATAGCTTCCCAGCAAGCCCAGCTTTATTATGTTTACATACTGCGGTACGATGGTCAGTATGCCAGGTATCATCATAACACCAATAAAGATTACAAAAATAACATTCTTTCCAAAAAAATTATGCCGTCCGAAGGCATATCCGGACAAGGAGGCCAAAACAAGCGTGCCGAATACGCTAACGAACCCAATCCATAATGTAGTAAGAATCGGCATGATGATTTTTGGGATAACCAACGGATAATTCTGCCACTTAATGGGGTCCGGCAAGCTCCAAAAATCAATTTGGATCATAATTCCTTCTTTTACGGACATGTAAAACATAAGAAAAAACGGAAAAAGCGTGGTCGCGACAAGAAATATAAGGAGAATTCTCGCACTCCAATAACCAACTGTCCTTTTCCTCTCATCTACCTTTATTGTCATTACTGGGTTCCTCCTATCCTCTAGTCTTTTTTGGAAATCTTCATACTGATAATGGTTAATAAAATCAGTATGATAAAAATTACAACTCCTGCAGATGAAGCATATCCCATTTCATGGTCTGCAAAAGCCGCTTTATACATATAGAGCGCGGGTATATACGTTGCTGCTCCCGGTCCGCCTCCTGTGGTTACAAGAATTTTAGCATAGTCCTGAAGACTCCCAATGGCAGTCAAAATGGCTACCGCTGAAATAAACGGCGTCACAAGCGGGAGATGAATATGGCGTACGATTCCCATGGTGGCACACCCATCCAGACGCGCAGCTTCCCCAAGTTCAATGGATATTGTTGAAAGCCCGGAATAGAGGATTAAAAAATTCAATCCTGATACAAAAGGAAACCCTATGAATATCAATGAGACAAGGGCTGTTCCCTCTTCAAGCAGCCAGGCATGCCTCCAGCTTTCAAGACCAATCATTTGCAAAAAGCTATTGATTGCACCAAAATCGTAATTGTATATATACCCCCACATTAAAACCGAAACTATACCAGGTACCAGCATTGGAATCACAAACATGGTTTTGAATTTATTTGCCAGGCTCCTGTTCCTGATGAAGAACAGAATTTCAGCGGCAAGCAGTGGGAAAAAGATACTTTTAAAAATGTCTGCTGCAGTAAACAAAGCCTGGTTTTTTAACGCTATCAAAAAGATCCTGTCTTGAAACAATCTGAAGTAATTATCCAGCCCGACAAAATTCATGGCCGTCCCCAGCCTGTAATCTGTAAATGAACAGTATACGGCATAAAAGACCGGATAATAAAAGAAAAGGCACATAAAAACAAACGATGGAAAAATGAAAAAATAGGGTTTGATCTGTATTTTGGATTTCACTTTTACGCCTCCCGGGAATTTGATAGGAAACAAGGAAAGCATAGAATACGAATATCCCATACTTTCCTTGTTTCACCGATTAATTTGCAGCATCCTTGGTTTTTGGATCAAGGTCGTAATTATTCTGCTTGATGGTATCGGCAAATTTTTTCTGCATCACTTTTTCCTTGATATCCAAAAATTCCTCCCAGGTTATTTTTCCCTGGCTGAATTTTGCTTTGGCATCATTCATTGTGGCACCATCGTTAGCCAGATGATCAAATTCAAAATTAAAAAAGTCAAATCTCATATTCCCTGCCACTTTAAAGCCTTCAAGATAGCTGATTACCTCATTGCTCAATTCCACGCCCTTGATCAGAGAAGGCCCTTGTATATATTCACCTGCTTTTACCGTGGTATCATATATTTGAGCGGCAATTTCAGGCGAATACATATATTGCAGGAAATCAGCCGAACGATAGTAGAGATCATCGTCACCTTTATTGGCAATACCCAATCTGTGTCCAGGTACAAGAAGCCCGCGCTGAATGCCTTGGAAATCCTCGCCAGGCTCTGTCAATCCAGGGAAGGAGAATGTTCCCCAACTGAATTTTTTATCATCACTCAGCTTCTTCATATCGCCCAAAATTTTGCCAACCATCCAGCTGCCTGTAATATACATGGGAGCTTTTTGAGCCATAAATTGCGCGTAGGCCTGGTCGTCGTTCAAGGCGGGCCATCCTTTTTGGAAATATTGTGTGAGCTTGATATATGTGGCCCAGATACGTTTTGATACTTCACTCTTCCTGTTAAAGCTCTTTACAAATTTGATATACTTTTCAGGGTCAACAATTGCATTGGAGCCATAGGTAGGATCATTCGGATCAAAATTTTCCAGAGCTGTATTGGCTTTCATTGTATTTTCATCATATCTGGCATCTCCAGGTGCAGATACGATTTCAGGCAAATATTTTCTATAAGCCCAGTCGGCCAGTCCGATCAGCATCCAATCCGCAGTTCCCGTTGCCGCTATCGGTGCGTCAAATCCCGATTGCTTTATTTTATCGCATAGGGCATAATATTCATCATAAGTTTTTGGAGGCTCGATTCCAAGCTTCTCAAACACACCTTTATTGTAAAATACGCCGACGCCTACCAGGTCAAAGGGTAAATATGCGATTTTACCCTCGCTGCAGGTTGCAAAGGCCCACCATTCAGAGTCAACTGTATCCCTGATTTTCTCATTGCTGTTATACGGATTGGGTGAATCCACCAGCTCATCCATAGGCATGAACCAGCCCTTTGCCATTGCCTCTCCATCATTAGGCGCAGCGCAGTTTGTATGTATGATATCCGGTGCGGTACTCTTGTCTCCGGTAATTTTTGTAGTAAATGCCTGCTGATATGCACCGCCATCCATAATATCCAGAACCACTTCCGTTTCCGGATGAAGCGCTGTATAGTCCTTGGCAACCTGCTTAAGTGCGGTTGTATAATAATTGTTGATGGTAGCAAAAATAATCTTTTTCTTTTTTGTGGTATCCCATTTGACAGTCATTTCGGTTGTCGTTTCACCAGCTGTCGAGGCTGTTGTTTCCAATTTTGTTGTTGAACCGGTGTCTGTACCGGAACCGGAGCTGCCACATCCGCTAAAAACAAAAGTAACCAGTAGTAATAAAGCCACAATAAGCGAACCTGCTTTTTTCATTTTGTTCATATGATTTTCCTCCTGTTTGTTCATGATCATTATAATTTTTTTGCACCTTACTGGCAAATCTGATAAAATTGATTTGGACTTTAACACCTCCTCCCTGGTATTTTGCAAGCTAACAAAAACAGTCTTTTCACCTCCCGGCTCATTATTACCTTGAAGTAAATGAATGTGGGCCCTTCACCCACTCATCCTTTTCAGGGTTTGTAAAATATCTTTTTAAAAATTCATCAAGATTCGTATCCAGAATTTTTAAGGCAGCATCGATTTCTTCGGACTCTCCTTGATTGATCTTATCCTTTTTCAATATATCCTTTAGTTCATCGATGATATGAAGTGGTATCTCCGCCTTTGCTTCATGCCTCTTTTTAATCAAAAAAGTCAGATTTGTTTCTCGAATATGATAAGCATAAGCCAGGCACACCTTTGCAAATCTGGATAATTCGTCAAGCCCCGCCTCAAAATCATCCGCTATTTCCCTTGGGATTGCATGCACAAGATTTTGCCCAAGCTTTAAAGCCTTTGACAATTGATCCGCCGACATCAAACAGCGTAATTGTATATCCTCAAGAAGCCATGGTTCCGGGTCCTGGTCGTCCGTTTTCATGTAAATGCAGCGTCTGCTGGATTCCCAGCTTGGAGTATGACACATTTGTCCTCTTAAAAAGGCGGCATTCATTGTGTGTCTAATGTCACTATACCCCTGTTTTCTGGCAAACCAGGAAACCTCCCAGGGGAAAAGCTCCATACCGTTGGAGCAATAATTCCAATATTCGGCAATCTCTGCTTTACAACTGCCATACAGAGTGGAAAGCACCCTTAATGCATCACCTTCATCAATGCCACAATTTTCGAAAAACAAAGAAGTCATCCTCAGATTGGGATCCTCCTTGCCTGGGAGCAATCCATAATATTCCTTGATACCGACTACTCCACCAACCTGTGCGATTGCTTTCAGCTGCCTCAACGTAACCAAAGGGTACGACATATGTCTGAATGGTTCTAATTCTTCACTGGCCGCCCCCAGAAACCCTTCGATCACAACAGGAATATCCCGTCTTTCAGCCATTTGACATGCATTTTTTACAAACCTGTCCACCGGCAACGCAGCCATTACCTCAGCAATATTGGAATGCAGCATTAAACCAATAAATTTTGGATTCAATCTCCCAATGCATTGTAAAATCTGACCTGCTGACAATTCCCACGGCTCCCACCACAGACGTCCATCCGTTCTATGGCTGTTCCATACACCTCCAAGCAAATTGATAAATTCAACAACCCTTTGATCCAAAGGCATTCCGTAGCAATTCTCACACTGTCCGAATTCATCGCAGAGCCAGGCATCCTGATCATATGTATAAACAAGAATATCATCTACATCCCTGAACTCCTCTGTGAACGCTTCCAGCATCTTTACATAATATTGAGGCGTTTCTTTATCCAACAGGCATCTGGATAATTTTTCGTTCCTATAGCCAGATATGCCATTGTAAGGTGCTCCGAAATGGAATAACGTATGCAGGCCTAAATCCTTGCATATTTTTGCCCTTCCCTTCAGTTCCGCTGCTCTTTCGGCAATCCGCCCAGGATCAGAGGTTTCATGTCTTTCTTCATTTTCCATTCCGGGCAGCAGCAGTATATCCTCCAGATTTAAAGCCTCATCTGCCGGCCTTGAACCCCATGCAATATTTAATTGCACCGCATTAAAGCCCAACGCCTTAAGCCTGGAAACATTTTCGTAGGTCCATTGAACATCAGGCTGTGACGGGCATCCCAAAATCGCTATTTTGTAATTAAAATCAGCAGAAGTTCTTGTCATAAAAATTTTGTCCACCTTGTGAATTTATTGGATGTTTTGTATGTGATCTTATTATACTGCCTGATCAATCCCTGAAAAATAGGTTTTCTTCCTATTGCTTTAGGGTATTTTGTGGATTTAACCGTATTTTGCATTTTTCCCTAAGTTATTTGCCCGTCCTGATTGAAAAGTCCAGTATGGAATAGTATTATTGAAGAGATATGATCGATAAAGATTCAGGGGGTGATTTTTTGGAAGTTTATCATAGCCACCAATATTTCAGAAAAGGCGAAACCATCTATGTAAATAAATCAGTATATATACAAGGCTACCATTCGGAGCATACACACGACTTTCTGGAGATTACCTACATCAACCAGGGTAGTGGCTACCATTGGTTTAATGGGGTGAAAATAGAAGTCCAAAAAGGCGACCTGTTCTTTATCAATTTTAATGTAAAGCATTATTTCGAACCAATTACAGATGACTTTAGATGGATGAATTGTGTCTTCCTCCCGGAGGTCATTGATCCCTCCCTTATACATTCGGAAAACGCCGAGGACGTGCTAAAGCTCTCTCTGTTCTCCTATATTTTCCCAACCGAGAATATCAAGCTTCCTGATTTGCAGTTCCATGACTCATCCAATGAATTTGAATATATTTTTGAGGAGATGCTTAAGGAATACGATCGGTGTCAAACCGGTTACCAAAACGTCCTGAAACACTACCTATTCATTTTATTGATCAGAATGTTCCGGACATACAGCCTGCTTAAGAAAAAGGATTATCAGATCAAACAGGGAAACGAGACCATAGAAATGGTCATAGACTACCTCATGAAAAACAAATTGAATGATATTAATTTGGAAAATGTAGCACGCAAGGCTTTTTTAAGCCCTACTTATTTCTCTACGTTATTCAAACAAAAAACCGGTCAAAGTCTTATGCAGTTTCTACACCGGCTCCGTATTCAAAAAGCCTGCGAATACCTTCAGAATACAGATACGCCAATCATGAGTATCATGTTTGAACTTGGATATAAGGATACAAAATTCTTTTATGAGCTCTTCAAGCGTTATGTTAAAATAACACCAGGTGAATACAGAAAACAACATCGAAATAATAAAAAATGATATCGATTCCTTGGTGACAGTTTACTTATTATCTTCTTTTAGTATCGATGCAATCTCTCTTCTGGAGGAGCCTTTGGGATGAATGGATAACAGGTCATTGCAAAGACTGCTCAGGGAAATTGATATGGCTGTGCTTGTTACCGCCATAAGTGGTGCAATTGGCAATATCCTGGCCAAAGTACTGTTCCTTTTTTATCCGCCGTTTTATACAAAACAGGCGGCATCAGGGAGAATTGAGCGGGGAAATAGAATCCGTATATATGCCATATATACCCTTCGCAAGCAGCTTTCCATACTGTTCTTTTGAATTCACTGTATGGGCAAATACCTTTGTGTTCATTTTTTTTAGTTTCTTTGCCAACCCCGATTCAACCCTGCTTACAGGCATGGTTACGGCGTATACAGCGTTGTCGCCTGCAAATTTCACGATGTCTTCATCGCTGTAGTCAGCCTTATATAAAGTAAGAATTACTTTTCCAAAACCCATTTTCTTACTCTTCGAATACTCTTCAAACGCATATATTTGTACATAGAATCTTTGCAGCATTTCTCCATATTTTTCGCAGATGCTTTTCAATATTTGCATACCGTCATTTTTATAATCTATAATGACATATGCATCCTTATGCTCTTTCAGCCAATTGGCCAGCATATCCAGGTCCACCAGTTCCAGGTTATATTTAGTTTTTGCCTTTATGAATTGTTCACGGGTATAGTTCATTTCGCCAGAGCCAAACAAATCTTTAACAGTCATTTCAACGTCATGAAACAAGACTACCTCGTTGTCGGAAGTCAAGCAGAAATCTGCCTCAAATAACCTGAACCCCTTTTTATAATTACTTTCAAGCGCATTTAATGAATTTGTATATGCAATGCCATGATATGCTCCACATGCATGAGCTACCAGGTTTGTAGAGGAAAGGTGCTCGTCAAGCATCTCCTTTGATGTTATAGAGCCGTATTCCGATACCTTGAATACATAAATTGCAATTGCTGACAAACCACACAGTAGTAATATCCCAATAATTTTTAACTTCTCCATAAACAGTCGCTCCTTCAAGACTGTTCATAGAGTAACAAAAGATCCTTTCAGATTTTTAGGATTCGTCTTTCAAAATTCTTTCAATTTCCAATGGGAGCATGCCCCCATACCCCCTCGCTACGGGCGAAATGAATTCGCCCTACGCTACACTTCGTGCGCCACGCCTAAACGTGGCGTTTGAACAACGTCAGTTGGCTGGTCGCAGGCAAGGCCTGCTGCTCGCCCATGCATCCTGGGGGATTGCATCCCACCACTTATACTACAGCGAAAACTTCATTGATATATTTTGGATGTTTTCGCTGTAGTACATGACAGCTTTTTCATTCGGTAACCCCCCCCTAAGAGGAGGGGGGACTGTGACGTTGTTCAAATAATATCGTCGTTTTGAACTGGTCACCGGCGATATCAATATGAAAACGGCCGCCGCAAGCCTCGGTGTATGTCTTTGCTATTGCAAGACCGATTCCGCTCCCCTCGCCGCTCCTTGCCTTATTGCCTCTTGCAAAGCGCTCTGTAATCTCCTCCGGTTTAAAGTCCATTTCATAGGAAGCAGTATTCAATATGGTTATACTGATCTCCGTTTCTCCTGCTTTTACCGTCAAATAAATTCTTGAACCGGAAAGAGAATATTTCAAGGTATTATCAAAGAGGTTTTGAAACACCCGATGCATATGCGCACCGTCTGTTTCAATAAAAACCGGTGATTCTTCATATTGCTTTTTAATAATAAAGCCTGATTCATGAATCCGTTCATCCATTTCTCCCAGAACCTGCTCCAGCAGTTTCTGTATATCCAATACGGACTTCTGGAATGTGATATTTCCACTGGAAGCTTTTGAAAGTTCAAATACATCCTCCACCATTTCATAAAGATACCTTGTCTTATGGTTCAATTTACTTACATATTCCTTCGCGGTATCCGTCATTTTTTCCTGAAGCAGCATCTCGCCATAGCCGATGATGGCAGTGAGAGGAGTCTTCAAATCATGGGATACATTGGTAATAAGGTCTACCTTCATCTTCTCACTGGCAATTGCTTTTCTAACATTTGCTTCCAGGCTGTCCCCAATATTCACCAACTTTTCACAGCTCTTGTGCAATGGAGAACGTTCCGATAGGGGATTCTTCTGCAGATATTCGCCATCCGCCAAATGAGTTATGAGATCGGTTACTTTCTCTATTTCACCAATCATAGATCCCCGGTGGAGAAAAACAATCATATAGCCAACCGTCAACAACCAAAGAGTAAGCATTAAAAGCAATATTACTTCCCACCCTGTAAGAAAAAAGTCATTAAAAAGTAACCCCAAAATTAGCAGGACAAGGGTAAGCACTCCCGATATTGCTATCAATTTTATCATAGCCTGCCGGCGTACGGTTTTTCCTTTGCCAAGAAAATGAATAAACAGGACCAGCAGAGAATTCTCCGTCCACGAACGTTGCATGAACAATAAAATGAAACGGTAGACACTCAATACAACAAAATAGACCGGTACAAAGATAGCTACTGAAAGCATAGCGATATTTTTGGGACTTGATAGCTCCGTTTGCCAAAACAAATAGGTATGCACGTTCAATTTGTAAACATATGCATCAGCAGCACCATGAGCGTCGGCATAATCAGGTATGCCTCAACAAAACCCTTTGCTGCAGTCCTTTTAAAAGCAAAAGCCATAAGAAATAAAAAAACAATGCAAGCAAAACCAAACCCTGTCATTTCAAGAAATGTACCGGCCGAAACCTCCGTATAACTTTTAAACCATTTAACCAGCAAGATGTTTAACAATATCGCAGGGAATACCAATAATGCATAAGGCATCCATTTATATTTTTTCAATTTTATATCCAATCCCCCACACCACCTTGATATATTCCGGCTTCTTCGGATTAATCTCTATTTTTTCACGCAGCCTGCTGATATGGATCATGACGGTATTCTCTACAGAAAAGGCATCACTTTTCCAAACGCTTTCATATATTTCTTCTGCCGGGAAGACCCTGGACGGCCTTGCAAGCATCAGTTCCATGATTTTATACTCGGTAACGGTCAACCTGACCTCTTCTCCGCGTACAAACAGTTTCTTCTTTTCCTGATCCAGCACTAAATCGTAATATTCAACCAGGGAATTGAATCTTTTATCGGCAATGGATCCCAGGTGCATGTACCTTCGCAGTAATGAATTGACTCTTGCCAGCAGCTCCGCCTTATAAAAAGGCTTCGTCATATAATCGTCAGCCCCCATGGAAAGTCCCTCAACCCTGTCGCTTTCTTCTGCTTTTGCAGAAAGCATCAGTATCGGGCTGTTACTTTTTTCGCGGATTTTTACAGTCGCAAGAAGTCCATTGACCTTTGGCATCATAACATCCATTATAATCAGATGAACAAGTCTCGATTGAAGAATTCGCAGTGCCTCATCACCATTCCCCGCAGCCAGGACAAAATAATTTTCCGCCCTTAGCATACCGGATATAATCCTGACGATCTCATGATCATCATCTACAACCAATATGGTTAACTGTTCCATATGTACTCCTTAAGTCCTTATTTATACAGTACAAGGAATCGGACAGGTTTATTATTGCTGTCGTCATTGTATCAAATATCTTCCATTGCATCAACAGTCAATAATCATACTATTGATAGGATTGGTTCAGGGAAAAAAGATATCGGAAAACAAATAACAGGGAGGACTGCATCTTTTCTGCTTGGCGAAGACGGGAACAGGCTCAAAAAACCGTTCTGGTTCTTTGAGCCTGTTCCCTCGCCGATCCCCCGCCCCTCTTTATTGAAATTGCGGAAGATAGCACTTGTGGACATTTAAGAGTTCCGCCACCATTTTTTTCACGGCGTTTCTGTCCGAAATATAACCCCCTGAAAGTATAGCCTCTTCCATTAGGAGCCGGTCGCCGTTTACAGCCGCATCCGCAGCTATTTCAATTACAGAGAGAAACCTCGCTGTGAACCCTGCCAGTATATCGGGGAAGTTATCCGCATAGACCGGTTTCGGACCGTCTGCACCGGCTACCGCCGGCATTTCTACAACAGCCATCGGAGGAAGGTTCGGTATGGTTCCGCAGTTCGGCACATTCATGTAAAATATCTTGCGCAGATCTCTTTCCATAGAATCTATAATATCCATCAATTGCTCGTGTTCGCCGTGAAAGTGGGCGAAAAATTCATCTCCCAGCGGTTCGGGAGAACGCGCCGCTTTAATGGTATCGGCATAGATCCTGTCTCCCCAGCTTATTGTCCCTTCGAAGGAAAAAGCGTCATGTCCCAGTTTTTTTCCGTAGTATGAGCCTCCGGGAAAGTACTCTGTAAAAAATTCGGTAATATGCCTGTCGCCCGGTGCCGGAAAAGCGCCGTATTTCAGAAAAAATCTCCAGCCCCAGGGCTCTCCGAGCCGTTCCAGCTTTGAGTCGCACTCTTCTCCGCAAAGCCGGTCTGCCGTATAGTCCTCGCACATTTCACCGAGCTCGCCGGCAAGCCTTTCTCTGATCATCGGCCAGGCATCCTGCCCATCAAGCCGATAATCGTAGATAAATGTGCAGTGGTTGATCCCCGCGGCCCGCGAGGTTATTCTTCCGCGATCCCAGCCCATAAGGTCGGCAATATACCATTCACTGCCTGCCGTGCCTATGCAAAGCCCGGTTACAGGGTAATTCAGCGCCTTGCGGACAGCCCTGCAGATAATTGCCATAGGGTTTGAGTAATTAAAGAACCTTGCATTCGGAGCAAGTCTTGCCGCATCGCGCGCAATGTCCAGAATGGCCGGAACCATCCGCATGGCTCTCGATATTCCTCCCGGCATTGCCGTATCGCCTACAGGCTGATTTATACCATATTTTCTCGGAATGAAAACATCCTGCTCCCAGGCTCTTCTGCCACCGACGCCGATTGTGGTAACAATATAGTCGGCGCCCGGCAAACAGTCACACCGGTTAGTGGACCACTCCAGCTCTATATCCGCGTCCTTTGCGCAAATCATTTTTTTCACCAGCAAAACTATATCCTCAAGAATGCCGCCGTCAATATCCACTAGCGCCAGCTTCCATTGATGCCCGCCGGGCTTTTTTTTGATAAGGTCCATAACCAGTCCCTGGGTAAACATGGCGCTTCCCGCCCCGATAATAACGATTTTTTTATTCATATCCTTGCCTCCTGTTTGTGTGGATTTTAATTAACGTAAGAAGTATCATCTGAATGTTCAAGTCTTTCGCATGCCTTTGCGTATTGCCCAAGGCTATCGGCTATGAAGGTCCCTGAAGTCCTGAGGCGTCATTTTCAACTCCTTTTTGAAGCTCCGGGTAAAATACGGCGCAGACTTGTAGCCTACGGCCGCGGCTATTTTATAAATTTTCATGTCGCTTCCGGCAAGAAGCTCTTTGGCCCGGTTCAGTCTGGTTTCATTGATATAATCGGTTATTGTTTTACCGGTTACATGCCTGTAAAAACGCGACAGGTAGGACGGGTTCAGGTATACCAGGTCCGCCAGCTCAATGAGGGACAGATTCCCGTCCGGATTGCTGTTGATGTATTGGTTAATGCAATTTACAATGTCATTGGCTCTTTTATCCTGGCTGTTTTTCCTGTTTTCAAATATCAGGTCAACCAACTGAACAAAATATTCAGCGGCCTCATCCCATAGCTTCACCTCCTCTATTTGCATCAGCCTGTTCAAGTCAATCCTGGGCGCCAACTCTTTTGAAATTCCCATTTTGTTTATATGGGCCAGAAATGCCAGGGAAATAGAATAGTAAATCTCCGTCGCCGCGTTGAAATCACAGCTGCCGGTTTCCCCTGCCATGGCGGTGATCTCCAGGAGCAGTGCCTTCAGTTCGTTTTTTTGCCCGTATTCCAAGTATATTTCAAGGAAATCCAGCCTCTTTAATTTCGTACGTATCCGGTCAAAATTGCCCTCATTTGAAGGCCTCCCTTCAGGACCTGAAAATACGTTGTCCGTCAAAAGCATCTCTTTTCCGAAACCAAGTCCCTGGTTTAGAATATATTTAAGCTCATCAAATTTAATATTAAGCTCATCCCAGCCTACCGGCCCCTTGCATAAAACAAAGGAAACCGAAAGCGATAAAAGCTCGCTGCATTTCATCTGTATCGACTCCAGGGCATTCTTCAAAACTACATGCATTCTTTCATCCGGGATTTTTTTACCGGACTGGACGAGCCATACCAGCTTTGTCCTCGCAAAAATTGCCGATATGCCATCGGTATCGCAGGTCAGGTATTTGGCTGCGATGTTCCGGAACGTATAAAGCAACTGTGCCCTGTTGGACGGAGAGGTGTTTTCGGGCCAGCAATCTACCCTTCCCAAAAGTATATACACAGGCATTGCAGGATCCAACCCTATCTCAAGCTTTGCAAAGCTTTCGGTCATATCCTCAATCGCTATTTTTTCGCCCAAAAGCAGATCAAGTATATATTCTTGCTGCAATAACGGGATCGCCAGCCTCATCTGCTCCATTGCATGCTCGATCATGAGTTCGTTTCCCGACTCCCGCAGAATATCCTCTGCGGCTTTTCCCACCGCTCTTAGTATTTCTGCGTCGTCTTCGGTCTTTAGAATATAACTCACAACATTGTTGCGTATGGCACCATAGGCCATTTCAAACTCGCTATGCCCGGTAAGAAAGATCACCCTGCATTTGGGCCACTTCCTGCTGACTTCTCCTGCAATATCCAATCCCCCGATATCAGGCATCCGGATATCGGACAGCACGATATCAAATTTCGCCTTATTCAGAAGCGCCAGTGCGTCGTTTCCTGAATAAGCCCTGTAAACTTCCAGTGCCAAATGACCATTATTGCTAAAGAATTCATACAGGTCATCCACCACATAGGGTTCATCATCCACAATCAGCAATCTCAACATCCGTCGTCCTCCTCGTATACCGGAATGCAGGCACTATCGCCATTGTAGCTTACTGGCGGTCCAATCCGATTTCAATATCCACCCTGAGTCCTCCATAGACGCTCCTGGAAATGCCTAGACCGCTTTCCTCCCCAAACTTCAGCCTTAAGCGCCTATGAATATTCAGTATGGCCGTACTCTCAGCCGCTTCGTCCGTTGAGCCGAGTAAGCTCTGAAGGTTCGCCAGCTTTTCGTCGTCCATGCCTTTCCCGTTATCCTCTACCGTGATCACAAGCTTCTGAGCCGAGGATGAAAATCTGACGTAAATGCAGCCGCATCCGTCCTTTTTGCTCATTCCGTAATCATACGCGTTTTCAATGATAGGCTGCAAAATAAGCCTTGGCACTATTATTCCCTGAAACTCCGCCGACACCTCTTCAAACTCTACCAATATCTGGTTTGAAAACCGCATTGTCTGTATTTCCACATAGGTCCTGGCGTGCTTCACCTCAGACGCTAAAGGAAGCTCATCCGCTGCATTCCGTGTTACATACTGAAAGTAAACGCCGAGATAGTGACTGAGGAGCATTGCATTATCGGTATCATCCGCCTTTATCATCCTGTTCAGAAGAAACATGTTATTGTATAAAAAATGGGGGTTGATCTGTGACTGAAGCTGCTTCAGCTGTGCCCGCTGCACAAGGATGTGCTCCTCATATGCATGGCTTATCAACTGCTTCATTTTATGCACCATTCTGTTGAAATGGTTGTACAAATACCGGAATTCATCATTTCCGCTGTGCTGAATAAATATTTCCAGCGTACCTTCCTCGACCTTATGAAAAGACTCCTTGAGCTTTTTCAGGGGCCTGTAAATAAGCTTGTAGATGGAAAATGAGAAAAACAGTATGATTGCGACCGATATGATGGAGAGTACCCAGAACCACATTTTAAAATACCTTAACGGCCCCATCACCTGCCGGACAGGTACAAAGGCAAAAAGGGCCATGTCCAGGTAGTTTGAAAGGGAATAGGCTACAAGATACTCCTCCTTTCCAATAGAAATTATCTCCGTTCCGTTTTGGCTGTCGGTATCTTCAAGCCTTTCCAGCAAATGCCCTGCCTGTATTGTATCTGCATCGCTCCCCGTATTTGCTACTACCGTGTTGATTTCCCGGCTGAGGAGGACAAACCGTTCTCCGTCGTAGCTGCTGTAGCGGGCCAATTCTTCTTTGATGCGAGCCGGAGACAGTTCAATATTAAAAAGAAACATCGGCATTTTTCTATTGGCAAGCATCGGATCAGGATAATAAAGGCTCAAATATATCCTGTCCTTCCAGTAGGATAAAGGTCCGAGCTTATCGGCCGCCAGCTTCAGCGTCGCCTTGTATTCCTCTTCCGGCATGGGGGTAAAAAACTTTGCGGAGGATATGGACTTCTCCGAAAACGGAAGATGGACGCTTGCGCTCTTTATGTAAATGCTGGAATCGCATATATCCTGCAATTTCAAATGAAGATCATTCACGGCCTTCACCTTGTCATAGCTGTTTATCTCGTTGGCGGCAACGCTGAGCATCTGAAGATTGACGTCCCTGAGATATTCCAGCTGCCTCGTCTTCACATGATCCATCTCGTTTTCGAGCATGTCAATATACTGGCTGACATGGGTCAAAATGGATCTGGAAATATTGTTTCTTATGTTTTCGGCCCCCCAATTGTTTATTACAAGACTGACCGCGTATAAAGGTATAATTACGGTAAAAAATATCAAAACCAGCTTTATGAAGATGGATATCTGCCAGGTATTTTTCCTAAATCGCATTTTACATTCTACCTCAACATGGGTGGATGCCACTTATTATAACATTATTCCTTTACACTTCCAAGCACCAGACCTGTCATAAAGTATCTCTGCAAAAACGGATAGATCAGCAGGACAGGCAAGGCTCCCAAAAAAATCTGAGCAGATTTTACCGTCCTGTCCGAAATTGACTTCAGCAGCCGGGCCGACGCCTGGGATAATATCGTGGAGTTCGATTGAATCACCAGCGTCTGCAGGTATGTCTGCAATGGATAATTCCTGGGGGAATTCATGAGGATCAGTCCGTCAAACCACGAATTCCAGTGCCCCACAATTGTAAAAAGAAGGATCGTGGCAAGCGCAGGGATGGATAAAGGGATATATATCCCCCATAAGATCCTCCAATGCCCGGCCCCATCCATAAATGCGGATTCCTCAAGCTCGTTGGGGAGGCCTCTGAAAAAGTTCAGCAGCAGAATCACATTAAAAACAGGAAGCGCTCCGGGCAAAACAAGGGCCCATATGGAATTGATCAACCCTGCCGCCCTTATTGTGAGGTACCACGGGATGAGTCCGCCGCTGAAAAGCATTGTAAAAACAAATATCCAGACATACAGTGTCCGGCCCCTGAAATCTTTCTTCTCCCTGGCCAGAGGATATGCCGTCAGTACGGTAAGGAACATATTGACGAAAAGGCCAAGAACCACCCGGATGAAAGAAATACCTACCGCCCGGATGAATTCAGACTTTTGCACCACAAACTCATAGGATTTGGTCGTGAATTCAACGGGCCAGAGCTTGACCCCTCCCGTCATTGCGGCATAGCTGCTGCTGAAGGACACTGCCAGTACATGAATAAAAGGGAGCAAGCAGGAAAGGGAAAGCAGGATAAGAAAGAGCGCGTTAAAAAAGACGAAAATTTTTCTGCTGACAGAGTTGTGATCCATATACCATTCCCTCCCTAAAAAATTCTATAATTGGCAAACCTGTAAGCCAGGTAGTAAGACAGCGAAACAAGAGCAAACGATACCACGGAGTTAAACAATCCGACAGCAGTAGCAAGCCCATACTGCGCATCTACAAGACCAAGCCTGTAAACCAGAGTATCGATGATGTCGCCGCTTTTATATACAATCGGGCTGTAAAGGGTAAAAACCTGGTCAAAGCCCGCATTCAAAATACTTCCCAGGCTTAATGTCATCATAAGTATTATAATTGGCCGCATCCCCGGAAGTGTAATATGCCATACCTGCTTCAGGCGGTTTGCCCCATCGACAGTTGCAGCTTCATACAAAGTTGGACTTATATTTGTTATTGCAGCTAAATATACAATTGTAGAGAACCCCATATTCTTCCACATATCGGTTATAACCAGCATATATGGAAATACCTTGTTATCTCCCAGGAAAAACACCGGTTTCATCCCCAGAACGGCGATTGCACTGTTTACTATGCCCTCCAGGGAGAGTATGTCCCGGAGAATCCCTCCCAGGATGATCCACGAAAGAAAGTAGGGGAGATAGACAATTGTCTGGACTGCCCTTTTGAACCAACGCTTATGCACTTCATTCAGCAAAAGCGCCAACAGTATCGGGACTGCCAGGCCCGTGACCATTTTCATCGTGGCGATGAAAACAGTATTCCAAAGCACCTGAAAGGTGTCCGGCAGGCTGACCATATATTTGAAATTGTCCAACCCAACCCATTTTGATTTCAAAACGCCAAGGGCCGGTACGTATTTTTGAAAACCGATAACGATCCCTGCCATTGGGATATAAGAAAAAACTATAATAAAAAACAGACCCGGCACAAGCATCAGATGTAAAGATATTTCGCGCTTTAGGTTTCGCTTTTGCACCATGAACTTTTCCCCTCTACCGATGAACTTGTCTCTATTTTCTTATTCGATTTTTCCCCGGGAGAGGGGTACTGCTCCGCACCAGCACCGCAGCTATACCCCTTGTCCGGGAAATTCCCGCCTTATGACCTTTTACTTGCTCTGAGAGGCGTACCAGTCGTTGACTTCTTTTGTCATTTCACCGCCGCCCAAGGACTTCCACTTTTCGACATAGGCATCGTACTCGCTGATGTCGGCTCCCATAATAATCCGGGTTACGGTTTCCTTATACAGCTTGTCGAGAACCGCGCCTTTTTCAAGCATTGACGTTGTGGGGATGCCGGTGAATTCGTTAAGCATGTACAGCTTGTTGCCAAGATAGTGGTCGATAACGCTGCAGGAGCCTTCAGGCCCATAACAGCGCTCCTCAAACCAGTGGGAATTGTCGCCGTTCATATATTTTTGAATGTTGTCGTAATACTGTTTCTCTTCGGAATTCAGCTGAGAAGTGTCCTTGCTTTTCAATGCCTCATCTATGTTCTTATAAACATAGTAGTTTTTCCGCGGAGGCTCGACATATACCGGACTCATCCTGTAGATGCTGTTTCCCGTTTCCGAGTTGATATTATATTTGTTGACATCCGAAGTTTTCCCAAAATTCTTTTCCGCATTCACGTTGACCAATTTGAGCAATGCCTCGGGGTTCTTAGCTCCTTTTTTAACCACTATGTAATTCAATACATTCAGGCCGGGCACCTCAATGCTTGCAGGCTTATCGTCGATGGACGGTATCGGGAAAGGCTTCATCTGGTAATTGGGATCCTTGTCCTTCATCTGCTGCAGCGGCCACCATGGTTCCCAAAGACTGCCGAATATTACTCCGAATTTACTTGAGAGCGCATCCTCAATGTATTTATTGTCGTCCATTACCCCAAATTCCTTCGGGATGATTCCATTTTTGTAAAACTCCTGCAATTTCAGCAATGCAGCCTTCATTTCAGGCTGGATCCCGCCAAAAACAAGGGAACCCGAGGAATTCTTGATCCAAATGCTGGGGTATGCGTGAAAAGCATTGAAGTAAGAGCCGCT
Organism: Bacillota bacterium; assembly: GCA_023426125.1. Classification (GTDB taxonomy): domain Bacteria; phylum Bacillota; class Clostridia; order Acetivibrionales; family DTU013; genus MnB-11. The sequence goes on from JAFABI010000070.1 coordinate 45,667, forward strand.
GATAAGATTCTTTGTCATTGGTATGCCATACGTATCTTCCAGGCTGTTTCCGTCGGGATCCCGGTTTTTAAAGGCTTCGGCAATTTTGAATACATCCTCCATCGTCTTTGGCTCCGGTAGATTCAACTTTTGCAGCCAATCGGTCCGTATCCACAGAATGGAGGTAGAATCGGTATAATCCAGAAAAAACGGCACTGCGAAAAGCTTTCCATCCTTCTCGGCGGATTTCATGGCAATTCCGCCATCCCTGTAGATAAAGTCCTTGACAAAAGGCGATGCGTATTGCTCAAACGCCTGGGTCAGATCCTCCAGCTTTCCTGCATTGTAAAGCTGTTCAAACTGGTTCCTGCTTACTGTGAACAAGTCGGGAAGATCCCCGGATGCAATCATCAGGTTCCTCTTTTCTTCGGCCTTGTCATCTCCGCAGGACCAGAGAATATTAAGCTTTATGCCCAACTCGTCAAAATAGGTTCTTGTCCAGATGTTATTTTCAGGAGTATCGCCTTCGGGGAACTTGATATCGCTTGTGATCGTCGTGGTTATCGTGCTGACCTCAATAGGCGGAGAGTATTTTCCGAATGGATCCGGGGCGGCCGCCGGATCGCCTGTTGTTTGTACCTTGGACGCTTCACTCTGCCCGGCGCCCTCGTTTGAGTCCGTTGCTCCGCATGCCGCAAAAAGCAACAGGGACAAAATGATCTGTATCGAAACAAATAGTTTGACCGATTTCATGTCGACTCCTCCTCTTATTTATGAACCGCAAAAGCATACAGCTTCATTTGCAGCTTTTGCAATCGAACTGTTCATAGCTGAGCTCAACTATTTGTTTTCATTGTACAAGATATCCCGGACATTGTCTATGTGCGCCCTTTTACCTGTTTTCTTATATTATTTTTACCTGCGGACATTCCACGAAGGCTAAGTTCTGATACCATCATCGCTCAAGCACCCCAAGTTCGTTTATTATTTGAAACGTCAAATAGGGAGCATTATGCACATAGATTCTGATTCTCAGCCATTGGACATATGCTCCCTAAATTCATCCCATCCAAGGAATCGGACAGGTTTTTATATCTCCGATCCGTTGCCGGAGCTTAACCATTTCTCAATCATTTTATCCAATTCGCTGTTTAATTCCTCTCGTTTGCAATAAAGCCTGTTCAGTTCATCATGACTGATTTCTGGCATGTACATATGTTTATCGGCTTCTCTGATCGCATCCTCCAAAAATTTAATATCACTTTCAAGCCTGGTTAAATCCATCTCACTTTTGCTATTTTCAGCAATCGCTCTATCCCTGAACTTAGCTTCTGTGTTTCTAGCGGTTGCAGGCTTTTTGACGATCTGTGGCTGTTCTGGTTCCGCCGGCAGGCGGCTTTCATTCTTCTTGTTCTTATAATCGTCATAATTGCCAGGATAATTGACAAACCTGTTTTCTTCGATAGCAACGACCCGGCTGCACACTTTATTGATAAAGTAACGGTCATGGGATATAAACAGGATCGTGCCCTCAAAGTCCTCCAGAGCCTCCTCCAGGGTTTCGATGGATTCTATGTCCAGATGATTGGTAGGCTCATCCAGTATCAATAAATTTGTCTCCTCATACAACAGCATGGACAGCTTAAGCCTTACCCTTTCTCCCCCGGACAATTGCTTTACCTTCTTATATGGGTCTTTACCGAAAAACATAAATCTTGCAAGGTATTCACGGGCCTTTCCCTCCAGGATGGATTTGTTTTCTCTAAAGCATCCGATGACCGAATCCTCTTCATTGCTGAAAGTAATATGCTGCGGTAGATAGGAGACTTTAACATTTGCTCCAAGCTGCAATTTACCACTATCCGCATCGGTTTCTCCCAGCAGCATCTTTATAAACGTAGTCTTGCCGCTGCCGTTCGGACCTATGAGCGCAATTCTTTCACCTAATGTAACATATAAATCGGTATTCTCAAAAATCATCCTGCTGCCAAAGCTTTTTGACAACCCGCATACCTTTATTGTTTCATACCCCGAGCGTTGGGCAGCTTTAAAATTAATCCTGATATTCTGTCTTTCAAAGACCGGACGGTCTATCCTTTCCATTTTGTCAAGCTTTCTTTGCATGCTCACCACCCTTCTGAAAAATTTATTGTTATCGGCCCTTTGAGCCCAATCCCGCAAATCTTTGATGGCATTTTCCATGGAAGCGATTTTCTTTTTCTGCTCCTTGTAGTTTTCAAATTGCAGAAGCATATCCTCTTCCTTTTGCCGTACATAGTCGGAATAATTTCCTTTATATGTCTCACACGCTTTATTTTCAACCTCGATAATCTTTGTAACTACCTTATCCAAAAAATACCTGTCATGGGATACAATCATCACAATCCCCTTATAGCTTCTGAGGTATTTCTCAAGCCATTCTACAGATTCCATATCCAGGTGGTTTGTGGGCTCGTCAAGAAGCAAAACCTCGGGCTGTTCCAATAAAATCTTCCCAAGGTTTACCGTTGTTTTTTCACCGCCGCTGAGCATCTGGAATTCTCTTTGTAAGAAAGCATCGTCAAACTTCAGGCCGGTGCACACTTTGCTTAATTTTTCCTCCCTTTCGTACCCGCCTTTCGTATCATAGTCCTGTTGCAGCCGGCTGTATTGCTTTAACGCTGTTTCAAGGGTCTCCCCCTGTAAATGTTCCATTGCACCTTCCAGATCCTTCATCTGTCCCTCCAGACAGTAAAGCTCCCGGAACGCCAGATTTAAAATATCCTTTACCTTGAAGCGGTCAGGATAGCTTGACGATTGTTCAAGATAGGCGATGGACGTCCCTTTGGGGATGGAAATCCGGCTCTTGCCCTCGGAGATTTTTCGATAGTCTATATCCATTTGCTCAATTCCGGCCAACAGTTTTAAAATCGTGGTTTTTCCGCTTCCATTGATCCCCACGATACCCGCCTTTTCACCCTCGTAAACCGTAAAACCGGCATTGTCAAGGATAAAGTTGCCACCATAATGTTTTCGGGCATTATACATTGTTATTTCAAGCATCAATATCCCTCATTTCATCATCTGCTTATTTTTCATGCCGCTGTAATCCTTGTTTCTTCTTTCCGCTTCGAATACAAAATATCCGTCGATTTCACGGACCATCACTCCGCCAAAAATTGATATGAACTTGTTTTTGTACCATTCCTTCCGTTTTGTCACCATAAGCATCTTTCCTCCGATTTTCAACCGGTTGAAACCCTTCTCGATAAATTTTCGGGCTACGGCAAAGTCGGCATGGTAAGGCGGATTGCATAGAATAAGATCAAATCCTGTTTCCTTCAGTGCTTCGATGCCATCACTCTGCAGGATGCATACGGCCCCTGTTCCATTTCTTATGGTGTTTTTTATTGAATACAAAATCGCTTCCCTATCTGCATCTATCATATAAACATGCTCTGCGCCAATGAGCCTTGCCGCCGTTATTCCGACAACCCCATACCCGCATCCAAGATCAAGCACTTTCCGCCCTTGTGTAAATTCAACGCACGAAAGCATGGCAAGTGTTCCGGCGTCGATTTTCCCGGGTGAAAAACACTTTTGCGAAGTCTCAAACTCAAAATCATGCCCTTTGATATTCACTTTAATGATCATTAACAGCCCTTTCCGAGCTGCACATTGCACAAAACAAAAACACCATGCCATTGTCTTGAAAATTAAGACAACAAGCATGGTGATACCTGTACCGGACTAACCGGTATTTATTAAACATTATCTTAAGGAGGAAAGTCCCTGGCAGCAGAAAAATGTCACTTTACTCCAATAATAGGCTATCTCACGCAATATGCAGCTCTCACTTAATTTTCTTTTACACAGCAATCTAGAGCCCTGGATAACACGGGCTATAAATACACTATTCGATTTAGAAAAATTAAGCGTTAGCTGGCATGGGACTACCTCGCTTTGTTTGTATTTGAGACTATTTTACTATGAGCATTTGCAAATGTAAAGCTTTTACAGATAATTTAACGGCAATTCACTATTTTCAGGTGACTATTCACGTACCCCGGTTGTCATTGCGAGGAGCAAAGCGACGTGGCAATCTCTGCTTCTGAACTGAGATAGCATTTATTCGATTACCGCGCTCCACTTCGTTTCGCTCGCAATGACAGTAACTGAATAATCACATTTTCAGGATTTTCTTCAGCCTGTTAAGGTTGATTTCCGTAGGCATGCCCTCCCTGCACCAATGATTCTTGCAGCCGCAGTAGTCAAGGAGCACGCATTGCGCCGGAATCCCCTGGTCGTTCAGCATCCAGCCTCCGGAGACCAGGTTGAGCACACAGGATATGCCTACTACGCCTGTATCGGAATTTAGCAATGCCCCGTCGGTTTTCGTTGCAGAAATGGAAGACTCATGGGGAACCATCAATACCTCAAACCTGTGCTGCTTCCCAAGCCTTCGCAACCTGTTCACGCTGCATTCGGCAGTACAGCCTGTGCACTTGAAAGTATTGTCCTCCTCCACCGCCTTGCATTTTCCGGCGGGCAGCAGACGCATGCACGCAGGCAGAAGCACCATTTTCCGCCTGGTTGCGTCAAACGCTGCTTTATACGCCCTGTTCATAATTTCGGCGCCTACCATGTTCATATGGTATTCCACTCTCCGACGGCCGCAGAAAATCACATCCTCATGCCAGTAATGCTCATCCCGTATTTCATTCAGATATCTGTCCACATTAGGAGTATACCTGCCCAATACCTCCTCGCTGCGCGCTTCAAACCATGCCGCAAGGGTTATGGCGGTGGCAATGATATCCGATGCTGCTTTATTTTCAAGGGTTTCAAGGTATGCCTGCCAGCCTCTAAGCCTTTTTACCTCCCTGTCAAATTCTCCGGCTGCATCCAGCCAGTCCAGAAGTTTGTCCATTTGCTGCAATGTGGGGGCGGCAACAGACATATTGTCGTATAAATCAGGGGAAAGGAAAATTGTTGACATAATGCCGCGTATGAAGTCAATCCCCGGCTTCAGACTCCCCCCCTGCTCCCGCAGCTTGACGAGGCCGGTAAGCAGCTGCCTGGGGATCGGATCCAGTCCGCTGGCATCGCCGCCATATACCCTCCACAGAATTCCCAGCACTAAAAGCTCAAAGCCGTATTCTTCCTTTGAACGCAGCTTTATTCCGGGTTTTTCTGCAGTATAGCGTGTATATTTATCTATGATCGGACCAGCAAGATTATCCGTCTCGGCAGCATCTTCATCGGTGAAGCTTGCTATGTCAAGATAATAAACCTCCGAATCGTTTTTATCATCCCTTAGCGAATAGGTTATCACGTACATGCCTTTTACATCCCCCTGCTTGCTACAAAATCCCAACGGCGCGAGGCCTGCCCGGTTTCAGGAGCTTCCGCCCCGGCACAGGAACCGACTGCATTTCTGACGGAAGCGGCTGAATTATCTTATTCACAAACTCGTAAAACCGTTAATAATTCTACTACTGCAGCGGAACATTTTATTTAGTACTTCCGTGAATAACGCATTAAAGCATCCGCGATATTTCCGTAAGGCGCATAGGCGCCTGTAAAATTAGTGCTTATTTCGCTGTAGTACTACTGTAATAATACGAAATTCATCAGAAAAAGTCTACGTCTTTTTTACGTTAACCTCAAACGCGTGTGTCAACATCCCCGTCCCATTGACACTCAGCAGCCGTCCCCGCTTCGAATCTTAAAGTAAAACAATACTCCCTTTTCAGTATTGCTGGCGCCGTAGGATGCATTGTGAAGCTGAAGGATTTTAGCCGATATGGCAAGGCCAAGGCCGGTTCCACCGCTATTTCTTGTTCTCGAGGACTCTATACGGTAAAACCTCCCCCATATTCTTCCCAGCTTCTCCTCCGGAATAGGCTCCCCCTGGTTCTCGATGGAAAAAGTGGTTTCATTACCGGCTGCTCTGATTTCAATCCTTATCTCTCCGGCATAAGGCGTGTGCCTGATTGCATTTGTTACAAAATTACCGATCACCTGTCCGGTCTTAATCCGGTCGGCAAAAACAAATGCAGGCTCTTGTCCGGCTTTAACAGTGATCCTGACACACTTCTCCCGCATGGGGCTCTCAGACTCTTCCACTATTTCGCTTAGCAGGTCCCTCAAATCAAACCTTTCCTTATTTAATACCCCCGAACCGGTTTCCATACGTGACAGTTCAAGCATGTCCTGAACAAGCGAATTCATTCTGCCAACCTCGTACTGCAATCTTTCCAGGTACCGCTCCCTCTTGTCTTTTCTGATATCATCCTTCAATGCTTCCAAATAGCCTCCCATTGCTGCGATAGGCGTTTTAAGCTCATGGGAGGCATTTGAAACAAATTCCTTCAATTCCGTTATTGTGGAGTCGAGCCTGGACGACATCGTATTGAGACTTTGCGAAAGATCGCCAAGCTCATCCCGGGAATGAATGCCGCATTTTGCGCTAAAGTCCATTTGGGACATTCTTAACGCCGCAGTATTTATTTTAATCAGAGGCTGTGTCACCATCCTGGAATAGATGTAAGAAAGAATCAGCACAAATACAAGAGCAGCTAGAAAAATATACGCCAGATAATCTTTGATGACCTCTACCGCTTCATCCACCGGCTGCAGCGGAACGATGGCAAATACTGCCTCCCTGCCCCCATCCTGCCGGGCCAGCGGAAAAATAAACAGCTTGTATTTACTCCCTGTTGCACGATCTTTATAATCCCGAATGCAGCGCTTATCGGGTATTCTGATATTCGCCTCCTGCCATTGCTTCAAAGCTGCTTTTAGTGCAGTAAAAGGGGATGCGGCATTTTCATATTCGTTTTCATTCATCAGCCGTAAATACTCGACCGTGCCATCTACCTGCACCATATGGCTCCAATCGACGGCAGTCCTGTAATCGGCGCTCCCATCGCCGCCGTTGCGCTTCCAGACCATCCCGTCCACTTCAATTTCAAAAGGCCGGAGCCTGAAACCTTCATCCGAAAAGAATCCCTTTATGCTTACATTTTTACCGACCTGCATACCCCCGGTCAATAAGCTATCCACAAGAGATACATCATGAAGGTCGACACAGACTTCCTTACCTTCCGCATTTCTTACCGCCATTTCGATCCCGCCGTACTTGTTGTTTCCGTAATCGTTCAAAATGACCAATTGTATGTCATAGTTATCCGTCATATATGCCGATTCAGTGTCAAGCATGAACTTTCCCCAGGCATTTTGGGCATAATTGCGGCAGAATTCCTCCAGAGCCTTAACGGAGCGTTTTTCTTTTGAGGCAGAATAAAACTTTTCTAAAAATAGGAATTGTGATATCAGCTCTACGGATATAAAAATGATAAACATGACTGCCGTCACATAAAACAGCTTACGGGTGATGCCTATCCTCCCGGACCGCAGATTGGCCGGTTTGTCCCCGGTTTGCCCCATCATAGGCTTTCCTCGAATTTATAGCCGGCCTTTAGCTTTGTCCTTATGTGTACCGCTTTACTGCCGATCTTTGACCTGAGTCTGCGTATATGGGTGTCTACCGCCCTGGAATCCCCGAAGTAATCATATCCCCAAACCTTTGCGAGAAGCGTTTCCCTCGTCATGATCCTGTCTCTGTTTTCCATCAGTGCAACCAGCAAGTCGTATTCCTTCGGTGAAAGCTCGATGTTCTTACCGTCAACCGTTACCGCCCTGGAAAGCAACTCCACCCGTATACCGGCTCCCGTCAGGCTCTCCCTGTTTTCACCCCCAAGCATTCCACTTGTCCTTTTCAGAAGGTTTTTTGATTTTGCCAGCAGTATTTTTACACTGAAAGGCTTGGTGACATAGTCGTCCGCTCCGAGCTCATAGCCGGTTATCTTGTCCTCCTCGTCATCCCTGGCAGTGATTACGATGATCGGTATGGAAGAGGTCTTCCTGAGACGCCTGCATAAAGAAAATCCATCGATTCCGGGCAGCATGATGTCCAGAAGCGCCAGATCATATTCAGCCTCTTCCCACAATTCAAGCGCTTTCAATCCGTCAGACACCCCGTCGATAAGGAACCCGTCCTTCTCAAAATAATCGGTTACAACCTCCCTCAGGCTCTCGTCGTCTTCTACAAGCAATACTCTTTTTTGCATAATCCCATCCCCGCCATAATATCATTCGCTGATCACTACATTGGCCCTGCTCTGTATGATCTCCGCCGTTTCTTCCGCAGACCTTTTCCCTTCGAAATATTTTTGGGTCTCTTCTTCTGCGATCTTGTAAATCTGCCAGTTTATCTTCTTATATACATTGGCCCTGGAAAAAACAGAGTCTTCCTCCGTCAATACCGTTTTTGTATCTGTCCATTTTTCACGTAAGCTTTTTTCAGCTACCGCTTTTTTATTTACAGGAAATACAAACAATTCCGGCGATGTCTGCATTTCTTCCGATAGAAGGTATTTTATGAATTTCCATGCCGCACCCTTACTCTTTGAATTGTTGTTGATTCCATACTCATAGTATATATCGGCATCCATACCTGATTCTCCGTCAAGGACAGGTATCGGATATACGTATAACTCGCTGTTTTCCTCAGGGCTTTTATAGCGTGCTGCGATGTTGGCATCTACTTCGTTCCGAAACATATACAAATCAAGAGTGTTTTTGGGTATGTTTTTATTTGATCCGGTAATCAGCTTTTTATCTGCCGCTTCCTTGACCAGCTTGATAGTTTTGATGAATTCATCCGATGTAAAATAGCATTTTTTGCTCTCCTCATCGACAAATCTGCCGTAGTTTTTATGAAACAACACAGAAAAAAGCTCCGTTTGCCCGCAGAGCATCATCGTCGGCCCCTCTACCCCTTGAGCCTTCAGCGCCTCTCCTGCCGACTTGAAAAAAGCATCCCATGTCAGCTTATCCGTGCCGGTGGATGCCGGAAGGCTGTATTTTCCCGTCAGAACGCTTATTAAAAAGCCTATGGGCATGGTATACAGACCGCCCTTATATTTGACGGAATTTATTATATTTTCATAGAAATCGCTGCTGTTAAATTGGGGGTCCTTTTCAATAATTTTCCCCAGATCATACAGAAAGCCGTTATCGGCATACCTGCCGCCGGGTATGTACCGCGTGTCAATAATATCGGGCCCCTGCCCCGACATCAGCTCCGTGCTGATGGTTTTTAAATACTTTTCTCCTCCCGGATCGGTATTTTCAGATATGGCCAGAACACCGCCATCCGCCGTTTTCCGGGTTATTGTCTCCCCCATCGTTGTATAGTACTTGACATCGACGATAATCCCGGGGTTATTTTTTTGAAAATTGGCTGCGGCAGTATCAATGAACCTGTTTTCAGGCATGGACACGGCAACGGTGATCCTTGTATTGTCCTCTTTGCCCAAGTCAAGCGCGGTACTCCGGGTATTCGAAGTCTCCCGGACGCTGCCTGCCGGCGAAGCCGTCGAGCCGTCGGCTTTCTCGCCGGTAGGGCCGCATGCGGTATTGCATAACATAAAAACCATAATAATTACGCTCAAACACATTCTCTTCATAAATTTTATCCTCTCTGTCAACTTATCGGTTACAACCTCCCTCAGGCTCTCGTCGTCTTCTACAAGCAATACTCTTTTTTGTATCATCCTATCCTCACCATCATATCATTCGTTGATCATTACATTGACTCTGCTTTGTATGATATTGGCCGTATCTTCCGCAGACCTTTGTCCTTCAAAATACTTAGTTGTTTCTTCCGTTACAATGTTAAAAACCTGCCAATTCTTTTTAGGGAATGCATCAATGCGTGAAAAAACAGGATCGTCTGCAGTCAGATTAATATCCAGGCCGCTTGCTTTCTCGCGCTGGATTTTTGTCGTCATCGAATTTTTGTTTATAGGAAAATAATATAACTCGGGTGATTTCTGCATTTCCTCCGAAATAATATATTTTAAAAACTTCCAGGCCGCTCCTACGCTCTTTGATTGTTTGTTTATGCCATATTCCATATGTATTCTGGCCTCTATATTTGAATTGCCTTCAAGCGAAGGGATAGCGTACGAATTGTTTTCACCGTGAGGGTATTTGAAATATTCCAGGTAAATGGCTTCATTATTAAATGCATCAAGGAAATACATATCCTTAAAATCTGTACTTTTGTCGCTCTTGGATCGGAATATATACTTATCGTCCGCTGCCTCTTTTATTTGCTTTATCAACTTAACAAATTCGCCTGAGGTGAAATCACACTTTTTATTCTCCTGATCGATAAATCTGTCATAATTCATCTCAAACATTTCTCTAAAAAGGCCAATATCAGTTTCATATAATACGTACGACCCTTCTGCTCCACTATTCTCAATAGCTTCCCGCGCCGATTTGAAAAAACTGTCGAGGGTTAGCTTGTTCGTAACAGTATCAGCCGGGAGGCTATGAATTCCAATGACAGATTGAGTGCTAAAGCCTATCGGCATTGTGAACAAGCCCCCTTTGTAATTCCGCGCACTCAAGATGTTTTCATAATAATCGCTTTCATTAAATCCCGCATCCTGTCTGATGATCGTCCTAATGTCACAAAGGAAGCCGTTATCCGCAAATTTATCACAGGGCAGGTAAAAGGTATCGATAATATCAGGGCCTTCACCGGACATCAGCTCCGTGCTGATGGTTTTTACATATTTCTCGCCCATCGGATCCAAATTTTCCCCTATAGAAAGAACAGAGTCTCCTATTTCCCTGGTTATTGTCTCCCCCATCATCGTATAGTACTTGACATCAACAATGATCCCCCGGTTGTTTTTGTGAAAATTGGCTGCAGCAGTATCAATGAACCTGTTTTCCGGTATGGACACGGCAACGGTGATCCTGGTATTATCCTCCTTACCCATATCAAGCGCGGTGCTCTGGATATCCGAAGCTTTCCGGACGCTGCCGGCCGACGAATCCGTCGAACCGACGGCTTTCTCGCCGGCAGGGCCGCATGCGGTGCTGCATAACACAAAAACCATAACAAGTACGCTCAAACACATTCTCTTCATGAATTTTATCCTCTCTGTCAATCATAGCATAAATAAATGAATAACATAAATAAGAAGTTATTCTCTGTATAGTTTCACTCTGTCGCCTGCCATAACAAGGCGGTCGCTTTCCGTCACCACCTTCTCAAAGAAGGAAAGGCCGGAGGAAACCGCAGTTTCCTTTTGATCCGAGGCCGCCACATACAGGAAGGCTTTTTGGAGATAATACTCCTTGCCAAGCGAGCTTTTCCTCTCTTTTATCACGTATGCGAATTTTCTTCCGTTGGAATCGGTACGTACTGCAGAATTCGGTATGATTGCATCGAAAAATTCGGATTCTTTCGTTATGCTGATATTTATCCTTTCACCCCCCTTCAGCTCCGGATCGTCAATCTGAGCGGCAATCCTTATCCCGTCTTCTGTTTCGGAAGAGTTCACCGAGCTTATTTCTGCTTCTATTTTCTTATTGTCAAGTGCCGGAACGGCAACCGTCATCCTGTCGCCTGCTGCCAGGTGCTTGCCTTCCTCCACCCCAACCGTGAATTCCGTATATACCCCTCCCGGGCCCGCAACCCTGAAAGCAGGCTTTGACGCTCCTGTAAAGGCCCCCTCCCGGACGCTTATCTCCCATATGTAACCGTCAACCGGAGCATATACGGCTTCAGACCTTTCCAGATCTGCTTTGGCCGTATCAATGCTCTGGCGGAGCATTTCCGCTCCAATTTGCTTTAGAGCCAAACTCGCGGCCTTTTCCTCCTGCAGCTTCCGGCAATCCCTTTCGGCAGCCTCATATGCCTTCCTCAGCTTTTCCACATTGGCCGGTGTTTCGGCCCCTGCCTCATACAGCTCCGTTGCAGCCAGGAGTTCCTTTTGGGCGTCGGCTGCCGCCCTTTCACTGCTTTCTATGTCCAGATCATATTTATATGCCAGCAGCTCTTTTTCGGTATTGCTGCTTTCCAGTTGAAGCGTTTTTGTTTTTATCTCTTCTTCCATCCCACGCACGTCAAATTTAGCCAGCAGCTGGCCTTTTTTCACCATTTCCCCGGTTTTCACCCGAAGGCTCACGACCTTTAGATCACGCTCCGCATACACCTCATACAGATTTACAGGGGTGACGGTCGCCGGTTTTTCAACCATATAAACAAGGGTACCGGTTTTAACCTCCGCGGACTCTACACGTATGAGGCCCAAATTATTGATGGTGCTTGAAAGGAAAGTAAGCAGAAGCATAGCGGCTATAAATCCGCATGCTATTCTTCCTACAATCCTTTTCCTGGTTGTATTTATTGCATTTTCGTCTATCATTGACCTTTGCCTCCACACAATCTCTGAGCATGCCCTATTTCGGCAGCCCTTACCCTTTTATCCCCGACAGCTGTATTCCCATGCCCGCGACCATATACTCCTCTCCATACAGGAAAACCAGTATCGTGGGAACCATATAAAGGAAAGAAGCTGCAAAGGCAATACCGCACTCTTCATTATTGATATAGGAAAGAAAAACAGATAAAGGGGTTTTGAGCGGATCCTGCAAAAAAATAAGGGGCTGCTCCACCATATTCCAATGATCGATAAAGAGCAGGATAAAAAGCGCCGCCAAGCCCGGTTTCAATATCGGAAGCACAATATCCGTGAAGCTTCTCAAATATCCTGCTCCGTCTGCTTTCGCCGCCTCCAAATAACTGAACGGCAGGGATGCCATATACTGCTTTAAAAGAAAAACCCCGAACGTGCCGCATATGCCGGGCAAGATGATGGATAAGCCGGTATCGAGTATGCCAAGCCGGTCGGCCATGATATAATTCGGCACGAGAGTAACCTGAAAGGGCAGAAGCATTACAACGATATAGAGGAAATACAACGCATCGGCCAGTTTGGATTTGAGTATTGTAAAGGCATATGCCGCCATCGCTCCCACGACAAGTTGTCCGAGGATTGTTGGAAGCACCAGTGCGGCTGAATTCCAGAACATGAATAAATATTGCGTTCTCCCGATGAGTACGGTATAGTACTGTTTAAAGGTCACCTCGTAAGGTACAAGCTTTAATTGTAACGACGTACCGTTTGAAGCGGAGTTACCGGCCAATCCTTCACGTGCTCCGTAATATTCGGTAATTTCCCAATCTGCCATAAAAGAATCGGCAAGTGTAAAAATCACAGGGAAGATAAGGCATACTCCGATCGCCAGCATAGCCCCTGTTCGCAGCAACCTTGAAAAAACCGGTTTCATCCTGCCCGCATCTTTATGTACCTGCATCCTTGCAATCCCTCCTTCCTTCACAGCTCCTTACGGCTCGGATAATATATTAACTCCTGTTCTTTTTCGGGGAATGGAGCGGGCTGGTCGCATACTGCGTATGCTGCTCACCCATGCAGCCTGGTTAGTGCGGTTCCCCGGAAAGAATTATCGGAAGTTATCTTTTAACGAGTCCTGAGCTGCATTTTATGAAAAGCTCTCCGTCACATTCCTTTCAAGCATATAAAGGACAAGCAGCAGCAAAGTGATAAACGCCGCCGTCACATATGCAGCGGAAGTAAGCTTCGGATAATTCAGCTGAAGAAACATATTATTCATGAAATTCTGGAGCATATAGACATTTTCATTCGGGTGTGTTCCAAAAATAAGGTAAATCTCACGGAAGATTCTGAAGCAGTTGACGATGGAAATGGTAAATACGAAAAAACCTGTTGGGACAAGGCAGGGCAGGGTAATGAACAGGGTTTTCGCAATGTGTCCCGCACCATCGATATCCGCGGCTTCGTAATACTCGGCAGGAATATTGCTCAACCCTACAAAATAGATGATCATGTTGTACCCGGTATTTTTCCAAAGAAATACCGTCATCGCCACCGCCAGGCCCCATGAGCCGTTAAGCCATTCCAGGGGCATTATACCGGCGCAGGCCAGCAGATGGTTCATCGGTCCCCTGAAGTCGAAGAATATTTGCCAGAATAAGGCCACTGTTGCCGCCGGTATCACCATTGGCGACAGAAACAGCATGGTGATTGCCTTTTTGCCATATACCGGGCGGTTTAAAAACATAGCGGCGGCCAGCGGGAGCAGCAGGCTCAGGAATACCGAAGGCACCAGAAATATCAGCGTATTCTTTATTGCTATCAGGAAAGCATGATTGCCAAACAACCCCAGGATGTTTTTCAGGCCGACAAATCTTCCGTTCACAGGGTTGTCTGTCAATGCATATCCCACCCCTGCGATGAACGGTATAAGAAAAAACAATAGAAAGCCGCAAAGGCTTGGTAATAAAAAAAGTATGGCAGGCAGTTTTCTTGCCTGCTTCCTTAAGGTTCGCATATTCATCAGAGTTATGTAATTCCCCTTCATATAAGCCGGATTTAACTTCTACTACGGGAAATTATATAACTCCGGTATGTATTCTTTGTGTACTTAGTGTTTAAATCGTGTGTATTTTAGGAGTGAAACGATGCAGGGATAATTTCACCTTTGTACATGGCCCTGGCGGCAATATCTATTTTTAAAACCTTTTCATACATCCGTATCAGCGGAATCTCCCGTTCCGTCACAATCGATACGGCGTTACCGGCATTGCCGCTCCTTCCGGTCCTGCCGGCCCTGTGCAAATAGTCCTTTGCGTTTTCCGGCATATATAGGTTGAATATATGCGTCACTCCTTCAATGTGAAGGCCCCGGGCTGCAAGGTCCGAGGATACCAGCAACTGCAGCTTGCCCGACCTGAAATCCTCCATGGTCTTCTTTCTATCCAGCTTGATGCTGGCGCCATGAATGCTTTCCGCCTTAAGTCCATGGTATTTGAGCTTTTCAGCCAGGATCTCGATCTCTTTTCCCTGGCTGACAAACACAATCGCCTTTTCAGGATTCATGATCCGTACCAGTTTTCTCAAAACCTCGATTTTATCCCTTTCCTCAGCGACAAAACAGAAGTGCCGGATTTGATCCGGGACGACGATGCTTTGAGAGCTTCGAATGATTTCCGGCTCTTTCATCAATTCCGAAGCCCTCTTTACCGTATCGTTGGTAATGGATGCGGAAAACATCATAAGCTGCCGCTCTTTCAGCGTGCTCTTGATCACGGCTTTGACGGTTTCGGCATTGTTATCGTCCATCAGCCTGTCTGCTTCGTCAATAACGATGGTTTTCACCGTATGCGCCGATATTTTCTTTTTCTTTATCAGTTCAAGGATTCTTCCCGGAGAACCCACAAGAATATGGGGCTTCTCTTTCAGCTTCTCGATTTGCCGGTCTATGTTGACATTGCCGATGATGGGAGCCGCATTCGCCTTTAAATCCGAATTTCCGGCAAGCCTTTCGATCTGCCGCAAGATCTGTATGGCCAGTTCGTGTGTGGGCACCAGGACAATCGCCTGCATTTCCTTTTTGCTGAAATCCAGCTTTTCAAAGAGCGGGAGCAGAAACGCAAGGGTTTTTCCCGTACCGGTTTCAGACTGCACGATGAGATCCCTGTTTTTCAACGCCTGCGGTATGGCCTTCTCCTGCACATCTGTCGGTACTGTAATATTTTCGTTTTTTAGAGCATCCACCAGGGTAGCTCTTAAGCCAAGTGAATCAAACGTCATTCGATTTTATCCTCCATGTCTCCGCCATGCCGGTTGGAACCTCCACTGCGCACAGCTCCTCTGTTAATCTCCTCTATCCATCTTCTCTGCTATTTCATTTAAATAGGTCCAGCGCTCAATTGCCGCATCCAGCTGCTTTTCCAGGCGCTCCTTTTCCGCCAGGAGGCCGGGTAGCCGCTGAAAATCGCTGGCTGCACCGTTTATATCCTCATTTATCCTCTTTACTTTCTCTTCCAGCTCCGCAACAATTTCGTCGATCTGTTCAAATTCCTTCTGCTCCTTGAAGGTAAACTTCACGGGTTTGGGTTTGTTATTTTCCGCACTATATGTCTTTTTCCCAATTACGTGATTGTTATTCCTGCTTTCTGTTTCCATTCCGGAAGCAGCAATGCTCTCACTGTAATCGGTGTAATTTCCGGTAAACATTTCTATCCTTCCGCCGCCGGCAAGCACAAAAAGCTTATCCGCCACCCTGTCCAAAAAGTATCGGTCATGGGATACGGCTATAACGGCTCCGGGGAAGTCGTCAATATAGCTTTCAAGAATTGTCAGGGTCTGTATGTCCAGGTCATTGGTGGGTTCATCCAGAAGCAGAATGTTGGGAGAGCCCATCAGAATTCTTAAAAGGTACAGCCTTCTTTTTTCACCGCCTGAAAGCCTGGATACGGGTGTCCATTGCACTGCCGGAGGGAACAGGAACCTGTCCAGCATTTGTGCCGCAGTAACATTACCTTCCCTTGTCGTTATGAATTCCGCTTCTTCACGGACATAGTCAATGACCCTGAGATTTGCATCCAGTCCATCGTTTTCCTGCCCGAAATACCCGATTTTTACGGTTTCTCCGGTAACCAGGCTTCCGCAGTCCGGTTTCAAGCGCCCTGCAATCAACTTAAGCAGCGTGGTCTTGCCGCTGCCGTTTGGGCCGATGATGCCGATCCTGTCGTCTCTTAAGACGACGTAACTGAAGCCTTTGATAACATCCGCGCCAGAAAAACCCTTGTACACTTCCGCCAGCTCGATTACCTTTTTCCCAAGGCGGGCTGCGCCGGCATTGATTTCGATATTTTGATTTTCTACCAGGGGCTTTTCCTCCTGCAACGACTGAAATCTGTCAATTCTGGCTTTTTGTTTGGTAGAACGGGCTTTCGCCCCTTTCCTCATCCATTCCAGTTCGCTGCGGTAAAGGTTCTGGCGCTTTCTTTCCGCCGACTGCTCCAGTTCCTCCCTTTCCGCCTTCATCTCAAGGTACTTGCTATAGTTGGCCTGATAGCTGAAAAGCCGGCCTCTGTCCAGTTCGATGATGCGGTTTGCCACACGGTCAAGAAAATACCTGTCGTGAGTGACCATAAGCAAAGCGCCTTTTCGGCTGTTAAGGTACTTTTCAAGCCAGTCGACGGTGTCATTGTCGATATGGTTGGTAGGCTCGTCAAGAATCAGCAGATCCGAAGGGGCAATCAGGGAGTACGCCATGGCTACCCGTTTTTTCCGGCCGCCGGAAAGTGTACCGATATTCGCGTGAAAATCATGGATACCCAGCCTGGTAAGGATATTCTTCGCTTCACTTTCCATGTTCCAGGCTCCTGCCACATCCATCCTTTGATTCAGCGCGACCAGCTTTTTTCCGATCTGTGCATCGTCAGGATTTTCCTCCGCTTTTTGCAAAACATCTTCATATTCCCTTAGCAACTGCATCTCCGGAGAATTCCCCTTAAAAACATGCTCTAGCACGGTGACATCCCCATCAAAGGCGGGATTTTGCGGCAAATAGCCGATTCTTATGCCCTTTATGGCAATGATGCTTCCGGTATCGGGCTTTTCTTCACCGGCAAGAATTTTTAAAAGCGTTGACTTACCCGTCCCGTTGATTCCGATCAGCCCGATTTTCTCACCCTCGTTAATGCCTATTGATAAATTGTCAAACAATATTTTCTCGCTATAGCTTTTGGAAATCCCCTCGGCCGATAAAATATGCAAACCCGTACTCCTTTACTAAGTAAAGCTTATGATATACATTACTATACTCAATCGGTCTGTCTTTTACAAGCAGTTTTTGCACGATCGACGCTGTAAAAAAATTATGGCCCATAGTAAAGCGGTTTATTCCATCGTCAATCTCCTCGAGGACCCTGACAGGCTTTCCAAGGCATCGCCCCACCTCGGAGAGCCCTTCGGCCACCCCTGCTGTTCACAATAGTGATCAGGTCGGCCACCCTGCTCAACTCTGCAAACCGTTCCCATTTATCTTTTCCGATGAGGGGATACGCAATAAGAATATCTCTGGTACCTGCACAGGCCATCACTTCGGCTTCCGAAATCTTCGCTCATGTGATTCCTTTTGCACCGAACTCCAATTGTTTTTTAGCCAGAAAAGTGCATTTGTGCGCTTTGATATGTGGCCGGTGAGTTATCCCATACTTCCTGTTCCCCTCGACCATCCTCCTTATATTCCCATACGCCGTATCCAGGTCAATAAGGACGGCCGGTATAGAAATCTCTTGATATAAAGAATGCATTTATAAACCCAGCTTTCATATTTGTACTTACTTATATACTACCCGGTTTGTGTCCCGTATTGTCCGGGAGTGATCCCCTCATGCTTTTTAAAGACTCTGATGAATGCATTGCTGTTATAGAAACCAACGGTTTTGGCAATCCCGGTTATATTGAGATCACCCTTTTTCAACAGCTTCTTGGCTTTTTCCACCCTGAATCTGCTTATATAATCAAGCAGGAGTTCTCCGGTCTGATCACGGAAAACACTTGCAAGATATTTGGGGCTCATGTTCAATTCTTCAGCAATCATCGAAATGCTGAGATTGGAATCGGAATAATGCTTATCGACAAATGCCACCACGCCATCCCTGATTTTACTGCCGGTATTCTTCTTCCGTTTCAGGACATACCCGCAAACCTTCTGCAGGATACCTGTCATCTGCTTCTTCATTTCAGCAACGGTATCGCAGTTGACCAGCTCTTTGACAGGATCATGCTTATCCTGGAAAACATTGTCCCAACTCATGCCGATTTCATCAACCGCCTTGATCAGAGTGCTGACCAGGTCGAATAGAAGGCATTTGGCCATATGAATCGGCAGGGACTCATTGGAGAAATTGTACCTGAACACCTCCTCCAGAAGCTTGACAGCCTTTTCATAATCACCGTATTTCACGAAATTGACCAGCTGCATTTCCGTCTCCAGTGAATAGCTGTAATTACGTATCTGGGTACGTATATCCTTGTACCTTATGATCTTTTTGTTTTCCATCACCATCCTGTATTCCATTGCTTCCAGGGTCTCTTGGTAAGCTCTGGTGATGCCGGCTGCATCCCTGTGTATACCGCTTATTGATACGGTAAAAAGTATTTTCATTTTTTTTCGGACTATTTCCATGGCCTCACTTGCTATTTCAAACAGCTTCCTCTCATTAACCTCGTCATCCTGCCCGTCTTGGTTAAAATTGACGAGGCATGCCAGCATCTCATCGATTTCAATCATATAGTTCATATGCTCTTGAGCCATCAGCTCCTCTATGACACTGCCAATTGAAAATTGTACAAGCTTGAGCTCCTTTGCCTTATCCTCTTCCCCGGCATCCGCTGAAAAGCCGGAACAGCTCTCGATATAAAACAGCATCAAAGCGAATTGATCAGAATAGAGCTTGAAATCATATGAAGAAAATGCATCGTAGATGGAAAGATTGCTTTCGATTTTTCCTTTCAGCAGCCGTGCAAGATAGCTTTCACGCAATACCTTTTTCTGCTGCTCTATCATTTCTGCATTTCTATCCTTTTCATTGATGGTATTGGTTATCGTTTCCTGTATGAAGCTATATTCGTTTTTTATCTCGCCCTCGGAAATACCTGTTTTGCTTACCAGCGTCTTAACCAGCATGCTTATTGGCATATAATTTTTCCTTGCATACAGGAAGGCAGCTATTCCGCCGACCAGAAACCACAGTAGGACAGTAAGCATTGTAAATCTCTTGATGTATTGAACTTTCTCCATCAATACCTTATCCGGTATGATTGTAATGTATTTCCAGTCTGTAATCTGTGACGAAATGCATGATACCAGAACCCGTTCTCCGTTTATGACCTCGTAGGATACTTCATTCTGTGTCTCTGCAATCTTTTCATATATCAAAGGCTGCTTGATAAAATCGGGCTGAGTTGATGTGATCAAGGTATTATCCTTGTTTATGACCAGAATCACACCCTGATTCACCCATTTGATGTTCTTGATCGCCTCCTGCAGGCGTCCTATATTCAGTTTAATTATGATTGTGGCAGCCGATGCCTTTGGGTCCTCAATGGGGAGAGACTTTACATATAGGACGGAATTTGCCACCTTGTTCTTATCATTTTTTGCACCAAGCGGAATATAATCCCCCAGGTATGTCCCGCGGACCATCTTCTGCCATTCCTTGTAGCTGATATTGTCTCTTGTATGGTACAATTCATACAGTATTCTCGGGTCGATCCTGCCGCTTGGGGAAATCCCGGAATCAAGATTCTTGAAATATACGTAAAAGTTATCAACAAAGCCGTTTGCAGTCTGATAGACCATAAAATCCTTGATGATTTGCAGGATAGAGTAATTCTTATAATCCTGCAAGGGAGTCCTGGCAAACAACAGGCCTTCAACGCCCTTGTTCCATGCGATTTGCCTTCCCAAGCTCTCTATGTCCTGCATTTGACGGTCCATAGCCTGCTGTACCTGCTTCAGCAAAGCGGCATTTGTCCGGTTTGTTTCATATTTCAGGGCTCTTGATGTTTCAAAGGAAACAAGGCCAAATAGCAGGATGGATATGATCAAAATCGACACATAGGATAAAAGCATTGAAATCAATATACTCTTTCTCTTTCGTACAAAATCCTTAAAAGTCATCAGGTTCATCTCCGCTTGGCTTTTCTACTATCCTTGACCGGATCTAGAAATTATGTCAACCACAGTATGTCCAGAGTAACACATTTTCTTCTTGGATGAAAGAGCGAATTTCAAGCAAATCCCGTCACCGGGACCAACTCCCGCACGCCAGCGCTCATCCCTTGAGCGCTCCGACCATGACACCTTTTACGAAGTATTTCTGCAGGAACGGGTAAACACATATGATTGGTATGGTTGCAACCATTATTGCCGCATATTTTATGGTTTCGCCTATGGGTACTCTGTCCGTATTTCCGGCCCCCGTAGTCATACTTTCCACACTGCTGTTTATGACAATCTCCCTCAGAATCAGCTGCAGCGGGTACTTTTCTCTATCCCTCAGGAATATCATGGCATAGAACCACGCATTCCAGCGTTCTACGCCATAAAATAAAAGGATTACGACAAGTACCGGCAGGGATAATGGAATCACCACATGCAGCAGCACTGTAAAATCGTTGGCGCCATCTATCTTTGCTGATTCTTCTACTCCTCTTGGAACAGAAAGGAACGATGTTCTCATAATGATCAGGTTCCATGTATTGATCGCCGGCGGGAGCAAAACGGCCCAAAAGGTGTTGCTAATGTGGATACCCCTGGCAAGCAGGTATAATGGAATCAAGCCTCCGCTAAAAAACATGGTGAATACCACAAGGAACATGATGAAATTTTTAAAAAACAATTTATTTCTCGACAGTACAAACGCTCCCAAAACAGTAAAGGACATGTTGATAATCACGCCCATTATCAGGTAAAAGAGCGTGTTGCCATATCCGCTAAGTATCGCCGGGTTTTCAAGAACAGATTGATATGCCTGCAAAGTAGCTCCGATCGGCGCATACAATAACCCTGTATGCTTCATCAAGCTTGTAGGATCACTGATGGATGCAAAAAACACATGCAAAAAAGGGTATATAGTAATCAATATTAATAAAGACAAAAATAGAACGTTGAATGCGGCGAATATCTTTTCGCCATTGCTTCTTCTAACCATTGCTATCGGCACCTCCTCACCACAAGCTGGTCTCACTGGTTTTCCTGCTGATCCAGTTGGCACTTACAAGCAGAATGAAATTAATAACGGAATTGAATAATCCAACGGCAGTGCTGTAGCTGTAACTGAATTCCAGCAAACCTTTCCTGTAAACAAAGGATGATATGACATCAGCCGTCGAATAGGTAACAGGATTGTATAGAAGTATGATTTTTTCATATCCTACACTCATCATTTCACCCATCCTGAGTATGAGCATTATAATAATGGTCGGCATGATGCTGGGTATGGTGACATTCAAAGTTTGCTTCCACCTGCTCGCCCCGTCAATTATTGCCGCTTCATACAGCTCTTCATTAATTGCACTTAATGCCGCAAGATAAATTATTGCCGACCAACCCGCATCCTGCCAGATGCCTGAGACCACGTACAGAGGTTGGAACAAATGCGGCTGCATAAGCAGATTTGACCTGCTTCCGCCCAATATCACAATAATATCATTTACAACGCCTCTCACCGACAAAAAGTCAATCATCATGCCACATACCACAATTGTAGATATGAAATGTGGAAGGTAGCTTACTGTCTGAACTGTCCTTTTGAAAGCTTTTGAGCGCACTTCATTTATCAGGAGAGCCAGTATGATCGGTGCAGGGAATCCAAAAATCAAAGAACAAATATTGATTGTAAAAGTGTTCTTAATAACCCTTAAAAAATAATAACTCTGGAAAAAGCTTCTGAAATGTTCAAAACCCACCCAGGGGCTGCCCATAATCCCCTTCATGGGGCTATAGTCCTTGAATGCGATCACAGCGCCATACATGGGATAATAGCAGAATATGATATAGAACGCCAGCATGGGCACAGCCATCATATAGATAAGCTTATTGCTGACAATATCCTGTTTTACGGTTCCCAGCAATGACTGACCTCTACCGGCAATCATTTGATTTCGTACTTTAGCCGTTTTCATAGTGATATCCTCTTCTATTCCGATGAATCTTTTTTTAAAGGGAGAGCTTTTACGCCCTCCCCTCTTTAGAGCTCAAGATTATCTCTTGTTGTATCTGTCCAATGCATCCTGTTTGATTTTGACCGCATCATCAATACCCATCTTATTAATCTGGTCCACATATGCGTCAAAATTGGAAAGCGGCTCCTGTCCCATGATGAACTTCAAGGTCATTTCATCAACATAAGTCTGGATTTCATTCATGGCCGTTGCCAGAGAGGTGCTTTCTTCCGGAGTGGTCGTTACCGGCGGAATTGCAGTGGTATGATCGGCATACGCCCAGTTTGTGATAGCTTCAATTTCCTGAGGAAGCGGCAATTGCTGGTGTATAGCGTTGATATCCTCCATGAAGGGTCCGTTATAGGATGCCCTTGCATATGGCTGCCAGGCTTGGGTTAGCGTGAGTCCGTCGGGATTGTTGGTAATCATATCGGTAAGGGTAGGCTTCCCATCCTTCATCTCAAAAGATTCACCTTCTATTCCATAATTGAAGAGAACATGTCCTTCCGGGCTATACCCGTAGTTCAACCATTTTGCAGTATCTTCCGGCCGTTTGTTGACTGTGGTTATACCGGGGCATGAATTGAAATCATACCTGAAGTCCATCTGACCGAACGACGGCTTGTCACCCTTCTTTAGGACAGGGTACCTGGCACCGACAAGGTCGAAGGTCTTGTCGTCCTTCAAAGTGTTCAGATATTTTCCAAGATGTCCTACGGCATTTCCTACATAAGAACCGACTTTTTTATCGGTGATTTTGGCATCCAGTGTCTTCCTGTCCTGCGCTGCAAAGTCAGGGTCAAGAAGCTTGTCCTTATACCAGCTGTTAAACAGGGCGAGGAAGTCCTTGTACCCCGGTAGCATCGGGCCGTATACAACTTTTCCATCCTGCAGGAAGAAATCATAGCCTGCGCCAAACGCACTGACAAAACAGTTGCTGGTGACCAGCTTGGTCATCCTTTTCCATTCAACAGAGAACGGATACGGCACATTCAGGGTGTCCTTGAAAGCCTTCAGCGTCGTATTCCATTCATCGATCGTTTCAGGAACAGGTAATTGCAATTGATCAAGCAAGTCCTTCCTTAAAGTCGGGCCATGCCATACGGCGGTAAATCCGCTTTCCTCAGCACTTTTGATATAAGGGAAAGCATAATATGTACCGTTATCGGTCTTTACCTGCTTGTTGAGTTCCCTATCACTGTCAAGTGCAGCCTTGAGATCCGGGCAATCTTTTGTAAAATAATCATTCAATTTAACAAGCACACCATCGGAAATAGCTTTTTCCGGCCCGCCGGGATACTTGCTGATCCAGTTCCATTCTATAACGTCAGGTAAATCCTTGGAAGCAATCATAAGGTTGAACTGATCCTGTTCCTGTCCTACCGGGGGATGCAGGAATTTAACCTTGACACCTGTCCTTTTTTCAAGTTCCTTGTACATGGGCGTATCCCCGAGGTTGGTATACTTGGTTGCCACATCGGGAACCAACATGGCCCAATAGGTCAAAGACAGTGGTTCAGCGGCCTGTTGGTCCGCTGATGCCGCGGCCGATTGTCCCGTGCCTGTACCCTGAGCTGCTCCGCATCCGGAAAACAGACCGGCAAGCAGCATCAAAGCCACTAGTATTGACGAAAATTTTGTAAAACTTTTGTTCATGAAAGAATATCATCCTCCTTTTCGTTTTTTGTTTCGAGTGCACTCCCGGTTTTTAATTATAGGAAAATGGTCGTGAGAAGTAAATATTCAATACTTCCCGAGCATCATCAAAATTACTGTAAAAAGTCTGGAAAAGTATGCAAATAGCGAAGCCGGGCATTCATTAAGGAACATGAAAAGCGAAGGTCAACGGAAATTTTTCCTGTATCGCCCCGGTGAAGCCCCGACAAGGTTCTTGAATGAACGGATGAAATGTGAATAGTCGCCGAATCCGGACATCTGGCAGACTTCTGTGATATTGTACCCTTCTGAAAGGTATATTTTTGCCTTGGAAATCCTCTTCATTACGATATACTCATGGATGTTCATGCCGGTATGCCTTTTGAAGAGGCTGCCAAGATAGTAACTACTGATAAAAAACCTGTTCCCGAGATGTCTAAGCGACAGATCGCCACCAAGGTTACTGTCGATATAGTCCAATACCGGCTGCAGTTTATCGGATAAAACAGATGTATCGGTAACCGGTTCGGTTTGCTTGAAGACCTTGTTTATGAATGCAAGCAATTCTATGAAGCAGGTAAGCCTGAGAAGCTTTGCATGATCCGATTGTTCCATGCTTAAAGCGTCAAGCCTTGAAAAATACCTCATCAATTCCTCGACCTGTGTCTTGCATAGACTGATCTTGTTCTGTTCCCCTTTGGGCCTGTTCATGAAGCAGCCAAGCAGGTCGAGCTTTTCAGAACCGAAAATACGCCCTATCGACGGGTCAAACATGATGATGATCCGTTCGTAGCTATCACCTGACTGGTAGGATGCCTTATGAATTTCATTGCTGTTTACTACAAATAAATCACCGTATTTCAACTGATAAACACTCTTTTCAATGAAATAGCTCGCATATCCGGAAATGAAAAAATAGATCTCAAACCTATCATCCATATGAAATCCCATATCACAGGCTTGCTTCATTACCAGATGGGAATACTTCAAATATTTATCTGCATTTTCATAATAACTGTTGAGCATAACCCACATCTCCCGGGCATTATCTTTAAATACGCAATAATTCTCTTGAAAAACGCAAAGAAATTGCATTTATTGATATTATATACTATCCATATACCAATTACTACGGAGGTGAGGGTGTAAAATGAAAAAAATACGTTTTGCAATTGTTGGGGCAGGGGTCATATCTACCTGCCATGCCCAGGCGGTTCTCAATGACGACAGGGCAGAGCTGGCTGCGGTCTGTGATGTGGCAAAAGAAAAAGCGGAGGCGCTTGCTCAAAAGTTTAAAATACCCGGCATATATACAGATCTGGATGAGATGCTGAAAAAATCCGGTGTGGACGCTGTCTGTATTTGTACGCCAAGCGGGCTTCATGGCAAGGATGTCATTGCAAGCGCAAAGGCAGGTAAGCATATTTTCTGCGAGAAACCTCTTGATATACGCACAGACGTCATGGATGACATGATCCAGGCAGTCGGGGAGAACAAGGTAAAAATGGGGTGCGTATTCCAGAACAGGACAATGCCCGGGCTTAAGAAGGCCAAAGAAATACTCGACAGTGGAAAACTGGGCAGGATGCTGATCGTAGAATGCCAATACAGGGGCTTCAGGTCGCCGGCATATTACAAGAGTGCAGGGTGGAGAGGCACCAGGGCGATTGACGGAGGCGGCTGCCTCATGAACCAGGGCATACATGCCATCGATGCACTCTGCTGGCTGGCTGGAGATGTTGACAGCGTATATGCGGTAGCAGACCATATGTCAAGAGATATAGAAGTGGAGGATATGGCTAACGCACTGGTAGAATTCAGGAATGGCGCAAAAGGCGTGATTATGGGTACGACCTTGTCCAACACAGTTGAAAAATCTCCGGAAGGCGATTATTTCAGATTTGAATGTGAAAAAGGCAGTATAATCTATTCAGGAGGCAGTACGACACTTTATGTCCGCGAAAACTATTCATCCGACATCAGGACGGAAAGTCTGGATGCCGATGCATTAATGGCTGACGGCTCATCTACTTCAGACCCGAAACGGATCAATGACAACGGGCATTCCGTATTGGTCGGCGACCTGATATCGGCAATCATTGAAGACAGGGCTCCATATATCACGGGGGAATCTGCGAGAAAAGGCGTCGATCTTGTACTTGCCATATATGAGTCCGCCCGTTTGGAAAAGAGGATCAAACTCAGGGATTGAACAAAAAAGTATAAAAGACAGACATATTGATTATGAGACAATGAATAAATACATGGGAGGTATTGATCATAATGAAGATTTCGTATACCACACTTGCGTGTCCCGACTGGAGTTGGGAAAGAATCCTTGATGAAACCGTTCGGTTCGGTTTCGACGGCATTGAAATCCGCGGTTTGGAAAGGGAGCTGGACTTGACCAAAATGGAGCCCTTTTTTCCGGAAAATATTGAAGGGACAATGAAACAGCTCAGGGAAAAAAGTCTTGAAATCTGTTGTCTTGATACTTCCTGCAGATTTCATACCGCAGCGGACATCGAAAAGTATCTTGCGGAAGGCAAAGCTGCCATAGACCTGGCTCAGAAGCTGAACTGCAAGTATATAAGGGTGTTCGGGAATGAGATCCCGGACAAGAGCAGGAAGGCGGAAACCATCAAACAAATCGCCTCCAGTCTGGACGAATTGGGCAACTATACAAAAGGCACCGGCGTGACCGTCCTGATAGAAACCCACGGCGATTTTTCTACCGGAGATGCAATGCTTGAATTGCTGCAGCAGATAACCTCAAAGAATGTCGATGTCCTGTGGGATGTTACAAACGCCTATGTGGAGTTTGACGAACCGATAGATGTGACTTTCAACAAGCTGAGCAGCAGAATCAAGCATTCCCACATAAAGGACGCGAAAGGAAGGGTCCCCGATGCAAAACTGTGCATGATCGGTAAAGGCGATCTTTCTGTCAAGCAAATGGTGGATCTCTTGAAATCTATAGGCTTTGACGGGTGGCTCTCTCTTGAGTGGGAGAAGATGTGGCATCCCGAGCTGGAAGAACCCGAAATAGTGCTGGGCACCTATATCAAACACATCAAGGAATATCTGTAATCCATAAACTTTTTAACCGACAGGGGTGGAATCGTTCAAAATAAAACATAGTCGGAACAAAATAAACGCCCGTGCTGTATCAGCCGGACGTTTGTTTTTTTGTTTGGGGCATTTCTTTATGAATGACTTTCACTCAGTCCCTCAATGATATCCTTTAAAGCACCTGCTGCAATCGCGAATTTCCCGGGGCCGTCTCCGGGAGTTGCCAATATCCTGGTATTATGTTCAAGCTCGGCAAATCCGGTAAATACTCCAAGGTGCGGCTCCAGGGACAGGAATCCTCCATATCCGTTATTCATCAAAGCCGTAAGGATTTCCTTCAGCTTACCGTCGCCATATCCCGCAGGTACAACCGAATGATCGCTGTAAAGCGCATCCTTGACATGCACATAGCCGATATGCCCCTTAAGCATATCAAATGCATACGGATATGGCTCCACACCACATTGCACGAAATTGGCCGGATCGAACACAGCCTTCAAAAAACTGCAATTCAAGGTTTCCATCAACTCAAGGCACCTCTCCGGAGTATCCCCGTATATCTCCTTTTCGTTCTCATGGAGAAGTACCAGTCCAGCTCCTTCCGCTGTCCTGATAAACTCGTTCCACCTATGTATCACTTCATCCCTGTAGACCGCCGGATCGGCTCCGTTGGGAATGAAGAAGCTGAACATTCTTATAAACTGCGCTTCAAGAATTTTTGCAATTTCAACGGTATGCCGGAACAAGCTCAAGTGCGGCTGAAAATCATCAGTTATGTTGATCTTGCCGATTGGAGAACCAATGGCGGATATCCTGAAACCCCTTTTATCCAATTCCTGTTTTATGCCGTAGACTTCTTCCAAAGTGTGCTGTACAAGAGCTTTCCCATTAACCCCCCTCATTTCAATATACTTGATATCATGGCTTGACAGCACATCCATCTGTGTTCTGAGATCGTCTGCAATCTCATCTCCAAAAGCACTGATTATAAAATTATTCATCTACTCAACCCCTTTTAGGACATGTATTACAAGATTTTTTTTGCAATTCGAGTTTACCATGTCATGCAATTATTTACCTTGCGTAATCCAGCAAAATCGTCCTATAAATATTGCTTTTCTTGCTATTTTTCGCCGGACCGGGCTAAAGGTTGAATTTAAAGATTCTATGCTTCGTTGGTGACACAATTGTGAAAGATAACGAATCACTCCGTCTAATCGCATTAGGCTTAATTTGTACACCTTGAAGCTTCATTTCAGAATATTTGAAACTTCCGCCTGTGTAGTGCATTTAATCAAATAATTCCGATTGTTTTATTTGATTCCCATTATACCACTTTACCAATTGATTATAAAAAAGTTGGTAGTCAAGTGCCTTTTTACCGTTAGTTGTGATATAACATTTACTTAAATTAACATTTGCTGATTTTTGTTCTTGTATATTTAATTTTCCTTCAAATTGTGCTAATGGCAGAAGTGAATTTAATTCCTCCGCAGTTAGTTTCTGATTATTATACCAATCCGAACCGAAATTGGAATTATTATCATTAAGATACCAATTAATTATTGATTGCTTATCCTCTGAAGAGACATCCATGCTTTTACCATCTTTTAATATACTTACATTAACTGATGAAGCGTCTGGCTCATTGTGATTAGTATTTTCAAAACCAATTTGCAAAAGATTTTCTCCTGTAATATTAAGCAAATTTGAACAATCATAATTATTGATATCTATTTCCGACCCCGTTGAGTTGTGAAAACCAAAAGGATAATATCGAGTATACCATACTTTTTGTCCCTTTGTGTTTGTCGTAGTGCCAACAAAAACAGAAACATTCATTTTATCATTATTAATTGGCATAACTTTTCCGTTCATAAATGTTATTCCATTTTGATAAGCTTGACTGCCTTCTGCAATAAAAATGTCAAATAATTCAGGAACTCCGTCAAAATTTAAATCTATTAGCAACAGACCAGGGTCATATTGGGATTCATTATTCATAATATAATCATAATAAGCTTTTATCAAACTTTCATCTATTTTAGATGTTGATGCTTTTCCACTTTGAGCTGGTGTTGGGGTAAGTTTTGGAGTAGGTGTATTGTTATTTTGTGGAATGTTGTTTTTTTCGTCTTTTTTACATCCTGATATGGATAAAATAATTAGAATTATAAAACCAATTACAATAATTGATTTGTGTTTAATATTTATCATACAAAATCCCCCTCGTACGTTAAAAATATAAATTTTCTACTTTGAATTCGTAAATCACCTCTATATAAAATCATATTCACAATTTCGAATTGGAAATAGCGATTTTTGATAATTTACTTGTCATTGCTAGTTCGCAGTTGTAAACTATTGCGAGCATTTACGTTGTAATATTATACATTACATATTTACTTAATATCAATATCTTTATTTAACAAAATTTAAAATTAAATTCCTATATTACGCAATTATGTGAGCATATTATTCAAATCGTCCCTTCCTTCTCCAAAATTATTGCTAAATATACCTTCGTTTATTTCCGATACAAGCATTAGAATCACATGGGAAATTTCTCATGAAATTTTAAGCTTCTTACTAAATATCTTCAAATTTTTGAAGATTATGCTGAGTGTATTCATCAAACCTTGGCAACAATGGTTAACAGAAAATTATTTTTTACGAGGTGATTTTATGGCACTTACAACACTTTGTTATATAAAGAAAGCCGGCAAGACCCTGATGCTTCATCGAGTAAAGAAGCAGAAAGATATCCATCTGGATAAGTGGAATGGTTTAGGCGGTCACATGGAACAGGGAGAAACGCCGGAAGAATGCATTATCAGAGAGGTTTACGAAGAAAGCGGCCTTACCGTTAAAAGTCTTTTTTTGCGGGGTGTCCTGACATTTCCGTTGTTTGACGGTTTTGAAGATGACTATGTCTTTGTGTTTATTGCTACTGATTTTGAAGGCAAAATGATTGATTCGCCCGAAGGTAACCTGGAATGGATCGATGACAGCGAAGTCCTGAAGCTCAACCTTTGGGAAGGAGACAAAATCTTTCTGCAGTGGCTGGAGGACGGCAGGTTCTTTTCCGGCAAGCTTGTTTATGAAAATGGAAGGCTGACGGGGCATGCTGTCAGTTTTTACTAACTATTTGTATTATTTGTATAGGTCAATTGATTTGTCATCCTAAAATGTAGATCCTATACCCATCCATTCTCATTGATCAATGCTGAATCTGTGGATATACTTTCCCCATCAAGCTTTACGGCCAACAGGTCGAAGACATTGTCCCCATTATCGTACCTGGGCTGACTTCCAGCTTCATATGCGTCCATGGCAGATTTCTCATAGACCGCACTCCAGCTTTTACCTCCGTCAATTGTTTTCAGGCGCCAATGCATGAATTATATCACCGGTCATACATGTTTTTAATGAAAATATCCTTAATCCGGAATTAACAAAAAATATTTCAAGCAGGTCCGCTTTGGGGTTAATAAACCGGATGCTTCCCCTGCCGAATTTTTTATGCGCAACAGGGACTTCGAGATACAAGTCCTTTTCTGAAATGGATCCGCAATCCGTATATCCGTCATGGTCGGCCGCCCATTTATCGCTAACAGGTTTTGCAGCCTGTTTTTTATATGCAACCAAAAACTGCTCAACAAAACGTGAAGGTCTGACTTTTTTCCCGTCCAGAGTGTTTGCCGTCATGAGTTCAAGATGCTGCCTGGCTCTGGTAGCTCCTACATAAAAGAGACGTACCTCCTCTTCCATAAGCGACTTGTCTCCGGCCTTAAATTCATTTATGCTGTTTGCCGATGGAAATTGTCCATCGAAAAGATCAATAATAAATACTTTATCAAACTCCAGCCCTTTGCTTGAATGAATGGTGGAAAGAGTTACCGCATTTTTCCCCTTATTAAATCTGGCATTCTCCATGATTTGTCGAAGCTGTTCCAGCCTGTCTTTGAAATCCCGGACGCTTACTGTTTTTGCAGCTATGCTTTTCAATCCGCTGATAATTTGCATTAAGCTGTCCGTGGTTTCTGATCCATCACTGCTCTGCTTTTTAATAAACTCACCATAGCCCAGAACTTCAACAATGAATTCTATCGCTTCAAGAGCTTTCATTCTTGATATTCTTAATATATTTTTCTTTATTTCCGGAAGCTTATAATTCTGTCTCTGATTTATATCCGGATATTCCATTAAAATGTCAAACAGGTTCCGGTTTGAACTTTCACAGTTCACGGCATATTCAACCATGGCTTTTGATAAAAAGGCGTTCATCTTGTAATAAACCTGACGGAAGGCTTCAATATTTGTCGCATCAAAGGAAAGGTCCATGAAAGAAAGAATATCCAAAGTGACCCAATGCCTGAAAAAATAGGTTTTAGCCTCACGCAGGTAAAAGGGGATATTGCTGCGATGCAATGAATCTACCAGTGGAATTGCGGAAACATTGTTCCTGTATAACACAGCCGTCCCTGAAAAGTTTATATCTTTTTCCAGCATAGTAACAATATGCCCATATTGATCATTTTTATCCTGCAGGCATATATATTTTGCCGGCGAACCTTCATCTCTTTCTGAAAACATGTTTTTGTCGTACCGCTCATTATTCTGCTTAATAAATTTATTGGCAGCAGTTACGATATTTTTCGTTGAACGGTAATTATTCTCCATCAAATACACCTGCGCCCCCGGATACGTTTTTTCAAAATCCAGCAATGCCTTTGGGAAAGCTGCTCTGAATGTATAAATGCTTTGATCCTCATCCCCCACCATAAAGATGTTATTTCTGGGGTTAGCCAGGCATTTTATGATTTGATGCTGAAGATATGAGGTGTCCTGAGACTCATCAACATTTATATGGGTATATTTGTTCCTGTATGCATTAACCAGATCTTCGCTGTGTTTAAATAGGTCCAGCGTCCTTGTCAGCATGTCATCGAAGTCGATAAAATTATTCTGCCGTTTATAAGCTTCATAATTTTTAAATATTTCATAAAAATTCTTTATGCCTGTTTTGTAATTGGCAATCTCGTTATCCGGAATCATCATATTTTTCATATAACAGATTGCATTTGACAGTTCCTCGAGCTTATCATCACTTAAATACGATTCATTATGCTTTTGGTAAAGCAGCCGTAAAAGCTGGCTTTTAGTTATCGGAGCTTTTTCATCCTCAATAATTGTTGGAAAAGTCCTACGCATTTTTTGGGTATATGTCCTCAGCACAGTATAACAAAAGCTGTGTATCGTAGAAAAATGAAGCTCACCTTCCACCTCACTGCCGAAAACTTTCTGAAATCTATGCTTCATATCAAGTGCGGAAGCCTTACTGAAGGTCAGCGTCAGTATGTTCTCCGGATTGATTTTATGGTTTATGACCATATTGGCACACCGGGATACAATAACAGTAGTTTTTCCACCGCCGGGTACAGCCAAAAGGAGAATGGGGCCCTCAATGTCAAGGACAGCTTTTTGCTGCTGTTCATTCAAGTGGATATTGTGTTTTTCTGATAAATGTTTTATAAAATCCATATAGTAAGTTCCTATATTTACCCCTTATTTTTTGACTGCTTACTTCAACTTTCAGTAGTGTTAAACACTATCTTATAGATCATCTCATATATTTCACATATAAACATTCTATTCGATTCTACAAGCTTGTGCAATAAAATTGTGGCTAAAGCTCAATTCAACCAGGCCATCTTCAAAAAAACGCTGCCTTTTTAATGCCTGAAAAGGAAAGGATGATGCTCATGGATAACAAAAGCAGCAATCCAAATGGTTTCAAAAAATGTTGGCGGCACCCCTCCAAATGCTGACGGAATAGCGGCGTTCAATTATTGTTTTTCCCATAAAAAAAAGACTGCCTTGACAGTCTTTTTCACTTTTTATTCTGGAGCACTGCACCCACTACCTGTATTTCTGCACAACCTGCTTCATCAGGTCATATTTCCGTTCCATATCCGCAACCAGCTTGAACTGCGTCCGTGTCCTATCCAGATTATGACCTTCCCGGTGGATCTTGAAATAGGTGTCTCCGTTAAGGTGGTCTGTGAGGAACCTTATCCCGCATTCATAGGTCATTATTTTTGCCGAGAAGGGCAGGTAATCCAATTCGGCCTCCGTCAGGCTGTCCCCCGCGGCTTCAAGGAAGCCTCTGGTGAATTCCTCAAAAAGAGGCAGGTCCATCCAGACTTTTTCCAGGTCCTTCTCATCCTCCGCAGCAGGATTGGTTCCGAAGCGGATAGAATCTCCGAAATCATAGAGGGAAAGTCCGGGCATTACAGTGTCAAGATCGATTACGCAAATTCCATCCCCCGTAATGTCGTCAATCATAACATTGTTAAACTTGGTATCGTTATGGGTCACCCGCAGCGGAAGTCCGCCCTTTTCCAGGAGGTCGACAAGAACCGCTGTCTCACCGGCCCTTTGGAATGCAAACTCGATTTCAGCCTGTACATCCTTTGCCCTGCCCATTACATCTTTTTTAACTGCTTCCTCCAGCGCCTCAAAACGTTTTTTGGTATTGTGAAAGTTTGGAATTGTTTCGCTGAGTGTAGAAGCCGGATAGCTTTCCAGAAGCTTCTGGAACCTGCCGAAGGCCTTGCCCGCTTTATAGAAATGCTCCGGCTTTTCGACAATCTGATAGGTCTGGGCGCCTTCGATAAAAATATAACCCCTCCAATAATTGCCGTCCATGTCCCTGTAATAGCTTTTTCCGTCAATTGTGGGTATGAGATTCAAAGTTTCCCGCTCAGGGTCTCCTCCAGCCTCAATGACAGCCTTTCTTAGGTGCCTCGTTATACCTTCGATATTTTTCATCAGTTCTTCCGGCTTTTTAAACACATTGTGATTGATTCTCTGCAAAATATAGCGGTGCAAGCTGCCGTCGGCCTTTTGAAAATATGCCGCAAAAGTATCATTGATATGGCCGAACCCATACGGCTGAGCTTCGGTAAATGAACCGATGAAAGTAAAATTCTTTACGACTTCCTTAAAATTATATTCCTTCTTATCCACTTTTTCATTCCTCCAGGCATCAGTAAAATCTTGGTGGTATCAACCCCTCCGGAGTTTAGGCAGGTTCTTTTCCGGTAAAACGCCTCAAGCACCGATGAAACGCTCCACCGGACTTGCTATCCCCATAGCTTTTCAGGGTATATGCCTTCCTCCGTCATTCTTGCAATGGCTTCCTTGACAAGGGGCTTGTCTTCCTGGTAGGTGACGCCGTACCACCGTTCTTTTGAAGGTAGTACCTTCACTC
The DNA here is from genome assembly GCA_023426125.1 of Bacillota bacterium. Classification (GTDB taxonomy): domain Bacteria; phylum Bacillota; class Clostridia; order Acetivibrionales; family DTU013; genus MnB-11. Next base: position 80,131 of record JAFABI010000070.1, read on the forward strand.
TGGCTTTCTTTTCGGAAATCAGTCCGTCAACCACACTGGGCAGAAAATATTCGGCTTTCAGAATATTCTGCGCAGTGTCCCGCAAAAATACCGGGAACCGCGCTTCAAGCTCCTTGAAAATACTTGGCGTAAATCCCCAGGTATTCATTGAAACAAAACTCCCTTCGGGGATCAAAATCCATTCCTTGTCGTCTTCGGTATACTTTGTTTCATTGCCGAACTTTTTGATTTTGGTTCTCTCGTGGATCTCTTTCAAATATCCTTCAGAATCCAGGGTGCACACCCCTCTCGCAACATGGCCGTGCTCCGTCAGGGTATTCTCCAATTTAAAGCCCACCATACAGTATTGATACATGCCGCCGCTATCCTTCAAGCCTGTAAGGTAGTCGCTCATCATTTGAAATGTGGTCTGCCCATAAAAATCATCGGCGTTGATTACTGCAAAGGGAGAATCAACCGCCGTACGGCAGCTCAATACGGCATGTCCGGTCCCCCATGGTTTTACCCTGCCTTCCGGGACTTCAAACCCTGCGGGGACATCGTCAACGCTCTGAAATACATAAGCGGTTTTAACTACAGCATCGATTCTTCTGCCGACTTTCTCCCGGAAGATCTCTTCCATTTCTTTTTTAATGATAAATACAACTTTGTCAAATCCGGCCTTTACGGCATCATAAATGGAATAATCCATGATAATTTCCCCGCGGGGTCCCACCGGATCGATCTGCTTCAGGCCGCCATACCTGCTTCCGATGCCTGCGGCCATAATAACCAGCGTAGGTTTTGCCAAGCTTCGTCCCTCCTTATTTTCCGGACTCATATCCATTGGGGTTGGCAAGCTGCCACCGCCATGAATCCGCACACATTTCTTCAATACTTTTCTCAGCCCGCCATCCCAGCTCATTTGCCGCCTTTGACGGATCAGCATAGCATTCGGCTATGTCTCCGGGCCTTCTTCCCGATATCCGGTAGGGTATTTCCTTGCCGGAGGCCTTTGAAAAAGCCTTTACCATTTCCAGAACACTGAAGCCTCTGCCGGTTCCCAGGTTGTAAGTCACAACCCCGGGGTTTGTCTGCAATTTCTCCAATGCTTTCAAATGGCCAAGCACCAGATCGACGACATGGATATAATCTCTTACCCCGGTTCCGTCGGCCGTGGGATAATCATTTCCGTAAACGCTCAGTCCCTTCAGCTTACCTATGGCTACCTGCGTTATATATGGAACCAGATTGTTGGGAATCCCATTGGGATCTTCGCCGATTTTTCCGCTGACGTGGGCCCCTACAGGGTTGAAATATCGGAGGATTGCAATATTCCATTCCTTTTCGGCAGTATATAAATCACGAAGGATGTCTTCAATCATCAGTTTGGTCCGTCCATAGGGATTTGTCGCCGACAGCGGAAAATCCTCCGATATGGGCACTTTGTGAGGGTCGCCGTAAACAGTGGCGGAGGAGCTGAACACCAGATTCCTGACACCGTGCTTCTTCATGATCTCACATAAAATAAGCGTCCCTGTAATGTTGTTATAATAATACTTCAGAGGAATGGACACCGATTCGCCGACAGCTTTCAGTCCCGCAAAGTGCATTACGGAATCTATACGGCACTCATTAAAAATCTTGTCCAGAGCTTCCCTGTCAAGTAAATCCGCCTTGTAGAACTTCAAGGGCTTACCTGTTATTTCCTGTATTCGCTTAATAGACTCTTCTTTGCTGTTGCTCAGGTTGTCTACTACAACAACCTCATACCCCGCATTCAGAAGTTCAACACAAGCGTGACTGCCAATATATCCTGCGCCCCCTGTTACCAGTATGGACATAACATCCACCTCCACCAATTCATATAGTAAACGCATTGATCCCGTTATCATGAAACAAGCCGTTGCTTTTATGCTATGTTTTATTTTAACACATTTCAGCAAATTTTTATTTATCAATTACGTCGGTTAATTTGCACTTTTGGCCGCTTTCCTCCTTGTGGTATAATGATAGGGGACACACCCACACGAGGTATTCCTCCGGGGTCGAGCCATGATGCATACGTCACGGGTCTAGGGAATGTCCCCTTTTGAATGACGGGGACACACCCACACGAGGTATTCCTCCGAGGTCGAGCCATGAAGCATATGTCACGGGTCTGGGGAATGTCCCCTTTTGAATGACGGGGACACACCCACACGAGGTATTCCTCCGGGGTCGAGCCATGATGCATATGTCACGGGTCTAGGGAATGTCCCCTTTTGAACATGAGGGAAAAGGAATAAGGCATGGATTATATAAAAACACCCATTAAGGAAGATTTGATAATAAAAAAATTAATAAGCGTACACTACTTCGAATATGCCAGGGACTATGTCTTTGAAGGTGAAAAGCATGACTTCTGGGAGTTTTTATATGTGGACAAGGGAGAAGTTGAAGTCATGGCCGACGCCTCCGGCTACAAGCTGAAGCAGGGTGAGATCATCTTCCACAAGCCGGATGAATTCCACAATGTCTGGGCAAATGGCAGGGTTGCGCCCAATCTCATCGTCATATCCTTTGAATGCGCCTCGGCTTCAATCAAATACTTTGAAAATAAGATCCTGCGCATCGGCGACTATGAAAAAAATCTGCTGGCGCAGATCATAAGAGAAGCCAGGGAGGCCTATACTTCCCCTCTGGATATACCTTCCCTGAATAAGCTTGAAAAGCGGCGCGGCTCGCTGTTTGGATGTGAACAGCTGATTAAAATATACCTTGAGCAGATGCTGATTTACATGATTCGAAGAGGAAACAGCCTGAGTATTGAAAGCAAGTTATCTTCTTCTGTCAAAGAGAGGTCCGACGAGGATATGATGAAGAAATTGACAGGCTATTTACTGGAGCATGTGTACAGTAATCTCGCATTTGAAACTGTTTGCAGGTTTTCACAGCTCAGCAGGACAAATTTGAAAGTACTCTTCAAGGAAAAAACCGGGATGGGAGTGATGGAATACTTCAAAAAATTGAAAATTGAGGAATCCAAAAAAATGATACGTGAAAGCGGATACAACTTCACAGGGATTGCCGACAAATTAGGGTATACCTCCATCCACTACTTTTCAAGGCATTTTAAAAAGGTAACAGGCATGACCCCGTCGCAATACGCACTCTCCGTTAAGGTTAAGATTTAAGGGCAACTGAAAAACCGGTAGAGCCTGTTATCCTGTCCCACATTCCGTAGGGGCGGCCATTGGCCGTCCGCCCAAGGTAGTAACGTAACAGGCCAAAAATTATTGGCTACCATAGATTACATTCAAGCGGACGCGCAATGCGCGCCCCTACACTCGATTCACATCCGCATGTCAATGTACCTGTCCCCCTTGACAGGCCAACGGAACACATGAGAACCGTCCCCTTGTGTCCCGCTATATTTCCGCCATCACAACGGCCTGATTCTCCAAGGATTTTTTTACATCAATGATCCGCTGGTTTTCCGAGCCTCTGAATTTCAGCAGCAGATTCTTTTTCTCCAGCTCAAAACGCCCGTCCACCAGGATATCCGTCGAAACAAGCAAATCTCTCCAGCCTTCATGGCCGCTGCTTTGAATTGCTTCAAACGTGTATCCCGTATAGGTCATCACATTCAAACCTGACGCATGCGCCTTCGAAGCCAGTTCCACACACGCTTCCGCCTGCTCGAAGGGCTCACCCCCGCTCAGAGTAAGCCCGTCCAGCAGCGGATTCTTCCTCATTTCCTCAAGCAGTGAATCGACACTCACAGAAATACCGCCTTCAAAGGAGTGGGTATGCGGATTGTGGCATCCCGGGCAATGGTGCTTGCAGCCCTGGGTAAAAACTACGTACCGGAAGCCGGGACCGTCAACGATGGACTCCTTGACAATACCGGCAATTTGAAGTATCGCACTCATCTCCCACCTCACATGCTCATGGAGTGCTTCACCCTGTCTCTTTCCTCCGCCCGCTTTGCATCGTTGAACCGCTCCACGGTACCTACGAGATACCCTGTAATCCTGCGGATTCTTTCGAATCTCACATTTCCCTCTTCACGGCCACAGGCAGGGCAGGTATTGCCTATAATCCCCGTAAACCCGCAGACCGGATCCCGGTCCACCGGATGATTGACGGACCCGAAGCCAACGTTCGCTTCCTTCATGGCTCGGATTATTTTCTCAAAGGCCTCCAGGTTCTGGGTAGGATCGCCATCCAGTTCCACATAGGTAATATGGCCCGCATTGGTAAGCTCATGGTAGGGCGCTTCCAGCCTTATCTTTTGAAAAGCGCCGATTTCATAATATACAGGTATATGGAAGCTGTTGGTATAATACTCTCTGTCGGTCACACCTTCAATGGTGCCAAAAATCTGCCTGTCATGCTTTACAAACTTGCCTGAAGTCCCCTCGGCGGGAGTGGCAAGCAAAGTAAAGTTCATTCCGTATTTCCTGCTGGCTTCATCCATCCGTTTGCGCATGTAGCCGATAATCTCAAGGCCAAGGTTCTGCGATTCTTCAGACTCGCCGTGATGTTTTCCCGTCAGGGCCTTCAGGCATTCCGCCAGCCCAATGAAGCCCATGCTGAGGGTGCCATGTTTCAACGTCTCTCTTATTTCATCCTCCCAGCCCAGTTTGTCCGAATCCATCCAGATACCCTGACCCATCAGGAAGGGAAAATTTTTCACTTTTTTCTGTGCCTGTATTTCAAATCTTTCAAGCAACTGTTCAATGACCAGGTCGATCTTTTTGTCCAGCTCTTCGAACAAAAAATTGATGTTCTTATTGCTCCGGAGCCCTATCCTTGGGAGGTTGATTGTGGTGAAGCTTAAGTTTCCCCTGCCGTAAATGGTCTCTCTTGACGGGTCATAGACATTCCCTATGACTCTTGTTCTGCAGCCCATATAAGCAATTTCGGTTTCCGGCTGCCCCGGCTTGTAGTATCGCAGGTTATATGGCGCATCCTGGAAGGAGAAATTGGGGAAAAGCCTCTTTGCGCTTACCCGGCAGGCAAGCTTGAACAAATCATAATTCGGCTCGCCCTCGTTATAATTAATGCCCTCCTTGACCCTGAAAATGTGGATCGGGAAGATCGGGGTTTCTCCATTCCCCAGACCGGCTTCCGTCGCCAGCAGTATATTTTTTATAACCATCCGGCCTTCCGGCGAAGTATCCATCCCATAGTTTATCGAACTGAAAGGTATCTGTGCCCCGGCTCTGCTGTGCATGGTGTTGAGGTTGTGCACAAAGGCTTCCATAGCCTGGAAGGTATTGCGGTCGGTCTCGGCTTCGGCCTTTTTCCGTGCAAAGCCCTGTATCTTGGCGATCAAAGCGTCCTCCTTCAGCAGGTCCTTCAGGTATTTGGCCTCAATCTTGGTATACCCGTCCCGCAGGTTTAGCGTCGGAACTGCGCCATGTTCTTGATAAATCTTATCAAACATTGCTTTCACATGCGTTTCGAGCTCCTGATCGTCGGTCAGCAGTTCCACTGCCTTTATAAGATTCTGTCTATACAGCTTGATATAGGTTTTTGCAACACCCTTCGCCATACTATAATCAAAGTTCGGGATGCTTTGCCCGCCATGCTGGTCATTCTGGTTGGACTGAATGGCAATACATGCCAGAGCGGAATAGCTGTGGATGTCATTGGGCTCCCTGAGAAATCCATGGCCCGTGCTGAAACCATTCCTGAACAGGCCGCTTATATCGATCTGGCAGCAGGTGGTCGTCAGCGCGAGAAAATCCATGTCGTGAATGTGTATATCCCCGTCCTTGTGCGCCTTTGAATGCCTAGGATTAAGCACAAACATCTCGTAGAACTGCTTTGCGCCTTCCGAACCGTATTTCAGCATTGTGCCCATTGCGGTGTCGCCGTCAATGTTGGCATTTTCCCGCTTCAGGTCGTTATCCCTGGCGTCCTTGAAGGTAAGCTCTTCATATACCTTCATAAGGCGGGTGTTCATTTCACGGACACGGGTCCTCTCTGCACGATACAGGATAAACTCTTTGGCGGTCCGTGCATGGCCGGCGTCTATGAGAATCATCTCCACAGCGTCCTGTATCTCTTCCACACTGGGTATCTTTTTATCCAGCTTCTTTTCTATATAATCCACAACTTTTTCCGCAAGCTTGAGGGCAGTGTCGTAATCCCTTCCTCCTGTCACGCCGGCGGCCTTGTATATGGCGTTTGCGATCTTCTCAATGTTGAAGGGCGCTTCCCTTCCGTCTCTTTTTCTGATCTTTGTTATCATGAACATTCCCCTTTCAGCTACGTTTTTCTTTGGTTTTAAATTTTCCAGCGGACGAGAAAAGAAAAAGGCTAAAAATATAGCCTGTTTCTTTATTTGGAGGTTTGAGTATCTTTAAATTTTGTATTTTCTTATTTTGAAATCACCCATTTTTTAAGCCTTCACCAATTTTATTTATAGTAAGTGCCAAAGGATAATTTGTAATTTCCTATGTATTTTTTTGTGTATTTTCTATGTTCGATGCAATTCCGTTGATTCGGTATCTCTTGGAAAGCACTGTAATTATTATATCACTGACAATATATTGTGTCAATACAAAAATTATCAACTATATATAGTGCAAATAAGTTTCCTTCTCTCCAGCCAGGATTCAAGCGGGGACGATTCGCCTTGCAGCGGCAAGGATCGCCAGCCAGATGCATGGATGAGCAATAGCACTACAGCGATACATAACTTTGTGTCATCGGAACAAAGCGTGGCGATCTCTTCGCAAGCAGTATTTTGTGAGATTGCTTCGTCGCAAGCTCCTCGCAATTTGTCATGCGGGAACACACCACCGGTGTGGAAAATTGCTTGTAGGGGCGGCCATTGGCCGTCCGGCAGCTGTCTGCCGTAGATTGCATTTGTGACGCGCAATGCACACCCCTACAGGATAGGAGTTTCAGAGCAATGACAGGCATAGATAGGCTAAGTGTCGTTGTAGTATTAGCCAATATCCTTACGGTTGAATTTCCTTACTGCCAGCAAAACAAGGGCTATCCCAAAGACGAATGTATATATTGTCATCCATACGCTGGGGATGTTCCGGGATATAAAAAACGGTCCTGCCAGGTCGGTCCCAATAAAATTTGCAGAGGAATAGATTACCGACATCATCTTCCTGTAGATGGACTCGAACGGCGAGAAGAAGCTCATTGCTATGCCCCAGTTTACAAGCGTTTCCAGCCTGGCAACAAATCCGATTTGCTCCATCATTCCCCCGATCATACCCAGAATGTATATTCCGATAACGATGATTCCGTTATTCATGGTTTTCCAGCAGACACTGCCGAAAAGGCAGAGTGACAGGAGCACCAGCGGCTCAAAGCAGAACAAGACCAGGCCTTTGCAAAAATCTACGGGGCCAATGCTGTTCAGCGGAGGAATGTCCCAGATAAAATTGATGATCACCAAGAAAACATAAAGAAAAGAGGAATATCCTATTGCCATAACAGCAATCCCCAGATACTTTCCAAGGACATATTCCATCCGCTTTACAGGTTTTGTAATCACAGCATGGATGATACCGCTCTCTATATCGGAAGCCACCGTCCCCACCGACGCCATGATTGTGACAAATGCGACGATCATGCTGGAAAAATAGAAGCCAAGGATGGAAATAAAACCCGATACGTTTGCCATGATTGCCATGGTGCCGGTATTGGACTTTTTCATCTCCACCATAGCGTAATTAATAACGATGCAGAACAGCACCAGATATAAAATGGTAAGACACACGATAATTACGATGATTTTTTTGCGGATTGCCTCTTTAAACGATGAAAGCATGATGGCAAGCATTCAGTCATCCCCCTTTACCAGGCTTATAAACAGGCTTTCAAGGCTCTCCCGCCTGGAAACAAGCTCATAGATATCGCATCCTTGTTCCAGCAGCAGCCTGGCAACGGAAGGTATTTGGTCCTTGCCGGCAACCGTCATTTCGACGCTGTCACCAGAGCATGCCAATTGCGGATCAAGCTCCCTGAGCCTTGCCAGAGCGCTGGGAGCCAGATTCCCGGCTTGGATATGAAGCATGGCCCTTCCTTCCAGAATATCCTCCATGCTGCCTTGCCTGAGAATTCTGCCGCTCTTGATAATAGCTATGCGATCGCATATATTCTCAACCTCCCCCAGCAAATGGCTGTTCAGGAATACCGTCTTTCCGCCGTCCCGCAAGTGAAGCATCAAGTCCCTGACTTCCTTCCGGCCCACAGGGTCAAGGGCCGAGGTGGGTTCGTCGAGAAACAGCACCTCCGGATCCGAAAGCAGCGAACTGGCAATCCCGATCCTTTGCTGCATCCCTTTGCTGTAGGTTCCTATCTTATACCTTTCACTTCCCTTAAGCCCGACTATATCGAGGACTTCTTCCATCCTGAGCCTGCTTTTCCTTTTGTCCAGCCTGTAAAGCGAAGCATGAAAAGACAGGAGGTCCTCTCCTGTCATCCATTCCTGATATTTGAAATTTTCGGGCAGATACCCGATCTTTTGCCTTGCACCCACGTCACCTGCAGGCTTTCCCAGGATATAGGCCTCCCCGGAGGTGGGGAAAAGCAAGCCGGTCAGCATTTTGACAAAGGTGCTTTTCCCTGCCCCGTTGGGTCCCAGGAATCCGAATATTTCCCCTTTCCGGCAGGTTATCGACACATCCCTGCATCCCGTCTTGCTTCCATACAGCTTTGTAAGCTCATGGGTTTCAACTACCGCCATATATACCACCGTTCCATGGCCATGCCCGCTGCAGTCGTCCATTCATGACAAGCCCGGGAGACCTTTCGTTTTGAAGTTTCTCATGCTTACTTCATGCTTTCTGCCAGCCGGAGCATATCTTCCCTGCCGGCACTGCCTTCAATGCTGTAGATTGTTCCTTTGTTATACCAGGCAAGCATCCATCCGCCATCCTGCTTTTCGGCGATAAACCCTTTCGCCCCGTTAATGTCAACCTCCTGCGGCTCCGCATCCACCACCGGCAGATAAACGGTGTTTTTCCAATCCTTGATGGATTTCAACTGCCGCTGCATGTCTTCCGGCAAAAGGGGCAGTTCCGTCAGGCAGTCATACATCTCATCCACGTTTACATCTGCCGGGACAGCCAGTTCAGGCGACCTTGTCTGGGTTACAAAATAAGTATCCCCATCTTCATTATACGAGTAATTCACCTGATATGCAAAGTTGGCTGTAAATGTTTTCCCGTCAAGGTTTTCCGGAAGCAGTTTCTCTGCCCCGAAGGATTTTAGGGCTTCATTTACGTTGTTGACCTTCATTGTGAAGGAAATCCGCCCCGGTTCCGTAGCATTTATCCTGATATTGCCGCCTTCTGCAGCAGGTGGAAACAGCACGGGAAAACCGGCTGCAGCTTTCACTTCCTCCACGGATATCTTCGCGGTTTCAAAACCTTCTCTTTGTATTTTCCCTATGCTGTCGATATCGATTTCTTCCTCTTTTAGCGCCAGTTTTCTCCTTAATTCTTCCATATCCCCGTAGGAAACCTGGATTCCTTTTACATTTTCAACCCGGAAGATGCTTAATGCTTCCGAGATAAACGCCTTCACCGGCTGCACTGTCGCACATACGGTTATCACTGCTGCAAAGCACGCTGCTGCTGCGATTTTTCTGTACTTGAACATAGATCCTTTCACATCCTTCTTTATTGCCGTCACACCGGCATATTGTTGCTTACCGCTGTTTTCTCTGCTGCCCGCAGCCATAGCATCCCCTTTTCCGATGTATGGCGTATAGTTTTCCTCACAGAACTGCCTGTAGCCTGTCAATTTTCCAAAGGCAAAGTCATCGTTTTTTTTAAGTCCTTCGTATGCCTTATTGCATTTCTCACAGCCTGTGATGTGCTTTTCAACGTCCTTTTTCACTGAGATGTCAAGTTCTCCGTCGATATAAGCCTGTAAGGTACCCGAATCAATGCACTTCATTTTCTCATACCTCCGCTTCCTATATAAATTTTGCAATAAATTTTGCCTGGCTCCTTGCAAGTATGGTCCCCACCGAGGTCTTCTCCACACCGATAACTTCTGCAATTTCGCTATACCTGTAGCCTGAAAATTTTAAAAGCAGGCATATTCTGTCCCGTTCGGGCAGTAAAGCCAAAACCTTCCTAATCTCCCTTATTTCCTGGTTTTTTATGGCAATATCCTCGATTGAAATGACCTTGTCTTCTTCATCGGCGGATACTGCAGGCTCTTTTGCACCCCTGGCCTTTTCGTCTCTCAAATGGTTGTAGGAAAGGTTATTTGCTACCTTGAAAAGCCAGGCTGCCACATTCTCATGCCCCGGGGGATTATTGTACAGTCTGAGGAATACCTCCTGCGATAGGTCTTCTGCTGTCTGCGGATTTCCCGTAAGATAGACGATATGTCTGTATACTTTAGGATAGTGCTCCTTATATAATTCATTATAATCCACAGGCTTGTTTCCCCCGTTTTCATCACAAAAATGATTCGAAGGTTCTATATAAATCGCCTCCCCTGTTTCATGTCCTCTACAATAGTAACACATAAGTATCCGGTTTTGTGACACCCTTTCATACATTTTGATCGGCTTTTTTAAAATAAAGCAGGGTCGCCGTCATAAAAACAGCAAAATATACACATGCGCTTGTTACAGGATAGGTAATGTTCATTTCTGCCTTCTTGGTAATAATGAATGAAATATCCGCCGGTATGGCGAAGGGAGACAGATAGGACTTTTCCCAGTTCAGCAGCAATACATTGGAAAGCGTGCCTGCAACCGTTGCAACCATTGGAGCAATGAATCCCTTGAAGATCAGCGTTATTAAAATCATCAGGGGAACCAGGATGACGGTGGACAGCCCCGCCATCATCAGCTGCCATGTGAATTCCCCGGCTTTTGCATACGTTACGTCAAATCCGAGGATGAGGGCGGATAAAATGTTGAATGCCGCAACCAATGCATACTGCAGTAATACAAACAGGGAAACATAGATGATTTTGGTGAGTATTACCGGTATCCGTCCGTGGGGCGCCATGAGCAGGTTCTTTATGGTAAGCTGCTGGTATTCGTAGTATATTGAAAATACTCCGATAAACGAGGTAATGATGGGCCCCAAAAAGAATACAAAGAACAGGGAAAGCTGTCCGTTGAAAGTATCCCAGTCATAGCTGTTGTTTTTGATAAAATCGTCTTTTTTGATAAGAAATACAACGAAGACGAGGATTACCGGGAAAATCATCCCCAGAAAGGACAGGGAATTGATATAGGTTCTTCTGAATTTTCCGAATTCACATTTCAACAGCCGTATCATGCAGACACCTGCCCTTCCTCGACAATGGACAGGAATAAATCCTCCAGGTTTTTCTGCACAGGCGACAGACTGTATACATCGATACCGCCGGAAACCAGATTCCTGTTGATACTGCTGTTCATGCTCCTGCTGCAATGCACCTTGATGAGCCCCGAATCCACCTGGAAATTCAATTTCATGTTGGTCAGCATATCCAGGGCTTTTTCCGTCTTGTCCACCTGCATTAAAAGACAGCTCTGCCCCTCATCCTGCAGCGCATGGATATCAATTTCCTTCAGCAGTCTTCCTTTGCTTATCACCCCGGCAAAGTCCGCAACCTGCTGCACTTCGCTTAAAATATGGCTGGAAACCATAATGGTGATTCCATATTCGCCGGCAAGCTTCCTCAGGAATTTCCTTATATCCTTTATCCCGGCAGGGTCAAGTCCGTTTGTCGGCTCATCAAGGATCAGTATCCTGGGTGAATGCACCATGGCATTGGCAATACCAAGCCTTTGCTTCATACCCAGGGAAAATTCCTTTGCCTTCTTCTTCCCGACATTGGATAAGCCCACGATTTCAAGCAATTCATCGATCCGCTTCTTCCCCGTATTATACAATTCGGCAGTGATTGCAAGATTTTCACAGGCGGTGAGGTTTTCATAAAAACCCGGCGTTTCAACAATCGCCCCGATGTTTCTTGCTGCCCATAGCCTTTCTTTGACCGCATCCCTGCCAAAAACGGCAATCCTGCCTTTTTCCTGGCAGATAAGGCCGGTGATCATACGGATGGTAGTTGTTTTGCCTGCACCGTTCATTCCAAGGAAGCCGTATACCTTTCCTTCGGGGACATGCATGCTCAGGTTGTCCACCGCTTTTACGCCTTTATAGCTTTTTGTCAGATTTTCAATTTCGATTGCGTAATTCATCGCTTCATCTCCTTCTGTAGAAATAACACGGACGGAGATGATTTTGTGACAGGATGGCACACCTGAGGGTGAAAGTATGCTCTCCATTCTGTGCGACAGTGAAGAACCGTCCCCTGTCGCATTCAACTCTATTTCAGAAAATTATAGATCTGCAATCTACCATCTGATAAAATATCTTCAGGATGTTGACGAATGGAAGGCGATATCCGGAGACAATATCCGGGTAAATATTCTCAAGAATTAACCAATTATCTATATTGGAGGTAAACATAATGCACAAACTAAATATAACTACATCCGCAAGAACCGAAATGCTGGATATCACTTCACAAATACAGCAAGTATTAACGCAAAGCGGGATAAAGTCCGGAATATGCATGATATTCATCCCGCATACGACGGCAGGAGTTACGATCAATGAAAATGCAGACCCCGATGTCGTTCATGACATATTAAAAGAGATAAATAAAATCGTCCCTTTTAATGACAGCTACCTGCATATGGAGGGCAATTCCGCCGCTCATATCAAGGCAAGCCTTTTCGGGTTTTCCCAGCAGGTGATCATTGAAGACGGCAAATTGGTTCTTGGAACCTGGCAGGGAATTTACTTCTGCGAATTCGACGGCCCCAGGCGAAGACAGGTTTATGTCAAAATAATTGAGGCATGACCTCCGGTAAAAACTTTCCTGAAAATTGATTCGATCATTGCATAATATAAAATAAATTCACCGATTTATGTTAAGTGAATAATATGTTATTGAAATGATATTTTATGAATGATGGTATGAATATGGAATATTGGGTTAGCGTAGAACCGGATGTTAGAATTTATGTGAATGATATAAACCCGTCGGGCGGGAAGACAATCCTGTTAATCCATGGCTGGCCTGCAAACCACAAGATGTTCGAATACCAGTATAATCAACTTACCAAAATGGGATACCGTTGTATCGGCATCGACACACGCGGTTTCGGCAATTCAGACAAGCCTTTACGAGGCTATGACTATGACAGTCTGTCTGATGATCTCCGGTGTGTGATTGAAGCATTAAAATTGCAAAATATCACGTTAGGCGGGCATTCAACCGGAGGAGCAATTGCTGTCCGGTATATGTCACGTCACAACGGATATGGGGTTTCCAGGCTTGGTCTTTTTGCAGCGGCAGCCCCGAGCCTGGTCCGGCGTCCGTATTTTCCCTACGGGCAGCCAAAGGAGGTTGTAACTAAGATCATTCAGGATACGCTTAGCGACCGTCCCAAGATGCTCCGAGATTTCGGAGAAATGTTCTTCTTTCAAAATATAACGGAGCCTTTCTCAGAATGGTTTTTCCAGCTGGGGCTGCAAGCGGCAAGCTGGGCCACTGCAGCAATCGCCAATACCTGGCTGGGAGAAGAAAAATTGTTCTACGACCTTCCTCGCATAAATGTTCCCACCTTGATCCTTCAAGGTGTTCATGACAGGGTAGTTTTGTTCCCGCTGGCGGTTGCCCTGAACCGGGGGATCAAAAACTCAAAGCTTGTGCCGTTTGAATGCAGCGGCCACGGATTATTCTATGACGAGCGGGATAGGTTCAACCATGAACTGTCTCAATTTATCGGATGATTTCCATATTATAATTTTTACAATGCTGCGGAATAATTAACTATAATTCATAGTAATCTTATGATATACTTTGATAAAAAAGGCATGGAATGTATTGTTTCGCAGTGGTGAAAGTGAATAAAGAGGCAACCCGATGGATGAAATGAATTTTAAGGCATTTGCCGTGACCAGTGAAATCGATTTGAATAAAATAGCCAGCCAATGCAGTATACCAAAAAAATACACCTGGGAAGAACCTCTAATTTTACAGGATGACCTTCTGAACTCCGCGGTCTACGGAAAATCCAGCCCGAACAGCCTGACCCCTTCCGGCCGGAATTCTATCGGTGCCGGCAAAGTGCTGATTTTTTCCTTTGGAAGTATTGTGTTTATGAATATGAATACAAAAGAAATCTCTGCTTTCCTGGATTATTTCGATTCCTTCAAGCTCAATATCGATTTGAAAAGCTTCAACCGGTATTCCGACGATTACTGCCTGCATGTCGGAAAAACCGATAAAATCGAGTTTTCCGACGAATATGTCACGGTGCCCGGCCTTGAAGCTTTCTATCCGGAATTGATCTCCATCGTGATTGCCAAGTCGGTAGCCCTGGAAAAAATAGAAGAGCAGCTGGGCGGGATACTTGACAAGCTGGAAACCATGATAGACAGGCTGGAAAAGGGGAAGCTCCGCATCAGCGACAAAGAGCTGGCAAGGACTACGGCAAAAGTCGTGCGTCATGAGTATAATTCCATCGCCTATATCATGATTCTCGACAAACCGGATATTACATGGACTACCAGTGCCGCCGCCGAATTCTATGATAAAATGTCGAATTTTTTTGAACTGAATGACCGGTATGAAATAATAAAAAGCAAAACCGAGATCCTGAACAACATCATCGACGGCTTTTCCTCCATAAGCCATTCCATAAGGGGGTTGTTCCTTGAAGGCCTCATTGTCCTGTTGATTGTGGCCGAGGTCATCCTGATGTTCATAGAGATTATAAAATAGGAGAGCCACCGATGAGAAAAATCAGGTTTAAAAGCTGCAAAATAACAACAAGGATACCGCTCGACCGGCTCGCATCTTTTTTCAGGCTCCAAAAGCTCAGCAGCTGGAAGGAATATATTGTTCTGAACGGTCATTACCTTGAGGATATATTAAAAATAAACTGCAATTCCAAGTCTGTCTATCTTTTCGAATTCGGATGCGTCACCTTCGTCGAATTTGAAGAGGATGAAGTGCAAGTATTCCTTGATTTTCTGGCCGGGATCGTAGAAAAAATCGATTATGCAATGTTTGCCAGGTTTTCCGAAAATCATTCCATTCTTGTGGGAGACGATTCAACATTCAAGCCATGGAGTGAATGTACCCGCTTTTACAGATTCGATGAGCCGGCACAGTTGATCATTTCCGTCATTCTGGCCAAATCTGCCGCTCTGGACAAAATTGAAACCGATGTGAACGAGAATATGGATGAAACCGAACGATATGTGGAATACCTGCGAAAAGGAAAATTCCACATGAACAAAAAGGCCTTTTCCCTGATTATTTACAGAATTCTAAAATTTGAATTTGAAAGCATCAATAACATAAGAATCTTTGACAGATCCGCCGTCTTTGAGCATCGGATAAAAAGCAGGGATCTGTACGATTCCCTTGCCGGGTATTATGAACTGGATGACAGGTTTGCCGTACTGCAAAGCAAAACCGCAAGTCTTCGCCGCACGGCCAAAGCCTATAACGTACTAAGCTACAAGGGCATTGAAAATAGATTGTATGTGCTGGAGATATTTTTGCTTGCGCTATTCCCACTGGTCAGCCTGATCCACCGTTTTTTAGGACTGTAGGGCAGGCAACAATGCAAGAGATTCCCTCCGCCCTTTTTTGGTGATATGAGGCGTACCATAGCTTTGGTGAATCGCCCCTATGCACCACTCATGCCCTCAGTGTCAGCCGGATCGCGAGAAGGCCGTCTGCCAGGCCGGCTGTGACCGTACCGCCCATCTTTTCCACCAGAGCTTTGACAATCGGCAGCCCCAGTCCGCTGCTTGCGCCGTTGCGTACTTTGTCCGCCGTATAGAAGCGGTCAAAAAGCTTATCGACATCCTCCGAAGACAAATTTTCTGCGCTGTTGCTTATTTCAAGGGTTGCAGTTTTTCCATCCTTATGCAGCCTTATGGATACACGACCATTGGCATGCTGCAGCACATTCCCCAGTAAGTTGGCAATAATCCTGTTCAGAGCATTGAAATCGGCAAAGATTTTGACCGCCTCAGCCGGTATGTCAACCTCCGGTGTAATTCCTCCGCTCCGGAAGCGTTCATACCGTTCGGCCAGATGCTGGGCCAGAACTACAGTGAAATCAACCGTCTCAATGGCAAGCGGGTACTGCGGGGTTTCTATCATCGACAGCTCAAAAAAACCGTTGATCATTGTCTCAAGGGTTTTCGCCCGTCTTTCCATGACCTCCATATATTGCAGGCCCTCGCCGGCGGTGACTTCCTTTTTCAAAAGCTGCAGGTAGCCGAGCACCGACGTCAGCGGTGTTCTCAAATCGTGGCCCATGTTGGCAATCGCCTGCCGAAGCTCATCCTCCATATTCCTGTAACGGATCACCGCTTCCTTAAAAAACCGGATCTTTCTGTTGATTGCAGCTGCAAGCTCTTCAACCCTTTTACTCCCGCTTGCGATGCTCATGCTTTTTCCAAAGTTGTCTCCGTCAAAACGCTCCAGGTCTGACCTGATGGACTGTAAGTCCTTATCCACAAGATAAAGGCGGACGGACAGGACAATAACCGTCAAAGCCAAAACCACCACGATGGAATATACAAAAATAGTCATTGTCCTCCTCCTTTCTCGCTGCTTATGCAATATCCTGTTTCCTGAAAACCGCGCACCCTGCCAGTGTACACGCAAGCATCAGAACAACCGCGTAGGCAACCGCCGTCCATGCAGTTGCTGCATCAATGTTAAGCGCCGCAACAAAAGAAAGCTGTGCCTGGGGGATATACTCCGTCGCTTTTCGAAACCATTCAAAACGTATGGAAAGCTGGGCTACCAGCAAATTGGTAACAAGAACCGTAAATCCGGTATATACTCCGATAATTGCTCCCGGTTCCTTAAATACAAAGGAGATCAGGACATAAAGGCTGCAAAAGGCCAGAGAAACAAAGGTAACCAGCAGGAATGACCTGATAAGCCCAACAACCACTTCATTGTCAACAGGAGACCCAAAACCGAAAAAGGCTGTTCCTGCCGCCAAGCCCGTCAACATGCTGGATACAATAATGCCTGCCACTCCAACCATGGACGAGAAAAGCTTTGAGAGATAAATGCTGCTTCTTTTGTAGCCATAGGATATTTCGGACCGGATGGTGCCCTGCCTGAATCCGCTGGCGATAAAAAGCGCGACAAAAACGATGGTCACGATTTCAAAGAGTTCAACTCCTCCACTGCTTATCACCTTGTACATCAGGCTATACCCCTTGACGCTCTGTACGCCTTCCCGCCCTGTGGTGGGGTCATTTTGCAGCATCCAGTACAAGGCAACTCCGAAAATGTTTATGCACACATTGATTACCAATAGCACAAAATAGAATTTGCCATGAAACAGCCTGTATAATTGAGCCCGCAATAAATTAAACATTTCCCGCACCTCCCGCCACCTTCAGAAAATATGCTTCCAGGTCTTCTCCCACCGGCTGGATCGACTTTACCACGATCCGGTTGTCATTCAGCGTCCTGTTTACCTCGCCGGGGTTGTCCATTCGGTCATAAAGATGGATTTTCCTGCCGGGCAGGATTTCAAAATTGGTCGTTCCCAGCTCCCTTTCAATGACCGCAGCCGCTTTTGGCGCGTCATCGACAGTGATTTCAAGGCATTTCCTTCCTTTCTTATTCAATTCATCCATTGTGAGTTCTTCAACAAGCTCACCTTTCTTCATGATGCCGTAGCCGGTTGCCATTTGATAGACTTCCGTTAGAATGTGGCTTGAAATAAGGATTGTTACGCCCCGCTCCCGGTTGATTTTTTTAAGGAACTCCCTGATTTCCACGATCCCTATGGGATCAAGGCCGTTAACCGGTTCGTCCAGGATCAGCATCTCCGGATCCGATAACAGCGCCGATGCAATCGCAAGCCTCTGCTTCATGCCGAGGGAAAAACTGCCCGCCTTTTTGGAGCCGGTATCCTCCAGCCCGACTTCCCTGAGGCATCTGTCAATGCACTCTTTTCCCGGGATACCTCTCTGAAGCCTTACCATTTCAAGATTCTGCCTTGCATTCATATTGGGATGGAATGCAGGCGTTTCAATGATGGAGCCTATTCTTTTACGGCCTTCCAGCAGAGCTGCCTCGCCGCTTTCACCCCATAGCGCAATTTCTCCCGCTGTGGGGTAAACCAGGCCCATGAAAAGCCGGATCAGCGTTGTTTTTCCTGCGCCGTTTTGTCCGATCAGGCCGTAGATGTCTCCCTTTTTCACCGACATATTCAATGAATTCACGGCGTATTGGGATTTGAATTTTTTGCTTAAATTCCTTGTCTGTATGACAAATCCGCCCATGAAGCTTCTCCTTTCGTCTATACCCAGAAAATAGCTAACGAAAGTATCATAGCAAGCCGAAGTAAAGATTCTCTCAAAAAGAACTAAAGAAATTCTTAAATTTTCAGTCTGCCTCGCTCATCTTGTATCCAATGCCCCAGAGGGTTTGTATGTAATCTCCGGTTTTAGAAAGCTTGTTTCTCAGGTTACTCATGTGCACGTTGATGGTGTTGTCATCGGAGAAATATTCTTCTCCCCAGATGCTTTCAAACAGGTTCTGCTTCGTAAACACCTTTTTCGGGTGCCTCATCAACAGCTCCAGCATGGCATATTCCCTGGCTGTCAGTAAAACCGGGCTCCCTTTTACCGTGACCTCATGATTTTCCAGATTCAGTACAATATCCTTGTGGGTCAGTATATTTCCGCTCTGCCGGTCTGCATTGTCATAATCCAGGTATCTTCTGAGCTGTGCCTCAACCCTTGCAATAATTTCCTCCACATCGAAGGGTTTTGTAATATAATCATCCGCCCCGGCCTTCAAAAGCTCTACTTTATCAGTCAGCCCATCCCTGGCTGATATAATTACAACAGGTATTCTGTTTGTTTTTCTGATTTCATTGAGGAGCTTTTGCCCGTTCAGTCCGGGCAGCATAAGATCCAGCAGTACAAGATCAATATTTTTTGTATTGATCAGCATCAGCCCTTCACTGCCTGAAAAAGCAGCAACTGCCTCATAACCCTGCTTTGTAAGAATCGTGCAAAGCAATTGGTTGATATCCGCGTCATCTTCCACGACCAAAATAACAGGCCGATTTTTCATATACTACTACCTCTCATGCCTTTCTTACAAAATACTCCTGCTGCAGGACGGCACACCTAAATGTGAAAAAGTATAGGGGCGCGCATTACGCGTCCGCAGAATGCTATTGTGATAGCATTATCCCTGTATTTCTTTACTCTAAATCAATGCTCATAATTCCTGCTTTCATTATTATTTTTCGTAAGTACCTGTTATACATCGCCGGTGATTTCAGATGCTTGAAAAAGACGTTCCGTTTCAGAGATTTTGCACATTCCTCATATCTGTTTTGCAATCCTTCCAATCCTTTCTCAAGGGCTTTTGCCAGGGAAAGCGAACTTCTAAATGCATAGCTTAAGCCTTCTGCCGAGCTGGGACTTATAAACCCGGCTGCTTCGCCTACCAATGCAATCTGATTGTTACCGGTACAAATCTGATTGGTATTGGATGGCCTCAATAAGTATGCACCTTCCTTCTTTACAGGTTTGTCGAATTTAAACCCATAATTATTTAATCTCTTCTTCAATCGCTTAAACTTTTCGTGCGTTTGCTCCCCCGGCTTAAGAGCTGAGCCCAAAATCAAGTATTCTTCCTTTGGTATCGTCCACGAATAAAAATCAGTAATTTCCCTATCGAAAATTGCTCCGTAATAATCGGCATTCTGATTGGTTTCAAACCATTCCTGTATCGAAATATATAGTTGAGGACTCGGGTTCTTGGAAAAGCCTTGCTTTCGTACGCCGGAGAAAGCACCGTCAGCTCCCACCAGCAATTTTGCCTGTTCGGTATACTCTTTTCCGTTTTGATGAAATTTTACATTGACAGCATTGTCCAGAAGGTCAAAGGATTTATATGTGCAACCGTTAATTATATTTACTTCGGGAGGAATGATTACTTCAAGCCATTTATCAAACTCTTCCCGGTCAATGTTTATATAATGCCTTTGATAATACCTTTCTATTGAATTGTCTATATCGATCGTTCTGACTGCAAACAACTGCGGGCTCAGGATAACTGATTTAGGTACTCCGAGGCAGAACTTTGCCAGCATCAGCTGGGCATCCGGCGCGATTAGGCCACCGCAGCATTTGCGGAATGCCGGATTTTTACTTTTTTCAAAAGTTCTCTTTTCCAGAAGAAGCACTCTGTATTTTTTACCGATCATCCGGGCTAATGTAGCTCCGGCAGGTCCACCACCAACTATAATTATGTCATACATTTCGATACCTCATTTCAAATAAAGCCAAACTACCTTCAAATCCTTCACAAGCTGGTATATAGGTTCAATATACTCATAAAACTATATATAATTCTATAAATATCACAAAAATCCTTCTCCGCTTGTATTTCCTGTTTGACAATAAAATCACAACAGAATTCCTACTACCAACAATTGTTAAGTCGGTCATCAGATACCGAAAGTACTTGTTCAGGGGAATGTCTGCTAGCTTTCGCCGAAAAGCCGCCGCAAGCAAATTCTTTATCCAATATCACCTCATAGACCTGCTGAAGTTCTGATAACGTAAAGAGCTCCGGCATCAGATGAAATGCAATTATGAAAAAACAAAAAACCTGGAGACGGCTTGACTTTGTACATAAAGTCTCAAAACTAAACCGTTCTCCGGGTACTAAGTTGTAGTGAAATAATAAGCAAATTCACTTAATTAATAGTAAATTAAAATCTCACTTTCAAATACCGCAAGACATTACCCGCATTTGCTGAAACCGCAGTCCCTGCAGATGACGCATCCGCCTTCATGTTCTACTTCCTTGCCGCATTCCGGGCACACGACGATTTTGGCTACATTTACTTCGTCCAGGTCCGCTTCCGGCAAACCCTTTCCGGGGTTCATGCAGGATTCTTTCATCGTGCAATCCATACATTCGGTATCACATTTTGCCGTGGGCCTTGGGGCATTCTCCACATTGATGCCCTTTATGTCATATGACTGCTCATCAACGTGATTATGCCCGTTTCCATTGCCATTACCGTTCTGCAGCTTTAAGACCTTTTCCACCAGCCTGCCGATGGCATCGGGGCACGACAAAACCTTCAAGTCCTTTTGCCGGATGGTGGAAGGGCACCGGATCCCTTTCAACTGCTCGACGATGGATTTTGCATCGATGCCGGACCTGAGAGCCACGGAAACAAGACGGCTTGTTGCTTCGGACTGCGACGGACACCCGCCTGCACGGCCCGTATTTGTAAACACTTCACATATCCCATGCTCGTCATAATTAACCGTAATATAGAGATTGCCGCAGCCGATCCTGACTTTCTCCGTAAAGCCGGTCGTGATATCCGGCCTTGGCCTTGGCGCTATTTTAACGGAATACGACGCTGCCGGATCCGCAGCTTTTTTCTCCCCTTCTTTCCCTTTGACTGCTCCGATGTTCAACACCTGCATATCTCTGCTGCCGTCCCTGTAAATCGTCACACCCTTGCAGAAGGTTTTGTAGGCATGCTCAAAAACTGCTTTTACGTCCTCCTTCGTAGCTTCGTGGCTGAGGTTTACGGTTTTTGACACGGCATTGTCGGTGTATTTCTGGAAGGATGCCTGCATTTTGACATGCCAGTCGGGCGATATATCATGGGCAGTGACAAAGACGCTCTGAACAGTTTTCGGTATCTCCGGGAAATCCTTTATGGTACCTTTTTTGGCTATTCGCTTCATCAGGTCCATGGAATAAAAACCCTCACCGGTAGCCATTTGCTTAAACAGGGGATTAACCTCCACCAGTTCGTCATTGTCCATTACGTTGCGTATATAGGAAATGGCAAACAGCGGTTCAATACCGCTGGAGCATCCGGCAATTATGCTTAATGTGCCCGTGGGAGCTATGGTTGTCGTCGTAGCGTTCCGCACCTTGATGCCCAGATCCTTGTATATGCTCTTGTCGTAATACGGGAACACGCCTTTGACTTCAGCCAGCTCGATGGATGCTTTCCTGGATTCGTCCTGAATGAAATGCATTAACTTTTCAGCCAGGTTGATGGCGTTGGAGGAATTATAGGGAATCCCCAGCTTGCAGAGCATATCCGCCCAGCCCATTACACCCAGGCCGATCTTCCTTGTGCCTCTGGTCATTTCATCAATTTGCGGCAGGGGGTACTTGTTTACGTCGATGACATTGTCAAGGAAATGTACGGCCTTTTTAACCACTGCTCCAAGCCTGTCATAGTCAACTTCCGGCTTGCTGCCGACATTCTTTATCATGATGCTCAAATTGAGGGAGCCAAGATTGCAGGCCTCATAGGGCAGCAAGGGCTGCTCGCCGCAGTTGTGCACATAGATGCCATTGGCATCAAAAGCGTTAATTCCGGGGACTTGCACATCAAACACCTCGTGCTCTCCCATTTCGATACATTCTGTGACTTCTGCAAAGAACCTTTCTCTATTCAGGCTGCGCTTATAGTTTTTAAGGCCTTCCTCCAATCTGGATTGTTTTTTCAGGCTGCTGAAGCCTATGACTTCAGCAAAGTGAAATAAATTATCCTGGGAAATAACCAGTTCGTGGCCTGGCTGTACGGTATACTCCTTGTATCCGCCCCTGCCGTCCGGCATGGATTTTGCTCCCTGCCCTTTTCGGTCCATATAAATCGCAGATGCAATTCCAAGCCTGTGCAGCATCCTCTGTACAGTTTTCAAGCACTCGATATCCTTCTGCCAGAGCCTTACCGACAATCCTTTTTCCTGGCTTCCTACAACCGTCCCATCCGTATCGAACATTCCCTTAAGAAAGCCTTTATGGAAATCATCGCTGGTTTTTTCAATGGAAGAATTCACTTTTTTAGCTCCGGGCAGGATACCGTATTCACCGGCCAGATCTCTCAATGCGGCAAGGCGCAGCCTGTTTTCCTGCCTGTCTCCGATAATGGCCTGGAATCCGTCGAAATCCGCTCTATGCGGTAGTGAATATGCAGCCTCCCCGGCTGCCTTCATAAGTGCCTGAGCGTCTTCATCCCTTCCCCAGACACATAGAACGCCGCCTTCCTTTTTCAAGGTGCCATCTCCAAGTAAAAGCCCCAAAAGAAAGCCTTCATCATAGCTTCCTTTTCCTTCCCATACCAGCCCTCTATTATTGGAAAGTATTATCCGGTCTCCCGGCTTTAAATCACCGGCGGCCTTCCATTCTTCATCGATGCTGAATCTGGTGACCCTTGACGCGGTTCTGACCAAATGATCCTTTGTAAGTGTCAACTCATACCCGCGGTTTGTGCATAATTTGATTACGTTTTTTATTCCAGTTCTGAAAAAGCCTTTTTTGTCTGACCTGTTGAATATGCCATTCAGGGCCAGGTTCCCTTCCGTCCCCAGTATGTCCCTCACCTGTGCCGGACCTTTGTCGGTAACAACCCAGGAGTCTCCTGTTATGCACGGGTTGGTGCTTTCGATCTGCCCCAGCTCCGGTGTGATATTGTCCTTATTCAGCCTGTCGATGAAAATGATTCCGGGTTCACCGTTGTTCCAGGCATTATCCACGATCATGTCAAATATCTCTTTGGCGTTTTCCTGTTTTACCACCTGACGTGTTTTGGGATCGATCAGGTCATAGGTTCCGTTTTCGGAAGCAGCTTTCATGAATGCTTCGGTGATTGCGACGCTTATATTGAAATTGGTTATGTCCTTGTTATCCTGCTTGCAGGTAATAAATTCCCGTATATCGGGATGGTCGACCCTGAGAATCCCCATGTTGGCGCCCCTCCGGGTACCTCCCTGCTTGACCGCTTCGGTAGCGGCATTAAAAACCTTCATGAAGCTGATGGGGCCGCTGGCAACGCCGCCGGTAGAATTTACGGCAGCTCCCTTGGGCCTGAGCCTGGAGAAGCTGAAACCGGTCCCTCCTCCGCTCTTGTGGATAAGAGCGGCATTTTTGATGGATTCAAAAATATCCTCCATGGTATCTTCAATGGGCAGCACAAAACAGGCGCTCAGTTGTCCGAGAGGCCTCCCTGCATTCATCAAGGTAGGTGAATTCGGGAGGAATTCCAGGTTTGCCATTAAGCCGAAAAATTCTTTCTCGATTGCCTTGAGTTCGGAATTGGTTACGCGTTGCGCATCAGCCGCCGCAACGGCCTTTGCTACCCTTTTGAACATCCCCTGGGGATCTTCAAGCAGTTTACCAGTTTCATCCTTGGCAAGATATCTTTTCTCCAGAACTTTGACTGCATTTTCCGACAAGTTCATAGACTGGCCTCCTTTTCAAACGGGGACATTCCCTCCTGATATCCCGTGACCCGTTACTCAGAGGGTGTGTCTCCGCACCTTTGTATCACTATATTTGGTATAGAAGTTTTTTCCTGGCACAGTATATTGTATCACTTCTGCCAGACAAGTCAATATGGAACGGACTAAAAATAAATAGTAATTAAGTCCTATTGAAAAGGTTGTATACTTATGAACGGAATTATGCATTCTGTTTGCATGTTCCGGAAAGGCAGCCATTGGCCGTCCGGCAGCTGTTGGACGCAAATGGCATTCTGCGGACGCGCAATGCACGCCCCTACTCTTTTCACACTCAGGCATGCCGCATGGGTGTTGATATGAAAAACGGATTCCTGCAGGGCGGCTATTGGCCGTACGGCATCCACTGTAGGGACAGCCATTGGCCGTCTGGTAGCTGTTGGATATAGATAGTACTTGCGGACGCGCAAACGCAAAGCGCGCCCCTACAATTTTCATAGTCAGGCGCGCCGCGTGCGGAGGATATTGGTATTGTCAATTGTTTCAATCATTCCTTTTGTAGGCCCGCTTCACTGTAGGTATTCGAGGCGTCCCACAAAATCCATTCATCATAGCCCGCATCATAAGTGGCTTTTATCTGTTGCTTCACTTGCTCCGCTCCATAGCTCTGATAATTGCCTTTACCGATCCATGACGCTGTAAAATCCTGCAAATAAGGCCTCACATTCGCCTTGTAACCACTTATTTCCGCTATCCTGTTTTTGGCCTTCAAGAGGGTGTTGTATACAACCCCGTAAGGATCCAGGTCAGGTTTGGAAAACTTAACCTTGTTTACAATTTGTCCCAGCGCATAGTGGGATGGATAGGCCATTGGAGAGATATAGTCGATATTCTTTCCAATGGTGTCCAGGTTTTGTCCTATCCCCTCGGTGTCTGCCGGGCTCTCGCAGACAATACCGAAAACGTCGGCTGAGAGGACAACTCCCGGAAGCTCTTTACGGGCATAGTCAAGGAATTCGTCAATTGCTTCATGTTTGGACTGGGTATATGCGCTGAAATCCATATATTTCTTGGGTCCGTCATTGGCAAACCGGATATAGTCGAATTGGATTTCATCAAAGCCTTTTTCCACCGCTTCCTTTGCTATATTGACCAGATAGGGCCATGAACCCTTTTCATAGGGGTTCAGCCAGGTGATGGTATTGCCGTCGGTATTCTTGGTTTTATACAGGCCGCCCCGTTGATCCTTTATTGCCAGCTCCGGTTTCTTTGAGGACAGCACCGGGTCCTTGAAGCACACAATCCTTCCGATAATATGGACATTATTGTCATGAAATTCCTTCAGCACTTTATCTACGTCGTACTTCTTCTTCCAGCCTTCGATTTCTCTAACTTCAGGCAGTTGGGATTCATAGCCCACATACCCGTCGTCATCCTTTATATCGATGACATAGGAATTGATTTCAGTGGTATTTGCAAGATTTACATAATGCTCCACCTTTTTCATGCTGCCTGCAGTCCAGCCGGTCAAATACAGCGCTTTGACCTTGATGTCTTTAACCGGAGGCTTTACCGGTTCCGTCGGAGCAGACGTCTGCTGTGGGCCGGGTTCGGAAGTTTCCGCTTTTGTATCACCCATGCTGGCCTGGTCAACGGTTTCCTGCCGAAGGGTAGCACCTTGATTGGCAGAAGAATCTCCAGGCGCCAGCTTGGCGCTTTCCCGGCACCCTGTTAAAGAAATGGGTATTACAAGCGTTAAAGCAAGTAAAATTGTGGCAAAACTGCGAACTATTTTTTTCATATTGTCCCCCTGGCAGCTTATTCTTTCGTATTTTTTTAATTTTTACCTCTTAAGCTTCGGTACTTATTTTATGTATACTTATCATTTTTATGATAGGTATTTATTAGACCAGATTCACAGAAAATCCGTTCCTGAAAAAATGTCGAAAAAAGTTAAAATAAAGTTACAAAAGATATGGGATTGAATCTATCTTTTTAACGCCTGCCTTTGCAGATATCATTGAAACACTTTCATTTGCAAAGGCAGGCGCTGAGCACTGGTGAAAATATAACTTCCGCTAAAATTTTCCGCACCTTGCAGTACTATTCCTTTTCAAATATTTCTTCCGAATAAACGTTTTTGGGATTCCAGAGTATCCATTCCTCATATCCCGCATCATACACGGCCTTTATCTGCTGACGCACCTGCTCGGGGCCATATTCCATAAAATTACCTTCTTTCAGCCATGTAGCCGTAAAGCTTTGAAGATAGGGTCTTACGGTTGCTCTGTAATCAGACACCCCCGATAACCTGTCCTTTGTTTTAAGCATCGTTTGATATACTACATCGTACGGTTCAAGGTCAGGCTTTGCAAACGCTACTCCGTTTATTTCCTGGCCTTTTGCATAGTGGGAAGGATACACCATGGGGCTTATTGCATCAATGTCCAGGCCGACTCTTTCCAGATCCTGGCCAATGTTTTCCCCGTCGCTTTTGCTTTCCGCGATTATGCCGAAAACGTCGGCTGAAACCGAAACCCCCAGGTCATGCAGTTCCTGTGAGGCAAGCTTGAGAAAGCTGCATATTGCATCCGCCTTTGCGGGAAGATTTTCCCCATAGCTGACTTCAGATGCTTTGGCAGTAGGAAACCTTACATAATCGAATTGGATCTCATCAAAGCCAAGGCTGACGGCTTCTTTTGCAATATCGATGTTGTATTTCCACACTTCTTCCTTATAGGGATTTGTCCATGCGCCTTTATTGTTCTTTTTATCTTCCTTCCATAGGGATCCGTCGGTACGTTTGACAGCAAGGCCGGGGTTTTTCAAGGCAAAGGCCTCATCCCTGAAACAAACCAGCCTTGCGATAACATGGATGTTATTGTCGTGAAGCTTTTTAATCACTTTCTCAGGGTTGAAATATTTGACGAATAATCCGTTCTCAGCTACTGCAGGTACTGTCGACGGGTAATTTACAACGCCGTTGTCCTTTATGTCAATAACAACCGCATTTAATTCGGTCCGGTTGATGATATCGATGTATTTATCCAGGACTTTTGTCGAGCCTGCCGACACACCGGTGAGGTAAATCGCCTTCACCTTCACTTTTTCCGATTCCACCGGCTTGTTTTTCTCTGTCTGCACGGCTGTTCCACTTTGCTCCTCATTGGTTTCTTCCTCATTCGTTGTGCTCTGTTCCTGATTTTGATCCGTATTGCCCGCACCCTGTCCGGAGCTTTCCTGCTGCGAAGCAGGTTCTGTCTCCTTATTCATAGCCGGTGCATCGGTTTTGCCAGTCCCGAAAACACTGCCGAAGCTATTTCCTGAAAGATGGATTGCGGCAAATATTGAAGCTACAACAACAGCAAAAATGGCTATTGTGACGATCAATTTCCTGCTTCTTATCATAATCAACCTCTGTAAAATTTTATTTACCTACAAAATATATATAAAAAATAACAAAAATTATGCCATTAACAATTTATCAAATTTTATCAATAAAAACAACAATTTGCTGAAATAAAACGCTAATTTTGCAGTGTACTGAAATAAACATCCCTGACGGTGATGAGGATTCCATACTGCAAAAAGTTTGAATAATATAACTTGCAACGTATTTGTATTCATGATATTTTATAGCTAACCATAAGAAGGCAGGGAAAGGAGTTGATAAAACAATGGTTACTCCCGGGCAGGCACGGTATCTGCTGGCCATTCGACAAATGCACGGACGGTCCGGTAATATGAGCAGGCTAGCGGAAATATTGGATGTAAGCAAGCCCAGCGTGACAAGCATGATAGCATCTCTGGAAGAGCGGGAATGGGTAAGCAAAGGCCCTCCGCTGGTGCTTACCGCTCAGGGAAAAACCCTGGCAGAAGAAATCATAAGCAAACAGTCTCTCTTAACCGGATATTTTTCCAAAGAGCTGGGACTTTCCGAAGAAGACATCGCCAACGACATCCTTGTACTGATGCTGACAGTTTCCGAAAAATTCATCGGCAGACTGACCGGCAAAATAGAAAAAGAAGAGGCGCAAGCCGAGCTCCGAAAGTTTTCGGAGAATGTCCACATGACAAATTTTCAGGGAATCCTATCCGATGGGATCTATGAAATACCGTTCCGTTTACTGAAGAAAAACGGCAGACAGCTTTCCATGGGAGACAAAGGCTTCGTGCATCCCGCCAGACTGATCATCACCGATGGGCATGGCATTATCCGGCTGCATACCCTTCCGGTGATGCACAGGACAGTGCGGGGCAATGTTTTGAAAGGAAGGCTGGCCCGGCTCTTTTACTGGAACGGCGAGGATTTTGCCGAGTCCCTGGAGCAGGATGGCGTCTACTCCTTCCCGGTGATGGAAATGCATTGGAGTCATGACAGGGAAAAGAATGCGGATTTCGGATTGGTACAGGTCAAAGTCCATGCCAGCGTGGGTATTTTCAACATGCCTGACAGTGTTGCGGATCTGGCCATTTACTTTGAGTAAAAATTTTTTTTTGCACACAAAGGTTAGAGTATTCTAACTCGTTCACATTCCTACTTATCGCATTCTATTCGATAGAACGTGTGGAACAATTAGACAGCCCTAACCAAAAACTCCGGAATCAGGCGATCGTCCCCCTATTGACAGCGAAAAACAGGCGTGTTATTCTTCCGTTAAGCACAGCTCCACGTATATTCGTTACCAGATAAGTTTAACAAAAATGGAGCATGGCAATCGTGTAGGGGCGCGCATTGCGCGTCCGCAAATGCTATCTGCGTCAAACCCCCACCGGACGGCCAATGGCCGCCCCTACATTGAATTCCTTTTTGCTTCCTATCTGGTAACTACTTATGTGGAACTGTACTAAAGTAATAAATGACATCGTTGATCTGCTAGACAAAAAATTCGGATTCAAAAGAATCCGTATTTTTTGAATTAAGTGTTAGACTATGCTAACATCAGTCGTTCAGGAGAAAGAGAATTGAAAAAAATTGTGTATCTATCCCTGGGTTTTCTATTTTTGTTTTTAGGGGCACTCGGCGCAGTGCTTCCCTTACTGCCTGCCACGCCTCTTTTGCTGGCTGCTGCTTTTTGCCTTGCCCGCGGCTCCCGGCGCTTTCACCGATGGTTTACAGGCACGGCGCTTTATCGGAAATATCTGGGCGATTATGTGAAAAAACACGCGATGACCATGGCGACAAAGCTGAGGGTCCTTGCCAGCGTAACCGTTTTGCTGTCCCTCGGATGTTTTTTCACAAACAGCCTGCATGCGAAGATTGCAATGGGTGTTGTCCTTGCAGGGCACTACTACTATTTTCTTTTTAGAATGAAAACCTTACCGCCGGAAAAGCCTGCTTCTGCACAAAAAAGGCTTTGGTCCCTCATCGGCAGGGCTAAAAAAGATGTGGCACTGACCGTACTGTTTCGATGGCTTACGCTTCTATGCAATACGGCAATCATCACATGTATGGCTATATTGCTGCAAAGAGCCTTTGTGCAGGAGCTTTCCATGGTATGGCTTATAAAGTCAATGTCGGTCTTTGCCGCCGCCGTTTTCTTCCGTTTCCTTTTGATCCGGCTGAGTACGGAGTTTTCCCGCCGTGTATCCGCCGGGGTGAAGAAGATCCTGCGCGGACAAATCTATGATAAGCTTCTTAGGCTTGGCCTTTCTTACAGGGAAAAGGCTTCGACAGCCGCCTTTACCCAGATGTCGGTGGAGGGAGTGGAGCAGCTCCAGGTCTATGCAGGGGGTTTTATTCCCCAGCTTTTTTACAGCGTGCTGGCCCCGGTAACCCTGTTTTGTTTCTTTGCTTTTGTAAATATCCGTGTTGCTTTAACGCTGCTTGCATGCGTACCGTTCATTCCCCTGTCTGTTTTCTTTATCCGCAAATTTGCCGGAAAGCTGATGAAAAAACACTGGGGACAGTATACCGATCTGGGCCGCAGCTTTCTGGAAAGCCTTCAAGGCCTTACAACTTTAAAAATTTATGATGCCGACCAAAAAAGGCACCTGGAAATGAACGAATCCGCCGAGGGTTTCCGCAAGATAACCATGAAAGTCTTGCGTATGCAGCTGGGCTCGGTTACATTTATGGATCTCATTGCCTATGGCGGTTCCGCCCTGGGTATATGGGCGGCTCTTTCCGAGACCGCGGCAGGAAACATGCCTCTGTGGGCAGGTGTTTGTACGATTTTGCTGTCGTCTGAATTTTTCCTTCCACTGCGCCTGCTGGGCTCGTTTTTTCACACCTCCATGAACGGTATCGCGGCAGCCGAACGGATCTTCGACCTCCTGGACAGCCCCGAGCCGCAGGAAAAAAGCGGGGTAATCACCGCATTCGACATCCGGTTGACGAATTGCGGCTTTGTTTATGAAAAGCACCGGCCGGCGCTGAAAAACCTATCCTGCACCCTTCCGGCCGGCAGCTTTGTTTCCGTAGTCGGGGAATCGGGCTGCGGCAAAAGCACACTGGCGAAAATCCTGGCGGGAACCTGCCGGAACTATACCGGCTCTGTTCGGATCGGCGGCGCGGAGCTATCCGACGTGAGTGATGAAAATATTATGCGCCGCATCGCCCTGGTAGAGCACAACGCATATATTTTTAAGGGTACGGTGGCCGACAACCTGTCCATGGGATCTCCCGGGGCATCAAAAGAGGCCCTGTGGGATGCGCTTCGCAAAGTAAGCCTTCACGGATTTGTCATGGCCGGAGGCGGTCTGGACATGCCGCTCCGTGAGGGAGGCTCAAACCTTTCGGGCGGCCAGCGCCAGCGCCTCAGCCTTGCGCGGGCCCTTTTGCACGACGTCGATATTTACATTTTTGACGAGGCTACCTCCAACATTGACACAGAAAGCGAGGAATGCGTCATGGAAACTCTCCGGAAACTCCCGGAAAGCAATAAAACCGTGATTCTGATCACCCACCGCATGGCGCTCGCATGCAATAGCCCGCAGATTATGGTGCTGAGGGATGGCGTTATGACAGGCTTTGGTACACATGATGAGCTTTACCGGAAAAACGCTTATTACGCAAGGCTTTTTGATGTGCAGCACAATCTGGAACATTCCATGGAAGCAAAGGAGGGTATGCCATGCTTAAAGGCCGGTTCTCTTTAGTGCTGCGGCTGACCGCGCTGATCGGACGGCTGCTGCCGGTACTCCTGTTAACAGTGGCGCTGGGGGTGCTTGGATATTTAAGCGCTTCTTTTCTGTTCATCTTCGCGGCGCAGACCTTGCTTGGCTTCAGCGGCGCCTTGACCGATACCTCCGCTTCCCTGCTGCTTGCGGCTATATTCCTGTGTGCGCTTTTTCGCGGACTGCTGCGCTATTTTGAGCAGTTGGCCGGCCATTATATGGCCTTTAAGCTGCTGGCCATGCTGCGGGATAAAGTGTTTTCCGCACTCAGGCGGCTGGCCCCCGCAAAACTGGAACAAAAGGCCCGGGGAGAAATGATCGCCATCGTCATGAGCGATATTGAGCTTTTGGAGGTATTTTATGCCCATACGGTAGGCCCTGTAGCTATCGCACTTATTACATCCGTCCTGATGGCACTGTATATCGGCGCGCAGCATGTCGCTTTGGGCATTCTGGCAGCTTTAGCCTACCTCTTCGTGGGAGTGCTGGTCCCTGTGCTCAATTCCCGTGCGGGAAGGAAGCAAGGCGAAGCATACCGGAAAAACTTCGGCGCGGCGAACAGCTTTTTGATCGAAAGCCTGTACGGTTTGTCGGAGACGCTTCGATTCGGCCGGGGGCCGGAGCGGAAAAAAGCCATGGAACGCATTACCGATGAAATGGAGGAAGGCCAGGCGCGCCTGAAACGCCTCGAAGGACTGACGGCAGCCACCGCCGACGCCGCGGTGCTGCTCTTCTCGGGCACTGTGCTCTGTACCGGACTATGGCTCTCACAAAGTGGCTCGATGGATTTTCCTCAGGTGCTGATAGCGACCATTGCAATGATGAGCTCCTTTGGCCCGGTCGTAGCGCTCTCCAACCTGTCCAACAACCTGCTTCACACCATGGCGGCCGGAGAACGGGTCCTTGCCCTGCTCTCGGAGAAGCCGCAGACGCCGGAGGTCACAACGGGCATTGATGTGCATTTTTCCGGCGCGGACTGTGAAGACGTCGGCTTTGCCTATGAAAAGGAAAATGTCCTTCAAAATATCCGCCTTGCTATTCCTGAAAACGGGATTACCGGTGTCTATGGCAAAAGCGGTTCGGGAAAATCCACTCTTTTAAAGCTCCTGATGCGTTTCTGGGATGTGGATTCCGGACAAATCCGGCTCTCCGGCGAGGATATCCGGCGCATCAATACGAAAAATCTTCGCCGCATGGAAGGCTATGTCACCCAGGAGACCTTCCTGTTCGAAGGAACGCTTCTTGACAACATCCGTCTGTCAAAGCCGGAAGCCACCCTGGCCCAGGTGCAAAAGGCAGCCGGGGATGCCGGCATTCACGGGTTTATCCAGTCTTTGCCGGCGGGCTATCATACACAGCTGCATGAGTTGGGGGACGGTCTCTCCGCAGGAGAGAAGCAGCGCATCGGCCTTGCCCGCGCATTTTTACACGGGGCGCCGTTTTTACTGCTGGATGAGCCTACCAGCAATCTTGACGGGCTGAACGAGGCCATCATCTTAAAATCATTACAGGAAGCATCCGGGGATAAAAGTATCGTATTGGTGTCCCACAGGGAATCAACGCTGAAAGCTGCTGATAAAATATACCGGATGCACGCAGGGAGAGTGAGCTGACATGGCGGATTACATTACGATCTGCAAACGGTTACACCGGGATAAAGGTCCGCCTGTGTAATCCATCCGACAGGAAAGCTGATACAAATCGGCAAAACGCTTGAATTAACAGGCGAATAAAACCTAAACACGCTTTATCCAATAGAAAGGAGTACATAAATGACAAGAAAAATAATAAGCATGTGCATGGCCGTACTTTTGGCATTCACATTTCTGCCCGTTTCGGCGCTGGCAGCAAATATTACCGGTTTTGAAGCCGTGCCCCTTGACGCGGGCATAGGTGAAAGCCCCCAGGGAGATGGGGCCGAAACTCCGGCTGTTCCCCTGCCGCTGTCCTCCGCTGCCATCACAGTGACCACGGCGGTCTATGGCGGGGATATAACCGGCTTTGAGCCCATATCCGTCAATGCCGGCATCGCTGGTGCGGCCATCTACCCCAACGCCGCGGTTGTGATCACCTATCTTGGGAACCAGTATAACAGTGTCACAGCAGCGGTGTATGGCGGCGGCGAGGTTTCCGTGCCGGTTACCGGCTGGGCGGACACCGATACCTACAACCCGGTCATAGCCGGCAGCTATACCTTCACGGCCACGCTGGGAACAATCCCTGCGGGCTGCACACTTGGCGACGGTATGACGGCAACGGCGGAAGTTGTGATCGCAGCGAATCCGGCCGACGAGCCGGTGATTTTTTCCGATACCAACCTCAAGTACGCCATCTGCGCGGCGCTGAAAAAGACAAGCGATTACATCATCACCGTGGGCGACATGGCGAGCCTGACGGAGCTGGACGCCTCCAACTGGGGCATCACCAACCTGACGGGGCTGTGGACTGCGGTGAACCTGGAGACACTGAATTTAAGCGGCAACCCGCTGACGGCCAATGTGACCAACAGCACTGTTTACAACAATGTATTTATAGGACTCGAAGCGCTGACAAAGCTTAAAGAGCTTTACCTGCGCAACAGCGGCCTCGGTGTGAACAAAGCGGAAAATTTTTACTATAACCCGTGCCCTTCCACGCTGACCGCGGCACTTCCCAAGCTGACCAGCCTGGAGACGCTGGATTTGTCCTATAACGAAATGCCTCACGCATTCTCACTGTACACTTCCATGCCTCAATTGAAGAGCATTGACCTCAGGGGTAATTACCTGAACGGGTTTAATATTGAAGCCAAATATCTGCCCAAGATTGAGACCATTGACATTTCGGAAAACCACATTTATTTCGTGGACGGCGACGATACCTTCACCATTGCCTATGGCATCGGAGTTGACAAGTTTGTCAGGGAAGACATGAGGAGCCTGTCCACCCTTGTTGGACTCAATGTGCTGCCGCCCAATCAAACCAGTTTCTATAACGCCGACGCATATTATTTCGGCGGAGGCACTGCCATTGATATCGGGCAGGTGCTGGGGGATACCCTGACCTTCAACATCGTGGGCTACGCCAAGCCTGCTACCACCAAGGCAACAATCAACGGTGAGAAGTATACGGTGGTAAGCATCAGTGAAAGCATGTCCGGCGGCGTAATCGTTCTGTCCGGCCTGACCGAGGGTGAGCACACGGTGACGCTGAGCGCGATGCACATGGGTGGGGACATACAAGAGTACACCGTTAAATTCAATGTGAGCTCTCATAATTGGGAGGGTGAAGATTCGGCCGGCATTGTCGACACCGACCTTCAATACGCCGTGTGCCAAAAGCTCGGCATTCCCGCCTCCGAATACAGCACCCATGTGGTGACACAGGCGGAGATGGCGTCGCTTACCGGAAGCCTGACCGTGAATAATATCAGCAGCGCCGAAGGAATCCAGTATGCGGCAGGGCTGACAGGCCTGACCATAAACGGAGCATTTAACCGGCTTCCGGATTTAAGCGCCCTGACCAAGCTGACCACTGTGGATTTCCGCAGTACGGCTGCGGGCACCGTGACTTTCCCGGACCTAGCGGCGCAAACCGCCCTTACAAGCCTGACGCTGTCTTCAAAGGAAGCTGAAGCAGCAAACTATCCGGAGTTGAAAAACCAGACCGTCCTTACGACCCTGTGGATTATGCATGAAGGTAGTGAGGCAGTCCTTCCGGATATCAGCAGTCTGAAGTCCCTTCAAACGCTGAATCTTTATAATGATGGTATCAGGAACCTGCCGACAGGCACAGATAAGCTCTCTTCTCTTGGCTCTATTTCACTTTATTCGGTGAACCCCGGTTTTACCTTCCCGGATTCGATTAAGGACCTTCCCCTGACGACGCTTAACCTGTCTTCGTGCGGCCTGGCCGAGGTTCCGGCAATTGTAGGGCAGATAGAGAGTCTTGAAAGCCTTTACCTTAATAAAAACTCCTACACTTCGCTGCCTGATTTAAGCGGGCTGACGAAGCTGAAAAATCTCTATCTCAGTGAAAACACCTTTACGGATATTCCGGACACCATTGGAAAGCTTACTGCTCTGGAAGAGCTCACGATCAGCTACAATGTCACTCTGGAAAAGGCGACGGCGGATTTGAGCGGGCTTAAAAAGCTGAAAACACTTGATATAGGCTACTGCGGCCTCAAGGAATTCCCTTCGGGATTCACGAAGCTTAAGAGCCTCCAAACCCTTACGATGGGAAACAATAAGCTAATTGAAATAAATGCTGACCTGAGCGGGCTGGAATCCCTCAAAACGCTAACCTTAACCAATAACTACCTGACAGAAGTGCCGGGCAGCCTTAAGAGCCTGAAAAGCCTCAAACAATTGAATATTCGTTGGAATCAACTCGGGGACATTGCCGAGGATTCGTTTGAGGGTATGACCGCCATGACCTCCCTATCTATCAGCGCCTATGTGGAAATGGCTGCGGGCGGCAGCGGATTTGCCCCGGGAACTTCCATCGCAAAGGCGATAGACAATCTGAAACAGCAGAATCCTTCCATCCGTGTGACGATAGGCAGCTATGGTGGAAGTGCCTACAGTGAACTTACAAAACTGGAGTCCACCATCGGTGCTTTCTACGGCTACGATCTGGACGGCAGCGGGCAAAACCGCACCATTTCGGCACAGGCGCCGGAGGACACCGGGAGTATCACCTTTACGGGCTACGGCGCCCACCGTGCAACGACGATCACCATAGGGGACAAGACGGTAAGCAGCGGTGAACCCATTACCGTCACCGGGCTCAAAAAAGGCCAGAACCAGGTTAAGGTGATTGCCTGCAACGCCCTGGACGGGCAAAGCATCGTTTATACACTGAACATCTACGTCGGCTCCTATGTAGGCGGAGAAGAATTTCCGCAGGAAGGCAGAACCTACCAGGTAAATGTAACCGCCATGCGCGCCACGGCCGACACCACTTCCATGGCAAACAGCTACATCAGGCCATATGTCGTGGCCGTCTACGAGGACGGACGGTTTGCGCTTGATTTCAGGGTGACCGCGCATAACTGGATCAAGGATGTTTACTACATGGATTCCGTGGGGATATATCAGCCTGCGGAGCTTATCGATTTTAACATCAGCGAAAATCAAGCCTCATACAGGCTTTATACGGATACGCTGGATTCGGCACTGACCATAAAAATGTTTGTGCTGCCCATGGGTTATTCCCCCAACTTCCGTTTGGTGTTCAACACCGGCACCATCACCGATATTACCGAGGGAGGCGGTGAGGAGCCCGGCGGAATCCGGGACGGCGAATATTCCCTTCCCGTCAGGCTGTGGCACGCAGTGAGCGATCAGACCTCCATGGGCGACGCAGCCCTGACCAAAACGGCAAGGCTTGTGGTGGAGGACGGCCAGGGCATCGTGCATCTGAAATTCAGCCCTCTCACCGTAGAAGCTTTAAATATGACAGGCTATCTGGCAAATCTGAAGCTGGCGACAAATGTACGGTTTAATGAGCTTGGCGGCATCGAAAGCGCGGACCTGACCGACGCCGCGATAATCAGCAGCTATGACGGCGTGTGGGATTCCTTCAACCACCCGGATACCGGCACTGACGCAAACGTCAAGGGGAAAGCGTATCCCAAAGAGGTGTCCATCCCGGTGGAATTGGAGTCGGAATATACCTATGTCCAGGTCTATGTTCCTGTGATGGAGGCTCTCAGCACCGGCAGCGGCACTCAGTTTGCCAGGGTCAGGCTGGACTGGAGCGGCCTGGCCGCAGTGGGCGAACCCGATCCGGACGCCGAACCGGCCCATGAAATCGGCGATAATGACGGCGACGGCTCCATCGATCTGACGGAGAATGACCTTTCCGGCATATCCGATCCTACGCAGAACGTGAGGATCGTGACCGGAGGCGCTTCCCTCAACATCCCTGCGCAGTATCTGAACCGGATGTTTGCGGACAATTCCGGCGCTACCCTGCAGTTTAAGGCGAACGAAAGCCCTTCAAACACAAAAACTGCCGTTTTGCAGATCCTCACCGACAACGATGAGTTGACCGGCGCTTTCGATCTGAACCTGACGCTGGGCACGCAAAGCATCTCCGACCTGGGCGGACGGATCAAAATCACCTTCAGTCTGACAGATGCCCAGGTAACAGCCCTTCAGAGCGCTGACAGCAGGAAGCTCTGCTATTACAATCCTGCCACAGGCGCACTTACCAATATGAACGCGACCTTTGACTTGACAGCCAAAACTGTAACCTTCTATACCGACCACCTTAGCACCTATGTGCTGATCGGCACGACATCCGCAGGCCCGGGAGGCCCAGGCGGTCCGGGAAGCCCCGGCAACAGCCACGGCCTGGCCGATGGGACCTACAGCATCGTGGTGGCTGCCTTGCAGGAATTCTCCAACGACAGATCCATGGCGGACCAGTTCATCCTTGAACCCGCAGAGCTGAGGGTATCCGGCGAAAGGATCACCGTCGCTGTCGTGATGTACGGCACGTCAAGCAGTGCTGAGCTGTCCTCCGGTATCAAGATGAGTTACATCACGGTTTTGCAGTATAAAAGCAGCAGCGGAAGCTGGGTCAACGCCGTCAGCTCCCGGGACAATTCGGCGGACACGCTAACAGCCAGAATGACGGTTTCCAGTCTGGACGACGTATACCTGCGGGTACTGGTGCCGGACTACATGGGACCTGATTACAAGGTATTCCGTCTTGTATTTGACGAGAGCTCCCTTGAAGAAGGCGAAGTGGACTTCGGCAGCGGAGTAACTCCCCCGGCAGGCGACTACACCATCACCGCCACAGCGGGTGAAGGCGGCACCATCAGTCCTAACGGCGAAGTGGAAGTAAAAAAGAGCGCGGACCAGACCTTCACCATCACGCCGGCTGCAGGCTATAAGATCAAGGATGTGCTTGTGGACGGCACTTCGGCAGGCGCTGTGAGTACTTACACCTTTACGGAGGTAAAAGCGGACCACACCATCAGCGCAACGTTTGAAAAAACAGGTGTTCCCGTGTTTACCGACACGGCAAACCATTGGGCAAAGGACGCCATCGCTTTTGTTGCCGGGAAGGGACTTTTCAAGGGGACGTCCGATACCGCCTTCAGCCCCGACATTCCCATGACCCGCAGCATGTTTGTGACCATCCTCGGGAGGATGCACGGTATCGACACGTCAACCTATACAACGGTTTCCTTTAGCGATGTGGACGCAGCGCAGTATTACGCACCCTATGTGGAGTGGGCGGCGAAAAACGGAATTGTCAAAGGCATAGGCGACGGCAAGTTTGCCCCCGACACCACTGTCACCCGTGAGCAGGCGGCCACCATGCTGGCCAATTACAGGGCCTTTGCAGGACTGAAAGACAATAGCGCGGTGTCTACGGAAAACGGCCTTGGTGACGGCCTGTACACCGTGAAGTCCACGGCGCTCAAGGAGAACTCCGACGAGCTGTCCATGGCGGACCAGTTCCTCACCGAGCGCGCCACACTTACTGTTTCCAGTGGAAAGGTCAGGCTCAATATGACCTGGCACGGTACCGAGTACATCACCATGGACATGATCAAGGAACTGAAATATCAGCAGGCGGACGGCAGCTTTGTCGAGGTAAGCCGGACGGTTTCCGCCGACAAGAAGAACATGAGCATCAGCCTGGACATTGCGGATATCAATAAGGCCACCATCATCCAGGTCTATGTGCCCGAGGGGATGGGTGAAAGCAGGCCGAAATTCCGGCTGACACTGGATCTCGATACCCTGACGGAAACAGCGGCCGGCTTTGCCGACGACGTGAAAATTAGCTCCTGGGCGAAGGACGGAGTCCTCGCCATGCAGAAGGCCGGCCTGTTCAAGGGCGACAACAAAGGCAACTTCAACCCGCAGGATTCCATAACGCGTGCGGAAGCGGCAATGATCTTTGCAAGAAGCCTCGGCTTTGCCGGCTGACATCCCGGAAGACAGAACCTGAAAACACGGCGGCGGGTAAGGAGTCTATCTCTCCTCCCGCCTGCCGGGTCATATAAAGAAGGGGCAAAAACATGAAACGGAAATTATTGAGCGGCATAGCCGCATTTCTGCTATTTATTGCAGGCGGCGTGTACATCATGGCCGCCGCGCTTGAAGAGGGCGCGTATATCGTCTCCAACACTACCTATTACGTCAATCCCGACACGGGGGCCGCCGACGACGGCGGGGATACCTCCACCGGCGAGGGCATGTGCCGCAACGCCACCTATCCGGAAAGTCTCTACGAACTGGAAAGCGGAAAACATTACGTCACTATGCGCATCAAGCTCATTTCTTTTATCTCCGACATCCACTTTTTCGTACAACAGACCAAGGGCGACGCCGACACATACAAAGAAGTGTCCTATACCACTACAGGAGAAAACCCTGAGAAAAACACCAGGGATTTCCGCTTTGAACTGCCTGCCCCGGATGTGCTCATCAAGCCACAGTTTTTCGTAGGTCCCATGAACCGGGATGTAACCTATTTTGTCGGGCTCGACATGGACACGGCGAAGGCAGACGAAGGCGCCTTCACAACCTTTAACAGCACCGCGGAGGAAACGCCGGCCCCGGAAACGCCAACCACTCCGGTGGCAACTATCCCGTCAACTCCAGCTCCATCTTCCGCAGACACACAGGGCAATGCTGTGCCTGCACCGACTCCAACCGCACAGCCTGAAAAAAGCCCGCCGGAAACTCCGGACGGCAGCGGCGAACCTGCCGGCATGGACAAAGTAATGGATTCATCGTCTAACACTAACACCTCCAGCCCCTCTCCCGCCGGAAGCGAAACGGATGAGGAAGGTGCCGGGATAGAAGAAGGCGGCTCCGAAGAGGTTCTTGGAATCGCTGGCTTCACATCCGAAGGCGACGCCATGACGGTTGACAATAAAGACAAAGATAAAGAGAAAACCGGGGGCGCGCGTGAATGGGCAATTGCCCTGGGACTGGTTGTTGCGGCAGCCGCTCTGGTTATCATCGTGGGGAGATTAAAATGGAAAAAAAGATGAAGAAAATCAGTTCCGCCGTACTGACCATGCTGTGTGCGGTTTTTGCGCTAAACCTCACAGGCTGTGCCATACAAAGCCCTCAGGCTGACAGCATGCCGGAGGAGCCGCGCATTATCGTTACCTCAGTATCTATCTGCAAGATTATGGAGCGGCTGGATCTTGATCTGGCAGGAGTACCGGACAGCTCCTTTAAACTGCCTGAGCGCTATGATGATGTAAAACGTATAGGTTTGCCCATGTCCCCGGATCTGGAAATCATAAAGTCCCTGAACCCCACAGTCATCATTAGCCCCAACGCCTTGCAATACGACCTCAAGCCCCAATTTGAGAGCATAGGAGTGGCTTCCATCTTCATGAATCTGATGAGCGTAGAGGGGATGCTTAAGAGCATCGAGCAGCTTGGCCGGCTGTACGCCCGCGAAGACAAGGCAGCGCAGATCCTATCGGAACATGAAGTGTTTATGAAGAAATACAACGGGCAGTTGGAAGGCAAAGAAAAACCAAAGGTGCTTGTGCTCATGGGCCTGCCCGGCGCCTATATGGTTGCCACGGAAAACTCCTATGTGGGAAACCTTGTGAAGCTGGCGGGGGGAAAAAATGTCTTTGCCCCCGAAGGCAGCGACGCCTTTTTGAACTTAAACACCGAGGCCATCGTGCAAACCGACCCGGACATCATCCTGCGCGCCGCCCACGGACTGCCCGAGGAGGTAAAGGAGAGCTTTGCAAAGGAGTTTGCCGAAAACGATATCTGGAAGCATTTCCGGGCGGTGCAAAACGGAGAGGTATATGATCTGGACTACAACATTTTCAACATGAGCGCGAGCCTGGAATATCAGGAAGCTCTAACCGAGCTTCAGACCATGTTGTACGGGGAGTGACGGGATGAAGAAATTCGCAGGTTTTATTGCGCTGGGCATTATGCTCCTGATTCTGTTCTTTTTATCTGTTAATCTGGGCGGACTGCAAGTGTCTCCCTCAGAACTGTTTCGCGGAATATTTATCGCGTATGACAAGAATGTGTCCATCATTTGGGATCTTCGATTTCCGCGTATCATCATCGCCCTTTTGGCCGGAGCGTCCATGGCGGTGTCCGGCGTGCTTTTCCAGGCCGTGATGAAAAATCCGCTGGCCGACCCAGGCATCATTGGCGTTTCCTCCGGTGCAGGCTTTGCAGCCATGCTGGTCACCCTCCTTTTTCCCTCATTATATTTTATAAGCCCCGTTTTTGCCTTCGTGGGAGGTATCGTTGCCTTTATGCTGATCTATGGCCTTTCCTGGTCGGCCAATCTCAATCCGCTGCGCCTGATTTTGGTAGGCATCGCGGTCAATGCGGTCTTTACCGGCTTGATCCAGGCTATCAGCTATATGACAGGGGGTACACAGTCGGGCGTGGCTTCTATTGTAAACGCAAACATCACCATGAAGACTTGGGATGATGTGCAGATGCTGGCTGTTTACGCCATTGTCGGCCTGATGGCGGCCTGCTTTGTCACGGCTCCTTGCAATATGCTGCTCCTGGAGGACAAGACCATATGGAACCTGGGCGTAAACGTGACGAGAATGCGCGTTTTCGTGTCCGTGATTGCAGTGCTGCTGGCCAGCATTACCACAGCTGTGGCCGGCGTCATCGGCTTTGTGGGTCTGATCGGGCCGCATATTGGAAGGTTGTTTGTCGGCTCGGACCACAAGGCACTGATCCCCTTTTCGCTGCTGCTGGGCAGCTTTATCGTATTGCTGGCTGATACGGTGGGACGCATGCTTCTGTATCCGCTGGAAATTCCCGCCTCGATTGTTATGGCGGTTGCAGGCGGGCCATTTTTCATATTCTTGTTGATAAGGAGCGGACGCCACCATGGAAATTAACAACGTATCTTTCTCATACGGTAAAAACGAGGTTCTCCGCTGTGTTTCCGTAAAGATTGAAAAAGGCAGGGTCACAAGCATTTTAGGCCCCAATGGCTGCGGAAAAACCACATTGTTTAACCTGATGACCAAAAATCTGAACCCGTCCGACGGCGCCATCTATCTTGACAGAAAAAATATCCGCCTGACCCCGTTAAAGGAATTTGCAAAAAAGGTCGCAATTGTGCACCAGTATAACACAGCGCCGCAGGACGTGACGGTCAGAACGCTTGTGGCCTATGGGCGGACACCCTATACTTCGTTTTACAGGCAGTATAGCCGTGAGGATAGAGAAATCATCCAATGGGCCATGGAAATAACCGATATAAATCAGTACGGCGACACCCCCATTTCGGCTCTGTCGGGAGGGGAGCGCCAGAGGGTGTGGATTGCCATGGCACTGGCGCAGAAAACGGATATCCTGCTTTTGGACGAGCCTACCACCTATCTGGATATCCGCTACCAGCTTCAGGTACTGAGGCTGATACGGAAGCTCAATCGGGAGCTTGGCATCACCACCGTTATGATTCTGCACGATATCAATCAGGCAATCCATTACAGCGACGAGATTATCGGCATGGAGGGAGGAAGGATCGTT
Organism: Bacillota bacterium; assembly: GCA_023426125.1. Taxonomy (GTDB): domain Bacteria; phylum Bacillota; class Clostridia; order Acetivibrionales; family DTU013; genus MnB-11. The sequence continues at coordinate 123,035 of JAFABI010000070.1, forward strand.
GTGGCGGGGAACGCTGAAAAAGTCATTAACAGCGACGTATTAAATGAGATATACCATGTGCGTCTGGACGTTTTCGAAGTGGAGCGACAAAAATTTGTAATGGCACTCAGGGAGGATTGTATGTAAGGGAAACTTAAACCCCGTAAATGCAGAAATAGCAGGAAACTTTATGTTTCCTGCTATTTCTGCATTCTGGCTCCTCAAGTTGGACTCGAACCAACGACCCTGCGGTTAACAGCCGCATGCTCTACCGGCTGAGCTATTGAGGAATATAAATCTGGCAGAGACTTACTTTCCCGGGCCGTTACCAGCCAAGTATCATCAGCACTGAGAAGCTTAACTACCGTGTTCGGTATGGGAACGGGTGTGACCTTCTCGTCATATCCACCAGATAAT